>NZ_PVZN01000018.1 GCF_003024385.1 Pseudomonas sp. BBP2017
GTGCAAATCTACAATACGGAGCGGCCACACATGGCCCTGAAAAACAAAACGCCCGATGCGGTGCATCGGGCGTTCTGAGGCCTAACGGCCTACCTGAAAAGGTGTAAACCTATTTCAGGACTAGACATTTGCAGGCAAAAAAAAGGGGCGGTTTAACCCGCCCACATTTTTTCCGTAGTCCCTTTGTTCCCTTTCATCATCCTGATGAATCGCGTCCTGCGATGTCCTTGGCCGTCATCCTTGATAGCCTGTGTCAGTCCGTAGACACAATTGAGATACTAGCGGCTGCAGCATTTCCTTCAATGGGGCAAATCTCTCAAAAAGCTGCAGAAACCTCTCTGAAACAAACGACAAAGTTGTTATTTATCAATAAGTTACAAAATCAACCACACTTAAAACGACAACGTTCTACTAAAGCCTATAGCGATGGCTTACATAACAAGTAAGCGAAGGCTTACACGGAAAACAACTGTGCCAACAACGATGAGCGCTTTCGACTAAAACCAGATGTTTCCCTGGTAACAACAGGAAATGCCTCCCAGTAGCGCATTTCATCCACAAACAAAAACGCCTCGATCACGTCGAGGCGTTCTTTGCTGCAAGCAGTGCTTACTGGAACAGCGACTCACTGGACAGGCCGTTCTTCTCAAGGATCTCACGCAGGCGCTTGAGGCCCTCGACCTGGATCTGGCGTACCCGCTCACGGGTCAGGCCTATCTCCAGCCCGACATCTTCCAGGGTGCTGCTTTCGTGCCCACGCAGGCCGAAACGGCGAATCACCACTTCGCGCTGCTTGTCAGTCAGCTCGCTCAGCCATTGGTCGATACTCTGGGACAGGTCATCATCCTGGAGCAGCTCGCAAGGGTCTGTAGGGCGATCGTCGGTCAGGGTATCGAGCAGGGTCTTGTCAGAGTCCGGCCCCAGCGAAACATCCACCGAGGATACACGCTCGTTGAGCCCGAGCATGCGTTTGACCTCTCCAACGGGCTTTTCCAGGAGACTGGCGATCTCTTCCGGGGACGGTTCGTGATCGAGCTTCTGGGTCAGTTCACGCGCCGCGCGCAGGTAAACGTTGAGCTCCTTGACCACATGAATCGGCAAGCGAATCGTGCGGGTCTGGTTCATGATCGCTCGTTCGATGGTTTGCCGGATCCACCAGGTGGCATAGGTGGAGAAACGGAAACCACGCTCGGGATCGAACTTCTCGACCGCGCGAATCAACCCCAGGTTGCCCTCTTCGATCAAGTCCAGCAGCGAAAGCCCGCGATTCACATAACGCCGGGCGATTTTCACCACCAGACGCAGGTTGCTCTCGATCATGCGCTTGCGTCCGGCCGGATCGCCACTTTGCGACAGGCGCGCAAAATGAACCTCTTCCTCTGGCGAGAGCAAAGGCGAAAAGCCGATTTCATTGAGGTACAACTGGGTTGCATCAAGCGCACGCGTATAATCGATGTACTTGTGCTGCTTAAGCGTAGAGCCTTGTTTAGCCCTGGTCCGAACCGAAGATACAGCAGGTTCGTCTGACACCACATCCGTTTCCAAAACGATGCCCGTCTCCATCAGGAGCACTTCATCGTCGATGTCAAACTCCGGCACTTCTTTACTGAGAGCCATTGTTATAGTCCTTTGCTGAGTTCGAACTCAGACTCGAGCGACGCCGATATCCCTGGCAACGCTGGAGCCTGTCCCCTCTACGCGAGGAACAGGCCGGGTACTAGCAATCAACGACGCGGCAGGAATTGCAGCGGATCAACAGGTTTGCCCTGGCGGCGAATCTCAAAATGCAGCTTCACCCGGTCTGTGCCCGTGGAACCCATTTCGGCAATTGTCTGCCCAACTTTGACCTGCTGTCCCTCCCGAACCAAAAGCCTGCGGTTGTGGCCGTAGGCACTGACGTAGGTGTCGCTGTGCTTGATGATGACCAACTCGCCGTAGCCCCGCAAGCCACTCCCGGCGTAGACAACTGAACCATCAGACGCAGCAAAAACAGGCTGTCCCAAATCACCGGCGATATCAATGCCTTTATTCAAACTGCCGTTTGAAGCAAATTTTCCAATCAGTACACCCGTGGCCGGCCATGCCCAGCCACCCACTGCTCGCTCAGTTGCAGGCACTTGGACCGGCGCGGTGGTGGCAGTGGTTGCCACAGGCGCTGGCGTCACTGGTGTGGTCGTCACGGGCTTGGCTGGAGTACCGGCCGGGCGGGTGGTGATGGTGGTCTTGCTCGAAGGCGATGACGAGGTGGTGACCACCGTGGTGGCGCCGCTGGCCTGCCCGTTGGAGCGTCCATCGAAGCGAATCGCCTGGCCTGGCCGGATGGTATACGGCGCTGCAATGCTGTTGCGCGCTGCAAGGGCCTTGTAGTCCCAGCCATAACGGAAGGCAATGGAGTAAAGCGTGTCCCCCGGGCGCACCACATACTGGCCGCTGGTCGTGGCAGGACGCTTGGCTACCGGTGGCGCATTGCGGTCGACCACACGGGCGCTATTGCTGGATGTGCTGGAGCAGCCGGAAACCAGTGAACCCACGGCAAGTGCAATCACCAGAAGCTTGAAGCTCGAAAATCCCCTGCGCTGCTGAATGATTGTGTGACCCACCCGCCGCTCCCTCTCATGGTGACTGCTGTGAAAATGCAATATTGTTTCAATTATAACCGAGCACATGTGCCTTGCGGACGCCGGGCGTGCGCAAAATGTGCCCCCAACAGCATAGGGTAGCCTGCCAGATAGACAGGACAATGCCGGAGGAATTCGCCCGCTGTGAAAAAAAGTCTTGATCAGGCCAGCGGGCCGGTCAGCAACGGTACGAAACGCACAGCACCCAGCACCTGCTGCGAAAACCCATGCTCTTCACGCACGATCAGCATCAAATGCTGGGTGTCCCCTGTCGGCCCCACCGGAATGACCATACGCCCGCCCGGGGCGAGCTGATCAAGCAAGGCCTGCGGAACTTCCGGAGCCACGGCCGTGACGATGATGCCATTGTAAGGCGCCAGCGCCGGCCAGCCTTCACAACCATCACCCCAGCGGAACACCACGTTACGCAGATTGAGCTCGGTCAGTCGTTCCTTGGCGCGATCCTGGAGCACCTTGATGCGCTCCACAGAGAACACCCGCTCGACCAGTTGCGCGAGGATGGCGGTCTGATAACCCGAACCGGTGCCGATCTCCAGCACTTTGTCCAGAGGGCCCGCCTGCAGCAGCAGCTCACTCATGTGCGCGACCATGAATGGCTGGGAAATCGTCTGGTTGTTGCCGATCGGCAGCGCCGTGTCTTCATAGGCGCGGTGTGCCAGCGCCTCGTCGACAAACAAGTGACGCGGCGTACGCCGCAGCACATCGAGTACTTTGGGGTTGGACACGCCCTCTTCGATCAACCGCTGAATCAGCCGCTCACGGGTTCGTTGCGAGGTAAAACCGATACCATGGCGCATCAGATCCTCCTGTTCACGCATCAGAGCAGCCCCTCCAGCCAACCATCCAGGCGCTCGAAAGCATCGTTGAACGTGCGGTCGAGCTGCAACGGGGTGATCGAAACATAGCCCTGCATCACCGCATGAAAATCCGTGCCCGGGCCGCCGTCCTCGGCATCACCGGCCACTGCGATCCAGTAGCCTTCCTTGCCCCTCGGGTTGACCACCTTGGTCGGGGCCGCAGCGCGGGCGCGATGCCCCAGACGCGTCAACTGAACACCGCGGATATGCTCGAGCGGCAAGTTGGGGATATTCACATTGAGCACTGTTCGCGGCGGTAACTCCAGAGTCTTGTGCGCCTCAACCAGCTTGCGTGCGAAATAGGCGGCCGTCGGCAGGTTGTCCGGCAGGCGCGAGAGCAACGAAAAAGCGAAGGAAGTACCAGCGAGGAAGCGCCCTTCGAGGGCGGCGGCCACCGTACCGGAGTAAAGCACGTCATCGCCCAGGTTGGCGCCCAGGTTGATTCCCGATACCACCATGTCCGGTGTTTGCTCCAACAGACCGTTGAGCCCCAGGTGTACGCAATCGGTCGGCGTGCCATTGAGGCTGATATAGCCGTTGGCCAGCGTCTGCGGGCACAAGGGGCGGTCGAGCGTCAGCGAACTGCTGGCGCCGCTCTTGTCTTGATCCGGGGCAATCACTACACAGTCGGCATAGTCCGCCAGCGCAGCATGCAGCGCGGCGAGTCCGGGTGCGGTAACACCGTCGTCGTTCGAAATCAGAATACGCATGGGCTGTCCGTCTGCCCTGCCGACACCAGATCAACAAGCTCGCGCACCACGACGGTGGCAAAGCATCCGGCCGGAAGGACGAATTCCAGTTGCAGAATATCAGGCTCGGGATAATGCCACGTCAGGCCGCCAATGGGCAGTCGCAGGATGCGACGTTCATGGCTCATGCCCGCCCGCGCCAACCATTGGCACAACGACGCATGCTGCTCACCGATGCGCTGTTCGAGTTCGCCAGTGGCGCCGCTGGCGGCTGACTGCCCCTCGCCCCAGAGTGGGCCGGTGGGATGCAAGTCAAGAATGGCCAGACGCGGATCGGAACACTCCGCTTCGCCGGCCGGAAAAAAGCTACGGCTATCGGTGAAGGCCAACAGGTCGCCGACCTGAGCGTGCTGCCAGCTGCCGTCGGCTACGCGCTGCGCCAGCACCTGGTTGAACACATAGCTGCGAGCACTGGAAAGCAGTCGTGAACGTACATTGCGCTGTTCCGGCAGGGCCTGACGCCCGGCCCAGTCGTGGGCATCGTGAACATTGCCGCCGGCATGGCCGAAGCGCTGGGTTCCAAAATAGTTGGGAACGCCTTGGCTGCGTAGTTGCTCCAGACGCGCGTCCAATGCCGGGTGCTCAGCATTCAGCGCGGTCAGGCGCAAGGTGAAGCCATTGGCCGAATGGGCGCCACGCTGCAGCTTGCGCGAGTGCCGGGTCTGCTTGAGGATGCTCAGGGTTTCATTTTCCGCCGCGCTCAAGTCCGGATCGGCCTTGCCCGGCAGGTGCAGGCTGAACCATTGACGGGTCAGAGCCTGACGATCCTTGAGGCCGGCATAGCTGATATTGCGCAGCGGTACGCCAGCAGCCCGGGCCAGACGGCGCGCAGCTTCTTCGGTATTGAGGTCGCGTTTTTCGACCCACAACCATAGGTGCTCGCCAGCACCGGACAGGGGGATATCGAGGACTTCATCGACCTGAAAGTCTTCGGCGGTGGCCTTGAGAATCGCGCTACCCAGCGCCGGGCCCGATGCACGCGGGCCGAGCAGTTCCAGTTCGGTCATGCTGGCAGCAACAAGGCAACGGCGTGGACGGCAATGCCTTCTTCGCGACCGGTGAAGCCAAGCTTCTCGGTGGTGGTAGCCTTGACATTGACCTGATCCAGCTCGACCTGCAGGTCTTCAGCGATCAGTTGGCGCATGGTGTCGATATGCGGGGCCATCTTCGGCGCCTGGGCGACGATGGTGGCGTCGACATTGCCGACTTTCCAGCCTTTGGCCTGAACGATCTTGACCACATGACGCAACAGCACACGGCTGTCTGCCCCCTTGAACTGCGGGTCAGTGTCGGGGAAGTGTTTGCCGATGTCGCCCAGCGCCGCAGCGCCGAGCAGGGCATCGCTCAGGGCGTGCAGCAATACATCGCCATCGGAATGGGCCAGTAGCCCGAACGTGTGCGCAATGCGCACCCCACCCAAGGTGATGAAATCGCCTTCCGCGAAGCGGTGCACATCGTAGCCGTGGCCAATACGCATAAAAAAACGCCCTGATTGAGTCAGGGCGTGATTCTACCCGCTTTGCCGGGCATTAGGCTGATTTGTAAGACAGTGCCTACAACAAACCCAGGGCCACACCATGATGACGCAGGTGCTCATCGATAAAGCTGGCGATGAAGTAGTAGCTGTGGTCATAACCTGGCTGCAAGCGCAGTTCAAGTGGATGACCGGCAGCCTTCGCCGCCTGGACCAATACCTGAGGTTTGAGCTGGGTTTCGAGGAAATCATCGCGATCCCCCTGGTCCACCAGCAACGGCAGGCGCTCCTTCGCTTCGGCAATCAATACACTGGCATCCCATTCGCGCCAGCGTGTGCGGTCTTCACCCAGGTAGCGGGAGAAGGCCTTCTGGCCCCAGGGGCAATCCATCGGATTGCTGATCGGGGCGAACGCCGATACTGACTGATAACGCTTGGGATTGCGCAACGCACAGACCAGTGCACCGTGGCCGCCCATGGAGTGGCCGCTGATGCCGCGACGATCTGACGCGGGGAAATGCGCCTCGACCAGCTTCGGTAGCTCATGCACCACATAGTCATGCATGCGGTAGTGCTGGGCCCAGGGTTGTTCTGTGGCGTTGAGGTAAAAACCAGCGCCGAGGCCAAAGTCCCAAGCGCTCTCAGGATCGACCGGCACCTGAGGCCCGCGCGGGCTGGTGTCGGTGGCGACAATGATCAACCCCAGCTCGGCCGCAAGCTTGTGCGCACCCGCCTTCTGCATGAAGTTCTCGTCGGTGCAGGTCAGGCCGCTAAGCCAGTACAGCACCGGCAGTTTGCCGCCCTGCTCCGCTTGCGGCGGCAGGTAGACGGCAAACACCATGTCACAACCAAGCACCTCGGAGCGATGGCGGTAGCGCTTGTGCCAGCCACCGAAACTCTTCTGGCAGGAAATGTTTTCCAGGCTCATGGCAAACCTCAGAAATGGATGACGCTACGAATGCTCTTGCCTTCATGCATCAGGTCGAATGCCTTGTTGATGTCTTCCAGGCCCATGGTGTGGGTGATGAAGGTATCCAGCGGGATCTCGCCTTTTTCCGACATTTCCACGTAGCTCGGCAGCTCGCTGCGGCCACGCACGCCGCCAAACGCTGAACCGCGCCAGACCCGGCCGGTCACCAGCTGGAACGGACGGGTGGAGATTTCCTGACCCGCGCCGGCGACACCAATGATCACCGACTCGCCCCAGCCCTTGTGGCAGCATTCCAGCGCGGCGCGCATCAGTTGTACGTTGCCTACGCATTCGAAGGAGAAGTCCACACCGCCGTCGGTGAGATCAACGATGACGTCCTGGATCGGGCGGTCGTAATCCTTGGGATTGACACAATCGGTGGCGCCCAGTTGCCTGGCGATTTCGAACTTGCCCGGATTGATGTCCACGGCAATGATCCGCGCAGCCTTGGCCTTGACCGCACCAATGATCGCCGACAGGCCGATGCCACCGAGACCGAAGATGGCCACGGTATCGCCCGGTTTGACCTTGGCGGTATTGAGCACCGCGCCGATGCCGGTGGTGACACCACAACCGAGCAGACAGACCTTCTCCAGCGGCGCTTCTTTCTGGATCTTGGCCACGGAAATTTCCGGCAGCACGGTGTACTCGGAAAAGGTCGAAGTCCCCATGTAGTGGAACAGTTGCTGCCCCTTGTAGGAGAAACGCGTGGTGCCGTCAGGCATCAGGCCTTTGCCCTGAGTCGCGCGAATGGCCTGACACAGGTTGGTCTTGCCGGACCGGCAGAACTTGCACTGGCCGCACTCAGGGGTATACAGCGGGATCACATGATCACCCACCGCCACCGAGGTGACGCCCTCACCCACCGCCTCGACGATCGCGCCGCCTTCATGGCCCAGGATCGATGGAAAGATACCTTCAGGGTCCGCACCGGACAGGGTGTAGGCATCGGTGTGGCAGACACCGCTGGCAACAACGCGCAACAGCACTTCACCCGCCTTGGGCATGGCCACGTCGACTTCGACGATCTCCAGCGGTTTCTTGGCCTCGAAGGCAACGGCGGCACGGGACTTGATCATCAATCTTCTCCAGCAAGGGGTCAGTTCAAGCTCGAAGTGTAATTCATCATCATTTGATTAATAATCAGGACAAAGACAAAACATTATTGCTGTATAGGGATAATCCATGAGTAGCCGCTGGGAAGGTATCGACGAGTTTGTCGCAGTGGCCGAATCGGGCCAATTCACCGCTGCGGCCGAACGCCTGGGGGTTTCGTCTTCACATATCAGCCGCCAGATCGCCCGACTGGAAGACCGCCTGCAAACTCGCCTGCTTTACCGCAGCACGCGCAAAGTGACCTTGAGCGAAGCTGGACAGACGTTTCTGCAGCATTGCCAGCGTCTGCAGGATGGCCGGGAGGAAGCCTTGCGCGCCATGGGCGATCTCACCAGTGAGCCCAAAGGCTTGCTGCGCATGACCTGCGCGGTGGCCTATGGCGAGCGCTTCATCGTGCCGCTGGTGACGCGCTTCATGGCGCTGTACCCGCAACTGCGGGTCGATGTCGAACTGAGCAATCGCACCCTTGACCTGCTCCATGAAGGCATGGACCTGGCCATTCGCCTGGGCCGCCTTCAGGATTCGCGCCTGGTTGCAACGCGCCTGGCTCCGCGGCGCATGTACCTGTGCGCCTCGCCGGCATATCTGGAGCACTACGGTCGACCGCACAGCGTGTCGGAACTGGCTCGGCACAATTGCCTGATCGGCAGCTCGGATATCTGGACGCTGCAGCAGGATGGTCGTGAGCAAGCTCTCAGGGTGCAAGGCAACTGGCGCTGCAACAGCGGCCAGGCGGTGCTGGATGCAGCACTGCAGGGCATGGGGTTGTGTCAGCTGCCAGACTATTACGTGCTTGAGCACTTGAAGACCGGGGCGCTGATTTCGTTGCTTGAAGCGCAGCAACCGCCCAACACAGCAGTGTGGGCGCTGTACCCGCAGCAACGGCATCTGTCACCGAAGGTGCGCAAGCTGGTGGACTATTTGCGTGAGGGGTTGGCGCTGTTGCCTGAGTATCGCGCGGGCTGAAAAAACTTCGCCGGCAATGCCGGCGCCTACAGGCCCGCTGTATTCAGCCGCGCTTGGCCCAGCGCTGACGCAGCCACTCCAGGTCTTCCGGCCGGGTCACCTTGATGTTGTCACTACGCCCCTCAATCAGGCGCGGCGCCTGCCCCGCCCACTCGATGGCCGAGGACTCATCGGTGATCACCACATCCGCCACCAGACTATCGGCCAGGGCCCGGTGCAATGTGCCCAGACGAAACATCTGCGGGGTATAAGCCTGCCACACGGTACTGCGGTCAATGGTGGCGCTGACCCGCCCGTTGGCGTCGGCGCGCTTGAGGGTGTCGCGGGCCGGCACGGCCAACAGACCACCTACCGGATCGTCGGCAAGTTCGAACAGCAAACGGTCCAGGTCGCTGCGCGCCAGGTTCGGGCGGGCGGCATCGTGTACCAGCACCCAATCGCTGTCAGCCGCGCCCTGGGAATGCAGCAGCAGCAAGGCATTGAGCACCGAATCGGCGCGCTCCTGGCCACCGGCGGCACGCTGAATGCGTGGGTCACTGGCGCAGCGCAAGCCAGGCCAGTAAGGATCGTCAGCGGCAACGCTGACCACCACCCCTTTGACACAGGGATGGTCGAGAAAACAATCGAGGCTATGCTCGAGAAGGGTCTGCCCGCCCAATTGCAGGTACTGCTTGGGCCGGTCGGCAGCCATGCGGGCACCAACGCCCGCGGCGGGGATCACGGCCCAGAAGGCCGGCAAGGTCTGGTTCATTGGGCAAGCTGGTAGAGGGTTTCACCCTCCTTGACCATACCCAGTTCATGGCGAGCCCGTTCTTCGACGGTTTCCATACCTTTTTTCAACTCCAGTACTTCAGCATCAAGCACACGGTTACGTTCCAGCAGACGCTCGTTTTCGGCGTGCTGGTCGGCAATCTGTTGCTTGAGTTCGGTGACATGGGCCAGGCTGCCATTGCCCACCCACAGGCGATACTGCAGGCCACCAAGCAGCAGGAGCAGAACGAGGAACAACCAATAGGGACTGCGCATCAGGGTATCCAGTGGAAAAAGACCGCCACCTCTGCAGGGCACTGATGGCACGAAGCCTGGCCGAAGCCAGGCTTTGTGCACACAGACCTGCCGCAACAAGTTGCTGAACTGTCAGTATGACTGTTCAGCGAACCTTGGTTGCTGTCTTTTTACCATCTCTTGCTTAGCCGCGAAACTCGGCACGACCACGGTACACAGCCTTGCTGCCCAGTTGCTCTTCGATACGCAGCAGCTGGTTGTACTTGGAGACGCGGTCGGAACGGCACAGCGAACCAGTCTTGATCTGGCCGGCAGCGGTACCCACGGCCAGGTCGGCAATGGTCGAATCTTCGGTTTCGCCCGAACGGTGCGAGATCACTGCGGTGTAACCGGCAGCCTTGGCCATCTGGATGGCTTCCAGGGTTTCGGTCAGCGAGCCGATCTGGTTGAACTTGATCAGGATCGAGTTGCCGATCTGCTTGTCGATGCCTTCCTTGAGGATCTTGGTGTTGGTCACGAACAGGTCGTCACCAACCAGTTGCACCTTGGCACCGATCTTGTCAGTGAGGATCTTCCAGCCAGCCCAGTCGGACTCGTCCAGACCGTCTTCGATCGAGATGATCGGGAAACGCTCGGTCAGGCCTTTCAGGTACTCGGCAAAACCTTCAGCGTCGAACGACTTGCCTTCGCCAGACAGGTTGTACTTGCCGTCTTCGTAGAATTCGCTGGCCGCGCAGTCCAGGGCCAGAGTCACGTCGGTGCCCAGCTTGTAGCCGGCGTTGGCCACAGCTTCAGCGATGGCGCCCAGGGCGTCTTCGTTGGAAGCCAGGTTAGGCGCGAAACCGCCTTCATCACCTACAGCGGTGTTCAGGCCACGGGCCTTGAGCACAGCTTTGAGGTGATGGAAAATTTCGGTGCCCATACGCAGACCGTCAGAGAAGGTCTTGGCGCCAACCGGCTGAACCATGAACTCCTGGATATCGACGTTGTTATCGGCGTGCTCGCCACCGTTGATGATGTTCATCATCGGCACTGGCATCGAGTACTGGCCTGGGGTGCCGTTGAGGTTGGCGATGTGCGCGTACAGCGGCAGGTCCTGATCCTGGGCAGCGGCTTTGGCAGCAGCCAGGGATACAGCCAGAATGGCGTTGGCGCCCAGCTTGGCCTTGTTCTCGGTACCGTCCAGGTCGATCATGGCGCGGTCGAGAGCTTTCTGGTCAACCGGGTCTTTGCCCAGCAGCAGATCGCGGATCGGGCCGTTGATGTTGGCGACAGCCTTCAGTACGCCCTTGCCCATGTAACGGCTCTTGTCGCCATCACGCAGCTCCAGCGCTTCGCGCGAGCCAGTGGAAGCACCGGACGGCGCGCAGGCGCTACCGATGATGCCGTTGTCGAGCAGTACGTCCGCTTCTACGGTAGGGTTACCACGCGAATCGAGAACTTCACGACCTTTGATGTCGACGATTTTTGCCATTGTTGTAAGCACTCCAGAATTGACGAAAACAACGCAGCTGAGAAAAATCTTTGCCGCTCGCCGGGCAGTTTGAAACAGGCAGGCCTGGCGAAAGCAAACCCCTGACCCGAGGGTCAGAGGTTGAACGGGGGGTACTTTACCGGAGAATTGAGGATTACGCGGTTTCTACCGTCGGAAAACTCTTCACCAGATCGTCCAGTTGCTTGAGCTGGGCCAGGAATGGCTCCAGTTTGTCCAGGCGCAGGGCACACGGACCGTCACACTTGGCGTTGTCCGGGTCCGGGTGGGCTTCGAGGAAAAGCCCGGCCAGGCCCTGGCTCAGACCGGCCTTGGCCAGGTCGGTGACCTGGGCACGACGGCCGCCAGCGGAATCGGCGCGACCACCCGGCATCTGCAGGGAATGGGTCACGTCGAAGAACACCGGGTACTCGAACTGCTTCATGATGCCGAAGCCGAGCATGTCCACCACCAGGTTGTTGTAGCCGAAGCTCGAACCACGCTCGCAGAGGATCAATTGATCGTTACCGGCTTCTTCACACTTGGTCAGGATGTGTTTCATTTCCTGAGGCGCGAGGAACTGGGCCTTCTTGATGTTGATCACCGCGCCGGTCTTGGCCATGGCCACCACCAGGTCGGTCTGGCGCGACAGGAAGGCCGGCAACTGGATGATGTCACAAACCTCTGCCACGGCTTGCGCCTGGTGTGGTTCGTGAACATCGGTGATCAGCGGAACATTGAAGGTGCGCTTGATCTCTTCGAAGATCTTCATCCCCTCTTCCAGGCCAGGGCCACGGTAGGAGTTGATCGACGAACGGTTGGCTTTGTCGAAGCTGGCCTTGAACACGTAAGGGATACCGAGCTTCTCGGTAACCCGCACGTACTCTTCGCAGACCTTCATGGCCAGGTCACGGGACTCCAGCACGTTCATGCCGCCGAACAGGACGAACGGCTTGTCGTTGGCGATCTCGATGTTACCGACGCGAATGATCTTCTGGGTCATGATCAGGCCTTGTTCTTTTGAGCCAGTGCCGCCTTGACGAAACCGCTGAACAGCGGATGACCGTCACGCGGGGTCGAGGTGAACTCAGGGTGGAACTGGCAAGCGACGAACCACGGATGATCCTGGGCTTCGACCACTTCGACCAACGCGCCGTCACCGGAACGACCGGAAACCTTGAGGCCGGCTTCCATCAGTTGTGGCAGCAGCTTGTTGTTCACTTCGTAGCGATGACGATGACGCTCGACGATCACATCCTTGGCGTAGCAGTCATGGACCTTGGAGCCGCTTTCCAGCTGACACTCCTGGGCGCCCAGACGCATGGTGCCGCCCAGATCGGAGGCTTCGGTACGGGTTTCAACCGCGCCGGTGGCGTCTTCCCACTCGGTGATCAGGCCGACAACCGGGTGAGCGCTGTTGCGATCGAACTCGGTGGAGTTGGCATCTTTCCAGCCCATGACGTTACGGGCGAACTCAATGACCGCGACCTGCATGCCCAGGCAGATACCCAGGTACGGCACCTTGTTCTCACGAGCGTACTGCACGGCCGTGATCTTGCCTTCGACACCGCGCAGACCGAAGCCGCCCGGTACCAGGATGGCATCAGCGCCTTCGAGCAGGCTGGTGCCCTGGTTCTCGATGTCTTCGGAATCGATGTAACGCAGGTTGACCTTGGTGCGGTTCTGGATGCCGGCATGGCTCATCGCTTCGATCAGCGACTTGTAGGCGTCCAGCAGCTCCATGTACTTGCCGACCATGGCGATGGTCACTTCGTGCTCTGGATTGAGCTTGGCATCGACGACCTTTTCCCACTCGGACAGGTCAGCGCCATTGCACTGCAGGCCAAAGCGCTCGACGACGAAGTCATCCAGACCCTGGGCGTGCAGCACGGCCGGGATCTTGTAGATGGTGTCGACGTCTTCCAGGGAGATCACCGCACGCTCTTCAACGTTGGTGAACAGGGCGATCTTGCGACGCGAGGAGACATCGACCGGATGGTCGGAGCGGCAGATCAGCACGTCAGGCTGCAGGCCGATGGAGCGCAGTTCCTTGACCGAGTGCTGGGTCGGCTTGGTCTTGGTCTCGCCAGCGGTGGCGATGTACGGCACCAGGGTCAGGTGCATCAGCATGGCGCGCTTGGAGCCCACTTCGACGCGCAGTTGACGGATCGCCTCGAGGAACGGTTGCGACTCGATGTCACCCACGGTACCGCCGATTTCCACCAGGGCCACGTCGGCATCGCCAGCACCCTTGATGATGCGGCGCTTGATTTCGTCGGTGATGTGCGGAATGACCTGGATGGTCGCGCCCAGGTAATCACCACGGCGCTCTTTGCGCAGCACGTGCTCGTAGATACGGCCGGTGGTGAAGTTGTTGTTCTGGGTCATGGTCGTGCGGATGAACCGCTCGTAGTGGCCCAGGTCCAGGTCGGTTTCGGCGCCGTCGTGGGTGACGAACACTTCACCGTGCTGGAACGGGCTCATGGTGCCCGGGTCGACGTTGATGTACGGGTCCAGCTTGAGCATGGTGACCTTGAGCCCCCGCGCCTCCAGGATGGCCGCCAATGAAGCCGAGGCAATGCCTTTCCCCAATGAAGAAACAACACCGCCCGTGACGAATATGTAGCGCGTCATGAAAAACCCTAGAAGTCTGCGTTAAAGCGGTCAGTGCCGCCGGGGAAAGCGAAGGAAGGCCGAAGCCCCCGATCACCTGCGTCAATCACAGTGCATCTTAAAAAACTGCCGCGTCTGAACACACCGGGGGTTGAAAACCCGGTTAGGAGCTCGCTAAACATTTTTAGAATCGCCCAGCAAAAAACTGCTTGGTAATCGGCAACTGCTGTGATTTCGGGGAAGCCACAGAAGTTGTATCAAGAAGGGAGCGTAGTCTACCGGAATGTGCCTTTCATCTCAAACCTTGCACGCTCGTCGGTACACACCAGTGTAATTGCCAGTCGCCCTGGCTCAGTTGCGGCAGGTTGGCCACGGCCAGCAGCTGCTCGTCGCGATAGAGCAACGGCAGGCGGCAACGGACGAACGCCGGCACCTGCAACTCGTTGAGCAGGCGCTTGAGGTCACGGCGGCCGCGCCCGGCAATCTGCAGGCTTTCACCGCCTTGGCGGTAAGCGATGCGCAATGGCCCCTGCGGCATCATGCCGCTCAACTGCAGGCGGCCATTGTGTGGCAAGGTCAGGCTTTGCGCCGGATCGTCCCAGTTCTGCCCCACCGGGGCCTTGAGCCAGTCGTCGGCCAGCCACCAGATACGCTCGTTGGCATGCTGCAGCTCACCGTCGGTCAGACGCCAGCATGGCCGTCCGTCGCCTGATGCATCGCGCAGGTCCTCCCATCCGCACCAGTGGCGCGTGTCCGGAAGACGCGTGCGTTGCGCTAACCAGTACTGCAAAGCATTGCGCTGGCGCGCCGGAGACAACGCACGCAGTGCCGCCAGGTCCAATGAGGCCAGAGGCAGCCAATCGAAACCGCTCGGTGTCGACGCCTGGGCCAGGTCCTGAACCGCCAGCTCATCCAGCAAGCCTTGGGCTTCGCTCAGGTGCTCGGCAGTACGCGCCAGATTCTGTGCCGCTTGCGGCCAACGTTGGCGCAACACCGGGATTACCGCGTGACGCAAATAGTTACGGGAATACTGCGTGTCGCCATTGGAAGGATCTTCGACCCACGCCAGCTGTTGCGCATGGGCGTAGTGCTCCAGCGCCTCTCGCGATACATCGAGCAAAGGCCGCAACAGCAGCCCCTGCCCCAGTGCACGCTGCGCAGGCATGGCAGTCAGGCCGCGCACACCAGCCCCGCGCAACAGCCGAAACAGCAGGGTCTCAGCCTGGTCTTCGCGGTGCTGTCCGGTCAACAGCACTTCGCCGGGACGCAGAGCCTCAGCGAAGGCTGCATAACGCGCGTTACGGGCGCCTTGCTCGAGACTGGCACCGGGGGCGACCTTGATGTGAATGATCTGCAACTTGACGCCAAGATCGTCACACAGGCGCTGGCAATGGGCGGGCCAGGCGTCAGCCGCAGCTTGCAGGCCGTGGTGGATGTGGATGGCGCGAATGGGGGGTAGCGGATGTTGGCGGGACAGACTGACCAGCCGATGCAGGAGGACAGTGGAGTCGAGACCGCCGGAGAGGGCAACGCACCAAGACGGAACGGTTAGCCAGGGAGAAAGCTTGCGATGCAAATCAATCATCGGTGTGGACCTGGTTGCGAATCGCGGGTCAAGCCCGCTCCCACAGGTTGTGTGAAGCCTGTGGGAGCGGGCTTGACCCGCAACTGGAGCACCGATGCGTCAGATCAGAGCCCGTAGCTCATCAGACGGTCATAACGGCGCTTGAGCAACGCATCGTTGTCGAACTTCTTGAGCATGTCCAGCTGTTCGATCAGCTCGCCACGGATGGTTGCCGACATTTTCGCCGGGTCGCGGTGAGCGCCGCCCAGCGGTTCGGCGATTACCTTGTCAACAATGCCCAGGCCCTTGAGGCGCTCGGCGGTGATGCCCATGGCTTCGGCTGCATCGGAGGCCTTCTCGGCGGTCTTCCACAGAATCGAGGCGCAGCCTTCCGGCGAGATCACCGAGTAGGTGGAGTACTGCAGCATGTTCAGCTGATCGCAGACGCCGATGGCCAGCGCACCACCAGAACCACCTTCACCGATAACGGTAGCGATGATCGGGGTCTTCAAGCGAGCCATGACCCGCAGGTTCCAGGCAATTGCCTCACTCTGGTTGCGCTCTTCGGCGTCGATGCCCGGGTAGGCACCCGGGGTGTCGATGAAAGTCAGGATCGGCATCTTGAAGCGTTCGGCCATTTCCATCAGGCGGCACGCTTTGCGATAGCCTTCCGGACGCGGCATACCGAAGTTGCGGCGCACCTTCTCACGCACTTCGCGGCCTTTCTGATGACCGATGACCATCACTGGCTTGTCGTCCAGACGGGCGATACCGCCGACAATCGCGGCGTCGTCGGCAAAGTGGCGGTCGCCGTGCAGTTCGTCGAACTCGGTGAACAGGTGATCGATGTAGTCCAGGGTGTACGGACGACGTGGGTGACGCGCCAGACGGGCAATCTGCCAGCTGGTCAGATTGCCGAAAATGCTTTCGGTCAGAGTGCTGCTCTTGTCTTGCAGACGGGCGATTTCATCGCCGATGTTCAGCGAGTTGTCATTGCCGACCAGGCGCAGCTCTTCGATCTTGGCTTGCAGGTCAGCAATCGGCTGTTCGAAATCCAGAAAATTCGGGTTCATAGGCATCCGTCTAGGGTCTACGGCCAGGCGGCCGGCCGGTTGATCCGTTTGGCGCCCTACCTTAAGGGATCAGGCGCATTCAGGTCGAGATTAAAAATTCATCGATATTGCAAAAAGACGTTCTCACGCCCGAACTGGTCACGCAGTGCCTGAATCAGGCCATCGGCCGGGTCGATTCGCCAGCTTTCGCCGAACTGCAACATCGCCTTGGCATCGCTGCCGGTGTACTCCATGGTGATCGGGCAGGCCCCGCGATGGCGCTTGAACAGCTCGCCCAGCCAGGTCAGCCGGTCGCCCTTGAGGGCGTCGGTATGCACCTTCAGGCGCAGGCTTTCGGCCAGGTTGGTACGGGCATCTTCCATGCTCATGACGCGCTTGACCCGCAGGCGCAGGCCGCCGGAGAAATCATCGTTACTGACTTCGCCTTCGACCACCACCATCGCGTCGGTCTGCAACAGGGCCTGGGCGGCCATGAAGGCATCGGCAAACAGCGAAGCTTCGATACGTCCGGATCGGTCGTCGAGGGTGACAAAGCCCATCTTGTCACCCTTTTTGTTCTTCATTACCCGCAGGGCGATGATCATGCCGGCCACTGTCTGAGTGTCGCGGGCCGGCTTCAAGTCGATGATGCGTTGACGGGCGAAGCGGCGGATTTCGCCTTCGTACTCATCGATCGGGTGACCGGTCAGGTACAGGCCGAGGGTGTCCTTTTCGCCACGCAGGCGCTCTTTGAGGGTCAGCTCACGGGCCTTGCGGTGGTTGGCGTAGACATCGGCGTCGTCTTCGACGAACAACCCGCCGAACAGGTCGGCGTGCCCACTGTCAGCGGTACGGGCGGTCTGCTCGGCGGCCTTGATCGCTTCTTCCATCGCGGCCAGCAATACTGCGCGGTTACGGTCGATGTTGGCCTGGTAGGCCTTGAGCTCGTCATGGAAGTACGGCCCCAGACGGTCGAGGGCACCACTTCGGATCAGCGCATCGAGGGTTCGCTTGTTGATGCGTTTGAGGTCGACGCGCTCACAGAAGTCGAACAGATCCTTGAACGGACCGGCCTTGCGCGCTTCGACGATAGCCTCTACCGGGCCCTCACCGACACCCTTGATCGCGCCCAGACCATAGACGATACGCCCGTCGTCATTGACCGTGAACTTGAAGTCGGAGGTGTTCACGTCCGGTGAATCAAGGCGCAGCTTCATGCTGCGCACTTCCTCGATCAAGGTCACGACCTTGTCGGTGTTGTGCATATCCGCCGACAGCACCGCGGCCATGAACGGCGCCGGGTGGTGGGTTTTCAGCCAGGCAGTCTGGTAAGACACCAGGCCATAGGCGGCAGAGTGGGATTTGTTGAAACCGTAACCGGCGAACTTCTCTACCAGGTCGAAGATGTTACCTGCCAGGTCCGGGTCGATATTGTTGGTGGCACAACCCTCAATGAAACCGCCGCGCTGCTTGGCCATTTCCTCGGGTTTTTTCTTACCCATGGCGCGACGCAGCATGTCCGCACCACCGAGGGTGTAGCCGGCCATTACCTGGGCGATCTGCATCACCTGTTCCTGGTACAGGATGATGCCGTAAGTCGGTGCCAGCACCGGCTTGAGACCTTCGTACTGGTAGTCCGAATGCGGATAAGCCAGTTCAGCGCGACCGTGCTTGCGGTTGATGAAGTCGTCCACCATGCCCGATTGCAGCGGGCCTGGGCGGAACAGCGCTACCAGTGCGATGAGGTCTTCCAGGCAGTCAGGCTTGAGCTTCTTGATCAGCTCCTTCATGCCCCGCGATTCAAGCTGGAATACCGCAGTGGTCTCAGCCTTTTGCAGCAACTCGTAGGTTTTCTTGTCATCCAGCGGGATGAAATCGATGTTCAGGTCATCCAGACCCTTCTTGGCCTGCTCGCGGTTGATGGTTTCCATCGCCCACTTGATGATGGTCAGAGTCCGCAGACCGAGGAAGTCGAACTTCACCAGGCCTGCGGCTTCGACGTCATCTTTGTCGAACTGGGTGACCAGGCCGCCGCCCTCTTCATCACAGGCGATCGGCGAGAAGTCGGTGAGCTTGGTTGGCGCGATAACCACACCACCAGCGTGTTTACCGGTACCACGGCAGACACCCTCGAGCTTGAGGGCCATGTCCCAGATTTCCTTGGCGTCCTCATCGGTCTTGAGGAAGTCGCGGAGCACTTCCTCCTGCTCGTAGGCTTTCTCCAGGGTCATGCCGACTTCGAACGGAATCATTTTCGACAGACGATCGGCCAGGCCGTAGGACTTACCCTGGACCCGCGCCACGTCGCGCACCACCGCCTTGGCGGCCATGGTGCCGAAGGTGATGATCTGGCTTACCGCGTTGCGGCCATAGGCATCGGCCACGTACTCAATGACCCGGTCGCGACCATCCATGCAGAAGTCGACGTCGAAGTCGGGCATGGAAACCCGTTCCGGGTTGAGGAAACGTTCGAACAGCAAGTCGTAGGCCAGCGGGTCGAGGTCGGTGATCTTCAGCACGTAGGCCACCAGCGAGCCGGCACCCGACCCCCGGCCCGGGCCGACCGGCACGCCGTTGTTCTTGGCCCACTTGATGAAGTCCATAACGATCAGGAAGTAACCGGGGAAGCCCATCTGGATGATGATATCCAGCTCGAACTTCAAGCGATCGAGGTAGACCTGACGCTTTTCTTCGTAATTGGGCGTGGTCTCTTTCGGCCACAGCACCGCCAGACGCTCTTCCAGGCCCTCATGGGAAACATGCCGAAGGTAGTCGTCAATGCCCATGCCGTTGGGCGTCGGGAAATCAGGAAGGAAGTGTTTGCCCAACTGCACCTGGATATTGCAGCGCTTGGCAATCTCCACCGTGTTGGCCACTGCGTCAGGCAGGTCGCTGAACAGCTCGGCCATTTCTTCCGGACTTTTCAGGTACTGCTGGTCACTATAGTTACGCGAGCGCCGTGGATCGTCCAGGGCGCGGCCTTCACCGATACATACGCGAGTTTCATGGGCGTCGTAGTCCGACTGCTTGATGAAACGCACATCGTTGGTCGCCACCAGCGGCGCGTTGAGCTTGTCGGCCAGGGCGACCGCAGCATGCAGGTACTCTTCATCACCGGCGCGGTTGGTGCGTTGCACTTCAACATAGAAGCGCTCGGGGAACATCGCCATCCAGTCTTGCAGCAACGCTTCGGCTTCATCGGGGTTGCCATTGAGCAACGCCATGCCGATATCGCCCTCTTTGGCTGCTGACAAGGCAATCAGCCCCTCGCTGGCTGGCGGGATCCAGTCACGCTCGATCACCACCAGGCCATTACGCTGGCCTTCGATCCAACCGCGGGAAATCAACTCGGTGAGGTTGCGATAGCCCTTGGCGTCCATGGCCAGAAAGCAGATGCGCGACAGCGGCGCGTCCGGGTCACGATTGGCCAGCCACAGATCGGCGCCACAGATCGGCTTGATCCCCGAGCCCATGGCGTTCTTGTAGAACTTGACCAGCGAGCACATGTTGCTCTGGTCGGTAACCGCTACGGCCGGCATGTTCATCGAGGCCAATGCCTTGGCCAGCGGCTTGATCCGCACCAGGCCATCGACCAGCGAGAATTCGGTGTGCAGGCGAAGATGAACGAAAGAAGCCGACATGATGATCCTATAGCAGCACAAAACAACAAGGCCCGGATTGTACCGGGCCTTGATCAAAACATCAGCCAGCGCAGGTCGATCCTGACTACTGACACTTGCCCGAGACTATCAGACCTCGGCGAAACCGTTGCTCAGAACGCCCCGCACTGCATAAGCGGCGCGAACCGGTGCGAAGGAGCGTCGGTGAATCGGCGTCGGCCCCAACCGCGCCAAAGCTTCAAGGTGCACCGGGGTCGGATAGCCCTTGTGTCCGCCAATGCCGTATCCCGGATACATCAGCTCGAAAGCGGCCATTTCCCGGTCGCGGGTAACCTTGGCCAGGATCGAAGCGGCAGCAATCGCTGGCACCTGACTGTCACCTTTGACCACCGGTGCCGCCGGCACTGAAAGCTTGGGGCAGCGATTGCCGTCGATCAGCGCCAGTTTCGGAGTGACGCTCAGCCCCTCGACCGCGCGCTGCATGGCCAGCATGGTGGCATGCAGAATGTTCAGCTCGTCGATTTCCTCGACTTCGGCGCGGGCGATGCAGAAGCTCAGGGCTTTCTCGCAGATTTCATCAAACAGCTTTTCGCGACGCGCCTCGGTGAGCTTCTTCGAATCGTTCAGCCCAAGAATCGGTCGCTGCGGATCGAGGATCACCGCCGCCGTCACTACCGCGCCGCACAGCGGGCCGCGGCCGACTTCGTCGACGCCGGCGACCAGGTCCTCGACCAGGTTGAAGTCCAGTCCCATTTGCATCTATCGGGCTTCCAGCAGGGCCAGCACCGCTTCGGCTGCCTGGTTCGAGGCATCGCGGCGCAAGGTACGGTGAATCTGGTCAAAACCTTCGGTCTGCTGTGCGCCGCCCTCAACCAGCGGCGCCAAGGTCTGGGCCAAGGCTTCGGGGGTGGCGGCTTCCTGCAGCAACTCCGGTACCAGCATGCGTTGGGCCAGGAGGTTGGGCAGGGACACGTAGGGGCTTTTGACCAGTCGTTTGAGAATCCAGTAAGTCAGCGGTGCCAAACGGTAGGCGACCACCATCGGCCGTTTGAACAGCAGCGCTTCGAGGGTGGCAGTACCCGAGGCGATCAACACCGCATCACAGGCGGCCAGGGCCTGGTGTGAACGACCGTCGAGAAGGCTCAACGGCAGGTCGCGGCCCTCGAGCATTTGCTCCAGCTGGGCACGGCGCTCGGCATTGGCGCAGGGCGACACAAAGCGCACCCCTGGTACCAACTCGCGCAAACGCTGAGCAGCATCGAGAAACAACGCGCCCAAACGTCCCACTTCACCGCCACGGCTGCCGGGCATCAAGGCTACCAGCGGCCCGTCACCGAGCCCCAGTTGCTCGCGGGCAGCGCAACGATCGGCTTCGAGGGGAATACTGTCAGCCAGCGGGTGACCGACAAAACGCACCGGCACCCCCTTCTCTTCGTAGAACTTCGCCTCGAACGGAAACAGCGTCAGCATCAGGTCGCAACCTTCGCGAATCTTCAGCACACGCTTCTGCCGCCAGGCCCAGACCGAGGGGCTGACATAGTGCACGGTCTTGATCCCGGCCCTGCGCAGGTTCAGTTCGATATTGAGGGTAAAGTCAGGCGCATCGATACCGATGAACACATCCGGGCGTTCTTCGATCAGGGTCTGGATCAAAGCCTTGCGCCGCTTGAGCAGTTCACGCAGACGCCCCAGCACTTCGACCAGGCCCATGACTGCCAGGCGTTCCATCGGGAAGTAGGAGACCAAGCCCTCAGCCTGCATCAGCGGCCCACCGACCCCGATGAATCGTACTTGAGGATGGCGTGCCTTGAGCGCGCGCATCAATCCGGCGCCAAGAATATCGCCGCTGGCCTCACCCGCCACCAGCGCTACACAGAGCTCAGCCATGATCAGCGGGTGATGCCGCGGGTGGAGTTCTGGATCGACTTGAGGAACACGTCGACTTCAGGGAATTGCGCGGCAGGCTCAGCCAGCTCGGCGATGGCCTGCTCGACCGTCAGCCCCTGGCGATAAACCACCTTGTAGGCACGACGCAGGGCATGAATGGCGTCTTCACTGAAGCCTCGACGGCGCATGCCCTCGAAGTTCATGCTACGCGCCTCGGCCGGGTTACCGAACACCGTTACGTAAGCCGGTACATCCTTACCGATCGCGGTGCCCATACCAGAAAAGCTGTGGGCGCCGATATGGCAGAACTGATGCACCAGGGTGAATCCGGAAAGGATCGCCCAGTCATCAACATGAACATGCCCGGCCAGCGCGGTATTGTTCACCAGAATGCAGTGATTACCGATAACGCTGTCATGACCGATGTGGGCATAGGCCATGATCAGGTTGTGATCGCCGAGGGTGGTTTCCGAGCGGTCCTGCACGGTGCCACGGTGAATGGTCACACCTTCACGGATGACATTGTGGTCACCGATTACCAGGCGCGTAGGCTCACCCTTGTACTTCAGGTCCGGGGTATCTTCGCCTACCGAGGAGAACTGGTAGATGCGATTGTGCCGACCGATACGGGTCGGCCCCTTGAGGATCACGTGCGGACCAATGACGGTCCCCTCGCCAATCTCGACACCGGCACCGACGATAGACCAAGGGCCAACCTCGACGCCGTCGGCGATTTTCGCCGACGGATCGATGATCGCCCGAGGGTCAATCAAACTCATAGTTTACGTTCCGCGCAAATGATCTCGGCTGAGCACACTGGCTTGCCGTCGACCGACGCCTGGCACTCGAACTTCCAGATCTGGCGCTTGCAACTGATGAACTTGGCTTCGAGGATCAGCTGGTCACCCGGCAATACCGGCTGACGAAAGCGCAGTTTGTCGGAACCGACGAAGTAGTACAGCGTACCGTCCGCAGGTTTCACGTCGAGCATCTTGAAGCCAAGGATACCGGCCGCCTGGGCCATGGCTTCGATGATCAGCACGCCCGGCATGATTGGGTGCGCCGGGAAGTGACCATTGAAGAAAGGTTCATTGATGCTGACATTCTTGTAGGCACGAATGCGCTGGGCCTCGACGTCCAGGTCCACTACCCGGTCCACTAACAGGAACGGGTAACGGTGAGGCAGGTATTCGCGAATCTCGTTGATGTCCATCATTTCGGGGGGAAGCCTGTAGTAAAGATAGGGAGCGCCCGCATTTGCCAGACGCTCCTTTTGCAAATCAAAGAGTCAGCCTGGGGCTATTCACTCTCGATCAGGAAATGGTATCAGCCTTCTGATGAAGGCTGGCTGCCTGAGGTCACGACCTCGACACGCTTTTCCAACTGTTGAAGGCGCTTCGCCATCTCGTCGAGCTGGCGAATCCGTGCGGCACTTTTGCGCCACTCGCCCAGCGGCTGCATCGCCGTACCGGAAGAATAAGCCCCAGGCTCGGTAATCGAGCGAGTGACCATGGTCATGCCGGATACGAAAACGCCGTCGCAGACTTCAATATGCCCCACCATGCCGACACCGCCGGCGATGGTGCAATGCTTGCCAATCTTGGTACTGCCGGAAATGCCGACACAGGCCGCCATCGCCGTATGATCACCAATTTGTACGTTATGAGCGATCTGGATCTGGTTGTCGAGCTTGACGCCGTCGCCGATACGAGTGTCTGCCAGGGCGCCGCGGTCGACGGCGGTGTTCACACCGATTTCGACATCATCACCGATACTGACGCCACCGATCTGCGCGATCTTCTGCCAGACGCCCTTGTCGCTGGCAAAGCCGAAGCCCTCACCACCGATAACCGCGCCAGACTGGATCACCACACGCTTGCCAATGCGCACGTCGTGGTACAGGGTCACCCGCGGGGCCAGCCAACCGCCCTCGCCGATCACGCAACGGGCGCCGATGAAGCACTGCGCACCGATAGTCACACCCGGGCCGATCTGCGCACCGCTCTCGATCACCGCACAGGCACCGACGCTGGCGCTGGCATCGACCTGGGCATCGGCGGCAACCACGGCGCTGGGATGAATTCCCGCTACAGCCCTGGGCTTTGGATCGAACAGGTGGGAGATGCGCGCATAGGCAAGGTACGGATCGGGGACGATCAGGGCATTGCCGGCGAAGCCTTCGGCATCGGCCGGCTTGAGCAGGATCGCAGCTGCCTGGCTATCACCGAGGTACTTGCGGTACTGCGGATTGGCGAGAAAGCTCAACTGCCCCGGCCCGGCTTCCTGAAGGGTTGCCAGGCCAGAGATTTCCAGCTCCTCCGGGCCACTCAGGGTGGCGCCGAGGAACTCGGCCAACTGGCCGAGTTTCATGGTCACAGTCATGTTCAACGGGACTGGTTCATGCGCTCGATGACTTGGCGAGTGATGTCGTACTGAGGTTTGACATCAATCACCGCGCCACGCTCGAGCACCAGGTCAAAACCGCCCTTCTTGATCACTTCTTCAACCGCGCCATCGAGCTTGGGCTTCAGTTGTTTGAGCATTTCACGGTCAGCCACGGCTTTGGACTCATTCAGCTCCTTGGACTGGAACTGGAAGTCACGGGCTTTCTGCTTGTATTCAAGCTCCAGACGCTCGCGCTCCGGCTGGGCCATCTTGTCGCCACCGGCACGGATACGGTCGGCAATGCCCTTGGCGCTGCTTTCCAGGTTCTTCAGCTTGGTCAGCTGCGGGCCGAACTTCTTCTCGGCATCGACGGCGTACTTCTTCGCCGCGTCCGATTCGAGCAGGGCCATCTGATAGTTCAGGACGGCAATCTTCATTTCGGCGAAAGCCGGGGTTGCGATCAGGGTCGCAGCCAGTACTGCCAGTTGAGTCAACTTACGCACGATGCACTCCTACAGAATCCGTTGTCGTTAGCAAGGGGCAGACCTTAGAAGGTCTGGCCCAGAGAGAATTGGAACACCTGGGTATCAGCTTCATCCGGTTTCTTCACCGGCATGGCCAGGCTGAAGCTCAACGGACCGAGCGCGGTAATCCAGGTCACGCCCAGACCAACGGAGCTGGCCAGACCCGACAGGCCGATGTCTTCGCAATCAGGCTTGGAGCCGCAGTTGGTATCGAACACGTTACCCACATCCCAGAATACCGAGGTACGCAGCGAACGCTGGTCCTTGACGAATGGCAGCGGGAACAACAGTTCTACACCACCCTGGACGAGGACGTTACCACCGAACGGCAGTGGATCCTGGTCCGGGTCGGCGATGGTGCCTTCGTTACCCGTCACAGGAAAACCACGGCTAGGGGTGCTGCGCGGACCCAAGCTACTGTCCTTGAAGCCACGAACCGAGTTGAAACCACCCGCGTAGTAGTTCTCATAGAACGGCAAGCCGGAGGTACTGCCATAGCCATCACCATAACCCAGCTCGGTGTGCAGACGCAGGGTGTAGTCGTTGGTGATTGGCTTGAACAGCTGACCACGATAGTCGAGCTTGAAGAACGACAGGTCGCTGCCCGGTGTGGTGGTTTCAAACACCAAACTCTGGGAATGACCACGAGTGGCGAGCACGCCCTTGTTCAGGGTCGACTCGGACCAGCCGGCCGAAGCCTTGAAGTTCAGGTACTTGTCGCCTTCCTCTTTGACGAAGTCGAAGATCTCGTCAACGGTGTACTGACCGGTCTTGATCTCGTCCTGTTGTGCGGTCAGGCCGAAGGTCAGGCGCGAGGTTTCGCTGATCGGGTAACCGACGCTGACACCGCCACCCAGGCTATCAACGGCATAGCTGGCAACGTCAACGTCGAGGTCGTCGTAGTCAGTGGTGCGATAGAAGGCGTTATAGCCCAGGCTGACGCCGTCGGCAGTCCAGTAGGGGTCAACGAAACCGAAGTTGTAGCGGCTCTGGTATTCACTGCGGGTCAGGCCGAGAGAAACCTTGTTACCGGTACCCAGGAAGTTGCTCTGGCTGATCGAACCACCGAGGATCAGACCGGCACTCTGGGCGAAGCCGACGCTGGCAGTGATCGAACCGGACGCTTGTTCTTCAACGCTGTAGTTGACGTCGACCTGGTCATCGGTACCCGGAACGGCCGGGGTCTCGACGTTGACTTCCTTGAAGAAGCCCAGGCGCTCAAGGCGGGTCTTGGATTGGTCGATCAGGTAGGTCGAAGCCCAGCCACCTTCCATCTGGCGCATTTCACGACGCAGCACTTCGTCTTCAGACTTGGTGTTGCCACGGAAGTTGATACGGTTGACGTAGGCACGTTTGCCCGGATCGACCACAAAGGTGATGTCGACGGTGTGATCCTGGTCGTTCGGTTGTGGCACGCCGTTGACGTTGGCGAAGGTGTAGCCTTCGTTACCCAGACGACGGGTGATCAGCTCGGAGGTGGTGGTCATCACTTTACGCGAGAACACCTGACCCGGCTGCACCAGCATGAGCGACTTGACCTGATCTTCCGGCACCTTGAGGTCGCCAGAAAGCTTCACGTCACGAACGGTGTACTTCTCACCTTCGTTGACGTTGACAGTAATGTAGACGTGCTTCTTGTCCGGGGTGATCGACACCTGGGTGGAAGCGATGTCCATGTTGATGTAGCCGCGGTCCAGGTAGTAGGAACGCAGACGCTCCAGGTCACCGGAGAGTTTTTCACGGGCGTACTTGTCATCGTTCTTGAAGAACGACAGCCAGTTGGTGGTTTTCAGTTCGAACAGGTCAACCAGGTCTTCTTCAGGAAAGACTGTGTTGCCGACCACGTTGATGTGCTGGATGGCAGCAACAGTACCTTCGTTGATCTTGATCTTCAGGCCGACGCGGTTGCGTGGCTGCGGCACGACTTCAGTGTCGACCTCTGCCGAGTAACGCCCCTGGGCAACATACTGGCGTTGCAGTTCGTTACGCACACCTTCAAGGGTGGCACGCTGGAAGATCTCGCCTTCAGACAGGCCAGACTGCTTCAGACCTTTCATAAGGTCTTCGGTACTAATGGCCTTGTTGCCTTCGATCTCGATGCTGGACACCGAAGGGCGCTCGACCACGGTAATGATCAGGACATTGCCGTCACGGCCCAGTTGGATGTCCTGGAAGAAACCGGTCTTGAACAACGCACGGGTGGAGTCCACCAGGCGACGGTCATCGGCCTCATCGCCGACGTTCAACGGCAAAGCACCGAAAACGCTGCCTGCGGAAACCCGCTGCAGACCATTGACACGAATATCGGAGATGGTGAAGGACTCGGCGTGAACTTCAGCGATCATCAGTACGGCGAGAACCGCAGTTAGCAGCAGACGTTTCATGAAGTCCTTTCTTATTCCAACTGGCAATAAACGACCCGCCGCGGGACGCGGCAGGTTCGCAATTGAGCGAAGCTTTACAGTCGACCCAAATCGTTTATCAGGGCAAGCAACATCACCCCGACTACCAAACTGATACCGATCTGGATCCCCCAACCTTGCACCCGATCCGAAAGCGGACGACCACGCGCCCATTCGATCAGGTAGAACAGCAAATGCCCCCCATCCAGTACTGGAATGGGCAGCAAATTAAGAACCCCCAGGCTAATGCTCAGGTAGGCGAGGAAATTCAGGAAATCCCCAACGCCTGACTGGGCTGAAGCGCCCGCCACTTTAGCAATGGTTATCGGTCCACTCAAGTTTTTTACCGAGAGCTCGCCGAACAGCATTTTCTTCAACGATTCGAGGGTCAGGACGCTCATGTTCCAGGTCCGTGAAAGCCCCTCGCCTACGGCCTCCAAAGGCCCATAGCTGACTTCCCGAAGCATGGCATCCGGCCACTTCACTGGCTTTACGCCAGCTCCGAGATAACCGCTGGCCGACTTGCCCTCGCCACGGCTGGCCAGGGTAACCGGTACATCCAGGGTTGCACCCTCACGCTCGACTTGCAGCACGATCTTGCTACCCGCGCGCCCACGCACGGTATCAACGACCTGTTGCCAGTCATTCAACGCCTTGCCATCAAGGCTGAGCAGGCGATCACCGGCCTGCAGACCCGCCGCCTTGGCTGGCCCCTTGGGGTCAAGCTCAGCCAGTACCGGCGGCAACGCCGGACGCCACAAACGCAAGCCCAGGGAACGAATCGGGTCAGGCTCGTCAGCGCCTTTGAGCCAGTTATCCAGGGTCAGCACATGAGCACTGTCAACAGTCGCGCCTTCTTCGCGCACACTGATGTGCAACTGGCCGCTTTCACCCAGGCGACGGATCAACTGCAGATTGACTGCGGACCAACCGTTGGTCGCTTTGCCATCAATAGATACAATTTCCTGACCAGCTTTCAGACCAGCAACTTCCGCTACACTGCCTGCCTCGACCCCACCGATGACTGGACGCTCCTGCTGTGTCCCAACCATGGCCAGCACCCAGAAAAACAGGATGGCCAGCAGAAAGTTGGCCACAGGCCCGGCCGCAACGATCGCAATACGCTGGCGCACCGACTTGCGGTTGAAGGATTGCTCGATCTGATCAAGCGGCACTTCGCCCTCACGCTCATCGAGCATCTTGACGTAGCCACCCAGCGGGATGGCCGCCACGACGAACTCGGTGCCGTGGCGATCATGCCAGCGCAGCAGCGGCATACCGAAACCGACGGAAAACCGCAGAACCTTGACGCCACAACGCCGGGCCACCCAGAAGTGACCGAATTCGTGAAAGGTGACCAGCACACCCAATGCCACCAGGGTGCCGATAATCATGTAGAGCGCACTCATATCGTTCTCCGAATGACGTTCAGCCCAGCCAGGCGCTCAGCCTCAGCGCCCGTGATGGTTCAACCACTGCCCGGCCAGGTGGCGGGCGCGCTGATCGGCGGCAAACACCGCGTCGAGCGTCGGCACCGCGACAACCGGTTCCTGGTCGAGTACTTGTTCGATCATACCCGCGATCTGCGGGAAGCGAATCCGCCGCTGGAGAAATGCCTCCACCGCCACTTCATTGGCCGCATTGAGCATCGCTGGCGCACTATTACCCGCCTCGGCAGCCTGACGCGCCAGGCGCAGACAGGGAAAGCGCTGCTCATCGGGGGCCTGGAAATCCAGGCGCGCCACCGCGAACAGATCCAGCGGCGCGACACCGGAATCAATCCGCTGCGGCCAGGCCAGAGCATTGGCAATCGGCGTGCGCATGTCCGGGTTGCCCAACTGGGCCAGCACCGAACCATCGACATAATCGACCAGTGAGTGGATCACGCTCTGCGGATGCACCACCACTTCGACCTGGCTCGGCCGTGCATCGAACAACCAGCACGCCTCGATCAGCTCGAGCCCTTTATTCATCATGCTTGCCGAGTCGACCGAGATCTTGCGCCCCATGGACCAGTTCGGATGGGCACAGGCTTGCTCCGGGCTGACCTCGACCAGCTCGGCCAAGGGCGTTTCGCGAAACGGCCCACCGGAGGCGGTCAGCAGGATGCGCCGCACACCGACCTGGGACAGGCCACGAGCATAGTCGCCTGGCAAGCACTGGAAGATTGCGTTGTGTTCGCTGTCGATGGGCAGCAATACCGCGCCACTGCGCTGCACCGCCTGCATGAACAAGGCGCCGGACATCACCAGCGCCTCTTTGTTAGCCAGCAGGACCTTCTTGCCTGCCTCGACCGCCGCCAGGGTAGGACGCAATCCCGCCGCGCCGACAATCGCCGCCATCACCGCGTCAACTTCGGCGGCGGCTGCCACTTGGCACAAGCCCGCTTCGCCTTCCAGCACTTCAGTGGCCGAACCGGCTGCCGCCAACCCTGCGCGCAGTTGCCCTGCTGCCGAGGCCGACGGCACCACGGCAAACACCGGGGCATGACGCAGACACAGCGCGAGCAGCTCCTGCACGCGTGAGTAGCCACTCAGCGCGAACACCTGGTAGCGATCGGGATGACGAGCGATGACATCCAGGGTGCTCAAGCCGATCGAGCCAGTAGCACCCAATACGGTAATACGTTGCACGCTACTCACATCACGCCCCAGTTGGCTGCCCAGAGCAGCACGGCAAACAGCGGAATGGCAGCGGTCAGGCTGTCAATGCGGTCCAGTACACCGCCGTGCCCCGGCAGCAAATTACTGCTGTCCTTGATCCCGGAACGGCGCTTGAACATGCTTTCGGTCAAGTCACCAACTACCGACACCAGCACCACGATGGCAGCGCCCAACAGGCCCAGCAGCAATTCTGCGACGCTCCAGTCACGATCCAGACCGACTACCAGGGTAATCACCAGACTCAGCGCCAGGCCGCCGTAGACGCCTTCCCAGCTCTTGCCGGGGCTCACCTGCGGCGCCAGCTTGCGCTTGCCGAAGGCACGCCCGGAGAAGTACGCACCAATGTCCGCAGCCCAGACCAGCACCATGACGGCCATGATCAACCAATTACCCAAAGGCCAATGCTTGAGCAGTACCAAGCCTTGCCAGGCCGGCAACAGGATCAGCAGACCGATCAGCAAGCGGCAAGCGACGCTGGACCAGAGCTCGCTGGTACGCGGATACGTCAGCACCAGCCAGGTCGCCACACCCCACCACAAGACCGACGCACCCAGCACCCAAGGCGCCAGCTCCGGCATGAGGTAGAGCAGCATCAGCAGCCCGGCCACCACTGCGGCGAAGGCAACACGTACAGCTTGCGCCACCAGACCCGCCAAGCGCGCCCACTCCCAGGCACCCAGGGTGACCACCAGACCGATGAACAGGGCGAAATCCCCACCATCGAGCAAGAAGAAGCCCCCCAGAGCGATCGGCAACAGGATCAGCGCAGTGATGATGCGTTGTTTAAGCATTAAGCACGGGCTCCAGCTTCAACCTGCTCGCTGGTTTTCCCGAAGCGGCGCTGGCGCGAAGCGTAATCGGCCAGCGCAGTGCGCATGGCCTCGTGTTTGAAGTCCGGCCAGAACAGGTCGGAGAAGTACAGTTCGGCGTAAGCCAGCTGCCACAACAGGAAGTTACTGATGCGGTGCTCGCCACCGGTACGAATGCACAGATCGGGCAGCGGCAGGTCACCTGTTGCCAGACAGGTCTGCAGCAGCTCCGGCGTGATGTCGTCCGGACGCAGGTGGCCGGCCTGAACCTCGCGCGCCAGGCGCTGGGCGGCCTGGGCGATATCCCACTGGCCGCCATAGTTGGCGGCGATCTGCAGAATGAAGCGATCGCTCCCAGCCGTCAGTGCCTCGGCCTCGCGCATGGAGGCCTGCAGCTCAGGGTGGAAGCGTGAGCGATCACCAATGATGCGCAGGCTGATGTTGTTGTCATTGAGGCGCTTTGCCTCGCGGCGCAAGGCCGACAAGAACAACTCCATCAAGGCTCCGACCTCTTCGGCCGGCCGCTGCCAGTTTTCACTGGAGAAGGCGAACAGGGTCAAGACCTCGACCTTGGCCTCGGCGCACACCTCGATGACCGCGCGCACGGCGTCGACGCCTGCCTTGTGCCCGGCGACACCGGGCAACAGGCGTTTCTTCGCCCAGCGATTATTCCCATCCATGATGATCGCGACATGGCGCGGCACCGATGGGGACCCACCCTGTTTGGTCTTTTCCATTAAAAAAGTCCCGACCTTTAAACGGCCATCAGGTCCTTTTCTTTCTCTTCGGTGGCCTTGGTGATCTGGGCCTCGGTATCTTTCGTCAGCTTGTCGATATCAGCGATGGCGCGACGCTCTTCGTCTTCACTGATTTCCTTGTCTTTGACCAGCTTCTTCAGTTCACCCAGAGCATCGCGGCGAATGTTGCGCACAGCAACGCGAGCGTCTTCGGCCGCACTGCGTGCCTGCTTGGTGAAGCCCTTGCGGGTTTCTTCAGTCAGGGCTGGCATGGTGATCAGCAGCAACTCACCCAGGTTGGTCGGGTTGAGATTCAAACCGGCGCTCTGGATGGCCTTGTCAACGGCAGCGAGCATGTTGCGCTCGAAAGCCACGACCTGCAGGGTGCGCGAATCTTTCACGGTGACGTTGGCGACGCCGCTGATCGGAGTGTCGGTACCGTAGTAAGGCACCATCACGCTTGCCAGGATGCTTGGGTGTGCCTTGCCGGTACGAATCTGGCCGAACGCGTAAGCCAGAGACTCCAGGGATTTCTGCATGCGCGCTTGGGCGTCTTTCTTGATTTCGTTGATCATTTTTGAACTTCCTCGATCAGAGTTCCTTCAGCGCCACCATGCACGATGTTCAACAGGGCGCCGGGCTTGTTCATGTTGAAGACGCGCAGCGGCATCTTGTGGTCGCGGCACAGGCAGATTGCCGTCAGGTCCATTACACCCAGCTTGCGATCCAGCACTTCATCGTAGGTCAGATGATCGAACTTCTCGGCATGCGGGTCTTTGAATGGATCTGCAGTGTATACACCATCAACCTTGGTTGCCTTCAATACCACATCGGCATCGATTTCGATGGCGCGCAGGCAAGCAGCGGAGTCGGTGGTGAAGAACGGGTTGCCGGTGCCGGCAGCGAAGATTACAACTTCTTTCGAGTTCAGGTGGCGCATGGCTTTGCGACGATCGTAGTGATCGGTCACACCCACCATGGAGATGGCCGACATGACGATAGCGGTAATATTCGCCCGTTCCAGCGCATCACGCATGGCCAGGCCATTCATCACCGTAGCCAGCATGCCCATATGGTCGCCAGTGACGCGGTCCATGCCGGCTGCACTGAGCGCCGCGCCACGGAACAGGTTACCACCACCGATCACCAAGCCTACCTGAACACCGATCCCGACCAGCTGGCCAACTTCCAGTGCCATGCGATCCAGGACCTTGGGGTCGATCCCGAACTCTTCCGAGCCCATCAGGGCCTCGCCGCTAAGCTTGAGTAGAATGCGTTTATAGCGAGCCTGATAACCACTGCCCTGCTGAGCCATTGCGAATCTCTCCTGCGGCGTTTGTAAAAAAAATCTGAGCGGGCTGTTTACAGCCTGCTAACTGTAGCGTGGCACTGCTTCAGTGCCAGCGGAAGCAGGTTGGATAAACCCCTTCCGGTTTGACAAAGAGGCTGCGCGCGTGAGCGGGCAGCCTCTTCGGGGCGACAGAGGTGAATCTGTCTTATTGCTTGGCAGCAGCCAGCTGGGCGGCAACTTCTTCAGCGAAGTTGTCGACTGGCTTCTCGATGCCTTCACCCACTTTGAAGTAGGTGAAGGAAACGATTTCAGCACCGGCTTTCTTGGCCAGTTCGCCGACTTTGATTTCCGGGTTCATGACGAACGCTTGCTCGACCAGGCTGGCTTCGGCCAGGAACTTCGAGATACGGCCTTTGACCATGTTCTCGACGATGTTCTCAGGCTTGCCCTTGATCTTCTCTTCGTTCAGGGTCAGGAAGACGTTCTTCTCGCGCTCGATCGCTTCAGCCGAAACTTCCGAAGGCAGCAGGAACTCAGGGTTGCTTGCCGCTACGTGCATGGCGATTTCTTTGGCCAGCTGGACGTCGCCGCCCTTCAGGACAACAGCAACACCGATCTTGTTACCGTGCAGGTAGGTACCAACAACGTCACCTTCAACGCGCACCAGGCGACGGATGTTGACGTTCTCACCAACCTTGGCAACCAGGGCTTCACGAGCGCTTTCTTGAGCAGCGATCAGTGGAGCGGCATCGGTCAGCTTTTCAGCGAATGCTTTATCAACGCTGGCGTTGACGAAATTCTTGAAGTCGTCTTGCAGAGCCAGGAAGTCGGTCTGCGAGTTCACTTCCAGCAGGACGGCGGATTTGTCGTCGGCCTTGATGGCGATAGCGCCTTCAGCGGCAACGTTACCAGCCTTTTTAGCTGCCTTGATGGCGCCCGAAGCACGCATGTCATCAATGGCTTTTTCGATGTCGCCGCCAGCCTTTTCCAAGGCTTTCTTGCAATCCATCATGCCTTCGCCGGTACGCTCACGCAGTTCTTTGACCAGCGCTGCAGTAATTGCTGCCATTTCAAATTCCTCTTGGATAGGTTTTCAACCATTCCACCCGATACTTGACGGGCGTTCAATTCTGTAAATCCACTCATCAACACTCATGCCCGGACAAGCTTGCAACGGCGATGCTGACAAGAGGATTTCAAGGTGGCAAAAAGGGGGCCTAGCCCCCTTTTTGCGTGCCGAGTAGACGCCAGGCGTCAATTACTCAGCAGCTGGTGCTGCTTCTTCAGCGTAAACTTCGGTGCCGCCAGCAACGTTGTTGCGACCACGGATAACCGCGTCAGCCATCGAACCCATGTACAGCTGGATAGCGCGGATGGCGTCATCGTTACCTGGGATGATGTAGTCAACGCCTTCTGGGCTGCTGTTGGTATCGACAACGCCGATGACCGGGATACCCAGCTTGTTGGCTTCGGTGATAGCGATGCGCTCGTGGTCAACGTCGATCACGAACAGAGCGTCAGGCAGACCGCCCATGTCCTTGATACCGCCCAGGCTGCGATCCAGTTTTTCCAGATCACGGGAGCGCATCAGGGCTTCTTTCTTGGTCAGCTTGGCGAAGGTGCCATCTTCGGCCTGGGTTTCCAGGTCGCGCAGACGCTTGATCGAAGCACGGATGGTTTTGTAGTTGGTCAGCATGCCGCCCAACCAGCGGTGATCGACGTACGGCGAACCGCAACGTGCTGCTTCTTCAGCAACGATCTTGCCAGCGGAACGCTTGGTGCCGACGAACAGAATCTTGTTTTTGCCCTGGGCCAGACGCTCAACGAAAGTCAGTGCGTCGTTGAACATTGGCAGGGTTTTTTCAAGGTTGATGATGTGAATCTTATTGCGCGCACCGAAAATGTACTTGCCCATTTTCGGGTTCCAGTAACGGGTTTGGTGACCGAAGTGCACACCGGCCTTCAGCATATCGCGCATATTGACTTGGGACATGATAGTTCCTTGATAAGTCGGGTTGGGCCTCCACGTATCCCAATGACCAACCCAGGATCCGTAGATCGCAGGCACCCAGGTCATCGTGTCGACACGTGTGTGGGTTTAAGCTTCCGGGGCTATCCCCGCAAAGCGGCGCATTTTATATCACACAAACACGCTGAACGGAACCCGAAATAGCATCGTCCGTCACAGGCTTTTGCACCGCAACGCTAATCGCGCCAGAATGCGTCTATATAAAGGCTGTATCACCGCCATAGCCGCCTGAGCGGGCGCCGCTCTGGTAGAATCCGGCCTTTCCTCAGAATATTTGCGCAGCAATGCGCCGTAGAGAGCCTGCAATGACCGTCACCATCAAAACCGCCGAAGACATCGAAAAGATGCGCATCGCCGGCCGCCTGGCCGCCGAAGTCCTGGAAATGATCGAAGCGCACGTCAAGCCCGGGGTCACCACCGAAGCGCTCGACCGCCTGTGCCACGACTATATCGTCAACGTCCAGAAGGCGATTCCGGCACCGCTCAACTACAAGGGTTTTCCCAAGTCGATCTGCACTTCGGTCAACCATGTGGTGTGCCATGGCATCCCGGGCGACAAACCGCTCAAGGATGGCGACACCCTGAACATCGACGTGACCGTCATCAAGGACGGTTACCACGGCGACACCAGCCGCATGTTCCACGTCGGCAACGTGCCGGTCTGGGCCGAGCGCCTGTCGCAGGTCACCCAGGAATGCATGTACAAGGCCATTGAGCTGGTCAAGCCGGGCTGCCGCCTGGGCGACATCGGTGAAGTGATCCAGAAGCACGCCGAAAAGAACGGTTTCTCGGTGGTCCGCGAGTTCTGCGGTCACGGTATCGGCAAGGTGTTCCACGAAGAGCCGCAGATCCTGCACTACGGCCGCGCCGGTACCGGCATGGAGCTCAAGGAAGGCATGACCTTCACCATCGAGCCGATGATCAACCAGGGCCGCGCCGACACCAAAGTGCTGGGCGACGGCTGGACCGCCATCACCAAGGACCGCAAGCTCTCGGCGCAGTGGGAACACACCTTGGTGGTGACCGCGACAGGTTACGAGATTTTCACACTGCGTAAAGACGACACCATTCCCCGTATGTCAGCCTGATTCAAACAGGAAAGTGACTCGATGCCCCAGGTGGATCCCGAGCTGTTCGACCGCGGCCAGTTCCAGGCGGAACTGGCCCTCAAGGCTAGCCCTATCGCAGCCTTCAAGAAGGCCATCCGCCAGGCTGGCGAAGTGCTCGACAAGCGTTTTCGCGACGGTCGCGAGATCCGCCGGCTGATCGAGGACCGCGCCTGGTTCGTCGACAACATCCTGCAACAGGCCTGGAACCAGTTCGACTGGAGTGATGAGGCCGATATCGCTCTGGTGGCAACCGGCGGTTATGGCCGCGGCGAGTTGCACCCCTACTCCGACATCGACCTGCTGATTCTGCTCGACAGCGCCGATCACGAAGTGTTTCGCGACTCGATCGAGCGTTTCCTGACCCTGCTCTGGGACATTGGCCTGGAAGTGGGCCAGAGCGTGCGCTCGATCGATGAGTGCGCCGAACAAGCGCGAGCCGACCTGACGGTAGCCACCAACCTGATGGAAAGCCGCACCATTGCCGGCCCCGAGCGCCTGCGCCTGCGCATGCTGGAAGTCACCAGCACTGCGCACATGTGGCCGAGCAAGGAGTTTTTCCTGGCCAAACGCGCCGAGCAAAAGGCCCGGCACCACAAGTACAACGATACCGAATACAACCTTGAGCCCAACGTCAAAGGCTCACCCGGCGGTCTGCGCGATATCCAGACGGTACTGTGGATCGCCCGTCGCCAGTACGGCACCCTGAACCTGCATGCTCTGGCAGGTGAAGGCTTCCTGCTGGAGAGCGAAAACGCCCTGCTGGCCTCCTCCCAGGAATTCTTGTGGAAGGTCCGCTATGCCCTGCACATGCTCGCCGGCCGCGCCGAAGACCGCCTGCTGTTCGATCATCAGCGCAGTATTGCCGCCCTGCTCGGTTTCAGTGATGACAACCCCAAGCGGGCCATCGAACAGTTCATGCAACAGTACTACCGGGTAGTCATGAGCATCGCCGAGCTCAGCGACCTGATCATCCAGCACTTTGAAGAAATCATTCTCGACGACGACAGTGGCAGCACCCAGCCGCTCAATGCGCGCTTCCAGTTGCATGACGGCTATATCGAGGCAGTCCGCACGAACGTCTTCAAGCGCACCCCGTTCGCCATGCTGGAAATTTTCGTATTGATGGCCCAGCACCCGGAAATCAAGGGGGTGCGCGCCGACACCATTCGCTTGCTACGTGAACACCGCCACCTGATCGACGACGATTTTCGCAACGATATCCGCAATACCAGCCTGTTTATCGAGTTGTTCAAGTGCGAAATCGGCATACATCGCAATCTGCGACGCATGAACCGCTATGGCATTCTGGGGCGCTACCTGCCGGAATTCGGCCTGATCGTCGGGCAGATGCAGCACGACCTGTTCCATATCTATACCGTCGATGCCCACACCCTGAACCTGATCAAGCACCTGCGTAAACTGCAATACACCCCGGTGTCGGAGAAATTCCCGCTGGCCAGCAAGCTCATGGGCCGCCTGCCCAAGCCCGAGCTGATCTACCTGGCCGGCCTCTATCACGACATCGGCAAAGGCCGCCAGGGCGACCACTCCGAGCTCGGCGCCGTGGATGCACAGGCGTTTTGCCTGCGTCACCAGCTACCCACCTGGGACAGCCGTCTGATCGTCTGGCTGGTGCAGAATCACCTGGTGATGTCGACCACCGCTCAGCGCAAGGACCTGTCCGATCCGCAAGTGATCCACGATTTCGCCCAACAGGTCGGTGATGAGACCCGCCTGGATTATCTCTATGTGCTGACCGTGGCCGACATCAACGCCACCAACCCGAGCCTGTGGAACTCCTGGCGCGCCAGCCTGTTACGCCAGCTTTACACCGAAACCAAGCGCGCCCTGCGCCGCGGCCTGGAAAACCCGCTGGACCGCGAAGAACAGATCCGCCAGACCCAGAGCGCGGCCCTGGATATCCTGATCCGCGAAGGCACCGACCCGGACGACGTCGAGCAGCTGTGGGCGCAACTGGGCGACGACTACTTCCTGCGCCACACCGCCGCCGACGTGGCCTGGCACAGCGACGCGATCCTGCAGCAGCCGGCCGATGGCGGCCCGCTGGTGCTGATCAAAGAAACCACCCAGCGCGAATTCGAAGGCGGCACGCAGATCTTCATCTACGCGCCGGACCAACACGACTTCTTCGCCGTGACCGTGGCGGCCATGGACCAGCTCAACCTGAACATCCATGACGCGCGGATCATCACCTCCAGCAGCCAGTTCACCCTCGACACCTATATCGTGCTCGATAACGACGGCGGCTCAATCGGCGACAATCCGCAACGGGTCAAAGAGATTCGCGACGGCCTGAGTGATGCCCTGCGCAATCCGGACGATTACCCGACCATCATCAAACGCCGGGTGCCGCGCCAGCTCAAGCACTTCACCTTTGCCCCACAGGTAACCATTCACAACGACGCCCAGCGACCGGTGACCATCCTCGAACTCAGTGCCCCTGACCGCCCAGGCCTGCTGGCGCGGATCGGCAAGATCTTCCTGGAATTCGACCTTTCGCTGCAAAATGCCAAGATCGCCACCCTTGGTGAGCGGGTCGAAGACGTGTTCTTCATCACCGATGCCGACAACCAACCGCTGTCCGATCCACAGCTGTGCAGCCGCCTGCAGGATGCCATCGTCGAGCAATTGCGCGTCGACCAGGCCGCCGCGACCACCGTTTCCCGCCTGACCATTTAACGTTTGACGAGACCCAGCGCCGATGAACACCGATTTGCTTCAGCTTCAGCCCTACCCGTTCGAGAAACTTCGTGCCTTGCTCGGCAGCGTCCAGCCTGCCGCCGACAAACGCGCCATTGCCCTGTCGATCGGTGAGCCCAAGCATGAATCGCCGGCGTTCGTTGCCCAGGCCCTGGCCGACAATCTCCAGCAAATGGCCGTATACCCGACCACCGTTGGCCTGCCAACCCTGCGCCAGGCCATCACCCGCTGGTGCGAGCGTCGTTTTGCGGTGCCAAGTGGCTGGCTGGATGCCGACAGACACGTACTGCCGGTCAATGGCACCCGCGAAGCACTGTTCGCCTTCACCCAGGCGGTGGTCAACCGTAGCGCCGATGGCCTGGTCATCAGCCCCAACCCGTTCTACCAGATCTACGAGGGCGCAGCCCTGCTGGCCGGCGCCACCCCGCACTACCTGCCATGCCTGGACAGCAACGGTTTCAATCCGGACTTCGATGCCGTCCCGGCCGAGACCTGGAAGCGTTGCCAGATCCTGTTCATCTGCTCCCCGGGCAACCCCACCGGCGCGCTGGTGCCGATGGATACCCTGAAAAAGCTCATCGCCCTGGCCGATGAGCACGACTTCGTGATTGCCGCCGACGAGTGCTACAGCGAGCTGTATTTCGACGAACAAAGCCCGCCACCGGGACTGCTCAGCGCCTGCGTGGAGCTGGGCCGCAGTGACTTCAAACGTTGCGTAGTGTTCCACAGCCTGTCCAAGCGCTCCAACCTGCCGGGCCTGCGTTCGGGCTTCGTCGCTGGCGATGCTGAAATCATCAAGCCGTTTCTGCTCTATCGCACTTACCACGGCTGCGCTATGCCGGTACAGACCCAACTGGCCAGCATCGCCGCCTGGAACGATGAAGAACACGTGCTGGCCAACCGTGATCTGTACCGCGAGAAGTTCGATGCGGTATTGGAAATTCTGGCGCCGGTGCTGGATGTGCAGCGCCCGGACGGTGGTTTCTATCTCTGGGCCAAAGTGCCGGGTGACGATGCCGAGTTCTGCCGCGACCTGTACAAGACCCAGCACGTGACCGTGGTGCCGGGTTCTTACCTGTCCCGTGAAGTGAATGGCGTCAATCCGGGAGCCGGGCGTGTGCGCATGGCGCTGGTTGCGTCGCTGGCTGAGTGTGTAGAAGCGGCGGAGCGGATTCGCGCGTTCCTGCAGAAGTAAGCCTATCGCAGGGCAAGCCCGCCCCTAGAGGATCACACCCCTCTGTGGGAGCGGGCTTGCCCCGCGTTTTACTTAACCGCCCCCAGGTTTGCCTCGCTCAAATCCAGTTCCCCCAGCACCTGACGCACCACATCATCGCCCACCTGGTGATGACGGTGCAGCTTGTACAACTCCAGACGCTGGGCCCGTAACGCACGCAGACGCAGGCGTCGCTCCAACTGATCCATCTGCTCGGCCAGGGCCTGGGTTTCCGCGCTGTCATTGAAACTGTCCAGCTGATACCGGTACTCGGCCATCAGCCGCGCCTTGAGTTCCGCGGCCAACGCCGCCTGGGCCGCATCCTGGGGCCCACCCGGCTCAGACAGATCTTCGGCTTCCAGGGCATGGATAGCCGCCTCAGCCGTGCGTCGCCAGACTTCCTTGGCCTCCTGGCGCAAGGTGTCGTCGGGACTCTTTGTCACCCCGCGCAACAGCAGCGGCAAGGCAATGCAGGCCGACACCAGCGACAGCAGGATCACCCCAGCAGCAATAAAGATCAGTAGATCGCGCTCCGGGAAGGCCTTGCCCGCACTGATCAGCAAAGGCACCGACATGACCCCGGCCAAGGTCACCGCACCCCGCACCCCGCCGAGGGTCAGCAGCCAGCAGGAACGGGCAGTGGGCACCAGCACCAGGTCTTCCTTGCCACGCCAGCGGCGGATCACCCCGATCAAGCGCCAAATGCTCTGCACCCAGACGAAACGCAACACCACCAGCACTGCAAAGATCGCCACCACATCCAGGCAACGCCACAGCAGAGTCGGCCACAACGATGCTTCATGACTGGTGACCGCTTTGATGATGTCGGGCAGTTGCAGGCCCAGCAGCAGGAAGATCAGGCCGTTGAAGCTGAACTCCAGCAATGACCAGACACTGCGGTTGAGCAAGCGCGTGCTGGTCTGGCGTGGCAGCAGGTCGAGCCAGCTCTGCATCATCCCGGCAGCCACCGCCGAGAGGATCCCGGAAGCGCCAAGGCGCTCGGCCAATACATAGGCGGCAAACGGCAGCAGCAACATGAACACCACATGGGTAGCGGGGTCGTCCCAACCACGGGCGATCATCCACGCGCGCAGGCGCCCCACCAGCCAGCTCAGGGCCACGCCAATGGCCAGACCACCGAGCGCCACCAGAACGAATGTGACACTCGCTTCAGCCAGCGAGAACGCACCGGTAATGGCGGCGACCAGGGCAAACTTGAAAGTCACCAGACCGGTGGCGTCGTTCATCAACGCCTCACCCTGAAGCATATGCATCAGAGGCGTTGGCAGACGATCCTGGGTAATCGCCGACACCGCCACAGCGTCAGTTGGCGACAGCACGGCGGCGAGGGCAAAGGCCACCGGCAATGGGATGCTCGGCAGGATCCAGTGAATGAAGTATCCAGCGGCGACCACGGTAAACAGCACCAGCCCCACAGCCAGGGTCAGGATTGGACCGCGCAAGCGCCAGAGGTCGCGCTTTGGCATGCGCCAACCATCGGCAAAGAGCAACGGTGGCAGGAATAGAAACAGAAACAGTTCCGGGTCCAGGGCCACGTGCAACCCCAGTGTCGGCCAGGCCAGCAAGGCCCCGGCGGCGATCTGCACCAGCGGCAACGGCAACGGGATCACCCGACCGACAAGTTTGGAGACACTCACCAGCATCAGCAGGATGAGAACGGTGTAGGCTGATTGCATGCGGCGTGTTCCTTTCAATTCAAACAGTCAACGGCGCCCCCTTTGCCCATTCCGGACATTGCCATTGAAACGACATGGTAGCCGTTCAGGCTGCTAGCGCACCGCTGCACAAAAGTCGCAGAGGCTGCCGAAACCTGTAACACAATGCTACAAAGTGCCGTGGCGAGACCCACCCTAACCGGTTGACCATGGCATAATCCTTCACCATTTTTTCCCAGGAGGGGCAAGACATGACCAACCGCGACACGCCATTGCACCTTTATGGAATCAAGGCCTGTGACACCATGAAGAAAGCCCGTACCTGGCTGGAAGACAAAGGCCTGGGTTACCACTTTCACGACTACAAGACCCAAGGCATCGACCGTGCGAGCCTGACCCGCTGGTGCGACGAGCACGGCTGGGAAACCGTGCTAAACCGTGCCGGCACCACCTTCCGCAAGCTCGAAGACGCCCAGAAGGCCGACCTCGACCAGGCCAAGGCCATCGAACTGATGCTGGCCCAACCGTCGTTGATCAAGCGCCCGGTGCTCGACCTCGGCGCGCGGACCCTGGTCGGCTTCAAGCCGGACCTGTACGCAGCCGCCCTGCAATAACGCGGCATCACGCTTTCATTCAAATTCGCAAGAGGTAACTGCATGTCCACTACCCTGTTCAGTCTGGCCTTCGGTGTCGGCACCCAGAACCGCCAAGGCGCCTGGCTGGAAGTTTTCTACGCACAACCACTGATCAATCCGAGCGCCGAACTGGTCGCCGCGATTACCCCTGTATTGGGTTATGAAGGTGGCAACCAGGCCATCACCTTCAGCACCGCCCAAGCTGCGCAGTTGGCCGAAGCCCTGAAAGGTATCGATACCGCTCAAGCTGCTTTGCTGACCCGTCTGGCTGAAAGCAATAAGCCGCTGGTCGCCACCGTGCTGGCCGAAGACGCGGCCCTGAGCTCCACGCCGGAAGCCTACCTGAAGCTGCACCTGCTCTCGCATCGCCTGGTCAAGCCGCACGGCCTGAGCCTGGCCGGCATCTTCCCGCTGCTGCCAAACGTGGCCTGGACCAGCCAGGGCGCAGTCGACCTGGCTGAACTGGCCGAGCAACAACTGGAAGCGCGTCTGAAGGGCGAGCTGCTGGAAGTGTTCTCGGTGGACAAGTTCCCGAAGATGACCGACTACGTCGTACCTGCCGGCGTGCGTATCGCCGACAGTGCCCGTGTGCGCCTGGGTGCCTACATCGGCGAAGGCACCACCATCATGCACGAAGGCTTCGTCAACTTTAACGCCGGCACCGAGGGTCCTGGCATGATCGAAGGCCGCGTCTCGGCTGGCGTGTTCGTCGGCAAGGGCTCGGACCTGGGCGGCGGCTGCTCGACCATGGGCACTCTGTCCGGTGGCGGCAACATCGTCATCAAGGTAGGTGAAGGCTGCCTGATCGGCGCCAACGCTGGTATCGGCATTCCGCTGGGCGACCGCAACACGGTAGAAGCCGGTCTGTATATCACCGCTGGCACCAAGGTGAACCTGCTCGACGAGAACAACCAGCTGGTCAAGGTCGTCAAGGCCCGCGACCTGGCTGGTCAGACCGACCTGCTGTTCCGCCGTAACTCGCTGAACGGCGCTGTAGAGTGCAAGACCCACAAGTCGGCGATCGAGCTCAACGAAGCGCTGCACGCCCACAACTAAGTGGTACCATCGGGTCTGGCCTAACGCCAGGCCCGATACTCAGGTCCGACATCATGTTCCAGCCCTCCCCGTGGCGCGCTGATTTTCCAGCCATCGCCGCTCTGCAACGGCAGCACCAGACCTACCTGGACAACGCTGCAACTACGCAAAAACCGCAACTACTGCTCGATGCCTTGAGCCATTATTACGGCCACGGTGCCGCCAATGTGCACCGTGCCCAACACCTTCCCGGCGCGTTGGCTACCCAGGCCTTTGAACGTAGCCGGGAAAAGGTCGCCAGCTGGCTCAACGCCACTAACCCCCAACAGATCATCTTCACCCATGGCGCAACCTCGGCCTTGAACCTGCTGGCGTACGGCCTTGAAGGGCTGTTCGAAGCCGGCGATGAAATCGCCATCAGCGCCCTGGAGCACCACGCCAACCTGTTGCCCTGGCAGCAACTGGCCCAGCGCCGCCAGCTCAAGCTGGTGATTCTGCCTCTGGACAACCGCGGCTTGATCGATCTTGAGATTGCCCTGCAGTTGATTGGCCCGCGCACCCGCCTGCTGGCGGTCAGCCAGTTGTCCAACGTGCTGGGTGCCTGGCAACCGCTGGCGCCGTTGCTGGCCCACGCGAATGCCCAGGGTGCGCTGACGGTGGTCGATGGCGCCCAGGGCGTGGTGCATGGCCGCCAGGACATGCAGCAACTGGGCTGCGACTTCTACGTGTTCTCCAGCCACAAGCTGTATGGACCTGACGGTGTCGGCGTGCTCTACGGCCGCAGCGAAGCGCTGGCACGTCTGCGCCACTGGCAATTCGGTGGCGAGATGGTCCAGGTGGCCGATTACCACGACGCCAGCTTCCGCCCGGCGCCGTTGGGGTTCGAAGCCGGCACCCCGCCAATTGCCAGTGTGATCGGCCTGGGCGCCAGCCTCGACTACCTGGCGGGGCTCGATCCGAGCGCTGTCGCCGAACACGAAGCCAGCCTGCACCGCAGCCTGTTGCGCGGCCTGAACGATCGCGAAGGCATTCGCCTGCTGGGTCAACCGCAACTGGCCCTGGCCAGCTTCGTGGTCGAAGGCGTGCACAATGCCGACCTCGCCCACCTGCTGACTGAACAGGGGATCGCCGTGCGTGCCGGGCACCACTGCGCCATGCCACTGCTGAAAAGCTTCGGGCTGGACGGGGCGATTCGGGTTTCCCTGGGCCTGTACAACGATTCCGACGACCTGCAACGCTTCTTCGAGGCCCTGGATCAAGCCCTGGAGCTGCTGCGATGAGCCTGCCGGTTAACGCCCAAGACGCGCTCAGCAGCTTCGAACAGGCTGCGGGCTGGGAGCAACGGGCTCGCTTGCTGATGCAATGGGGTGAGCGTCTGACGCCCTTGAGCGAGGCAGAAAAATCCGAAGCCAACCGCGTTCATGGCTGTGAAAGCCAGGTCTGGTTGGTGGCCGAACAGCAGGACGGTCAGTGGCGCTTCAAAGGCGCCAGCGATGCGCGGATCATTCGTGGCTTGCTGGCGCTGCTGCTGATTCGGGTAGAGGGCTTGTCCAGCACCGAACTCCAGCAACTTGACCTGCCCGGCTGGTTCAACCAGCTGGGCCTCGGGCGTCAGCTCTCCCCCTCACGCAGCAACGGCCTGAACGCCGTGCTGCAGCGTATGGCTCAGCTGGCCGCGGGCAACTGAGCCTGGCGTTCGGATGGCCGACGGGCGCCGGCCACCAGCTTTTCCACCGCCTTGCTGGCGGCGACCATGCCGAAGGTCGCCGTCACCATCATCACTGCGCCAAAGCCACCCGAGCAGTCGAGCTTGACGCCCTCACCGACAAAACTCTTCTGCAGGCAGACGCTGCCGTCGCCTTTGGGATAGCGCAACTGTTCGGTAGAGAACACGCAAGGCACACTGTAGTTGCGAGTGACCGTGCGGGAAAAGCCATAGTCACGACGCAAGGTCGAACGCACCCGCGAAGCCAGCGGATCGTTAAAGGTCTTGTTCAGGTCAGCAACGCGAATCTGCGTTGGGTCGATCTGCCCGCCGGCACCACCAGTGCTGATGATGGTGACCTTATGGCGCTTGCACCAACCGATCAGCGCGGCCTTGGCCATGACGCTGTCGATGCAGTCGATCACACAATCGATGTGCTCGCCGATGTACTCAGGCAAGGTTTCCTTGGTGACGAAATCAACCACCGCATGCACCTTGCACGCCGGGTTGATCGCCCGCAGGCGCTCGGCCATGACTTCAGCCTTGGCGCGCCCGACATTCCCTTCCATGGCATGCAACTGGCGGTTGGTGTTGCTGACACAGACATCATCGAGGTCGAACAGCGAAATTTCACCGACGCCACTACGCGCCATGGCTTCAGCCGCCCACGAGCCGACACCACCAATACCGACGATCGCCACATGGGCCTCGCGCAGGCGCTGCAGGCCGCTGTCACCGTATAACCGGGCAACACCGGCAAAGCGTGGATCATCTGTACTCATGGCCATACCCTGAAAAAACCGGCGCGCATTATAGGCCTGTTGAGGCCCGCTGCCATCCTGCTTCGGACCAGTCACCCCTGTACGAATTAGTAAAGTCGGTTGTAATCCTGCTTTAATGTGCCAGGCAATCCCTAGTCCTGGACGACAACAGCACGGGCCTCAGAACTTCGACACCTGAAGACAATCTAACCCTTGCCGCCAGCCTGTTCCTACACAGCATAGGCGGACAAAGAGCAGAATCCGCGCCCTGTGGCGCTCGCCCGTTCCACCTTTCGGAACCCGAACTATCTATGTCATCGCGTAAATTTGGTATCAACCTGGTGATAGTCATGGCCATCGCCGCGCTATTCACCGGGTTCTGGGCACTGATCAACCGCCCGGTTTCCGCCCCTGACTGGCCGGAGCAGATTTCCGGCTTCTCCTACTCGCCGTTCCGCCTCGGAGAAAGCCCGCAAAAGGGCCAATACCCGACTGAGGACGAACTGCGCCAGGACCTCGAGCAACTGAGCAAGCTGACCGACAGTATTCGTATCTATACCGTCGAAGGCACCCAGGCCGAGATTCCACGCCTGGCCGAAGAGTTCGGCCTGCGGGTAACCCTCGGGGTGTGGATCAGCCCGGACCTTGAGCGTAACGAACGGGAAATCCAGAAAGCCATTGAACTGGCCAACAGCTCGCGCAGTGTCGTGCGGGTGATGGTCGGCAACGAAGCACTGTTCCGCGAAGAAATCACCCCCCAGGCGCTGATCCAGTACCTGGACCGGGTGCGCGCAGCGGTGAAAGTCCCGGTGACCACCAGTGAACAGTGGCATATCTGGAAAGAGCACCCGGAGCTGGCCAAACACGTCGACCTGGTAGCGGCGCATATCCTACCGTACTGGGAATTCATCCCGATGAAGGACGCCGGCCAGTTCGTACTGGACCGCGCCCGCGACCTCAAACAGCAATTCCCACGCAAGCCACTGCTGCTCTCCGAAGTCGGCTGGCCGAGCAACGGGCGCATGCGTGGCGGCGCCGACGCCACCCCGGCCGACCAGGCCATTTACCTGCGCACCCTGGTCAACAAGCTCAACCGTCAGGGTTACAACTACTTCGTTATCGAAGCCTATGACCAACCGTGGAAGGCCAGCGACGAAGGTTCGGTCGGCGCTTACTGGGGCGTATTCAACGCCGCCCGCCAGCAAAAATTCAACTTCGAAGGCCCGGTAGTGGCCATTCCGCAGTGGCGCGTGCTGGCGGTGGGTTCGGTGGTCCTGGCGATGCTCTCGCTGACCTTGCTGCTGATCGATGGCTCGGCCCTGCGTCAGCGCGGGCGCACCTTCCTGACCTTTATCGCCTTCCTCTGCGGTTCGGTGCTGGTGTGGATCGGCTACGACTACAGCCAGCAGTACAGCACCTGGTTCAGCCTGACGGTGGGCTTCTTGCTCGCACTTGGCGCGCTCGGGGTGTTTATCGTGTTGCTGACCGAAGCCCATGAACTGGCCGAGGCGGTGTGGATTCGCAAACGCCGCCGTGAGTTCCTGCCGGTGCAGGCCGACAGCGCTTACCGCCCGAAAGTCTCGGTGCATGTGCCGTGCTACAACGAGCCACCGGAGATGGTCAAACAGACCCTCAACGCCCTAGCGGCGCTGGATTATCCAGACTACGAAGTCCTGATCATCGACAACAACACCAAGGATCCGGCGGTCTGGGAGCCGATCAAGGCCCATTGCCAGATGCTCGGTGAGCGCTTCAAGTTCTTCCACGTCTCCCCTCTGGCGGGCTTCAAGGGGGGCGCACTGAACTACCTGATCCCGCACACCGCCAAGGATGCCGAAGTGATCGCGGTGATCGACTCGGACTACTGCGTGGATCGCAACTGGCTCAAGCACATGGTCCCGCACTTCAGCGACCCGAAAATCGCCGTGGTGCAATCGCCGCAGGACTACCGCGACCAGAACGAAAGCACCTTCAAGAAGCTGTGTTACAGCGAATACAAGGGTTTCTTCCATATCGGCATGGTCACCCGCAATGATCGAGACGCGATCATCCAGCACGGCACCATGACCATGACCCGGCGTTCGGTGCTCGAAGAACTCGGTTGGGCTGACTGGTGTATCTGTGAAGACGCCGAACTCGGCCTGCGGGTGTTCGAGAAGGGTTACTCAGCGGCGTACTCCCACGAGAGCTATGGCAAGGGTCTGATGCCCGATACCTTCATCGACTTCAAGAAGCAGCGCTTCCGCTGGGCCTACGGCGCCATCCAGATCATCAAGCGCCATGCTGCCAGTCTGTTGCGTGGTAAAGACTCGGAGCTCACCCGCGGCCAGCGCTATCACTTTCTGGCCGGCTGGCTGCCGTGGATTGCCGATGGCATGAACATTTTCTTCACCATTGGCGCCTTGCTCTGGTCGGCGGCGATGATCATCGTGCCGCAACGAGTCGATCCACCGCTGCTGATCTTCGCCATCCCGCCCTTGGCGCTGTTCGTGTTCAAGGTCGGCAAGATTGTCTTCCTCTACCGCCGTGCGGTCGGGGTCAACATGAAGGATGCCTTCGCCGCAGCCCTGGCCGGCCTTGCCCTGTCGCATACCATCGCCAAAGCGGTGCTGTACGGTTTCTTCACCAGCAGCATTCCGTTCTTCCGCACGCCGAAGAACGCCGACAGCCATGGTTTGCTGGTGGCGCTTTCCGAAGCCCGCGAAGAGCTGTTCATCATGTTGCTGCTATGGGGTGCTGCGGCCGGTATCTACCTGGTTCAGGGTTTGCCGAGCAATGACATGCGCTTCTGGGTGGCCATGCTGCTGGTGCAGTCGCTGCCGTATCTGGCGGCGCTGATCATGGCGCTGCTGTCGTCGCTGCCCAAGCCTGTGGATGCCGCCCAGCCGGCGCAGGCGTCCTGACCACCTGTAAGAGCGGGCTCGCCCCGCTCCTACAGCCCCCCGAATTGCTATAAGATAACGCCCCTCGAATTCGTGCCCTGCCTTGCCCCCGGAGTTTCTTCAATGACGGCCCCAGCCGACCTCTCGCCTACCCTAGAACTGGCCTGCGACCTGATCCGTCGCCCCTCGGTGACCCCGCTCGATGCCGACTGCCAGAAACAGATGATGCAGCGCCTGGGCGATGCCGGTTTCATGCTGGAGCCGATGCGTATCGAAGATGTCGACAACTTCTGGGCCACCCATGGCACCCAGGATGGTCCGGTGCTGTGCTTTGCCGGTCACACCGACGTAGTGCCCACCGGCCCCGTGCAGGCCTGGCAGAACGATCCGTTCGATGCCCTGATCGATGCCGACGGCATGCTCTGTGGCCGTGGCGCTGCCGACATGAAAGGCAGCCTGGCGGCCATGGTTGTGGCCACCGAGCGCTTTGTCGCCGATTACCCGAACCATCGCGGCAAGGTCGCCTTCCTGATCACCAGTGACGAAGAAGGCCCGGCCCACCACGGCACCAAGGCGGTGATCGAACGCCTGGCCGCGCGCAAAGAGCGCCTGGACTGGTGCATCGTCGGCGAGCCGTCGAGCACCAGCCTGGTTGGCGACGTGGTCAAGAACGGTCGTCGCGGCTCGCTCGGCGCCAAGCTGACGGTGCGTGGCGTGCAGGGCCATGTGGCCTACCCGCACCTGGCCAAGAACCCGATCCACCTGGCCGCCCCGGCGCTGGCGGAGCTGGCTGCCGAGCATTGGGACGAAGGCAATGCCTTCTTCCCGCCGACCAGCTTCCAGATCTCCAACCTCAACTCCGGCACTGGCGCGACCAACGTGGTACCGGGTGAACTGACGGCGCTGTTCAACTTCCGTTTCTCCACCGAATCGACGGTTGAAGGCCTGCAAGCCCGCGTCGCGGCGATCCTCGACAAGCACCAGCTGGACTGGCACGTCGACTGGGCGCTGTCTGGCCTGCCGTTCCTGACCGAGCCGGGCGACCTGCTCGACGCGGTATCGGCCAGCATCAAAGCGGTCACCGGTCGCGAAACCAAGGCCTCGACCAGCGGCGGCACCTCCGATGGGCGCTTCATTGCCACCCTCGGTACCCAAGTGGTTGAACTGGGCCCGGTCAACGCCACCATTCACCAGGTCAACGAGCGGATCCTGGCCAGTGACCTCGACGTACTGACCGAGATCTACTACCAGACCCTGACCCGGTTGCTTGCCTGATGCTCATCTGCCCTCTCTGCAGCGCAGCGCTCAGTGCAGTCGACAACGGTGTGGCCTGCCCGGCCGGACACCGTTTCGACCGGGCTCGCCAAGGCTACCTGAACCTGTTGCCGGTGCAGCACAAGAACAGCCGCGATCCGGGCGACAACCAGGCCATGGTCGAAGCCCGTCGCGACTTTCTCAATGCCGGGCACTATGCCCCGGTTGCCCATCGCCTGGCCGAACTGGCCGCCGAGCGCGCGCCCGCGCGCTGGCTGGATATCGGTTGTGGCGAGGGTTACTACACCGCGCAGATCGCCGAGGCGCTGCCCGAGGCTGACGGCTATGCCCTGGATATCTCCCGCGAGGCGGTAAAGCGCGCCTGCAAGCGCAACCCGGCACTGACCTGGCTGGTGGCAAGCATGGCGCGGGTGCCCCTGGCCGATGCCAGCTGTCAGTTCCTCGCCAGTGTGTTCAGCCCTCTGGACTGGCAAGAGGCCCTGCGCCTGCTCGCCCCAGGTGGCGGCCTGATGCGCGTCGGCCCGACCAACGATCACCTGATCGAGCTGCGCCATAAACTCTATGATGAAGTGCGCGACTACGCCGACGACAAGCACCTGGCGCTGGTCCCGGCCGGCATGCAGCACGCCCACAGTGAAATCCTCACATTCCGTCTGAGCCTTGCCGATGGCAAGTCCCGCGCTGACTTGCTGGCCATGACCCCTCATGGCTGGCGCGCCAGCGCGGAAAAACGCGCCCGCGTCATCGAGCAGGCCGAGCCTTTCGAGGTCACGGTATCGATGCGTTACGATTACTTCGTGCGCCAAGACTGAGCACACCTGGAGCCCCCATGCGCCAACCCGATATCGAGATTTACCTCAAAGACGCTGACGTCGACCATAAACAGATCGCGGCCTGGCTCACCGAAGCACTCGGCCCTTGCAGCGACTGGCAGCAGAAAGGTCAGACCTACAAGTGCAAGGCCGGTAACATTCCGGTTACCTGGTTACCGAAGGCTGTAGGCAAATGGAACAGTCTCTACCTGGAAAGCGACCAAACACCGTGGGATGACGACATCGCCTGCGCGCGCGCCGCCTTCGCTGCACTGAGTGTCGAGGTGCGCTGTGCACCGGGCAGCTGGGTCGAGGAAGAAGGTGAAGAGGATGCCGATCGCTGGATCCGCATCAGTGCCGACGGTGAAGAGGAAATCACCTGGCGTACGCACTAGCTGCAAGCCGTAAGCTGCAAGTTACAAGCCGAGCACGGTCAACTTGCAGCTTGCAGCTTCATACTTGCAGCTTTAGAGCCCTATAACGTCTTCGGCCTGCAGGCCTTTCTGGCCCTGCGTCAGACTGTATTCGACCTGCTGCCCCTCGAGCAGGGTGCGATGCCCCTCGCCGCGAATGGCGCGGTAGTGAACGAACACATCGGCGCCACCTTCACGCTGAATGAAGCCATAACCTTTGGCGTCATTGAACCACTTTACACTTCCAGTCTCACGAGACGACATCTGAACTACTCCGGTTTTTTATTTTGGAATCGCCTTGCAAGCGGAGGATCACCTTCCTCCGCCGACGCAGCTTGGGGATTACGCCTGCAAGCTGCGGACCGAGTATATGACAGGCTCGAAAGATTTTTTATGACGGCTCGGCATTTTGCTGAACTTGCGCAGATACGTCACACTAACCAGCTGAGCAATTACTCGAAAATTTTACCCAGAGCACACACTGTATGACCCGTTCCCCCCTGCGCCGCCTGATCTTTGGCGCCCTGCGTCGCCTGTTGTACCTGTGGGTTCGCTCCGAGACCATCAACCAGTCGTCCTTCACCCTGAACCTGGATCGCAGCCGACCAGTGTTCTATGCCCTGCAGTCGCCATCGTTGACCGATCTGGCGGTACTTGACCGCGAATGCACCAAAGCCGGGCTGCCGCGCCCGGTATTACCGGTGGCTGTCGGTACCCTGCAGGAACCCGCTGCGTTTTTCTACCTGACCCCGGAGCCCGACTGGCTCGGCCGCCAGGACAAGCGCGGTGCCCCGCCGACCCTGTCGCGGTTGGTCAACGCAATCAGCCAGCATGCCGAGGAAGACGCGCAGATCATTCCGGTCAGCGTGTTCTGGGGCCAGTCGCCAGCCAGCGAGTCCAGCCCGTGGAAACTGCTGTTTGCCGACAGCTGGGCGGTGACCGGGCGCTTGCGTCGGCTGCTGACCGTGCTGATTCTCGGACGCAAGACCCGTGTGCAGTTCTCTGCGCCGATTCACCTGCGTGAACTGGTCCAGCACAACAAGGGCCACGAACGTACCGTACGCATGGCTCAGCGCATGTTGCGGGTACACTTTCGCAACCTCAAGACCGCGGTCATCGGCCCGGACATTTCGCACCGGCGCAACCTGGTCAAGGGCCTGATCCACGACCCGCTGGTGCGCCAGGCCATCGCCGACGAGGCCGAGCGTGAGAAAATCCCCCTGGCCAAGGCTGAGGCCCAAGCCCTGCGCTATGGCAACGAGATCGCTTCGGACTACACCTATACCGCCATCCGCTTCCTCGAAGTGGTGCTCAGCTGGTTCTGGAACAAGATCTACGACGGTATCAAGGTCAACCATATCGAGCAGGTACAAGGCATCGCCCCCGGTCACGAAGTCATCTATGTACCCTGTCACCGCAGCCATATCGACTACCTGTTGCTCTCCTACCTGCTGTTTCGCAACGGCCTGACCCCGCCGCACATCGCTGCCGGGATCAACCTCAACATGCCAGTGATCGGCGGCCTGTTGCGCCGCGGCGGGGCGTTTTTCATGCGCCGCACCTTCAAGGGCAACCCGCTGTACACCGCGGTGTTCAACGAGTACCTGCACACCCTGTTCACCAAGGGTTTCCCGGTCGAGTACTTCGTCGAAGGCGGCCGCTCACGTACCGGGCGCATGCTGCAACCGAAAACCGGCATGCTGGCCATCACCCTGCGCAGCTACTTGCGCTCATCGCGCACGCCGATCGTCTTCGTACCGGTGTACATCGGCTATGAACGCGTCCTTGAAGGCCGCACCTACCTGGGTGAGTTGCGTGGTGCAAGCAAGAAGAAAGAGTCGATCTTTGACATCTTCAAAGTCATCGGTGCGCTCAAACAGCGCTTCGGCCAGGTAGCGGTGAACTTCGGCGAGCCGATCCGCCTCGGTGCCTTCCTCGACCAGCAGCAGCCCGGCTGGCGTGAACAGACCCATGCCCCGCAATTTCGTCCGGCCTGGCTCAACGAAACCACCTCGCGTCTGGGTGAAAAGGTCGCGCGCCACCTCAATGAAGCGGCGGCGATCAACCCGGTCAATCTGGTAGCCCTGGCCTTGCTCTCCACCAGCCGCCTGGCCCTGGACGAACGTGCCCTGGCGCGGGTCCTGGACCTGTACCTGGCGTTGCTGCGCACGGTACCCTACTCGCCGCACACGACCTTGCCCGAAGGTGACGGTCTGGCCCTGATCAGCCACGTCAAAGGCATGGGCCTGCTGGCCGAGCAGAGCGATGCGCTGGGCAGGATTCTGTACCTGGACGAACAGAACGCGGTGCTGATGACCTACTACCGCAACAACGTTCTGCACATATTCGCCCTGCCGGCATTACTGGCAAGTTTCTTCCAGAGCAGCTCGCGCATGAGCCGCGAGTTGATCCTGCAGTACACCCGGGCACTGTACCCGTACCTGCAATCGGAGCTGTTCATCCGCTGGGAGTTGGAAGAGCTGGACGCGGTAATCGACCAGTGGCTGCAGGCTTTTGTCGAACAGGGCCTGCTGCGCTACGAGAGTGGCGTGTACCTGCGCCCGGCACCAAGCTCACGCCAGTTCGTGCTGCTGACCCTGCTGGCCCGCGCCATCACTCAGACCCTGCAGCGTTTCTACATGGCCACCGCGTTGCTGCTCAACAGCGGCCAGCACACGCTTAGCGCCGAAGAGCTGGAAGACCTGTGTGTGATCATGGCCCAGCGCCTGTCGATCCTGCATGGCCTGAACGCCCCGGAGTTCTTCGACAAAACCCTGTTCCGCCACTTTATCCAGACCCAGATCGAACAAGGCGTGTTGCGCCCGGATAGCAATGGCAAGCTCGGTTACCACGAGAAACTCAGCGAACTGGCCGAAGGGGCGGCCAAGCGGGTGCTGTCGGCGGAGGTACGTTTGTCGATCCGCCAGGTGGCCTTGCACCGTGACGAACCGACGGCTAGCGTTTCCCTCTGATCCAACGCGATCTCCAGACTTAGGGTAGGCAAGCAATTCATCGCCCTACTCTGGAGATTGATTATGACCACTGAGAAACACAACTGCCTGGAAATCGAAGTGCTCTACCTCGAGCGCATCGCGCTGATTGGCGAAAAGCTGGTGACCGTCAGCCTCAACGATGTGTCCCTGCAGGACGCGCCAGCATTGCCCATGGCCAGCCAAACCCTGCGTACCGACCAGAATGTGCCCTTCGACTTCAAGCTGCGCTACGACCCGAGCCTGATCAAGGACAACCACACCTACAGCATCAGTGCGCGCATCGAACACGAAGGGCGTCTGCTCTACATCAACACCCGCGCCTATACGATTGATTTGAATAATCCGTCCGCCACCCCGCTGACCGTAGTGGTACAACGCATCACCCGCGACTGAGGACAATCGCAGCAAGCAGTGGTGTTTATGGTTGGTCTGCGGTGGGAGATCCGTACGGCCAGTCAAAACGACTAGTCGTAATGTAAGGAAATGGCTGGCATCTCAAGATCGGACCCATTTCCAACTGGTGGAGGGCGCACCTGTTTCTTAACGTGATCACCAGCGCCCCTTGGCAATATCGCCGACAACATGGTGGTACCAAGGAACTCCATGAGCAATATGACTTTCATTGAAATACAGGGCACGATCCGCCTTGCCAATGTGCCCTGTTTTGAGAAACATGTTGCCGATTTCACTGGACCATCAGACACGTCGAATCCGGCAGAACCTCACACTCAACAGCCAAGACAGGCCGACAGTAAGCGAGCCAATTGATGCAGCTAGCTTTAAGCACATCACCGGAACACTATCAATCCCCGAAATTGCGGATCTGTCGGGACATCAGCTGATCACCGCATTGCATGCGGTTCATCTGGATGAAAATCAGCACAAAACCTATGTCAACATCTCCGAGAACAGCTTTCAGATCCGAGGTACACAAGAGCCATTCTCGCTCCATGTCGATGCAGGCGCGCTAACCAAAAATGCTAAGCCGGAGCTGAGTTTCTTATTGCGGCACCCCACGGGTCGCTACGTTGCCGGGCGAGTCCTCCGAGACGTAGACCTTTACGCCCTGATAAGCGATCTCCAAGTGGAATAAAGGCAGGCCAAGCCAACATCCTAGGTGAGCGAGTGAACTACAGGCGAAATCAAAGGATGTACGCCCCATTCAATCGATATCCGCGATAAAAATCCGTTAAAGTCCCAAGGGTTGGCCACAAGCCAGCGCCAAGGGCCCGGAGATTCCATGAAAAAATGCTTAATACTGTGCTGCTTAACCCTTCTTGCAGCCTGCTCCGGCAATAACCCCAATCAACACGCCAGCCTCGACGGCGAAGTCTTCTACCTGCAGCGTATCGCTTTGCCGCCTGCCGCCACCTTGAGCGTCAGCCTGCAGGATGTTTCGCTCATGGATGCCCCGGCAGTCACGCTGGCCCGCCAGAATGGTCCGGTAAAGGGCAACGTCCCGTTGCCTTTCCACCTGACCTACGACCCGGCCCAGGTCAAGCCTGGTCACCGTTACGCGATCAGCGCGCGAATCGAACTGGACGGCAAGCTGCTGTTCATCAACACCGAACACCATGGCGTAACGCTTGATGGCAACGACCAGCAGGCGCTACGCATCAAAGTCGATGCTGTTCGCTGATAGCCCGCTCTGACAACTGATAAGGATGCTGCCATGTTCCGCCCCGCTCTCACCTTCACCGGCCTGTGCGCCGGCCTGCTGCTGTCGGCCAGCGCGCTGGCGTTGTCGCTCAGCGACCTGTCACAGAAAGACGCCACTGGCGGTCTGAAAGACGCCCTGACCCAAGGCGCCCAGGTGGCCGTGAAGCAACTGGGTACGCCCGGCGGCTTCAGTAATAACCCGGATGCACGCATCGAGTTGCCGGGCAACCTCGGTAAAGTGGCGAAGAAAATGAAGCAGTTTGGCATGGGTGCTCAGGTCGAACAGCTGGAAGCCAGCATGAACCAGGCCGCGGAGGCTGCGGTGCCCCAGGCTCAGGCGCTACTGGTCGATGCCGTGAAAAAAATGACCGTCGACGATGCCAAAGGCATTCTTGCCGGTGGCAATGACTCGGCCACCCAGTACCTGAGCAAGACCAGCCGCGAGCAGATCCGCGCCAGGTTCCTGCCGATCGTCAAAAAGGCCACCGACCAGGTCGGCCTGGCCCAGCAGTACAACAGCTTTGCCGGGCAAGCAGCGACCTTGGGCGTGCTCGATGCCAAGAACGCCAATGTCGAAGGCTACGTGACCGAGCAGGCGCTCAACGGTTTGTTCGAGATGATCGCCAAGCAGGAAGAGGGCATTCGCCAGAATCCGGCTGCGGCGGCGACCGGGCTGGCCAAAAAGGTGTTTGGCGCGTTGTAAGCCTGAAATGCATCGCGGTGCGACGATTCGACTTGCCCCGCGATGAGGCCCTCAGCCCTTCTTCACCCTGAACCAGGCGGCATACAGCGCCGGCAGGAACAACAACGTCAACGCCGTCGCCACGATCAGCCCGCCCATGATCGCCACCGCCATAGGGCCGAAGAACACGCTGCGCGACAGCGGGATCATCGCCAGTACCGCCGCCAGCGCGGTCAGCACGATCGGCCGGAAACGCCGCACCGTCGCCTCGATAATCGCCTGCCAACGGTCCAGTCCGGCAGCAATGTCCTGCTCAATCTGGTCGACCAGAATCACCGAGTTACGCATGATCATCCCCGACAGCGCGATCGTCCCGAGCATGGCGACAAAGCCAAATGGCTGACGGAACACCAGCAAGAACAGCGTCACCCCGATCAACCCCAGGGGCGCGGTGAGGAACACCATCACCGTGCGCGAGAAGCTGCGCAGTTGCAGCATCAGCAGGGTCAGCACCACCACGATAAACAGCGGCACGCCGGCGTTCACCGACTTCTGTCCACGCGTGGAATCTTCCACGGTGCCACCAACGTCCAGCAGGTAACCATCCGGCAGTTCGGCACGCACCGAATCCAGGGTTGGCAGGATCTGCTTGACCAGGGTCACCGGCTGTTCCTTGCCGTAGATATCTGCCCGGACGGTAACGTTAGGCAGACGGTTGCGGTGCCAGATGACACCTTCCTCGAAACCGTATTCCAGCGTTGCCACCTGCGACAACGCCACGCTTTGGCCATTGTCGGTCGGCACCGCCAGGCTTGGCAGGTTGGCAAGCTCAGTGCGTTCCTGTCGGGTGCCGCGCAGCAGGATCTCGATCAGTTCGTTGTCTTCACGGAACTGGCTGACCGAGGAGCCGGTCAGCGAGCTCTGCAGGAACCTGGCAAGATTGGCCGTGCTCACCCCAAGGGCGCGGGCGCGGTCCTGGTCGATGTTGAGGTAGACCACCTTGCTCGGCTCTTCCCAATCCAGGTGCACGTTGACCACATGCGGGTTCTCGCGCACCTTGGCCGCCACCTTGCGGGCCAGGGCACGCACTTGCTCGATGTGCTCGCCGGTGACTCGGAACTGCACCGGATACCCTACAGGCGGGCCGTTCTCCAGGCGGGTGACCCGCGAGCGCAAATCCGGGAACTCTTCATCAAGGGTGGCAATCAGCCAACTGCGCAGGGTTTCACGCTCTTCAATGGTCTTGGCGAGCACCACGAACTGGGCAAAGCTGGCCGCCGGTAATTGCTGATCCAGCGGCAGGTAGAAGCGCGGCGAACCGGTGCCGACATAGGCCACATAGTTATCGATACCCGCACGCTCTTTGAGCATCGCTTCCAGGCGCTTGACCTGTTCGGCGGTGTTGCTCAGCGACGCGCCTTCGGTCAGCTTCAGGTCAACCATCAGCTCCAGACGCCCGGATGCCGGGAAAAACTGTTGCGGCACGAAACGGAACAACAGGATGCTGCCGATGAACAACGCGATGGTCGCCACGATCACCGTCTTGCGCCGCTCCACACACCATCCCACCAGACGTCGTACACGCTGATAGAACGGCGTGCCGTATGGGTCAGGGCCGCCGTCAGCAGTGCCATGCTTGGCCGCATGCAGCTTGGCCAGGTCCGGTAGCAGGCGCTCGCCCAGATACGGCACAAACACCACCGCAGCAATCCACGAGGCAATCAGGGCGATGGTCACCACCTGGAAGATCGAACGGGTGTACTCACCAGTACCGGACTGCGCCGTGGCGATCGGCAAGAACCCCGCAGCGGTGATCAGGGTACCGGTGAGCATCGGGAATGCCGTACTGGTCCAGGCGTAGCTTGCCGCCTTGATGCGGTCGAAGCCCTGCTCCATCTTGATCGCCATCATCTCGACGGCAATGATCGCATCGTCCACCAACAGCCCCAAGGCCAGTACCAGCGCCCCCAGGGAAATCTTGTGCAGACCGATCCCCAGGTAATACATGGTGGCAAAGGTCATCGCCAGTACCAGTGGAATGGCCAAGGCCACCACCAGGCCGGTGCGCATGCCGAGCGAGAAGAAGCTCACCAGCAACACAATCGCCAGCGCCTCAACCAGTACCTGGACGAACTCGCCGACCCCGGTCTTCACCGCTGCCGGCTGATCCGATACTTTGCGCAGCTCCATACCGGCCGGGAGATTATCGGCAATACGCGCGAACTCGGCCTCCAGTGCCTTGCCCAGCACCAGGATATCGCCACCGGGCTTCATCGAGACGGCAAGGCCAAGGGCATCCTCGCCCATGAAACGCATACGCGGTGCGGGTGGGTCATTGAAGCCGCGGCGTACCTGAGCCACATCGCCGATACGGAAGGTGCGGTCGCCAACCCGGATCGGGAACTGCTCGATCTGCTCGACCGTGTCGAAGCGTCCGCTTACGCGTAGCTGCAAGCGCTCGCTGGGGGTCTCGAAGAAACCGGCGGTGCTGACAGCGTTCTGGTCTTCCAGCGCCTGCTGCACGGCCGCCAAGGGCAACCCCAGAGTCGCCAGTTTGAGGTTGGACAGTTCGATCCAGATCTTTTCGTCCTGCAGCCCCAACAGCTCGACCTTGCCCACGTCCTTGACCCGCTGCAGCTGGATCTGTACGCGATCGGCGTAGTCTTTGAGCACCGCGTAGTCAAAACCTTCACCGGTCAGTGCGTAGATGTTGCCAAAGGTGGTGCCGAATTCATCATTGAAGAACGGCCCCTGGATTCCGGGTGGCAGGGTGTGACGGATGTCAGCGACTTTCTTGCGGATCTGATACCAGAGTTCGGGGATATCCGCCGAATGCATCGAATCACGGGCCATGAAGGTGACCTGGGACTCACCAGGGCGCGAGAACGAGACAATCCTCTCGTACTCACCGGTCTCCATCAGCTTCTTTTCAATGCGCTCGGTGACCTGGCGCGAGACCTCCTCGGCGCTGGCCCCCGGCCAGTTGGTGCGAATCACCATGGCCTTGAAGGTGAAGGGCGGGTCTTCGCTCTGCCCCAGTTTGGTGTAAGACAACGCGCCGACCACAGCCAGCAGAATCATCAGGAACAGCACAATCTGCCGATTGCGCAGGGCCCAGGCGGAAAGGTTGAAACCCATCGGGACTTACTCCTTGGCCGCCAGATTCACCACACGATTGGAACGATCCACCGGACGCACCTGTTGCCCCTCCTGGAGCACATGCACGCCGGCCGCCACTACCCAGTCCGAAGCATTGAGGCCTTCGAGCACCGCCACACTGGTTTCGCCATAGGGCCCCACGCGCACTGGAACGCGCTTGAGGGTATTGTTGGCCTCCACACGCCAGACATAGGTCTGGCCGTTCTCAGCGGTCAACGCCGACAGCGGCACGGCCAACGGCACCTGTTCGGCATGCTGGATGAACACCCGGGCGCTCTGGCCAAGCTCTGCTGGCACCTTGCCGGCGCTGAAGGCGATCCGCGCGGCGTAGGTCCGCGAACGCGGATCGGCCGAGGGTGAGAGTTCGCGAATGCGTCCGTTGAAGCGTTGATCCGGTTGCGACCACAGCTCGACCGCCACCGGCTGGCCGACCTTGAAGTGACCGAACTGCTGTTCCGGCAGGCCGATCAACACCTCACGCTCGCCATCGGCAGCCAGCGTGAATACGGTCTGACCGGCAGCAACCACCTGGCCCACTTCGACCTGACGCTTGGCGATCACCCCGTCCTGCGAGGCGCGCAGCACGGCGTATTCAGCCTGGTTGCCGGCCACGTCAAATTCAGCACGCACCTGCTTGAGGCGGGCCAGACCGGCACGGTAGAGGTTTTCGCTATTGTCGTACTGGGAACGGCTGACCATTTGCCGATCGAGCAGGGTCTTGTAGCGGTCACGCTCGGCCTTGACCAGGTTCAGGTTGGCTTCGGCGGCGGCCAGTTGCGCTCGACTGGCCTCCAGCTGCAGGCGCACATCCTGCGGGTCCAGTTCGGCCAACGGTTGCTCGGCCTTGACCCGCTGCCCCTCCTCCACCAGACGTTTGCTGACCTTGCCGCCGATACGGAACGCCAGCTCCGGCTCGAAGCGCGCCCGCACCTCGCCCGGGTAGCTGTCGGCAGCGGCGCTGGCCGGTTGCGGCTGCACCACCATGGCGGGGCGCGGGGAACTCTGTGGCGCGCTCTCCTGCCCGCAAGCAGCGAGCAGCAAGGCAAGACCGACAGGCAGAGCGAGGGGCAAGGCATGGCGCAACATGATGAATGACCTTTCGCGAGTGGCGCTTTGAATATTTATACTGGCGAGTATATTAAATCAGCGCACTCCACCGGGGAAGCGTCAGGTCAAGAGAAAAAACGCATTAACAGGCTTTCGTTATGACGATATCTGCCAGCCCGGGAAGGGGCGGCGATGTACCATGTCCACTTACCGGAATCTGTACAAGTTACCCATGCCCAACGATCTCACCGCTCCCGTCGGCCCCGGCCGGCCCAAGGACCTGGCAAAACGCCAGGCCATTCTCGAGGCGGCCAAGCAGCTGTTTCTTACCCTTGGCTATGCCAGCACCAGCATGGATGCGGTCGCGACAGCGGCAGGTGTTTCAAAATTGACGGTCTACAGCCACTTCACTGACAAGGAGACGCTGTTCACTGCGGCGATCTCTGCCACCTGCACGGCGCAGTTGCCGGAGCTGATCTTCGAGTTGCCCGACAGCGTGCCGCTGGAGCAGGTGCTGCTCAACATCGGTTGTGGTTTTCAGGCGTTGATCAGCAGCGACCAGTCAGTGCAACTGACCCGGCTGATCATGACCTTGGGTACCCAGGACCCCAAGCTCAGCCAGATCTTCTTCGAGGCCGGCCCGTTGCGGGTCCTGCGCGAAATGGAGGTGTTGCTGCAGCGCGTCGACCAGCGTGGCCTGTTGCGCATCGAGCATCCCGACAAGGCGGCGGAACACTTCTTCTGCCTGCTCAAAGGCGCGCCGAACTATCGCTTGCTGCTCGGCTATGCCCCGGCCCTGGACGCCGAAGCCGCCCAGGCCCATGTCGAAGAAGTGGTGAAGATGTTCATGCGCGCGTATCGACCCTGATCAGGCCTTGAGGGCTTTTTTCGGGTAGATGTCGTAACGGCTCGACTTGCCTTCCAGGCTGTGGCTGGGCTTGGGCCCGTCGATGATCGGCGCCTTGCGCGGGCGCTTGACCACCACCCGGTGGCTGGCCAGGGCCAGGGCTGCTTCAAGCAGCGCTGGCGCATCCAGGTCATCGCCGACCAAGGGGCGAAATACGCGCATTTCCTTTTTCACCAGGGCGCTCTTGTCGCGGTGCGGGAACATCGGGTCAAGGTAGATCACCTGTGGCGGCTCGCCCTGCCAGTTGCGCATGCGCTCGATGGCATTACCAGTGAGCAGTTGCATGCGCGCGACGATCGGGCCGACCTCGGCGTCAGTCGCAGCCCGTGCCAGACCATCCTCCAGCAGCGCGGCGACCAGCGGCTGGCGCTCGATCAGGGTCATCTGGCAACCCAGGCTGGCCAATACGAAAGCATCCTTACCCAGCCCCGCTGTGGCATCGAGCACCTGCGGGCGCACGCCTTGAGCAATGCCCACGGCCTTGGCAATCATCTGCCCGCTGCCGCCACCGAACACCCGCCGATGCGCTGCCGCGCCTTCGACAAAGTCGACACGTACCGGACCAGGCGCCTGCGGTCCGAGCTGCTGGATCTGCAGGCCGCTTTCGCCGACCTGCACGGCGAAAGCGGCGTTATCGTCCGCCACAGGCAGGTCCAGGCGCTGCGCCCACTCTTGAGCCTTGGCCTGATAATCGGCTGTCAGTGCCTCGACCCGGATACCGCCGTCCGCCAGTTGCTCCACCTTCAAATCCTGTACTCAAAAAAATTAAATGATCGTCGGCCACGGCCGATATACGAAGTATTCGCTATTTTGCCAGACCTTCACGGCCCGCGACTGCCATGACCGACATTCTTCAGCTCAGCTCAGGTTACTTATCGCCCGTTGGCGATTATGGCCGGCACAATACCCAGGCACTGGGCGGCGTCAGCCACCTGTGGCAGGACTTTTTTGCCCGCGCCCTGGCCGAGCAACAGGCTGAAGGCAAGCAAGCGGACAGCGTCGCCGTCGAGTCATTCGACCAAGCCACTGGCGAGCCACTGGGCGGTAGCCGGGTCCTGGCACAGATTCATACGCAGCGCCTGTGCAATGTCCAGGACACCGAGATTGCCCCACCCGAACCCTTGTTCCTGCCGATCGCCGAGTTTGAGCCGGAACTGCTGGAGAAGCTCGCTCCCCCCTTCAGCGACGTTGAACTGATCGAACAACAGCGCCAGCTGGATATCAGCAATACCTGGGTTCGCCCAGTGGTGATGGGCCAGGGCCATCCACTGCCTGAACCCGGGCCCGCGCCAACACCAAAAGCGCTGTACCTGCCAATCGCCGAGTTCGAAATGGAGCTGCTGGATAAAGCCCCTGAACCGTTCGACGAACCGACCCTGGTGGCCCAGCAATCAGCACTCGACTTCGACACCCGCTGGGCCCGTCCAGTGGTGCTGAACAACGTACGCATCGCTGCCTGAGCCTCAGCGGCAGATCTGCCAGAAACCCATATCCAGATGGAAGTGATTGTGATGGGCAGCGTTGTAGTCCGGCCCAAGCACAGTATTGAAACTGTCGCAGGCACTGGCATGCACATCCCTTAGAAAGCGGGCCTTGGCGCCCTCCCCCGGCCAGTCCTTGAGCAACTGGATTCGCTGACCGTCGGCCAGACGAAAACCGGCGATATCCAGGGCATTGGCCGAAGCATGCTGGCTGAGCCGGCCGTCCTTGCGGTTGTACATGTTGCGACAGGCATAGCTGCCCACGTGATCGACTTGCACCACCGCTTGGGAAAATGCGCGCTGCGCTGCAGGCTGCAAGGTATGCTGCTCGAACAGCGCGTAGGCCACCGCCAGCGGGCAACTGGCCAGGAAGCTGCTGCTCAGGCGCACAGACGAGCCTTCGATCCGCAACACATTTTCCAGCGCACAGGGTGCGTCAGGCGGGCTGTCGGCCTGTTGGCGATAACGCAGGTCCGAAGTCGCCAAGGCTTGCGCGCAAAGCTGCGGATTGTCCTGCAAACGCCCGAGTTTATAAGCCGTCAGCAGGTTCGGCGGCTCACGCACATCAAGCACTGCCCAGGGATTCCAGGGATCCGGCAGGCGCCAGCCCTGACGCCAGCCATACACCGACAAACCCACCGACACCAGGCACAGCAGCAGTATCCACTTGCGCATACCGGCTCAACGCCTGAACAGCTGGTTCAACTGATCGAACGGCATTGCCTGTTCGCCATAGGTAAATGTGCCCTGACCCAGGATTTCCTCGGCGCCCCGGTAAAACGCACCATAGGCTGCACGCATCAGCGACGAGCCGACACTGATGCGCCGCACGCCCAGGTCCTGCAACTGGTTGACGCTCAAATGCACACCACTCATGCCCATCAGCACGTTCACAGGTTTGGGCGCGACGGCCTGGACCACCGCCCGGATTTCATCTGCCGTACGCAATCCCGGGGCATACAGGACATCCGCCCCGGCTTCGGCAAATGCCTGTAAGCGGGCGATGGTGTCTTCCAGATCCATGCGCCCATGCAGCAGGTTTTCCGCGCGGGCACAGAGCATGAAGGGGAAGTCCAGACTGCGCGCGGCGGCCACCGCCGCTTCGACCCGCTCCACTGCGTGATGGAAACTGTAAATCGGCTCATCGGGATTGCTGCTGGCATCCTCGATGGAACCGCCCACCAGGCCTGCCTGCGCGCCCTGCACAATCGCCTCGGCGCAGCCTTTGGGATCATCGCCGAAACCGTTCTCCAGGTCAGCCGCCACCGGCAATGCCGTGGCATCGACAATGGCACGGACATTGTCCAGGGTTTCTTCCAGAGTCATGGCGCCTTCGGCGTCCGGCCGCCCCAAGGAGAACGCCAGGCCGGCACTGGTGGTCGCCAGCGCCTCGAAACCGAGGCTGGCCAGCAGCTTGGCGGAGCCGGCATCCCAGGGGTTGGCGATGAGGAACGCACGATCGCGCTCATGCAGGGCTTTGAATGCTTCAGCACGCAGGGTTTGTACATCCATGATCACGACTCCCGGGCAGGCGGCAGGACGCGTTCAGAGCAGGCCGAGTTGTTCGGCTTCAGGCGTCCTGTCCAGTTCAGGCAAGGCCGGCAATCCCGGCAGGCGCTCCATCAGTCCCCGATGGAAACGCTGCGCCAGGGCAGCGGCCAGGCGATTATCGGCAGTATGCAGGAAAACATAGGGGCTACGTCCTTCCTCGATCCACCGCGCCACTTTGTCTATCCATGGCAACAGAAACGGTTCATTGGCCGCCAGTTCCGGATGGCCGATGAAGCGTACCTGCGGATGCTGACTGAAGGCGGTGGGCCGTGGCGGTACCCGCGGCTTTTTCGACTGTGCATGGAGCACGCCTGGGTCAGTCGAGGTACAGCTGAACAGCGCACGCGGATCCAGGCAGATGCGCTCGACACCACGCCCCTGCAGCAAGCGATTGAGCATGCGCTCTTCATCGCCCTTGGCGAAGAACGCGCGGTTGCGCACCTCAACGGCGACAGGCACGTCGACCTCGTCAAGAAAGGCGACCAGCTCTCCTATCCGCGTCGGGCCGAAGGTCGCCGGCAATTGCAGCCAGTAGGGCGCCACGCGTGCACCCAGTGGGTTGAGCAGTTCAATGAAGCTCTGCGCCGCAACCAACTGCCCGCGCAAGTCACCGCCGTGGCTGATATCGCCAGGGAACTTGGCGGTGAAACGAAAGTGCGCGGGCATGACCTGCGCCCAGCGTTCGACAGTCGCCGGGGCCGGTCGGGCATAAAAGGTGGTGTTGCCTTCTACCGCATTGAAGAGCTGGCTGTAGAGGCCGAGAAACTCGCCGGTTTTAGCGTCCGCCGGGTACAGGTACTCGCGCCAGGCGTTTTCACTCCAGGAAGGACAACCAAGAAAATAGGGAAGCGTGGACAGACTCATCCATCAAATGTACAGGTCCAACCCCAGCACTTCCATCTCCCAGTCTACAAAACCTGCGGTGGTCAGGTAGCTGGTCAGGGCCTGGGCAGTGCGTTTATTACGCGCCCGGGGAAAGATCATGTCCTGCTGACGCGCAGGTAAACCACCGCTGCGGGCCAGGCCAGTACTGGTCTGGGGCTGCACTTCGAACTCGCCAGGCAGATCCTCGTCGACATCATCACTGCGAACCGATGCTCTGCGCGGGGCCCGTTTGATCGGATAAGACTGTGAGGAAAAACCATCGATACGCATGGCGATATTCTCAGGAGCAATGATGGCAATTTAGCAGCACCAGCGCGCCTTCGCTAATGCCCGATTGATAACTGGACCACAGTTCGGGCAAAAGGTTTATCTGGCCAGGGAATAACCGACGAACAGTACTCAGCGCGCTTTCGGTGTTGCCACATTGTCGCGCAGGTAGACCGGCTGAGCTTGGTCGGCAGCAATGGCCTCACCGCGTTGCCAAGCGAAGGTGGCCAGGGTCAGCAGGTCCTGGGCATGCGGCAAAAGGCTGGCGTCCTGGCCGCTCAGGGTCACCGGGATACGCTCGGCGTAACCCCAACCTGTACCGGCGCCAAACCACTCGCCGCCGGTGCCTTCAGGCAGAACGGCACGCTCGGGTGGCAACACCGCTTCGCTACCCAGCAGGCGCATTTCCCCGTCGACTTCCTGATAGCAGCCCCAGTACACCTCATCCATGCGTGCATCGATGGCCGCCGCGACCTGGCTCACGCCCTGCTCACGCAAGGCGCGCTGGGCCAGTACCGCGAGGTTGGACACCGGCAGCACCGGGCGCTCCAGAGCGAAGGCCAGGCCTTGAACCACGCCAATGGCGATGCGCACGCCGGTGAAGGCACCCGGCCCACGTCCGAAAGCAATCGCATCGACCGCCGCCAATGTGGTGCCAGCGTCGGCCAGCAGCTGCTGGATCATCGGCAGCAGTTTCTGTGCGTGCAGGCGCGGGATCACCTCGTAATGGCTGGAAACCTTGCCGTCATGCAGCAAGGCAACGGAGCAGGCTTCAGTGGCGGTATCCAGGGCCAGCAAGGTGGTCATTGGTGTGTCCAGGCGAAAGAAAAAAGAGCGCCATTATAAACAACAACGGCCCGTAAGCGGGCCGTTGTCTGCACTACCGGGTCGCGATCAGCTCAGGGCTGCCAGGACCTTGGTGGTGATCGCATCAACCGAGCCTACGCCTTCGATATGCGCATACTTCGGCTTGCCGCCGTTGGCAGCCGACAGCTGCTGATAGAAGTCTACCAGTGGCTTGGTCTGGTCGTGATAGACCGCCAGGCGATGACGCACGGTTTCTTCGGTGTCGTCTTTACGCTGTACCAGCGGCTCGCCGGTTTCGTCGTCCTGGCCTTCCACTTTCGGCGGGTTGTAGACCACGTGGTAAACGCGGCCCGAACCTTCGTGAACGCGGCGACCGGCAATACGCTGAACGATTTCTTCGTCGGCGACGGCGATTTCAACTACGGCATCCAGCTCGACACCGGCAGTCACCAAGGCTTCAGCCTGAGGAATGGTGCGCGGGAAGCCGTCGAACAGGAAACCGTTGGCGCAGTCAGGCTGGGCGATGCGGTCCTTGACCAGGTTGATGATCAGCTCGTCGGAAACCAGCTTGCCAGCGTCCATGATCGCCTTGGCTTCCAGGCCCAGCGGGGTGCCGGCCTTGACCGCGGCGCGCAGCATGTCGCCAGTGGAGATCTGCGGAATGGCGAATTTTTCGGTGATGAACTTTGCCTGAGTACCTTTACCGGCCCCGGGAGCTCCCAGCAGAATCACGCGCATATTGTGCTCCTCATTTTTGTAAGCAAATCAATGGAGTCGGCGCAGAGGGCCAAGTCCGGAATTTGGGTAATGACCACAAATCGGTCAAAAGGCTGCTCAAGATACACAGCGCCTTCAAGCCACACAAGCGGTCGAAAGTCGGAAAAAACCACACACATCAGCGTTACAAAGCACAGGTTGCGCTGAGCGCAACCTATTGCTTTGCAAGCATTCTCCCCCCTCTGTGAAGATGCCTGGCGGTGCAGCACCTTGACTCAACCGGTATTGCGCAAGCCCGCCGCGATACCTGCCACAGTGACCAGCAGGGCCTGCTCCAGCGGGCTGTCCAGAGCGGCTTCACGCTTGCGCGAACGTGCCAGCAACTCAGCCTGCAATAGATGAAGCGGGTCCAGGTAGGTGTTGCGCAGACGGATGAATTCCAGGGTCTCCGGGCTGTGTGCCAGTAGCACCGGCTGACCGGTCAGGCCCAGTACTACCTGGCATGACTGCGACAATAGGTCGCGCAAATGAGTACCCAAAGGTCGCAGTTCTGGTTGCACTAGACGTTCGTCGTAGGAGCGGGCAATTTCCGCATCGGCCTTGGCCAGAACCATTTCCAGCATATCGATGCGGGTGCGGAAGAATGGCCACTGCTCGCGCATCTGCGCAAGCAAATCGCCCTGCCCGCGGCTCAAAGCGTTGTTCAGCGCCGCTTCCCAGCCGAGCCAGGCCGGGAGCATCAGGCGTGTCTGGGTCCAGCCGAAAATCCACGGAATCGCCCGCAGGCTTTCGATACCGCCGGCACGGCGCTTGGCCGGGCGGCTGCCCAAGGGCAAGCGCCCCAGTTCCTGCTCTGGAGTGGACTGGCGGAAGTACTCGACGAACTCAGGGTTATCGCGCACCACCCCACGGTAAGCCTTGACCCCGTCGGCGGCCAACTCGTCCATCAGTGCGCGCCAGGCGGGCTGCGGCGGAGGTGGCGGCAACAAGGTTGCTTCCAGCACCGCCGCCAGGTACAGGTTCAGGTTCTGTTCGGCAATGTCCGGCAGGCCGAACTTGAAGCGGATCATCTCGCCCTGTTCGGTGGTACGAAAACGTCCCGCCACCGAACCCGGCGGTTGCGACAGAATCGCCGCGTGGGCCGGGCCGCCGCCTCGCCCGACGGTGCCGCCGCGACCATGGAACAGCAGCAACTCGACTTCTTGCTCGCGACAGATCCGCACCAGCGTCTCCTGGGCCCGGTACTGGGCCCAGGCCGCCGCGGTGGTGCCAGCGTCCTTGGCCGAATCGGAGTAGCCGATCATCACTTCCTGCGGCCCATGCAGGGCGCTGCGGTAGCCCGGCAAGCCCAGCAGGCGCTCCATCACCGGGCCGGCGTTATCAAGGTCCGCGAGGGTTTCAAACAGCGGCACCACACGCATCGGCCGCAGCACGCCGGCTTCCTTGAGCAGCAGTTGCACGGCGAGCACATCAGAGGCGGCACCGGCCATGGAAATCACATAAGAGCCCAAGGACGCAGCAGGTGCGGCAGCGATCTCGCGACAGGTGGCAAGTACCTCGGCAGTGTCAGCCTGTGCTTTGAAATAACCCGGTAGCAGCGGCCGACGGCTATTGAGCTCCTGTTGCAGGAAGGCGATACGCGCCTCTTCGTCCCAGTCGGCGTAACGACCAAGCCCCAGGTACTCGGTGATTTCACTGAGCGCCGCGGTGTGCCGGGCGGCATCCTGACGGACATCCAGACGCACCAGAAACAGACCGAAGGTCACGGCGCGGCGCAGACAGTCGAGCAATGGACCATTGGCGATCACTCCCATGCCACAGGCATGCAGCGACTCGAAACACAGGTGCAGGGGCTCGAACAGATCATGGTTATGCTGCAACACCAAAGGCGAAGGCGTTTGCGGCGACTGCAAGGCGCTCTGCGCCCAGGCACGGGTTTCACGCAAGCGATCGCGCAGCTGCTTGAGTAGCGCCCGGTAAGGTTCGGCAGAATCGCCCACCTTGGCCCTCAGCGCCTCACTGGCCTGCTGCATGGACAACTCGGAGGCCAGGGCATCGATATCGCGCAGGAACAGGTCAGCGGCCATCCAGCGCGCCAGCAACAGCACTTCGCGGGTGACCGCAGCCGTGACATTGGGGTTGCCATCGCGATCACCGCCCATCCACGAGGCAAAACGAATGGGCGCGGCTTTCAGCGGCAGGTGCAGACCGGTGGCCTCATGCAGGGCCTTGTCGACTTTACGCAGATGATGGGGAATGGCGTGCCAGAGCGAATGCTCGATCACCGCAAAGCCCCACTTGGCCTCGTCCACCGGGGTGGGCCGGGTACGGCGAATTTCCTCGGTGTGCCAGGCTTCGGCGATCAACCGTTGCAGACGTTCACGGATCTGCTCACGCTCGGCGGGAATCAGGTCGCGATGATCCTGAGCGGCCAACTGTGCGGCGATGGCATCGTACTTCTGGATCAGCGTACGGCGCGCCACTTCAGTGGGGTGGGCGGTCAACACCAACTCAATATTGAGCTTGCCGAGCTGCCGTGCCAGGGCATCGTCAGTGTGTCCGGCGGCTTTGAGCCGGGCCAGGAGCTCGGACAGCACCCGGGCCTCGAAGGGGGCGGCCTGACCGGCATCACGGCGGCGAATCAACTGATACTGTTCGGCAATGTTGGCCAGGTTTAGAAACTGATTGAACGCCCGCGCCACTGGCAGCAACTCATCTTCAGCCAGGTCATTGAGGGTCGAACTCAGCTGTTCGGCGCCACCACTACGATCAGCCTTGGCGCTGCGCCGGATGTCTTCGATTCTCTGCAGGAACGCTTCGCCGTGCTGCTCACGAATGGTGTCCCCCAGCAACTCGCCCAACAAATGAACATCTTCACGCAAGCGCACATCGATATCAGTCATCAGCCTTGTCTCCGGCATTCCTGGAAAACTGCTTCTGGTCCCAGAGTGCCCCAGTACCGGTCATGCTTTCAAGGCAGACCAAAGGCGGCGCAGAAGCTACGCTCAAATCAGAGCCCTGAGGATTGATGAGGTGATCATGAAAATTCGCGAGCTTGCCCGGCACTGGGAACAGAACGCCAAAGGCCGCCTCAGCCCCACCGGCCATGTTTTGCACCTGGATTTGGAGTCGGCGGCGCGTCTGGCTGCCCTGGCCGAGATGTACCCCAAGCGCCGCCCCGAAGAACTGCTCGGCGAACTGCTGGGGGCGGCCCTTGAAGAACTGGAAGCGAGCTTCCCCTATATCCAGGGCCAGCAGGTGATCGCCACTGATGAAGAGGGCGATCCGCTGTATGAAGATATTGGACCGACTCCGCGCTTCCTGGCCCTGTCACGTCGCTACCTGCAGGACATGAGCACACGCAAAGATGAATCAGCCCACTGACGGTAATCGCGGGCTTGCCCGGCGATGCTATTACTCCTGAACCTGCTGCGGCGTTTCCTGCCCCAGGCAGCGAACCGCCTGTTTCTTGCTGTCCACCAGCACCCCGGTCAGCCCCTTCTGCGAGGTGTCGAAAAGCACTAGTACGCCATCAACGCACTGGGCCACCTGGTTGGCCGGCTTCAGCGAGATCTTGTAATCCTCCCCCGGCACCGTCTTGAGCATGGTGAAATCGGATAGCAGCAGCGCATCTTCAGGTTTGGCGAAATGCAGATAGCCGTAATACCAGAGCGCACCAACCGTACCGATGATGCTGCAGACACCGGTGATGATCAGGGGAATCGCGTTACGTTCTTCACTCATTGTGACGTCTCGTCAGGGTAATTGGGGACTTCGGCCAAACGCCGCAGCCCATTGAAATGTTCGGGGTCGTCGAGAAAGCGCAGCATCACCTGGCGCCAGGTGCGGTCGGCAAAGGTCTGCACATGACCTCCGCGCGTCAGCTGCAACACGCGCGGCGGCGGGGCTGCCTGGTACAACTGAATGCCATTGGCCAGCGGCACGATTGGATCGTCGATGCTGTGGAAGAACAGCTTCGGTGATGCCTTGAGCTGGGCAATCGAATGAATCGCACTGTCACCGTCGGGCACCAGCCACGACAGTGGCAACTGGAAAGGCCAGGTCATCCACGAGTTGCTCAGCGCAAAACGCCCGACCTGACGGTAACTGGCCGGTACGCCATCGAACACCATGGCCTTAAAGCGCTTGCCCTGCTCTGGGTGTTGGGCCAGGTAATGAATGGCCATGGCGCCCCCCAGGCTCTGGCCGAGCAGCACTTGCGGCTTGCCCTGCACTTCAGGCGCCTGGTCCAGCCATGCCAGCGCTGCGGCAATGTCCTGGTAGACCTCCGGCAACGCCGGTTTGCCCTGGGACAACCCATAACCGCGGTAGTCCAGCAACAGCACCTGATAGCCCTGCTCCGGCAGCCACCAACTGCCCCCCAGATGCCAGGCCAGGTTGCCACCGTTGCCATGCAGGTGCAGCACCGTGCCCTTGACCTCGACGCCGGCCTTGGCCGGTAGCCACCAGCCGTGCAAGCGCGTGCCGTCCGCTGCGGTGAGCGTTACATCGCGGTACTCAAGCTTGGCCTTCTGCGGGGTGAACGGCTGGCCAGGCTCGGGATAGAACAGCAGCGAACTGCAACCGCCCAGACTCAGCAACACCAACAGCAGACCGAACAGCCCGCGCCCGGCGTCAGAGAATGTTCGAATAATCGGCTTCAATCCGGTCCAGGCTCAGGTGGTTGAGGAAGTTGGAGAAACACATCCAGGCCGACAGCGCGTTGAGGTCGCGAAACTGCTCCGGCAAGTACTTGGGAGGTTCCACAAGGCCTTCATCGACCAGTTGGCGCAAGGTGCGCATGTCCTCAAGGGTGGTCTTGCCGCAGAACAGCAAGGGGATCTGCTCGAGCTTGCCCTTGCGCACGGCCAACTGAATATAGTTGTAAACCATGATGAAGCCCTTGAGGTAGGACAAGTCTTTGGTAAATGGCAAACCATTGGGCACCGAGCCACGGAATACCCGGCTGGCATTGCCATAGCTCTCCGGCATGTCGAAACCCTGGGCGCGGAAGAATTCGTAGACTTGCATGAAGTCGGCGCCCTCCTCGACCATGTGAATGGCCCGGGTGCGGTTGGTCAGCTTGCGCAGACGACTCGGGTAGGAGGCAAAGGCAATGACCTCCATGAGAATCGCCAGGCCCTCCTGGGTCACGGTCGACGAGGGCGGGCCCTTGGCCAGGAAAGTACAGATCGGCTGGTTCAGGCCATTGAGGGTGGTGCCCACGTGCACCAGCCCCTCGTGCACCTCCAGCGCACGCACGTCGCGGCTGTTGAACATCGCGTCGGCGCGAATTTTGATGTAGTCGGCCCCGGCGGCGGCATCGGCGACGATGCCATCGGACTCGAACACCCGGATGGTGTCCTCGGCCTCGTTGAATACCTTGTTCAAGCGGCCCTGGAGCATTTCCACGGCCTGTTTGGCGGTGAGGTTCTTCGGTTCGTCCTTGAGGTCGCCACGGCCGTCGATGTTGTTCAGGTAGTCGGAAAGCATCAATCCCAGGTCGGCCAGGGTCGGATCACCGGCATGGAAGGCATCGGAAGCGGCGCCATACAGCTCCTGGGAAATCAGGCCGAAATCCTCGGTGCCGCGCGCTTCGAGCATGCGCACCACCATGCGATATTCCTTACACATGCGCCGCATGATCTGCCCGACCGGGTTGAACTGGCCCAGTTGGCGGGTGATGTCGCGTTCGATGTTCTGGAACTCGAGCTTCACCGCAGCAGAGTCGAACGACAACGGCCGCCCCTGGTAATAGGCACGGTCAACGGCCGGCGGCTCCTTGCCCTTGGTCTTGAGGAAGCCCTGGCGGATGCTGTCGTCCCACTTCACCGCGTCGAGCACACGTATGGGCGTTTGCGCCAGGACAATGCGATCAGACAGGGCACGTATCGTCTGCTGGTACTCGTCCACCCTACACTCCTTGAATTGACTCTATTACTTGCTGGCCCGCTGGAACCGCGCCACTTCGATGAACAGGTCGGAGTTGGCCGGGTCGTCCAGATAAGCCAGGACGCGCTCGGCCGGACTGTCGATCAGCACGCCTTTGCCGTTGTCCTCGGGGACCTCATAGGTGCGACCGCTGAGCTCCTTCTTCTGCACGGCCTGATTGACCTGTTCGACGTCGAGGTTGTAGACCACCAGCTCCTTGCCGTCGATGACGTCGAAGCCCCCGATCAGGAAATTGCCGCCCAAGCGCTTGGGCACGCCAGCCGAGAGGTACCAGCGGTTGCCGTGCCGGGATACGGTGAAGACGTACTCATCCCGTTTCTTGTCCTTGCCGATGGCCAGCGCCTTGTAGGCATCGCCACCGCTACGGCTGATCTGCAGGGTCAGTGGTTCGCCCCAGGCGTCCTTGCTGGTCCATTTGCCGAGCAGTGCCTTGGGCGCGGCCTCATTGGCCGGCATCGGCTCATTGAAGGTCACCAGACAACCGCCAAGCAGCAAAAACGACAGCGCCAACAGCAGACTTCTGGCTTTCATCGGGTTCTCCTTGAAATAGGGTCGTGGCTCACACGGCGGCCAGTACCAGATGCAGGTACCGGGTAAGGATAGCGAGCATCTGCGCTTGCGCATCGGCGCGTGAGCCGTCGAGCAGGCCCTGATATTCCATCTGCTCGATAATCGCCGTCAACACCAGCGCATCCTGCTGTGGCTGACACGAGCCCACGACCTGCAACATCTGGCAGGCGCCATGCAGCAGAATCTGCTCATGCAGCTTGACCAGTTCGGCCAGGCGCGGGCACAGCAACGCCTCCTGGCGAAAGGCCTGTTCGGCCATGAGGAAGTCGCGACGGTTGTGCAACTGACGCTGCACATAGTCGGCCATCATCTTCGCCACTTCGTCGGCCAGACGCGCCCGGCACTGCGGGCTGTGATCGCCCTGCGAAAGCAACTGACGCAGCAGCACCTCGGTGTGCTCCCACAATTTGGCCATGTACGCCGCACTGCGTTCCACATACTGGGCGAAGGTATCGGTGAGCAGGTCTTCGATGTCTTTGAAATAGTAGGTGGTCGCCGACAACGGCACCCCGGCCTCGGTCGCCACCGCGCGGTGACGCACGCCACGCACGCCCTCGCGAACGACAATGCGCATGGCGGCATCGAGAATGTCCTGGCGGCGCTGTTCGCTGCCCTGGCGACTTGCCTTGCGGCCCTGATACTGAACGCTTTCGGCGACCGTCGTGGCAACGCCAGCGGCACCTTGTTGAGCCATTGCAGGAGTCACTGCTGATCTACCCCATGAGTTGAAACCGATGTATGAATTTTCTACAGGCATGAAAAAGCCGCCCCGGAAGGCGGCTTGTTCAGAACACTCAGGCCTGTGGACGCATGTGCGGGAACAGGATCACATCGCGAATCGATGGCGAGTTGGTCAGCAGCATCACCAGACGGTCGATACCGATACCCTCACCGGCGGTTGGCGGCATGCCGTATTCCAGAGCGCGAACGAAGTCGGCGTCGTAATGCATGGCTTCGTCGTCGCCGGCGTCCTTGTCAGCCACCTGGGCCATGAAACGCTCGGCCTGGTCTTCCGCGTCATTGAGCTCGGAGTAGGCGTTGGCGATTTCGCGGCCACCGATGAACAGCTCGAAACGGTCGGTGACGTTCGGGTTCTCGTCGTTGCGACGGGCCAGCGGCGAAACTTCGAACGGGTACTGGGTGATGAAGTGCGGCTGTTCCAGTTTGTGCTCGACCAGCTCTTCGAAAATCATCACCTGCAGCTTGCCCAGGCCTTCGAAGCCGAGGACCTTGGCACCGGCTTTCTTGGCGATTTCACGGGCCTTGTCGATATCGTTCAGGTCGTCAGCGGTCAGCTCAGGGTTGTACTTGAGGATCGAGTCGAACACTGACAGGCGTACGAACGGCTCACCGAAGTGGAACACTTTGTCGCCGTACGGCACGTCGGTGCTGCCCAGTACCAGCTGCGCCAGCTCGCGGAACAGCTCCTCGGTCAGGTCCATGTTGTCTTCGTAGTCAGCGTAGGCCTGGTAGAACTCGAGCATGGTGAACTCGGGGTTGTGCCGGGTCGAAACGCCTTCATTACGGAAGTTGCGGTTGATCTCGAAGACTTTTTCAAAGCCACCCACCACAAGCCGCTTGAGGTACAGCTCCGGCGCAATACGCAGGAACATGGCCATGTCCAGGGCATTGTGGTGAGTCTCGAACGGCTTGGCTGCGGCGCCACCAGGGATGGTCTGCAGCATCGGCGTTTCCACTTCGAGGAAGTCACGCTGGATCAGGAAGTTGCGGATATGGTTGATGACCTGCGAACGCACGCGGAAGGTGTGGCGGGTTTCTTCGTTGACCATCAGATCGACGTAACGCTGGCGATAGCGCTGCTCGGTGTCGGTCAAGCCGTGGTGCTTGTCAGGCAGCGGGCGCAGCGACTTGGTCAGCAGGCGCACGTTGGTCATTTCGACGTACAGGTCACCCTTGCCGGAACGCGCCAGGGTGCCCTCGGCGCTGATGATGTCGCCCAGGTCCCAGGTTTTGACCTCGGCCAGGGTTTCTTCCGGCAGGGTCTTGCGGTTGACATAGACCTGGATGCGTCCGGTCATGTCCTGAATCACCATGAACGAGCCACGGTTGAGCATGATACGGCCGGCAACCTTGACCGGAATCGCTGCAGCTTCCAGCTCTTCCTTGGTCTTGTCGACATACTGCTTCTGCAGGTCGTTGCAGTAGCTGTCACGGCGGAAGTCGTTGGGGAAGGCGTTACCCTTGGCGCGCTCGGCAGCAAGCTTTTCCTTGCGCAGGGCGATCAGGGTGTTTTCTTCCTGTTGCAGGTCTTGCGGGTCGAGTTTGAGGTCGCTCATGTCGTCACATTTTCCATCAGAGTTCATTGTCCCTTGCCTGTGGCCAGGGATCGCGGGGCAAGCCCGCTCCCACCGGGTGTCGCGGTTACAGCCCCTGCTTGAGGCTGGCTTCCAGGTATTCGTCGATATCGCCGTCGAGCACCTTGTCGCAGTCGCTGCGCTCGATGTTGGTGCGCAGGTCTTTGATCCGCGAGGCGTCGAGCACATACGAACGGATCTGGTGGCCCCAGCCGATGTCCGACTTGCTGTCTTCCAGAGCCTGGGACGCCGCGCTGCGCTTTTGCATTTCCAGTTCGTACAACTTGGCCCGCAGCATTTTCATCGCGGTGTCTTTGTTGGCGTGCTGGGAGCGTTCGTTCTGGCAACTGACCACGGTGTTGGTCGGAACGTGGGTGATACGCACCGCCGAGTCGGTGGTGTTTACGTGCTGACCACCGGCGCCCGAGGAGCGATAGGTGTCGATGCGCAGGTCCGACGGGTTGATCTCGATTTCCACTTTGTCATCGATCTCGGGGGACACGAACACCGCCGAGAACGAGGTGTGGCGACGAGCGCCGGAGTCAAACGGGCTCTTGCGCACCAAGCGGTGCACGCCGATCTCGGTACGCAGCCAGCCAAAGGCGTACTCGCCCTTGATGTGCACGGTGGCGCCCTTGATGCCGGCGACTTCCCCCTCGGACAGCTCCATGATGGTGGCGTCGAAACCACGCTTGGCGGCCCAGCGCAGGTACATGCGCAGGAGGATGTTGGCCCAGTCCTGAGCTTCGGTACCACCGGAGCCGGCCTGGATGTCCAGGTAGGCGTTGTTCATGTCCATCTCGCCGCTGAACATGCGACGGAACTCGAGCTTGGCCAGGGATTCTTCCAGGCCCTGGAGCACTTCGACGACGTCGTTGACGGCGCCTTCGTCTTTTTCCTCGACGGCCATATCGAGCAGTTCGCGGGAGTCGACCAGACCACCGGAAAGTTCATCCAGGGTGTCGACGATCTGCGCCAGCATGGCGCGCTCGCGGCCCAGTTCCTGGGCGTACTCGGGCTTGTTCCAGACGTTCGGGTCTTCAAGCTCGCGGTTGACTTCGATCAGGCGGTCATGCTTGTGATCGTAGTCAAAGATACCCCCGAATGGACTCGGAGCGCTCGGTCAGGTCCTTGATGGTGTTCAGGATCGGTTGGATTTCCATGGGCGGACAGCTCTCTTACGTAATCGGTAGAAAAGCCGGGGAGTATAACCGAGTCTGGAAGCTGACGGCAGCCCGTCGGGCGGTTGTGGGGGCGGGCTGGTCTCAAGCCACGCCCACCTGATTGCGGCCGTTGTTCTTGGCCAGGTACAAGCCTGTGTCAGCCGCCGATATCAACTGTCGGCAGTGACTGCCAATAGCCGGTGTCAATGTTGCCAGGCCGATGCTCACCGTCAAGCGTGAGGCGGCTTCTGGCGTGCTGTGCGGGATGTTCAGGGCGAGCACGGTCTGACGCAGTTTTTCGGCAATCAGGCGCGCGCCGCCCGGTGAGGTGTTGGGCAGTACCAGGGCGAACTCTTCGCCGCCATAGCGCGCCGGGAGGTCGCTCGGCCGCGAGCAGGAACCGCGAATGGCCTCGGCCACCTGGCGCAACGCCTCGTCGCCGGCCAGGTGGCCCAAACTGTCGTTATAGGCTTTGAAATAGTCGACGTCGATCATCAGCAGCGACAACTGCTGCTGCTCACGTATGGCCCGGCGCCACTCAAGTTCCAGGTATTCGTCGAAATGGCGCCGGTTGGACAGCCCGGTAAGGCCATCGGAGTTCATCAGGCGCTGCAGCATCAGGTTGGTGTCGAGCAACTGCTGCTGGCTGACGCGCAAAGCCCGGTAGGCCTCGTCGCGTTGCAGCAGGGTCAGGTAGGAGCGCGAGTGGTAGCGAATGCGCGCCACCAGTTCGATGTTGTCCGGCAGTTTGACCAGGTAGTCGTTGGCGCCGGCAGCAAAGGCCGCACTTTTGACCAGCGGGTCTTCCTTGGTCGACAGAACGATGATCGGAATGTCCCGGGTCGCCGGGTTGTTACGGTACTCGCGCACCAGCGTCAGGCCGTCGAGGCCGGGCATGATCAGGTCTTGCAGGATCACCGTCGGTTTGATCCGCACTGCCTGGACCACAGCCTGGTGCGGGTCGGCACAGAAGTGGAAGTCGATGTTCTCTTCGAGAGCCAGACCACGGCGTACCGCCTCACCGATCATGGCCTGATCATCAACCAACAGGACCATTGCCGAGTTTTCATTGGTGGTCGGAAAACCGCCGAGCGGTAAATCATTCATGCGCTGTCACCTGGTCACTGCCGACTGGCCGGCGTGGCACAATACGTATCGTCATTTTGGAAATATTTCCATTAATCGTGCAGCGATCCGCTCCAGCGGGCGAATTTCCATCGCCGCGTCTATCGCGGCCGCAGCCTTGGGCATGCCGTACACGGCACTGCTGTGTTGGTCCTGAGCAATGGTCAGGAAGTTCTGCTGGCGCATCAGTTTCAGGCCCTGGGCGCCATCGCGTCCCATGCCGGTCAGCAGCACGCCTACCGCGTCACCTCGCCAGTAGCGGGCCACGCTTTCAAAAAACACGTCGATCGAAGGCCGGTAGATCTCGTTTACCGGCTCGGCAGTGTAGGCCAGGGTGCCATTCTTGAGCAGGCGGAGGTGGTGGTTGGTGCCTGCCAGCAACACCTGCCCGGGTTGTGGCGGCTCACCTTCGCAGGCCAATCGCACGGCTAAGCCCGAAGCGCTGCTGAGCCATTCGGCCATGCCTGCGGCGAACACCTGGTCAACGTGCTGGACCAGCACGATGGCGGCAGGGAACGCCTGCGGCAAGCCCTTGAGCAAGATTTCAAGCGCCGCCGGGCCGCCCGCTGACGAACCGATGGCCACCAGCCCTGGACGCTGCGCCACCTTAGGCGAAGGCGCATCAATAGGCCGTGGCGTGTTGCTGCGCTGCTGGCCAATCAACCAGCCGATATTGAGGATCTTGCGCAGCAGCGGCGCGGCCGCTTCCCTGGGATCACCGGCACCCAGGGCCGGGGTATCGACCACATCCAGCGCACCGTGCCCCATGGCTTCGAATACCCGGTGGACGTTCTGCTGGCGATCCACCGTGACGATCACGATGGCGCAGGGTGTCTCGGCCATGATCCGCCGGGTCGCCTCGACGCCATCCATGACCGGCATGATCAGGTCCATCAGGATCAGGTCCGGCGTTTGTTCGGCGCACAGCTTCACTGCCTCTGCGCCATTGCTGGCGACCCAGATCACCTGATGCATGGGTTCGAACGCCAACGCCCGGCGCAGCGCCTCCACGGCCATGGGCATGTCGTTGACAATAGCGATCTTCATCCCTGGGCTCCCCCGATCAACTCAACCACAGCATCGAGCAAGGCATCATCGTGGAAACTGGCCTTGGCCAAATAGTAGTCGGCTCCTGCATCCAGTCCACGGCGGCGATCTTCTTCACGGTCCTTGTAGGAGACCACCATGACCGGCAGCGTCTGCAGACGGTTGTCGCGACGCAGCAAGGTGACCAGCTCGATACCATCCATTCGCGGCATGTCGATGTCGGTGATCAGCAGGTCGAAGTCCTCGCTGCGCAAGGCGTTCCAACCATCCATGCCATCGACCGCGACTGCCACCTCATAACCGCGATTACTCAGCAGCTTGCGCTGCAGCTCGCGCACGGTCAGCGAGTCATCGACCACCAGGATGCGCTTGCGTGCCGCCTCGCGGGTATTTCGCTGACCACGCTCGATGCGCTCAAGGCGACCGGTGCTCAAGAGCTTATCGACCGATCGCAACAAGTCTTCAACGTCGATGATCAACACTACGCTGCCATCATCGAGCAGGGCACCGGATGAAATATCCTGAATCTTGCCCAACCGCGGATCGAGCGGCATCACCACCAGCACGCGCTCGCCGATCAGACGCTCGACCGCCACACCATAGAGCATCTCGCGCTCGCGGATGACCACCACTTTGATCGTTTGCCCGTTTGTCTGGCTCGGCGGACGATTGAGCAATTGGCTGGCCGCAACCAGGCCGATGTGCCGGCCTTCGTGCCAGAAGTGCTGACGCCCTTCGATCTGCACGATGGCCTCAGCCGGCAGCTCCAGGGTGCGCTCGATGTGCGCCAGGGGGAAGGCATAGGCCTCGGCGGCAACCTCGACCACCAGGCTGCGCACCACCGACAGGGTCAGCGGCACTTCCAGGTGGAAACTGCTGCCCTGACCACTGGTCTGGGTCAACACGATCGAGCCGCGCAGCTGGCGGACCATATGCTGCACCGCGTCCAGACCAACGCCACGTCCGGAAACTTCGGTGACCTGGTCGCGCAGGCTGAAGCCTGGCAGGAACAGGAAGGTCAGCAGCTCCGCTTCGCTCATCTGCGCCACGGTTTCGGCCGGCGACAGTTGGCGCTCGATAATACTCTGACGCAATCGCTGCAGATCAACGCCACCACCATCATCGCTCAGTTCCAGCACCAGCAAGCCGGCCTGATGCGATGCCCGCAAGCGGATATGCCCTTCCTGCGCTTTGCCAGCCAGCAGCCGTTGCTCAGGCAGTTCGATACCGTGGTCGACGGCGTTGCGCAGCAAGTGGGTCAATGGGGCTTCGAGTTTTTCCAGGACATCGCGATCAACCTGGGTCTTCTCGCCTTCGATCTCCAGGCGCACCTGCTTACCCAGCGAACGTCCCAGGTCGCGGACCATCCGGCTCTGCCCGGTGAGCACATCGGCAAACGGCCGCATGCGGCAGGCCAGGGCTGTGTCATAGAGCAATTGTGCGCGCTGACTGGCCTGCCAGCCGAACTCATCCAGGTCGGCGGCCTGTTGCAGCAGAAGCTGCTGGGTTTGTCCCAGCAGTTGCTGGGCCTGGGCCAGAGCTTCCTGTACTTCCGGGCTCTGGCCGCTTGCTTGCAGCTGGCTATTGAGTCCATCGAGGGCACGAACGCTTTGGCTATGCATGCGTTTAAGGCGCTGCAAGGTAGCCAGATACGGTTTGAACCGCTGGGTTTCGACCAGCGCCTTGCTCGACAGGTCGAGCAAGCTGTTCAAGCGTTCGGCCGTGACCCGCAGGATCCGCTCGCCAGCTTCACCGGTGCGTTTACCCTTGCGCTGGGTCGGTGCCCCGGGTTCGGCGTCGAGCAGTACCGGCTGCTCGATCACAGGCTCCGCCATCACCGCCGCTGGCTCAAGCCCGGGCATCGGTAGCGGGGTCACAACCGTCGACGTAGCTGCAGGGTCCAGCAGCCCGGCCATCTGCACGAGAAATGCCTGTACCGCAGGCTCAATGCTCGCATCGCCAGGGGTGGCGATACGCATCAACAGGTCAGTGCCTTGCAGCAAGGCATCGATATGCTCGGCACGCAGCCGTAACCGGCCTTCCTGGGCACCGACCAGGCAATCTTCCATGACATGGGCAACGCTGACGCCGGCATCGACGCCGACAATCCGCGCCGCGCCCTTGAGCGAATGGGCCGCACGCATGCAGGCTTCCAACTGATCGGCCTGGGTCGGATTGCGCTCCAGCGCCAGCAGGCCGGCACTGAGCACCTGGGTCTGGGCCTCGGCCTCCAGGCTGAACAGTTCGAGCAGCGACACATCGCACATTTGCTCTGGGGTCATGAAAGGCTCCGGTTCACAGCAGACAGCACTTGTTCTTCATCCAGCACCCGCACACTGCGTCCGCGCCACTGCAACACAGCGGCGGTAAAGCGCGCTTCGCCCTGATCATGCACCAGACGCTCGGGCTCCAGGCCGTGAATACCATCCACTTCATCCGCTCGCACCACCACCGAACCACCGGCTGCAGCGATGATCAGCATGCGCGGCATGATCCGCGCCGATGCGCTGCCACTGCCGAGCACTTCCAGGCCCAGCAGATCGGCCAGCGACAGACACGGCACCAGGGCCCCGCGCACGTTGGCTACGCCCTGTAGCGCCCGCGAACGTTGGTGAGGCAACGAATGCACCGGCTGCACCGGGGCCACCTCGACCAGGCAACGGGTCGCCAGAGCCAGCCATTCCTCACCCAGACGGAACAACAGCATCGAACGACCGCTGCCCTCTTCCTGCACCTGTGCCTGCTCATGGGCATCCTGAGACAGCGAGTAACGGTCCAGCAGGCGAGTCGCGGCGCTCGCATAGACAGCACAATTGCGGCAGTGGATATGTTCGGCCAGCAGCGGACAGCTTTTATCACCGCGCACACCGATACGGTTCCAGCAATCATCAATGCGGGCGGCATCAGCGGCAACGACTTGCACCTGTTGGTCTGCGATCATTGTTCAGACTCCCGGTCAGCTCGCCGTGCAGCGCGCTCCTGCAGGCGGCGGGCGCCAGCGATATCGCCCTGGGACGCGAGCAATGCCGCCAGGTGCGCCAAGGCTTCAGCATGCTGCGGATCGAGGTACAGCGCCTTACGGTAATGGCTGAGCGCCTCGCCGGTGTCGCCTGCAGTGTCACTGAGCAAGCCCAGCCAGTAGAACGCCTGGGCATGCGGCGGGTATTGCTGCAGATAGCGGGTACACGCGGCCTGAGCTTCGGCGCTGCTACCGGCATTGGCCAACCGGGCGATCTGCACCAGCAGTTCAGCACTGCTGTCAGGCGCTGTGGGTCGGGACGCAATTGACGCGGCAATCACATTGAACTTGCGTGCTGGCACTGGCGAGGGGCGCGGTAAAGTGCTGGGTGCTGCAGACAGCGACGCAATTGTCAGCGGTTTGCTGTTGAATACAGGTTCGGTTTCAGTCTGTCGTACATAAGCAAAAGACTGGGCGACACCAAGCGGGCGCATGCCCATACGCGCCAGCAGACTACCTTCGGCCGGGCCGATGAACAGTACACCCTGCTCATGGATCAGCCGCTTGAGCACTTCGAATACCCGTTGCTGGGTTGGCAGATCGAAATAGATCAGCAGATTGCGGCAGAACACAAAGTCATAACTGCCCGCCTGAGCCTTCAATGCAGGGTCGAGCACATTCCCTATCTGCAACTTGACCTGTTGGCGCACACGCTCATGAACAATGTGGCCGTCGTCGCTTTGGTCAAAATGCCGCTGGCGAAAATCCAGGTGCGATCCACGAAAGGAATTGCGCCCATACAGCCCCTGCTCGGCCCGGTTGATCGACAGCGGGCTGATGTCCATGCCATCGACCCGGAACGAGTTCCCGGCAATGCCGGCGTCAAGCAAGGTCATGGCGATGGAATAAGGCTCCTCACCGGTGGAGCACGGCAGGCTGAGGATACGCAGCGGCCGCGCCCCGGCCAGCTCGGCCAGACGCTGGCTGGCCAGGCCAGCCAGCGCCGAGAACGATTCTGGATAGCGAAAGAACCAGGTCTCCGGAACAATCACCGCTTCGATAAGCGCCTGTTGCTCCGCCGTCGATTGTTGCAAGCGCAACCAGTAGTCATCCAGGTCGTAGGCATCCAGTGCGGTGCAACGCTGGCGTAGCGCACGCTCGACCAGCGGCGCACCGACCGAGGCGACATCCAGACCGATGCGCTCTTGCAAGAAACGGAAAAAATGCTGTTGGTTGCTCATTGCGGCTCCTGACGCTCACCTGCCTGGTGCTCAGGCAAGGGGTACAGCAGCGCCCGCACGGTGTCGCTGAGCAGGTCCTGCACGCTGATGCGTTGCACCAGCCCATGGGCATCCTCACGCACCGGCCCCAGGTAGGGCGCCTGCTGATTGTCCAGGCCGTAGGGCTGAAACGCTTCGGGCAGGCAACGCAAGGTGTCGGTGGCCTGTTCAAGGATCAGACCCAGTAACAGTCCTGGCCGTAGCGGTTCGCCCCGGTAGTGCACCAGCACCAGTCGGGTACTGGTACGTACCGGTGCCGGCAACCCGAAACTCAAGGCACCGACGTCGATCACCGGGACCAGCGCGCCGCGATGAGCCAGCACCCCGGCCACCCAGTCCGGTGCTTGCGCGATAGGTTTTAGCGGCAAGCGCGGCAATACTTCGACGACTTCATGGGCGTCGAGGGCATAGCGATGCTCACCGATTCTGAACAACAGGTGCAAGGTCCCGTGAGAACTTACACCCTGGCTGCGGCGGGGCTGAAGGTCGGTCATCGGCGGGTCAGACTTTGAACCGCGATACACCGCCACGCAGACCGCTTGCCACCTGACTCAACTCATCGATGGCAAAGCTGGCCTGACGCAGCGACTCCACCGTCTGGCTGCTGGCATCACCCAGCTGCGCCAGGGCGTGATTGATCTGTTCGGCACCGGTGGCCTGGGCCTGCATCCCCTCATTGACCATCAGCACCCGCGGCGCCAGGGCCTGAACCTGATGGATAATCTGGCTTAGTTGCTCACCGACCTGCTGCACTTCGAACATGCCACGGCGCACCTCTTCAGAGAACTTGTCCATGCCCATGACCCCAGCAGACACTGCCGACTGGATCTCGCGGACCATCTGTTCGATGTCATAGGTGGCCACGGCGGTCTGGTCGGCCAGGCGCCGGACTTCGGTGGCCACCACGGCAAAGCCGCGGCCGTATTCGCCGGCCTTTTCCGCCTCGATGGCGGCATTGAGCGAGAGCAGGTTGGTCTGATCGGCGACCTTGACGATCGTCACCACCACCTGATTGATGTTGCCCGCCTTCTCGTTGAGGATCGCCAGCTTGTTGTTGACCAGGTCGGCTGCGCCCATCACCTGGTGCATGGTCTCTTCCATGCGTGCCAGACCTTGCTGACCGGAGCCAGCAAGGGTCGACGCCTGGTCGGCGGCCGAGGTGACTTCGGTCATGGTTCGCACCAGGTCACGGGAGGTGGCAGCGATTTCCCGCGAGGTGGCGCCGATTTCGGTGGTGGTGGCGGCGGTTTCGGTGGCAGTCGCCTGCTGTTGCTTGGAGGTGGCAGCGATCTCGGTCACCGAAGTGGTCACTTGCACCGAAGAACGCTGGGCCTGGGACACCAGGTTGGTCAACTCGCCCATCATGTCGTTGAAGCCGGTTTCCACGGCGCCGAACTCGTCCTTGCGCTCCAGATTCATGCGCACACTGAGGTCACCGCTGCTGAGTTTGTCCAGGGCATGCACGATACGTTGCATGGGCGCAGTGATGGCACGCATCAGCAGCAAGCCACAAATGGTGGCGGCAATAATCGCCAGGACCAGGGAGATGATCATGCTGACCTTGGCCATGATTACCGCAGCGACAATCGAGTCGGCCGCCTCCTCGACCGAATGCCGATTGTGCTCGATCACACTGTTCAGGTGTTTGCGGCCAGTGACCCAGGCCGGCGTCAGCACATCGCCAATCAATTGCCGGGCTTGGGCGTAGTCCTTGCGAGCATAGGCTTCAAGCACCGTATCGATGGCCTTGGCATAGGCATCCTCGAGGCGGCCGAACTCATCGAAGCTGGCCTGATCGTCGAGATCCCGGATAGTCGCCTGATAGCTGGCCATGTACTGCTTGAGGCGATCTTCGAAGTCCTTGTACTGCGCCTTGTCGGTCGCAGTGAGTTCACGCTGCCCACTCAGGCCCACCAGTTGCTGGGTCAACACATAACTGTCGACCCAGGCACTGCGAATCATCGAACTGTAGTAAACCCCGGGGATGCTGTCGGCCCGCACCGCTTCCTCATCGGACTCGATGGTCACCAGGCGCGAATAGGCCGCGACCACCATCAACAGCATGATGGCGATAACCACGGCGAAGCTCGCCAGGATCCGTTGGCGCAAGGTCCAGTTTTTCACAGTCAGCCCTCAAGTGTTCTACGCGAGCAGAAAAATGGGGCAGAGTATAGCCCAGGCACTATGGGCTTTTGCGGCTGACTTTCAAGCTGGATAGAGGCAAGTTGGCCTCATCCTGGCCACTTGCCCGTAATCATTGAGCGTTGGCCTGTTTCAGCTGATTTTCCAGCTCGATTTTCAACGCCGGATCGAGCTTGAGCTGACGGGCCAGTTCGTCCAGGTAAGCCCGCTCCATGAAATGTTCCTCGTCAACCAGCATGACGCTGGCGATGTACATCTCGGCGGCCATTTCCGGCGTGCTGGCAGCACGCGCGACATCGGCCGGATCCAGCGGTTTGTTGAGCTCGGCGTGCAGCCAGTGCTGCAGTTGCTGGTCGTTGGAAAGTTTGACGAATTCGCCCTCGATCAATGCCCGTTCGCGCTCGTCAACATGGCCATCGGACTTGGCCGCAGCCACCAGGGCCTTGAGAATTGCCTGGCTGTGCTGTTCGACCTGGGCAGGCGGTAGGCGATCGAGGGTCTGCGGTTCAGCCGGCGCCGTGGTGCCCTGCTTGGCCTGCCAATTGCCGTAGGCCTTGTACGCCAGTACCCCAAGCGCCGCCAGGCCGCCGTAGGTCAGGGCTTTGCCACCGTATTTGCGTGCTTTTTTGCTGCCCAGCAGCAGGCCCATGGCGCCTGCCGCCAAGGCCCCGCCACTGGCGCCGGAAAGCAGACTGCCCAGGCCACCACCGCCTTTGCCACCGAGCAGATCACCAAGGCCGCCGGTTGCGCCGGATTTACCGGCAGCACTTTTACCCGTCTGGTTCTGCAGCAGGTCCTGACCGGATTTGAGCAGTTGATCGAGCAAGCCACGGGTGTTCATCGGGCACCTCCAAGGACGGTAAATAAACGCCAAGAGTACTGCGGCAAGCTGAAGCCAGGCTGAATGCATTTGCTTCCAGATGTTGCCCGCACTGTGCCAAAAACGACACGGCTGAACCCGCAGTTGGAACAGACCTGAATATCAGCACTACGCTTAACGTGATGTGCCAGCGCTTTCATGACTGCCCCGCTCATAATTTGAACAAGAGGGAACACCATGCTCGTGAACAAGACCGCCTTGCTCAGCACCCTGAGCACCGCCTTGCTGGCCAGCGCCAGCCTGCAGGCCGCTGAACCGCTGAAAGCCGTAGGTGCCGGCGAAGGCCAACTGGATATTGTCGCCTGGCCCGGCTACATCGAGCGCGGTGAAAGCGACAAGGCCTACGACTGGGTCAGCGGTTTCGAGAAGGAAACCGGTTGCAAGGTCAGCGTCAAGACCGCAGCCACCTCCGACGAGATGGTCAGTTTGATGACCAAAGGCGGTTACGACCTGGTCACCGCCTCAGGTGACGCCTCGCTGCGCCTGATTGCCGGCAAGCGCATTCAACCGATCAACACTGCGCTGATCCCGAACTGGAAGAACCTCGACCCGAGGCTCAAGGACGGCGCCTGGTATGTGGTCAACAACCAGGTATACGGCACCCCCTACCAGTGGGGCCCCAACGTATTGTTGTACAACACCAATGTGTTCAAGCAAGCGCCCACCAGCTGGGGCGTGGTGTTCGAGCCGCAGAACCTGCCGGACGGCAAGCCGAACAAAGGACGGGTGCAAGCTTACGACGGGCCGATCTACATTGCCGACGCGGCGCTGTACCTGAAGTCGGCCAAGCCGGAGCTGGGCATCGTCAACCCTTACGAACTCAACGAAACCCAGTACAAGGCAGTGCTCGACCTGTTGCGTCAACAACAGCCGCTGATCCATCGCTACTGGCATGACGCAACCGTGCAAATGAGCGATGTGAAAAACGAGGGCGTGGTCGCTTCCAGCTCCTGGGGCTACATGGTCAACACCCTGAAGGCCGACAAACAGCCAGTGTCGTCGACCATTCCCAAAGAAGGCGCCACGGGCTGGGCCGATACCACCATGCTGCACGCCGAGGCCAAGCACCCCAACTGCGCCTACAAATGGATGGACTGGTCGTTGCAACCCAAGGTCCAGGGCGACGTGGCCGCCTGGTTCGGTTCGCTGCCTGCGGTACCGGCAGCCTGTACCGGCAGCGAGTTGCTCGGCGCCGAAGGCTGCAAGACCAATGGCTTCGACAACTTCGACAAAATCGCCTTCTGGAAAACCCCCCAGGCCGAGGGGGGCAAATTTGTGCCTTACAGCCGCTGGACCCAGGACTACATTGCGATCATGGGTGGCCGTTAGGGCCCTGTCGCGGGGCAAGCCCGCTCCCACAATGGGGGTTCTGTGGGAGCGGGCTTGTCCCGCGATTTAGTCTAGAGACTGGGAGCACCGCACATGACCCTTGCAGTCCAGTTCACCGATGTTTCCCGCAGCTTTGGCGAGGTCAAGGCCGTCGACCGGGTGTCCATCGACATCCACGACGGCGAATTTTTCTCCATGCTCGGCCCCTCAGGCTCGGGCAAAACCACCTGCCTGCGCCTGATTGCCGGCTTCGAACAACCCAGCGCCGGTTCCATCCGTATCCACGGTGCTGAAGCGGCCGGATTGCCGCCGTACCAACGTGATGTCAACACGGTATTCCAGGACTACGCCCTGTTTCCGCACATGAACGTGCTCGATAACGTCGCCTACGGTCTGAAGGTCAAGGGTGTGGCCAGGCAGGAGCGCCTGGCCCGGGCTGAGGAAGCCCTGGCCATGGTGGCCCTGGACGGTTACGGGCAGCGCAAGCCGGCGCAGCTGTCCGGCGGCCAGCGCCAGCGTGTGGCCCTGGCCCGGGCACTGGTCAACCGCCCGCGCGTGCTACTGCTCGACGAGCCCCTGGGCGCGCTGGACCTGAAGCTGCGCGAACAGATGCAGGGCGAGCTGAAAAAACTGCAGCGCCAGTTGGGCATCACCTTCATTTTCGTTACCCACGATCAGACCGAAGCACTGTCGATGTCCGACCGGGTCGCGGTGTTCAACCGCGGCCGTATCGAGCAGGTCGATACACCGCGCAACCTCTATATGAAACCGGCCACCACCTTTGTTGCCGAGTTCGTGGGTACCTCCAACGTGCTGCGTGGCGAGCTGGCGGCGCAGTTGAACGGCAGCCAACTGCCCTTCTCGATTCGCCCGGAACATATCCGCCTGGGCGAGCAACCCGCCGCCAGCGATGAAGTCCAGATCAGCGGCCTGCTGCACGATATCCAGTACCAGGGCAGCGCCACCCGCTACGAGCTCAAGCTCGACAATGGCCAATTGCTCTGTGTCAGCCAGGCCAACAACCAATGGCAGCAGCACGCCACGCCCTGGCAGACCGGCCAACGCCTGCAGGCTCGCTGGGCACGGGAAGCGATGACCTCTCTGCAGGAAACAGTCTTGAACGAGGGGCAGTAGATGAGCCTGGCCCTGCGACGCTTCTCCAATCTGCTCTATCGGCGTCCCAATCTCTACCTGGCGCTGTTGCTGATCCCGCCGCTGATCTGGTTCGGGGCCATCTACCTAGGGTCGTTGCTGGGTCTGCTCTGGCAGGGCTTCTACACCTTCGACGATTTCACCATGGCGGTCACCCCGGAGTTGACCCTGGCCAACTTCGCCGCCCTGTTCAAACCGTCGAACTTCGACATCATCCTGCGCACGCTGAGCATGGCCATTGCCGTGTCGATCGCCAGCGCCACCCTGGCGTTTCCGATCGCCTACTACATGGCCCGCTACACCAGCGGCAAAACCAAGGCATTTTTCTACATCGCGGTGATGATGCCGATGTGGGCCAGCTATATCGTCAAAGCCTATGCCTGGACCTTGCTGCTGGCCAAAGGCGGCGTGGCACAGTGGTTCGTCCAGCAGCTCAATCTGGAACCGCTGCTGCAGTTCATTCTCGGCGTTCCCGGAGTCGGCGGCAGCACCCTGTCAACCTCGCACCTGGGGCGCTTTCTGGTGTTTGTCTACATCTGGCTGCCGTTCATGATCCTGCCCATCCAGGCCTCACTGGAACGCCTGCCGCCATCGCTGCTGCAAGCTTCGGCGGACCTCGGCGCCAAGCCCCGGCAAACCTTCATGCAAGTCATCCTGCCGCTGTCGGTGCCAGGCATTGCCGCCGGCTCTATCTTCACCTTCTCTCTGACCCTGGGCGACTTCATCGTGCCGCAACTGGTCGGCCCGCCTGGCTACTTCATTGGCAGCATGGTCTACGCCCAGCAAGGCGCGATCGGCAACATGCCGATGGCCGCAGCCTTCACCCTGGTGCCGATCGTGCTGATCGCCATCTACCTGTCCATGGTCAAACGCCTGGGGGCTTTCGATGCACTCTGAACAAGCGTCCTGGGGCCTGCGCCTGGCGGCCTGGGGTGGATTGGTGTTCCTGCACTTCCCGATCCTGATCATCTTTCTGTATGCCTTCAATACCCAGGATGCGGCGTTCAGCTTCCCGCCGCAGGGCTTTACCCTGAAGTGGTTCAGCGTGGCCTTTTCCCGGCCCGATGTGCTGGAATCAATCAAGCTGTCGCTGCAGGTTGCCTGCCTGGCCACGCTGATTGCCCTGGTGCTGGGCACTCTGGCATCGGCGGCGCTGTACCGGCGCAGCTTTTTTGGCAAGGAAAGCATCTCGCTGATGCTGATTCTGCCGATCGCCCTGCCCGGGATCATCACCGGTATCGCCCTGCTTTCGGCGTTCAAGACCCTGGGCATCGAACCGGGCATTTTCACCATCGTCGTTGGCCACGCGACGTTCTGTGTGGTGATCGTCTACAACAACGTCATCGCCCGCCTGCGCCGCACTTCCCACAGCCTCATCGAAGCCTCCATGGACCTCGGCGCCGACGGCTGGCAGACCTTCCGTTACATCATCCTGCCCAACCTCGGCTCGGCCCTGTTGGCGGGCGGCATGCTGGCCTTTGCCCTGTCGTTCGATGAAATCATCGTCACCACCTTCACCGCCGGTCACGAGCGCACCCTGCCGATCTGGTTGCTCAATCAGCTCAGCCGGCCACGGGACGTGCCGGTAACCAATGTGGTCGCCATGCTGGTCATGCTGGTGACCATGCTGCCGATCCTCGGCGCCTATTACCTGACCCGCGGCGGCGAAAGCGTTGCCGGCAGCGGCAAATAACATTAGGAGAACTTGAATCATGCAAACCCGACTGCTGATCAATGGCCAACTGGTTGCTGGCGAAGGCAACGCGCTGGCGGTACTCAACCCGGCGCTGGGCAGCGTGCTGGTGGAGATCAACGAGGCCAGTGTGTCTCAGGTCGATGCCGCCGTGCGTGCCGCCGACCATGCTTTCGAAAGCTGGTCGCAGACCACGCCCAAGGAACGTTCGCTGCTGTTGCTGAAACTGGCGGACTGCATTGAGGCCCATGGCGAGGAGCTGGCCCGGCTGGAATCGGACAACTGCGGCAAACCCTATGCCGCCGCGCTCAACGACGAAATCCCGGCGATTGCCGATGTGTTCCGCTTCTTCGCCGGCGCCACCCGCTGCCTGGGCGGATCGGCCGCCGGCGAATACCTGCAGGGGCATACTTCGATGATCCGCCGCGACCCGCTTGGCGTAGTCGCCTCCATCGCCCCCTGGAACTACCCGCTGATGATGGTCGCCTGGAAGATCGCCCCGGCCCTGGCAGCCGGCAACACGGTGGTGCTCAAGCCTTCGGAACAGACACCGCTCACCGCATTACGCCTGGCGCAACTGGCCGCTGGGCTGTTTCCCGCGGGCGTCCTGAATATCCTCTTTGGCCGTGGACCGAGTGTCGGCACGCCGCTGGTCACCCACCCGAAAGTGCGCATGGTGTCGCTGACCGGTTCTATCCCCACCGGGGCCAACATCATCGCTGGCACCGCCGAGAGTGTGAAGCGCATGCATATGGAACTGGGGGGCAAGGCCCCGGTGATCATCTTCGACGATGCCGATATCGATGCCGCCGTTGAAGGCATCCGCACCTTCGGCTTCTACAACGCCGGCCAGGACTGTACTGCGGCCTGCCGCATCTATGCCCAGAGCGGGATCTACGAGCAGTTCGTGGAAAAACTCGGCAAGGCCGTGGCCAGCATCAAGCATGGCCTGCAAAACGATCCGGGCACCGAACTGGGCCCATTGATCACCGCCCAGCACCGCGACCGGGTGGCAGCCATGGTCGAGCGCGCCATCGCCCAGCCGCATATTCGCCTGATCACCGGTGGTAAGGCGGTGGCCGGTAATGGCTTCTTCTTTGAACCCACGGTGCTGGCCGATGCACAGCAAGATGACGAAATAGTCCGCCGCGAAGTATTCGGGCCGGTGGTTTCAGTTACCCGCTTCGACGACGAGGCCCAGGCCCTGGCTTGGGCCAATGACTCGGACTACGGCTTGGCCTCCTCGCTCTGGACCGCTGATGTGGGCCGCGCCCATCGCGTCTCGGCACGCCTGCAGTACGGTTGTACCTGGGTCAACACGCACTTTATGCTGGTCAGCGAAATGCCCCACGGCGGCCAAAAGCACTCCGGCTATGGCAAGGATATGTCCCTGTACGGGCTGGAAGACTACACCTGCATTCGGCATGTGATGTTCAAACACTAAGGTAAGGAAACCTATGGAAATTACCCGACGCGACTTCATCAATGGTGTCGCTATCGGCATTGCAGCGGGCTTGACCCCGCTGCAACTGCTGCAGGCTGGAGAAAGCGGACGCTACTACCCGCCAGCATTGACCGGCCTGCGTGGCAGCCATGTCGGCGCCTTTGAAGTTGCGCACCAGATGGGCTGGGAGAAAAAGCGCTTCGCCACTGACGATCTGCCGGTCAGCGAGGAGTACGACCTGGTGGTGGTCGGTGGTGGTATCAGTGGGCTGTCGGCGGCGTTTTTCTATCGGGAAAAACACCCAGAGGCAAAAATCCTCATCCTCGAAAACCACGACGACTTTGGTGGTCACGCCAAGCGCAACGAGTTCAGCGCCGGTGGACGGATGATTATCGGCTACGGAGGCAGCGAAGCCTTCCAGTCACCTAACCACCTTTACAGCGCCGAGGTCAACGGCCTGTTGACAAAGCTCGGGGTGGATATCAAGCGTTTTGAAACGGCCTTCGATCGTAGTTTCTACCCGAGCCTGGGCCTGTCGCGCGGGGTGTTCTTCGACAAGGAGAACTTCGGTGAAGACAAACTGGTGACCGGTGACCCGACGCCCATGGTCGCCGACGATATTGCCCCCGGGCAACTCAATGCCCGTTCGATCCGCGACTTCATCAACGATTTCCCCCTGCCCGACAGCGACCGCAAGGCCTTGATCGACTTGCACGAAGCGCCCAGGGATTACCTGTCAGGCAAATCACTGGAGGACAAGACTGCGTACCTGGAGCACACCAGCTACCGTGACTTCCTGCTCAAGGACGTCGGTCTGTCGCCCACAGCAGTGAAGTACTTCCAGGGCCGCACCAACGACTTCATGGCCTTGAGCATCGATACCGTGGCCGCCGCTGATGCCTACTACATCGGTTATCCCGGCTTTACCGCGATGAACCTGGAGCCGATCAGCGAAGAAGCCCAGGCGGAAATGGAAGAGCCTTACATTTATCACTTCCCCGATGGCAACGCGTCGCTGGCACGCCTGCTGGTGCGCAGCCTGATTCCGACGGTGGCACAGGGCAAGGACATGGAAGATATCGTCCTGACCAACTTCGACTACAGCCGGCTCGACCGTAGCGGGCAGCCGGTGCGCCTGCGCTTGAACAGCACCGCAGTCAGCGTGCGCAATACCAATGGCGCGGTGAATATCGGCTACAGCCGTGGCGGACAATTGGCTCAGGTGCGCGCAAAACACTGCATCCTGGCTTGCTACAACATGATGATCCCGTACCTGCTGCGCGACCTGTCGCCAGAGCAGTCGTTTGCCCTGAGCCAGAATGTGAAGTTTCCGCTGGTGTACACCAAGGTCATCGTGCGCAACTGGCAGGCGTTCCAGAAGCTTGGTGTGCATGAAATCTACGCCGCCACGCAACCCTATAGCCGCATCAAACTGGACTACCCGGTAAGCATGGGTGGCTATGAACATCCACACGACCCGGCACAGCCTATCGGCCTGCACATGGTCTACGTACCGACCAGTCCTGATAGCGGCATGAACGGCCGTGACCAGGCACGTGCCGGGCGCGGGCGGCTGTATGGCACGCCATTTGAGACGCTGGAAAGCCAGTTGCGTGAACAGCTGCAGCGCATGCTCGGGCCTGGTGGTTTCGACCACAATCAGGACATTCTGGCGATCACCGTCAATCGTTGGCCGCATGGTTATGCCTGCTTTACCAACACCCTGTACGACGATCCTGATCAGACCGAACAGTGGATGGAACTGGCACGCAAGCCTGTGGGCAAAGTCAGCATTGCCAACTCGGATGCGGCCTGGAGTGCATATGCGCATGCGGCGATTGATGAGGCATGGCGGGCTGTTGGAGAACTGGCTTAGTTACGCATCGCGGGGCAAGTCGGAGCGGCGGTGCGGCGATCCGACTTGCCCCGCGATTCAATCACGCAGATCAGACTCGTGAATCGGCTGTTCACGACTGGTCGCGCGCTGGTACTGAGCCGGCCAGGTTGCCTTGTTGCCGCCCAGGTCATCGTCGGCGTGCAGCGGCCAATACGGATCACGCAACAGCTCTCGCGCCAGGAAAATGATATCGGCCTGCGCCGTGCGCAAAATGGTCTCGGCCTGCATCGGGTCTGTAATCATCCCCACCGTCCCCGTGGCAATCCCCGACTCTTCGCGGACCTTGGCAGCAAACTGGGTCTGGTACCCAGGCCCGGTGGGAATCTCGGCGTTCACCGAGGTGCCGCCAGAGGACACGTCGATCAGGTCCACGCCTAATTTGCGCAAGCGCTTGGCCAACTCCACCGTTTCATCCGGGTTCCAGCCATCTTCGACCCAGTCGGTAGCCGATAGCCGCACGAACACCGGCAACTCCTCCGGCCAGACTTCCCGCACCGCCTCAGTCACCTGCAAGGTCAGGCGAATTCGATTTTCGAAATTGCTGCCGTATTCATCACGTCGCTGGTTACTCAACGGCGACAGAAACTGATGCAGCAGATAGCCATGCGCCGCATGCACCTCAACCACCTTGAAGCCTGCTTTCAATGCACGATGCGCAGCGTCGACAAAGGCCTGAATCACTTCGTCGATCTGCGCTTTGGTCATTTCGACAGGCGCTGTGTGCTGCGGATCGAAGGCAATCTTTGACGGACCGATCGGCACCCAGCCGCCGTCTGCCGGCTTGACGCTGCCCTGCTTGCCCAACCAGGGCCGATAGGTGCTGGCCTTGCGTCCGGCATGCGCCAGTTGAATGCCGGGAACGGCGCCCTGAGCAATGATGAAACGGGTAATACGCTGCAGCGGCGGGATCTGCGCGTCATCCCACAGCCCCAGATCCTGGGCGGTGATCCGCCCGTCGGCAGTAACCGCCGTGGCCTCGGTGAAGATCAACCCGGCCCCGCCCACCGCGCGGCTGCCCAGATGGACCAGGTGCCAGTCATTGGCCAGGCCATCGACACTGGAGTATTGGCACATGGGAGAAACGGCGATACGGTTGGGCAGGGTCAGGTGGCGCAGGGTATAGGGTGCAAGCAGCAGACTCATGGGGCACCTCTCAAATCAAGTGGTAAGGCTCCAGATGGTTGACCGGCCGACCACAGAATCTTCCCCGCAGGTTCTTCGACCAATCATTCTGAGCCTAGACCACTTTGCCCCCTTGAGTTCAGCGCGGCTCGATATGCGCAATCATCAACTGCACGCTTTCCTGGCCACGGAACTCGTTGACGTCGAGCTTGTACGCAAGTTCGACCCAACGCACCGTCGGGTTGGGCCAGACCTCCCGATCGACACCAAAGGCGATGCCATCGAGCTTGACCGAGCCGCACTCGCTCTTGAGCACCACTTTCAGGTGCCGCTCGCCCACCACCCGCTGCTCGACCAACTGGAACACTCCGTGGAACAGCGGCTCGGGGAAGTGCTGGCCCCAGGGCCCGGCGTGACGCAGGGCGCGCGCCAGTTCCAGGTGAAATTCTTCAACCGCAAGGCTGCCATCGGACAGCAGGCGGCCGGTCAAGTCGTCTTCGCACAATTGCCTGCGCACTTCTTCGTCGAATGCCTGGGCAAAGGCCGGGAAGTTGTCGGCTGGCAAGGACAGGCCGGCAGCCATGGCATGGCCACCGAACTTGCTGATCAGTTGCGGATGCTGTGCCGCCACCGCGTCCAGCGCATCACGGATATGAAAACCTGGCACCGAACGAGCCGAGCCCTTGAGCATGCCTTCGCCTGCATCGGCAAAGGCGATGGTAGGCCGGTGGTAACGTTCCTTGAGGCGTGAGGCCAGAATACCGATCACCCCTTGGTGCCAGTCCTGCTCGAACAGGCACAGACCGAACGGCATCGACTCCAGTGGCAGATCCTTAAGCTGGGCCAGTGCTTCACGCTGCATACCCTGCTCGATCGACTTGCGATCCTGGTTCAACTCATCCAGTTGCCCGGCCATTTCCCGCGCCAGGCTGGGGTCGTCGCTGAGCAGGCATTCGATGCCCAGGCTCATGTCGTCCAGACGACCGGCGGCGTTCAGGCGTGGGCCGAGGATAAAGCCCAGGTCAGTAGAGGTGATACGCGCATGATCACGCCGGGCCACCTCAAGGATAGCCTTGAGCCCGGGCCGTGCCCGCCCTGCCCTGATCCGCTCAAGGCCTTGATGTACCAGGATGCGGTTGTTGGCGTCCAGGGGCACGACGTCGGCAACGCTGCCCAAGGCGACCAGATCGAGCAGTTCACCAATGTTCGGTTGTGGCGCATTGTCGTAGTGCCCGAGGCTGCGCAACCGTGCACGCAAGGCCATCAGCACGTAGAAAATAACTCCGACCCCGGCCAGCGCCTTGCTCGGGAACTCGCAACCGGGCTGGTTGGGATTGACGATGGCATCGGCTGCTGGCAGTTCATTACCTGGCAGGTGGTGATCGGTGACCAACACCTTGAGCCCGGCAGCTTTGGCCGCGGCCACACCCTCTACGCTGGAAATGCCATTGTCCACGGTGATCAACAGTTGCGGCTGGCGTTCCAGGGCAACCTCAACGATTTCCGGCGTCAGCCCATAGCCGTACTCGAAGCGATTGGGCACCAGATAATCGACATGCGCCGCCCCCAGCAGACGCAAGCCCAGCACTCCCACAGTGCTGGCCGTCGCGCCATCGGCATCGAAGTCGCCAACGATCAGGATGCGCTGGCGCTGGGCCAGGGCATCAATCAGCAGGTCCACCGCCGCGTCGATACCTTTGAGCTGCTGGTAAGGCAGCAGGCGCGCCAGGCTTTTGTCTAGTTCCGCCGCGCTGTGCACGCCACGTGCGGCGTACAGGCGGGTCAGCAACGGCGGCAGGTCGCCAAGGAACGGCAAGGTGTCCGGTAGAGGGCGAGGTTCGATACGCATAAATGTCAGCCGCGCTCGCCGAGCAACCACTGCAGCTGAACTTCATGCTGACCACGGTCGTCAGTGACGAAGATCGTGCCTTCACTGATCATCACGTCCCATTTGATTGCGCGTGGCATGTCTTTGGCCAGGGTTTCCAGCACTTCCTGCGGCACGGCAGCAATGTTCACGTTCTTCAGGTTCTTGATGGCAGGGACAACCTTGGTCTCCCACACGCGCAGGCTGCCATACGCCAGCAGGCTGGTACGTTCAGTGCGGCGCGAGCACCAGGTCAGGCGGTCGGCATCCGGCTGGCCGACCTCGATCCAGTGCAGCACACGGTCGTCCAGGCTCTTTTCCCACAAAGCCGGCTCGTCGACATCAGACAGGCCGCGACCGAATGCCAGCTGCTCGTTGTAGAACAGGGCGTAAGCCAGCAACCGCACAGCCATACGTTCTTCAGTTTCCGAAGGGTGACGGGCAATGGTTTGCTTGACACTTTCGTACACACCGCGATCGAGATCGGTGAGGTTCAATTCAAACTTGTAGGTCGTGGACGGCTGGGCCATGGCGGGCATCTTGCACAAAGAAAAAGTCGCCCAGTCTAACCGATCCGTACAATCCTTGCCCCGCGACAGTATCTGAGCGCGCCTGCCTGTGATAAAAACGGGGGCTCTGACCTGCCGCTACGGACGCCACATGCCTACGCCCAGCAAACCCCTCGCCGGACTCAAAGTCATCGAACTCGGCACCCTGATTGCCGGCCCTTTTGCCTCGCGTATCTGTGCCGAATTCGGCGCCCAGGTCATCAAGGTCGAGTCGCCTGATGGCGGCGACCCGTTGCGCAAGTGGCGCAAGCTGTACGAGGGCACTTCGTTGTGGTGGTTCGTCCAGGCCCGCAACAAACAGTCGCTGACCCTCAACCTCAAGCATGCCGAAGGCATCGAGGTCCTGAAAAAGCTGCTGGCCGACGCCGACATTCTGATTGAGAACTTCCGCCCCGGTGTCCTGGAAAAACTCGGCCTGGGCTGGGACACCCTGCACAGCCTGAACCCGAAACTGGTCATGGTGCGCCTGTCCGGCTTCGGCCAGACCGGGCCGATGAAAGATCAGCCCGGCTTTGGTGCTGTCGGTGAATCGATGGGCGGCCTGCGCTATATCACCGGCTTTGAGGACCGGCCACCGGTACGCACCGGCATTTCCATCGGCGACTCCATTGCGGCGCTCTGGGGGGTGATTGGCGCCTTGATGGCTTTGCGTCATCGCGAGGTCAATGGCGGTGCGGGCCAAGTAGTGGATGTCGCCTTGTACGAGGCAATTTTCGCGATGATGGAAAGCATGGTGCCCGAGTTCGACGTGTTCGGCTTTATTCGTGAACGTACCGGCAACATCATGCCCGGCATTACCCCTTCGTCGATTCACACCAGTGCCGATGGCAAGCATGTACAAATCGGCGCCAACGGTGATGCGATCTTCAAGCGTTTCATGCAGGCTATCGGTCGCCAGGACCTGGCCGATGATCCAACCCTTGCCAGCAACGATGGCCGCGATCTGCGCCGCGACGAGCTGTACGCGGTCATCGACCGCTGGGCCCGCAGTGTGCCGCTGGACGCGCTGCTGCAGGTACTCAACGATGCCCAGGTCCCGGCCAGCCGCATCTTCAGCGCCGAAGACATGTTCAGCGACCCACAGTTTCTGGCCCGCGAAATGTTCCTGCAGGCCAAACTCCCCGACGGCAAGCCGTTCAAGATGCCCGGGATCGTGCCCAAGTTGTCGGCAACGCCAGGTTCCAGCGAATGGGTCGGCCCTGAGCTGGGTGCGCACACTGAGCAATTGCTTGGCGAGCTGGGCTACGACGCACCGGACATTGCCCGCCTACGCGCGCAGGGCGCGGTGTGAAGCATCGCCTCTAACCCTGTTACCGGCCCGACGGTGGAGACTCGTACATGAGCAAACGCAAGCGCCCGCGCTGCCGCACGCTGCTGGCCTTTATGTTGTGTACCCTGCTGGGTGCGAGCATGCCCGGGATTGCCTCGGCCAGGGAACGATTGCTTTGGGTGCTGCGCGACTTGCCACCGTTGACCGTCTTCGAAGGAACCAGCAAAGGCCAGGGTGTCGTGGATCAGTTGTTGCCCATGCTGATCGAGAAAATGCCTGAATACGAGCACAGCGTCATTCGGGTCAATCGCGCACGTGGCAATCAGATGTTGCAAGAAGGCCGCCTCACTTGCGATCCCACCCTGCTCTGGACGCCCGAACGCGCCCGCTATGTGCACTTTTCACAACCGAGCCTGGGCATACTCAGCAGCGGCCTGGTCGTTCGCCAACAAGACCAGCCGTTACTGTCGCCTTACCTGAAGAATCAGGAAATCGACCTGCGTACACTGCTCGCCAGCACATCGCTCAAACTGGGAGTAGTTGCCGAACGCAGCTACAGCCCGCCGGTCGACGCCTTGCTCAAGACCCTGTCGGCCGAAGCGCTCAGCCGTCACTATGGCAATGATGCTGTCAGCAACCTGTTGCAGATGCAAAAACGCCAGCGTTTGCAGCTACTGCTCAGCTACTGGCCGGAGGCCCGATACCTGATCCAGCAGCAAGGGTGGACAACAGACGACTACAGTTTCTACCCGATCCAGGGAGTGGCACGCTACCAGTTCATCCACATCGGTTGTGCCGACACGCCACAGGGACGCGAGGCCATCGGCCATATCGATCAACTGCTCAAATCCTTGCGCCGCGATACCCTGCCACACCTGTATGCGCAGTGGCTGGATCCGCAATTTCGCGAACGCTATCTACAGGATAGTCGAGCGTTTTTCCTTGCCCCACCTTGAACAGGCTATTAGAACCCTGACGCTGGACAAACGGAGCCTGTTTTGAGTATTTCCCCCTTGCGGCCATTGCGTGTCGTCCTGGCAGACGATCATCCGATCTTTCGTATCGGCTTGCAGGCCGTCCTCGACCAGATACCTGGAGTGACGGTAGTTGCACAAGCCGGTAGCCCGAAAGAACTGCTGGCCCATCTGCACGGGCTGGCGTGTGATGTACTGGTGACTGATTTCATGATGCCGGTCGGGCAACAGAATGATGGTCTGAAACTGCTGGAGCAGATTCGTCGGCACTTCCCGCAACTGCCGATCCTGGTCGTGACCATGATCAACAACGCCGGACTGTTCCGGGCGATGCTCGCCCTGGGCATAAGCGGCCTGCTGAGCAAGGCCAGCCTGGCTGGCGAACTCCCTCAGGCCATCAGTTGCCTGTCACAAGGCAAAACCTACCTGGCAGCCTCGGTTGAGCACCTGTTGCTACAAGAAGGCGCGGTACGCGAAGACCATATTGGCGTACAGGACCCCCTCTCACCCAAGGAACTTGAGGTTACCCGCCTGCTTGCCGCCGGCCACACGGTGAGCCAGATCGCAGCGTTGCTCAACCGCAGCAAACAGACGGTCAGCACCCAGAAAGTCAGTGCCATGCGCAAACTGGGGGTGGCCAATGATGCAGCGCTCTTTCTCTACCTGCAGGAACACGGCCTGACCTGAGTGAATGCTCAGGCAGAGGCCAGTTGCTTGAAACCCGCATTATTGCGCGTGCCGATCCAGTCGATCAGTTCAGCCTCCGGCATTGGCCGGGCGAAGAAATAGCCCTGCATGACCGGATGCCCCAGGTCCTTGATTGCCAACACGTCGTCTGCTGTCTCTACCCCTTCGACCACCACATTCAAACTCATGCGCCGCGCCATGATCAGCGCGCCCGCCACCACGGCGGCCTTGCGGCCATCATGGGCCATGCCGCGGACAAACTCGCTGGGCAGTTTCAACTCGCTGAACGGCAGCTCCAGCAAGCGCTGCACGTTGGAAACCCCCATACCGAAATCGTCGATGGACAACTGGCACCCCAGAATGCGCAAGTGCAGCAGGCCTTCGAGTTGCTGGTTGTTCAGGGTATTGCCTGCAGTTTCGACAATTTCCAGGGTCAAGGCGCTGGCTGCAACAGCATGGCGCTCCAGTGCCGCCTTGACCTGGTCGTGGAAGTCATCGCGCAGGAGCAAATGCGGGGCGATGTTCACGGCCACTGGCAGCACTTTTCCTGTGCGCGATCGGAACTGCGCACTGAATGCCAGGGCCTGGTCCAGGACATGCCAACTCAAGAGGTCGAACAGGTCGGCGCGCTCGATTGCCGGAAAGAACTGTGCAGGCGACAAAATACCCAGGCTGGGGTGCTGCCAGCGCACCAGCGCTTCAACGCCCATCAACTTGCCGTCAAAACAGACCTTGGGTTGATAGTGCGCCACCCACTGGTGCTGGCTGGCGGTCAGCTCTGCCGCCGACAGGCTGAGCAACTCGGGATACTGCGGCGGCTCGGCATTCGGCAACTCGCGGTGATCCTGCTTCAGGTAGCGGCACAGCAACTGATGCAGGACCAGGCTGGTGGCTGGCTTTTCGATACAGCCCAGCACGTTCAGGCCCAAATTCCGGGCCAGCGCGCCCACGCTATCGATCACACAAGGTTCGGCCCCGCTGAGGATCACCAACGCTGCCGCCAATTGATGCTCGGCCAGGTGACGAATCAATGCCAGTCCGTCTGCACCGTCCATCTGCAAGTCGCAAATGGCGATATCGACCTGGCCGCATCGTGACAGGGTCTGGCAGGCACCTTCCACGGAGTCGGCGGTCAGCACATCAAACACGCCATTGGCGTTGAGCATTTGATGCAACGCCATGAGTTGAAAGGGATGGTCCTCGAGAATCAGAACCTTGAGTGAGTGCATGAGCAATACCCCGAAGTTGCAGTCATGTGCGACAGCACAGGCACTACTCTAGGCAAGAACATCCCTGCAACCTATCGGACAAGTCCTAAAGTTCCTGCGAAATTTCTTTCAACTCCCTGTCGACATCTGTCTTGAGATGCAACATTGCCTGTTCCAGAACAGCCCAGACAGCCTCTAGCGCCTTGGGTTGCGGATCACGACATACCCGGGCCAATGCCGCACACGCCTGTGCCAACGGCAAGGCATCAATCAGACAGGCAACGCCTTCAAGCCGGTGCAAGGACGCGCGGATAGCCTCCAGCGCCTGCCTCGATACCGCTTCACTGAGCAACACCTGCTCCTCGCCGAGGTTCTTGTACAGTTCCTCCAGCATGCACCGCATCACCTGCGGGTTGGCCTGAGTCATCTGCTGCAGTGCCTGCATCCTGAAACTGTACAGCGGCGCGTGCGCCTCGATCACAGCAGACAGACGATCAAGGGAAACCGGTTTGACCAGCAACTCGTCCATCCCCGCCGCCAGACAACGATCACGCTCTTCTTTCATGGCATTGGCGGTACATCCAATGATGGCAATTTCCGCTCGCAGGTGCAGGCGTTCCAGGCGACGGATACTACGGGCCAAGGCGTAGCCACTCATCACCGGCATGTTGCAGTCGGTCATCAGCAAATCGAAACGTTCGGTCTGCCAGGCGTCCAATGCAGCCTGAGCACTTTCCACCGCCGACACCTGATGACCGAGAAACGCCAGTTGCTGGCTAAGCACCATTCGACTGGCGGACAGGTCATCAACCACCAGAATGCGTCGTGCCGGGCCGACCTGACGAAGCGCGGCCACTGTCTCCGATTGATCTTGCGCCTGGATGACCGGCTCCAAGGTGAGTACCACCCGTACCTCGGTGCCGTGGCCCGGCACACTTTGCAGGTTGATAGTGCCGCCCATCAGCTCAACCAGTTGCCGACAGATACTCAGGCCCAGGCCAGACCCGCCATACTCGGAAGCTGACCGTGCACTGGCCTGAGTGAACGGCGTGAACAGCTCCGCCTGTTGTTGTTCGCTGATACCAATACCCGTATCGCGCACGCACAGCAGCAAGCCGACGCCCGATGGCGTTTCCTGCCCGGATCGCCTGACCTGAACGCTCACCTGTCCCAAATGAGTGAACTTGAGCGCGTTGCCCAGCAAGTTGACCAGCACCTGGCGCAGTCGCAATGGATCAAACCAGTAGGCCCCTTGCGCGTCCTCTGCTACCTGCAATTGCAACTCCAAGCCTTGGGCCAGAGCCTGGCTACGGAACTGGCTGACAATGCCTTCAACAAAAGGCATCAGCGCTATGGCCTGAGGTGCCAGTTGCAGGCTACCGGCCTCGATCCGCGCCAGATCCAAACTGTCACCGATCAAGGCAATCAATTCACTGGCCGACCGGTGCGCTGTCTCCAGCCCGGCCGACGGCGCCTTGCCTTGCGCCAGCACGGTTTCCCGCTCCAGCTCCAACAAGCCGATAATCACCGCAATCGGCGTGCGAATCTCGTGGCTCATCGTCGCCAGAAACGCGCTTTTAGCCTGGTTGGCCTGCTCCGCCTGCTTGCGCGCTTCCACCAGATCAGCTTCCAGCCGTTTGCGTTTGGTGATGTCGATCCAGCCACCGAGCAGCCCTTGCAATTGCCCGTCAGCGCGGTAGAACGGCACGGTCCACTGGTAGGCATCCGTGCACTGCCCGTTGAATTCGATGCGACGGTCGACGAACAACGGCTTCGGGTCTTGTAAAAGGCTCACATAGTCAGCGTGCAGCTGCGTTGCCAGCTCAGGCGGAATCATGGCGATATCGGTCAGGCGCTGCCCTTTGACATCCTCCAGGCACAACGAAAACGCCTGTTCGTAGCTTTTATTGCAGGTGATCAGGCGCCCTTCCAGATCACGTACATAGATCGGATTGGGGATACCGTCGAGCAATGCGCGCTTGAAGGCCAACTGATCGTTGAGGGCTTCCTCGGCCTTCTCCCGCTGGCGGATCTGTACGCGCAGGCGACTGCTCCAGACCAGTGAAACCAGACCGAACAACAGCGCGCCGGCCACCGCCCAGTAGACCCAAGGGGCGATACGTTGCCAGGCCGGTGCCGGTGGTGACTGCGCGCCCAGCCATCTCATCCGTAGGGCCCGAAACTCTGCGACCGGAAAGGCCTCCAGTGCTTTATCAAGAATGCTCAGAAGCTGCGGCGCACTGGATCGTACAGAAAAATGATCCGGCGCCCACTTACCCTCGACTCCCCGCCCGACCTTGAGTACCGGGTCATTGCTCAGCACACCATAGGCACCGACCTCACTGTCGATGGTTGCTATCGCTTCGCCGCTGCGCACCATTTCCCGCGCTTGCTCCAGCGAATTGGCCAACAGTAGATGGATGTCAGGGTGAGACTGGCGAATGCTGCTTTCCAGAGCGTGCTGGGCGGGTAACGCCAAAGTCTTTCCGGCCAGTTCATCCAGTGAAGCCAGTGCCAGATTAGGCTGGCGAACAATGAATACCCAACTCTGCCCACCCAGCGAATGGCTGAAGCCGAGAAAACCCCGTCGTTCCGGCGATGCGCTCAGGGTAGTACTCATGTCAGCCTGGCCGGTCTTGAGCAGCGCCAGGCTCTGAGCAATGGATGAGGATGGCGTATAAACGAACTTCAGGCCGGTCAACTGCGAAATCGTGGCCAGTACGTCACTGTTAAGCCCTACCCAGTCTCCTTGATGATTGCGAAACAGGTACGGCGGATACTGGCTACCGACCACCGTCACTGTCGGATGACGGGCTATCCATTGGCGCTCCTGAGCAGTCAGCTCGACGCGGTTATGGGCCACATCTGAACCGAGCCCCGAGGTCCAACGCCCAAGAATTTCACGTCGAACCGATTCGTCAAGACTGCCCAGCGCACGGTCGAACAGCGCTTGCAATGGCTGGTCCTCGGCACGCATGGCAAAGGCGAAGCCTATCGGTGGCAAGTCGCTGGGGCCGACGACTTGCAAGCCAAGATAGGGTCGCAAGGCGTTGTAGGCGCGGATGATGATTTCATTGCCGATGAACGCGTCCACTTCACCCTGCTGGAGGGCTTCCAGCGCACTGGCGAGGTTAGGCGCCAGAATTACCTGGCTCTGGGGATAAACCCGATGCACTACCCGGGTATCGGCATAGCCGTCGAGCAGGACAATCTTCAACCCGGCCAGCGATGAGGGTGGCGCCGGCGCACCGCCTCGCACCACTACCATGGAACGGTCTGGAATGTAGTCTTCGGAAAACACCAGGCCCGGCACGCTGCGCTCAAAGCCGTTGGCGCTGGTCAGCACATCGATTGAGCCACTATGCAGGGCTTCGATGGCTTCCTCGCGTTTGGCAAAAGCCAGCACCTGGGTGCTGACCCCGAGGCGTTTGGCTACCAGGCTCAGGTAGTCGGCACTGATGCCCTGGTAGCGATTACGGTCGATAGTGATATCCACCGGCTCGTAGTCGGCAAACGAAATCCCTACCCGTAGCACCCGCTCCGGGCCAAGCCACTGTTGCTGCACCGGGGTCAATGGCAGCGGCTCAAGCTCGATGAAGGGCGGCACCAGGGTAAAGGGCAGGCTTTGCGCTGCCTGGGCAGCACCGAGGGTGAATATCCACAGCAGAAACGCCAAGGCGACCTCGATTGCTCGACCGTGTGCTTTGCTCATTCGTGCTCCTACACAAGAAACAACAAAGCCCGTCAGGGACGGGCTTTGTTGTATGCCTGCCGCTCGATCAGAGTGGCTTGCCGCGATTGCCATGCTGGCTGACAAAGGCCTGCACTGCCTTGAGGTCGTTGGCCAGCACTGTGCACTTCTCTTCACGGGAGAACAGGTCGCTCAGATGCGCCGGCAGCTCCAGGGCTTTACCGACACCCGCCTTCTCCACCGCTTCCGGGAACTTGACCGGATGCGCGGTGCCCAGCACCACCATCGGCGTGTCCAGGCTGCGACGGCACTCGCGAGCGGCTTTGACGCCAATCGCGGTGTGCGGGTCAAGCACTTCACCGGTCTGGGCGAAGACTTCGGCGATGGTCTCGCAGGTTTGCGCATCATCCACCGCCAGCGAATCGAAGAGCTTGCGCGCTTCGCTCCAGCGATCCTGTTCGACGCTGAAACCACCGCCCTGCTTGAAGTTGTCCATCAGCCCGGCAATCGCCGCGCCGTTGCGACCGTGCAGATCGAACAGCAGGCGCTCGAAGTTGGACGAGACCATGATGTCCATCGACGGCGACAGGGTCGCGTGCAGGGTTTCCTTGACGTACTGGTTGCCGCTCATGAAGCGGTGCAGGATGTCGTTGCGGTTGGTGGCGACGATCAGTTGGCTGATCGGCAGGCCCATGTTGCGCGCCAGGTAACCGGCGAAAATGTCGCCGAAGTTGCCGGTCGGTACCGAGAATGCCACCGAACGCGCCGGGCCACCCAGCTGCAGGGCCGCATGGAAGTAGTAGACGATCTGGGCCATGATCCGCGCCCAGTTGATCGAGTTGACCGCCACCAGGCGCGTGCCCTTGAGGAAGCTCTGGTCAGCGAAGCTGGCCTTGACCATCTCCTGGCAGTCGTCGAAGTTGCCTTCGATGGCGATGTTGTGGATGTTTTCGCCGAAGATGGTCGTCATCTGCCGGCGCTGCACTTCCGATACACGCTGGTGCGGGTGCAGGATAAAGATGTCGACGTTGTCGCAACGACGGCAGCCTTCGATCGCCGCTGAGCCGGTGTCACCGCTGGTGGCGCCGATGATCACCACGCGCTCGCCACGCTTGGCCAGCACATGGTCCAGCAGGCGACCCAGCAACTGCAGGGCAAAGTCCTTGAACGCCAGGGTCGGGCCGTGGAACAGCTCCAGCACCCATTCGTTGCTGTTCAGCTGACGCAGCGGGGCGACTGCGGCGTGGGCGAACTCGCCGTAGGTTTCTTCGAGAATCTTCTTGAAGTCGGCATCGGCAATGCTGCCGGTGACGAACGGGCGCATCACCCGGAAGGCCAGTTCGTGGTATGGCAGGCCGGCCCAGGACGCAATCTCTTCCTGGGTGAAACGCGGCAGGTTTTCCGGCACGTACAGGCCGCCATCGCTGGCCAGGCCGGCCAGCAGGACGTCTTCAAAATTCAGGGCCGGTGCCTGGCCGCGGGTACTGATGTAACGCATGACCTAATCCTCTAACGCAAAGACTGCTCAGTTCAGTTGTTCGACGCGGATACGCACCACGTTGCCGACCACATCCTGCAAGGCTTCCAGGGCGGTGATCGCATCGTTCATACGTTGCTCGAGCACACGGTGGGTGAGCAGGATCATGGGCACCAGGCCGTCCTGTTCCTCGACTTCCTTCTGCATGATCGACTCGATGTTGATACCGCGCTCCGAGAGGATGCTTGCCACCTGGGCCAGCACGCCCGGGTGATCCTTGGCCTGGATACGCAGGTAGTAGGCGGATTCGCAGGCTTCGATCGGCAGGATCGGATGCGCCGACAGCGAGTCCGGCTGGAAGGCCAGGTGCGGTACACGGTTTTCTGGATCGGAAGTCATCGCGCGGACTACGTCGACCAGGTCGGCGACGACCGAGGACGCGGTAGGTTCCATACCGGCGCCAGCGCCGTAGAACAGGGTGGAACCTGCGGCATCACCGTTGACCATGACCGCGTTCATGACGCCGTTGACGTTGGCGATCAGACGGTCGGCCGGGATCAGCGTCGGGTGCACTCGCAGCTCGATGCCGTTGGCGGTGCTGCGCGCCACACCCAGGTGCTTGATACGATAGCCGAGGGCTTCTGCGTAGTTCACGTCAGCGGTGGTCAGCTGCGTGATGCCTTCGGTGTACGCCTTGTCGAACTGCAGCGGAATACCAAAGGCAATGGAAGCCAGAATGGTCAGCTTGTGCGCGGCATCGATACCTTCGACGTCGAAGGTCGGGTCGGCTTCGGCGTAACCCAGCGCCTGGGCTTCGGCCAGCACATCGGGGAAGGCGCGGCCTTTCTCACGCATTTCGGTGAGGATGAAGTTGCCGGTACCGTTGATGATCCCGGCCACCCAGTTGATGCGGTTGGCCGAGAGACCTTCGCGGATTGCCTTGATCACCGGAATGCCGCCTGCTACCGCTGCTTCGAAGGCAACGATGACGCCCTTCTCACGGGCCTTGGCGAAAATCTCGTTACCGTGCACGGCAATCAGCGCCTTGTTGGCGGTGACTACGTGCTTACCGTTGTCGATGGCCTTGAGCACCAGCTCGCGGGCAATGGTGTAGCCGCCGATCAGCTCGATGACAATGTCGATTTCCGGGTTCGTTGCAACCTCGAATACATCAGCGGTAATGGGGGTACCGGTAATCTGGCAATTCGGGTTTGGCGAACGCATGGCAATCTGTGCCACTTCGATACCACGCCCGGCACGGCGGGCGATTTCCTCGGCGTTACGCTGAAGTACATTGAAGGTACCGCCACCGACGGTCCCCAACCCACAGATGCCTACTTTGACCGGTTTCACTGTGAACTCCCCATTGAACGAACGGCACGAAGCCGTCCGTGGTAACAGCCGTCTCCCCATGGTGACGGCTCGCTTGTTGAATTATTTACCGCCGGCCAGCGCCAGCTTGGCAACCTGTGGCGCCGGTTGATAACCCGGGATCACCTGGCCGTCCTCAAGGACGATGGCCGGGGTCCCGTTGATACCAATCGACTGGCCCAGCTGAAATTGCTTGCTGACCGGGTTGGCACACTTGGCAGCCTTGATTTCTTTGCCGTCGACCATCTTGTCCAGCGCGGCCTTGCGGTCGCTGGAGCACCAGACAGCTTGCAGTTGTTCGTCGCCCGGGGAGCCGAGGCCCTGGCGCGGGAAGGCAACGTAGCGCACTTCGATACCGCGGCGGTTTAACTCAGGAACTTCGGCGTGCAGCTTGTGGCAGTACGGGCAGGTCGTGTCGGTAAACACAGTGATGTGCGATTTGGTTTCGCCCTTGGCAGGATAAACCACCATCTCGGCCACTGGAATAGCATTGATGCTCTTGGCGATGGCCTGACGCTCGGTTTTTTCCGTCAGGTTGACCGCCTTGCCGTCCTGGATCTGGTACAGATAGCCCTGCATGACGAACTGGCCATCAGGGCTGGCATACAGAACGCGACCGCCTTGGAGCTTGACCTCGTACAAACCGTTCAACGGGCTTGAGGCAACGCTTTCGACCGGCAAACCCAGTTCCAGGGCCTGCAGGGTCTTACGTATCGCCTGCTCGGCGTTGTCGGCGGCAGCGGCAAAAGTGCTGACCAGCGCCAGGGTGGCGGTGGCGATAATCTGGGTCACGCGCATGGGAACTCCTGAAGGCGGGCAAAGGGCCAGGCAAACAACGCACGTCCTGAAATGACGGCGGTCGTACGGCCCTTGATGCAAACCGCCCAAGCCTACCACATCATGCCCGCACAGACCGCCCCCAGCCGATACCGGATCAGCCGCGCGGGTGATGCATGGCGTGCAGTTCCTGCAAACGTGCCCGGGCGACATGGGTATAGATCTGCGTGGTCGACAGGTCGCTGTGCCCCAGCAGCATCTGCACCACCCGCAAGTCGGCCCCATGGTTGAGCAAATGCGTGGCGAAGGCATGACGCAAGGTGTGCGGCGACAGGCTCTTGCTGATACCGGCGACTTGGGCCTGATGCTTGATCCGGTGCCAGAAGGTCTGTCGGGTCATCTGCTCGCCGCGCAGGCTGGGAAACAGCACATCACTCGGACGCCCGCCGAGCAACTCGTTGCGGCCGTCGCGCAGATAGCGCTCGATCCATATCACAGCCTCTTCGCCCATGGGCACCAGACGCTCCTTGCTGCCTTTGCCCATCACCCGCAACACCCCCTGACGCAGGTTGACCTGATCCAGGGTCAGGCTCACCAGCTCGGTGACACGCAAGCCGCAGGCATAGAGGACTTCCAGCATGGCCCGGTCGCGCTGACCAATCGGCTCGCCCAGGTCTGGCGCCTGCAACAGTGCCTCAACATCTTTTTCCGACAGGGATTTGGGCAGCGGCCGCCCCAACTGTGGCATCTCGACCTGCAGGGTCGGATCGACAGCAATCAGCTTTTCCCGCAGTAAATAGCGATAGAAGCCACGCACACCAGAGAGAAAGCGTGCGGTCGAACGCGGCTTGTAGCCCTGATCCAGGCGCCAGGCCAGATGATCGAGAATCAGCTCGCGCCCGGCATCAGGCAATACCACGCCGCGCTCCTGAAGCCAGCCATTGAACAGTGCCAGATCACTGCGGTAAGACTCGCGGGTATTGTCGGCCAGGCCTTTCTCCAGCCACAGGGCATCGAGGAACTGGTCGATCAGGGGATGCTCTAGTGCAGGCATGACAACTCGAAGGCAAAGGACAAAAACGAAAAATTGCCGCTAGTCTTCCACAACACGGTCGACATAGGGAATTGGAATGAGCGAGCAACAGATATTGCTGACATTCGGCGGCATCGGAGGCGCCGCCCTCGCCTGCCAGTGGCTGGCCTGGCGCCTGAAGCTGCCGGCCATCCTCTTTCTCCTGCTCAGCGGCATTCTCGCCGGACCGATCCTCGGCTGGCTTGACCCGCAAGCGATGTTCGGCCCGCTACTGATGCCGCTGGTGTCGCTGGCGGTGGCGCTGATCCTGTTCGAAGGCAGCCTGACCCTGCACTTGTCGCAATGGCGCGAGATCGGCACCGTGGTGCATCGCATGGTCACCATCGGCGCCCTCTCCACCTGGATCATCATCACCCTGGCCACCCATTGGTTGCTGGGCTTCGATTGGTTGCTGGCGACCCTGTTCGGCACACTGACCCTGGTCACCGGGCCTACGGTGATCGTGCCGATGCTACGCGTAGTCCGGCCGAAATCGGCGATTGCCAACATCCTGCGCTGGGAAGGCATTGTCATCGACCCGATTGGCGCCCTGCTGGCGGTGGTGGTGTACAGCTTCATCATTGCCAGTGCGGCGGGCAACGGCCTGAGCCAGAGCCTGATGACCTTTGCCGGGGTGATCCTTTGCGGCAGTGCCTTCGGCGCCGCCGGCGGCTGGATACTGGGGCAAGTCATGCGCGAACAATGGCTGCCCGAGTACCTGCACAACCTGGCATCGCTGGCTGCGGTGCTGGGCATCTTCATTGCGTCCAACCAGGTCATGCACGAGTCCGGTTTGCTGGCGGTGACCATCATGGGTATGTGGCTGGCCAACATGAAGGGCGTGGATGTCCGGCAGATCCTGCACTTCAAGGAGAACCTGAGCGTGCTACTGATTTCCGGGCTGTTCATCCTCCTCGCCGCACGCCTGGACCTCGATGCCCTGATCGGTCTTGGACCTGCCGTGCTGGCACTGTTGCTGGTGATCCAGCTGATTGCCCGGCCACTGAACGTCGCACTGTCGACCTGGGGTTCGCCGCTGAACTGGCGGGAACGGGCCTTGCTGAGCTGGATCGCCCCGCGCGGGATTGTCGCGGCAGCGGTGTCGGCGATCTTCGCCATTCGCCTGCATGAGGCTGGCCATGAAGACGCGCTGCTGCTGGTGCCGCTGACCTTTGCCGTGATTATCGGCACGGTGGTGCTGCAAAGCGCGACGGCGCGGCCACTGGCCCGCTTGCTGAAAGTTGCCGAGCCTGCTCCCAGCGGCTTTCTGATCGTCGGTGCCAACCCCCCGGCCCGGGTCATTGCCAAGGCGTTGCAACAACTCGACTGCCGGGTTTTGCTGACCGATTCGAGCTGGGAAAACATCCGTGCCGCGCGCATGGAGGGGCTGCCGACCTACTTTGGCAACCCGGCGTCACAGCATGCCGACGCCCACCTGGACCTGGTAGGCCTGGGGCACTTGCTCGGGCTTTCGCCTTCAGGGGAGTTGAACACCCTGGCCTGCGCACGCTTTCGTCATGACTTTGGCCACGCGCGGCTGTTCGTGCTGGCCAGCGGCCTGGAGGCGCGGCGCAGTGACAAGCACCGCGCCAGTGATGAGCATCGTGGGCATGTTCTGGGCACTCAGGCCCTGACATACGCGGAGCTGGCCAACCAGTTACATCAGGGCGCCGAACTGTACAGCACCCACCTGACCGATACCTTTGGCTGGGAGGATTATCAGGCACTGCATGGCGAGCGGGCGACCTTGTTGTTTGCCCGGGACAGCAGTGGCTGGGTGCATGTTTTCGGGCCGGACAGTGTGCTCAAGCCGGGGGCCGGCTGGACGGTGCTGGCACTGATTCAACCTGCGACAAGTGATTCAGAAGCCGGGTAGTACCGGTACCGGCCGCTTGTCGTCGTCGATCGCAACAAAACTGAACAGACCATGAATGGCTTTCTCACGACTGTCGCAGCTCATACTCTCGACAAACACCTCGACTTCAACCTTGAGGCTGGTGTTGCCCACGCTGGCCACCCGGCCAACCAGTTCGACGATCGAACCGGCAGCAATCGGGTGCTTGAAGTCGATCCGGTCGGTTGACACGGTCACCAGCGGCAAGCGGCAAAATCGCGTAGCGGCGATGAACGACACTTCGTCCATCCAGGCCAAGGCAGTCCCGCCAAACAAGGTGTTGTGGTGGTTGGTGGTGGACGGGAACACCGCTTTGGTGACACGGGTCACCGACAGTTCGGTGCGGCGTTCAATTTCCTGCTCTCTGGGGCTCATAAACTTCACATCGGGGACAAATTGCAGTGTCTAGTCCTGAAATAGGTTTACACCTTTTCAGGTAGGCCGTTAGGCCTCAGAACGCCCGATGCACCGCATCGGGCGTTTTGTTTTTCAGGGCCATGTGTGGCCGCTCCGTATTGTAGATTTGCA
>NZ_PVZN01000019.1 GCF_003024385.1 Pseudomonas sp. BBP2017
GGAAAGGTGGATGGCAGCTTTGCTCCCACTCGTGCTTTAAGCACCGCGGACTCACAGCTTGCCATCCACCTCTCTCACCCTAGAGTTTACTTCCGGCCATAGACACAAGCGGGCTTGCCCCGCGATCGATGTCAGCGCGAAACATTCACCTTGGCAAAATCCTGGCGCCCAAACGGGCTCACCAGATACCCCTCAACACCCTTGCGCGCCAGCACCGCAGCCGTAGGGTGCGCCAGCGGCAGCCACAGCGCCTGCTGCTGGATCTGCGTCTGGGCCTGCTGGTACAGGCGGCTGCGTACGCTCTGGTCAGTGGTGGTCTTGCCAGCGCTGATCAGTTGGTCGAGGCGCTGGTCGCAATAGCGGGCGAAGTTGGTGCCGGACTTCACCGCCGCGCAGGCGAACTGCGGGCTGAGGAAGTTATCCGGATCGCCGTTGTCACCGGCCCAGCCCATGAACAACAGGTCATGCTCGCCGGCCTTGGCACGGCGAATCAGCTCGCCCCACTCGATCACGCGGATCTCGGCCTTGATGCCGATCTTGGCCAGGTCTGCCTGGAGCAACTGCGCGCCGAGGCTCGGGTTAGGGTTGAGCAGGCTGCCTTGCGGGCGGGTCCAGAGGGTGGTGCTGAAACCGTCTTTAAGGCCAGCCTTGGCCAGCAGTGCTTTGGCTTTGTCCAGGTCGGTGGAGTAACCCGGCAGGTCCTTGGCGTAGCTCCAGGTATTGGGCGGATAGGGACCATTGGCGGCAACAGCCGTGTCTTCGAACACCGCTTTGAGGTAGCTGGCCTTGTCGAACGCCAGATTGATGGCCTGCCGTACCTCGGGCTTGTCCAGCGGTGCATGCTGACTATTGATGGCAACAAAGGCCGTCATGAAGGCTTCGGTCTTTTCTACCTTCAGTGCCGGATCTTCGCTGGCGGCGGCGATATCCAGCGGTTTGGGCGACAAGGCGATCTGGCACTCGTTGCGCTTGAGCTTCTGCAGGCGCACGTTGGCGTCCGGGGTGATGGCGAAGATCAGCGGATCAACTGCAGGCTTGCCGGCAAAGTAGTCCGGGTTGGCCCGGTAGCGGATCACCGCGTCCTTCTGGAAGCGGTTGAACACGAACGGGCCGGTGCCGATCGGTTGGCTGTTGAGCTTTTCCGGCGTACCGGCCTTGAGCAACTGATCGGCATATTCGGCGGAATAGATCGAGGCAAAGCCCATGCTCAGGGTGGCCAGGAAGGTCGCATCCGCGTGATCAAGGGTGAAGCGCACGGTCAGCGGGTCCACAGCGTCGATCTGCTTGATCAGGCTCGGTAGCTGCAGCGATTGGGCGTGCGGGTAGCCGCTCTGAGCAATTTTGTGCCAGGAGTGCGCGGGGTAGAGCATGCGCTGGAAGCTGAACAGGACGTCGTCGGCATCCAGGGTGCGGCTGGGCTTGAAGTAGCCGGTGCTGTGGAACTTCACCTCGGGGCGCAGCTTGAACTCGTAGATCAGGCCATCGGGTGAAACCGTCCAGCTCTCGGCCAGGCTTGGCACCACCTGGCCTTTGGCGGCATCGAACTCGACCAGGCGGTTCATCAGTACATCGGCCGTGGCATTGGTGGTGGTCAGCGAGTTGTACTGAACCACGTCGAAGCCTTCTGGGCTGGCTTCGGTACACACACTCAACGCGGCCGCCTGGGCGAGTGCCGGGCCGAGCAGGGTGGCGAACAACAGGGGTAGAGCGGCAGCACGCATGAGGAATCCTTGGCTGATCGATGGCCCATCTGCCAGTGCAGTCTGGAAAAGTCTTACCCTAGTGTGCCGGGCCAGAAATGGCCATAACCTTTTTTGCCAATCGTGCGACGAGTGGTCGACACCTTGCCGGGCCAGTCGTTATGCTGCTCCGGCGTGTCGCCCAGCAAGGCAAAACACATCTTCTGTTGTTGTGCTTTGGTCTTTCTGGTATAAAGCAGCGCTCTTTTCTAGGGGCTCGGCTTGTCGCATCTGTTGATTGAGTCGATAAGACCCTGAAGAAACACGGCGCCTGGCGCCAAAGACTGAGAGATTAAGCGGCCAACCCATGCCGGGTTGGGCATGTGGTTTTAGAGGGCTGAGGCATGTCGAGAGTCTGTCAAGTTACCGGTAAGGGTCCGGTAACCGGGAATAACATTTCCCACGCAAACAACAAAACCCGTCGTCGTTTCCTGCCGAACCTGCAGCATCATCGCTTCTGGGTCGAGTCCGAGAAGCGTTTCGTGCGTCTGCGCGTATCTGCCAAAGGCATGCGCATCATCGACAAGCGCGGCATTGATGCCGTTCTGGTCGACATTCGCCGTAACGGCGCTAAGGTCTAAGGGAGAGAATCATGCGTGAATTGATCCGTCTGGTGTCGACCGCTAATACCGGCCACTTCTACACCACCGACAAGAACAAGCGCACCACTCCGGACAAAATCGAAATCAAAAAATTCGATCCGGTTGTTCGCAAGCACGTGATCTACAAGGAAGCCAAGATCAAGTAATTGATCCGGCTGACGAAAAAAGGGCCCGTATCTCTGGATACGGGCCCTTTTTTTATGGGCGTGTCATTTCTGCTCGAACATCACGTAAATCTTGCGGCATGGCTCCAGCACTTCCCAGGTACCCTTGAAGCCCGCCGGGATCACGAAGCGATCACCAGCACGCAGGGTTTTGGCGCCACCCTCGTCATCACGCAGTACCGAAACGCCCTGCACGATCTCACAGTATTCGTGTTCAGTGTAATTGACGGTCCATTGACCCACTTCGCCTTCCCAGACGCCCGCAGCAAACTGACCGCAGGGGCTGGAATAGTGGTTGTAGACCGCCTGCTCAGGATCGCCCTTGAGGACTTTTTCGGCGGCTGGGCGGTAGCGTTCAGCCTCGGTGAGCACCTGGGCGAAGTCGATGATCTGCTTAATGCGCATGGTTAGCTCTCTTGTTTGTTTAATAAAATGAACATCAGTAGGCGTTTGGTGCGATTATGTCAAATATATTGATAATTTGGTCGTCTGTGGTTTAGGGTGGCAGGTGCCTGTGCGCGTAGCTCGCCCAAGCCAGAATTTTTGACAGTGCCCGTGAGCCCTCGTGCGGCACTGCACCTTAACAAGAGGAGGAGTTTCGTATGACCACCCTGACTCGTGCGGATTGGGAACAGCGTGCCCAACAACTGAAGATCGAAGGCCGCGCTTTCATCAATGGTGAATACACCGCCGCTGTTTCCGGCGCGACGTTCGAATGCCTCAGCCCGGTCGACGGCCGTCTGCTGGCACAGGTCGCCAGCTGTGACCTCGCCGATGCCCAGCGTGCCGTGGAAAACGCCCGCGCTACCTTCGCTTCCGGCGTCTGGTCGCGTCTGGCCCCGGCCAAGCGCAAGGCCACCATGATCCGCTTCGCTGCCCTGCTCAAGGACAATGTCGAGGAGCTGGCGCTGCTGGAAACCCTGGACATGGGCAAGCCGATCAACGACTCGCTGACCATCGACGTGCCAGGTGCCGCCCAGGCCTTGAGCTGGAACGGTGAAGCGATCGACAAGGTCTACGACGAAGTCGCGGCTACCCCGCACGATCAGCTGGGCCTGGTGACCCGCGAGCCGGTGGGTGTGGTTGCCGCTATCGTGCCGTGGAACTTCCCACTGCTGATGGCTTGCTGGAAACTCGGCCCGGCGCTGGCCACCGGTAACTCGGTGGTGCTCAAACCTTCGGAAAAATCGCCACTGACCGCCATCCGTATCGCCCAGCTGGCAATCGAAGCCGGTATTCCGGCTGGCGTGCTCAACGTGTTGCCAGGTTACGGTCACACTGTCGGCAAGGCCCTGGCCCTGCACATGGACGTCGACACCCTGGTGTTCACCGGTTCGACCAAGATCGCCAAGCAACTGATGATCTACGCTGGCGAATCGAACATGAAGCGTGTCTGGCTGGAAGCCGGTGGCAAGAGCCCGAACATCGTCTTCGCCGACGCCCCTGACCTGAACGCCGCTGCCGAAGCGGCTGCCAGCGCCATCGCCTTCAACCAGGGCGAAGTCTGCACCGCAGGTTCCCGTTTGTTGGTCGAGCGCTCGATCAAGGACAAGTTCCTGCCGCTGGTACTCGAGGCCCTCAAGGCCTGGAAACCCGGTAATCCGCTGGACCCAGCTACCACGGTCGGCGCGCTGGTCGATACCCAGCAGATGAACACCGTGCTGTCGTACATCGAAGCAGGCCACAGTGATGGCGCCAAACTGCTGGTCGGTGGCAAGCGTATCCTCGAAGAAACCGGTGGTACCTATGTCGAACCGACTATTTTCGACGGCGTCAGCAACGCTATGCGCATCGCCCAGGAAGAAATCTTCGGCCCAGTGCTGTCAGTGATCACCTTCGACACCGTCGAAGAAGCGATCAACATCGCCAACGACACCCCGTACGGCCTTGCCGCCGGTGTGTGGACCGCCGACATCTCCAAGGCTCACCTGACCGCCAAGGCCCTGCGCGCCGGTAGCGTCTGGGTCAACCAGTACGACGGTGGCGACATGACCGCGCCGTTCGGTGGCTTCAAACAGTCGGGCAATGGCCGTGACAAGTCCTTGCACGCGCTGGACAAGTACACCGAGCTGAAGGCGACCTGGATCAAGCTGTAACCGCAGCCGCGCGATCCCGTTCACAGCCGGACCTTGCTCGACGCAGGTCCGGCTGTGTTGTTTCTGCACAACCACGACAGCCTGGGAGGCTGCAATGCGTTGGGGAACCTATTTCGCCGTGCTGACGGCGGTGCTCAGTGTCGGTCTGGCGCTGGGTGTGAGCATGCCGCTGGTGTCCTTGCGTCTGGAAGGCTGGGGCTATGGCAGCTTTGCCATCGGCGTGATGGCGGCGATGCCGGCGATCGGCGTATTGCTCGGGGCCAGCCTGTCCAGCCGGCTTGCCGCCCGTTTCGGCACGCCGGGGCTGATGCGTCTGTGCCTGTGGGCTGGGGCATTGTCGATCGGCCTGCTGGCGCTGTTGCCCAGTTATTCGCTGTGGCTGGTGCTGCGTCTGCTGATCGGCATGATCCTGACCATCGTGTTCATCCTTGGCGAAAGCTGGATCAACCAGTTGGTGGTCGAGCAGTGGCGCGGTCGACTGGTGGCCTTGTATGGCAGTAGTTATGCCCTGAGCCAGTTGGCCGGGCCGCTGCTCCTCGGTGTGCTGGGTTCTGAAGATGATTTCGGCTTCTGGATCGGTGCCGGCTTGCTGCTGTTGGCGCCGCTGGTGCTGCTGGGACGTGGTGGGGCGCCAAGCGCAGAGGCGTGCAGCGTGACCCTGCTGGACCTGATCGGTTTCTGTCGGCGCTTGCCGGTCATTGCCTGGGCGATTGCCCTGTTCGCCGCGTTCGAGGCGATGATCCTCACCCTGTTGCCGGTGTATTGCCTGCAGCAAGGGTTCAGCACCGAGATTGCCCTGTTCATGGTCAGTACGGTGGTGGTCGGTGATGCGCTGCTGCAACTGCCTATTGGCGCGCTGGCCGATCGCATGTCACGGCGCAGCCTGTTCAGTGGTTGTGCATTGGCGCTGCTGATATCGAGCCTGGCCATCCCGCTGATGTTGCAAACCTGGCTGATCTGGCCGCTGTGGGTGCTGTTCGGTGCCAGTGCCGGCGGCTTGTTCACCTTGTCGCTGGTGCTGATCGGCGAGCGTTACCGCGATGATGCGCTGGTGCGGGCCAACGCTCATGTTGCGCAGCTTTGGGGCATCGGGTGCCTGATCGGGCCGCTGGTTGCCGGTGCCGGTAGCCAGTGGGTCAGTGGTCATGCCTTGCCGCTGCTGATGGCTGCGGGTGCTGCCGGCCTGGTGCTGCTTGCGCGGCGACCAAATGCTTTTGAGCCGGCGCCGGTCTAGAGCAACCGCTCCAGGCCTACGGCTTTGCTGATCCAGGCGTTGAAGCGGCGCCAGAGGCCTCCGGGTTCGGCGCTGAGGGTGTGCAGCTGGTGGTTGTCTTCGGTCACCCAGACCAGTTCGTCGTTGACCAGCTGCGGCTGGTAACTCAGTGCCGGGGCCATACCCTGGGCCGCCAGTTCGCGGGTGTATTCGGCCAGCTCCGGGCTGTCGACCAGAATGCCGACCTCGGTGTTCCAAAGCACCGAGCGTGGGTCAAAATTGAACGAGCCGATGAAGGTTTTGCGCCGGTCGAAAATCATCGCCTTGCTGTGCAGGCTCGAATCGGAGCTGCCGTAGATGTGCAAGGCGTGCCTGGAGCTGGGGGCGCCGGGCTGGCGACGCAACTCATACAGATGCACGCCATGTTCCAGCAGCGCTTTGCGGTAGGGGGCGTAGCCGCCATGCACGGCGGGCACATCAGTGGCCTCCAGGGAATTGGTTAGCAGTTTGACCGATACACCGGCATCGGCGCGACTGGTCAGATAGAGCAAGCCGGTCTCGCCCGGTACGAAGTAGGCCGAAATCAGAATCAACTCGTGCTGCACGTTATTCAGGTCTGGTGCCAATTGCTGAGTCAACAGCAATTGCGGGTCCGGCACATCGCGGGCCAGGACCTTGCTGGGGGCATCCCAGAGCGCCTGGCTATGTGCCCAGATCAACTCATTGCGCCAGCTGTCCAGGCGCGGCTGAGTTTTGTAGGCCATCAGCTGATCATAGAGGTCCTTGCGCTTGAGCTGCGCCTTGGCCAGTGAGGCTTCCAGGCGCTGGCGGCTAGCACTCAGGTCGTCGGCGTCGTGTGAGCGCCAGAGGAAGTCATCGATGGGCTGGCTCAGGGCGCTGTTCCAGTACTGGTCGAAGCTATGCCCCAGTTGTTCGGCGACTGGGCCGACCCCGAGCAGGTCGATATCGGTGAAGTTCAGATTGGGCTTGGCATCGAAGTACTCATCACCCAGATTGCGCCCACCGACGATGGCCATGCTGTTGTCTGCCAGCCACAGCTTGTTGTGCATGCGTCGGTGTTGCAGGTTCAGGTTGAACAGTCGGCCCATGGCCCGGGTGATCCCGGTGCTGCGCCCCAGTTGCAGCGGGTTGAAGACGCGGATGTGAATATTGGGGTGGGCGTTGAGGGTGCCCATATGGCCTTCAAGGTCGTCGCTGGTGGTGTCGTCGAGCAGAATCCGGACCCGCACGCCACGGTCGGCGGCCAGTAACAGCTCGTGGACCAGGGCGCGGGTGCTGAGGCCGTCATGAACGATGTAGTACTGCAGGTCGATGCTCGACAGGGCGTTGCGGATCAGCTCGGCCCGCGCGCGGAATGCTTCGTTGCTGTTGGGCAGCAGGCGAAAACCGGAACGTCCTTGGTAGGCGGAGGCCTGGCGTTGCACGGAGCGGCCGAAGGCTGAGTCGCTGGCCGGTAGCGCCTGGCTGACTTGCCGTGGCTGGCTGACACTGGCGCAACCACTCAGGCCGACCGTCAGCGACAGCAGCAGGGGTAGCGCGCGCAGGTTTCTCAAGGCAGTGGTCCTTCACGACAGGGGCTTAGGGGTATCGACCGCGAGCGGCGGCGGAACGTTACCCTTCGCCACCTGCTTCGGCCAGTAGACGAATGGCGGTCTCGCCAACCTTGCGTACGGCTGCCTCGATCTCGGCAGTAGGACGCGCGGCGAAATTCATTCGCAGGCAGTTACGGTATTTGCCCGAGGCGGAAAAAATACTACCCACGGCAATCTGTACGCCTTGCTCAAGTAAAGCCCGGTTCAGACGCAGGGTGTCGAAACTTTCTGGCAGTTCTACCCACAGCATGAAACCACCCTGTGGCCGGCTTGCGCGGGTTTCTGGCGGAAAGTAGCGGGTGACCCAGTCACTCATCTGCTCGCGCCCGCGCTGGTACTGACTGCGCATGCGCCGCAGGTGCGGCTGGTAGTGCCCGGCTTCGATAAAGTCGGCGATGGCCAGTTGCGGTTGCGTCGCGGTGCAGCCGGTGCTGATGTACTTCATGTGCAGCACCCGCTCCAGGTAGCGGCCGGGGGCGACCCAGCCGATGCGCAGGCCCGGCGCGAGGGTCTTGGAAAATGAACTGCAGAGCAGGACCCGGCCGTCTTCGTCGAACGATTTGATCGTCCGCGGGCGCGGGTAGGTGTAGGCCAGATCGCCATACACGTCGTCCTCCAGGATCGCTACGTCGAAACGCTGGGCCAGGGTCAACAAGGCCTTTTTGCGGGCCTCGGGCATGATGTAGCCCAACGGGTTGTTGCAGCTCGGGGTGATCTGGATGAGCTTGATCGGCCATTGTTCCAGGGCCAGCTCCAGGGCTTCGAGGCTGATCCCGGTGAGCGGATCGGTGGGGATCTCCAGGGCTTTCATGCCCAGGCCCTTGAGGGTCTGCATGGCGCCGTGAAAGCTCGGTGAGTCCACCGCGACGATATCGCCGGGCTGACACACCGCGCGAATGCTGGTCGACAGCGCTTCGTGACAACCGGTGGTGACTACCAGGTCGGCCGGGTCGAGGCTGCAGCCGGAATCGAGCATCAGCCGGGCGATCTGTTCGCGCAGGGCCAGGGTGCCGGAAATGGTGTCGTAATACAGTCCGGGCATGTCCTGGCGGCGGCTGAGCTGGGCCAGGCTGCGCAGCAGGGGTTTGAGTGTCGGGCTGTCGATGTCGGGCATACCGCGGCCCAACTGCACCACATCCTTGCTCGGTACGCTGCGAACCAGCTCGATAACCTGTTCCCACTGGGAAATTTCCACCGGTCGTTGTGCCGGTCGGCTTACAGCGGGCAGGGCTGGCAGGCTGCGGTCTGTGGGTACGAAGTAGCCGGACTTGGGGCGCGGCGCGGCCAGGCCATTGTCTTCCAGCAAGCGATAGGCCTGCTGCACGGTGCTCAGGCTGACGCCATGCTCCACGCTCAGGGCGCGTACCGAAGGCAGGCGGTCGCCGGGGCGGTACAGGCCTTGTTCGATGCGGGCGCTGAGCAGCTCGGCAAGGTTGACATAGAGGGTCACGGCATACTCCCGTAGAAGACTTTTGCTAACCACCAATACAGATGACGGAAAAATACAGCATTCAGTAGGAAATCTGCCAATTCTGTATGGGAATAATAATTTTATTTTGAATCTGTAATGCTTATCCGCAGGCGCGCAAGCTTCTCCTACGGTTATCCAAACCCGGAGGAGTCAGGCAATGAGCGGTATGAGCGATGTGCGCCTTAAATTGCACGCGGAAGAACTGAGCCGTGAACAGCGTCTGCAGCTGTTTGATGTACCGGCCGGGCTCGGGCGCTGGGGGCTGATGGCGCACCGTTGGCACAGTCGTCGCGCCTTGCTGGAGCTGACGCCCGAGCAACTGCGTGATATCGGCCTGACCCCGGCGCAGGCGCGCGAGGAAGGGCTCAAGCCGTTCTGGCGTGGCTGAAAGGGAGCGGCCTTAACCTGGTGGGCTTGCCCCGCGATTGCGAGCTATCAGGCACATCGCATCGCGGGGCAAGCCCGCTCCCACCGGAGGCGTTGTCCCCCGAGGGTTTCTATCTCAAACCAGCTCTTTGAACCGGTGCCAGAGCATGCCCAGGGCCAATAATGGTGAGCGTAGGTGCTTGCCGCCGGGGAAGGTGATGTGCGGCACCTTGGCGAACAGGTCGAAGCGCCCGCTGTGCTGGCCGCTGATAGCCTCAGCGAGCAACTTGCCGGCCAGGTGAGTGGCGTTGAGGCCGTGGCCGGAGTAGGCCTGGGCAAAGTACACATTCGGCTGGTCCGGCAGGCGCCCGATCTGCGGCAGGCGATTGGCGCCGATGCCGATCATGCCTCCCCATTGGTAGTCGATGCGAACGTCAGCCAGTTGCGGGAATACTTTGAGCATCTTCGGCCGCATGTACGCAGCGATATCCTGCGGATCACGTCCGGAGTAATGGCAGGCACCGCCGAACAGCAGACGACGGTCAGCAGAAAGGCGGTAGTAATCCAGGGCTACACGCTGGTCGCAAACCGCCATGTTCTGCGGCAGCAGTTCTCGCGCCTGCGCTTCGCTCAAGGGTTCGGTGGCGATGATGTAGCTGCCGGCGGGCAGAACCTTGCCACCCAGTTCGGCATTCAGGTCGTTGAGGTAAGCGTTGCAGCCCAGTACCAAGGTGCTGGCTTGCACTGAGCCCTGTGCGGTATGCACCCGGACTTGTGAGCCATAGTCGATGCGGGTAACCGCCGATTGTTCGAACAGGCGCACGCCAAGCTTGCTGGCCACCGTGGCCTCACCCAAGGCCAGGTTCAGCGGGTGCAGATGCCCCGAGCCCATGTCGATCAGGCCGCCGACATAACGGTCGGAGCCGACCACCGTGCGCATCTGCTCTGGTTGCACCAGGCGCAGCTCATGGCGGTAGCCCAGGCTGCGCAGCTCCTCGGCGTCCTCAGCGAAGCCTTGCAGGTCCTTCGGTTTGTTGGCCAGGTCGCAGTAGCCCCAGGTCAGGTCGCAACTGATCGCGTGACGCTCGATGCGCTGGCGGACAATATCCACCGCCTCCAGGCCCATCAGCTTCAGTTCGCGCACGCCGTCGCTGCCCAGCACCGGGGTGAACTGCTCAAGGCCGTGGCCGACGCCACGAATCAGCTGGCCGCCATTGCGCCCACTGGCGCCCCAGCCAATCTTGCGTGCTTCGAGGAGGATCACATTGAGGCCGCGCTCGGCCAGCTCAATTGCTGTGTTCAGCCCGGAAAAACCACCGCCGACCACACAGACATCGCAGTTCAACTCGCCCTGCAACAGCGGATACTCCGGCTGTGGCAGGCTGCTGGCGGCGTAGTAGGAGTCGACGTGAGATGCGGGTGATTGAACAGCGGCGCTCATGGATGAGTCCTGGCTTTAAGTGTTTGGAAAAGTTGACGCAGGATAAGCTGCACTTTCGGCGCCGGGCAACCATGGGGCAAAATAGCGCCATTCCCTTTCTTCGCCGCAGGCCGCCATGAGTTGTAATAGCCATAAGATCCGTTTCCTGCGCGATCAGATCCCGTCTTTCGAGTGCGTTCCCGGTTGCCATGACTGCTGTGGGCCGGTGACTACGTCCTCGGAAGAAATGGCCCGCCTGCCGCGCAAAAGCGCCGCCGAGCAGGAGGCCGCTCTGGCCGAACTGAACTGTGTGCATCTGGGGCCCAACGGCTGCACGGTGTACGAAGAGCGGCCACTGATTTGCCGGCTGTTCGGTACCACGCCGCGCTTGCCATGCCCCAATGGCCGCGGCCCGGCCGAAATGATCGATCCCCAGGCCGAGAAGCTCGTGCACCAGTACATCGCCAGCACCCGTCAGGTGTTGGTCTGAGCCTCAGTCTGGAATTGGCAGGCTGAGGCTTTCTTTGACCTCTTCCATGACAATGTAACTCTTCGACTCGCGCACATGCGGCAACTTCAACAGGATGTCGCCGAGCAGTTTGCGGTAAGAGGCCATCTCCGAGATCCGCGCCTTGACCAGATAATCGAAGTCGCCCGAGACCAGGTGACATTCCAGTACGTGGGGCAGTTTCAGCACCGCGCGACGGAACTCTTCGAAGGTGTCGCCCGACTTGTAATCCAGGCTGATCTCGACGAACACCAGCAGGCTACCTTTGAGGTGCTGCGGGTTGAGCCGGGCGTTGTAGCCCATGATGATCCCTTCGCGCTCCAGGCGCCGGACCCGTTCGGTGCAGGGTGTGGTCGACAGGCCGACCTTTTCGCCCAGTTCAGTAAACGAGATCCGCCCATCTGCCTGCAGGATCCGCAGGATATTGCGGTCGATCTTATCCAGTTCACGTTTGCTTTGGTGCTGGGTTCTCATAGTGGATGCCCCTCCGTAAAAGCGTACTTTGCCGAGAATTCTCGCCAAATATAGGCTTTTATATAGTGAAATGCACTGGTCATACCTTCCTATACTGCGCGCATCTATGCCATTAACAACAAATGTCAGCGGTACGCTGCGTCGAGGGTAATCAACATGCGAGTTCTGGTACTTGGTAGCGGTGTGATCGGAACCGCCAGTGCCTACTATCTGGCACGGCAGGGTTTTGAAGTCGTCGTGGTCGACCGCCAACCGGCAGTTGCCATGGAAACCAGCTTTGCCAACGCCGGCCAGGTCTCGCCAGGCTACGCCTCGCCCTGGGCTGCGCCGGGCGTGCCGCTCAAGGCCATCAAATGGTTGCTGGAGCGCCACGCGCCCCTGGCGATCAAGGCCACCGCTGATATCGACCAGTACCTGTGGATGGCGCAGATGCTGCGCAACTGCACCGCCAACCGCTATGCCGTGAACAAAGAGCGCATGGTCCGCCTGTCCGAGTACAGCCGTGACTGCCTCGACGAGCTGCGCGCCGAGACCGGCATCGCCTACGAAGGCCGCACCCTGGGCACCACCCAGCTGTTCCGCACTCAGGCGCAACTGGACAACGCCGCCAAGGACATCGCCGTCCTCGAGCAGTCCGGTGTGCCCTATGAAGTGCTTGACCGCGAAGGCATCGCCCGCGTCGAGCCGGCCCTGGCCAGCGTCACCGACATTCTCGCCGGCGCCCTGCGTCTGCCTAACGACCAGACCGGCGACTGCCAGCTGTTCACCACCCGCCTAGCGGAAATGGCGATCAAGCTCGGTGTCGAATTCCGCTTCGGCCAGGACATTCAGCGCCTGGACTACGCCGGCGACCGCATCAATGGTGTGTGGATCGACGGCAAGCTGGAAACCGCCGACCGCTACGTGCTGGCACTGGGCAGCTACTCGCCACAGCTGCTTAAACCGTTGGGCATCAAGGCTCCGGTCTATCCGCTCAAGGGCTACTCGCTGACCGTGCCGATCACCGACCCGGCCATGGCCCCGACTTCGACCATTCTCGACGAGACCTACAAGGTCGCGATCACCCGTTTCGACAATCGCATCCGCGTTGGCGGCATGGCTGAAATCGCCGGTTTTGACCTGTCGCTGAACCCGCGTCGGCGCGAAACCCTGGAGATGATCGTCAACGATCTTTATCCTCGCGGCGGCGACCTCAGCCAAGCCAGTTTCTGGACCGGCCTGCGTCCGACCACGCCCGATGGCACGCCGATCGTCGGTGCCACGCCGTTCCGTAACCTGTTCCTCAACACCGGTCACGGTACACTGGGCTGGACCATGGCTTGCGGTTCCGGTCGCTTGCTGGCCGATCTGATCGCGCGTAAAAAGCCACAGATCAGTGCCGAAGGTCTCGATATCTCTCGTTACGGAAAACATCAGGAGTCCGCAAAACATGTCAGTCCAGCGCCAGCTCACCAATGAGCGCATGAGTCAGATCGTTACCCACAACGGCACCGTCTACCTGGCGGGCCAGGTGGGCGACGACATGAATGCGGGGATTGAGCAGCAGACCCGTGAAGCCCTGGCCAACATCGAGCGTCTGCTGGATCTGGCGGGCACCGACAAGAGCCGCTTGCTCTCGGTGACCATCTATCTGAAGGACATCGATGCGCACTTCCAGGGCATGAACAGTGTCTGGGACAGCTGGCTGCCGAAAGGCCTCGCGCCTGCCCGCGCCACCGTTGAAGCCAAGCTGTGCGAGCCGGAAATCCTCGTAGAGCTGTCGGTGGTGGCTGCACTGGCGTAACTGCAATCCCTCACCCGGTGCCGTTGGCGGCGCATCAGCAGCGATCGAGCACCGGGCTTTTTACTTCTAACCAGACTGCCCAGAAGGCTGCCGTCATGCGTCCTGCCCGTGCCCTGATCGATCTACAAGCCCTGCGTCACAACTATCAACTTGCCCGCGAACTGACCGGCGCCAAAGCCCTGGCTGTGATCAAGGCCGATGCCTATGGTCATGGCGCCGTGCGTTGCGCCCTGGCCCTGGAGCAGCAAGCCGATGGTTTTGCCGTGGCTTGCATCGAAGAGGCGCTGGAGTTGCGCGTGGCTGGAATCAAGGCGCCGGTGTTGCTGCTCGAAGGTTTCTTCGAAGCCAGCGAACTGCAACTGATCGTCCAGCATGACCTGTGGTGCGTGGTGCACTCGCTGTGGCAGCTCGAAGCCATCGAGCAGGCGCAGCTGAACAAACCGATCACGGTGTGGCTCAAGCTCGATTCGGGCATGCACCGGGTTGGCTTGCACGCCAAGGACTATCAGGCTGCATACCAGCGTCTGCTGGCCAGCGGCAAAGTCGCGCGCATCGTGCTGATGAGCCACTTCGCCCGCGCCGATGAGCTCGACAGCGCAGCCAGCAACGAACAGCTTGCGGTGTTCCAGAGTGCGCGCCAGGGCCTGAGCGCAGAGATCAGCCTGCGCAATTCGCCCGCCGTGCTCGGTTGGCCGAACATGCCCAGTGATTGGGTGCGCCCGGGCCTGATGCTATATGGGGCAACGCCGTTCGAAGTGCCACAGGCAGAGGCTGCACGGTTGCAACCGGTGATGACCGTGCAATCGCGGGTAATCAGCGTGCGTGAGCTACCAGCCGGTGAGCCAGTGGGTTATGGCGCCAAGTTCATCAGCCCGCGGCCGACCCGGGTCGGTGTAGTGGCCATGGGATATGCCGATGGTTATCCACGCCAGGCACCAAACGGTACCCCGGTACTGGTGGCCGGCAAGCGTACCCAGCTGATCGGCCGGGTGTCGATGGACATGCTCTGCATCGACCTCACCGATGTGCCGGAAGCCGGCCTGGGCAGTCCGGTGGAGCTGTGGGGCAAAAACGTGCTGGCCAGCGAAGTGGCCATGCATGCCGGCAACATCCCTTACCAGATTTTCTGCAACCTCAAGCGCGTACCGCTGGACTACAGCGGCGATTAACACGCTAAAGCGGACAGGCTGCGGGTCGAAGTGTTGTAAATACTGAACGCTGTTGCGATGATAACGTTCAATTTCGACCCCACTCGTTCGTTTAGGAGGGCTCCAGCATTGGACGTCGGTGAACGACTGCAAGCCATTCGCAAGCTCAAGGGCCTGTCCCAGCGTGAACTCGCCAAACGTGCGGGCGTCACCAACAGCACGATCTCGATGATCGAGAAGAACAGCGTCAGCCCTTCCATCAGCTCGTTGCGTAAGGTGCTGGGCGGTATTCCTATGTCCATGGTCGAGTTTTTCTCCGAAGAACTGCAGCCGGAAAACCCCACGCAGATTGTCTATAAGGCCCACGAGCTGATCGATATCTCCGACGGCGCGGTGACCATGAAGCTGGTTGGCAAGGCGCACCCGAGCCGGGCGATTGCTTTTCTCAACGAGGTCTACCCGCCAGGTGCCGATACCGGTGAAGAGATGCTCACCCATGATGGTGAAGAAACCGGCATTCTCCTCGAAGGTCGCCTGGAGCTGGTGGTCGGGCTGGAAACTTTTATCCTCGAAGCGGGCGACAGCTACTATTTTGAAAGTACCAAGCCGCACCGTTTCCGCAATCCGTACGATCAGCCTGCCCGGTTGATCAGTGCGGCAACCCCGGCCAACTTCTAAGGCATACAGCGCGGCGGATTGTCGCGGCTAAGACCCTTTGGACACTAGGGTTGTTTCGGTATGGCAGGGTTCCCGTTATACTTGCGCCGCCTGCGAAACCGTGGCCGCGGGCGTGACTAGCCACCATGAGGGTGTACGTGTGAATCTAATCAAGAAAATGCTGGCCGTACCAGCTGCCGTATTGGCCCTTTGGGCAGTCAGCGCACAAGCTGCGACCAACGACGACATCGCCAAGCGACTGGAACCGGTCGGCCAGGTGTGTGTTCAAGGTCAGGAATGCAAGGGAATGGAAGTGGCTGTCTCTGCTGGCGGCGGCGGTGCCAAGACCCCGGATGAAATCATCACCAAGCACTGCAATGCTTGCCACGGCAGTGGACTGCTCGGTGCACCGAAAATCGGCGACACTGCAGCCTGGAAACAGCGTGCCGACCACCAGGGTGGTCTGGACGGTATCCTCGCCAAGGCCATCACCGGTATCAATGCCATGCCGCCCAAAGGCACCTGTGCAGATTGCTCGGATGACGACCTGATGGGTGCCATCAAGAAAATGTCCGGCCTGTAAACCTGCGCTTCTCCAACAAAGCCCGCCATGTGCGGGCTTTGTTGTTTCAACAGCATCGCGGGGCAATTCGAGTCGTCGCGATGGGATCGAGGTGAATTACTCGATGAAAGTAACCACGCCATCCTTCAGCGACTTGACCCGAGCCAGCGATTCAACGCGGTAGCCCTGGCTGTCCAGCTCGGCACGGCCACCCTGGAACGACTTCTCGATGACGATACCCAGGCCGGCAACCGTGGCGCCGGCTTGCTTGATGATCGAGATCAGCGCCTGGGAGGCTTTGCCGTTGGCCAGGAAGTCGTCGATCACCAGCACGCGGTCGCTGCTGTTCAGATGGCGCGGGGAGATCGCCACGGTGTTTTCGGTCTGCTTGGTGAAGGAATACACCGAGGCGGTCAGCAGGTTCTCGGTCAGGGTCAGCGACTGGTGCTTGCGTGCGAAAATCACCGGGACGCCGAGCTTCAGGCCGGTCATCACCGCCGGGGCAATGCCCGAGGCTTCGATGGTAACGATTTTGGTGACGCCGGAATCGGCATACAGCCGGGCGAACTCGTCGCCAATCAGTTGCATCAGCGCAGGGTCGATCTGATGGTTGAGAAACGCATCGACTTTGAGAACCTGATCGGAAAGCACGATGCCTTCTTCGCGAATCTTCTGGTGCAGTGCTTCCACTGTGGTATTTCCTCGATGTAGCAAGAGTGGCTACGGCAGTGCGCCGCAGCAAAGGTTGATTATCTAACGTTTGAGCATGGCGCGGATATCGGCCAGTGCATTATTGCCGCGCGCCGCCTTCACTTCGGTGGGGGCATCGTCCAGGCCTTCCCAAGCCAGGTCATCGTCGGGCAGCTCGTCAAGGAAGCGGCTCGGCGCGCAATCGATGATCTCGCCGTACTGCTTGCGCTTGGCTGCAAAGGTGAAGGCCAGGGTCTGGCGTGCACGGGTAATACCCACGTAGGCAAGACGCCGCTCTTCTTCGATGGTGTCGGCTTCGATGCTGGAACGATGGGGAAGGATCTCTTCCTCCATGCCCATGATGAACACATAGGGGAATTCCAGGCCCTTGGAGGCATGCAGGGTCATCATCTGCACGCCCTCGGCACCGTCTTCTTCCTCCTGCTGACGTTCGAGCATGTCACGCAGGACCAGCTTGCCGATGGCTTCTTCAATGGTCATCTCACCGTCTTCGTCCTTCTCCAGGGTGTTTTTCAACGCCTCGATCAGGAACCAGACGTTGCCCATACGGAAGTCCGCGGCTTTATCGCTGGAGCTGTTGGTACGAATCCAGTTTTCGTAGTCGATGTCCATGACCATGCTGCGCAGGGCCGCGATCGGGTCTTCCAGGGCAACCTGTTCGCGGACCTTGTCCATCCAGCGTTTGAAACGCTGCAAACGGTCGGTAAAACGGCTGTCCAGATGCTCGCCAAGGCCCAGCTCCTCGCTGGCGGCGTACATCGAGATCTTGCGTTCGGTGGCGTAGTTGCCGAGCTTTTCCAGGGTGGTCGAGCCGATTTCCCGGCGCGGTACGTTGATCACCCGCAGGTAGGCGTTGTCGTCGTCCGGATTGACCAGCAAGCGGAAGTAGGCCATCAGGTCTTTGACTTCCTGGCGTCCGAAGAAGCTGTTGCCGCCGGACAGGCGGTACGGCACCTGATGGTGCTGCAGCTTCAATTCGATCAGTTTGGCCTGGTAGTTGCCGCGATAGAGAATGGCGAAGTCACTGTAAGGCCGGTCGGTGCGCAGGTGCAGGCTGAGGATTTCCATGGCCACCCGTTCGGCCTCGGCTTCCTCGTTCTTGCAGCGGATCACACGGATCTCGTCACCGTGGCCCATTTCACTCCACAGCTGCTTCTCGAACGCATGCGGGTTGTTCGAGATCAGCACGTTGGCGCAACGCAGGATGCGGCTGGTGGAGCGGTAGTTCTGCTCGAGCATCACCACCTTCAGCGACGGGTAATCCTCTTTGAGCAGCATCAGGTTTTCCGGGCGTGCGCCACGCCAGGCGTAGATCGACTGGTCGTCGTCACCTACCACGGTGAACTGGTTGCGCGTGCCGATCAGCATTTTCACCAGCAAGTACTGGCTGGCGTTGGTGTCCTGGTATTCGTCGACCAGCAGGTAGCGCACCTTGTTCTGCCATTTTTCCAGGATGTCGGCGTGTTCCTCGAACAGCTTTACCGGCAGCAGGATCAGGTCGTCGAAGTCTACCGCGTTGAATGCCTTGAGCGTGCGCTGGTAGTGGGCGTAGACGACCGCAGCGGTCTGTTCCTTGGGGTTGCGCGCCTTTTCCAGGGCCTCAGGCGGGAGGATCAGGTCGTTTTTCCAGGCGCCGATCATGTTCTTGATCTCGTCGACGCCATCGTCGCCCGAGTATTCCTTCTGCATGATGTCGGTCATCAGCGCCTTGACATCGGTCTCGTCAAAGATCGAGAAGCCCGGCTTGTAGCCCAGTCGCTGATGTTCCTTGCGAATGATGTTCAGGCCCAGGTTGTGGAAAGTCGACACGGTCAGGCCGCGCCCCTCGCCTTTGCGCAGCAGGGTGCCGACCCGCTCTTTCATCTCCCGTGCGGCCTTGTTGGTGAAGGTCATGGCCACGATGTACTGCGCACGGATGCCGCAATTCTGGATCAGGTGCGCAATTTTGCGGGTGATCACGCTGGTCTTGCCGGAACCGGCACCGGCGAGCACCAAAAGAGGGCCGCCGACGTAGTTCACGGCTTCTTGTTGCCGGGGATTGAGTCGGGACATGACGAAAACCGGGGTCGCTAGAAAAATAGCCGCGCATTTTAGCAGGGGTGGAAAGATTCTGCCGCGACCGTCTGACAGTGTGACGTACCACGCGATCTAAATTTGCCGCTTTTGTTACTTTCCCGCAGGATGCGTGCGAAACCTGCGGGATGTCGGCAATGGAGTGGCTCGACGTTAAGTGAAAATCATTTTCACTAATGGTTTAGGATGAGCCTCTCGCTGCCCATTGTCATTTGACTGTGTCCACGTCCTAAGGAGCCAGCTTGTCTACGCCTGTCGAACCCTTGCGTTTGCTCTTGCTGGCTGACGAGCCCGGATGGGCCGGCGCTTTGCGTGATTGCCTGACGCCGCTGGCGGGCAGTGCGGTGCTGTTGACCGCACCGAACTGGGACGCCGTCGACAGCCTGTTTGCCAATGATCGCAATGCCCTGGTGCTGGCCACCCCGCAGCTGCAGCCGGCGCCTGGACGCTGCATCTTGCCGATGGTGTTGCTGCTTGAGCATGAACCGCAGGTGCCACCACCAGGTGTCAGCGACTGGCTGGTATTTGACCAGCTCGGCCCCGATACCCTGCGCCGCAGCCTGCGTCATGTGCGTGAACGTGGCGTGCTGGAGGCCACCCTGCAACGCCTGGCCGAACAGGATCCGTTGACCGGCATCGCCAACCGCCAAGGCTTTCAGACCCTGCTGGCCGCGCGCCTGGCTGACAACGACGGGCGTGGGGTGGCCCTCGGTCACCTGGACCTGGATAACTTTCGCCGGGCCAACGATGCGCTTGGCCATCAGGCCGGTGACCGGCTGATCCTGCAGGTGGTCGGGCGTCTGAAAAGCCAGCTTGAAGCCGGTGATCAGGTGGCCCGCCTGGGGAGCGATGAGTTCGCCCTGTTGATCGACACGCGCCGCGAGCCGCAACGCGCCGAATGGATGGCTGAACGTATTACCGAGGCTTTGGCCGAACCGTACTGGGTCGATGGCGAGAGCCTGTTGCTAGGCTGCAGCCTGGGTGTCGCTCATGCTCGCGCCCAAGGTGGTGCGGACCCGTTGATGTGGCACGCGCACATTGCCATGCAACAGGCCAAGGGCACCCAGGGCTGCACCTTTCACATCTTCAACGAACGCATCAACCGCAACGCACGCAGCCTCGCCGATCTGGAAAGCGAGCTACGCCGCGCTTTGCGTCGCGACGAACTGGAGCTGCACTACCAGCCACGCCTGGACATGGCCGACGGACGCATTGTTGGTCTGGAGGCGTTGGTGCGCTGGCGCCATGCCGAGCGTGGATTGTTGCCGCCCAGCGAGTTCGTCCCGCTGGCCGAGCAGAGCGGGCTGATCGTGCCCTTGGGCTATTGGGTGATTTCCCGCGCCTTACGCGACATGCAGGCGCTGCGTGAACAGGGCCTGGCGCCACTGCACATGGCCGTAAACCTGTCGTTTCGCCAGTTTCAGGACAGCCAGCTGCTGGCCACTTTGAGCCGGTTGATCATTGAGCATGGCGTCGATGCGCGTTGGCTGGAGTTCGAGCTCACCGAAACTGCGGTGATGCGCCGTAGCGACCTGGTCGCGCAGACCATGGATGCTCTTGGGCGCCTGGGTGTGCGTTTTTCTCTCGATGACTTCGGTACCGGTTTTTCCTCTTTCGTCCACCTTAACAGCCTGCCGATCACCTTGCTCAAGGTCGATCGCAGCTTTGTCGGCGGTATGGAAAAGCGTGAAGAGAACCGCAAACTGGTCCACGCCATGATCAACCTGGCACACAACCTCAACCTCGAGGTGGTGGCTGAAGGGGTGGAAACCCCGGAGCAGATGGACCTGCTGCGCAGCTTCAACTGTGATCAGGTGCAGGGTTTCCTGATCAGCCGGCCGTTGCCGATTGATGAGTTGATAGTTTTTTTGTTGAGCGGGTCGGCGCAGCAGTCGGTGGCTTTGTAGAAAAGCATCGCGGGGCAAGCCCCGCGATAAGGCCCTCACATCACCGTAGCAGCGGCCTTGCTCACACCACCCGAGCCCACCAGCAAGCGCTTCATCCGCCACTCGAACGCCAGCGTCAGGGTCACCGCCGCACAGGCCAGGCCCAGTGCCAGGCCCCACCAGACGCCAACTGCGCCCATGCCCAAGGTGAAGGCCAGCAACCAGGCCGCCGGGGCGCCGATCACCCAGTAGCAGAACAGTCCGACCAGGAAGGTGGTCTTGGCATCCTTGAGCCCGCGAATCGAACCCATGGCGATGGTCTGCACGCCGTCAAACAGCTCGAACCACGCCGCGACCATCAACAGGCTCACGGCCAGCTGGATGATGTCGGCAAAGGCCGGGTCATCGTGGTCGAGGAACAGCCCCACCAGCGGGTCTGGCAGCAGCCAGAAGAGGATGGCAAACATCAGCATCATCGCCGCGCCAAAACCGATCCCGACGCGGCCGGCGTGCCGTGCACCAAGCAGGTTGTCGGCACCGTAATAGAGCCCTACACGCATGGTCACGGCATACGACAAGCCGGCCGGAATCATGAACGCAGTGGAGACGATCTGCAGGGCGATCTGGTGAGCCGCCAGTTCGGTGCTGCCGAGCACACCCATACACAGCGCGGCAAAAGCGAACAGGCCGACTTCTACGGTGTAGGTGCCGCCAATCGGCAGGCCCAGGCGCCACAATTCGCGCAAGGCGGGCCAGGACGGACGGCTCAGGCCCTGGGCAATCGGGTAGGGCGCATAAGCCGGGTGCCAGCGAATGTACAAGGCCATGGCCACGGCCATGCAGTTGGCCACGATGGCGGTAACCAGGCCGATACCCACCAGCCCCAGCTTGGGCAGGCCGAACATACCCTCGATCAGCGCATAGTTGAGCAGGAAGTTGGCCACGGTGCCGATCAGGCTGATGACCATTACCGGTGTGGAGCGGCCAATGGCGCTGGTGAAGCCGCGCAGGGCCATGAAGCTCAGGTAGCCAGGCAGGGCGAAGGGCAGCAACAGCAGAAACTGGGCGGCTGCTTCGACATTGTCAGGGCTCTGGCCGAGCAGCAACAGCACCGGCTCCAGGTTCCACAGCGCCAGCGCCGCCACCAGGGCCATGACCCAGGCCAGCCACAGCCCGGCCTGGGTCAGGCGGGTGGCGCCGACGGTGTCACCGGCGCCCTTGCGAATGGCCACCAAGGTGCCTACGGCCGCGATCACGCCCAGACAGAAAATCGACACGAACGAATAGCTCGCCGCGCCCAGGCCACCGCCTGCCAGAGCCTGCGGGCTGATGCGGGCCATCATCAGGGTGTCGGTCAGCACCATCAGCATGTGGGCCAGTTGCGAGGCGATCAGGGGACCGGCCAGACGCAACAGGGCCTTGAGTTCATGAGTGGGTGCGGCCTGCATTGGATCGTCCTTTTCGAACACACGTGGGAAGGCGTGAAATTCTCATCTTTTATGCGGTTATTCGCAAAAGGATAAAAACGATCCGTGGCATGATTAAAACTCATGTATGTATGATGGTGTGCATTGCCCTGGGCCCCTGCGGAGGACTCGTCCATGTCCCGTCGTTTACCGCCTTTGTATGCCTTGCGTGCCTTTGAGGCGGCTGCCCGGCACAGCTCCTTCACCCGCGCCGGGGATGAGTTATCGATTACCCAAAGCGCTGTCAGCCGTCATATCCGTACGCTGGAAGAACATTTCGCCTGCCGCTTATTCGTGCGCAATGGCCGCAACCTGCAACTGAGCGAGGCGGCTCGGCTGTTATTGCCGGGCGTGCGTGAAGGCTTCGCTGCGCTGGAGCGTGCCTGCAATACGCTGCGCAGCGAGGACGACATCCTGCGCATGAAGGCGCCCTCGACGCTGACCATGCGCTGGTTGCTGGCGCGGCTCAGTCGCTTTCGTCATCTGCAACCGGGCAACGAAGTGCAACTGACCAGTGCCTGGATGGATGTTGATCATGTTGATTTCAACCATGAGCCGTTTGACTGTGCGGTACTGCTTGGGGATGGGCACTTTCCACCGGACTGGGAAGTGGCCCGGCTGTTTTCCGAACTGCTGATCCCTGTGGGGGCGCCCGAGCTGCTGACTGAAGGGCCTTGGGACGCCAAGCGCCTGGCCGCTATCGAGCTGCTGCATCCGACACCGGACAAGCGTGACTGGCGCAGTTGGCTGGCGCGCATGGGGCTGAGCGACAAGGTCTCGCTCAAGGGCGGTCAGGTGTTCGATACCCTGGAGTTGGGGATGATCGCTGCCGCGCGGGGTTACGGGGTGTCCATGGGCGATTTGTTGATGGTCGCTGAAGACGTGGCCCAAGGGCGCTTGAGCCTGCCTTGGCCGACTGCAGTGGCCAGTGGTCTGGATTATTACCTGGTGTGGCCGAAAACCCGCCCGGGTGGAGAGCGGCTGCGCCGGTTGAGTGATTTTCTGCAGGGCGAGGCTGATGCGATGGACTTGCCGAAGGTGCAGGTCCTCAGATAGCAATCGCGGGGCAAGCCCGCTCCCACAGAGGCTGAGATAACCCCGGTGGGCGGGCTTGCCCCGCGAAGAGGCCCTTACAGCCCCGGCAGATCCAGCGCCCTGGCACAGGCCTGCAACGACCGCTGCTGGCTCTGCGCATACAGCTCAAGCTCATCCTGCACCGGCTTGCCCAGCGCCTGTTCAAAGGCATCGCGGTTGGCATTGCTGCCGTATTCACTCTGCGCATCATCACCCAGGTTGGACTGAAAGATCCCTGCCGCGCTGACCGGCAGAAAGTCTTCATACACCAGCGTTTCGAAATGCACATGGCCGGCGTCGATCAGGTCCTCCAGCGAGGTCGGACGCCCAGTATCACTGCGTGCTGCCAGGCCGCGTTCGGTGGGGAAATAGCGGAAGTATGCCAGGCCCTGCTCACGCATCTGTGCAAGGTCATCCGGGAACGCCTGGAAGCTGTCTTTGAGCAATTGCATGTAGCGCTCGGCGTTGGCTTCTGCCGGTACGCCGCCCAATGAATCGCGGGCAGCGTCGAGCAGTTGGTCATACAGCTGGCGCCCTTTGGGAGTCAGCGCCGCACCACGCTGTTCGATTTCGCCAAAGCGTGCGGTGTGACTGCCGCCCGCAGCCCCTTGTTGATCACTGAACGCGACCCGTTCCTGCAGGGCCTTGAAGCTGGTTTGGCGCAACAGGATCGGACAGCGCCGCGGCGGTGGGCCTTCGATCACCGCCTTGGGTGGGATGCCCTTGGCTGGCATGCCCAGCTGGATCGCGTCGATGTCCAGGGTACGTGGAGTCAGATGGTTGATATGCGGGCCTTTGAAGGCCACCACATCAGCGATCAGGCGGTGTTGATCATGCAGTTGTTGATACTGCTCGGCTGTCACAGTGGCATCGCGGTGCCAGCGGAAGGTGTGCAGGGCCTCGTCAACAAAAGTACGGGCATCGTCGGCGTTCAGGCCGCCATCACGTTCGTATTGCTGGATCAGATCCAGGGCGCGCGGGGTGAAGATCTGCCGCTTGGCGAGGATCTGCCGGGACAGTTCACGCAAGGCCGGGCTGTCGATCAGCTCCAGGCGCAACAGCGAGGTAAAGACCCGGAACGGGCTGATATGCAGCGATTGTTCGTGCACGGCGCGAAAGGCGGTGGAATGCACCGGCACACCGGCCGAACTGAGGTCGTAATAACCCACCGGTTGCATGCCCATGACCGCAAACAGGCGGGCGATGGTCGCCAGCTCTTCGGCAGTGCCGACGCGGATGGCGCCGTGACGCTCCTGGTCCAAGCGCTCGATTTCGCCGGTCCAGCGCAGGGCCTGGGCCACCTCTGGCTGCTCGGTCATGACCTGCTGGTTGATTTCGCTCACCAGCGACAGCAGGGTGCCGTACAGCGGCACTTCCTGTTTGTACATGAGCGACATGGCGGCGGAGAACTGCGCGCGAATGCTGTCCGGGCTGACGAAATCTTGAGCGGGCATCGAAAGCTTCCTGGTGAAGTGGGCACCCCTACATGAAAGCGAGGAATGCACTTCTCCCACAAGCGAAAAAAAGTCGATCAGTCATTCCGTTTATTCTTGACCTTCTGCTTCAACCTCAGCAGCAATCCAGTCGACCAGAGCGCGCACCTTGGGGACTTCCGCCGCGTGCTCGGCAAACGCCAGAAAATGCGAACCATTGCTGCGCATGCTGTGCTGCCAAGGCACGACCAATTTGCCTTCGGCCAGCTCCTGAGCCACCAGGTAACGCGGCACCAGGGCCACGCCGCAACCGGACTGAGCGGCACTCAGGCTCATATAGAAGGTGTCGAAGCGCGGCCCGTGGTAGCTGTGGGCAGAATGCAAACCTTGTTCGAGGAACCACTCATGCCAGGCCTCTGGGCGCGAGGTGCTTTGCAGCAGGACCAGCTCGGACAGCTCGCTGGCGTCGTGCAGGGTGCGGCCTTGCAACAGCTCTGGCGCGCAAACCGGCACCACTTCTTCACCGAACAGTCTGACGCAGCTCGCGCCAGGCCAGGTGCCCTGGCCGAAGAAGAACACCACATCGGCCTTGCCCTGCAGCAAGGCGAAGGGCTCCATCTCATTGCGGATATCCAGGTGGATGTTCGGATGACGCTTGCCGAAGCCTTTAAGGTGCGGAATCAACCAGCGCACGCCAAAGCTCGGTTGAGTGGCTACCTTCAATACTTCAGTTTGCTCGCCGTACGAGAGGATGTAGCGGCTGGACATATCGACCTGGGTAAGGATCTTGTTGACCTCGGCCAGGTACAACGCGCCTGCTGGAGTCAGTTGCAGGCGTCGACGGATGCGCAGGAACAGGTGATGGCGGAGCATTTCCTCCAATTGCGCGACTTGTTTACTCACCGCACTCTGGGTCAGGTGCAGCTCTTCGGCGGCGCGGGTGAAGCTCAGGTGCCGGGCGGCAGCCTCGAAACACTGCAGAGCGGCCATCGATGGCACCAGACGTTTCGACATAGCGGTTCTCTAAGCGGGTAGATCATTACCTGGCGGAATGATATGCAGAATAAAGGTCGTTTGTTGCGCCAGAGTGATCGGATTAATACTGATCCCGATCACTTATTCAACCACTCATCGCATGCAGGAGAAGAAAATGGTTGATGGACTGCTTGACCGCCTCGGTGTCCCGGCCAGTGCCTACACACACGGCAACCATCCCGTTCACACCCCGATCGATGGCAGCGCGATTGCCTCGGTGCACCTGGAAAGCAAAGCCCAGGTCGTGGCCAAAATCGACAAGGCCGAGCAAGCCTTCCAGGCCTGGCGCAATGTGCCGGCGCCGCGTCGCGGTGAGCTGATTCGCCTGTTTGGCGAAGTACTGCGGGAAAACAAGGCGGCGCTTGGCGAACTGGTTTCCGTCGAGGCTGGCAAGATCACCCAGGAAGGCCTGGGTGAAGTGCAGGAAATGATCGACATCTGCGACTTCGCCGTTGGTCTGTCGCGCCAGCTTTATGGCTTGACCATCGCCTCCGAGCGTCCTGGCCACCACATGCGTGAAACCTGGCACCCGCTGGGTGTGGTCGGGGTCATCAGCGCCTTCAACTTCCCGGTTGCGGTCTGGGCCTGGAACACCTCGCTGGCGTTGGTTTGCGGTAACGCCGTGGTCTGGAAGCCGTCGGAGAAGACGCCGCTCACCGCCCTGGCCTGCCAGGCGCTGTTCGAGAAAGCCCTGAAAGCCTTTGGTGACGCACCAGAAGGCCTGAGCCAGCTGATCATCGGTGATCGTGAAGCCGGTGAAGCCCTGGTCGATGACCCGCGCGTGCCACTGGTCAGCGCCACCGGCAGCACCCGCATGGGCCGTGAAGTCGGACCTCGGGTTGCCGCACGTTTTGGCCGCAGCATCCTCGAACTGGGTGGCAACAATGCCATGATCCTGGCGCCGAGCGCCGATCTGGACCTGGCCGTGCGCGGCATCCTGTTCAGCGCCGTCGGTACCGCCGGCCAGCGTTGCACCACCCTGCGCCGTCTGATCGTCCACCGTTCGATCAAAGACGAAGTGGTGGCGCGGGTCAAAGCCGCTTACGCAAAGGTGCGTATCGGTGATCCACGCAAAGACAACCTGGTCGGTCCGCTGATCGACAAGCTGTCGTTCAGCGCTATGCAAGATGCCCTGGCCCGTGCCCGCGATGAAGGCGGCCAGGTGTTCGGTGGTGAGCGCCAGCTTTCGGAGCAGTACCCGAACGCTTACTACGTGTCGCCAGCCATTGCAGAGATGCCGGCTCAAAGCGCCGTAGTGCGTCACGAAACCTTCGCGCCGATCCTGTACGTGCTGGCCTATGACGACTTCGAGGAGGCCCTGCGCCTGAACAACGAAGTGCCACAAGGCTTGTCTTCGTGCATCTTCACCACTGACCTGCGTGAAGCAGAGCGCTTCCAGAGTGCTGCGGGCAGTGACTGTGGTATCGCCAACGTCAACATCGGTACCAGCGGTGCGGAAATTGGCGGTGCATTCGGTGGCGAGAAAGAAACTGGCGGCGGCCGTGAGTCGGGCTCCGATTCGTGGAAAGCCTACATGCGTCGGCAGACCAACACGGTGAACTATTCGCGTGAGCTGCCGTTGGCTCAGGGGATTGTGTTCGACTGAGCAGAGTAATCGCGGGGCAAGCCCGCTCCCACAGAGATCATCCAACCCTGTGGGAGCGGGCTTGCCCCGCGATGGCCTCACCACCGAACAAGAACAAAGAACAAAGAACAAAGAACAAAGAACAAAGAAGGAAGCCGGCCATGCCAGAGCTGCGTCAACAATGTCTGTGGGAACACGTAACCAAGCTCGCTACGCCGGTCGATAAACTGGCCACCGAACTCAAGGCCGACGTCTGCGTCATTGGCGGCGGTATCACCGGTCTTAATGCTGCGCTCCACCTGCTGGAGGCGGGCAAATCGGTCGTCCTGCTGGAGGCCTGGAAAATCGGCCACGGCGGTTCCGGGCGCAACGTCGGCCTGGTCAACGCCGGTACCTGGATTCGTCCCGATGATGTCGAAGCGACCCTCGGTCAGCAGCAAGGCAGCCGTCTGAACAAGGTGCTGGGCGAAGCGCCGGCTGAAGTTTTCGCCACCATCAAGCGCTTGGGCATCGATTGCCAGGCACACAACAGCGGCACCCTGCACATGGCGCATAACGCCACCGGCGTTGCCGACCTCGAAGCGCGTCATCAGCAGTGGAGCCGGCGCGGTGCCGACGTCGAACTGCTCACCGGCGCACGCTGTGAGGAGTATTGCGGTACTGACAAAATTTCCGCCGCGCTGCTCGATCGCCGCGCCGGCACCATCAACCCAATGGCTTACACACAAGGCCTGGCCGCGGCCGTCACTCGTCTGGGCGGGCAGATCTTCCAGCAGTCGGCTGTCGAGGGTCTGGAGCGTGAAGGCCGTGGCTGGTGGGTAAAGACCGGCCAAGGCTCGGTCAGTGCCGACAAAGTAGTGATCTCTACCGGCGCCTACACCGAAGGCGATTGGACCACCCTGCAGAAGCACTTCTTCCGTGGCTACTACTACCAGGTCGCATCAGCGCCACTGCAAGGCGAAGCCGCCGACAACGTGCTCAAGCACGGCCAGGGCTCCTGGGATACCCGCACGGTGCTGAGCAGCATTCGTCGCGACGATGAAGGCCGCCTGCTGCTCGGCAGCCTGGGACGGGTCGACAACAAGCCAAGCTGGTTCATTCGCAGCTGGGCCGACCGTATCCAGAATCACTATTTCCCGCAGTTGGGCAAGGTCGAGTGGCAAATGCACTGGACCGGTTGTATCGACTTCACCCCTGATCACCTGATGCGCCTGTTCGAACCGGCCCCGGGCCTGGTTGCGGTGACTGGCTATAACGGCCGTGGCAACACCACCGGCACTGTTGTCGGCAAAGCCTTCGCTCAGTTCTTGCTGCACGACAATCCGGATGCCTTGCCGATTCCGTTCTCGCCGATGAAACCGGTATCGGCTCCGGCGCTACGTACCGGCTTCTACGAAACCGGGTTCTCGCTGTATCACGCCGGACAATGCTTGCGCGTGGTGCTGTAAGCGCTACTTGTGCAGCCAGCTGAGAAAGCCGCCTTTCTTGATGGCTGTCGGTTTCTGCTCCAATAGCGACTGCCGGGTTTGCTGGCGAATGCGTTGCAGCTTGATCAGCGCTGTCTTGACCTCACCGCGTTGCTCCAGGCAGCTGCGGACTTCGGCTTTTTCGATGCGGTAGAGGATGCAACTGGTCAGGGTGCGAAATTCGGCGCTGGAGTCGTCCGTCTCCAGCAGGCCCTCCAGACCCAGTACCTCGCTTGGTCCCATGCGTCCGGCCTCAATCAGTTTGTCGCCATCGCGGATACCTGCAGACACCACACCTGTGCCGATCACCAACAGGTAATCGGAGCTGTCGCCAACGCCGAGGATCACCTGATCGGCCAGGTATTCCACGGCGGTCATACGCTGGCTGAGGCTGTCCTTTTCCTCATTGCTCAGTGAGCGGAAGATCCGTACATCCTCAAGCAATGCGCGCTGCCGATTCCAGGTTTGAGGCGTCAGGCTGTCGCTGTTCCAGACCACACCCGCCGCTTCCAGGTGGCGGTGGGCGAGGTCGAACATGTGGTTGCGTACTTCAACTTTCTGGCTCATGGAGCTGACGAAACCACTCGCTTCGTACTCCACCGATTCCAGGGTCGAACTCTTGATCGTCGCCTTGGGCGGCGGTGCAGTCAGCAATGTACGCGTGCCCTGCAGGGTTTTCTCCAGGGCATCAAGTACTCGCCGCGGGCGCACCTTGGCAGGAACCACGACACTGATGGAGACGCCGTGTACATCACTGGGCTGGCTGAAATTGAGCAGCTTGGCCTTGGCCGCGACCGAGTTGGGGATCACTGCCATACTGCCGTTGCCGGTGAGCAGGCGGGTGGCGCGCCAGTCGATGTCGATCACCTTGCCTTCGGTGCCGTCGATGCTGATCGAGTCACCGACCTGATAGGGGCGGGTGGTGTTGAGGACAATGCCGGAGAACACATCGCTGAGTGTGCTCTGCAGCGCCAGACCGATAACGATTGCCATCACCCCGGACGTCGCCAGCAGACCTTTGACTGGCAGCTGCAGTACATACGCGGCTGCGGCAACAACGGCGACCAGGAAGATCACTGCGCCCAGCACATCCTGTAACAGCCGACCAGTATGGCCGCTGCGGGAGCCCAGAATGACCCCGATCACCACCGTGATGGTCCGCGCCGCGAACAGCCACCAACCAATCCCCAGCACTGTCGCGAGCAAATTGCGTGGTACATCCTCGACCCAGGGCGCGGCTTGCAGGGGGCTGACCCCGGCGCTGATCAACACCCAGGTGAACAGCAGGAACACCCCAAGCCGCAGACCGATGCGCAAGGGGCGCCGGCTGACCGGGATCACCTGCCAGAGCAGGAGATCAAGTGCGATCAAGGTAATACCGATCAGCAGCGGGTAACTCTGGGCAAAAGCGAACATACCTGTCTCACGACGCGGGGATGTTGCTAGTAAAGAGCAGGTTGCTGGCAATTACTACTGGTGCGTAGGGTCAGAACATCACGTAGACGCTGGCGCTGGTCTGGTCCAGGTCGATATCGCCAACCTCCAGCACTTCCTGTTCCAGGCGCACACCGATGTTACGGAACACGTCAACTTCGACACCGAGGCCGTAGGTCATGTCCAGATCGCTGCTATCGCCGGCGATATCGTTGTCAGCGTCCCAGGCATGTACCCCGGCGCTGGCGAACAGGCGCACGCGTTGACCGACCGGTATGCCGAAGTGGGCAGTGGCCTGCAGCGAGTGGCCGTCGAAGTCGCCGTCTTTACCACTGAAGTTGCCCAGGTCTACCCAGGCGCCTTCCACTGCCAGGTACGGATTCAGCCGGTAGCCGACAAAGGCCTTGTAGGCGTTGTCATCGTCACTGAGCTGGTGCTCGTCGGTTTCCACCTTGGTCACGCCGCCGCCCAGATAGAGGCCACGGTCATCTGCCACGGCGTTCACAGAGCTGAGTACAAGGAGGGCGGCTGCAAGCTGTTTTGCGAAGTTCATCGTTCGTCCAATGGAGTTTGGTGAATGGGAAAAAGGGCTATCAAGCCGGTTTCTTGGGCGGGAACTCTCTGTCCAGGCGTTCACGGATCATCTGCGCGGCGGTATCCATGGCCGGGTAAATGTCCTCGACCACAGGTGCCTTGTCTTGTCCGAGGTTCCGGCCACTGGCCCGGTCCACGGCGCGGCCAAGGGTTTCACCGCTCAGGCTGTCGCTGACTTCGCTCTGGAAGAACAGATAAAGGGTTTCATCGCGCACGCCAGTGGCGTGCAGGGAGAGGCCAACCAGCATGCCGATGGGAATGTATTCGGTGACATTAGGATCACGCGGTTTGCGTTCAATATCCGCAATCGATACGTGTAGTGACAGTGCCCCTTGGGTGGGTTTATCGACCAGGCGATAACCGGCGGCGGTCAGTTGTTTTTCCAACTGGGTCCGGAAGTGCAGGCGCAGTTTGTCAGCATCGCCATTAAAGTTGGCAAGGCGCGGATCGCTACTGTCGAATGAAATGCTTTTCGGCAAGTTGATGAAGATTGCCTTGTCATGGTTTTTTGACAAAAGCGCATCCGATTTCTTCCAGGCAAGCGTACCGTCATCGTGTTCGATAACGTGCAGTGGGGCGTTGCTTCTTTGTTGTTCCGAAGTTATCGCGGTGTCGATGCTTGGCGCCATCGAACAACCAAACAGGCTCATCGAGAGCAACAGCAGCGAAAGCTTTTTAAAAGGCATGGGGATTCCTGTTGACGTCACGTTAAGGTGACCGACGTTTCCCCACTCTAGGGCTGCGAGTGAGGAAAACAGGAATCAAAAATTGTTATTTGTGGCCTGTGGCGGCGGCTCAGATACCGTCCGCCGCGGTCCGCTGTCAGTTGTTCATGCAGCGCATCCGGTCCAGCTCAAGAAAGTAGTAACACAGCGCGTCGCTATCGTTAGGGATGACGACCAGGCTGAGAATGGAGCCGAGCCTGAAGTACTGACGGGCAAACAGCAGGTCGGCGTGACGGCTGACATCGAACAATTCTGTCTGGCTGCTGGCCTGTATATCTTCAACCTTGATTTTTACTCGCCAACGCGAAGTATCAACCAACGATGCACCGACGGCGACATGCCGCTCTTTATCGCCCAGACGCTCAAGTACACTAATGACGGCGCTGGGCTCACTGATAGTCAGCGCTTCTTTGGACGCCATGACATCGTGTTCTATGAAGTTCCGGCTCTCTGTTCGATAAGGTTGGCTATTAATGTAGGGGCGCGGCAGTGTCACCAATAGCATGACCAGACAGGCCAAAAAAATAGCGGCGATAATTAACCAGTGGCGCCATGCAACTCGATTATTTTTCATTATTCGCTCACGCATTTTTTTAACATATTGACGAGTTGCTCATCCTGGAGCTGAAATTCAAAGTTAAAAGTTCGTCCTGTTGTACGGATGCAGGACATATTCACGCGTGATCCCTTGCGGCTGATAAAAACCTGGCCTTTAATGCTTTCTTCAGGCAGGACTAAGCCTGAAATATCGGACTTGAGTTTGTTGACTTCTTGTTCGCTTTTGCCGACAGCTGAAATTGAAAGTTTACCTTGTTTGATAACGGCAACATGCAACTCACTGACCGGCTCATACCAAGCAACCAGGCGCCAAATAGACAAAACAGTCAATACAGCCGCAGCCAGGTATCCGAAGCGCGCCGCCATTCCCATGCCTTGCCTGCTGTCAGGTGAGGCCGTGGGGGCAATGGTGCTTGGCATACTTGCTTGCAGAGGTTCCTCTACAGACGCCGCTGCGGTTTCGGAGTGGGCGACCACCTGGTCGCTGTTGAAGCGATAGCCGCGTCGCGGCACGGTGATCACGATCTCGTGATCCTTGCCATCGCCGAGGATGTTTCTGAGCATGAAAATGGATTGGTTGAGGCTGCCTGCCGAGACGACGCGGTCATCCCAGGCGAACTCCAGAATCGCCTCACGCGAACAGATCGCCCCGGGCTCCATCAGCAGAAGTTCGAGTATTCGCGACTCTGCGCGCGCCAGTGTTAATTCCTCTGGTGCAGCGTGTTGTTTGCGGATAATAATCTTGCAGTGCTCGGAATTAAACTCCACAAGGTCGCTGTTTTTAAGTCGAAAATTGTAGATCATCAAGCATTACGCGCGTTGTGAAATTCTTCACTATTATAGGGGGCGTTATCAGCGAAGCAAGTCGATGAAGGGCGCTTGCTATTGTCGGAGTGCATTAATAAAATACCGGGCGGTATATATTTCAACATTGAAATAATTGTTCATGCTGTAGTTGTAGGCCGGTACTGCAATGCTTCGGCAAGATGAGGTCGGTCAATCTGCTTCGCTTGTTCAAGATCAGCCAGGGTACGGGCCACCTTCAACAGCCGATGTGCGGCGCGCAGCGACAGGCTGAGGCGTTCACAGGCGCTTTCCAGCCAGTGCTGGTCGGCTGTGGATAACGCGCAATGCTGGCGCAGGCCCGGCAGGTCGAGAAAGGCATTGGCGCAACCCTGGCGCTGTTGCTGAAGCTCCCGGGCGTTAGCGACGTGCGCCGCGATGGTGGCGCTGCTTTCGCCATTGCCTGCAACCGGGGACAAGGCCGTGGCCTCGCGGGCTACGGTCAGGTGCAGGTCGATGCGGTCGAGTAACGGGCCGGAGAGCTTGTTGCGATAACGCTGAATCTGCTCACTGCCGCAACGGCAGCGTCCGCTGGGGTCGCCGAGATATCCACAGGGGCAGGGGTTCATCGCCGCGACCAGTTGGAAGCGTGCCGGAAAGCGAATCTTGTCCTTGGCCCGGGCGATGACGATTTCACCGGACTCCAAGGGCTCGCGCAGCACCTCCAGCACCCGCCGTTCGAATTCCGGCAATTCATCAAGAAACAGCACACCGTGGTGGGCGAGGGTGATCTCGCCGGGCTGCGGACGGCTGCCGCCACCCACCAGCGCGGCCCCGGACGCTGAGTGATGAGGATGTCTGAACGGTCGCTGTGGCCAGCTACTGAGCGGCACATGGCTGGCTACCGATTGAATCGCCGCTACCTCCAGGGCCTCGCGTTCATCCAGTGGCGGCAAGAGGCCGGGCAGACGGCTGGCGAGCAGGGTTTTACCGGTACCTGGCGGGCCGCTGAACAGCAGGTTGTGCGCCCCGGCGGCGGCGATCAGCAGTGCGCGCTTGGCGGCTTGCTGGCCCTGGACTTCATTGAGGTCCGGGTACGGGCGAACCTGCAGCAGCAAGCCGTTGGCGGCGTAGGGATTGAGCGGTGTTTGCCCGTTGAGGTGGGCTACCAGCTCCAGCAGGTGCCCGACCGCGAACACCACCAGACCTGAGGCCAGGCAGGCTTCCTCAGCATTCTCTTGCGGCACTACCAGCGCCCGCCCGGCAGCGCGGGCCGCCAAGGCGGCTGGCAGCACGCCTTGCACCGGGCGTATGGCGCCGGATAACGCCAGTTCACCGAGGCATTCCAGCTCGCCCAGTGCGCTGACCGGGAATTGGCCATTGGCGGCAAGAATCCCCAAGGCAATCGCCAGATCGAAGCGTCCGCCATCTTTGGGCAAGTCTGCCGGGGCGAGGTTGAGGGTGATGCGCCGGGCGGGAAACTCCAGGCCTGAATTGAGGATCGCGCTGCGCACCCGGTCTTTGCTTTCTTTGACGGTCGCTTCGGGCAAGCCGACCAGGGTCAGCGCTGGCAGGCCGTTGGCCAGGTGAGCTTCAACACTGACCGCCGGGGCCGATACACCCACTTGGGCGCGACTGTGGACAAGGGCGAGGGACATGAGCGCTCCATGATCGATGCGGGGCCGCGTCCTGCGGCTTTGCAAGGATAGTGGGGCGGGGAAGGAGAGGGCGGGGAAGAGTGAGTCCGAGTTTTACAGGCTTGGTTTCAACCGCTGCTCGGACTCGGATTCACAGGGCGGGTTTATGCAAAGCTAATGTTTGCACGCTGCTGTCCGCTGATTACTTTCGCGGCGGAAATCAACTGGTACGGAATCTCCACGAATGGGATGTCAGAGTTGGTCAGTGCCATATCGACGAGCTGTACCATGACCGAGTTCTTGCGCACCAGGATCACATCGGACCAATCGGTGTTGGTCATGGCGAGCGGAATGAAGTCGCTGCGCTTGAGAAAGCTGCTCAGCGCTTCGAGTACGCCAAGGTTCTGCTTGGTGCCGTTCAGGCTGTGGCAGCAGTCGTTGAGCAGGATGAAACCGTCATCGGCCACCAGATCCTGGTAGTACATCATGTCACGCAGGATGTATTCGTACTGGTGGTTGGCATCGATGTAAACCAGGTCGAACTTGTCGATGCCGGTTTTCGGTTTGATCTGTTCGATGGCGCCGATGGTGTCGGCGCGGATCGTGGTGACGTTATCCTTGTCGACAAACCTGCTCAGGCATTCCTGGTAGAGGCGATCCCAGGTCGCCGGATCGTGCATCGGGCCGCCGTAGTAGTAAGCATAAGCGTCGACCGGCTCAAGCCATGCCGGCAGCGGATCGAACGGACTGTATTGGTCGTTGGCAACTGGGCTCCAGCTGTCGATCAGCACCATTTTTTCCGGCGTCAGCGCGTTGTACAGCTTGAGCGCGTTTTCTCCCCGTAGAACACCGAGTTCAGCGATTACAGGCTGCTTATCGCACGCTTGGAAAACGGCGTTAAGCACGTGATAGAAGATCTCTCGATGGGTGATGCAGACTTTCATGGGGGTACCTGCTTTCCTGGAGGGGGAGGCCGCAGCGCTCAAGTCTATGGTTATCGGCAGCGAGGGGGCTTTCCTTAAGGTGCAGGGGCTTGGTCAGGTTGTAGCTGTTTTCTGTCAGACGCTTCTGATTCATACTCCCGGCGCCGCTGCTCTGTTGCGCCTGTCCAGGTGCATGCCTACCCTACGAGGGTCGTTGCCAATTCAACGACCGGATTTAGCAGTCCAGGGCATAAGCAGAGCTCCATTTCCCTGATACAGGTTTTCCCCCGCCTGTATTTCTGGTCAATGGCGGCTGTGCGTGGGGCACCTTCGGGTGCGCCGGTTCCTATGCCCGGTCTGCTAACCCGCGTACAGCTGCCACCCTATTCGTTTAGCAGCGAACGGCGGTCGCTCCACCTGCATAGGAATTACCCGATGAAAAAGCCCGTTCCTGATCCACCCGACCTGCCCTTTGTGCACACCATCGGAAGACCTGTCGCCAGCTGTCCCGAGCATCCGCCGTTGTTCAATGTGCGTTCGGGTGTCAGCGCCGAGGACGCGCTGGTGCACGCCTCGCTCTATCTCAAGTGCGCCAGCGTCAATATTGAAGAGGCGGCGCAGTACACCGCAGAGCCGGGTAAAAGCCATGTCTGGTCGACCCAGCATTCTGTAGAGCTGGCGCGGGCCTTGATCGATTCGTTGATCGACGGGATTGAGCTACAGCGTCTGCCTCGGTAGGCGCGGGCTTGCCCCGCGATTACGGTCGTTCAGACACATCGCTTCGCGGGGCAAGTCGGGTCGCCGCACCGCCGCTTCTACCGGTTGTAGTGGTTTTCTGTCAGACGTTTCTGATTCATGCTTCCGACGCCGCTGCTCTGTTGCGCCCGTTCAGGTGCATGTCTACCCTGCGTCTGTCGTTGCTTAGCAGCCCAGGCGCGTGTGCTTAATGGTTTATATTCATGAATTTAGAAAATGTCCGCTATTATGTTGCTTTAACTTGTGTCGTTTTCGGCCCTTCTATTTTATACACGGGACTGATTACATGGCCAATAAGGGCCGTGTATAACTTTGAAGGTAGGCAGCTACAAGCTCTTTATGCGGTAACATATATAATAATTGTTGTGCTGGGGTTTATTTTTTATAGAAAAAGGCTGCGCGGCGTAATTTGATCGGAATTTTGCGTTGTATATTATTTTTGCGATTCTACTTGCGTCATTGATTTTATGGAGTAGTAATCGATCAGTGCCTCGAAAGCTAGGGTTACTTTGCCAGCTTGCTGATAAGATCTTTTGTAGTTAATTGGATCTTTTAAAAGTAATTCAAATGACTCGGGTGTGCGTACTTTTTTTGTCATGCCTAGAACCGATAAAAACAAGTCTGCTGAGTAGTACGCCATATCCCCGTCAGAAGTGTCGCTGAAGACATGTCGATAAGCATACCTTGTTGGGCCAATCACACCCGGCGCATCGGGGCCATTATATATATTGCCCACGCCTTCATAAATATTATTGACTCCATGTGCGACTAGCAGGCCGCCGATTGGCGCGCCGGCTACGGTCGCGGTCATGGCAGCACCCGCTTCAATTTGCAAGGCTCCCCCAGAGTGCCTACCGCATTCTGGGCATAAAAAGACGCTTTTTCAGACAGTTCGAAGTATTCCTGTGTTATTTCCTGTATTCCTTGCCATGCGCTTATTACACCGTCTTCAACTGCCCTGACAATGTCATCTGCGTAAGAGGCGACAAGGGAATTGAACTGGAGCTGGATCATGCCGTCATTAAAGTGCATGGCTCCGAGTGTGCAACTGAATGATATTAAGTCACTGGCGGATTTGGCTACATCATGAATGTCACATGATTCTTCATCCATTTTGGTTTTCTCCATGTGTTAAATCCGCTTGTGTTTGCATGATGATGCATTCAAATGCGGTTCTGTTCAATGTTGCAGTGGCGGGTGATTGAATAATCAGAAGCTTCCTGCAACTTCAGCTTGTAGCTGGTGTTGGTATTAAACGTTCAGTTTGTCGGTTTGTTCTTTCGGACTTTGTCGTTGAACATGGCGGACTTTAACGCTGACTGCGAGTGCAGGCACTCTTACTTGGGTGCGGAGGGTGACGGAGGGGCAGGCATACTTCGCGATTGCGGTCATTCAGGCACATCGTATCGCGGGGCAAGTCGGGTCGCCGCACCGCCGCTCCTACCGGTTGTAGTGGTTTTCTGTCAGACGCTTCTGAATCATACTCCCGGCGCCGCTGCTCTGTTGCGCCTGTCCAGGTGCATGCCTACCCTGTGAGGGTCGTTGCCAATTCAACGACCGGATGTCGCAGTCCGGGGCATAAGCAGAGCTCCATTTCCCTGATACAGGTTTTCCCCGCCTGTATTTCTGGTCAATGGCGGCTGTGCGTGGGGCACCTTCGGGTGCGCCGGTTCCTATGCCCGGTCTGCGAACCCGCGTACAGCTGCCACCCATTTCGTTTCGCAGCGAACGGTGGTCGCTCCACCTGCATGGGAGTTGTCCGATGAAAAAGCCCGTTCCTGATCCACCCGATTTGCCCTTTGTGCGCACCATCGAACGACCTGTCGCCAGCTGTCCCGAGCATCCGCCGTTGTTCAATGTGTGTGCGGGTGTCAGTGCCGAGGACGCGCTGGTGCACGCTTCGCTCTATCTCAAGTGCGCCAGCGTCAATATTGAAGAGGCCGTGCGATACACCGCAGAGTCCAGGAAAAGCTTTGTCTGGTCGACCCAGCATTCAGTGGAGTTTGCGCGGGCGTTGATTGATGCGTTGATCGACGGGATAGAGCTACAGCACCTGCCAGGCTGAGGAGGGCCAGGGGCGCTACGCGCCCCATCGCCGGCAAGGCCGGCTCCTACAGGGTGTGTCTAGCTGGCTTATTCCGCCGCAGGCGGGTTCAGGCGTGTTTCCATCTCGGCGACCTTGGCCTCCAGTGCTTCAAGGCGAGCGCGGGTACGGGCCAGGACCACCATCTGGCTGTCGAACTCTTCCCGGCTGACCAGCTCCAGTTTGCTGAAGCCACTTTGTAGCAGGGCTTTGAACTGGCTTTCGAGTTCAGCGCGAGGTTGCGAGGTGTCGCCGCTGAACAGGCGCGAGGCTTGGTCGCTCAGGGCATCGAGAAAAGCTTTGGGCGCGAGCATGTCCGGCTATCCGCTGTATCCAAATGGGGCGCCAGTGTAGCACGCAGCTTTGCTCGCCTTATGCTGCACGCTTTTTGCGCATGGCCCCGAATCGGCGCGCACCGTAATTGTGCAGCGAAACGCTGCTGGCGACTGGCCAATCAGCACAGGCTCGCGCAAGTGCCTGTAATTGGACGATTTAGTGGATCTGGCAAGGTTTCTGCTAAGACCCTTATGACCCATGCACTGATGAAGTCACCGTCAACGACGCGTTACAAAGCCAGGCGCTGCGCTTAGACTTGAGTCGGGTTTGTTTTCCTGGGGCAAGTCCACCAATTCGGGAGAGAGTTTCATGAAGCTAGTCACTGCCATCATCAAGCCGTTCAAGTTGGACGACGTGCGCGAGTCGCTGTCTGAAATCGGCGTGCAGGGTATTACTGTCACTGAAGTCAAAGGCTTCGGTCGGCAGAAGGGCCACACCGAGCTGTATCGCGGTGCTGAGTATGTGGTTGATTTCCTGCCCAAGGTGAAGATCGACGTCGCCATCGACGACAAGGATCTGGACCGGGTCATCGAAGCGATCACCAAGGCCGCCAACACCGGCAAGATCGGTGACGGGAAGATTTTCGTGGTCAATCTGGAGCAGGCGATTCGCATCCGTACCGGCGAAACCGATACCGACGCGATCTAAAAAAGCCTCACCAAACCCCAACGCCCCAGGAGATAACAATATGACTCTGCGTCAATTCGCAGGGCTAGGAGCCCTTTTGCCCCTCGTAATGCCTGGCCTGGCCCAGGCTGAGGAGGCAGCCCCCGTGCTCAACTCCGGCGACACCGCCTGGATGTTGACCGCCACCGCCTTGGTGCTGTTCATGACCATCCCGGGTCTGGCCCTGTTTTACGGCGGTATGGTGCGTTCCAAGAACGTGCTGTCGGTGATGATGCAGTGCTTTGCGATCACCGGCCTGATCAGTGTGCTGTGGGTGGTTTACGGCTATAGCCTGGCGTTCGATACCACCGGTATGGAGCAAGGTGTCGTCAACTTCAATTCCTTCGTGGGTGGCCTGTCCAAAGCCTTCCTGGCTGGCGTGACGCCTGCGAGCCTGACCTCTTCGGCGGCGCTGTTCCCCGAGGCGGTATTCATCACCTTCCAGATGACTTTCGCGATCATCACCCCGGCGCTGATCGTCGGTGCCTTTGCCGAGCGTATGAAGTTCTCGGCGATGCTGATTTTCATGACCATCTGGTTCACCCTGGTCTACGCGCCGATTGCCCACATGGTCTGGAGCGGCAACGGTGGCCTGATGTGGGACTGGGGCGTGCTGGACTTCGCTGGCGGCACCGTGGTGCACATCAACGCCGGTATCGCAGGTCTGGTGGCCTGCCTGGTATTGGGCAAGCGCAAGGGCTTCCCGACCACGCCGATGGCCCCGCACAATCTCGGTTACACGCTGATGGGCGCGGCCATGCTGTGGATCGGCTGGTTCGGTTTCAACGCCGGCTCCGCCGCTGCTGCCAACGGCACTGCCGGCATGGCCATGCTGGTGACCCAGATCGCGACCGCCGCTGCGGCCTTGGGCTGGATGTTCGCCGAATGGCTGACCCACGGTAAACCAAGCGCTCTGGGTATTGCCTCGGGTGTGGTCGCCGGTCTGGTTGCCATCACCCCTGCTGCTGGTACTGTCGGCCCAATGGGCGCCCTGGTAATTGGTCTGGTCGCCGGTGTGATCTGCTACTTCTGCGCCACCAGCCTCAAGCGCAAGCTCGGCTACGACGACTCCCTGGACGCCTTCGGTGTGCACGGTATCGGCGGTATCGTCGGCGCGATCCTCACTGGCGTGTTCGCAGCCCCTGCACTGGGTGGCTTCGGTACCGTCGAAGACATCGGCGCGCAAGTCTGGGTTCAGGCCAAGGGCGTCGGCTTTACCGTGATCTACACCGCGATCGTCACCTACGTCATTCTCAAGGTGCTGGATCTGGTCATGGGCCTGCGGGTTAACGAAGAAGAAGAGTCGGTCGGTCTCGACCTGGCGCAGCACAACGAGCGCGGCTACAACCTGTAACGGCCTCGAAAAATCTTGCCCGGCTTGCCGGGCATTTTTTTGCCTGCAGTTTGTCGGTTTCTGCTATCGCAAACGGTTTCGCAGGGCGCTTTTGCCGTCACTTTTTCGGCTGGCCGCATGTAGGCAGAAAACTTACAGACCAGAGTGATAGTTAGGCACTTTGCTTTTTCTCTGAGCGCGCTAGAATGCGCGCCGAAGGGAGCTGACAAGCTGTCCGCAAACTTCGCTACCCTTTGCTAGGCTTGCCAATGAGCAGGCTGATCACGCCAGGGTAGGCCGACGATTCACTATCGGCAGCTCTTTAATTTCGTCAGGCCCTGCCAAGAGCGGGACCTGCATGGTGGTCGCCAGGTTTGCTGGCGCGCACCCGAGGTGGCGGCAAACCCGCAACCCTTTGAATTTTACCGGTGGCTGTCGATTTACGGCGCTGCTGGTCTATAACTAATCTGCTTTTCGCAAGTCATGAGGTAGAACATGAGCGACGACGATCTGGAAAATGACGACCTCGAAGTAGGCGACGAAGACGAAGGTGATGAAGGCCTCGAAGCGGCAGCCGATGATGTGGCTGACGACAGCGGCGACGATAGTCCGGTACCTGTTGCCAAAGGCAAATCCAAGTCGGCAGCTGTCTCGGTAGACGAGATGCCGAGCATGGAAGCCAAGCAGAAGGAGCGTGATGCCCTGGCCAAGGCTATGGAAGAGTTCCTCTCCCGTGGTGGCAAGGTGCAGGAAGTGGAGGCCAATGTGGTCGCCGATCCGCCCAAGAAGCCGGACAACAAGTACGGTAGCCGCCCTATCTGAGTGGTTTCGTCAGCAAGAAAGCCCGCCGTCGCTGCGGGCTTTTTTGTGCCTGTCTGTTGGAGCGGGCTTGCCCCGCGATGCGATGTGTCTGACAGCTCGCAATCGCGGGGCAAGCCCGCTCCCACCGGGAGGGATCAGCGCCAGCTGTTGAGCAGCTCGGGCAGTTGCGAAAGGCGCCGGATCTCGGCGTCGGGGCGGTTGTCGGCCTCCCAGGTCTTGCCCTGCGGGTTGAACCAGATGGCGCGCAGGCCGGCACGCTGGGCGCCGGCAATGTCGTCGCCGGGATGGTCGCCGATATGCACCGCCGCATGGGCTTCGACCTGACCCTGGCGCAGCGCTTCAAGGAAGGGCTGTGGGTCAGGCTTGCCAATCCCCAGGTCCTCGGCGCACAGGGCGAACTTGAAGTAGTCGGCCAGACCCAGGCGGCGCACATCGGCATTGCCGTTGGTGACCACGCCGAGGGTGTAGCTGTGGCGGAGGATCTCCAGCACCGGCTGGACCTCGGGGAAGATATCGATCTGGTGGCGAGCGTGGAGGAACACCTCGAAGCCTTCGTTGGCTAGCTCTCGGGCTTTGTTCTCGCTGTAGCCGACGTCCTCAAGGGCGTGAAACAGCACGCGGCGGCGCAGGGCGCTGATGCGGTGCTTGAGCCCGGGCTCAGCCTGCACCAGGCGCTCACGGATGGCGTACAGGTGCTCCACGGGTACTGCGCCAAGGTCCGGCGCATTGGCGGCCAGCCAGTCCCGCAAGATGGCTTCGGCGCTAACGATCACGGGGGCGGTGTCCCACAGGGTGTCGTCGAGGTCAAAAGTGATCAGCTTGATACTCATGAATCGCTGCCCTTACTGCGTTTAGCCCGAGGATGGGCGCTGTCATAGACGGCGGCCAGGTGCTGGAAATCAAGGTGAGTGTAGATCTGCGTGGTGGCGATGTCGGCATGGCCGAGCATCTCTTGCACGGCGCGCAGGTCCTGGGATGACTCGAGCAGGTGGCTGGCAAAAGAGTGCCGCAACATGTGCGGGTGCAGGTTCTGGCCCAGCTCGCGTTCGCCGGCAGCCTGTACACGCAACTGGATTGCCCGCGGGCCGAGGCGACGGCCCTGGCGACTGACGAACACTGCGTTGTCCTGTGGTGCGCTGATACCCCGTAATGCGAGCCACTGTTCGAGGGCTTCGCGTGCCTTGCGACCGACCGGCAGCACCCGCGTTTTGCTGCCTTTGCCGTGCACCTGGACCAGGCCTGCGGGCAGGTCGAGCTGCTCGGTATTGAGGCTGGTCAACTCCGACAGGCGCAAGCCAGAGGAATAAAACAGCTCAAGCATGGCCTGGTCGCGGCGGGCGAGAAAGTCGTCTTCCACGGCGCCTTCGAGCAACTGCAAGGCACGGTCGGTGTCGAGGGTTTTCGGCAGGCGCCGTTCACCCTTGGGCGCTGACAGGCCGTTGGCCGGATCATGGCTGCACAGGCCTTCGCGGTTGAGGTAGCGGTAGAACCCGCGCACTGCCGAGAGCAGCCGGGCCAGGCTACGGGACGACTGGCCGTGGTGATGCTGGCGGGCGATAAACTGGCGCAGGTGCTGGATCTGCAGGGCATTCCAGCTGTCGATACCGGACTTGGCACAGAAGGCCAGGACGTTGTCGAGGTCGCGGCGGTAAGCCAGCTGGGTGTGCTCGGACACCTGGCGCTCATTGCGCAGGTGCGCGCAGAAGGCCTGTAGCTGGCGTTCCATCAGCGCACCGGGCGCAGGGTCTGGGTAAAGCGTGGCACTACGCGGCCGAGCACTTCAGCGATGTAGCTGAGGAACAGGGTGCCGACCGTGCTTTTGTAGTGTTGCGGGTCACGGCTGGCGATGGCCAGGACGCCATGCAGGCCCTGATGGTTCAGGGTGGCGACGGCGGTCGAGCCGACCTCTTTGCGCTGGTCTTCACCAAACAGGAAGTCCAGCTCATGGTCGCGCAGATTGCCGCTGACCGTCTTGCCGCTGCACAACAGGCCACCGATGGCTTGCTGGGCGTCGGCGCTATTGACCCAGCGCCCGACTGGCGCGGCGGTTTCACCGAACAGGATCAGGCTGACGAAGGGCACCTTGAACTCCTGGCGCAGGCTGTCTTCGACGGCCATGACCACGGCTTCCAGGCTGTCGGCATCGAGCAGGTCGAGAATCAGCCGGCGGGTCTTGTCGAACAGCCGGTCGTTGTCACGGGCCACGTCCATCAACTGCGAGAGACGGTGGCGCATCTCGATGTTGCGGTCGCGCAGCAGCTTGAGCTGACGCTCCACCAGCGAAACGCTATCGCCGCGCTGATGGGGAATGTGCAGCTCGCTGAGCAACTCGTCGTGTTCGGCGAAGAACGTCGGGTTGTCACGTAGAAAGGCAACCACGGCCTCAGCCCCGAAGGCGGGCGTCGAGCCCTCGGCGCTAAGGTCGGTGGGCTGTTCGGCGGGAGCCTGGGGCTGATCGTTCATGGTTGGCACTCACTCATAGACGAACCTGTCCTTCAAAGACGCGTACGGCCGGGCCGGTCATCAACACCGGCTGGCCGGGGCCGGCCCACTCGATGGACAGGCGTCCACCGGGGAGATCGATCAGCAGCGGCGAGTCCATCCAGCCCTGGCTGATCGCCGCCACGGCAGCTGCGCAGGCGCCGGTACCGCAGGCCTGGGTTTCCCCGGCGCCACGCTCCCAGACGCGCAATTGCGCGCGATGGCGGTCAATGACCTGGATGAAGCCGACGTTGACCCGCTGCGGGAAGCGCGGATGGTGCTCGATCTGTGGACCCAGTTCATGCACCGGGGCGCTATTGATGTCGTTGACGCGCAACACGGCGTGGGGGTTGCCCATCGACACGGCGGCCAGTTCGACCTGCTGCCCGGCCACGTCCAGAGGGTAGCTCAAGGCCTGGGCCGGGGCGTCGAAGGGAATCTCGGCCGGCACCAGGCGCGGCGGGCCCATATCGACGCAGATCTGTCCGTCGTTGCGCACGTCCAGCTCGATGATGCCGCCCTTGGTTTCAACGCGGATACGCTTTTTCGCGGTCAGGCGCTTGTCCAGCACGAAGCGGGCGAAGCAGCGCGCACCGTTGCCGCACTGCTCGACCTCGGAGCCGTCTGAGTTGAAGATCCGATAGCGGAAATCCACCTCCGGATTGCTCGGTGCTTCGACGATCAGCAACTGGTCGAAGCCGATACCGGTGTGACGATCGCCCCATTGCTTGGCGTGCTTGGGCAGGATGTGCGCATGCTGGCTGACCAGGTCGAGGACCATGAAGTCGTTGCCCAGCCCATGCATTTTGGTAAAACGCAGCAGCATGGGTTTACTCCGGCAGCAGGCTTTCGCCGGCGAACAACTCGGCTACGGTTTCCCGGCGGCGCACTTCGAACGCCTGGTCGCCATCGACCAGGACTTCAGCGCAGCGGCCACGGGTGTTGTAGTTCGAGCTCATGACAAAACCATAGGCGCCCGCCGAGTGAACCGCCAGCAGATCGCCTTCGGCCAGGTTCAGCGTACGCTCCTTGGCCAGGAAATCGCCGGTTTCGCAAATCGGCCCGACCACGTCGTAGGTCCGGCCTTCACCGGCGCGCGGCTGCACGGCGGTGACGTCCATCCAGGCCTGGTACAGGGCTGGGCGAATCAGGTCGTTCATGGCCGCATCGACGATGGCGAAGTCTTTATGTTCGGTGTGCTTGAGGTACTCGACGCGGGTCAGCAGGACACCGGCGTTGGCCACGATGTAGCGGCCTGGTTCGAACACCAGGGCCAGGTCACGCTCGCCGACGCGCTCGCGGATGGCCTTGATGTAGTCACCGGCCAGCGGTGGCTCTTCGTCACGATAACGCACGCCAACGCCGCCACCGAGGTCCAGGTGACGCAGGTGGATACCGCAGTCGCCGAGGCGGTCGATCAGCGCCAGCAAGCGGTCGAGGGCGTCGAGGAAGGGCTCCAGGGTGGTCAGTTGCGAACCGATGTGGCAGTCGACACCGACCACTTCCAGGTTAGGCAGCTGGGCGGCGCGAATGTACACCTCTTCGGCATCGGCGATGGCGATACCGAACTTGTTTTCTTTCAGGCCCGTGGAGATGTACGGGTGGGTGCCGGCATCGACGTCCGGGTTGACCCGCAGCGAAATCGGCGCGCGCAGGCCCATCTCGGCGGCAACCACTTGCAGGCGCTCCAGCTCGTCGGTGGACTCGACATTGAAGCAGTGCACGCCGACTTCCAGGGCGCGACGCATGTCTTCACGGGTCTTGCCGACACCGGAGAAAACCACGCGATCGGCGCGGCCACCGGCGGCCAGGACACGCTCCAGCTCACCGCCGGAAACGATGTCGAAGCCTGCGCCCAGACGGGCCAGCAGGTTCAGCACACCGAGGTTGGAGTTGGCTTTGACGGCAAAGCACACCAGGTGCGAAACACCCTGCAAAGCGTCGGCATAGCTACGGTACTGGGCCTCGATGTGGGCGCGCGAGTAGACGTAGGTTGGTGTACCGAATTTTTCGGCGATGGCCGACAGGGCCACGCCTTCCGCGAACAGTTGCCCGTCGCGGTAGTTGAAAGCGTCCATGGGGTACCCTTACTGGTGCTTGTGCGATTGCGACTTTTGACCGTCTTTGCTGTCGTCTGGCAGGTACAGCGGGCCCTTCTGGCCGCAGGCGGAAACAAGGCAGGCAACCGCGACGAGCGCCGCGAGGGTGGAGATCAGGCGCTTCATGGCGTAATCCTTTGTAATAAGCAGTATTGCGCCCGAGTATACCGAGCACCTGCCGCCTTGCCTATGCGGGCGGCCCGCCGTCGGGCGGGGGCTGTCGGGGTAGGCGGCGGGCGTTATCCTTTGCATTCGGCGCGCCGCGCTCGTATCTTGCCCGGCTTGCGTGTGTGCAGACATTTTTGAGGTTCTTGCAATGAGTTTGACCGAAGCGCGTTTTCACGACCTGGTCGACGCGACCCAACAGGCCCTGGAAGACCTGTTCGACGAAACGGACCTGGATCTGGATATGGAGAACTCGGCAGGCGTCCTGACCATCAAGTTCGACAACGGCAGCCAACTGATTTTCAGCCGCCAGGAGCCGCTGCGTCAGCTGTGGCTGGCCGACAAGTCCGGTGGCTTCCACTTCGACTTTGATGAAACGAGCGGCAAGTGGACCTGCGAAAAGACCGAGGAGCTGCTCGGTGAGATGCTCGAGCGCATCGTCTGGGAGCGCGTGGGCGAGAAGCTCGATTTCGAAGAGATCTGAAATGAGCGATGCGCCAAAGCCGGCCAAGCCGCTCTTCAGCAATGTCAGCCCGGCGGTGCCGTCGCCTTGCATCAGTACCTGCCGGCTGGATGAGCACAAGGTTTGCATTGGCTGTTTTCGCCATGTCGAAGACATTCGCCAGTGGCGCTCGGCCGATGACCAGCGTCGTCGGCAGATCTGCCAGGAGGCTCAGGCGCGTCGGCAATTGGCAGGGTCGGCTTAAACCCTTCAGCTATTGTGTATTTACTTGGCTGTGGTAGTGTCGATCGTGCTTCGGCTGTGCCGAATTCCTGCAAACCCCGCCCTTGGGCGGGGTTTTGCTTTATATCGTTCAAAAAAAGGAGTCTGACTGGATCATGAGCACCAAGCCTTCCATTATCGTCACCCGATTGGACGTTCAGCGTCTCGAGCGTCTGATCGACAGCCTCGATGAGAAGACGCAGGATTCTCCGGGTGTGCTCGCCCTGCAGGACGAGCTGGACCGCGCCGAGCAGGTCGGTCACGAGGAAGTTCCGGCCGGTGTCGTGACCATGAACTCCCGGGTTCATTGCCGCGAAGAAGCCAGCGGCAAGGACTACCATCTGACCTTGGTCTACCCGAAAGACGCCAACGCCGACGAGGGCAAGATCTCGATCCTCGCGCCGATCGGCAGCGCACTGCTGGGCCTGTCGGTGGGCGAGCAGATTGACTGGCCGGCACCAGGCGGCAAGACCCTCAAGCTCAAACTGCTGGAAGTCGAGTACCAGCCGGAAGCCGCTGGCGACTTCGACCTCTGAACCTCATACCTGCGCCAGGGCCTCGTTGAGCGCCCGTTCCAGCTCGCTTTTGTAGCGCAGGTAAAGAATGCTCGACCCCAGGCCGTCGGCGAGCAGGCCGGACAGGTCCAGGTCGGTGATGTAGCAACGGTAGCGCTCGGCCTCGCGGCGCTGCCCGATGATTTCGCGGGCGACCACGGCATACAGCTGGTCGCCATGCTCGAGCTCGGAAAATTCCCGCTGATTGCAGTACAGCGTGACTTGCACGTCATCGCTGGCGCCTGCCTGCAGAATCGCCTGCACTTCGTAGTAGGGCGTGTCGATGGCGGTGATCGCGACCTGTCGCGCTTCCACCTGACGGACCTTGCCAATGGCTGATGGCAACAACTGGTAATAAAGAATATCCAATGAACCCTGGGCGTGCAGACTGTCCAGTGGCAAGCGTGCTTCACGGCGGAAAACGATCGACTGCAAAAAGCGCTGCAACGGCAGCAGCAGGCTACTTTCGTCGTGGTAGGGCAGGCGTTGTTGCCATAGCGCGTTGTGCTCATCCAGTACGTAGACATCCACCCAGGCATCCTGCAGCCGATAGAACAGCTGGATGCAGTGCGGCTGCCCCAAGGGCAGGACCTGAGCCAGGTCCAGCTCCTGCAAGACGTTGGCGTCCAGGTGCAGGGGGCTGTAGTCGCTACGTTCTTCGCCGAGATATCGCAGGGTGGCGTCCTGATCATCAAGCGTGATCAAGTTTACTGCGCCGGCCTGCAGCTCCAGCACATGAGTGTGCTGCTGGACCTGCAGCAAGTAGCGGTGGTTGAGGTTCTGCACCAGCAGTGCCTGGGCGGTGGTGAAAACTTCCTCTACCCGCAGGGCGATGGCCTGGGCCCGGTTATGGCAAAAGCAGCGCACCCGCAGTCTGGGCAGGTGCTGGGCTGCGAGGTTGCCGAGATAATCACGCAGGCAGCGTAACAACGCATGCTCGCCGTCGTAGCGGTGTACCTGGACCTCGTTCCAGCTGTTGAGGGTGACCTGGTCCAGGGTCAGCACCAGGTTCTCGCGCACCCCGGCGTAGCTCAGCGAGTCGGTGCGCTCGGTGGTCATCAGGATGTTCAGGTCGCGGTGGTGTCGCAACGGGTCGACGCCGACGTTGACCAGCAAGAGAATCTCGTCAGCCACGCTTGGCTGAAGCAGGCACTGATCACTGACCATCGGCAAGGGCAGGGCGACGCTCTGCTGCAGGCTGCCGAGCAGGTTGAACAGCTCGTACTCAGTCAAGTCGCTGCTACCGGGATGCAGGGCCAGGCGCGTGCTGCTGTCGATCACGCCGTTGCGGTGGGCCCAGGCCAGTAGTTCGAGCAGCTCGCGGCAGCGCTTGATCGGGGCGAAATGCTCCCACTCGTGCACACCCAGGTTGCCATTGTGCAGGCCCCAGTGGGTTTGCCCGGGCTCTTTGCGGTTGGGGGACTGGACCAGGGTCAGGGTGTCTTCGGCGAGGTCCGGGGCGATTCCCGGGTTGATGAATTCGACCTTGCCGGCGCGGCGCTCGAAGGCCGCGTACAGGCGTCGACCGAGGACGCTGAGGTCTCGCTGTTCGATACGGCGGGTGGCGTTCTGGCCGCGGGCAAATTGGCACAGGAAGCGGTAGCTGTAGTTGAGCTCGGCCACCAGCTCCCGGCGCTCAACCGCTACCTGGCGCACTTTCCACTGGCTACGGCTGTCAAGTAACGCCAGTTGGCGCTCGCCCCAACCCCATTCCTGGCTCAGTCGCTGCAGCAGGTCGCGTTGCCAGCTTGCGCCACGCTGACGGGTCAGGCCACTGAGCTTCTTGTTCACCTTCAGGTACAGGCTGCGGCGCACCAGTTCCAGACGTTGCAGTTCACCGCGCCCTTGCAGGTACTGCTCGATGCGCCGGTAGACCATCATGTAGGGGTCGAGCTCGTCGAGGTCGAGTCGATTGGCGAACACCGCCTTTTTGAACTGCAGGCTCAGGCACTGCACCTGCGGGTGTTCACTGGCATACACCTCGCTCAGCAGCAGCTTGAGTACCGACTTGTAAGGCGACTCGATGCTTTTGAACAGCTGCCAGAGTCCGGCGCCGACGAACTCGCCGGGCGGGATATGTGCCAGATGGCCGAGGTCGAGGTGCTCTCCGGCGCGCACGAAGCGCTTGGACAGCAGGGTTTCGATGTAGTGGTGATAGCGCGACTCTTCATAGACCGGTACCAGCCACCATAACGGTGTGCGTCCAGCGAGCCAGATCGCGGTGCGGTAGAACTCGTCGAGCAGCAGGTAGTGCTGGGTGGTGCCGCAATCATCGGAGCTCAGTTGGCCGTCGCGTTCGCCTTTGACGAAACTTTCTGGCTCGATCAGGAACAGGTGGGCTTCGGCACCCTGGCCGGCGGCCCAGCTTTCCAGGAGCTGGCATTTTTTGCGCAGCTCAGCCAGTTCACTGTCACTGAGGTCGGCGGCGTGGCAGACCCAGACGTCCATATCGCTCTGCTCGGCCTGGGCCAGGGTACCCAGGCTTCCCATCAGGAACAGGCCATGGATCGGCTGAGACGGGTTGCCACGACGGGCCTTGTAGGAGAAGGAGCGCGTCAGGCGCTGGGCTTCAGCCAGCAACGGGGCATCAGGCTCGAAATTCGCGACACCTGCGGGTGTGGTTCCGGAGACGTAGCCAGGCAGTAGGGGATGATTGACGTGCATGAGCAGTGGCAGCAGGGTCAGCGCTTGCTGCTGGCGGCTCGACAGCCCGTCCATGGCCCGCCTCAGGCGCCCCTGATTGAGCACCAGGAAGCGTTGGCGCAGCTGGCTGAGCACCTTGCGGTCAATGCCCTGATCAAGATCGGGGCGGATTTCGTGGGGGTGGTTCATCGCGAGCTAAAACCGGCCGTTTGGGGGAAGCAATGGCGAGTTTAAGCGCTAATTGAATTTTGACGCCATTTTGCCAGCGCAGTGGGAGCGGATTCATCCGCTCCCACAAATTTGTATCAGGCCGGCTGGGCGACGTTCAGGATGGTCAGCAGCTGCTGTGCGTGCTCGGCAGCATCATGTCCCAGGCTGGTCAGGTAGCCGCCATCAGGCTGGTCGGTCAGTTGTTTGTCGTACAGGCGTTGGGCTGCAGCGATGAGGTCTTTAGAGGCAGTGTTATGGACCTTGATACCTTCCTGGCTGCTATCCAGGTTGAACAGGGCAAGGACTTCCAGCTCGGCAATCAGTTCGGGGGTAAACGACATAGAGACTCCGACTTCCAGACAAGGAGGGCAGCACCGTCGCCGGTGCCTGGTTTTGCAGTGTAGTCAGGGAAATCCTGCTTTGCTTCAGTCCTTTTCCGGCGGCAGCTCAGGCAGGGCGCGCAAGGCGGTTTCGTACCATTGGGTATTGAACGCACGGTCTTCTTCGAGCATCGCGTCAATTTCGTAGGCCAGCACATGAGCCATGAGATTGAGGATGTCGTCGCGCTCGTAACCCACCAGGGTCAGCTTGTTGAACGTGGCTTTGGCCGCTGGCGGGTTGTCGCTTTCGATCTGGTTCTCGATCGCTTCGATCAGGGTCGACTCGGCGAACTCTTCTTCGTCGTTGTCGATATCGGTTGGCTCGCTCATGGGCGATCTCCTCTGAAGGGGTGCTCAGTTTGCCACGAGCCAGGCGCCAATGCCTTGCTATCGACAATCTCCATGATGCTGGTCAGTAACCTGTCATGGGGCTATAACTGCCCGGCCAACCCCTTTACGGCCTGGAGGCTGTTTTCATGCTCAAGCTTCATGGATTCTCAGTCAGTAACTACTACAACATGGTCAAACTGGCGCTGCTGGAAAAGGGTGTACCGTTTGAAGAGGTGCCGTTTTTCGGCGGTCAGAGCCCCGAAGCGCTGAGGGTCAGCCCGATCGGCAAGGTGCCGGTGCTGGAGACCGAGCACGGCTTTCTCAGTGAAACCAGCCTGATCCTCGATTACATCGAACAGACCCAGGCGGGTAAGGCGCTGTTGCCTGAAGGGGTTTTCGCCCAGGCCAAGGTGCATGAACTGGCCAAGGAAATCGAGCTGTACATCGAGTTGCCTGCCCGCGCCTGCTACCCCGAAGCCTTCTTCGGTGCCCAGGTCGACCCGGCCATCAAGGACAAGGCCAAGGCCGAACTGCTGGCGGGTATTTCAACCCTCAAGCGCAACGGCAAATTCAGCCCGTACGTAGCTGGCGACAGCCTGACCATCGCCGATGTGATGTTCTGCTTCAGCGTCGACCTGGCTTATGCGGTGGGCAAGAAGGTATTGGGCATCGATGTGCTGGAAGACTTCCCGCAAGCGCGCGAGCTGCTTGAGCGCTTCAAGAACAATCCGAATGTGCAGAAGATCGCGGCTGACAAGGAAGTGCAGATGCCGGCGTTCCTGGAGATGGTGCGTAGCGGCAAGCGCTAACGAATAGAGCAGCAGGCTCGCGGCCGGACGCCGACGAGCCTGCACATATACGGATTAGCGGCTGGCCAGAAGGGCCTGGCCGCGTGCAGCGGCTGCCCGAACTTGAGCCGGCGCAGTACCGCCAATGTGGTTACGGGCATTGACCGAACCTTCGAGGGTCAGCACGGCGAACACGTCCTGCTCGATCTGGTCGCTGAACTGGCGCAGTTCTTCCAAGGTCATCTCGGCCAGATCCTTGCCGGTATCGACACCGTACTTGACCGCGTGGCCGACAATCTCGTGGCAATCACGGAATGGCAGGCCGCGACGTACCAGGTAGTCGGCCAGGTCAGTGGCGGTGGAGAAACCACGCAGGGCGGCTTCGCGCATGATTGCGTGACGCGGCTTGATTGCCGGGATCATGTCGGCAAAGGCCCGCAGCGAGTCGCGCAGGGTATCGGCGGCGTCGAACAGCGGCTCTTTGTCTTCCTGGTTGTCCTTGTTGTAGGCCAGCGGCTGGCCTTTCATCAGGGTCAGCAGGCCGGTGAGGGCGCCGAACACACGGCCGGTCTTGCCGCGAACCAGCTCTGGGACGTCCGGGTTCTTTTTCTGCGGCATGATCGAGCTGCCAGTGCAGAAGCGATCAGGCAGGTCGATGAACTGGAACTGGGCGCTGGTCCACAGCACCAGTTCTTCGGAGAAGCGCGACAGGTGCATCATCGCCACGCTGGCAGCGGCGCAGAATTCAATCGCGAAGTCGCGGTCGGAGACACCGTCCAGCGAGTTGCCGCCTACGGCTTCGAAGCCCAGCAGCTGGCAGGTCAGCTCGCGATCGATCGGGTAGGTGGTGCCTGCCAGTGCGGCGCTGCCCAGGGGCATGCGGTTGGTGCGCTTGCGGCAGTCGACCAGACGCTCGTAGTCACGGCTGAGCATCTCGAACCAGGCCAGCAGGTGGTGGCCGAAGGTCACAGGCTGGGCGGTTTGCAGGTGGGTGAAACCGGGCATGATGGTCTCGGCTTCGCGCTCGGCCTGCTCCAGCAGGCCCTGCTGCAGGCGGGTTATTTCGGCCAGGATCAGGTCGATTTCGTCACGCAGCCACAGGCGGATGTCGGTGGCGACCTGGTCGTTGCGGCTACGGCCGGTGTGCAGCTTTTTACCGGTGATGCCGATGCGATCGGTCAGGCGTGCTTCGATGTTCATGTGCACGTCTTCCAGGTCGACGCGCCAGTCGAAGTTACCGGCCTCGATTTCAGCCTGGATGGTTTTCAGGCCATCGATGATGGTGTCGCGCTCGGCATCGGTGAGCACGCCGACCTTCGCCAGCATGGTGGCGTGGGCGATCGAACCCATGATGTCGTGGCGGTACAGGCGCTGGTCAAAATTGACGGAGGCGGTGAAGCGGGCGACGAAGGCGTCGACGGGCTCACTGAAGCGGCCGCCCCAGGACTGATTGGTCTTGTCGGTGCTCATGGATTCACTCGTTGAAGGCGTGAACGGAAAAGTGGCGACGATGATAGCAGGGTTGAGGCGCGTGCCGCAGGACGGCGGTCGGGGTAAATGCGTGATTATGTCGCGGCGCAGGCAGGCGACAGCACGCGCGCAACAGGATATTTAGCGAATGAACGGCAGCGTTCCGGCAACCGTCTACAGTTGGACAGAGGCTCGGCATGTTTCCTGCCGAACCAGTGAATCTTTAGCCATCGTGCGAGTCTGAGCGTGGATCGCCGTGACGGTCGTCACCTCACCTGTCTACGCTACCCTTGTGCGAGACTCACGCAGGAATCCAGCGCAATATGAATGTCCTGATCGTTGATGACGAATCCCAAGCCCGGGAACGCCTGAGCCGACTGCTTGGCGAACTGGGGGGCTATACAGTGCTGGAGCCCAGCGCCACCAATGGCGAAGAGGCTCTGGCTCTGATTGACAGCCTCAAACCCGAGGTGGTCCTGCTCGACATCCGCATGCCGGGCCTGGATGGTCTCCAGGTCGCCGCTCGCCTGTGCGAGCGCGAAGCCCCGCCTGCCGTGGTGTTCTGTACCGGTGATGACGAATTCACCGTACAGTCCTTTAAGGACAGCACCCTGGGCTATGTGCTCAAACCGGTAATGGCCGATGCCCTGCGTGAAGCGTTGCGCAAGGCCGAGCGCCCCAGCCGGGTGCAACTGGCGGCGCTGACGCGTCCGGCAGCCGAGAGCGGCAGTGGTCCCCGCAGCCATATCAGTGCGCGGACCCGCAAAGGCATCGAGCTGATTCCCCTGGATCAGGTGATTTACTTTATCGCCGACCACAAATACGTGACCTTGCGCCATGAGTCCGGCGAAGTGCTCCTGGATGAGCCGCTCAAGGCACTGGAAGACGAGTTTGGCGATCGTTTCGTGCGTATTCACCGCAATGCCCTGGTGGCCCGCAACCGCATCGAGCGTTTGCAGCGCACGCCGCTGGGGCATTTCCAGCTGTTTCTCAAAGGACTCAATGGTGATGCACTGATTGTCAGCCGTCGGCATGTGGCGGGCGTGCGCAAGATGATGCAGCACCTTTAGACCGTGATTGGAGAATATTCCTACCAGGGATGGTAATTTATCCAATGACATAGATCTGCAAGCGGGTCGGAATGAACTGTTATCATCCGTTACATCAATCTTTGTACGGATCGATCCATGTCCACTCGTGAAATCCGCATCGCCACGCGCAAAAGTGCCCTTGCCCTGTGGCAGGCCGAATACGTCAAAGCCCGTCTGGAGCAGGCCCACCCTGATCTGCGGGTAACCTTGGTGCCAATGGTCAGTCGCGGCGACAAGCTGCTCGACTCGCCATTGTCGAAGATCGGTGGCAAGGGCCTGTTCGTCAAGGAACTGGAAACCGCGCTGCTGGAAAACCAGGCCGATATCGCCGTGCACTCGATGAAAGACGTGCCGATGGACTTCCCCGAGGGCCTGGGCCTGTATTGCATCTGTGAGCGCGAAGACCCGCGTGATGCCTTTGTTTCCAACACCTTCAAGAGCCTCGATGAGCTACCAGCTGGCAGTGTTGTCGGCACCTCCAGTCTGCGCCGTCAGGCTCAGCTGCTGAGCCGTCGCCCAGACCTTGAAATCCGCTTCCTGCGCGGTAACGTCAACACTCGCCTGGCCAAGCTCGACGCCGGAGAGTACGACGCGATCATCCTCGCCGCCGCTGGCCTGATCCGCCTCGGTTTCGAAGCGCGCATTACCTCCGGCATCAGTGTCGATGACAGCCTGCCTGCCGGTGGCCAGGGCGCGGTGGGTATCGAATGCCGTAGTGCCGACAGCGAAATCCATGCGCTGCTGGCGCCTTTGCACCATCAGGACACTGCTGACCGCGTGACTGCCGAGCGAGCGCTGAACAAGCACCTCAATGGCGGTTGCCAGGTGCCGATCGCCTGTTACGCCGTGCTGGAGGGCGACCAGCTGTGGCTGCGCGGTCTGGTCGGCGAACCGAGCGGCGGCAAGTTGCTGACCGCTCAGGCCCGTGCGCCGCGCCGCGCTGCTGAGGCTCTGGGTGTCCAGGTTGCCGAAGACCTGCTCAAGCAAGGCGCCGAAGACATCCTCAAAGCCGTGTATGGCGAGGCCGGTCACCCGTGAGCAACTGGCGCCTGCTCCTGACCCGGCCGGCGGATGAATGCACCGCACTGGCACAGGTGCTGACTGAGCACGAGGTTGCCAGCAGTAGCCTGCCGTTGCTGGAAATCGAGGCATTGAGCCTGGAAGAGCCCCAGCGCGGCCTGCTGCGTTCGTTTGATCGCTACGCTGCGATTATCGTGGTCAGCAAGCCGGCTGCGCGCCTGGGGCTAGCGGAACTGTCCCGCTATTGGCCGCAGCTGCCTCATTCAGCCTGGTTTACCGTGGGGGCTGCGTCTGCGCAGATTCTTCAGGAGCATGGCTGCCAGGTCAGCTATCCAGCGGCCGGCGACGACAGCGAAGCACTCCTGCAACTGCCAGCATTGCACCAGGCGATTGCCGGGCCGGCACCGCGGGTATTGATCATGCGCGGCGAAGGCGGGCGTGAATTGCTCGCCGAGCGTCTCACCGAGCAAGGTGCTAGTGTCGATTATCTGCAACTCTACCGCCGCTACCTGCCGGCCTACCCGGACGGGGCATTATCCGCGCGAATTGCCGAGGAACGCCTGAACGGCCTGGTGGTCAGCAGTGGCCAGGGTTTTCAACACTTGCGGCAACTGGCCGGGGAGCAATGGCCACAGCTGGCGCAGCTGACGCTGTTCGTGCCTAGCCCGCGAGTTGCCGCGCAAGCCCGGGAAGCCGGGGCACAGAATGTAGTGGACTGTCGCGGTGCCAGCGCCGCGGCGTTGTTGGCAGCCCTGCGGCAATTGCCTGCACCTGCCCTCTGAAGCGCTAAGCTGATTGGCGACGAGGCCAATGCAAAGGATGGATACGTGAGCGAAACTGTCTTGCCCAATGATGACTTGCAATCGACGCCAGAAGCGTCTGAACCCTCCGCCACCACGTCGGCCAAACGTTCGGGTAATGGCCTGGCAATCCTGGCTTTGCTGCTCGGTGCTGCGGGCATTGCCGTTGGCGGTTGGGGGGTATGGCAGGTGCGCCAGCTCCAGGGCGCCGAACAAGGCCAGGGTCAGTACCTGCAAGCCTTGAGCGAAAAGACCCAGGCGCTGCAGTTGCGTGAGCAGCAGATGTCAGCGCAGCTGGCGGGTTTGCCTGCTGCTGCCGAACTTGAAGACCGCCGCCGTCTGGTGGCGCAACTGCAGGGCGATCAGCAACGCCTGAGCCAGCGCCTGGAAAGCATTCTTGGCGCCAGCCGCAAGGACTGGCGTCTGGCCGAAGCCGAGCACTTGCTGCGATTGGCCAGCCTGCGTTTGTCGGCCCTGCAGGACATCGTCAGTGCCCGCGCGCTGGTCCAGGGTGCCGATGACATTCTGCGCGAGCAGAGCGACCCGGGTGCCTTTGCTGCTCGTGAGCAGTTGGCCAAAAGCCTGGCCACCCTGAGCAGCGTCCAGCAACCGGATCGTACCGGCTTATTCCTGAAACTGGCGGCCCAACGTGAACAGGTGCAGCAGCTCAGTGCGGTGTCGCCGGAATTCAACAGCGATGCCGATGCCCTGGGTGCCTTGACCGCTGATGGCGATGGCGCCAGTCGCTGGTCGCAGTGGTGGGCGGAGCTGTCCAAGTACTTCCAGATTGATTTCAACGCTGACGAAAATGTTCGTCCATTGCTTACCGGGCAGTCGCTCAATCAACTGCGCCTGGCGCTCAGCCTGACCATCGAACAGGCCCAGTGGGCTGCGCTGAATGGCGAAGCCAAGGTGTATACCCAGGCCCTGGATGATGCGCGCAGTGTTCTGCTGGCCAATTTCAACCCGGACAATCCGCAAAGCAAGGCAATGCTCGACAGCCTCAATGCCCTGGCCGAAGAGCCGGTATCGGTGGTGGTCCCGGACTTGGCCGACAGCCTCAGCGCGGTTCAAGCTTACCTTGAGCGTCGGTACTTGCCGGCCGAGGAGGGCAAACCATGAAGCGCGTCTACCTGTTGGCGGTGGTGGCCATTGCGGCCGCTGCCGCACTCGGGATCGCGATCGCCAAGCACAGCGGTTATGTGCTGATTTCCTACGGCAGCTTTCGCTATCAATCCGGGCTCTGGGCGGCACTGGCCGTGTTGGCCAGCATCATTCTCGCCGTGCTGCTGGTGCGCTATCTGGTCGGCCTGGTGCTGACCTCCAGCGGTGTGGTCAATCCCTGGTCGCGCCGTAATCGCAGTCGTCGTACCCGGCTGGCCATTGAACAGGGCCAGCTGGACCTTGCCGAGGGTCGCTGGGCCAGCGCCCAGCGCCACCTGCAGCGCGCCGCCGAGGCAGAGCGTCAACCGCTGCTGTACTACCTTGGCGCTGCGCGAGCCGCAAACGAACTGGGACGCAGCGAAGAGCGTGACAACCTGCTTGAACGCGCCCTTGAGCGCCAGCCGCAAGCCGAGCTGGCGATTGCCTTGAGCCATGCCCAGTTGCAGATGGATCACGGTGAGAGCGATGCGGCCCTGGTCACCCTGCAAGCCATGCAGGAGCGTCATCCGCATAACGCCCAGGTGTTGCGCTTGCTGCAACGGTTGTATCGCGAGCGTGGGGACTGGTCGGCGTTGATCCGGCTGTTGCCTGAACTGCGCAAAGACAAGGTCTTGCCCGCCACTGAACTGGCGGAGCTGGAGCGACGCGCCTGGGGCGAGAACCTCAGCCTGGCCGCTAGCCGTGAAGGTGAAGAGCAAAGTGCCCGTCAGTCCCTGGAACGGGCCTGGCAGCAGCTGACTGCCGCTCAGCGCCAAGAGCCGCAGCTGGTGTTGGCCTATGCCGAGCAATTGCGTCAATTGGGGGCGGAGAGCGAGGCCGAGGAAGTGCTGCGTACAGCGCTCAAGCGTCAGTATGAGAGCCATTTGGCGCGGCTCTATGGCCTGGTGCGCGGCACCGACCTGGCGCGCCAGCTGCAAACCGCCGAAGGCTGGTTGAAGCAGCATGGCGATGACCCTGGCCTGTTGCTCACCCTGGGGCGGTTGAGTCTGCAAAACCGTCTGTGGGGCAAGGCGCGCGATTACCTGGAAAGTAGCTTGCGCCTGCAACGCAATCCCGAGGCCTGCGCCGAACTGGCACGCCTGCTGGCCGGGCTGGGTGATACCGAGCGCAGCAACCAGCTGTTCCAGGAGGGGCTGGGCCTGCTGGACGAACGCCTGCTGGCGCTGCCCTTGCCGGAAGCGGTTCGTGCTTAAGCCACCCTTGGGCTTGTGCTAAGACGCGAGCCCAAGCCCTCGGCGAAAATGCCTACAAACTCCTACTCCTGCGTCCGACAATGGCTGAGTCTATTTCTTGTTTGCTTTGCGACCATTCCCTTTTAAGTCAGTGACTTATCCTATTTGTCGCGCCTTGAAACAAGATGCGGCAATCCTCTACCGTTGAAGTCTGTCTATCTCGATTGCGGAACTACCATGCCGTTGGCTCGCTTGCGCTCAATGTTCCTTCCGGCCTTACTGGCCTCGGTACTGATGCTGGCTGCTGCGTTCTATCTTGAATGGGGTATGGCGCTGGAGCCGTGCCCACTGTGCTACAGCCAGCGGTTGTTTCTGGGGAGCTTTGCACTGGTCTGCCTGTGCGCGGTAGTACACGCTCCCGGACGCCTGGGCGCACGCATTTATGTGGTGCTGGCGCTGTTCTTCGCCACGGGTGGAGCGCTGCTCGCTGCCAGACATGTGTGGTTGCAAGGCGCGCCGCTTGCGAACATGGGCTGCCAGCCATCAATGAGCTATTTCTTCGAAAGCCTGCCACTGAGCCAGTCGCTCAAAATCATGGTGCTCGGCAGTCCTGAGTGCACGCCCATCAGCTGGAGTTTTCTCGACTTGACGGTCCCTGAGTGGAGCTTGCTGTCATTTGTACTGTTGGCCGCACTGCTACTTTTGCGCCTGTGTGCGCACAAGCGTTCGCTCATCGGCTGTTCGGCAAAAAACTGACGCAATCGATTGCAGGTGCAAACGACCGGCGGCAGCTTCAGAAAGTATTAAACACTTGTATGAACTTTGTCGTCTGCGTACCTTGAAGCCAAGGGCGCACGGGAATAATCTCCCTGCACGCATACCGAAAACACAGCTGCTCGATGCCGTCTGCTGATTTCACCATTGCTGCGCACACTTGCGAGCGGGGGCAGGCGCATTACCCAGAAGGGAAGAGATCGCCATGCTAGATAGTTGTCAGAATGCTCAGGAACGCTGGGGTGGGGTTCATCAGCTCATTGACCGCTTGCTGAAGGAGCGTGAAGAGCTGGTTAAAGCTTTCCGTGAGCTGCGCAATGCAAAGCCTGCCTTTGCCGACAAGTCATTGAATGGGCGCTTTTGCGAAATCCTTGTGGATTACGTTTCCGCCTGGCACTTCGAAGTATGTGAACAACTGGCCAGCGAGGCCAAGGCATTTGGTGATGCGCGCGGACTGGAGCTGGCCGAGCAAATTAATCCGCGTATCGATGTGAGCACGGAAAAGGCGTTGTGGTTCAACGATCACTGCCACAAAGGTGACTGCAACGATGTTGAGCGTTTCGCCGAGGAACTGAAAAATCTCGGTGGCCAGCTACGCGAACGCTTCGAGCTTGAAGATTGCCTTATCGAGGTGCTGCACACTGCGCACAGCGAAGAGGGCGCCGTTCAGGCGTAACTGAGGCGCCGTCCTTCAGTCGGCCACTCCGAGCAACTCGATCTCGAATACCAGTGGCGTATAGGGCGCAATCAAGTCGCCCGCGCCTTCGGCACCATAAGCCTGGGCTGAAGGAATTACCAGACGCCACTTGGACCCTGTCGCCATCTCCGGTAGCGCTATTTTCCATCCCTCGATCACACTGTCCAGATTGAACCATTGCGCTTGCTGGTTCTGATCGAAGACAGTGCCGTCTGGCAACTTGCCGACATAGCGAACCTGGACTTTGCCCTGCGCGTCGGGTTTGGCGCCGCTGCCTTTGACCTGTTCTGTCACCAGAATGCCTGCGGCTAATTCGCGCACTCCTGCGTGGGTTCGCTCAGCGGCCATAAAGCGCTTTTCCGCGCTCAGTAGCTGTTCACTTTGCGCGTGTAGCGCTGCTTCATTGGCGCGGGCTTCATGTTCGCTGAGTATTACCGACATGCGCTCTTTGCTCAGGGCTAGCGGCTTGTTCTGATAGGCCTGACGTAACCCTTCAAGCAAGGCTTGCAATTGCAGGTCGGGAACTTCTGTACGCAGACGTTCACCCAGGCTCGCGCCCAGGCTGTACGCCAGGTCATGGTCATTTGTCGGGGTATCGGCGGGCGCTGCCATGAGCGCTGCCGGCAATAGAAAAACAGCTAACACTAGATAGCGCGGCACGGGCTCACTCCTGCTTCGGCGGAAATAAAGTATGCCAGCCTTGGCCTGCGACTTCGTGTAAATATCAGCAACACTTTGTGAAGCATCTACACTTGATTCCAGCTGCAGCGATAACAACTTTGCCCAGGCATGCAACGCGGCGCCTTCGATACTGTCAACATGCCCTAGCGGCGGTAGCAGCAGAAGCATAGTATGAGCCGCACTCTCGTCAGCCAGGAGGTAAACCATGTCGGCCAATAAGAAGCCAGTAAGTACGCCGTTGCACCTGCTCCAGCAACTCTCGGGCAGCCTGCTCGATCATTTGGAAAATGCCTGCTCGCAAGCGCTGGCTGATGCTGAAAAATTGCTCGCCAAGTTGGAAAAACAACGCGGTAAGGCACAAGAAAAACTGCACAAGTCTCGCCTCAAGCTGCAAGACGCAGCCAAGTCCGGAAAAGCCAAGGCACAAGCCAAGGCCAAGTCGGTAGCGGCTGAACTGGAAGAGTTGCTCGACTCGCTGAAAGAGCGCCAGTCGCAGACCCGCACCTACATTCTGCAGCTCAAGCGTGACGCCCAGGAAAGCCTGAAACTGGCCCAGGGCGTTGGCAAGGTCAAGGAAGCGGCTGCCAAGGCGCTGACTCAGCGTGAAGCAAAACCTGCGCCTGCAGCGGCCAAGCCAGCCGCCAAGACCGTGAGCAAGCCTGCCGCCAAACCTGCGGTCAGAGCCGCCGCCAAGCCAGCGGCAAAAGCCCCTGCGCGCGCCGCAGCTGCCAAGCCTGCCGCAGCAAAAGCACCTGCTAAGCCCGCAGCCAAAACCGCAGCGGCAAAACCTGCTGCCGCTAAAGCGCCTGCGAAATCTGTAGCGGCAAAACCAACTGCTAAACCGGCAGCCAAAGCCACCGCTGCGAAACCCGCTGCCAAGCCTGCGGTCAGAACCGCCGCTGCGAAACCCGCTGCCAAGCCTGCGGCCGGAACCGCCGCTGCGAAACCAGCGGCCAGAACTGCCGCGGCGAAACCAGCCGTCAAACCAGCCGCAGCGAAGCCTGCTGCGGCGAAAGCGCCAGCCAGGCCAGCAGCCAAACCGGCAGCGGCGAAAGCGCCTGCCAAGCCTACCGCTCAGCCTGTTGCCGCCAAGCCTGCCACCGCTCCAGCACCTGCAGCCACTGCACCGGCGACCAGTGCGCCGACTGCACCTGCATCCTCGGTAGTGCCGTCTCAGACACCGTCTTCAGCATCTTGAGTCGACTGCATCACGACGCGCAGCTTGTGCAGCGCGTCGTGATGCACAGCGGTGTCCATTGGTGCCAGGTCGCGCAGCCAGTCACCGCCTGATTCGCTGCTGGCTGCCCAGCCTTCACAGATCCCTTGCAGGCGCTCAAGCAAAACGCGCTCTGCCTCCAGTTCCAGTCCCTTCACCTGCTCACGCAATCTCGCCAACTGCGCATCCCGCGTGGCCGCTTGGCGCCATTGCTGGCGCAAGCTGCGTAACGGTTTGACCACTTCGGCCTGCCAGGCTTCGGCCTGTTCACGCAGGGCGTGTACACGTTGCCCGCTCGGCGCTACCCCACGGCGAGTGAGCCAGGCCGCGCACAGCAGCAGGCAGACATCGCCACCTTGCTCCTGCCATTGCAGGCAGGCGGCCTCGACGCCTGGGCGGGCGTAGAGATTCAGGGCAAAATTCCACAGGTCGGTGTGCATGGTCCCACTCGCGCCAGTTGCCGACGAAGCTGGTAGACTCCGCGGCCATTATGATCAGACTATCGAACCTCACTTTACAGCGTGGTCCCCAGCGCCTGCTAGAAGGCGCCGAGATGACCCTGCACGCCGGTCAGAAAGCCGGCCTGATCGGTGCCAATGGTGCCGGTAAATCCAGCCTGTTCGCCTTGCTGCGCGGTGAGCTGACGCCTGATTCGGGCGACTGTCAGCTGCCGGCCGACTGGCGTATTGCGCACATGCGCCAGGAGGTCGACACCCTCGACCGGCTGGCGGTCGACTATGTGCTCGATGGCGACGCCCGCCTGCGCAAGGTTCAGGTGGATCTTGCCGCAGCCGAGGCCGCGCATGACGGTACGGCGCTGGCGCGTCTGCATATCGACCTCGACAGCGCCGACGGCTACACCGCCGATGCCCGTGCACGCAAACTGCTGGCCGGTCTGGGTTTCACCAACGAGCAGATGGACCGCCGCGTTGGCGACTTCTCCGGTGGCTGGCGGATGCGCCTGAACCTGGCCCAGGCGCTGATGTGCCCCTCCGATCTGCTGTTGCTCGACGAGCCGACCAACCACCTGGACCTCGATGCGATCCTCTGGCTGGAAGACTGGCTCAAGGGTTATCCGGGCACGTTGTTACTGATTTCCCACGACCGCGATTTTCTCGATGCGGTGGTCGATCATGTTGCCCATGTCGAGCAGTGCAAGCTGACCCTTTACCGTGGCGGTTACACTGCGTTCGAGCGCACCCGTGCCGAGCGTCTGGCGCAACAGCAACAGGCCTACGAGAAGCACCAGGCCCAGCGCGCGCACATGGAGAAGTACATCGCCCGGTTCAAGGCGCAGGCCACCAAGGCACGCCAGGCGCAGAGCCGGATCAAGGCTCTGGAGCGTATGGAAGAGCTGTCGGCAGCCCATGTCGATTCGCCGTTCGACTTCGCCTTCCGGGAGTCGGAGAAGATCTCCAGCCCTTTGCTCGACCTGTCCGAAGGCCGCCTGGGTTACGGCGACAAGACCATCCTTGAGAAGGTCAAGTTGCAGCTCACTCCGGGTGCGCGTATCGGTTTGCTCGGCCCCAACGGTGCCGGCAAGTCGACCCTGATCAAGAACCTGGCCGGTGAGCTGGAGCCCTTGAGCGGACGCCTGGTGCGCGGTGAGAACCTGTCGGTGGGTTACTTCGCCCAACACCAGCTGGATTCGCTAGACAACAAGGCCAGCCCGTTGCTGCACCTGCAGCGTCTGGCACCGAGCGAGCGCGAACAGACGTTACGCGACTTCCTCGGCGGCTTTGACTTCCGTGGCGGGCGTATCGATGAGCCGGTGCTGAACTTCTCCGGTGGTGAAAAGGCCCGCCTGGCCCTGGCATTGATCGCCTGGGAGCGTCCGAACCTGCTGCTGCTTGACGAGCCGACCAACCACCTGGACCTGGAAATGCGTCTGGCGCTGACCATGGCGCTGCAGGAGTTCAGCGGTGCGGTACTGGTGGTTTCCCACGACCGGCACCTGCTCAAGAGCACCACCGACGATTTCCTGCTGGTGGCCGACGGCAAGGTTGAGACCTTCGACGGCGACCTTGACGACTACACCCGCTGGCTGGTCGAGTACCGCCAGCGCAACGCGCCAGTCAGTACTGCGCCGGTCAACGCCGACAAGACCGACAAAAAAGCCCAGCGTCAGGCGGCGGCAGCGTTGCGTCAGCAGTTGGCCCCGCACAAGCGTGAAGCCGACAAGCTTGAGCGCGAGCTGGGAACCCTGCATGAGCAGCTGGCAAAAATTGATGCCAGCCTCGGTGACAGTGCCCTCTACGAGGCCGCACGCAAGGATGAGTTGCGCGACTTGCTGGCCCAACAGGCCAGGCTCAAAGTCCGCGAAGCAGAACTGGAAGAAGCCTGGATGGCCGCCCTTGAGCAGCTGGAGACCATGCAGGCGGAGCTGGAGGCGTTGTCTTGATGGCATCATTGCAATTGCCAGTGCCGCCGGAGTGGATTGCACCATTCTGGCTGGGCTTGAAGATTTTGCTGATCCTGTGCGCCGCGTTTGTCCTGCAGCGCCTGGTCGGGCGTTGCCTGAAGCGCCTGTGCGAGCGTTATGCCTTACCACCGGAGCTGATGGTGCCGGTGCGCGGCGGCCTGCGCTGGTTGATCATGGGCAGTGCGCTGGTATTCGTACTTGAGCGTCTGGGCGTTTCCGCCACGGTGCTGTGGACGGCCTTGTCCGGCTTCGTCGCTGTCGCGGCGGTGGCGTTCTTCGCCATGTGGAGTGTGCTGTCGAACCTGCTGTGTGCGGTGCTGATCTTCACCGTCGGGCCGTTTCGTATCGGCGACGTGGTGGAACTGGTCGAGACCATCGACAAACCCGGCGTGAAAGGGCGAGTGGTGGCCATCAACCTGCTGTTCACTACCCTGATCGAATTGCCAGAGGCCGGTGGTGCGACTGTCCAGGTGCCCAACAGCCAGTTTTTCCAGAAGTCGGTCAGGCGCTGGCGCGGCGCTGAGATTGTGCCTCTGGTGGGTGAAGACAAAACCGCTGGTAATTGACCGGTCGCTGAAAAAATTGTGGTTATTTTTTCGCCCGCGCACTAGCTTAGAGCTTTGCAACAAGCCATGGCCGAGGTGTGCGATGTCGTTGGAAACGTGGTTGGCATTTTTTGCCGCTTGCTGGGTGATCAGTCTCTCACCGGGCGCCGGGGCAATTGCCTCGATGTCCTGTGGCCTGCAGTACGGCTTTTGGCGCGGCTACTGGAACGCCCTGGGCCTGCAGCTGGGCCTGGTGCTGCAGATTGCGATCATTGCCGCCGGCGTTGGTGCCATCCTCGCAGCGTCAGCTACCGCGTTCCAGGTGATCAAATGGTTCGGCGTCGCCTATCTGGTCTACCTGGCGGTCAAACAGTGGCGCGCCTTGCCGGCTGACCTCAGCGACGAGTCTGCCGTACGGCCTATCGGCAAGCCGCTGGGACTGGTGTTTCGCGGCTTTCTGGTCAACGTCAGCAACCCCAAGGCGCTGGTCTTCATGCTGGCGGTACTGCCACAGTTCATCAACCCGCATGCGCCACTGCTGCCGCAGTACCTGATCATCACCGCGACGATGGTCACCGTCGATCTGCTGGTCATGGCCGGATACACCGGTCTGGCGGCGCGGGTATTGCGTTTGCTGCGCACACCTAAGCAGCAGCGACGGATGAACCGCACATTTGCCGGCTTGTTCCTCGGGGCTGCGACCTTGCTGGCGACGATTCGTCGGGCGCCGGTCTGAATGCGTGATTGTTCACTGTGGGAGCGGGCTTGCCCCGCGAGGCGATGCGACTGACAGATCGCTATCGCGGGGCAAGCCCGCTCCCACCGTAAAAAATACAGGCGACCTCAGAGTCGCCTTTTTTGTGCCTGAGATGAAATTGTCACTAAATTTTACTTAGATTGCCCCGCAAACCTTGAGCGATCGCCATTGGAAGTGAACAATGCAATACCTCGCATTGTTATTTGAGATTGGCTCATGATTCCCCGTTCCCGCTTGCTCGCCTGGTTGCTCTGGCCAGTGCTGGCACTGAGCAGTTCTGTGCTGCTGGCCGACACTGTCGAAAACGCCGCCAAGGCCTTGCACCTGCTTGACTACATCGGTGCCGACTATCCGGCGACAGTCGAGGCGGGCAAGGTCGTGGATGACGGCGAATACCGCGAGCAGCTGGAGTTTACCGACGTGCTGCAAGGTCTGATCGCTGGCTTGCCGGCCCGTGGCGAGCGGCAAGCGCTGGAGCAGGGTGTGGTCAGCCTGCGCCAGGCGATCAATCAGCGTCAGGACGGTGCCAGTGTCGCGCAGCAGGCGCGCCATCTCGGCGCGCAGCTGGCTGTTGCCTATGAAGTGAGCCAGGCCCCCCTCATCACCCCAGCCCCCACCCGCGGTGCGCCCTTGTATGCACAGCACTGCTCGGTCTGTCATGGCGACAGCGGTGCTGGTGACGGCCCGGCAGGGGCAGGCCTGGAGCCGCCGCCGGCCAACCTGCGCAGCGGCGAGCGCCTTGCTCGACTGAGCTTGTACGATCTCTACAACACCTTGGGGCAAGGCATCGAAGGCACCGACATGCCGTCCTTTGCCGACCAGCTCGACGAGCGTCAGCGCTGGGACCTGGCCACCTACATCGCCAGCTTCACCGCAGATCCGGCCAAGGCCAAGGGCGAAACAACCTACAACCTCGCTGATCTGGCGCGCCAGACGCCGCTTGAGGTTGAAGCATCGCAAGGGCTGGAAGCGGCGGCAGTGTTCCGCGCCCAGCGCGCCCAACCTGCGCAGGTGCAACGCGGCCCTGCGCAGTTGCTGGACTACACCGCCAACACCCTGGACAAGAGCCTGGCGGCCTACCAGAACGGTGACCATGAACAGGCCTACGACCTGTCGGTGGCGGCCTACCTGGAAGGCTTTGAGCTGGTCGAAAGCTCCCTCGACAACGTCGATGCCAATGTGCGCAAGGACACTGAAAAGTCGCTCATGGCCTACCGCCAGTCGCTCCAGGACGGCCTGCCGCTTGAGCGGGTCAGTCAGCGTCTGCAGGCTGCCAAGGCGAAACTCAAGGAAGCCGCCGACTTGCTCGGCGGTGATGGCCTGAGCTGGTCGCTGAGCTACATTTCCGGCCTGCTGATCCTACTGCGCGAAGGCCTGGAAGCCATTCTGGTGCTCGCAGCGATTCTCGCCTTCCTGCGCAACACCGGCCAGCAGTCGGCGGTACGTAGCGTCAACATCGGTTGGGTCCTGGCGTTGCTGGCCGGTTTCGGCACCTGGGCATTGGCGGCCTATGTCATCGATGTCGGTGGCGCTCAGCGCGAACTGCTTGAAGGCTGCACGGCGCTGTTCGCCAGTGTCATGGTGCTCTGGCTGGGCGTGTGGATGCACGATCGTCGGCACGCGGCAGCCTGGCAGAACTACATCAAGAGCAGCCTGGTCAGCGGTGGCGGGCGATTCGGCTTTGCCTTGCTGGCGTTCTTCTCAGTTTACCGCGAGCTGTTCGAAGTGATTCTGTTCTACGAAACGCTGTGGCTGCAGGCCGGACCTGCCGGGCATCAGGCAGTTCTGGCGGGTGGTGCTACAGCGCTGGTGCTGCTGGTGGGGCTGGCCTGTGTGATCCTGCGCGGTTCGGCGAGGCTGCCGCTGGCGCTGTTCTTCAGCATCAACGCCGCACTGCTGTGTGCGTTGTCGGTGGTGTTTGCCGGTCACGGGGTCAAGGCACTGCAGGAAGCCGGGGTGTTCGGTACCCGTCCGGTGGCGTTCTTTGACTTCGACTGGCTGGGCATCCACGCCGATGCCTATTCGCTGGCGGCGCAAGTGGTTGCCTTGCTGGCCATTGCGATTCTGTACGGACGCAGCCGTCTGGCCGAGAAACGCCGGGTGTCAGCGGGCTGATTTGAAGGCGAGCGGGCGAGCAGGGATACTGTCCGCCCGTATTCTTTGGAATCTGTTGTCATGCGTATCTGGATTGATGCCGATGCCTGCCCCAAGGCGGCCAAGGATCAGGTCGTCAAATTTGCCCTGAAACGTCAGCTGGAGGTGGTGCTGGTGGCCGGGCAAAGCCAGATCAAACCGGCTTTCACCTGCGTCAGGTTGATCGTCGTGCCCAGCGGGCCGGATGCTGCCGACGATTACCTGGTCGAGCATGCGGTGCCGGGTGAGCTGGTGATCTGCAGTGATGTGCCGTTGGCCGACAGGCTGGTCAAGAACGGCGTGGCCTGCCTTGACCCGCGTGGGCGAGAGTTCGACGAGCGCAACATGGGTGAACGTCTGGCGGTGCGTAACCTGTTCACCGACCTGCGCGAGCAGGGGCAGGTCGGCGGTGGGCAGGCGCCTTATGGAGATCGCGAGAAGCAGGTTTTCGCCAATTCTCTGGACCGCATCCTCACGCGTCTGGCGCGCGACTTTCCCAACTGATCGCGGGGCAAGCCCGCTCCCACCGGTGATCACTTTGGGAGCGGGCTCAATCGTTCTCGTGAGTCAGTTCCAGCACCCGGTCGACCAGCTTGTAGATGCCACCAGCGGCTTCGCTGATCGACTGCGCGAGCATATAGGCCGGGGTGCTGACCAGCTTGCGCTGGGTGTCTTCGACGATGTCATGGACATCGCACTCTTCGTGGGTGCCGCCCATCTTGACGATGGCTGCGCTGGTATCGGCGTCGTTGCCGATGGTGCAGACCACGCCAGGGCCGTAGATCTTCGCCGCCAGGGCGGGGGAGATGCAGATCAGGCCGACCGGCTTGCCGGCTTCGGCAAAGGCTTCGGCCAGGGCCAGTACATCTGGGTGAACACTGCAACCGGGGCCGTCAACGGCGAAACTCGACAGGTTCTTGGCTGCACCAAAGCCACCGGGCACGATCAGGGCGTCGAAGTCCTTGGCATCGGCTTCACGCAGATCCTTGATATTGCCGCGGGCGATGCGCGCCGATTCCACCAGGACGTTGCGCGATTCGGGCATTTCTTCGCCGGTCAGGTGGTTAACTACATGCATCTGCGCAATGTTCGGCGCAAAGCATTGCACCTGGGCGCCGCGCTGGTCGAGGCGCAACAGGGTGATCACGCTCTCGTGGATTTCGGCGCCGTCATAGACACCACAGCCGGAAAGGATCACTGCAACTTTTTTTTTGGTCATGCTCACTACTCCCGAGTCGAGGCGTTAGATCGCCTCTAAATTGGCAGATGTCCGATCACCGCGTCCATCTTCTCAAAATCCTTTGTAGTTGGATTCTGGAAACGGCGCAGTGTTAATTGTTCAGGGTGAGGACGACAACGAAAATTGCTTGGCTTAGGGCCGGTCGCTGTCCTGGTCCGGGGCGCGCTGTTCGGCCTGCATGGCCGCCGCTTCCTTGCGGGCGACGCGTGCCGCATTGACGCGACGCCGCAACCACAGGCAGCCGCCGAAGGCCAGCAGGCCACCGAGCACCCATAGCTCGTACTTTTTCACGTTGCCCAGCAGGCCTTCGAGAATGGCGCCGAAGTGATAAGCGGCAGCGCCCAGGGCCAGGGCCCAGACCGCCGCACCGATGCCGTTGAGCAGCAGGTAGCGGCGTGGCGGGTAGCCGGACAGGCCAATGGCCACTGGCATGACCGTGCGCAAGCCGTAGACGAAACGGAAACTCAGGACCCAGATATCCGGGTGGCGGCGGATGTGCTCCAGCGCCCGGTCGCCCATCAGCTGCCAGCGCGGTTTGCGCGCCAGCAATTTGCGCCCGTGCTTGCGTCCCATGAAGTACCACAGCTGGTCGCCGGCATAGCTGCCGAAGAAGGCCACCAGGCACACCAGGTTGATATCCATGTATCCGCGGAACGCAAGGAAGCCTGCGAGAACCAGGATGGTCTCACCTTCGAAAAACGTGCCGAGAAAAAGGGCAAAGTAACCAAAATCCTGCAGGAATTGTTGGAGCATTTTCTGGGTGCTGGCGAAATGAACGCGCAGCCTAACCCTTCGTGGCCGTTGGGGAAAGTATCCAAATGTGTCTCGACGTTAACATTTCCTACAAGGACAATGACTGCGTCCTCAAGTCGCAGGGTTGTCCCAGGCTGTCATTCAAGCGTCATAATGGCCGCTTATAACTGTCGCGCTCGCCCGCCTGCGCGGGCTCAGGAGTCTGCCGTGAGCTTTACCCCCGCTAACCGTTTGTTTCCTGCCACCCGTCTGCGCCGCAACCGTCGTGACGATTTCTCCCGTCGCCTGGTGCGCGAAAACGTGCTGACCGTCGATGACCTGATTTTGCCGGTGTTTGTCCTCGATGGCGAAAACCGCCGTGAGGAAGTCGCCTCGATGCCGGGTGTCGAGCGTCTGAGCATCGACCTGTTGCTGGAAGCGGCGCAAGAGTGGGTGAAGCTGGGGATTCCAGCCCTGGCCCTGTTCCCGGTGACGCCAACCGAGAAAAAATCCCTCGACGGCGCCGAAGCCTGGAACCCGGACGGTATCGCCCAGCGCGCCACCCGTGCCTTGCGTGAGCGTTTCCCGGAGCTGGGTGTGATCACCGACGTCGCCCTGGACCCGTTCACCACCCATGGTCAGGACGGTATTCTCGACGAAGAAGGCTACGTACAGAACGACATTACCGTCGATGCCCTGGTGCGTCAGGCCTTGTCCCATGCCGAAGCCGGTGCCCAGGTGGTAGCCCCGTCGGACATGATGGACGGCCGGATCCAGGCCATTCGTGAAGCTCTGGAGCTGGCTGGCCACCTCAACGTGCGTATCATGGCTTACTCGGCCAAGTACGCCAGCGCTTATTACGGCCCGTTCCGCGATGCGGTCGGCTCGGCCCTGAACCTGGGCAAGGCCAACAAGGCCTCCTACCAGATGGACCCGGCCAACAGCCACGAAGCCCTGCATGAAGTGGCGGCGGACCTGGCCGAAGGTGCCGATATGGTCATGGTCAAGCCAGGTATGCCGTATCTGGATATCCTTTATCGGGTCAAGGATGAATTCAAGGTCCCGACCTTTGTCTATCAAGTCAGTGGCGAATACGCCATGCACATGGCCGCGATCCAGAACGGCTGGCTCAGTGAAGGGGTGATCCTGGAATCCCTCACGGCCTTCAAACGGGCAGGAGCCGATGGCATCCTGACCTATTTCGCTGTTCGCGCTGCTCAATTGATGAGAGGGCAGTAACGCCCTTCAGGAACGCCAGATGAATAACGAAGTACTCAGTGATATCGAGATGAAGCAAGCCCAGCCCGTGCCGGAGCCGATGCTCGAAACACCGCCGGAGCCTGCTGCGGTGCCTGAGCCTGTGGCCGAGGTCGAGACGCCAGCGCCTGCGCCCGCCCCGGTGGCGGCTGCACCGGCCATCGCTATCCCCGGTCTGGATGACAGCAGTCTGTACATTCACCGCGAGTTGTCCCAGCTGCAGTTCAACATCCGTGTGCTGGAACAGGCACTGGATGAGAGCTACCCGCTGCTGGAGCGGCTGAAGTTCCTGCTGATCTTTTCCAGCAACCTGGATGAGTTCTTCGAAATTCGCGTGGCGGGCCTGAAGAAGCAAATCACCTTTGCCCGCGAGCAGGCCGGCGCTGACGGCCTGCAGCCGCACCAGGCGCTGGCGCGGATCAGTGAAGTGGTACACAGCGAGGTCCATCGTCAGTACGCGATCCTCAACGATGTGCTGCTGCCGGAGCTGGAAAAACACCAGATCCGTTTTATCCGTCGCCGTCACTGGAACACCAAGCTCAAGACCTGGGTGCGGCGCTTCTTCCGCGACGAGATCGCGCCGATCATCACCCCGATCGGCCTCGATCCAACGCACCCGTTCCCGTTGCTGGTGAACAAGAGCCTGAACTTTATCGTCGAGCTTGAAGGGGTCGACGCTTTCGGCCGTGATTCCGGTCTGGCGATCATTCCGGCGCCACGCCTGTTGCCACGGGTGATCAAAGTGCCCGAGGACGTGGGTGGACCGGGTGACAATTACGTCTTCCTGTCCTCGATGATCCACGCTCACGCCGATGACCTGTTCCAGGGCATGAAGGTCAAGGGCTGCTATCAGTTCCGCCTGACCCGTAACGCCGACCTGGCGCTGGACTCCGAAGACGTCGAAGACCTGGCCCGGGCCCTGCGGGGTGAGTTGTTCTCGCGTCGTTATGGCGATGCCGTGCGCCTGGAGGTGGCCGACACCTGCCCTAAACACCTCTCGGACTACCTGCTCAAGCAGTTCAGTCTGAGTGAAAGTGAGCTGTACCAGGTCAATGGCCCGGTCAACCTGACCCGGCTGTTCAGCATTACCGGCCTGGACAGTCACCCTGAGTTGCAATACACACCGTTCACGCCAGCGATCCCCAAGCTGTTGCAGAACGCCGAGAACATTTTCAGCGTGGTCGGCAAGCAGGACATCCTGCTCATGCACCCCTTCGAGTCGTTTACGCCTGTGGTCGATCTGCTGCGCCAGGCCGCCAAGGATCCGCACGTTCTGGCTGTGCGCCAGACCCTGTACCGCAGCGGTGCCAACTCGGAGATCGTCGACGCACTGGTAGATGCCGCACGTAACGGCAAGGAGGTCACCGCGGTGATCGAATTGCGTGCGCGCTTCGACGAAGAGTCCAACCTGCAGCTGGCCAGCCGTCTGCAGGCTGCTGGTGCAGTGGTGATTTACGGCGTGGTCGGCTTCAAGACCCACGCCAAGATGATGCTGATCCTGCGTCGCGAGGCCGGCGAGATCGTCCGCTACGCGCACCTGGGTACCGGCAACTACCACGCTGGTAATGCCCGCCTGTACACCGACTATAGCCTGCTGACCTCGGACGATGCCTTGTGTGAAGACGTCGGCAAGCTGTTCAGCCAGTTGATCGGCATGGGCAAGACTCTGCGCATGAAGAAGCTGCTGCACGCGCCGTTTACCCTGAAAAAGGGCATGCTCGACATGATTGCGCGCGAGACCCAGTTTGCCCTGGAGGGCAAGCCTGCGCACATCATCGCCAAGTTCAACTCGCTGACCGATCCGAAGATCATCCGTGCCTTGTACAAGGCCAGTCAGTCAGGCGTGCGTATCGATCTGGTGGTGCGCGGCATGTGCTGCCTGCGTCCTGGGATTGCCGGGGTGTCGCACAACATCCAGGTGCGTTCGATCATTGGTCGCTTCCTCGAGCACACGCGGGTGTTCTACTTCCTCAACGGCGGAGAAGAGCAGATGTTCCTCTCCAGCGCCGACTGGATGGAGCGCAACCTCGACAAGCGGGTCGAGACCTGTTTCCCGGTCGAGGGCAAGAAGCTGATCCTGCGGGTGAAAAAGGAGCTGGAAGGGTACCTGACCGACAACACCCACGCCTGGATCCTGCAACCGGACGGCCGCTATGTGCGCAGCACGCCGACCGGCAACCAGAACCCGCGCAGTGCCCAGGCGGCTCTGCTCGAGCGCCTGAGCAACCCGGTCCTCAGCGTACGCTGAGGACGAAGCCGACCCGGGCCAGCCACTCGGCCTCCAGGCCGAAGTCGGCCTGGGTCAGCTGATTCTCTTCCAGCCAGCCTGCCGGGAACTCGACATCGAGGCTGTCGCCAGCAGCGTGCAGCGTGACGGTGGGCATCTGCTGGGTGCCGCGAATGTGGTGGAACAGAATCGCAAAGCGCAGCAGCACGCACAGGCGAATCAGCTTGACGCCTTCATCGCCGAATTCGGCGAACTTGTCCTTGGGAATGTTGCGGCGATGGCCGCGTACCAGCAGGGCAAGCATTTGCTGGTCTTCGCGGGAGAAGCCTGCCAGATCGGAGTGTTCGATCAGGTAGGCGCCGTGCTTGTGGTACTGATAGTGGGCGATATCCAGGCCCACTTCATGCACTTTGGCCGCCCAGCCGAGCAGCTCACGCCAGATGCCGTCTTCCAGGTCCCAGGCCTCGGCCACCTGGTCGAAGGCGTGCAGGGCTTTGCGCTCGACCCGCGCCGCCTGACCCTGATCGACGTGATAACGCTCCATCAGCGAGGTCAGGGTGCGCTCACGCACGTCTTCATGGTGATGGCGGCCGAGCAGGTCGTAGAGCACGCCTTCGCGCAGGGCGCCATCGCAGTGGTCCATGCGCTGCAATTCCAGGGCATCGAAAATCGCTTCCATGATTGCCAGGCCTGCCGGGAAGATTGCCCGGCGGTCCGGTTTGACGCCGTCGAAGTCGATCTTGTCGGTTTCGCCCAGCTTGAACAGCTTGCGCTTGAGCCAGGCCAGGCCCTCGGCGTTGACCTCGCCGTTGCCCATGCCGCCTGACTTGAGCGCCAGGCCGATGGCGCGGATGGTCCCGGAGGAACCGATGGCTTCGTCCCAGGTCAGGCGGTGCAGGGCGTTTTCGATGCTCATAAGCTCCAGGCGCGCAGCGGTGTAGGCCTGGGCATAGCGCGCCGGGGTGATTTTGCCGTCGCGGAAGTAGCGCTGGGTGTAGCTGACGCAGCCCATTTGCAGGCTCTCGCGCAGCAACGGCTCGAAACGCTGGCCGATGATGAACTCGGTACTGCCGCCGCCGATATCGGCGACCAGGCGTTTACCGGGTGTGTCGGCCAGGGTATGGGAAACGCCGAGGTAGATCAGGCGGGCTTCCTCGCGGCCGGAAATTACCTCGACCGGATGCCCGAGAATTTCTTCGGCGCGGCGGATGAATTCGCTGCGGTTGCGTGCTTCGCGCAGGGCGTTGGTGCCGACGATACGCACCGCGCCGTCCGGCATGCCGCTGATCAGTTGGGCGAAGCGCTTCAGGCAATCGAGGCCGCGTTGCATCGACTCTTCGTTGAGCTGGCGCTCTTCGTTGATGCCAGCGGCCAACTGAACCTTCTCCCCGAGCCGCTCTAGGATGCGGATCTCGGTATGGTGGGCCTTGGCCACAACCATATGGAAACTGTTGGAGCCCAAGTCAATGGCAGCGATCAAGGACAGATTCTTGGCTGTGGTTTGCGGCATGGTCATGGTTTCTCGGTCGATAACCCGGCAATCCTGCCACGATCCAGGGCTGACGCCAACGCGCAGCTTATCAAGGCTTGATGTGGGGCAGGTTGATGGAGGAAATATGACTTTCCTGTGACCGCACTGATATGCGCGGTCATGCACAACTATAGTTACACTCAATCGTCCGTGACTTCCTGTAAGTCGCCGGTGCAGCTATGATGGGCCACGTTTTTTTGCTTACGACCTTGGAGACTTCCATGAGCAGCGATCTTATCAAACACGTCACTGACGCCACCTTCGAAGCCGAAGTCCTGAAGGCTGAAGGCCCGGTGCTGGTCGACTACTGGGCTGAATGGTGCGGCCCTTGCAAAATGATCGCTCCGGTTCTGGACGACATCGCCGCTACCTACCAGGGCAAACTGACCGTCGCCAAGCTGAACATCGACGATAACCAGGAAACCCCGGCCAAGCACGGCGTGCGTGGCATCCCGACGCTGATGCTGTTCAAGAACGGCAACGTCGAGGCCACCAAGGTCGGCGCACTGTCCAAGTCTCAGCTGGCAGCGTTCCTGGACGCCAATATCTGAGTGAAAAAAGCCCCGCATTCGCCGGGGCTTTTCTTTATCGGGTGACTAGACGCCAGAAAAAGCAGGTGTTACATTCGGCCTCGCACTGCTTCTTCGGTGCCCTCTGCACGCCGTCGCCGACGCATCCCTAATTCGAATCAGTACGCGATCCTGTCGCCTTCTTTGCGGCGCGGCTTCATTAAGCCAGAAGCTTAATTTCCCCTTCTTACATGATTACGTCACTCCCCTTATGAACCTGACTGAACTCAAGCAAAAGCCGATTACCGATCTGCTCGAAATGGCCGAACAGATGGGCATAGAAAATATGGCCCGTTCGCGCAAGCAAGATGTGATTTTCTCCCTGTTGAAAAAGCATGCGAAAAGCGGCGAGGAAATCTCCGGTGACGGCGTGCTGGAGATTCTCCAGGACGGCTTCGGCTTCTTGCGCTCGGCGGATGCTTCCTACCTGGCCGGCCCGGACGACATCTATGTCTCGCCAAGCCAGATCCGCCGTTTCAACCTGCGTACCGGCGACACCATCGTCGGCAAGATCCGTCCGCCAAAAGAAGGCGAGCGTTACTTCGCCCTGCTGAAAGTCGACACCATCAACTTCGACCGGCCGGAAAACGCGAAGAACAAGATTCTGTTCGAAAACCTGACGCCGCTGTTCCCTAACGAGCGCCTGAAGATGGAAGCCGGTAACGGCTCCACCGAAGACCTCACCGGCCGGGTGATAGACCTCTGCGCCCCGATCGGTAAAGGCCAGCGTGGTTTGATCGTTGCGCCGCCAAAAGCGGGCAAGACCATCATGCTGCAGAACATCGCGGCCAACATTACCCGTAACAACCCCGAGTGCCACCTGATCGTCCTGCTGATCGACGAGCGCCCGGAAGAAGTAACCGAAATGCAGCGCACTGTGCGCGGCGAAGTGGTGGCCTCGACCTTCGACGAGCCACCAACCCGCCACGTGCAGGTTGCCGAAATGGTCATCGAAAAGGCCAAGCGCCTGGTTGAGCACAAGAAAGACGTGGTCATCCTGCTCGACTCGATCACCCGTCTGGCGCGTGCCTACAACACTGTGATCCCGAGCTCCGGCAAGGTCCTGACTGGTGGTGTCGATGCCCACGCCCTGGAGAAGCCAAAGCGTTTCTTCGGTGCTGCGCGTAACATCGAAGAAGGCGGCTCGCTGACCATCATCGCCACTGCGCTGGTTGAAACCGGTTCGAAGATGGACGAAGTGATCTACGAAGAGTTCAAGGGCACCGGCAACATGGAGCTGCCACTGGACCGCAAGATCGCCGAGAAGCGTGTATTCCCGGCCATCAACATCAACCGTTCGGGTACCCGTCGCGAAGAGCTGCTGACCGCCGACGACGAGCTGCAGCGCATGTGGATCCTGCGCAAGCTGCTGCACCCGATGGATGAAGTCGCGGCCATTGAGTTCCTGATCGACAAGCTCAAGCAGACCAAGACCAACGACGAGTTCTTCTTGTCGATGAAGCGCAAGTAAACGAGTGCGTTGCGCAAAAGCCGGGGCAACCCGGCTTTTTGCTATCTGTACTTTGGCTATTCTGGCCGGCCGGGTTAGGCGATACACTTTGCACCCCGACCGGTACGGCGAATACGAGGCTTTTGCATGCAGTATCGCGATTTGCGCGACTTTATCCGTGGCCTGGAACAGCGCGGCGAACTCAAGCGCATCCAGGTTCCGATCTCTCCAGTCCTGGAAATGACCGAAGTCTGCGACCGCACCCTGCGCGCCAAAGGCCCGGCGCTCTTGTTCGAAAAACCCACGGGCTTCGACATTCCGGTGCTCGGCAATCTGTTTGGCACCCCGGAGCGGGTGGCCATGGGGATGGGCGCCGAGTCGGTCAGCGAACTGCGCGAAATCGGCAAGCTGTTGGCCTTCCTCAAGGAACCTGAGCCGCCCAAGGGCCTCAAGGATGCCTGGTCGAAGCTGCCGATCTTCAAGAAGGTCGTATCGATGGCACCGAAAGTGGTCAAGGATGCGGCCTGCCACGAAGTGATCATCGAGGGCGACGACGTCGACCTCGGTATGCTGCCGGTGCAGCATTGCTGGCCGGGTGATGTGGCGCCGCTGATTACCTGGGGCCTGACCGTGACCCGCGGGCCGAACAAGGAGCGCCAGAATCTGGGGATCTATCGCCAGCAGGTGATCGGCCGTAACAAGGTGATCATGCGCTGGCTCAGCCATCGCGGCGGCGCCCTGGACTACCGCGAGTGGTGCGAGAAACACCCGGGCCAGCCGTTCCCGGTTTCTGTGGCCCTGGGTGCGGATCCGGCAACCATCCTCGGGGCTGTCACCCCGGTGCCCGACACCTTGTCCGAATACGCTTTCGCGGGCCTGTTGCGTGGTAACCGTACCGAGCTGGTCAAGTGCCGTGGCAACGACCTGCAAGTTCCGGCTACCGCCGAAATCATCCTCGAAGGTGTGATTCATCCGGGCGAGATCGCTCCAGAAGGCCCGTACGGCGATCACACCGGCTACTACAACGAAGTGGACAGCTTCCCGGTGTTCACCGTCGAGCGCATCACGCACCGCAAGAACCCGATCTATCACAGTACCTACACCGGCCGCCCGCCTGATGAACCGGCGATTCTCGGTGTGGCGCTCAACGAAGTCTTCGTGCCGATCCTGCAGAAGCAGTTCCCGGAGATCACTGACTTCTACCTGCCGCCTGAGGGCTGTTCCTACCGCATGGCGGTGGTGACCATGAAGAAGCAGTATCCGGGGCACGCCAAGCGCGTCATGCTCGGGGTCTGGTCGTTTTTGCGACAGTTCATGTACACCAAGTTCGTTATTGTCACCGATGACGACATCAATGCCCGAGACTGGAATGATGTGATCTGGGCGATTACCACGCGCATGGACCCCAAGCGCGATACGGTGATGATCGACAACACTCCGATCGACTACCTGGACTTTGCTTCACCGGTTTCCGGCCTGGGCTCGAAGATGGGCCTGGACGCGACGAACAAGTGGCCGGGAGAAACCACCCGTGAATGGGGACGGGTCATCGTCAAGGATGAAGCTGTCACCCGGCGGATCGATGAGCTGTGGAACCAGTTGGGAATAGACTAAATGCAGGTAACCTTGCAGCCTTCCGGGGCGGTGTTGATGCTCAACCCCGGAGAAAGGATTCTGGATGGGGCGCGGCGTCTTGGCTACGACTGCCCGCAGAGCTGCCGCAATGGCAACTGCCATGTCTGCGCTGCGTTGCTGGTGGAAGGACGAGTACTTCAGGACGGGCAGGAGCGTGATCATGGCGAGCTGTTCACCTGCATCGCCGAACCGCTGGAGGACTGTGTCTTGTTATGGGATGGCGTGCTCGCGTTAGGCGAGTTGCCGGTACGGACACTGGCCTGTCAGTTGAGTGAGTGCGTTGAGGTCGGTGGCGACGTCTGGCGGGTACGCCTGCGGGCGCCAGCGGGCAAACCGCCGCGTTACCACGCTGGCCAATACCTGATGATCGAACGCGAAGCGGGCGACAAGGCGGCCTTCTCCCTGGCCTCGGCACCGCACAGCGGGCGCGACCTTGAGTTGCATGTGCTGGCCCGTGAGAACAGCGCGGTGGAGTTGATCGCTCAATTGCAGCGCAATGGTATGGCGCGGCTGGAGATGCCCTTCGGTGATACGCATCTGGCCGAGTTGCCCGATGGTCCGTTGGTGCTGATTGCCGCAGGCACCGGTATGGCGCAGATGCACAGTCTTATCGAGCACTGCCGGGCCCAGGGCTTCAAGCATCCGGTTCATCTGTACTGGGGGGTTCGTCTTCCGGAAGACTTTTATCAGATCGAGCATTGGGCTGAATGGGAGCGGCTGCCGAACTTGTTCCTGCACAAGGTGGTCAGCGACCTGTGTGGTTGGGAAGGGCGCTGCGGGATGTTGCATGAGGCAGTCTGCGAGGACTTGAACGATCTGGCGGGTGTGCACGTTTATGCCAGCGGTTCGCCCAATATGATTTATGCCACCCTCGATGCATTGGTCGAAGCGGGAATGGACGCTCACCAGATGCGTGCCGATGTATTCGCTTATGCGCCGCGCGCTTGAATGACGGAATACGGCACGCTGCAATAGCGTGCCGGGCTAAATAACCGCGGCTGTTTGTACCGGGCATAGGCAATTATTATTACCGGCAGCGTAATTAACTTTCGCTACACTTGAAATGACACCCGGCAGTTTGCTCAACGCCTTGCTGCAGAGAGTTTCCGGGGCGAGGTGAGGCTTGTGTTCAATACCCAATCTGCCGTACGGTAAGTACGCTGATAACGTATTCGTTTACAGTGACTCACTTCAGTAGTTCACGGGGAATTCTGGCGGCAGCTATGTCGGCGATTGAAACTGCATCTTTGCCTGTGGCGTATCCTCCGTTGCTCGATTTCGGACAGCAACTGTCTCGCGAGCAACTTCAACTTTCAGTTCAGCACACCCTGTCGCGCCACCAGGGTGGTCCGGTCTGGTTGTTTGCCTACGGTTCGCTGATCTGGCGCCCGGAGTGCAATGCCGCCGAGCGTCGGCGTGCCAGGGTGCATGGTTACCATCGCGGGCTTTACCTGTGGTCGCACGAGCACCGGGGGACCCCGGAGTGCCCGGGCCTGGTCTTCGGCCTTGACCGTGGCGGTTCATGCAGCGGCTTTGCCTACCGCCTGCCAGACGAATGCCTGGAAGATTCCCTGCTGGCCCTGTGGCAACGCGAAATGCCCTATCCGGCCTATCGGCCACATTGGCTGAACTGCCGCCTCGATGATGGCAGCAAGGTCCAGGCCTTGGGTTTTGTGCTGGAACGACACTTGCCGTGCTACGCCGGTAACCTGCCTGACGATCTGCTCAGTCAGATTTTCGCCAACGCCAAGGGGCGCTACGGCAGTACACGTGACTACGTCGAGCAGACCCTCAACGCATTGCGCACGCATGCCATGCCGGATCGTAACCTGGAGGCCCGGTTCCGACGTTGCCACAAAGATCGAATGCATAACCTGTAGGCGCTGGCGGCAGTCTGCGATCGGCTGTGAAGCAGTCCTATTCCGGCATGGTCACCACCAGCTTACCCACCGCTTTACGCTGACCGAGCAGGTCGATGGCCGCTCCAGCCTCGGCCAGCGGGAAGGTTTGTGACACCAGTGGCTTGAGCTTGCCCTCGGCGAACCAGGCAAACAGCTGCTTGAAGTTTGCCGCGTTGTCAGCTGGCTGACGCTGCGCGAAAGCGCCCCAGAACACGCCGAGCACTGCCGCACCCTTGAGTAGTGCCAGGTTTACCGGTAGCTGCGGGATGCGCCCGCTGGCAAAGCCCACCACCAGCAGTCGGCCATTCCAGGCAATGGCGCGTACTGCCTGGTCGAACAGGTCGCCACCGACCGGGTCGTAGATCACATCGACACCGTTGCCAGCGGTCAGGCGTTTGATTTCGTCCTTGAGGCTGTGCTCGCCGTAGTTGATCAGTTCATCGGCGCCGGCGGCCTGGGCCACGGCGAGCTTCTCGGCGCTGCTGGCCGCGGCGATGACACGTGCGCCCATGGCCTTGCCGATTTCCACCGCCGCCAGCCCGACACCGCCCGAGGCGCCGAGTACCAGCAGGGTCTCGCCGGCCTTGAGCTGAGCGCGTTGCTGCAGGGCATGCATCGAGGTGCCGTAGGTCATGCCAAAGGCGGCGGCGTGGGTGAAGTCCATTTGCTCAGGGATCGGCAGCACGTTATAGCCCGGCACCGCCACCTGCTCGGCAAAGCTGCCCCAGCCGGTCAGGGCCATGACCCGGTCGCCGACCTTGAGGTCGCTGACTTTTTCTCCCACCGCGCTGATCACCCCCGCTGCCTCACCACCGGGAGAGAAGGGCAAAGGCGGCTGGAACTGATACTTGCCCTCGATGATCAGGGTGTCGGGAAAGTTGACCCCGGCCGCATGCACATCGAGGAGGATCTCGTTCTTCTTCGGTACCGGGCTTGCTACCTCTTCCAGGACCAGGCTTTGAGCCGGCCCCAAGGCTTTGCACAACACTGCTTTCATCGGGACTATTCCTTTGCGCGTAGTGGCCGATAAGTGTAGGTGGGTCAGGTGCCGGGTCAACGAGCATGATCCGTCCTGATAGGCCGGCATAAGCCCGGGCTTGGGTTTGACCGGTGCGCTGGGTATGCTGGCGCCAACTGTTTGAGGAGCGAATTCGTGAAAGCGTGGATCTTGATGGTACTGGCGCTGATGCTGCCGATGGCGGCCATGGCCGAAGAAGCCAAAGAAGGGGAGCCTAAGGTCTCCTACATCTCCCTGAGCCCACCGTTCGTGGGTAACTACGCCCTGGGTGGTGGGCCGAAGCTGCATGTGTACAAAGCCGACGTAGCCCTGCGGGTCAACAGCGACGCTGCTGCGACCGCGGTAAAGCATCATGAGCCGCTGATTCGTAACCAGCTGGTGGCGCTGTTCACCCAGCAGAATCTGGAAAGCATGAGCAATGTCGAGGCCAAGGAAAAGCTGCGTCAGGAAGCCCTGAAGCAGGTCCAGCAGGTACTGGAGAATGAAGAAGGCAAGCCACTGGTTGATGATCTGCTGTTCAACAACCTGATCGTGCAGTAACCCGCCCGGCCCTCAGGACGTAAGGCTACGGCGAAAGCGTCCCAGGGCAACGGCGAAAAACGCCAGGCCAATGGCTGCCAGGGCCAGCAGGTCGGGCCAGACCACTGTCAACCCGGCGTCGCGGAACAGGATCGCGGCGCTGAGGCTGACAAAGTGGGTCGAGGGCGAAAGCTGCATGACCCACTGCAGCCACTGCGGCATGCTGTCCAGCGGTGTACTGCCCCCGGACAGCAAAAGCATGGGGATGATCACCGGAATAGCCAGCAGGCCGAACTGCGGGGTCGAGCGGGCCAGGGTGGCGAGGAAGATCCCCAGCGCGGTACTGGCAAACAGGTACAGTGCGGTCACGGCCAGGAACAAGCCCAGCGAACCTGCCAGCGGCACGCCCAATGCCCCTTTGACCACTACTTCCAGCGACACCCAGGTGCACAGCACCACCACCAGGGCATTGCTGCCGATCTTCGCCAGCATGATTTCCAACGCCGTCAGTGGCAATACCAGCAGGTGATCGAGGGTGCCGTGTTCGCGTTCGCGCAGCAGGGCGGTACCGGTGAGGATAATGGCCAGGATGGTGATGTTGTTGACGATCTGGATCACGGCCAGAAACCAGCCACCTTCCAGGTTCGGATTGAACAGCGCCCTTGGGCTGATCAGCGCCGGGCTGCTGGTTGCTGCCGAACCCTGGTTGGCATAGTCCAGCAGCTCGCGTTCGAAGATTCGCCCGATGTAGCCGGCGCCCATGAACGCCTGGCTCATGGCCGTGGCATCGACATTGACCTGTAGCTCCGGCGAGCGCCCGGCGAGCAGGTCCGCCTGGAAGTTGACCGGTATATTGATGACGAAGGTGTACAGACCACTGTCCATGACTTGGTCGAGATGGTTATAGGCCAATGGCACGGCCGTCTGGAATTCGGGCGGTTGCAGGGCCTCGGCCAGCTTGCGCGAAAGCTGGCTGTGGTCTTCGTCGATCACTGCCACGCTGGCGTTGTGCACGCCGATGACCGATCCGGCCGCCGGCATGTAGATCGCCACGCTGAAGGCATAGAGCAGAAACAGCAGCAGTACGCTGTCGTGGCGCAGGCTGGTCAGCTCTTTGAGGCCTAGGCGCAGGGTGTGTGCCAAGCGATGCATCAGACCTCCTGCTTCTTCAGCATGGCCAGGCTCAGGCCGGTGAACCCGAGGAAGAATCCCAGCAACGCCAGGCACTGTGGCCACAGCTCACGCAGGCTCAGGGCCTTGGTGAAAGTGCCGACGGCGATATCGAGGAAGTAGCCGGCCGGGAACAATTGGCCCATCAATGCAGCCGAGCCATCGAGCGAGGAGCGCGGCACGATCAGCCCGGAGAACTGGATGGTGGGCAGGCTGGTGATGATCATGGTGCCGAGGATCGCGGCAATCTGGGTGCGGGTGAAGGCAGAGATCAGCAGGCCCAGGCTGGTGGTTGCCAGCAGGTACAGCAGACCACCACAGGCCAGGGCCAGGGCGCTGCCTTTGAACGGCACGCTGAACAGCCAGCGGTTCATCGCCACCAGCAGCGCCAGGTTGATCAGGCTGATCGCCAGGTACGGTACCTGCTTACCGAGGAGGAACTCCAGGCGGGTCAGCGGTGTGGCGTAAAAGTTGGTGATCGAGCCCAGCTCTTTTTCGCGGACAATCCCGAGCGCCGTGAGCATGGCCGGAATGAAGGCCAGAATCAGTGCCATAACCCCGGGGCCGATGGCGTTGACGCTGACCACGTCCTGGTTATAGCGAAAGCGGGTTTCCAGGCGCACCGGGGATTGTCCGGGCTGCGCCTTGCTGCTCAGGGCCGCCAGTTGTTCGAGGTTGGCCTGATGCACCGCCTCGACATAGTTGCGGCTGGTCTCGGCGCGAAACGGCATGCCACCGTCGAGCCAGGCGGCCACCACCGGTTGGCGCCCGGCGTGCAGGTCGCGACCGAAGCCGGGGGGTATTTCCAGGGCCAGTTTGATTTCCGAGCGCTGCAGGCGTTGGTGCAGCTGTGCCGAATCGCGGATAGGCGTCTGTTCAGCGAAGTAGCGCGAGCCGCGGAAAGCTTCCAGGTAGGCCCGGCTTTGCGGACTGTGGTCCTGGTCATACACGGCGAAGGCCAGATTCTCCACATCCAGCGAGATGCCGTAGCCGAAAATCACCATCATGAACAACGCGCCGAGCAGGGCAAATGCCAGGCGCACTTTGTCACGCAGCAGTTCTTTGCCTTCGCGCGTGGCCACCGCAAACAGGCGGCGGATGCTGAAACCTTGCGACATGACCATTGGCGTGGCCGAGGCCGGCGCATCCAGCTGGGCTGTAACTACAGGCGTTTCGCTCGGTTCCTGAGCGTGTTCCAGGCAGGTGACAAAAGCGTCTTCCAGGGTCGCACCGGCGAACTGTTGTTGCAGCGCAGCCGGGGTGTCGCAGGCCAGCACCTTGCCGGCGTGCATCAGGGAAATACGGTCGCAGCGCAGCGCCTCGTTCATGAAGTGGGTGGACAGGAAAATGGTCACGCCCTGATCCCGCGACAGTTCGATCAGCAAGCGCCAGAAATCATCGCGGGCGGCCGGATCGACCCCAGAAGTGGGTTCGTCGAGGATCAGTACTTCCGGGCGATGCAGCACCGCAACCGCCAACGACAGGCGTTGGCGCAAACCCAAGGGCAGGGCGTCGGATTGCTGGTCGGCGATAGCGCCGAGATCAAAGCGCTCGATCAGCTCGGCAATACGCGGCGCGCTTTCGGCTTTGGGCAGGTCGAAAAGCCGTGCATGCAGGTCGAGGTTCTGCCGCACACTGAGCTCGCCATACAGCGAAAAACTCTGGGACATGAAGCCGACCCGCTTGCGCGTTGCCAGGTCCTTGGCGTCCACCGGGCGGCCCAACAGCATGGCGCTGCCTTCGCTGGCCGGCATCAGGCCGGTGAGCACCTTCATAGTGGTGGTCTTGCCGCAGCCGTTGGAGCCGAGAAAACCGAAAATCTCCCCACGGCCGATGGCGAAGCTGACTTTGTTCACGGCAGTGAAGTCACCGAAGCGCAGGGTCAGCTCATGGGCTTCGATGGCAATTGTTGCGTCCCGGTCAGGACGCGGTGGAATCTGCAGCGGCTGCGCGTCGTGTGTGCGGTCACCTTGATAGTGGGTGAAGGCATCATCCAGCTTACCGCTGGCGGTGACACTGGCCAGCTCGTGGCTGAGCCCCGAGGCAATCAATCTGCCGCGATCGAGCATCAGGCAATGTTCGAACTGCTCGGCCTCTTCCATATAGGCGGTGGCCACCAGCAGGGTCAATTGCGGGCGCTCCTGGCGAACCTGTTCGACCAGCTCCCAGAAACGTCTGCGTGACAACGGATCAACGCCGGTGGTCGGCTCGTCGAGGATCAGCAGGTCTGGCTCATGGATCAGTGCGCAGCACAAGCCGAGCTTTTGCTTCATGCCGCCGGACAGCTTGCCCGCAGGCCGTTCGGCAAAGCGGGCGAGGTCGGTGGCCAGCAGCAGGTTATGCATGCGCTGCTCGCACTCGGCGCTGCTGAGGCCGAACAGCGTGGCGAAGAAGCGGATGTTTTCGCTGATCGACAGTTCGGGGTAGAGATTGTTACCCAGGCCCTGAGGCATAAAGGCGATGCGCGGGTACAGGCTGTTGCGGTGACGGCGCTTGCGGATCGAGCCACCGAGTACCGACAGCTCACCGCTTTGCAGCTTTTTCACCCCGGCAATCAGCCCGAGCAGGCTGGACTTGCCGGCACCGTCCGGGCCGATCAGGCCGCAGCGGATGCCGGCTGGCAGGTTGAAAGTGATGTCCTGCAGGGCGTCCAGCTTGCCGTAACGGTGGCTGATGCCCTCGCCCTGCAGCGCCAGTGCGTTCATTGCAGGTTGGCCGGCCAGTCCACTTCAGCGCTGCGCACATAGCCTGCACCGGGCATGCCGGGCTTGGCCTGAGGCACGGCACTGGGTTCGGTCAGGCGCAGCTTGACCCGGAACACCAGCTTCTGGCGTTCGTCGCGGGTTTCCACCTGTTTCGGGGTGAACTGGGCTTTGGCGGCGACAAATGCAATTTTCGCCGGCAGGGCTTTTTCCGGCAGGGCGTCGAGCACCACCCGGGCCTGATCGCCGACGGTCAGGCGACCGGTAGTCGAGGCCGGCAGGTAGAGGTTCATGTACTGGTCGTTGGGGTCGATCAGCATCAATACCCGGCCACCGGCGCCGAGTACTTCGCCAGGTTCGGCCAGGCGTAGCTGGATGACGCCGTCGATGGGCGCACGCAGGCTGCTGTCGTCGATCTCGCTGGTGAGTTGCGCGACCTGGGCCTGGGCGGCGCCGATCGCCGCCTTGATCGCGGCCAGTTGCGCGCGCGCGGCGACCACGGCGGAGTTGGTGGTGTCGTAGCGTGCCTGCTGCTGGTCGAGCAACTGTTGACTGGCGTATTTGCGCTGGAAGATTTCCCGCACCCGCTTGAGTTCCTGGCTGGCCAGCAGCAGTTCGCTCTGGCGCAGCTGCACGTTGGCCTGGGCGGCGGCGTAGTTTTCCTCGGCCCGCAGCACTTCGGCCTCGGCCTGGTTGCGTTGGGCTTCGAGGGTGCGGGTGTCGATGCGTGCCAGCAACTGGCCCTGGCGAACCTTGTCGCCTTCGTCGACCAGCACTTCAGCCAGGCGTCCGGGGATCTTGCTGGCGATCTGCACTTCAGTGGCTTCAAGCCGGCCGTTACCCATGCTCAGGCCATCTGGCAGACGATCGTGCAGGGATTTCCAGTAACCCAGGCCACCTGCGGCCAGAAGCAGGGCGATCAAGGCACCGGCGAAAAATTTCGGGGTATGTTGGCTCATCAGTCTGCATCCTGCTGCATTCACGTCAGAGTGTGACGCACCACCAATCCAGGTGTGTTGATGTTGGTCAAATTGATAGTACCCTACCTGATTTTAGCGCAGAGCGAGTACCGCGGCCCATTGTTCCGGGGTCACCGGCATGACCGAGAGGCGGCTACCTTTCTGTACCAGTGGCAGTTCGGCGAGGGTCGCTTGCTGTTTGAGGTAACCCAGGCCCAACACCGTGCTGAAAGTTTCTACGTGAGCAACGTCGACGGCACTCCAGGGGTTCTTCTCTGCATTGGCCTTGGCGTCGAAGTAATGGCTTTGCGGATCCAGGGCTGTCGGGTCGGGGTAGGCAGCGGCGCTGATTCGGGCGATACCGGCGATGCCAGGCTCAGGGCAGCTGGAGTGGTAGAAGAAAAACTGGTCGCCCAGCGCCATGCTGCGCAGGAAATTGCGTGCTTGGTAGTTGCGCACGCCGTCCCAGCGCGCTTCCTGCAAGCGTGCCAGGTCCTTGATCGAGAGTTCATCGGGCTCGGATTTCATTAGCCAATAGGCCATGGGGCTGCTCCTGATAAAGATTTGAAATAACCTGTTGCATGAAACCGACAGTCGGTTGGCGTCAAGGTTTGCGTGTCGTCTCAGGTTGTCGGAGAATGCGCCACTTTCAAGCTTGACGCTGCTGCAACCACTAAAAAACGTTGCTGACAACGTGATCAGTTTGCCTGAGGGGGGCAATCAATGAATCGCAAACCGGACTTGCTCTGGATTCTGGTGTTTCTGTTCGGTTTGGGTGTGGTCACTACCGGTTATGCGCAAAGCCTTTGGGAGCGCAAACTTGACGCTCCGTACGAAATGCCGGTCAATCCGCAACAGCGTTGACCGCCATGCTGGCGCCTTTTTAGACCGGCGCCAGGTACCATCCGCGGTCCGAGACCGTTCCTTGTAGTGGTACGTCCCAACTGGCTTGGGCCAGTCGTTCGACTTTCTGGCATTCGTGGGCCAAGCCCAGCAGCATAGGCTTTTTCCACGCCTTGCGCCGTGCCTGATAGGCCAGGCTTCGATCATAGAAGCCGCCGCCCATGCCCAACCGGCCACCTTCTTCGTCAAATCCCACCAGTGGCAGCAGGATCAGGTCCAGCGCCCAGATCGGTCGTTGCCGCGCCAGGTTGATGTGCGGTTCGGCGATGCGAAAGCGGTTGGGGCGCAGCTTCTCGCCGTGCTCGATGCGCTGAAAGACCATTTTGCTTCTCGGCCAGGCGTGCAGCACTGGTAAGTAGGTGCGCTTGCCGCGCCGCTGGGCTTCGCGCAGCAGAAGACGCGGATCGATTTCGCAATCATTGGGCAGGTACAGGGCGATGTGGCGGGCGCGGCGGAACAGCGGATGCTGGGCCAGTTGCCGGTACAGTCCAAGCGCGGCCTGACGTTGCTCGGCCGGGCTCAAGGCGCGGCGGGCATCGCGTAACAGGCGGCGCAGTTGGGGGCGGGTGAGCGGCGCGGTGTCGGTCATGGCACGGGCGTTCCCAGAGAGGGCTGCCTCGCGCAGGGGGGCAGCTCGATTTGCCCACGCGATGACGCGAGCAAAGGCAATTCAGGCTCCCCGACGAACCGCTGTCGGTGTAGCCCTTGAACCCGAAAGTTCAAGGTGGAGATTGCAGGAGGCGTTAAGGCTTTCCGTCAAGCGGACATGCACACCGGCCCCACGTGCAACCCCCGTGGTTGTGCGTATCGGCTCAGGGACATGACCGACTGGCAAGCACTCCAGGGAGTGGCGCCAGTATACCGATACTCAGCCCTTATTTGAATCTTGATCGTCGGCCAGCGCCTGATCGACCCGTTCGAGCAAGTCACGCACCTGTTCACGGGTGGCGCCGCCTGCTGGCGCTTCAGGGCGTTCCTGATTGTGCAGCAGGTCGTGGGTGATGTTCAGCGCGGCCATCACAGCGATCCGGTCGGCACCGATCACTTTGCCGCTGCTGCGGATTTCGCGCATTTTGCCATCCAGGTAGCGCGCGGCGCTGACCAGGTTGCTGCGCTCTTCGGGCGGACAGATGATCGAATATTCTTTGTCGAGGATCTGAACGGTGACGCTATTGCTTGAACTCATGAGTCTTGCTCCAGGGCCTTGAGTCGCAAAATCATCGATTCGACCTTACGCCGGGCGATTTCGTTTTTTTCGATGAGGTGGGCGCGCTCTTCGCGCCAGGACTTTTCCTGAGCTAATAGGAGTGCGTTTTGCCGTTTTAGTTGCTCGACTCGCTCAATCAGCAGTTCGAATCGGCCCATCAGCGCTTGCAGATCGTTCTCTTGCATTGGTTGCCACTCGATTCGCTCTGGGGGTAGTTGCCCGGTTTATGCCCCGGCCTGCCCCGAGTTGGCCACGTCGATGGTCTTGGCGCGCCTGCCGGTGCTAGGATACAAGGTCTTCATTCTAGTCATTGCGCCGTCTGGCGCCTAGTTGCCCATGCCCAATACCAATTCGCCGTACACCGCTTTCGCCACCTTGCTCAGCAGCAATGGGCATCCTGTTTCCCCTGCCGAACTGCACGGGCTGTTGCTCGGCCGCAGCTGCGCCGGTGCCGGCTTCGATGCCGAGGCCTGGCTGGCCGACGCCGCCCACCTGTTGGAAAACGACCCGGCAGATAACGTTCGTAACGCTCTGATCGGCCTGCAGGAGATGGTCAAGGGCGAACTCACCGGCGACGATATCACTGTTGTATTGCTGCTGCCGGGCGATGACGCCACGCTGGCTGACCGGGCTGCGGCCCTGGGTGAGTGGTGCAAAGGCTTTCTCTATGGCTTTGGCTTGAACTCGGGTGGCTTGACCCTGAGCGGTGAAGCCAAGGAAGTTTTGCAGGACCTGGACGCGATCTCCCAGGTCCAGGATGCCCTGGAAGAATCCGAAGACGGCGAAAGCGACTACATGGAAGTGATGGAATACCTGCGCGTCGCACCGCTGCTGCTGTACACGGAGCTGGCCAAGCCGGTCGAGCCTGCCGCCAAACCTTCGTTGCACTGATTGCTGAGGGACTCCACTGCCCATGAGCCATATCCCCAAGTCGGAATACGCCCGTCGACGCAAGGCGCTGATGGCGCAGATGGAGCCCAACAGTATTGCCATCCTGCCCGCCGCCGCAGTTGTCATCCGCAACCGCGACGTCGAGCATGTGTACCGCCAGGACAGCGATTTCCAGTACCTGAGCGGCTTCCCCGAGCCTGATGCGGTCATCGCGTTGATACCCGGGCGCGAGCATGGCGAGTACGTGCTGTTTTGTCGTGAGCGCAATCCGGAACGTGAGTTGTGGGACGGCTTGCGCGCCGGTCAGGAAGGCGCGATCCGCGACTTTGGTGCGGATGACGCCTTTCCCATCGCCGATATCGACGACATCCTGCCCGGCCTGATCGAAGGCCGGGACCGGGTCTATTCGGCGATGGGCAGCAATCCGGAATTCGACCGTCACCTGATGGAGTGGATCAACGTCATCCGCTCCAAGGCGCGTCTTGGCGCCCAGCCGCCGAACGAGTTCGTTGCCCTGGATCATCTGCTGCATGACCTGCGCCTGTATAAATCGGCGGCGGAAGTGAAAGTGATGCGCGAGGCTGCGGCGATTTCCGCGCGGGCTCACGTGCGGGCCATGCAGGCCTGTCGTGCGGGCTTGCGCGAATACAGCCTGGAAGCCGAACTGGATTACGAGTTCCGCAAAGGCGGGGCGAAAATGCCGGCTTACGGCTCGATCGTCGCGGCCGGACGCAACAGCTGCATCCTGCACTATCAGGAGAACGACGCGCTGCTCAAGGACGGTGACCTGGTATTGATCGACGCCGGATGCGAGATCGACTGCTACGCCAGTGACATCACTCGCACCTTTCCGGTCAGCGGGCAGTTCTCGCCGGAGCAGAAGGCGATCTATGAGCTGGTGCTCAAGGCTCAGGAGGCGGCGTTTGCCGCCATTGCGCCAGGCAAGCATTGGAACCACGCCCATGAGGCGACGGTCCAGGTGATCACTGAAGGGCTGGTAGCGCTGGGGCTGCTCAAGGGCAAGGTCCAGGAACTGATCGAATGCGAAGCCTACCGGGCCTTCTATATGCACCGCGCCGGACACTGGCTGGGCCTGGATGTACACGATGTCGGCGAGTACAAGGTCGGCGGCCAGTGGCGCGTACTTGAACCCGGCATGGCGCTGACGGTGGAACCTGGCATCTATATCGGTGCCGATAACCAGAGTGTCGCGAAAAAGTGGCGTGGCATTGGTGTACGTATCGAGGATGACGTAGTGGTAACTAAGCAGGGCTGTGAAATCCTGACCTCAGGTGTGCCGAAGACGGTCGCTGAAATCGAAGCCTTGATGGCTGCCGCGCGCAGTGCGGCGGCATGAACCGGGTGAACCTGGCAATCATCGGTGGTGGCCTGGTCGGCGCCAGCCTGGCGCTCGCCTTGCAAGCGGGCGCCAAGGCGCGCGGCTGGAAGATTTTGCTGATCGAGCCCTTCGCACCGGGCGACACCTATCAGCCGAGCTATGACGCACGCTCCTCGGCGTTGTCCTTCGGCACCCGACAGATCTATGAACGCCTGGGCCTGTGGCAACAGATCAGCCGCCGGGCCGAGCCGATTCGCCAGATCCAGGTCTCCGACCGTGGCCGCTTTGGCGCCACGCGCCTGGATGCCCTGGAGGAGGGGGTGCCGGCCCTGGGCTATGTGGTGGAGAATGCCTGGCTCGGGCAGTGCCTGTGGAAAGACCTTGATACCGAGGTGGTGAGCTGGCGCTGCCCGGCTGAAGTGACAGCCATGCAGGCGCTGGAAGACGGTTATCGCCTGTCGCTCAATGACGATACCCAGGTTGAGTGCGACCTGGCGGTGCTCGCCGACGGCGGCCGCTCCGGCTTGCGCGAACAATTGGGCATCCATGTCAGCCAGCGCCCGTACAACCAGAGCGCGTTGATTGCCAACATCACCCCGAGCGAAGCTCACTGTGGTCAGGCGTTCGAGCGTTTCACCGACGAGGGCCCGATGGCCTTGCTGCCCTTGCCGGAAAACCGCTGTGCGCTGGTCTGGACCCGCGCCGGGATGGACGCCAAACGTCTGGCCGAGCTGGACGAGCGCAGCTTCCTGAGCGAGTTGCAGGGGGTGTTCGGCTACCGTTTGGGCCTGTTGCGCCAAGTCGGCGCACGGCACCTGTACCCCTTGTCGCTGATCGAAGCCCAGGAGCAGGTACGTCCGCACCTGGTGGTGTTGGGCAATGCTGCTCACAGCCTGCACCCGATTGCCGGGCAGGGCTTCAACCTGTCGCTGCGCGATGTACAGTCGCTGGCCGAAGGCCTGTTGGCAGGCCCCGCCACTCCGGGGGACTTTGCCACGCTACAGGCTTACCGCGAGCGTCAGCGCCTGGACCAGGACCTGACTGTAGGCTTCTCTGACCGGGTCACTCGCCTGTTTGGCAGCGCCCAACCGCTGGTTGCCACCGGGCGTAACCTGGGACTGCTCGGGCTCGACCTGTTGCCGCCGGCCAAGCGTTGGTTTGCCCGTCAGGCGATGGGCCTGGGAACCCGTCCGGACCCACGGAGCTGAGCATGGGCGATCCGCGCAAACTGGCACGGCGTGCGCGCAAGCTGCGCTGGCGGCTGAACTTTTATCCGCCCTACATCGGTGCTGGCATTCACGTGCAAAGCATCAGTCCGGACTTGCGCCAGATAAAGGTGCGCCTGGGCCTGGGCTGGTTCAATCGCAACTTGGTCGGCACCCAGTTTGGCGGCAGCCTGTATTCGATGGTCGATCCGTTCTACATGCTGATGCTGATGGAGCTGCTCGGCCGCGAGTACATTGTCTGGGACAAGGCCGCCAGCATCGATTTCATCGCCCCGGGCAAAGGCCCGGTGTTCGCCGAGCTGCGCATCGATGACCAGTTGCTGGCTGATATCCGCGAGCACACGGCAGGCGGCAAAAAATATCTGCCACGACTTCAGGTCGATATCCGTGACGCTGCCGGCGAGCTGGTGGCGCAGGTCGACAAAACCCTTTACGTGCGGCTCAAGCCGCAAGCGAGACAGGCTTAAGGCATGGAAATGCGCGCAGATCTGTTGATTGTCGGTGCCGGAATGGTCGGCAGCGCCCTGGCCCTGGCATTGCAGCACAGTGGTCTGGAGATTCTCCTGCTCGACGGCAGTCCGCTGTCGATCAAACCCTTTGATGAGCAGGCCGCCTTTGAGCCACGGGTCAGTGCCCTGTCGATGGCCAGCCAGCGCATCCTCGAACGCCTGGGTGCCTGGCAGGGGATTGAGCAGCGACGTATCAGTCCCTACTCGGACATGCGCGTCTGGGACGGTAGTGGCACCGGTCAGATCCATTTCTCGGCGGCCAGCGTGCATGCCCAGGTGCTGGGGCATATCGTCGAGAACCGGGTGGTGCAGGATGGTCTGCTGGAACGCCTGCATGACAGTGAAGTCGGCCTGCTGGCCAACGCGCGGCTGGAGCAGATGCGTCGCTCCGGTGACGAGTGGCTGCTGACCCTCGCCGATGGCCGCACGTTACGCGCGCCGCTGGTTATCGCGGCCGATGGCGCGAACTCGGCAGTGCGGCGCCTGACCGGCTGCGAGACCCGCGAATGGGACTACCTTCACCACGCCATTGTCACCAGCGTGCGTTGCGCCGAGCCGCATCAGGCTACCGCCTGGCAACGCTTTACTGATGACGGTCCGCTGGCCTTCCTGCCGCTATTGCGCGATGGTCAGCAGGATTGGTGCTCGATTGTCTGGTCGACCACCCCGGAACAGGCTGAGCGCTTGATGAAGCTCGACGATGGTGAATTCTGCACACAGCTCGAACGGGCCTTCGAAGGGCGCCTTGGCGCTGTGTTGCAGGCCGATCCACGGCTTTGTGTACCGCTGCGCCAGCGCCATGCCAAACGCTACGTGGCCGAAGGCCTGGCCTTGATCGGTGACGCTGCGCACACCATTCACCCGCTGGCCGGGCAGGGGGTCAACCTGGGTTTTCTTGATGCTGCGGTATTGGCTGAAGAGCTGCTGCATGCCTATGAGCGCGGTGAACGACTGGCGGATGAACGCGTGTTGAGCCGCTTCGAGCGTCGTCGCATGCCGCACAACCTGGCGCTGATGGCGGCCATGGAAGGCTTTGAGCGCCTGTTCCAGGCCGATCCGTTGCCGTTGCGCTGGTTGCGCAACAGTGGCCTGAAATGGGTCGAGCAACTGCCTGAAGCAAAGGCGCTGTTCGTTCGTCAGGCCTTGGGGCTCAGTGGTGATTTGCCAGAACTGGCGAGAGCCTGAAGCCAGCGCTTCTCCTGCTGAAACATTTGGTAACTCCTCTCCGGTGAGTTCGGTTGAGAAGGTAAATGGGATTAACTACCATTTGCGCCTCTATTTGAACTCCGAGGACTGCACCATGTTGCCACGCAAGCACGTATTGGCCGCCCTGGCTCTGACCCTGTTGGGCGGTACCGCCCAGGCGGCGGACGAGGTGGTGGTGTATTCCTCGCGCATCGATGAGCTGATCAAGCCGGTGTTCGACGCCTATACCGCCAAGACCGGGGTCAAGGTCAAGTTCATCACTGACAAGGAAGCACCGCTGATGCAGCGGATCAAGGCCGAGGGGCAGAACGCCACCGCCGACCTGCTGCTCACCGTTGATGCCGGCAACCTCTGGCAAGCCGAGCAAATGGGCATTTTGCAGCCGATCAAATCGGACGTTATCGATGCCAACATTCCCAAACAGTACCGCGCCTCGTCCAACGACTGGACCGGCCTGAGTCTGCGTGCGCGGACCATTGCCTACTCCACCGAGCGGGTAAAGCCTGAAGAACTGAGCACCTACGAAGCCCTGGCTGACAAGAACTGGGAAGGCCGCCTGTGCCTGCGTACGGCGAAAAAGGTCTACAACCAGTCGCTGACCGCGACCCTGATCGAAACCCACGGCGAGAAGAAAACCGAGGAAATCATCAAGGGCTGGGTCAACAACCTGTCCACTGACGTGTTCTCCGATGACACCGCCTTGTTGCAAGCGATCAACGCCGGCCAGTGCGACGTCGGTATCGTCAACACCTACTACTACGGTCGTCTGCACAAGGAAAACCCGAACCTGGCGGTCAAGCTGTTCTGGCCGAACCAGGCTGACCGTGGCGTCCACGTCAACCTGTCGGGCATTGGCCTGACCAAGTACGCGCCGCATCCTGAAGCGGCCAAGAAGCTGGTCGAGTGGATGACCGGTGAACAAGCGCAGAAGATTTTCGCCGGTGTGAACCAGGAATTCCCGGCCAACCCGAAAGTCGCACCATCTGAAGAAGTAGCGGCCTGGGGTACGTTCAAGGCTGACACCATCCCGGTTGAGATTGCTGGCAAGCGTCAGGCTGAGGCAATTCGCCTGATGGATCGGGCTGGCTGGAACTAAGCACAAGGCTTTATCCTTCCGGGGCCCTATCGCGGGGCAAGTCGAGTCGTCGCACCGCCGCTCCCACCGTGGGAGCGGCGGTGCGACGACTCAACTTGCCCCGCGATGTTATTGAACTACCCAGAGATTTCTCCTTTTGGCTCACCCCGCCCAACGCCGCTGGTATCCCCTGGTTTTCGCCATTGCCGCCCTGGTGCTGCTACCGCTGAGCGTGCTGCTGCTGTCCTGGCAGTCGGTCGACATGCAAATCTGGTCGCACCTGCTCGATACCCAGATGAGCCGCCTGTTGGGCAACACCTTGACCCTGGTTGTCGGTGTCAGTGTCGGCGTCACCTTGCTCGGCGTAAGCCTGGCCTGGCTCACCAGCCTGTGCGAGTTCCCCGGACGGCGCTGGCTGGATTGGGCGCTGATGCTGCCGTTTGCCATTCCAGCCTATGTGCTGGCGTTTGTCTTCGTCGGCTTGCTGGACTTTGCCGGGCCGGTGCAAACCCTGCTGCGTGAGTGGTTCGGTCCGATGCACCTGCCGCGGGTACGCTCCACCGGTGGGGTGATCATCGTCCTGGTGCTGGTGTTCTACCCGTACGTTTACCTGCTTGCGCGCACCGCCTTCCTGGCCCAGGGCAAAGGCCTGATGGAGGCGGCGCGGGTGCTTGGGCATTCGCCGTTGCAAGCGTTCTGGCGGGTGGCGCTACCCATGGCCCGCCCGGCTATCGGCGCCGGTGTCGCCCTGGCCTTGATGGAAACCCTGGCCGATTTTGGCGCGGTGTCGGTGTTTAACTTCGACACCTTCACCACGGCGATCTACAAGACCTGGTATGGCTTCTTCAGCCTGTCGAGTGCCACGCAGCTGGCCAGTTTGTTGCTGCTGGCGGTGATGCTGGTGCTCTACGGTGAACGCCGTGCCCGTGGCGCCGTGCGCGGCAGTAATGAGCGTCCGCGGGGCAAGGCGCTGTATCAGCTGCGCGGGATCAAGGCGCTGGCGGCCAGTGGCTGGTGCCTGTTGGTATTTGCCTGTGCCTTCGTCATCCCGCTGCTGCAATTGCTGGTGTGGTTCTGGCAACGCGGGCGCTTCGATCTGGATGAGCGATACACCAGCCTGATTCTGCACACCCTCTACCTGGGGGCCATGGCGGCGCTGATCACTGTCTGTGTCGCCCTGGTGCTGGCGTTCGCCCGTCGGCAATCGTCCGCGCCGGGCATCCGCGTTGGGGTCGGGCTGGCCAACCTGGGGTATGCCTTGCCAGGCTCGGTACTGGCGGTGTCGATCATGCTGGCGTTCAGTTACCTGGACAACCAGGTGGTGGTGCCATTGTCCAGCTGGCTCGGCGGTGCCGGCAAGCCACTGTTGCTGGGCAGCCTGTATGCCTTGTTGCTGGCCTACCTGGTGCGCTTCATTGCCGTGGCGTACGGGCCGCTGGAGAACAGCCTGGGACGGATTCGCCCGTCGTTGCCAGAAGCCTCGCGCAGCCTTGGGGTCAGTGGTCCAAGATTGTTTTTCAAGGTGTATCTACCGCTGCTGGTGCCGGGTGCCTTGAGTGCTGCCTTGCTGGTGTTCGTCGATGTGCTCAAGGAAATGCCGGCGACCTTGCTGATGCGCCCGTTCGGCTGGGACACCCTGGCCGTACGGGTGTTTGAAATGACCAGCGAAGGCGAGTGGGCACGGGCCTCGCTGCCCGCCTTGACCCTGATCCTGGTCGGCCTGTTGCCGGTCATCGGCCTGATACGACGATCAGCGAGGCACGTCGGTCAAACGCGCTGAGGATGTCAGCCATCGAGCTTGCAGCTACAATGCGCGGCATTCGTTGCGGCCGGTCCTACAGACCGGGTAGCTGAAATGCTGCCAACAGCCGTGGCTTCGCCACGCCCGGAAGGAGAAACCCATGGGACTGCGCACGCCTTTGTATGACCTGCACCTGGCGCTAGGCGCCAAGATGGTCGATTTTGGCGGTTGGGACATGCCCTTGCATTATGGCTCGCAGGTCGAAGAGCACCACCAGGTGCGCCGTGACTGCGGGGTGTTTGATGTTTCCCATATGACCGTGATCGATATCCACGGCGAGCAGGCCACTGTCTGGCTGCAGCGTCTGTTGGCCAATGATGTCGCTCGTCTGACAGATACCGGTAAGGCCCTGTACAGCACCATGCTCGACGAGCAGGGCAAGGTCATCGACGACATGATCGTCTACCGCTACGAAGACGGTTATCGCCTGGTGGCCAATGCCTCGACCCGCGACAAGGACCTGGCCTGGTTGAATGCTTGCAAGGGTGATTTCTACGTCAAAATCCATGAGCGTGCGGAGCTGGCCATACTCGCCATCCAGGGACCAGAAGCCCGCAACAAGGTTACCGAGCTGGTCAGTGCGCCACGGGCGACCCTGATCCGTGAGCTCAAGCCGTTCGAAGGCCGCGCTGATGGCGACTGGTTTATTGCCCGTACAGGCTACACCGGCGAAGACGGCCTGGAGATCATCTTCCCGGCTGTGCAGGCGCCCGCATTTTTCAACGATCTGGTAGGTGCGGGTATTGCGCCGAGCGGTCTCGGTGCGCGTGACACACTACGCCTTGAGGCTGGTATGAACCTGTATGGTCAGGACATTGACGAAGCGCATACGCCGCTGACTTCCAACCTGGGCTGGAGTGTCGCCTGGGAGCCGGCAGAGCGCGATTTCATTGGCCGCAGAGGCTTGCTGGCGGAAATCGAGCACGGTGTCGAGCAGAAACTGATCGGCCTGGTGCTGGAGGAACGTGGTGTTCTGCGCGCCCACCAGGTGGTTCGCGTCGCCGGGATTGGCGAAGGAGAGATCACCAGTGGTAGTTTCTCTCCTACGCTGAGCAAGTCGATTGCGCTGGCGCGGGTGCCAATGGCAACCGCCGAGCGTGCCGAGGTGGAGATCCGCGGCAAGTGGTACCCGGTGCGGGTGGTCAAGCCGACCTTCGTGCGCCATGGCAAGATTCTGATCTGAACCACATTCTGGCGGGCCTACCGCTGACCCTATCGAGGACAACAAGATGAGCAATATCCCCGCCGACCTGCGTTTTGCCGAAAGCCACGAGTGGGCCAAACTGGAAGCTGACGGCACTGTGACCGTCGGCATTAGCGACCACGCCCAGGAAGCCCTGGGTGACGTGGTGTTCGTCGAGCTGGCGGAAGTCGGCAAGGTCTTCGCCGCAGGCGATGCTGCCGGCGTGGTCGAGTCGGTCAAGGCCGCTTCGGACATCTACGCACCGGTCAGCGGCGAAGTGATCGCGGTGAACGAGTCGCTGGCCGACAGCCCGGATTCGCTGAACAGCGATCCGTACGGCAGCTGGATCTTCAAGCTCAAGCCAAGCGACAAGGCCGAGCTGGACAAACTGCTCGACGCCGCCGGTTACCAAGCCGCCATCGGCGAATAGTTTTCACACAAAGCGGCAATCTCTTCCTAGACTCAATATGCCTCGAGTGCTCGAGGCTTGGTCTAGGAAGAGAGAGCCGCTATGTCCCAGTCGCCGTCCCTCAGCCAACTGCACGACCCCAATCCGTTCCTGCGTCGCCACCTGGGGCCTGATGCCTCGGAGCAGCAGGCGATGCTTCAGCGTCTTAGCCTGAGTACTCGCGGTGAGCTGATCGAACAGACCGTGCCGCCAGGCATTCGTCTGAATCGGCCACTGGAGCTGCCCCCCGCCCTGGATGAACAGGCCGCCCTGAACAAACTCAGGGGCTATGCCGAGCAGAATCAGGTGTGGACCAGCCTGATCGGCATGGGCTATCACGGTACCGTCACGCCGAACGTCATCCTGCGCAACGTCCTGGAAAACCCGGGTTGGTATACCGCCTACACGCCTTATCAACCGGAAATCGCCCAGGGCCGCCTGGAAGCCTTGCTGAATTTCCAGCAGATGATCATCGACCTCACCGGTCTGGATCTGGCTAACGCCTCCTTGCTCGATGAAGCCACCGCGGCCGCTGAAGCCATGGCCCTGGCCAAACGCATGGCCAAGGCGAAAAGCAATGTGTTCTTTGCCGACGAGCACTGCCATCCGCAGACCCTGTCGGTGCTGCAGACCCGCGCCGAAGGTTTCGGCTTCGAACTGGTCGTCGATGCTGTGGATAACCTCGGCAATTACCAGGTGTTCGGGGCTTTGTTGCAGTACCCCGACACTCATGGCGAGATCCGCGACCTGCGGCCGTTGATCGAGCAACTGCATAAACAGCAGGCATTGGCCTGTGTTGCCGCGGACTTGCTCAGCCTGCTGATGTTGACCCCACCGGGAGAACAGGGCGCCGACGTGGTATTGGGTTCGTCCCAGCGTTTTGGCGTGCCAATGGGCTATGGCGGCCCGCATGCCGCCTACTTTGCCTGTCGTGACGCGTTCAAGCGGGCCATGCCCGGCCGCATCATCGGTGTGTCCAAGGATGCCCGCGGTAACGTGGCATTGCGCATGGCCCTGCAGACCCGCGAACAGCATATCCGCCGCGAGAAGGCCAACTCCAACATCTGCACGGCGCAGGTGCTGCTGGCCAACATCGCTGCTTTCTACGCGGTGTATCACGGTCCGGAAGGCCTGCAGCGCATCGCCCAGCGCGTGCATGCGCTGACCTTCGTGCTTGCTGCAGGGCTGGAGAGCAAGGGCATCAAGCGCCTTAACGAGCACTTTTTCGACACCCTGACCCTGGAGGTCGGCGGCAGTCAGACGGCGATCATCAAAAGCGCCGAGGCGGCGCAAATCAACCTGCGCATCCTCGGTCGTGGCCAGTTGGGCGTGAGTCTCGACGAGACCTGTGACGAATCCACGGTACTGCGCCTGTTCGATATTTTCCTCGGCGCCGACCACGGCCTGGATATCGCCACCCTCGATGCCCTGGCCTTGCCGGAAGGTATTCCGGCGGCGCTGGCGCGGCATTCGACCTTTCTCACGCATCCGGTGTTCAACCTGCACCACAGCGAAACCGAGATGCTGCGTTATCTCAAACAGCTGGAGAACAAAGATCTGGCGCTTAACCAGTCGATGATCCCGCTGGGCTCCTGCACCATGAAACTCAATGCCAGCAGCGAGATGATTCCGATTACCTGGCCAGGCTTTGCCCTGTTGCATCCGTTTGCCCCGGCGGCGCAGGTGCAGGGTTACAAGGCGATGATCGATGAGCTGGAAGCCTGGCTGTGTGCGATCACCGGCTTTGACGCCATCTGCATGCAGCCCAACTCCGGCGCCCAGGGCGAGTACGCCGGGCTGATGGCCATTGCCAAGTATCACCGCAGTCGCCATCAGCCTCAGCGCGATATCTGCCTGATTCCTTCGTCAGCCCACGGCACCAACCCGGCGTCGGCGCAGATGGCGGGGATGCAGGTGGTGATCGTCGAGTGTGACGAGGCCGGCAACGTCGATCTGGCCGACCTCAAGGCCAAGGCGCAGGCGGCGGGAGCGCGCTTGTCGTGCCTGATGGCGACCTATCCATCGACCCATGGCGTGTATGAAGAGGGCATCAGCGAAATCTGCGAGGTCATCCACAACCAGGGTGGTCAGGTGTACATGGACGGCGCCAACCTCAATGCCCAGGTCGGCCTGACCCGACCGGCCGACATCGGCGCCGATGTCTCGCACATGAACCTGCACAAGACTTTCTGCATTCCCCACGGCGGTGGCGGCCCGGGCATGGGCCCGATTGGCGTGCGTGCCCACCTGGCGCCGTTCGTTGCCAGCCACCCGGTGATACCCGTTCCCGGGCCGGACCCGCAGAATTCTGCGGTGAGTGCTGCGCCTTGGGGCAGCGCGAGCATTCTGCCTATCAGCTGGATGTACATCGCCATGATGGGCCCGCAGCTGGCCGACGCCAGTGAGGTGGCGATCCTCTGCGCCAACTACCTTGCCGAGCAGCTGGATGGCGCATTCCCGGTGCTGTATCGGGGGCGCAATGGGCGGGTGGCGCATGAATGCATTCTCGACCTGCGGCCGTTGAAAGCCTTGACCGGGATTAGTGAGGAGGATGTGGCCAAGCGATTGATGGATTACGGTTTTCATGCCCCGACCATGTCGTTCCCGGTACCGGGTACCCTGATGGTCGAGCCGACCGAGAGTGAGCCGAAGGCCGAACTGGATCGCTTTATCGAGGCGATGCTGAGCATTCGAGCGGAAATCCGGGAGGTGCAGGACGGCAACTGGCCGGCAGAAGACAACCCGCTCAAACATGCACCGCATACCTTGGCGGATGTGCTTGGGGTGTGGGAGCGGCCTTACAGCATTGCCCAGGGCGTTGCACCCAGTGAGCATGCGCGCCTGCACAAGTATTGGCCGGCGGTTAATCGGGTGGACAACGTATTTGGCGACCGGAACCTGTTTTGCGCCTGTGTGCCGGTGGAGGACTACCGCAGTTGATCGCGGGGCAAGCCCGCTTGTGTCTATGGCCGGAAGTAAACTCTAGGGTGAGAGAGGTGGATGGCAAGCTGTGAGTCCGCGGTGCTTAAAGCACGAGTGGGAGCAAAGCTGCCATCCACCTTTC
>NZ_PVZN01000001.1 GCF_003024385.1 Pseudomonas sp. BBP2017
GGCCAGAGTGGAAAGGTGGATGGCAGCTTTGCTCCCACTCGTGCTTTAAGCACCGCGGACTCACAGCTTGCCATCCACCTCTCTCACCCTAGAGTTTACTTCCGGCCATAGACACAAGCGGGCTTGCCCCGCGATCATGCGCCCCCTAATCCCTGTGCAACGGCCAATGCGCCAGCGGCCAGTACCGCCCTCTGCGCGATTCGAACAAGGTGAAGTGACGCGCTCGCAGACTGAACTGGGCCGCCTCCGGTGCTTCCGGTACCGGGCCGTGAAAGTCGCGAAACAGCGTCAGGTGCGGGCGATACTCTCTCGGCGCCTCGGCAAAACCCAGGGGCAACAGGGCCTGCTGCAAGGCATAGACCAGCTGCCGCAAGGTCACCGGCGTCTGGCTGGGAGCCAGCACCAGGGCCTTGGCCGGGCGCCAGACCTCCAGACGGTCGAGCTCCACGGTCAGTGGCTCACCGGGTACCTTCACCCCCGCAGCCGCTGCAAGGATGGCCGGCAATTGTGCCGTGCCCGCAGTCCCAAGGAACATCAGCGTCAGATGGAAATTTGCCGACGGCACCGGTCGGGCATCGCCCACGCCCAGCTCACAGCGCCACTGGGCAATGGCCCGACGCTGCGTCGGTGTGCAGTCCACGGCAAAAAACAGGCGCTTGAACGGCTCGCCTGTTTCGCGATTGTCTTGGGTCATGTCTTGTCCTCCTTTTCTTTCGTCGTCTCATCCAGTCTAACGTCACGGTGCCGACGCTGATCGAAGGCCTGGTGGCCGGGGTCAAGGTGACCAGGAAGTAGTAGCCGCTGTGTGCGGGCTTGCCCCGCGAAAAGGCGTATAGAATCCCCAAGCAAACCTTTGCGCCTATGACTAATGTCGAGCACCGACCCGGTAACATTTCATACAACCCCCGGTTGTGATTGTTCAAGATCACCCGCCAACTGGGGGACCACTCAAGCTTTCTGGCCCCGGTGAACGTGTTCCTCTACCTGTTCTCCAAGCTCCCGGCCAAACCCTACTTACCGATCGAGTCTTTCCCTGAACTCAAACCGCTGCAGGACAACTGGCAGGAAATCCGCGCCGAGGCTCAGCAACTGCTGCATGTCGGCGAAATCAAAAGCTCACAGAACTACGACGATGTCGGTTTCAACTCCTTCTTCAAAAGTGGCTGGAAGCGTTTCTATCTGAAATGGTACGGCGATAGTCACCCTTCGGCGATGAAACTGTGCCCGCGCACCACCGAACTGTTGCAAGGCATCGGCAGCGTCAAAGCGGCGATGTTCGCCACCCTGCCACCGGGCTCGAAACTGGTACGCCATCGCGACCCGTATGCCGGCTCCTACCGCTACCACCTGGGCCTGAACACGCCGAACGACGACGCCTGCTACATCTGCGTAGACGGCGAAAACTACGCCTAGCGCGACGGCGAAGGGGTGATCTTCGACGAAACCAAGTCTTGAAGTTCTGCACCGTACCCCGTGAGTGACGCTCACAGCCGTATCCGGGCCCAAACTAGACAGTTGACCAGCTGAACTACAATTATCAGGAGCACCGGTACCTGGCAGTCACAGAGCGACTGGAACCGGTCTCGCCAGCAGGCTCATGAGCTGGCGGGTTTCAGTGATGACCAAGGCCCTTTAGTACGAAGCGCGCTCCTCGATTGGGTTCTTTACCTTGTTCCTGGTGGTCGGCTCGACACCTGAGGGCCAGAGAAATGAACGGCAATGACTCGGGGAGCAACCTCGGCTTCTGGCTGCCTGGCAGTGCAATTGTTCTTAGCCTGATTGTCTCGACCTTTGCGCTCACCCGTGCCCCGTTCCTCGAGCAACGCCCCTTTGGTGCGCAGTTCCAGACACAGCTGCCGATAGAGGCACGCCTGTGGCAGGACCCTTTCGATGCACTGGAGCGCTACCGCAAACGACTCAAAGACAACAAGAGCCATCTGGTTGGCTCTGAATGCACCCCTGAGCTGTTCGACAAGTCAACAGCCCCTGCTGACCAGGTCCAGGCGCAACTCTCACAATTGCGTTTGGCTGCATACAGCCCCACGGCCGGAATGGCCGATACAGCCACTGCGCAGGCCCCGACTGCAGCGCCCCAAGCACCAGGCGCGGAGCCAACCAACATCATGGTTGCCCTGGTCGAAGGCGGGCCCTACGCCGAAGAAGTGGAACTACGCCGACGCATGCGCTACGCCATGCTCGCCGGTTTCAAGACGGCCCGGATGGTGCCCGAGGACGAACAGAATATCCGTTGCCTGACCCTGACAGACAACCTGCTGGACGCTCCGATCGCCGACCAGGCCGATGCACCGACCAATGATGCGAAAGCCAATCGCGGGCGCGCAGAATTGCCCTATGAAATCTTTGTCGCCAACCCTTTCGATCCGCCGACCGATATGGACGACAATGCGCATCCGTCCGCTCGCACCATTTTGTTCTGGCTCAAACAGAACCACCTGGGCACCACCCCATTGCAAAAGCTTGAGCAACTGCGCCTGACCTTGTCGTGCAAGGTCAGCAACCTTGACAGAACGCACTCGCCCACGTCCTGCACCCAGTTCGACGACAATATTCTGAAGGTTATCGGGCCTGCCGATTCGACCGTGTTGCGTGACATGTACCGCCAGGAGTACGGAAAAATAGAGGTACCCAACATAGAGATTTACTCACCCTTGGCCACCGCCGATAGAAAGATGCTGTTGCGCGGGATCGAAAAGCCCAAGGACCACTCGGACTCGGCACAAGCAAAAACAGAGTATCCGAAACAAACGCTGAAGCTACTGCGCACCATCAGCGACGATCGCACCATGACAACCCTGCTGCTCGACGAACTGAAACTGCGCAGAATCGACCCCGTCACCGGTTTGAAGTGTGCACCGGGTGCTGTCATGCGGGTCGGCAACGATTGCAGTCGCAAAGGCTTTCAACGCTTGAATCGCATCGCACTGATCTCCGAGTGGGACAGCTTCTACAGCCGGGCATTGATCGAGAGTTTTAAGACTCAGGTAGCCGAAAGCGCCAACCTAGGCGATAAAGACAAGGCTGCAGTCGATGAATGGGTCCTGCGTTTCAGCTACCTGCGCGGCCTGGATGGGCGCCTTCCGGAAGAGGCTGCCAATGCTGACAAGGCCGGCGGCAAAGACGGCAAGAAAGACAGCTTCGAACTGGACACCAGCCCGCTGGAGAAGTCCGATGGCAACTCCCAGCTCGACTACCTGCGCCGCCTGGCTGAGCACATCGCCCATGAAGACGAGCTCTATCGGCGCAAGGGTGAAAATGGCATCGGCGCCATCGGCATACTGGGGCTCGATACCTATGACAAATTGCTGGCCTTGCAAGCGCTGAAGTCGCGAATGCCGCACAAGGTGTTTTTCTCCACGGACCTTGATGCTCGCATGTTGCAACGCGGCCAGGCCGAAACCACCCGCAACCTGGTACTGGCCGCGCCTTATGGTCTGACTCTGACCCGAGCCCTGCAGCAGGACGTACCGCCGTTTCGCGACAGCTTGCAGAGTGCCGTGTTCATCGCCGTGCTGGCCGCACAATCGCCGCAAAGTTTCGATGCCAAGCGGGCCAAATTCGACTACAACAAGTCCGGGTTACTCTCACCGGGTATCTATGAGGTGGGAATAAAAGGCTTCATCCCCTTGGCAAGCCGACTGAGCGGGTCGCGACCGGAGGATTGTGCAGCGCCAGATTCAGGGCGCTCAGACCGGATCAGCCGTGTGCGGCCGCAAGACATCATGGCATTGCGCTGCTTGCAGGACCGCGCGGAACTGCCCTACCCCGAAGTGTCCACGGCAATGCGCGAAGGCTTTACTGCGCGCTTGTCGTTCTTCAAGGCCGGGCCATTGTCGTTGATATTGCTGGTGCTGGCACTCTCTCTTGGCTGGTGGTGGACCTACAGAGGTCCAGTCACGTCAGCACAGCTTCCGTCCCCCGACCAGAAACCCGTGGAGCAGCTCTTCAGATGGGTTTACCGAATGCCCATGTCGCTCTATGCCGCGTCCACCCTATCCGCCCTGGTCGGTATCTTGTACTGGCGGGTGGAGTTCATGTGGATCGCGTTCGTCCTGATTTTACTGGGCATTGTTTGCGCGGAGCTCATCCGACGAACACCATCAGCCCCTTCAAGACGTGGCGCTGCCAGCTTGTTCGACGCCTCGGGGTGGTACATCCTGGTACCGATGGTCGTCTTCATTCTGGCCTTGCTGTGGGCTTACCAGATTCGTCACGACTTGACCAACAACGGGCTGGGTGAGCCGATGTTTCTGTTCCAGGGTATCAGCGCCTGGCCTACCGCCGCTTTGCGTCTGCTGGCGGCGCTGATCTCAATTTCGGCACTGCTCTGGGGTTGGCGCAACCTGCAAATCAATCGCAACGAGATCCGTGAAAAATACCACCTGAGCCCATTTCCACCGATTTACTGGGCAAGACTGTGGCGACATTTTCCGCTGTTCAATCAACGGACTAAAAAATGGTCATGGCGCCACTGGCTCAATCAAGCGGGGCATTGGCTGTTCAAGGTCACCTTCCCGCTGTCGCCAAGCGATATCCCCCACATCAGCGACAAGTCCCGGCAAGCCCTGCAGCTGCCCGCTAGCGGTGAGCAGCGCTCGCTGATTTTCATTTCGCGCTTCTGGCGCGAGCACTGTGAATGCGGCACCTTCACTGCGCGCCTGTTGCGGGCGGCGCTCGCAACCTGGTTTTTCCTGGTGGTCACCAGCGGGCTGATGGTGGTATGGCCCATGGAGGGGATCCCGGTTCGGGGCACCTCGACAATGTTGCGATGGAGCTGGCTGCTACCCTTTGTATTCTTCCAGTTGCTGGTGTTCTGGGTGGTGGACGCTAACCGGTTGCTGACGCGCTTCATCCGCCAGTTGAGCGATCACCATGGTATCTGGCCAGCGCCGCTGCGAAGCAAGCATGAGGAGATCTTCGGAACCGCCGGGCACCCCTGCTTCGACGACTGGATGGACATGACCTTGATCGCCGAGCGCACGGCGGCAGTCAATCGCCTGATCTATGCGCCAACCGTCGTCCTGTTGATCATGATTGCCTCGCGCAGCAGCTACTTCGATAACTGGCCGACCCCGCCGAGCATTGCCATTTCATTTCTGCTCACCGCCGTGATACTGCTCAGCTCAGCGATATCGTTGCGCCGCGCAGCAGAAAAAGCACGGCGCATAGCCTTGCAGCGTATCGATGATTATTTGTTGCGCCCTGCTGAAGACAACCTGAACCAGGACAAGCTGGAAATGATCCGTGCGCGCATCGCTGCGCTCAGTATCGGTGCGTTCTCGCGTTACTCCGAAGAGCCCCTGGTGCGGGCATTGTTGCTTTCGCTGACCGGTATTGGTGGCTCGATCATTGTCGATGCGATCAACTTCTCCAAGTTCTGAGGCGTTCGGATGCCACGTGGCACCATGAATACCGGGGGGCATACACAAACAGTTGCATGCTGGCACTAACGCTTTCAGACTCGCGGTTCGCCTTGTCAGGAACCGCCATGATCAACATCCGCCCCATGACCGCCGCCGACTTCGATCACTTCTGGCCGACCTTTCAGGCCATAGTCGCTGCCCGCCAAACCTATGCCTTTGACCCGGCCATGAGCCAGGAGCAGGCACGTCAACTGTGGCTGGAGTCTCCATTGCACACCCTGGTGGCAGAGGAAGATGGGCAACTGCTCGGTTCTTACTACCTCAAGGCCAATGCTGCCGGCCCAGGCAATCATGTGAGCAATTGCGGCTACATGGTCTGCGACGCCGCACGTGGGCGCGGTGTGGCCCGGTTGATGTGCGAGCACTCGCAACGCCTGGCCCGCGAACAGGGATTTCTGGCCATGCAGTTCAACTCGGTGGTGTCGAGCAATGAGGTGGCAGTGGCCTTGTGGCAGAAGCTGGGTTTCGAGGTGGTCGGGCGCTTGCCGCGGGCTTATCGGCATGCACGCCTGGGGCTGGTCGATTGCCTGGTGATGTACAAGTGGCTGGAGCAACCCCAGCAGCCGATGCTGATCGGGCGCAAGAACATCGAGGCGGTGGTGTCGCGCAAGCGCGGACGTTAACCCCCAACCGCGCAACTCATTGACTGCAAAGACTTTCAATGTTCAGATGCGCGCCAGTTTCAGGTGTCCTGCGCCGCCGTGCGCAGGGTGAAACGGGAAGCCGGTGCGTCACTCAAGGTGACTAGTCCGGCGCTGCCCCCGCAACGGTAAGCGAGCGAAGCCTTCGATACACCACTGTGCCCTGGCATGGGAAGGTGAAGGCCTTCATGACCCTCGCAAGCCCGGAGACCGGCCTGAAGCTTCGTTTGGCAACCCCGCGGTGGGCGGGCGCAGGCCGGTTTGCGGGCGCCTGCGCGCGCAATTCCTCCATGCGTTGTTCCCTCCGGGATTCATTCTTCCAGCAAATTGTGGAACGACATGTCCCGTTACTCCAAGCTTCATACCCTGGCGGCCAATGCCCTGGCGCCCTGCCTGGCATTCTCCTTGCCGACCCATGCCGCTGAAACCGGCACCCTGGCCCTGCCCTCGACGGCGATCACCAGCAGCAGCGACAACGATCCGCTCAGCCTGGCCACGCCACTGCCGGCCGGTTCGCGCCTGATCCTCAGCGCCATGGACACCCCGGCGAGCACCAGTAGCCTCAGTGCCGAGGTGATCGAAGGGCGCAACAATCGCACGATTCAAGATGCCGTCAGCCGTTCGCCGGGCATCACCTCGGTGGCCACACCGGGCAACGGCAATACTGCCCTTTCGGCCCGTGGCTTTGAAGGCCACGGCTCGGTGATGACCCTGTTCGATGGCTCGCGGATGTACACCGGTGCCGGCACCCAGACCTTTCCGCTCGATCCGTGGATGGTCGAGCGCATCGACATCATCCGCGGCCCGGCCTCGGTGCTCTATGCTGAAGGCGCCACAGGCGCGGTGATCAACGTGATCCCGAAGAAGCCCTTCGCCGGTGAAATCCACAACCAGCTGCGCCTGGGCTATGGCTCCTATGATCGTCAACAACTGGGCCTGGATAGCGGCGGCTCGCTGAGCGAGCGTCTGAGTTACCGGCTTACTCTCAACCAACAGGCAAGCAACGGCTGGGTCGATCGTGGTGACTCGAAAAACCTGGCCATGAGCGCCGCCCTGCGTTTTGACGCCAGCGACGACCTGAGCTTCACCCTGGCCCACGAACGTGGCGACGCCGAGCCGATGAATTACTTCGGCACACCGCTGATTGACGGCCACTACCGCGACAGCCTGCGCAAGAAGAACTACAACGTTGAAAATGATGTGCAGCGTTACCACGACGAGTGGACCCGCCTGAACACCGACTGGGCGATCAGCGATTCGATCAGCGCCAGCAACCAGCTCTACTACATCAAGAGCCGCCGCCACTGGCGTAACGCTGAGGACTACACCTGGGACAGCACAACAGAACAACTGCAGCGCGGCAGCTACCTGGAAATCAAACACGACCAGGAACAGATCGGCGATCGCCAGAGCTTTACCTTCGATCACAGCCTGCTCGGCCTGGCCAGCAAGACCGTGGTGGGTGCCGAGTACAACCGCATTCGCTTCGGCATCAACAGCAACTCACCGTACAACGATATCGGTGGCGACTTCATCGATCCGTGGAACCCGGCACCCGGCTATTTCCACAGCAACAGCCCGACCCAAGCGCAGACCCAGAGCACCACCCGCACCTTTGCCCTGTTCGCCGAGAACCGTACCCAGCTGTCTGAACGCTGGTCGTTGGTGACCGGCGTTCGCCGCGACCAGAACCATATCGACCGCGACAACCTGGTCGACAACAGCCGCACCGACCGCAGCCTCAACGGCGGCAACTGGCGTGCCGGGCTGGTGTTTGCGGTGACCAATGAACTGTCACTGTATGGCCAGTATTCCACCAGCGAAGATGGCGTCAGCGACCTGCTCACCCTCAGCCCCAGCCAGCAGAACTTCGACCTGACCGAAGCCAGGCAAACCGAGTTCGGCCTCAAGCAACTGTTCTGGGACGGCCGTGGCGAATGGACCCTGGCGGCCTATCACATCGTCAAAAAGAAACTGCTGGTCGATGATCCGATCACCCACCAGAAACAGCAGGCCGGACAGCAGACCTCCGACGGCCTGGAAGCGACCCTGGAACTGGCTCTGGCCAACCAGTGGCAGGTCTCGGCTAATGCTTCGGTGGTGCGCGCCAAATATGATGACTTTGACCAGACTGTTGGCGGCCAGTCCGTTTCGCGTGCCGGCAACCGCCCCAGCAATGTACCGCGACGTACTGCCAACCTGTGGGTGAACAAAGGGTTTGGTTACGGCGTAGAGGCCGGCATGGGTCTGCGCTATGTCGATGAGCGTTATGCCAACACCGCCAACACCCAGACCGTACCCGGCTTTACCGTGGTCGATACCAACCTGGGCTGGCAGGTGCTGCCGGATGTGCGCCTGGGCCTGCAGTTGAATAACCTGCTGGACCGCCGCTATGCCGCGACCGCCCACAGTGGCGAGCAGTGGTTGATGGGAGAGCCGCGCTCGTACTTCGCGACGGTGGATTACAGTTTCTAACATTGCTCAGTGGGAGCGGGACATTCACCACACCTGAAGACGACGCTGTACGCAGCCCTGCGGCTTAGGCGATGATCGCGCCCCACCCGTTTTCAATGGAATGAACATGCACGATGTTATGAGCGTCTTTGCTTTGTGTGTCGTCGTACTCTTCGTGAAGATGCTGGCGATTTCCTGCTACCAGGGCTTCTATCGCATCAGCCGTATGACCTTCAAGAATGCCGAGGACGCCGGCTTTGTCGGACGCCAGGCCAGCCCACAGGAACTGCCACAAGTCAGCCGCGCGGCTCAAGCCTGGGCCAATGACCTTGAGAACATACCGTTGTTCTTTGTCCTGGGCGCACTCTGCCTGGTGTTCAATCCCCCCGCTGCGCTGACCGTCGGGCTGATGGTGCTGTTCACTGCCGCACGGGTGGTGCACACCGTGAGCTACCTGGCACGCTGGCAACCGTGGCGCACGATTGCCTACGCGGTGGCGATCATCTGTCTGTTGGGGCTCGCGGCCATGGTGACAATGGGCGCGGTGCGCCATCTGTAGGCGTGCGGTAAAACAAAAAACGGGATTGACGCAGTCAATGCGTCAATCCCGCCTGGTTACGACCTGCGAACTACCGATCTGTCAGTTCCAGGGACGGTCACCGTTCTCGTCTTTGATACGAGTCGGCAGGCCCATCACGTCCAGCGCCTTGAGGAACGGCTCAGCCGGCAGCTCCTCGACGTTGGCCATGCGCTGCACATCCCACTCGCCACGGGCGACCAGCAAGGCTGCCGCCACTGGCGGCACGCCTGCGGTGTAGGAGATACCCTGGCTGTCGGTCTCGGCGTAGGCCTCTTCATGGTCGGCCACGTTGTAGATGAAGATCTCACGTGGCTGGCCATCCTTGGTGCCCTTGACCAGGTCACCGATGCAGGTTTTGCCGGTGTACCCCGGTGCCAGCGACGAGGGGTCAGGCAGCACGGCCTTGACCACTTTGAGCGGCACCACTTCCAGGCCTTCAGCGGTCTTGACCGGCTGCTCGGAGAGCAGACCAAGGTTCTTCAGCACGGTGAACACATTGATGTAGTGCTCGCCAAAGCTCATCCAGAAGCGCACGTTCGGCACGTCGAGGTTCTTCGACAGCGAGTGCACTTCATCGTGGCCGGTCAAGTACAGGTTCTGCGAACCTACCACTGGCAGGTCGTCGGTACGCTTGACTTCGAACATGGTGTTGCTGGTCCACTGGCTGTTCTGCCAGCTCCACACCTGCCCGGTGAATTCGCGGAAGTTGATTTCCGGGTCGAAGTTGGTGGCAAAGTACTTGCCATGTGAGCCGGCATTGACGTCGAGAATGTCGATCGAATCAATGCGGTCGAAATACTGTTGTTGCGCCAGCGCTGCATAAGCGTTGACCACACCCGGGTCGAAGCCTACGCCGAGAATGGCGGTGATGTTCTTCTGCTGGCATTCCTCGAGGTGTTTCCACTCGTAGTTGCCATACCAGGGCGGGGTTTCGCAGATTTTGCCCGGTTCTTCATGGATCGCGGTGTCCAGGTAGGCCGCGCCGGTATCGATGCAGGCACGCAGCACCGACATGTTGAGGAAGGCGGAGCCGACGTTGATGACGATCTGCGATTCGGTTTCGCGAATCAGTGCTTTGGTCGCTTCGACGTCCAGAGCGTTCAGCGCAAATGCCTTGATTTCAGCGGGCTGCTTGAGGCTGCCCTTGGCAATGACGCTGTCGATGATGGCCTGGCATTTGGAGATGTTGCGCGACGCGATGGCAATACGACCGAGTTCGTCGTTGTGCTGCGCGCACTTGTGGGCCACCACCTTGGCGACACCTCCTGCACCAATGATAAGGACGTTCTTCTTCAATTTATCTATCTCTCCTTTACTGCCAGCTTACGACAGGCTGGACAAGTAGTCTTCGAAACCAAACTCGCGAACCACTTCGACTGTACCGTCGAGTTGTTTCACTACGATGGACGGCATTTTCAGGCCGTTGAACCAGTTTTTCTTGACCATGGTGTAACCTGCTGCGTCAACAAACGACAGCCGATCGCCGATGGCCAGCGGACGATCAAATTGGTATTCGCCGAAGATGTCGCCGGCCAGGCACGACTTGCCGCACACCATGTAGGTGTGTTCGCCGGTGCTTGGCGCCAGCTTGGCGTTGAGACGGTAGATCAGCAGGTCGAGCATGTGCGCTTCGATCGAGCTGTCGACCACAGCCAGGTGCTTGCCGTTGTACAGGGTGTCGAGCACGGTCACTTCCAGCGAGGCGCTCTGAGTGATCGCCGCTTCGCCCGGCTCCAGATAGACCTGTACGCCGTACTTCTCGGAGAAGGCCTTCAGGCGCGCGCAGAAGGCGTCCAACGCGTAGTCTTCACCGGTGAAGTGGATACCGCCACCCAGGCTCACCCACTCGACCTTGTGCAGCAGGTGGCCGAAGCGTTCTTCGATGGTGCTGAGCATCTGGTCGAACAGACCGAAGTCATCGTTCTCGCAGTTGTTGTGGAACATGAAGCCGGAGATCTGCTCGATGACCTCTTCGACTTTCACCGGATCCCACTCACCCAGACGGCTGAACGGGCGCGCCGGGTCGGCCAGCAGGTAGTCGGAGCTGCTCACTTGCGGGTTGACGCGCAGGCCACGCACGGTGCCTTCGGTCTGTGCGGCGAAGCGTTGCAGCTGGCCGATGGAGTTGAAGATGATCTTGTCGCAGTTCTCGACCATCTCGCCGATCTCGTCGTCGGCCCAAGCCACGCTGTAGGCGTGAGCTTCGCCAGCGAACTTCTGACGACCGAGCTTGAGTTCGTAGAGCGACGACGAGGTGGTGCCGTCCATGTACTGCTGCATCAGGTCGAACACCGACCAGGTAGCGAAGCACTTGAGTGCCAGCAGGGCCTTGGCACCGGAGTTTTCACGCACGTAGGCGATCTTCTCCATGTTGCGCAGCAGCTTGGTTTTGTCGATGAGGTAATACGGCGTTTTGATCATTTCGAGGCCCCCGGCAAGGCCGGCCAAAAAAAGGACACGCATTGTGCCTTCCCTTGACGGAACTCGAAAGGGAGAAAAGCGTTTTTCGCCAAGTCAGTGGTCGTGCAGGCGGTGTTTCTAGCCTCATCACCGGGCCAACCTATATTAATCGTAGGATTCACCGGAACGCCGGACCGGTGAATCCACCACGGGCAGCTTTCGATCAGGCGAAGGCGTTGATGAACCAGGTAATCAACGGCAAGGCGACGATATCGATCAGCACCGCCCCACACAGCGGCACGATGATGAAGGCCTTGTAGGAGAACACTTTGTAGTGGTCACAAATGGCACCCATGTTGGCCACCGCATTGGGCGTAGCACCCAGACCATGCCCCATGTAGCCGGCGCAGAGCACCGCAGCATCGTAATTGCCACCGAACAAGCGAAACAGCACGAAGATGCACAACAACACCATGATCACCACCTGCACCACCAGGATCACCAGCAACGGCAGGCCCAGTTGCTCCAGCTCCCAGAACTTCAGGCTCATCATCGCCATGGTCAGGAACATGCCCAGGCTGATGTCGCCCACCGTACTGACGGCGTTATCCGGCATCTCGATAACACGCGCGCGGTCGTTAAGGTTACGCAGGATGATGGCAACGAACATTGCACCGACATACACCGGCAGGACGATGCCCACGTGCGCTTTCAAGGCATCGCCAATCCAGAAGCCGAGCACCATGATCACCAGCATGCAGGTCAGCAGACGCAACAGCACGGCGGCATCCAGGGGCACGCTCGGGGCTTCGTTGGCTTTTCCCAGGGCCTGCAGGGTGTCGACCTGGTCGGCTTTGACCGCCAGCTTTTTACGGTCAATCAGGAAGCGTGCCACCGGGCTGCCGAGCAAGCCGCCGGCGACCATACCAAAGGTCGCCGAGGCCAGCGCTGCGGTAGTCGCACCACTGGCACCGAGGCTCTCGGCAATCGGTCCGAAGGCCGCCGCGGCACCAAAGCCGCCTTCCAGCGACACCGCACCGGCCATGATCCCCAGCAATGGATCGATGCCCAACATTTCGGCCATACCGACACCCACCAGGTTCTGCAGCAAGGCCAGGCCCCAGCAGGCGCCGAGGTAAACGAACAGGATCTTGCCGCCCTGACGCAGCAGGCCAAGGCTGCCGCCCAGACCGACCGTGGTGAAAAACGCCACCATCAGCGGGGTTTGCATCGCGGTGTCGAGCTTGATGTCCAGCCATTGCTGGTTACGCAGCAGCCACACCACCAGGGCAAAGCCAAAGCCGCCGATCACCGGGGCCGGTACACAGAGTTGACGCAGCCAGTAGCTGTGCTTTTTCAGTTGCGCCCCCAGCGCCAGCAGCACAAGTGCCAGGGCGACAGTGGTCAATGCATCGAGTTGCAGGGTCAGCATAGGTGAATACTCTTGTTTTTATACTTGGATTAATGGGGAGAACGCTTCAGTCGACCAAGCTGGCCAGCAGCCGGGCGCCGATGCGCGCGGTGCGCTGGTCCTGATCGAGGCCCGGGTTGAGCTCGGCAACGTCGGCCATGCGCAGCTTGCCGCTGGCCTTGGCCCGCCGGACCAGGTGCTCGACCACCATCAGGTCGACACCATGGGCCGACGGCGCACTCACGCCGGGCGCCTGGCTGGCGGGCAGTACGTCCAGGCAGACAGTCATGTACAAGTGATCGATGCCGCTCAAAAACTCATCGACAAAGGCCTCGGTGGCCGGGACATCCCACGGCTGCATCTGCCGGTCGAGGCGATAGCGCACGTTCAGGCGCCGGGCCTGGTCGAACAGCGCTTGGGTGTTGTTCAGCTCGCTCACGCCCAGGCAGCAGTAATCGAAGTCCAGGCCGGCCTGCTGGCAGTATTCGGCGATCTGCCGAAACGGCGTGCCAGAGCTGCTTTGCGCGGCGTAGCGCAGGTCGAAATGGGCATCAAAATTGAGAATGCCGATACGCGGGCGCGCCTCGCGCTGGCGCAGGTGTTCGGCCAGGCCAAGAAAGCTGGCGTAGGCAATTTCGTGGCCGCCGCCCAAACCCAGGGGCAGATGGCCCTGGTCGAGCAGTTGGCTGACACGCTCGGCGTAAGCCTGCTGCGCGCCTTCCAGGTCAGTGCCGACACAGGCGATGTCGCCGCTGTCGTAAAGACCACGCTGGCCACGCCAGGCCAGGTTGGCCAGGGCTTTGCGCAAGGCCGGTGGCCCCTGACGGGCACCGCTGCGGCCCTGGTTGCGGCTGACACCTTCGTCGCACGCCAGGCCCACCAGGGCGGTGCCGGGAGCTTGCGCGCTGCTGTAGGGCTGCACCCACTGGTGCCAGCGCAGTGCCGACAAGCCTTCGTCAGCGTCGATACGGCCTTGCCACAGGGGCATGGCGATAGTTGCAGTCATGCGGGTACTCCAGTTTGATTTAGTCCAGCCGCGCGCCAACACGCAGGGCGACCTCGCGGGTCCAGCGGGTCAGGCGTTCGCTGTTCTGCTGCGCGCGAAAAGCCGGGGCCATCAGGCTGATAGCGCCATGCAAACGGTTGCGGCTGTCGAGCACCGGGGCGCTGACGCCCCAGATACCGTCGTCGATTTCGCCAAGGCTGACGGCATAGCCCTGGTCGCGAATGGCAATGAAACTCTGCAGATAGCGTTCGATGCCGTCCGCATCGACGCCCTGCTCGTGCAGGATGGCCTCGCTGCGTTCCGGCGCCAGATGTGCCAGCAACACTCGCGCCGAAGCCCCCACCAACAGCGGCTGAGCCAGGCCCTTCTGATAACAGCAACGCAGCGGTTGTGGACTATCGATCAGTTCGATACATATCGCTTGGCCATTGCTCGGCACCATCAGCGCAACGCTTTCCCGGCTCAACTCGGCCAGGCGCTTGAGTTCAGGCAACGCCTGCGATACCAGCAGCGCTTCACGGTCGAACTTGTTCGCCAACTGCAGGCACGCCGGCCCTGGCAGGTAGCGGCCGTGACCGTTGTCTTCAGCCAGGCCCCAGCGCAGCAGGGTTTTCAGGTGCCGATAGGTGCTACTCAGGGGCTGTTCCAGTTGCAGGCTCAGCTCCTTGGCCGACAGCGCTTCATTGGCCTGGCCCAAGGCGACGAGGATCTGCAGCAAGCGATCGGTGGGGGTGTTGTAGTTCATGTGTGCTCCTTGCGACCATGGTGCACAGGGTTTTCCCAAAGGGTGAAACAGGATTCCCATTAGGTGGGAAATTTCGCAGTTAAAAACGATGAGAGGTGTGTAAACGGCAGGCAGGATCAAGCCGACAATGACTTGCCGCAGCGTCCGTAGACCATCACTTCGCCAGCGGTGGCAATCACCAGGCTCAAGCCGGTGTAGGAAAACCCGAATGCCCTCACCTCCAGCTCGACCCCCAGTTTGTGGAACAGCGCTGGCCGGTTGTAGCGCGCACCGTGCAGCCATGACCCCGGTTCGACCAGCAACAGGTGCTGCTCGGGCCAGGCCAGAACGATGTCCTCGATCATCCAGCCATCCGCGGTGGCCAGTGGCAGGCCGCCGCCATTGATGCCAGCCATACGGATCACCCGCTCGTGCAACGGGCCGATGCCGCGGGTTTCCAGGTGGCGGTCGCTGCCGAGGTTGTCGGTGCGGTCGCGGGCGACTTTTTCTCCGGTTTGGCAGTCGATCACACTGCGCCCGGAGCTGGAGGCGACCAGCAACAGCTCGCTGTCACGGTCAAAGCCGATTTCCAGCAGACCGGCGATGGTCGATCGCGTCTTCAGTTGCCACGGCTCAGGCGCAGGCGCAACCTGAAGCTGTTCGATCACCCGGCGCAGCGGGTCAAGATGGGATGAAGGCATGTCGCGACTCTGCTGTAGGGGTCAGGCGTCGGGTGACGGCGTTTTTACATCAAGCCTTGCCGCAATGATTGATCGATCCTACAACGACCAGAGGCTAGCCAGTTACCCCAAGTGGGGCTGGCGCGCGAAGATGGGCCTGCGCTGTATTCGCATCCCCGAGGATGTCAGGCATGATCATCAGCGCATGCTTTACCCATCAATGCCCAGCGGAGCCCAAATTGCCCACCCCTCGCCACTTCAGCCAAAAATCCAGTACAACAAACATGCTGAACCTCAGGCACCCGCAGGCGCCCTCCTCGCCCGCCTACCGCGTCGGCTTCCTGCTGCTGGAGAATTTCTCCATGGCCAGTTTCACCGTGGCCATGGATGTACTGGTCACCGCCAACCTGTTGCAGAACAACCTGTTTGTCATCACCCCGCTGTCACTCGGCGCAGAACGGGTGATCAGCGACCTGGGGCTGGAGATCTATGCTGCTGGCCTTGAACGCAACACCCTGGACAACCTGGATATGCTGGTGGTCTGTGGCGGCTTGCGCACACCGCTCAAATATCCGCAGCTGGACCGCCTGTTGACCGAGGCGGCGAGCCATGGCCTGGCGCTGGGCGGGCTGTGGAACGGCGCCTATTTTCTCGGGCGTGCCGGCGTACTGACCGACTACAGTTGCACCATTCACCCCGAACAACGGGCAAGCCTGGCCGAGCGCAGTGCGCAAAGCACCATCACCCCGGCAAGTTTTGTCCTCGACCGCGACCGCCTGACCGCGGCCAGCCCCAATGGTGCGCTGGAGATGATGCTGGCACTGCTCAAGCTGCAACAGGGTGAAGCGCTGGCGGCCGGGGTCGAGGAGATTCTGGCGTTCTCCGGGGCGCGCTTTCGGCGGGTCGACAGCAGTTCGAAAAAATCCATGAGTGCGCCGCTGCGGACCATCGTCGAACTGATGGAAAACAACCTGGAAGAAACCCTGAGCCTGGATCAGCTGGCCACCTACAGCGGTCGCTCGCGCCGCCAGATCGACCGGCTGTTCCAGGCGCAACTGGGCACCTCACCCAGCCGCTATTACATGGAACTGCGCATCACCAAGAGCCGGCGCCTGCTGCAATACTCCGACCTGCCGCTGATGGATGTGGCGATTGCCTGTGGCTTTGTCTCGGTTTCGCATTTCAGCAAGTGCTACAGCGCCTACTTCGGCTACCCGCCTTCGCGTGAACAGCGGCTGGGCGAGTAACCACGGCGACTGCTGTTCAGGCTCAGGCCGCCTTCCACCACCAGTACCAGTACCGCGAGCCAGATGGCGATGTAAGTGGGCCACTGCGCCGCGGCGATGGTTTCCCCCAGTAGGATCGCGGCCAGCACCAGCAGGATCGGTTCGACGTAAATCAACAGGCCGAACAGCGTCAGGTTCAAGCGTGGCCCCGACAGCGCTTGCAAGGCCAGGGCAGACGCGCTGATCGCCCCTAGCCCGGCGACCAGCCACGGCAAGCTTGAGCCACTGCCCGCGACGCCCAGCACTACCCCGCCCTTGAGCACGAAAAACAGGCTGACCGGCAGGCTCAGACTCATGTCGAACCACAGGCCGCCCATGTTGTTGCTGTCGCTGACCCGGCGCAGCCAGAAGTACAGCGGATACCCCAGCCCCACCGCCAGCACCGGCCAGGTGATGGCCTTGGCAATGGCGATCTGGTTGATGATGCCCAGCGCCGCCAGCGCACAGGCCAGCAGTTGCAGGCGACTGATATTGTCGTTGAAGGCCAGGCGGCCAAGAATCACCATGGTCAGTGGCATGAGGAAATAGCCCAGCGAAACATCAAGGCCGTAGCCATTGATCGGCGCCCACATGAACAACCATAACTGCACTCCGAGCAACGCCGCCGACAACAGGCGCAGCGCCCAGAACCAGCGCTCTTGCAGCAGTCGTTGGAACAACCGGCGCACCTCGTGCCAGTGGCCGCTGGCGAGCACCATCAAGGTCAGGCAAGGCACGGTCAGGAGAATCCGCCAGCCGTAGATTTCTTCGCCAGCCAGGGGTTCAAGCAAATGGGTATAGGCGTACATCACGGCAAACAGTACCGACGCCAGTACATTGAGCATTACGCCCAGGGTGGCGTTCGGGGTCGCGGGCGAGTGCATTGCGGTGTCCTTCACGTAGCGGTTCGGTCGGTGATAATTTATTGCGTCGCGCTTGATAAGTGCCCTCGTTTTTCACCCTGAAAATGAGAAAATTTTGCACATGAAACCTGCACTGGATGATTTCGACCTTGCCCTGCTCAACGCCCTGCAGCAGGACAACAGCCTGCCGCTGCGGGAACTGGCCGAGCGGGTGCACCTGTCGTCAGCCTCCGTGCAGCGGCGCATCCAGCGGCTGAAGACAGCCGGCTTTATTCAGGCCAACACAGCAGTGGTCGATCCGGAAAAGGTCGGTCAGGTGATTACCTTGATGGTCGAGGTACATGCCGACCGCACCCAGTCGGCAGACCTTGAGCTGATGAAACAGGCCTTCTCCGGGCCCGAGATCCAGCAGTGCTACTACGTCACCGGCGATGCCGACTTCATGCTGGTGCTGACGGTGGCGAACATGAGCGAGTTTCAGGCCCTCGCTCAACGGCTGTTTCATGACAACCCGAACGTGAAGTGGTTTCGCACCATTGTCGTGCTGGAGCGGGTGAAATCGACCTTGCATGTGCCGATTGCCCCGCGCTGAAATCAATTCTGCTCTAGCGCCTGACGCAACTCTTCGGCCGTGGCGAACTCCCGCTGGCTGACCACCTGCCCCTTGTCCAGCTGCAACCACAGCACCTTGTCTTCAGCGCCGGCATAACGCGTAGCCACACTGCCCTCGCGGTCCAGCAGCACACGGTAGCTGTAGTCGCGCATGGCCGGGATGGCGAAGAGCTTGGAAATCAGCGCCGGCATGCGTTGAATGTCAGCGACGAACACGGTCTGGCGGGCTTCCAGGTAACCCTTGGGACGGTCGGCCAAGGCCGCCTTGACCAGCTTGGCAGCGTCCATGTTGCGTGCCACCAGCAAGGTGCGGGTCTGGTCGTTGAGGCTGTAGGCCTGGTCATGCTGGTCAAGCAGGGTCCAGGGCGCCAGGCGCTCGCCGACTTCGACCGCCTGGGCCAGCAGCGGGGACAGGCTCAAGAGTAGTGCGATGGCGTATTTCACAAGTGACCTCGATGGGTGGTAAGGGGGACCAGGGTTCATGTTAGGCCGTTGCGACCGGGCCAGTCCACGCATGAACAGCCCCACGCTCCCTGCGTCGCCTGCTCACTGTCAGCATTCAGCAATCAAATACCGGGTATTTCAACATTTAATTTGTGGATAGCACGACCTTGTCTATATCGTGTCAATGCATCCCCACGCAGCGCCGGCCGGCGCTGCCAGGCACGGGGACACAACAACAAGTCGAGACTGTCCATGTCGAAATCTTCTTACTACGCCCCTCACGGTGGCCACCCGGCTCAAACCGAGCTGCTGACAGACCGTGCCATGTTTACCGAAGCCTATGCCGTGATCCCCAAGGGCGTGATGCGTGACATCGTCACCAGCCACCTGCCGTTCTGGGACAAGATGCGCATGTGGGTCATCGCCCGTCCGCTGACCGGTTTCTCGGAAACCTTCTCGCAATACATCGTGGAGCTGGCGCCAGAAGGCGGCAGCGAGCGCCCTGAGCTGGACAAGAACGCCGAAGCGGTGCTGTTTGTCGTCGAAGGCGAAGTCGACATCACCTTGCAGGGCAAGCCGTACACCCTGAAAGAAGGCGGCTACGCCTTCATTCCGCCGGCGGCCGACTGGAGCCTGCGCAACACCAGCGGCAAGAACGTCACCTTCCACTGGATCCGCAAGCACTACCAGGTGGTTGAAGGCCTGGCGCTGCCGGAAGCCTTCGTCACCAACGAGAAGGACATCGAGCCGATCCCGATGCCGGGCACCGACGGCGCCTGGGTCACCACACGCTTCGTCGACATGGCCGACATGCGCCACGACATGCACGTCAACATCGTGACCTTCCAGCCGGGCGGCGTGATTCCGTTCGCTGAGACCCACGTCATGGAACACGGCCTGTACGTGCTGGAAGGTAAAGCGGTGTACCGCCTGAACCAGGACTGGGTCGAGGTCGAGGCCGGTGACTTCATGTGGCTGCGCGCCTTCTGCCCGCAAGCCTGCTACTCCGGCGGTCCAGGCCCGTTCCGCTATCTGCTGTACAAAGATGTGAACCGTCATATGAATCTGGTGCTCAACCCACAGCGTTAAGCCCAGGCTCGATGCACAAGAAGCCCGCCGTTACTGGCGGGCTTTTTCGTTGCCGTGACGCTGGCCTATGCTGGAGAGACCTGACGCCCGCCCGCCTTGGAGCCTGCGCCCATGAACTCCAGATTCCTCTGCGGCGCAATCCTGGCCCTGTTGCTGTGCAGCCTTGCCCAGGCGGCGGATAACTGGCAGCTGGCCAAGGACGAAGACGGCATTCAGGTGTATCTGGATGATGTGGCCGGTTCGAAGTACCAGCGCTTTCGCGGCGTGACCCTGATCAAGGCCGATGTGCGCACCTTGAGTGACCTGCAAGAGAACCTGCGGGTGGCGTGCAAATGGCTGTACGGCTGCGCCAGCATGCGCCTGCTGGATGTCGAAGGCGACAGTACCTGGGTGTACCTGACCACTGAACTGCCCTGGCCGGCCAGCCCGCGCGACATCGTGATCAAGGTGCAGACCGAGCGCAGCGACGATGGCGGGCTGATCCGCCACCTCAGCGCCGTTGCCGGCAAGGTTGAACGGCAACCGGGACTGATCCGCGTCCGCCAGCTCAAGGGCCTGTGGACCCTGATCCCCAAAGGCGAGCAACTCACCGAAGTGACCTACCAACTGGAGGCCGATCCGGCTGGCGACATTCCCTCGTGGCTGGCCAACCAGTTCGTCATCGATGCGCCCATGGTTTCACTGCGCACCTTGCGGGCAGTGGCGGAGCGTCAAGGCCTGCGTCCGGAGCAGGAAACACCCGAAGAATGACTACACCTCATGGGCTTCCAGCAGACTCGCCAACACCCCCGCCAACGCCTTGACCATCGGATCGGCGGTCGGTCGATGGACGATGACGATTTCGTAGCTGTCGATCATCGGCAGGCCGTTCTGCTCACCCAGCACCGCATGCTCACGGGTCGCCGCGCGCGGCGGCAGCAGGCTGATGCCCATGCCATCGGCGACGGCGGCCTGGATGCCACTGAGGCTCGAGCTGGTGAAGCTGATGCGCCAGCGCCGGCCCATGCTTTCGATGGCGTTGATCATGTCGTCGCGGTACAGCCCCCGCGGCGGGAAGGTCACCAGTGGAATCGGGTCGAGGTCGATCGAGGGCGTGCTGGCGCTGTCGATCCACTGCAACTCTTCCGGCCAGCAGGCCACCCCTTCACGGCTGTTGCGCCGCTGTTTGAGCAATACCAGGTCGAGCTCACCGTTGTCGTAGCTCTGGCTCAGGTCACGGCACAGGCCGCTGGTGACCTCCAGCTTGACCTGCTGGTACTTGCGATTGAACGCCGACAAGGCATTGGTGGTGCGCCCACCGACAAAATCCTCCGGTACCCCCAAACGCACGGTCACACCCACGGTGGCGCCGGCCAGGGCTTCAAGCATCTGGTCATTGAGGGCCAGCATGTGACGGGCGTAGCCGAGCAAAGTCTGGCCGGCATCGGTGGGCAATACATCGCGATTGCCACGCACCAGCAGGCGATGGCCGACCATGTCTTCCAGGCGCCGCACTTTCTGGCTGACGGTCGACTGGGTGGAATGCAGACGTGCGGCAGCGGTGGTAAAGCTGCCGCAGTCGGCCACCACGACAATGGCCCGAAGCAGGTCCAGATCGAACAACGACCTATTCGGTTTTACACTGATGTCCATGTAAATATTTAACTTCTAAATGGTGAGCACGATTTCTATCATGCCCCCATTCACGGGACAACCCACGGAGACAAGCGGATGCGCCTGGAACACCTCAACGTTTTTTTCGCATTCCTATTGGCCATGATGACCTCGATCACCGCCAGCGCCGAAGGCGGCGTGCTGGAAAACCAGCTGCGCGAAGCCGCTGACAACGGCGACGCCGCGCGCGTACGCAGCCTGCTTGAACAAGGCGCCAACCGCGAAGCCCGCGACAAGCTGGGCCGCACGCCGCTGCTGCTGGCGACCCATCGCAACCAGGTCGAAGCGGCACGGGTGCTGATCGAGGCCGGGGCCGATGTCAACGCCAAGGACAACATCGACGACAGCCCTTACCTGTATGCCGGTGCGCGTGGCTTCAACCAGATCCTGCGCCTGACCCTGGCCCACGGCGCCGACCTCAAGAGCACCAACCGCTATGGCGGTACGGCGCTGATCCCGGCGGCCGAGCGTGGCCATGTCGACAACGTGCGCACCCTGATCGACGCGGGTGTCGACGTGAATCACCTCAATCGCCTGCACTGGACGGCCTTGATGGAAGCCATCGTGCTCAGCGACGGCGGGCCGCGTCATGTGGAGATTGTCGAGATGCTGGTCAAGGCCGGGGCCGATGTGAACATTGCCGACAAGGATTGCGTGACGCCGTTGGCGCATGCGCGTGAGCGTGGCTATACGGCGATGGTGAAGATTCTGGAGGCAGCATCGCGGGGCAAGCCCGCCACCGGAGCGCTATAACCCCCTGTGGGAGCGGGCTTGCCCCGCGATGAATTTCATACCTTATCGATCTTGGCGGGAGGCGTTGGCTCTTCGTCCTGGTTCACCGAGCGACGAAAGCCCTTGATCGACTCCCCCAGATCACTGCCCAGGGTCTTGAGCCGCTTGCTGCCGAACACCAGTACCACCACAACCAGCAGTACTCCCCAGTGTTTCCAGTCGAACACACCCATGCTCCACCCTCCTTCGCTTATTCGATGTCTTCGAACGGCAGGCCCACGTAGTTCTCGGCGATGTTGACCAGCCCGGCGTGAGAGTTGAAGAAGTACTCACGGTCAGCCTGCTGCATCTTCTGGTCCCAGGCATCCTTGTGCTCACCGAAATCATGCAGCAGGTTGGTCATGAACCAGCTGAAACGCTCGCCTTTCCAGACCCGGCGCAAGGCCAGCTCCGAGTAGCTATCAAGCAGGTCAGTACGGCCCTCGCGATAGACTTTCACCAAAATGCGATACAAGTAGCAGACATCCGAGGCCGCCAGGTTCAGGCCTTTGGCGCCAGTGGGCGGGACGATGTGGGCAGCGTCGCCAACCAGGAACAGCTTGCCGTATTGCATCGGCTCGACCACATAACTGCGCAACGGGGCGATGCTCTTTTCCAAGGCGGGTCCTGTGACCAGGCGATCACCGACGTCCTGCGGCAGACGCGCCTTGAGTTCGGCCCAGAAGCGCTCGTCCGACCAGTCATCAACGTGATCGGTCAGCGGTACCTGCAGGTAATAACGGCTGCGGGTCAACGAGCGCTGGCTGCACAGCACAAAGCCGCGGTCGTGATGGGCGTATATGAGTTCATGGTTGACCGGCGGGGTGTCGGACAGCAGTCCCAGCCAGCCGAAAGGATAGACGCGTTCATAGTGGGTCAGTACCGCTTCAGGGATGCTCTTGCGCGCCACACCGTGGAAGCCGTCGCAACCGGCGATGTAATCGCAATCGATGCGATGGGTCTGGCCGTCTTTCTCGAAGGTGACGTAGGGCTGCTCGCCTTTCATCTCGTGCGGTTGAACATTGTCGGCCGCATAAATGATCGGGGCGCCACTTTGCGTGCGAGCGTGCATCAGGTCACGGGTGACTTCGGTCTGGCCGTAGACCATCACCGTCTTGCCACCGGTCAACGCCTTGAGGTCGACGCGAATGCGTTTGCCGCCCACCAGCAGTTCGACGCCATCGTGCACCAGGCCTTCAGCGTCCATACGCTCGGACACACCGGCTTCGCGCAGTAGATCGACGGTGCCTTGTTCGAGCACACCGGCACGGATGCGCCCGAGCACATACTCCGGGGTCTGGCGTTCGACGATCACCGTGTCGATGCCGGCCTTGTGCAGCAGCTGACCAAGCAGAAGGCCGGAGGGGCCGGCACCAATAATAGCTACCTGAGTTCTCATTATACTTGTCTCTCTTTGGGGCTCCAGGCGTAGTGAGGCAAGCACCTGGAAGCTATTGTTGTTGTGTACCCCTGCATTTTTGCTGACAAAAACCGGATAAAAAGGTGATATTCCTTCAGCGAATTGCACTTTTACAAATACAGTTCGATTATCGGACAGGCCAAAAATGACAAGATCCAGCCTCCCCAGAATCCCGGTGTTCAAGCTGTACGGCGAAAGCCAGGCCTGGCCGACCCCTGACCTGCTGCACTGCGAATCGATCCCCAAGCGCAGTAGCCTGCACCACTGGGAAATCAAAGCGCACCGCCATGCCGATCTGTTTCAGCTGTTGTACGTACGTCGCGGCCAAGCCGTGATCGAGCTTGAAGGCCGGCGCAGTACAGTGCGCGAAGCGGCGATACAGGTGATCCCGCCGATGACCGTCCACGGCTTTCAGTTTTCCGAAGACATCGATGGCTACGTGCTGACCCTCGGCGCCCCGTTAGTGGCGCAACTGGAAGCGCAGTTGGGTGCACCCCTCACCGTATTGGCCTCCACCGGTTGCTATCGGCTAGGTGCCGACCGAGGTGCATTGCATACCCTGATCAGGGTGTTGCACCAGGAATACGAAGGCAGCGCCCCGGCACGCGAGCTGCTGCTGCATTCGCTGGTCACTTCACTGATGGTCTGGATCAGCCGCCGCAGCCAGCAAAACACCTTGTCGAACAACCGAGACGAGCGTAACCAGCAGTTGCTTGCGCGCTTTATCAAACTGGTCGAACAGCACTACCGCGAACATTTGTCGGTCGAGCTGTTCGCCCATCGCCTGGGCGTCTCCAGCGTGCACCTGAACAATCTTTGCCGCGAACTCGCCGGGCAGACCGCGCTGCAGATCATCCACCAGCGCTTGCTGCTCGAAGCCCGGCGCAACCTGATCTACACCAACATGAGCATCAGCCAGCTATCGGACAGTCTAGGCTTCAGTGACCCGACCTACTTTTCGCGTTTTTTCCGTCGTCTATGCGGGCAGACGCCGAATGCGTTTCGCCAGGCCGGGGTGTCCTGATTGCGACTTTTACACAAGTCGCTGAAATTTCTTAACAAACGCCAGCACCACAGCACTAAAAAAGCCGAGCAAAATCAGCAAACCATTGATAAACAAGGGATAAAAAACTGGCACAGGATTTGATAGGGCCCGTGTAGGCGCTGTACGGCGCCACACCCATAACAATAAGGTTGACCCTCTCATGTTCAAACGCGCCCCGCTGCACCTCGCCGCCAGCCTGTTGCTGGCCACCTCCACCTGGCAGGCCCAAGCCACCGAAGGCGGCATCTCCTCCTGGCCCATGGGCATCGAACTCTATGGCATGGGTATCCTGCCGCCACCGGGAACCTACGGCCAGTTGTTCGTCGGCAACTACCTGGCCGACAGCCTGCGCGACAATAGCGGTGCCAAGGCCGCCGATATCGACCTGCGCGTCACCACCCTGGTACCGCGTTACGTCTGGGTCACGGAACAGAAAGTGTTCGGCGGCGACCTGGGCTTTCACGCCCTGCTGCCCCTCAATGACATGCGCCTGAACGTCAGCAGTGGGCCCCACGACCACAAGCGTGGTATCGGTGATGCCCATCTGGGGCCGGTGATCGGCTTTCACCCCAGTGACAAACTGCACATCGCCACCGGGGTCGACTTCGTCCTGCCTACCGCCAGCGAATATGACGAAAATGACCTGATCAACCTCGGCAACCACTACTACACCGTACAAGGTGTGCTGGCGATGACCTACCTGGACCCCAACGGCTTGAATGCCGATGTGCGCCTGATGTACGACTACAACTTCGAGAACAAGGCCACCGACTATCAGTCTGGCCGCGAACTGCACGCCGACTACACCCTCGGCTGGGGCCTGGGCAACGGGTGGGTGCTGGGGGTTGGCGGGCATGCCTACCAGCAGGTCAGCGACGACAAGTGCAGCGCCGGCGAATGCTCGGCCGCCGCCCTGGTCGAGGCCAGTGACGGCAACCGCGGCCGCTCGTTCTCCATCGGCCCCGCCGTGCAATACAGCAGCAAGCAAGGCTGGATGTTCAGCGCCAAATGGCAGGACGAATCCGGTGTACGCAACCGTGCCGAGGGCCAGACTTACTGGCTCAAATTCACCACGGCACTTTAAGCCTCTGCCATCCGGGTCAGCTGCCCTTGAGCCGGTAGCTGACCTGGGCACGGCTCATACCGAGCATCTGCGCCGCCGCTGTAACGTTGCCGCCCGAGCGCTCCAGCGCCAGACGCACCAGGCGCCGTTCGATTTCCTCCAGCGAGGTGCCCAGTACCCGCTCCTGCCCGGCGAAGAAGGCCTGCAGGCTGGCGAGTTCCGGGGCCTCGGTTGCCACCTGGCTTTGCCCTGTTTCAGTGTCCTTGGGGGTGGCCCGAGGTGCTGCGCTACCCAGCGCCAAATGCCCTTCGGCAGTCAGGCCGATCGCCGAGTCAATCAACGGGGCGCCGGCCTCGGCGAGGTGCACCACATCGATGACTTCGCCGTCACTGGCAGCAATCACCCCACGCTCCACCAGGTTCTGCAGCTCGCGAATATTGCCGGGGAAACGATAGGTCAACAGCGCGTTGACCAGACGCATACTGAAGCCCAATAACTGACGGCCATGGCGCTGGCTGAAGCGGCGCAGGAAATAGCTCATCAGCAACGGTATGTCTTCGCGCCGCTCGCGCAGCGGTGGCAAGTGAATGGGGAAGACGTTCAAGCGATAGAACAGGTCCTCACGAAAACGCCCCGCTTCAACCTCCTTGCGCAGGTCGAGGTTGGTCGCGGCAATCACCCGCACATCGACCTGGATCGACGAGGTGCCGCCGACCCGCTCGATCTCGCCTTCCTGCAAGGCGCGCAGAATCTTGCTCTGGGCATGCAGACTCAAGGTGGCGATCTCATCGAGAAACAGTGTGCCACCATTGGCCCGCTCGAAACGCCCGGGCCGCGAACGTTCGGCACCGGTGAAGGCGCCGCGTTCGACACCGAACAATTCGGCCTCGACCAGGTTTTCCGGCAAGGTCGCGCAGTTCAATGCCACCATCGGTATGTGCTGGCGAGGACTGGCCTGGTGCAGGGCGTGGGCGAACAATTCCTTGCCCACGCCCGACTCACCGGTCAACAGCACCGTGGCCTGGGTCGGCGCCACGCGCTGCAACAATTGGCTGGCGGCGACGAAACTGGCAGAAATGCCCACCAGCTGCTTGCCATCGGTCGGCACCTCCAGCTCGGCGACCCGGGTATCGACCTGCGAGGCATAAGTACTGCGGCTGAGAAAGTCGCCAGGGTCCAGATAAGCCAGGTCGACATCGATATCCTCCCACTGCTCGGCCGGTTTGCCGACGATACGGCAAGCCGGATGGCCCATGGCCCGGCACTGCAGCTCGCGAAACACCACCAGACGCCCGAGCAGTGACGAGGCGTAGCCACTGGCATAGCCGATCTCCATCCAGCACGCCGGCTCCCCTCCAAGACCATAAGCGGCGATGTGCTCATCAACCTCCAGAGAGTTGTGCCAGAGAAATTCCGAATAGAAGTGGCCGATGCCCGAATCGATCTCAAAGCGCACGACCTCGACATTGACCATGCCTTCGAGCATGTGCAGGCGTGGACCGGCACTGTAGAGGCTGGCGTGATCGCCCTCGGGCCACTGCTCGCTGACCTGGGCGGCATCGCGCGCGCCCGCCTGCCAGCCAATGCGCGTGAGCAGGCCGCGGGCCTTGTCCAGGCCCAGCGCCTCGATCAGTTCACGACGAATAGCGCCGAAGGCCGAACCTTGCAGCAGCATCATGCGCTGGCCACACAGCCAGATACTGCCGTCCTGTGGGGCAAACGCCACAGACTGCGCCAGTTGTTCGGCCGAGGGCAGGCCAGTGGCGCCGAACTGGTTGGTGCGGTCGACAATCAGACTTTTGTGGCGGCCCAGTACCTGTCTGAAAAAGTCTTCATCGACGGCACGGCCAGGCTTGCCAGGTGTTGTAGATGTCATAGGCAATACCAAAAGCAGAAGGTAAGACTTGCAGTATGCCCCCCACCTCAGCCCGGTCAATTGGCCAGTAGGCCAAGGATAGCGCCGGGATACGCAAATGACCGATTACCGCCCGGATTTTGTCTTGGCGTCGCCTGCGTCGAGCTTTCTGCATTCGGCGACTTCTCTGCATAAATTTTCGCACCTGCTGCCGTCAGCGTTTTCTACGCACCTTCATAAAAATTATCTAACCAGTTGTTTTAATTGGATTTTTACTCGCAAAGCCAACATGGCACGATAGTTGTTCTAGGCTGATCATCGAACCCTTTTCGACACAATAAGAGAGAATCCGATGACCCCTACCCGCCCTGCCTACCAGAACCTTCACCTGCAGCCGCTGGCTGGACACTGGCGTGCTGGCAGCGCCGAGCGCTCGCTGACGGTACTCGACCCGTTCAACCAGCAAACCCTGCTGCAGATTCCCATGGCCAACCGCGACGACCTCGATGCGGCTTACCGCAGTGCCCGCCAGGTACAGCCGGACTGGGCCGCACAATCCCCGGCCGCGCGCAGCCAGGTGATGCTCGAGGCCGTGCGCATCTTCGATGAGCGTCGTGAAGAAATCATCGACTGGATCATTCGCGAGTCCGGCAGCACCCGGATCAAGGCCCAGATCGAATGGGGCGCCGCCCGCGCCATTACCCTGGAGTCGGCGAGCCTGCCCAGCCGCGTCCACGGGCGCATTGTCAGCTCCAACATTCCAGGCAAAGAAAGCCGGGTATACCGCAAGCCGCTTGGGGTGATCGGGGTGATCAGCCCGTGGAACTTCCCCTTGCACCTGACCGCCCGCTCGCTGGCACCGGCCTTGGCCCTGGGCAACACCGTGGTGGTCAAACCGGCCAGCGACACCCCGGTCAGCGGCGGCCTGCTGCTGGCGCGCATCTTCGAAGAGGCCGGCTTGCCTGCCGGTGCGCTAAGCGTGGTGGTGGGTGCCGGTGCCGAGATCGGTGACGCCTTTGTCGAGCACCCGGTGCCTGCGTTCATCTCGTTTACCGGCTCGACCCAGGTCGGGCGCAACATCGGCCGCATTGCCAGCGGCGGTGAACACCTCAAGCACCTGGCACTGGAACTGGGTGGCAACAGCCCGTTCGTGGTCCTGGCCGATGCCGACCTGGAACAGGCGGTCCACGCTGCGGTGGTGGGCAAGTTCCTGCATCAGGGGCAGATCTGCATGGCGGTCAACCGCATCATCGTCGAGCAGCCACTGCTTGAAGCGTTCACCCAACGCTTTGTCGAGCGGGTCAAGGCCCTGCCCTGCGGCGACCCGAACCTGCCCGGCACGGTGATCGGCCCGGTGATCAACGCCCGCCAGCTTGAGGGCCTGCAAGACAAGATTGCCACCGCCCAAGCCGAAGGTGCCCAACTGCTGCTGGGCGGCCAGGCCCAGGGCAATGTGCTGCCGCCCCATGTGTTCGGCAACGTCAGCGCCGAGATGAACATCGCCCATGACGAGATCTTCGGCCCGCTGGTGGGTATCCAGGTCGCACGCGATGCCGAGCATGCCCTGGAACTGGCCAACCGCAGCGAATACGGGCTGTCCAGCGCGGTGTTCAGCGCCAGTCTCGAGCGTGCTGTGCAATTCGCCCAACGCCTGCATGCCGGCATGACCCACATCAACGACATCCCGGTCAACGACGAGCCCAACGCCCCGTTCGGCGGCGAGAAAAACTCCGGGCTGGGGCGTTTCAACGGTGACTGGGCGATCGAAGAGTTCACTACCGACCACTGGATCACCGTGCAGCACCAGCCGCGCGATTACCCATTCTGATTGCCTGAACTACATCCCATAACAATAAGGAGTCCGCAATGTCCCTACTGCCCAACCGCCAGGCTGTGCGACGGACCGTCACCACCTGCCTTGCCCTGCCCTTGATCCTGCTGGCCGGCACTGCTGCCGCCGATGGCGACGGGGTGTGGAAAGGTGGCGAAAATGTCTATGCGAAAGTCTGCGGCCACTGCCATGAAGGCCAGGTCGGCCCGCAGCTCAAAGGCCGACAATTGCCGGCGGCGTACATCAGCGCCGTAGTGCGCAACGGCTTTCGCGCCATGCCCGCCTTCCCCGCCTCGTTCATCGACGACAACGCCCTGCAACAGGTGGGCGACTACATCGCCACGTCCCCTGCGCCTGCGGCCAAACCTTGAGGGCACTGTGATGATGAATGTCGAACGTCGTTCGCTGCTCAAGGGCATGGCTCTGGGCGGCCTGGCCGGAGTTGCCCTGAGCAGTTCCAGCCTGAGCCTGGCCAACAACGTGCTGGGACGTCCCGCTCACGCCCAAGCGCCAAGCCTGGCGCTGGTCAGCGCCGAGGTCGCCCGCTCCGCCTTTGTTCAGGGCCTGCAAGCCAGCCCGCTCGCCCCGCCGTTGCAGGTCCTGCCCGCAGGCCTGGAGCTGGCGGTCTTGCTTGACCTGCAGCAACGCCTTGGCAGCGGCCAACCACAGCGCCTGATCGGCCTGCTCGACGATGCCAGCGCCGCGCTGATCGTCGACCTGGCGCGTAGCGCCGGAGCACGCGTGCAGTGGCTGGGCCAGCACAGCACCAGCGCCGGGCAATCACACCACCGCCTGCTCAGCGCCCAGGCCTCCCACGGTTGTGCCCTGCAACTGGGCCAGCAACTGCACGCCTGCGGTCAGGGTTTCAGCCTGCACGAACAGCGCCTGCACAGCCCGGCGCCGACCTTGCAACTGGCCAGCGCCAACCGCGGCGTGGCCGGCGACCAATGGGCGGCCACCCTCGGTTACGCCCTGGCCGTTCTCGGCAGCACCGACACTGGCCAGGCGCCGCTGCTTGCCAGCCGCCGCTCGGCACTGACCGGCACCTACGTGTCGTTCTCGATCGAAGTCTGAAGGATTCCCACATGAGCCAAGCAACCGCCAATACTCTGCTGCCTCGCGGCGTCGATGCAGCCCGTTTCGAGCAAGCCCTTGCGCAGTTTCGCGCCCTGTTGGGCGACGACAACGTCCTGGTCAAGGACGAGCAGCTGATTCCCTACAACAAGATCATGATGGCCGTGGACAATGCCGAACATGCGCCGTCCGCCGCTGTCACCGCCACCACCGTGGAACAGGTGCAAGGCGTGGTGAAGATCTGCAACCAGTTCAAGATTCCGGTCTGGACCATATCCACCGGCCGTAACTTCGGTTATGGCTCGGCCGCTCCCGGCCAGCGCGGCCAGGTGATCCTCGACCTGAAGAAAATGAACAAGATCCTTCACGTCGATCCTGAGCTGTGTACCGCCCTGGTCGAACCCGGGGTGACTTACCAGCAGCTCTACGACTACATCCAGGAGCACAAGCTGCCGCTGATGCTGTCGTTTTCCGCGCCCTCGGCAATTGCCGGCCCGTTGGGCAACACCATGGACCGCGGTGTCGGCTACACCCCCTACGGCGAACACTTCCTCATGCAATGCGGCATGGAAGTGGTGCTGGCCAATGGCGACGTCTATCGCACCGGCATGGGCGGGGTCAAAGGCGACAACGCCTGGCAGGTGTTCAAGTGGGGTTACGGCCCGACCCTCGATGGCATGTTCACCCAGGCCAACTACGGTATCTGCACCAAGATGGGTTTCTGGCTGATGCCCAAGCCGCCGGTGTTCAAGCCGTTTGAAATCAAGTTCGAGAACGAATCGGACATCGCCGAGATCGTCGAATTCATTCGCCCGTTGCGCATCGCCCAGGTCATCCCCAACTCGGTGGTGATCGCTGGCGTGCTGTGGGAAGCATCGACCTGCAACACCCGGCGCAGCGACTACACCACAGAGCCGGGCGCCACTTCCGAGGCCATTCTCAAACAGATCCAGAAAGACAAAAACCTCGGTGCCTGGAACGTCTACGCCGCCCTTTACGGCACCCAGGAGCAGGTCGATGTGAACTGGAAGATCGTCACCGGCGCGCTCAAGCAACTGGGCAAGGGCCGTATCGTCACCGAGCAGGAGGCCGGCGACACGCAGCCGTTCAAGTACCGCGCGCAGCTGATGTCCGGCGTGCCCAACCTGCAGGAGTTCGGCCTGTACAACTGGCGTGGCGGTGGTGGCTCGATGTGGTTCGCGCCGGTCAGCCAGGCGCGCGGCAGCGAGTGCGAAAAACAGCAGGCACTGGCGAAAAAGGTCCTCAACAAACATGGCCTGGACTATGTTGGTGAATTTATCGTCGGCTGGCGCGACATGCACCATGTCATCGACGTGCTGTACGACCGCACCAACCCCGAGGAAACCCAGCGCGCCAACGCCTGTTTCGCCGAACTGCTGGATGTATTCGAGCAGCAGGGTTACGCCGTCTACCGGGTCAATACGGCCTTCCAGGAGCGTGTTGCGCAAAGCTACGGGCCGGTCAAACGCAAGCTCGAGCACGCGATCAAGCGCGCCCTGGACCCGAACAACATCCTCGCCCCGGGCAAATCCGGGATTGACCTGAACAATCCGTTCTAAGCCATTGCAACCCCGCCAGGGCGCACCTGGCGGGAGACCTTTCGTTTACAGGAACACCGATGATCGACAAACACCTGCTCACTGCCTGCGCTCTATTGCTGGCCGCTCCCCTCTGCCTTGCCGACGGTGACGCCACCCAGGGCAAGGCCTTGTTCAACGGCCAATGCGGCTTCTGCCACAGCACCGAGGCCGCAAAGCACCTGATGGGCCCGAGCCTGCATGGCGTGGCCGGTCGCGCCAGCGCCCAGGCTGCGGGCTTTGCCTATTCGCCAGCCCTCAAGGGCAGCCAGCTGCGCTGGGATGACGCCAACCTCGAGCGTTGGCTGGCGGGCCCGGCCACCCTGGTGCCGGGCAACCTGATGATGTTTGCCGGGCAAGCCGACGCCCAGGCGCGACGCAACCTGATTGCCTACCTGAAAACCCTCCAGTAACCCTCTGCGTGTTGTTGCAACCCGGCGACAGCACGCAAGCAAACACTGCGCGTTGCGCTACACATCGAGGCTCCAAAGCGGCCAACAGGATCTATAATCACCGCTCAGTTCCCACTGGAAAGCCTCAATGTCGCAACCGCCGGCCACGCTGCAACCCCGACGTGTTCTGCCCCTGGCCTGCGCACGCCCGCGGCGCACGGTGATCCTGTGTTTTCTCGCCGCTTTCGCCATCAGCCTGGCACTCGCCGGTCGCCGGTCGCCAGTCGCCAGTCGCCAGTCGCCAGTCGCCAGTCGCCAGTCGCCAGTATTACCAGCTGCTGCAACGCGAACTGCAAGAGCGCGAGCACAATCTGCACCTGCAGGCGCTGGCCATCGAGGCCGTGCTGATCAGTGGCAAAAGCCAACTGCAGTTCATGCGCAATATCGCCGAACGGCTGCTGATCGAAGCCCACATTCAACCCGCCATGCGCCGCAACGAAGCCATTGGCGCAGCGATGCGCAACAGCCAGCAGCCGCTCTGGGAGCTGCCGGTGCCAAAGTCCGATGCACCGGTGCGGGCCCTGGGCGATGCCCGGGTAGCGAACATTCCGGGCCTGAGCCGCGAGCCCCAGCAATTGGTAGAGGACTTGCATCTGGCGCACGCGATGAGCCAGGTGTTGCCCGCGCAGTTTCAAGGCGAGCCCCATTTGTCACGCATCCTGCTGCTGACCACCTCCGGCATCGTCATCGCCTACCCGGCGGTCAGGGATGAGCAACTGGAACCGATCCTGCGCAAATTCACCAGCTCGCCGCTGATGCACTTGAACCGCGCCAATGCTGAAGACCTCGACATCGCCTTCTATCCCCCGCCCGGCAGCAATCTTGGCAGCATGCCGCATGTCCTGCTGAGCACCCCGGTGTACCTCAATGCGGTGATGCGCGGCGCACTGATCTACGACGTGCCACAGACCAAACTGCAGAATTACCTCTACCAAACCACCGCACACGATGAACAGCATGCGCTGATCGATGACGAGGGCAGCCTGGTCGCCTCCAGTGCGCAGATGTTCACATCGCACCAGGGCAACTGGCTGGCCACCTTGCCAGCTTCGAACATACGCTTGTCGGTACCGATGCTGTTCCAGCGTGACCACGGTACGCTAAAGCTCGACCATGGTTACCTGCAGTACCGCGAGCTGCAGGGTATCGACCTGATGCTGACCAACTACATCAGCACCGCCGACCTGCGTGCGGCAGTCAATGCGCAGGTCAACATGCTGGTCCTCGGCGTGTGGGTGCTGCTGGGGCTGTTGATGTTCCTGACCCTGTACATTGTCGATCGCCTGTTCAAAGGCCAACTGCGCCTGAACCGACAACTGCGCGAGATGGGCCTGGTCGATAGCCTGACCCAACTGGCCAACCGCCGACGCTTGCAGTCCGACTTCGGTGGTTTGCTGCAGCGCCTGCGCGAGGATCAGCCGCTGGCCTTGTGCATGCTCGACATCGACCGCTTCAAACACATCAACGACAACTGGGGCCACAGCGCCGGTGACGAGGTGATCAAACACCTGGCCACCCTATGCCGGGCACTGGTGCGCCCGCAGGATCTGGTGGTGCGTTACGGCGGTGAGGAGTTCTGCGTGCTGATGCCTGACACGTCGCTGGCCGACGCCACGCGCGTGGCCGAACAGGTGCGCGCCGCCATCGCACAGTCGGTGTGCGTACCCGAACCCGGCACCCTGCTGGCCGGCGCACCGTCACTGGAAATTCGCCTGACGGTATCGATTGGCGTGGCGGAACTGCGCGTCGATGGCTGCCAGGGGCTGGAAGATCTGGTAGCCACTGCCGATCGGCGTCTGTATACGGCGAAAAAGGGTGGCCGGAACCAAGTGATCAACAGCGATTGAGCCCGCTCCCAGCGATACTGACACCGATAAAAGTCGATAATCATGTCTATTTTAATAGACAGACGACTTAATCGAAAAAACGCTTAAACCGCCAAAACATAGGGTAAAAGCCAAAAAACCAGTAAGACAAAGACGCAACCACGCAAAGCTTGTCATATTTTAATTGACACAATGGTCTATCCCTTCATATTTTCCCCATGCTTCACCACACCAAGAAAAATAATTCCAGACGCACGGGCAAACCCGCATGTCGGCTTTCTGGTCGGCTGGTCGTCATTGCTCGACCACCTGCGCGATCGACGAGATTTTGCTGTTCACCTCCCTGAACCTACAAGGACGCCACCATGCTGCTGCGCCGCCTGCTCATCCAATGGAAGATCACCCTGCTCGCCGGCCTCTGCCTGCTGGTCATCGTGGCGCTACTGATGACGGCAACGCTGTTTCAATCGAGCCGCAGCGCGGCATTGGTGAACACTGCCAACACACAGATGCTCGACCAGAACGCCCGCCTGCGCCTGCAGACCTATGCCCAGTTGCAGGCGGTGCGCATTCAACGCTATTTCAAGGACGCCTACCTGTATGGCAATGGCGTCTCGCAGCTGATGATGCTGCTCAAGGCCCAGGGCGGCGACAACCTGCGCCAGGCGCTCACCCGGCAAGCCAAGACAGCGCTGGGCGACAACCCTGAGCTGCTTGGCCTGTACCTGGTGTTCCTGCCCGATGCCCTCGATGGCAAGGACGCCGCGTTCATCGATCAAGCTGACAGGGGCAGCAACGAAAGCGGACGTTTTTCCCTGTACTGGTCTCAACCGCAACCCGGCCAGCTGGAGTCCGAGGCGATGCCCGAATCGATGCTCGCCGACACCAGCCTCGGCACCAACGGCTCTGCCTACAACCGCTGGCTGACCTGCCCGCTGGAAACCGGCGAAACCTGCGTGATCGATCCCTACTTCGACACCGTCGGCGACCGTACGCCACTGATGACCAGCATTGCCATCCCGCTCAAGCAGGACGGCAAAGTCATCGGCGTAATGGGTCTGGACATCAGCCTCGACAACCTGCAACAGCTGAGCCTGGATGGTCGTCAGGAGCTGTTTGACGGCAATGGCCAGATCAGCATCGTCAGCCCCTCCGGCCTGCTGGCCGGGCACAGCCGCGATGGCAGCCAACTGAGCAAAAAGATCGAAGAGGTGTTCGGCCCGCAGGCCAGCGCCCTGTCGGCGCAGCTGCGCGCAGGCAAGGCGGCTGAATTTTCCGACAACGGCACGCTCCAGGTCAGCCAGTCGTTCGCCCCGGTGCCCGGTGCGCAGCCGTGGAGCGTGTTGCTGGAGGTGCCCGAGCAGGTCCTGCAGGCGCCGGCCATTGAGCTCAATGCCCGCCTGGACGCCCACAACAACAACGCCAACCTCACCAGCCTGCTGATGGCCCTTGGCGCCGCCGTGCTGGGCTTGCTGGTGATCTGGATGACCGCCCGCGGCGTGACCCGGCCGATCCTCAAGGTCGCGGCAATGCTCAAAGACATCGCCAGCGGTGAAGGCGACCTGACCCGTCGCCTGGACTACGCCCGCAAAGACGAACTGGGTGAACTGGTGGGCTGGTTCAACCGTTTTCTCGACAAGCTGCAACCGGTGATCGCCAACGTCAAAGCTTCGGTCCAGGATGCCCGCAGCACCGCCGACCAGTCGGCGGCGATTGCCAGCCAGACCAGCGCCGGCATGCAGCAGCAATACCGCGAAGTCGATCAGGTCGCCACCGCCTCGCAGGAAATGAGCGCCACCGCCCAGGATGTTGCACGCAACGCCGCGCAAGCCGCCGAAGCGGCACGCGGTGCCGACCTTGCCACCCGCGAAGGTCTGGAACTGATCCGCACCACTACCCGCGCGATCGAACAGCTGGCATGCGAAATGACCGCCGGCATGGAGGAAGTGCAACAGCTCGCCAGCCGTAGCGAACAGATCGGCTCGGTGCTTGAGGTGATCCGCTCCATCGCCGAGCAGACCAACCTGCTGGCCCTGAATGCCGCCATCGAAGCGGCGCGGGCCGGGGAAGCCGGGCGCGGTTTCGCCGTGGTCGCCGATGAAGTGCGCAACCTGGCCCGACGCACCCAGGACTCGGTCGATGAGATCCGCGTGGTCATCGAAGGCCTGCAACAAGGTACGCGCGAAGTGGTTGGTTCGATGCACAGCAGCCATCGTCAGGCTCAGGGCAGCGTCGCCCAGGCCGAACAGGCGGTGCCGGCCCTGCAGCGGATCGGCGATGCAGTGGCGGTGATCACCGACATGAACCTGCAGATCGCCTCCGCCGCCGAAGAGCAGAGCGCCGTGGCTGAAGAAGTGAACCGCAACGTCGCCAGCATTCGTGATGTGACCGAGTCGCTGTCCGGGCAGGCTGAGGAGTCGGCACAGATCAGCCAGGCGCTGAACCGCCTGGCCAATCATCAGCAGGGGCTGATGGCGACGTTCAAGGTGTAGTCTGTATGCGGTATGCGCCAAGGCCACCTTATCCACGGCGTGTCTTCAGGACCCTGGCGATGTTATCCAGCACTTGTGCATCGCCGGTTTTGCCAGACCACTCCAGCCACTTGGTGATCATCTGCAACTGGCGCACGACCGACTCGAACTGGCGCTGCGAAATGCGCTGGCCAGCCAGCGCATCATCGTAGCTGTCGTTGAGTGTGCGTTCGTTGCAGGTCGGCGGGCCTGCCGAGCCGCTACCGCAGGTGACGTCAATCAGCCAGCGGGTCAGCAGTACATCGGCCTTCATGACCGCATCGAATACACCGAAAGATCGTTTGTAACGGAACTGTGCTTCGGCTTCGCAGCGCTTGAGATCGTCGAGCGATGGCACTCCCGTCATGCACATCACCTCAAGTTGAATCCGGTTCAGCATGGCATAGGGGTTCCAGTCCGGTGCATTCCTGTCTTCGCCCACGGCATAGGCCCGCCTGGCTGCATCAAGACTCTGGCTGATGAGCTTGTCCAGTACCTTGGACCTTGACTGGGTGAGGCTCTGCAGTAACGCGATATGGGCTTGACGTTTGAGGCCCCGTCCGCGCATAACCTGACGACGCGCAAGCAATACGCCCGGCGTGCCCTCACACATCTCACTCAAGTGATCCGCACGCGCGATGGCGGCCTTGATCAACGTGCTGGCTTGCTTGAAATCGGCCGTGCCGAAACCTGGCTCCGGGTCTGCCGCCAGGTAGGCTTGGCGAATCTCCACATCGATCAGCTTCTCCACTGCCGTCATGGGCACACACCCCCGCCCGCTGAAACGCGCCAAGGCCTGCAGCAATGCAGCCCGAGCCTCAGCCAACGCCCGGGCTTCATCCCACTCGCTGTACAACAGCCCCAACCCGTACTGGACTTCAGCCTGGTTGATCCAGCTTTCCGGCAGGCCCTCAAGGCGCTTTTGCACCTGCCCCTGCAGTTGCGCAAAGCCTGACGCGGCCGCCGTCGAACTCGGGGTGGCGGCCGCCAGCCGCTGCTCTTCGAGCCAGTCGAGCAGTTCCGGAGAACCTCGCAAACAGCTGTTGCTGCCGTCGCCGGACGGCAGCAGGCGGAGCTGGAACAGCGGATCGCCATAGGCCTGGTAAGCCCCCCAGGTATTGCAGCCGGGAAACTGTTCGAGGGTATCCAGACGCGCACAGGCGATGGCTTCGGCGAAGTGATCACCGTGAATGGCCAAGCGGTTGAAAAAGGTTTCCGAGAAGCAGCACGCCGCACTGTCATCGACCTCCCAACCGGCCGCTACCACGCAACGCACGCCCATGTTGATCAGCTCTTGCGCCAGGCTCGCCGCCAAGCGGTTGCCACCCGGCTCAGTGCCCGAGAGTTTGCCCAGGTGACAACAGCTGAGGAACACCAGGTCTGGTACGGTTTCCATGCGGTCGATCTCGGCGGCCGTCAGCAGCAAGCCATCCGACAGCACCACGCCGCTGCGCAACTGGCCGTTGCTGTCTTTGCTGCGCAATACACCATGGGCACAGATCACCAGGACCCGATAAGGCCGGGCGAACAGTTGGTCGAACACCTCCACGGCGCTGGCGCCGCTGCCGAGACTCCAGGTGGTATATCCCGCACCATCCAGCACGCGACTGACCGCCTGACTTTCGCGCAGCGCACCGGGCAAATCCACCAGCCGCTCCGGCCAGGGCCCATCGCCCTTGGGCCGGAACTGTTTGAAATAGCCCTGGGTATCCGGATTGCCGATAATGCAGGCATTCATCCGGTCCGTGCGCACCACCTCTCGCCGGTACCGCTGCGTGATGAACTGGCGCACCAGGCGGGTATGCTTGATCATCGGTACGCCATCGATCTCCAGCATCTCCCACGGCAGGTTGGCACTGCTGTCATCGAGCACCAGGATCAGGTTTTCCGATTTGCGCACGGCGCTTTTGAAGCCAAGCGGCAGCATCAACTGGAACAGGCTGTTGCCGAAGAACGCCGCCGCGTCGTAGCGGGTAGGGTTCGGCCCGCGCAGAGCGCTATCGACCATGCGTTCCAGCAACCCTGGCTGACGTTGATCGACCACCGCCTCGACCCTGGCGCGTTGCCCCATGTACAGGTAGTTCAAGCGTTGCGCCGGGCGCTCGAGCCTGGCCTCAGCCCTGTTCCCGGAGTCCCTGCCGTGGCCGACATGATCGGCACTGCTGACCTGCAGGCGCGGCCAGTAGTCACCGGGAGGAGTGACGCTCAGGCGCGGCCTGGCGCCCTCACCGAACTGCACCGCCTGGGCCACCTCCAGGCGGCTGTTCAAGCGTTGGAGCTCGCCGGCCAGTTCGCGGTCCAGGGTCGCTACCGTATAACCGGCGCAGATCGCCGCATCGACAAACATTTCGACAATGTCCAGGCGCGTCACCGCCGCCGGGCGCCCCTTGGGCCCCGCACACACAGCAGCATACTCGCGGTTGGCCTGAAGGACGCCGAGTGTCACGGCACGGATCGATTCTTCCACGGTCAACTGTGCACTGGAGTTGGTCCCCAGCAGCAAACTGGCAATATGCAGCGGCAGCAGTGCGTCGGGCCTGTCAGGATCGTCCATGCGGGTGACCTGCGCGTACTGGTCCACCGCATTAAGCAAATAACGCAACACACCGTTGCGCACCGCCTGGGTGACGACTTCAGAAGTCAGCTCGCCCATTTCCCCAAGGCCGACAACCAGTGCACCACGCCCCGTGCCACGACTTACTTCGGCAGCCGTGCGTGGTACCAGTATCACTGTGGCATTGCCCAGCTCACCCGAGTACAAGCCCAGACGCTGGCGCTGGGACAGCGCACCGTTGACCAGGTTCTGATCGATGGCGGCTTCGGCGCCGGAGATCGGGTCGCCGCGATAATGTCCACAAATGAGCGGCACCTGGATGCAACTCAAGTTCATGGCCAGAACGTTGATCTGCAGCGTGGTCAATTGTGGCTTCGGCTCCAGGCTGCTGGTGCGCCCGAGTACCTGGCTAAGCAACTGGGCATCGGCCGGATAGGCTGGCGGCCCACCGCGAAAGCTCACCAATGCACTCGAGCGTTCACCAGCCCGGCTAACGGGCAGACGCTTGAGCTGCGTTGGCGTACGTTTGAGCAACAAGCTTTCGATCTCGGGAAAATAGTGGCTGGTAGAGGCCAGTTCACCGTGGACCACCGGCATGTACCAACAGCGGTTGTCAGGCAGGTTGGTGAGCTTCCCCGAGCGCCAGGTCACTGTACCGTCGCCCTGGGCAGTGCCGCGCAGCATCAACTGTTCGCCGCTGATGTCCAGGCCGCAGGGGGTGTTTTTGCCTTGACCGTAGACATAACTGATCCGCTCGGGCGCCAGATCGACCCAGCTGTTGTCGGCAAGTGCCTGCCAGGATTGCTGGACCTTTTGCAGCAACGCCGAATCAGGACGTGCCCCGAGTTCGTCGCCGAACCAGAAGTCATCGTTCTTCAGCGCCAGCTGACTCCAGCTCGCAGCACCATAGAAATCGACCGGGCCGTGGCCGCCGACATCTTCGAAACCGGGAGCCGGCAGCAAATGCAGAGCGCCCGGAAACTCGGCCACGATTTGCAGAATCTTCTTCAGATTGTTCTGCAGATCGACACGCGCCAGCATGCGGATGGTGTCGGACTGTCCAAGCAGGGTTTCGACCATGGAGTAAGCGCCATGGTTCGGGGTGCCCAACATCACCACCAGGCCGTCGGCTTGCTCGACCAGCGCTTTCCAGAGTGTCGGGTCTTGCTTGAACGCTGCACGAATCACCAGCCCACCCATGCTGTGCGCGAGCAGGCGGATGTTGCGCTTGGGCTTTTTGCCAAGCTGTTTGCGCAAATCCGCAGCCAGTTGCGACCCCAGGTCCTGCAGCGACTTGCGCCAATCGTAGGAATACGCAATGACCTCATGGGTTTCGTCAAGGTAGTCATGCAACTGCTGATAGGCAGACTCGATCAGGCCACTGCTGCTGACCTTCGACGCGCGCATGGCAATACTGTCCAGGCCATCCAGGGCAAGCTTCAGCGGGTTGAGCCAGAACGTTTCGTCGCCAACCTTCAAGCTGCTACCCATGATCCCCGGCAGCAAGAACACCAGCGGCCTGGTTTCCAGCTGCCGCTTGACCAGCAGGACATCGCCCTCTCCTCGTTTCGCAGGCAGCGCAGCGCCCCTGGCCACCAATACCCTGTCCAGCAACCAGTCGCTCAGGCTGCTGGGCAGCGGACGATTGCGGTACCTGACCGTATCGCGAAAATAGTGGAAGTGATTGACCTGCGGCCCTTCGACCGCCATGGCGTGCGCCTCCTTGGCGTGATCGAACAAGCCGCCGTACATGGAGTCGGTATTGACCACCAGGTCATTACGGGCGCGGTCGAACAACGCCCAGTTGACGAACATATAACCGATGCGTTGCAGAATACCGCTGGCCGATTCGTCGGTATCGCCGGCAACGATGGCCATCTTCAGGTTCGGCAGCGGCGCCGCCCGCGCCAGCAGCATGCCCATGGGCGCTTCGGGCAGCATCGCCTCGATCCCCGGCACCACCTGCGGCTGCATGCGCTTGTCGGCGATTTCCAGTACCACGCGTTCGAGCAGTTTCAGGCTACGGGCCGCAACCTGCGCGGCGGCGCTTCCGGCTACCGGTGTAGCGACCGCCCCCACCGCTGTGCCAATACTCCAGCTGGCGAACTTGCGTACCAGGCTCAGCAGGCAGGACAGAAATACATCCAGATTGTCAGACAGCAGCGCAGTGCCCCGGGCCGGAGCGGCGACACGGACATAGTGGGTGACGCGCAGGTTTTTGTCCTGGAGCCGTTTTACCAGCTTGTCGAGCTTCTCGCGTTCAGACTTTGCAAAGGCCTCGCGCTCCCCGGCTAACGCCGGGTTGTGTTTTTCCCGCTCGACCTCGTCGGGCCTGGGCGCGCGGCGATAGTTCTTGATCCATTGCGGCAGGTTTGGATCGTTTGGGTCCAGGCACAGCAAGTCGGCCACCAGCCCGCCCCGCGAATGACTGACCACGTGTAGCTTGGCCCCCTTTGGCAGCCGGTCGACAGCCTGCAAGGCATTGTCGATCGGGCTTTCTGAGAAGGTACGATGTTCCAGGCCGACTATCTGCGTGCCGAACTTCAGTTGCAGGTCTTTCCAGGCGGCTGTACCCGGCAACTCGCCGAAACTGCCCATGGTGTGCGAACCGGTGCCATGGATGAACAGCAAAATGGGCAACTGCTCATCCAGCACGGCATCGTTGGCAATCAGATCCTGCGGGGTCAACACCCCGCCGTTCCAGCGGTAAAGTCCGGGAGGCCCGGCCAGCTGGCTCTCAATGGCAGTCATCAGTGCCGTCGCGCCCTTCTGTGCAGCCCAATCGAGCGCAAGATCCGTGGCGTTCTCCTTGAACAACGCCTTCGCCAGATCAGTGATGCCATCGTCCTCGAGCACCAACTGCCTCACCTGCCGCCAGACCCAATCCGCGGCGCCACGGTTCTTGCCCTGGATATCAATGAAGCGGGCAAAATCGACTGCGCCGTCTCGGTCCACCACATCCGGGCGGGTACGGCGCAACTGCTCGGCCAGGGCATCGGCGCGAATGAAAATGGTCGTGCCGTCGTTGGCATCCAGCGCCAGCAGTGCGTGGGGATCGTGCAGGGTTTCACTGTGAGGGGCTTCACTGGCCCGCGCGGCCGGCGCCAATTGCCAGGTTTTCAGCACCCGTACATTATCCAGAGTGCTGGCCGGGCCGCCGCTGGCGCTGCGACTGGTCGATGCAGCCATTGTCTGCGGCGGCATGGCTGCAGCATCGGCGGATTGCTGGAGAGGCAACTTGATCAGTGGGGGAGCGTCAGTGGGTTTCACGAACATGTCCTCTGGATCCACTTCCTCACTAAAGTTCATGCTTAGTTATATTTCAAGAACAGTTGTATTTTAAACAAGCACGGCACGCCCGGTGCTTCAAAAACATAACAATCCAAAATCCGCTAATCGCAAATACTGCAGTTTTAATATCGCCTTTATCGCGACCTGAATGGTTTGAGCAAAATGCTTGGCCGGCGACCAGCGCGTGCAAGATTGATTCGACACCCTGACGATGACTGGCTAGTGTTTATTGGATGATGGTTTAAAACCACAGGGAGGCATTGCGATGAGCACTGACAATCAGGAGCAGCATTCAGCTGAGAAGGAGGAAATAAACAAGGCTGGCGCGGCAATAGCGGGGGGCATGGCCGCCATCAACTTCGCCGTATTGATCCAGCTACTGCCAGAACTGAAAAGCCTGAACTCATGGCCTTTGTTCACACTATGGCTTTCACTATTGGCGCTCTCCGTTAGCGTACCCGTGCTTACTTTTGTATTTGGATGTTATTCGGTCATACCGCGCCCAGGTGACGCCAGGCATATCCCTATCAAGTGCATTCTGTATTGGTTTTGCATCATCTCGGGTGTTTCCATTTCGCTCGCCATTGCTGCTTTTCATCCATTAGCCGGCATTTCATTTCTTATTACCTGTTTTATTGCCTTGAAAGCAGAGAACACACTTGAGCAGAAGGCGAACACAAGCACAGCAAGCGTTCAAGAGTCCAAAACCGCTCAAACAGCGCAAGACCAGCGTCAGCAAGAAGAGCGTTGACCCTGCGCCGAGTCACAGAACCGCGATCGCTAGGCGCGGCCTTGTAGACCCGGTACATCGCCAGCGTCGCCAGACACCCCCACCGCCATCAGGAAGGAACTGACGACGCCCCAGGCGTCTCAGGCTGTAGCAGCGGGAACTTCAGGTTACCGGCCAAGTCTATAAAGCGCCTGAACCAACCCCAGCCGAACAGCGCTTCAGCCGAGTCCGCCCCCGATGCCCACCAAGAGTTTTCTGCCAGGCCTGATCCTGGCGTTCTGCGCTGTCGCATCGCTTTGCTCGGTTGCTGCCGAGCGCAGAGCCTCCGCGCACAGCAACAACGCATCCACCACCCTGATCGAAACCGCCTCGCAGCAGTATGCAGAGGGCCAGCTGGACCAGGCCGCGGCCACGCTGGAGCGTGCGCTGCACATCCAGCCGAACAATCCCGCAACGCTGCACTACCTCGGTGTGCTGCGGCTTCAGCAGGGGGAGTACCAGCAGGCTGAAACGCTGGCGGCGCGTTCCAACCTGCGGGTTGGTCGCAACGTGCAGTTACGCAACCGCAATTTGCAACTGATCCAGGCGGCGCAGCAGGCGCAGATTACCGGTACCCCACCCAATGCCGAACAGGATCGGGTAGCGGTACAGCAAGGGCTGAAAGAGCAAGCGCAGGCAGAGCGGGAATCGGAACCGCAGAGGGTTGAAAGGCCGCAACCTGACGGAGAACTTCAAATGACTTCCGCCGCGCCACAACCCGCGTTCGATGCGATGGATATCCCCCGCGGCCATTGGCCGCCTCCGGGCAAATGCCGAATCTGGTTTGCTGATCGCCCGCCCGGGCATCAGCCCGCTCCCGGTAGCTGCAAGAAGCTCAAACATCAGGTTCCATTTGGAGCCTATCTGGTGGGTGGTTGAGCTTCTGAGAACACTGGTGGGAGCACCCTGAATCAAGCCTTGGACAAAGCATGCCAATAACATTCATAATGAGACTTGTTTTCATTAGCATGCTCGCACCAAGGAGTTTCGGTGCCCCTAGCCCTATCCTCTGTACGTCGCCAGGAACTGCACGACCTCTACACCGATCATCATGCCTGGCTGCTGAACTGGCTGCGCAAGCGTCTGCAGCATGGCGAAACCGCTGCCGACCTGATGCAAGACACCTTCCTCCAACTGATTGGCCGCCCTGCCGCCGCCGGTGAGCTGCAGCAACCCAGGGCCTGGTTGACCACGGTGGCCAAGGGTTTGATGGTCGATCGCCTGCGCCGGCAACGCCTTGAACAGGCGTATCTACAGGTACTTGCCAGCCAGCCCGAAGCGTTTGAAGTCTCACCCGAAGAGCGTCTGCTGCTGCTCGAAACCCTGATCCGTATCGATTCCCTGCTCGACGGCCTGCCAACCAACGTGCGCACTGCCTATCTGCTGTCACGCCTTGAGGGCATGCCCTACCGCGACATCGCCGCGCACCTTGGGGTGTGTCTGAGCTCGGTGGAAAAGTACATGGCAACCGCCATGCGTCACTGCTTTCAGGCTCAGTGGTCATGAGCGCCAGCAACTTCAACGCGGATGAACTGGAACAGGCCATCAGCTGGATGGTGCGTCTGCGCTCCGGTGAAGCACCCGAAGAGCTCTGGCAGGCCTGCAGCCACTGGCGCGCGGCGAATCCCCGTCACGAGACAGCCTGGCTAGCGCTACAGGTGAGCGAAGGGCTGTTCGCACTGCCCCCTTCACAAGCGCGCATTGTTCGTCAGGCCCTGGAAAGTTCCGAGCGCCCCGCGCTATCCAGACGTCATGCCCTTAAACTGCTGGGCCTGCTAGGTGCAAGCTGGGTGCTGCTGGATTCGCCGCCATCGAGAAAAACCGACTTCACCACCGCCGTCGGCCAACGCAGCCGTTTTGTCCTGGCTGAGCACACCCGGCTGTGGCTGAACACTGACAGCGCGGTCGACCGGCCAAACACCTCGCAGGCGTCGCACATTGTGCTGCAACGTGGCCAGGTCCAGGTGGCTCATCATGCCCCTGGTCTTGCTCCGTTGCAGGTGCACAGTGCTGACCTGCTGCTACGCACCCGTGACGCCCGCTTCGACCTGCACCGCCAAGGGCAGCACCATCGTCTGGCCATGCTCGAAGGCAGTGCCGAGGTACAAGTCGCCCAGCATCCCGTGGCCCGCGTTGGTGCCGGGCAACAATGGCTGATCGGCGCCGACAGCCTGCAACCTGTGCCAGACACCGGCATGACCCCGGGCACCTGGGTCCAGGGGCAGTTGGTCGTCCGGCGTATTGCCCTGGCGCAGTTGATCGACGAGCTGGCGCGCTATCGCAGTGGCTGGCTGCAGTGCTCCAGCGAGGTTGCCAAGCTGCCCGTCTCCGGGGTTTTCCAGCTCGACGATATCGAACGCACGCTGGATGTGCTCAGTGCCTCGCTGCCGGTGAAAACCCTGCGCGTGTCTCGGCTCTGGGCGCGTGTCGTGCCTGCCTGAAGATTTTTACCTCGGCTGTTACGGGTTTTCGCGCGCCTTTCGACATAAGAGAAAAACACGCATTTGTCGAAGGAGCTTCACGTCCATGCAACACCGTAAACACCGTCTCGCGCTCGTGCTCCACGCTGTCCTGGCCGGGGGCGCACTGGCCCTGCCAGCCACGAACGCGCTGGCCGAAGTCCGCGATCACAGCTACAACCTGCCGGCCACCTCCCTGGAAGATGCCCTCAACCAATTTGCCCGGCAGGCCGACATCACCCTGCCTCTGGACCCGACGCTGCTGACGGGCAAACAGGCGCCCGCGCTCAACGGTGAATACGAAGTCAAACAGGCATTGGACCGCCTGTTGCAAAACAGCGGGCTGAAGGCCCGTCAGGTCGGCGCACGAATCTGGGCCCTCGAACCGAGTAACAGCAGCGCGCTTAACCTGGACAACATGGTGATTACCGCCAGCCAGACCGAGCACAGCGAGCTCACCGCCCCCGCCAGCGTCACCGTGATCAATCGCGAGCAACTACAACAGATGCAGGCGTTGGACATTGCCGAAGCGGTTGCCAAAGTCCCCGGTGTCAGCATTGCCGCGTCTTCCACCTACGGCCGCCACAAGATCAAGATGCGTGGCCTGGACTCCGACTACACCCTGCTGCTGGTCAACGGCCGCCGGATCAACTCGCGCGATGCCCTGACCAGCAACTACGCCAACGACTTCGACTTGTCGGCCATCCCCTTGAGCGCGGTGGAACGCATCGAAGTGATCCGTGGACCGATGTCGTCGCTGTATGGCGCCGACGCCATGGGCGGGGTGATCAACGTGATCCTGCGCCGCCCCGGCAACGAAGCCGAAGGCTCGCTGAGCTACAGCTACCAGCACACACCCTCCGGCGAGGGCGGCGACGTTCACAACAGCTCCATCTATACCGCAGGGCCGCTGATCAAGGATCGCCTGCTCGGCAACCTGGTGCTCGACGGCAGCGACCAGGCCGCGTGGAAATCCAGCATGACCACAGACGACCGTGCCCATGCCCGCGAACAGCGGCAGAACTGGGCATTGATGTCCAACCTGATCTGGTTGATCGACGACAGCCAGGATCTGGAGCTGGATTTCAGCGCTCGCAACGACCAGCGCGACGGTGTGTGGAACAACTCCAACGTCAACTTTCCGCGCAACCAGCAGGAAATGGAACGCTACACCTTCGGCTTGACCCACAACGCCCAGATGGAACGCGCCAACACCCGGCTGCGCTACTACCACGAACAGGTCAACCTCAACGACGACTCGCAATTGACCACCAAGCTGCGCGGCATGGTCGGCGACGTCCGCCAGCGTAACCAGACCCTTGACGGGCAAATCAGCGGCGACCTCGGCAACCACCTGCTGACGGCCGGTGCCGAGTATCGCCACACCCTGCTCGAACACAACCAGAACCTCAGTGGCGGCACCACAGACTTCCAACGCGCCCTCTACCTGCAGGACGAAATCGGCCTGGGCGACCTGCGCCTGACCTTGGGCGGTCGTCTCGACGACCACAAGTCGTTCGGCTCTGAATTCAGCCCACGGGCCTATGCGGTGTATTCACTGACCGATGAATGGGTGGTCAAGGGCGGCGTGGGCAAAGCGTTCAAGGCACCAAGCATCAGCCAGTCTGACCCCAGTTACGCGATTGCCGCCTGCCGCGGCCGCTGCGTGGTCGCCGGTAACCCGGACCTGAAACCGGAAACGGCGACGTCCTACGAGATCGGTACGCTGTACCAGGGAGAAAGGATCGAACTTGGTGCCAACCTGTTCTACAACGACATCAAAGACATGATCCTCGCCGACGGCTGGCGTCGCGGTCACATGCCGTCGGTGTTGACCTACTACAACGTCAGCAGCGCCCGTACCCGCGGCGTCGAACTGTTCTCCAGCGCCCAGCTGAGCGACAGTCTGAAACTGACCGCCAACTACACCCTGACCGAAGCCGAAGACCGAGACACCGGCGAAGAACTGCGCCAGGTGCCGAAACATACCGGCAACGCCGACCTGAACTGGCAAGTGAGCCAACGCTGGCAGGCGCAGCTGGGTTACCAGTACATCGGCAGCCAGGTACTGCGCAACACCATCAGCAACAAGGACGTGGACAGTGCTGCCTATCACCTGGTCAACCTGGGCAGCCAGTATCAACTGACCCCGCAGTTGAGCCTCAATGACGGCGTGAAAAACCTTGGCGACAGCGACCGTGACGCGGCCGCACGTGACAGTGACTACATCGAGCTGAGCCGGACGTTCTACGCCGGATTCACCTTGGCGTTCTGAGGCCTGGAAGCCTAAAGATTGGGCCCTGTATGCTACAGGGCTCAGCCCTCCCAACTTCGGCTTGATGCGGATCTAGTGGGTGATTGAGTTACTGAGAGTCTACTTCACTGACGCCGGTAACTCTTCTTCCCGCTCGGCGTCAGGCAATAAACACCGCCCCGTGCTCCGGTGCAGAAGGTGCCGGTTCCGCAACCACAGGTATTGCTCGCGCCTTGCAGCGGCTGCACTGCCGGCCGCACAGGGCTGACGCCGGTGTAGGCGCTACAGCTTTTCTTCGAGCCACTGATCGAGCCGTCGTTGCACAGGAACAGCTCGCCATCACAACCGGCAATGCCGCCCTTGCGCCCCGAGCACGGGGTGTTAGCGGCGAGAACACTGGACGAGCCAAGCAGCATGATCAGGGCCAGGCCCAGCAAACGGGGAACAGTGCGCACCACGGCAAGGTCTCCACCAAAGTGGCTACATGCTATCATCCGAGCAGCGCAAATTACACATTGCAGCAGCCGGCGATGGGTGTGTAGCGCCCCTGGCCCGGCTACGCCGGGCATCGCCAGCAACACTGGCTTCCTACAGCGGTAGCCAGTTGTCACCACACCGGAGCCGCATCAAAAGGCAAAACACGAGCAACCCAAGGCCCCCCAGAAGCCCTGGTAATCACTCACCGGCACCGTAGACTGACGCGCACGTTCGTGGCTATGGGCGTGCACTGCACAGGCGCCCAAACACTGATGCAGCGCTGGCGCCGCCGGTCGCCAATGACCGGCCACCTTGGCCACCGGCGACCATTCAGGCAGCACCGGCAACGCTGGCGGGCCGAGCTTGTCGAACTCGCCGGCGCCATACACCACCTTGCCCCCCACCACGGTCAGCACCGACTCGATCCACTTGATCGACTCCTCATCAACACTGAAATAGTCCGCCGATAACGCCACCAGGTCAGCCAACTGCCCCACCTTGATCTGCCCCTTTTTGCCCTGCTCGCTGGAGAACCAGGCGCTGCCATGGGTAAACAACTCCAGCGCGACCTCCCGCGACAAGCCTTGCGGATACAGCGCCATACCACCCACGGTCCGGCCGCTGACCAGCCAGTACAGCGAAGTCCACGGGTTGTAACTGGACACCCGGGTAGCGTCGGTGCCTGCCCCCACCGGCACGCCTTCACTGAGCATGCGCTGGATCGGCGGGGTTTTCTCGGCAGCCTGGGCGCCGTAGCGGTCGACAAAATACTCACCCTGAAACGCCATCCGGTCCTGAATGGCGATACCGCCGCCCAGCGCTCGCACCCGCTCGATGCTCTGCGGGGTGATGGTTTCGGCATGGTCGAAGAACCACGGCAATCCGTTGAACGGAATATCGCGGTCAACCTTCTCGAACACATCCAGCATGCGCGAGATCGATTCGTTGTAAGTAGCATGCAAGCGGAACGGCCAGCGCTGCTCGACCAGGTGGCGCACCACCGGCTCCAGCTCCTGTTCCATGGTTTGAGGCAAGTCCGGGCGCGGTTCGAGGAAGTCTTCGAAGTCGGCCGCAGAAAACACCAGCATCTCTCCCGCGCCGTTGTGGCGGAAGAAATCGTCACCGTCGCCAGGTTTGACGATCTGGCTCCAGTTCTTGAAGTCGCTCAGTTCTTCCTTGGGCTTTTGGGTAAACAGGTTGTAGGCAATGCGAATACTCAGCTGCCCCTGCTTGGCCAGTTCCTGGATCACCGCGTAATCATCCGGATAATTCTGATAACCGCCCCCGGCATCAATGGCACTGGTCAGGCCCAGCCGATTGAGCTCGCGCATGAACTGCCGGGTAGAGTTGACCTGATACTCCAGCGGCAGCTTCGGCCCCTTGGCCAGGGTGGCGTAGAGAATCGTGGCGTTGGGGCGGGCAATCAGCATGCCGGTCGGTTCGCCCTTGCTGTCACGCTGGATTTCGCCGCCAGGCGGGTTGGGCGTGTCCTTGCTGTAGCCCACAGCCTTGAGCGCGGCGCGGTTGAGCAGCGCGCGGTCGTAAAGATGAAGCACGAACACCGGCGTGTCTGGCGCTGCGCGGTTGATCTCCTCAAGGGTCGGCATGCGCTTTTCCGCGAACTGGAACTCGTTCCAGCCGCCGACCACCCGCACCCACTGCGGCGACGGCGTACGCTCGGCCTGGTCCTTGAGCATGCGCAAGGCATCGGCCAGCGACGGCACGCCTTCCCAGCGCAGCTCCAGGTTGTAATTGAGGCCACCACGGATCAGATGCAGGTGCGAGTCGTTGAGACCGGGAATCACCGTGCGCTGGTTAAGGTCGATGAGCTGGGTGGCACCACCGCGCTGGGCCATGGCCTCGGCATCGCTGCCGACGGCGGTGAAGCGCCCGTCCTTGATCGCCACCGCCGTGGCGCTGCGCTTATCGCGGTCGACGGTGTGGATACGGCCGTTGAACAGAATCAGATCTGCAGACATGGAACCCCCTGAGAAAGTGGCGTGGAAACCTCGATGTTTTCAATCAACGCGCATTCAGCCAGGCAGCGAACGCCCGGGTCGCCAGCGGCATGAAGCAATAGACCACTAGCAACACAATGCTCAAGGTGATCACCACGTTGCTCGGCACATAGCCGCCGAGCCATGGCCAGCTGCGGAACGCCGGTTGCCACAGCCATGGCACCAGCAGCGACAGCGGCAGAATCACCAGAAAGGTCACACAGACTTGCTTCCAGCGTGGCGGCGGCGCATCGGCCGTGGCCGGGTTGAACCAGAACTCGCGCTCGCGATTGATCTCCAGACGGTCACCATCGGCGAGCAACGGGCTGACCTCCGCGACCAGTTGCTTACGCTCGGCAGAATCCAGCCACGTCTGTAACTGGACGCTGGAGGCAAAACGCAAAATGCAGGTAAACAGGTGCAGGCCGCCCTGGCGCTCGCGCACCACATCGATGCCGATATGCCCGGGATAGCCCTTGGCGATACCGATGGTGCGGCGCAGCCAGGCTTCATACGGCGCATACTGCGCATCGCGAACCTGATGGCGGATCAACAGGGTCACGACATCGTCTGAACGCTCGATCGTCATCATGGGCTCCTCTGGGTTCAGCGCGAATGAACACAACCGCAGAAGAAACAGCATGGCCCAAACAGCGAAAAATGCTCGTCGGCATCGTCGACGATCACTGCCCCAGCGCCATTCGTCGCCTTTGAGATGGCGGCACCTATTTTTTGACACCTACTGGCGTGTCTATTGCACAATGCCCGCCCCAGCGGCCCCGAAAAGACGTAATTCTGACGCGGCAGCGGCCAAAATTAACGTTTGAGGGCGCCGACCAGACGCCTGCTCAGCTATCGGAGATGTAACGTGTCAACGCTCAATGAAATCGCAATGAACCACGCGAGAATGGTCAAAAGGCTGGCGGAAGAATCGATCGTACTGGAACAGCGACAGCCCATCGTCGTGGGTGGTTTCGAGGTTTCATCCATCGACACACCAGAGCCCATGCCGCTGCCCTTCATCATTGATGCTCAAGACAGAAGCATCGACCTGGTTGCTGTAGCGGTCTGATCGCCAGACTGCTCCCCTGCTTCAACACTGGACCGGCTTTCACTGCCAGAAAACCGGTCCAGCCCTACGCTGATGCTGGCAGGCCATGCGCCGCCCACGCCGATGTACCGTGCCCTGGCTCGACCCGAAACAACCGCTCAACGCCTGCCCCGCCCTCGCCTTCAGCGAATGTGCCGACGCTTACCGTCTTGAACCCTGACCGCGAATCCTCATCCATCCCAACTGATCATTTTCAGATGAAGCTTCTGTGTGCAGTGTGAACGCTAAGGCTTACCGAAAATCTGCTGAATGGTATTGTTTATATTATCAATACCCTGAAGCACTTTCTGCTGAGCGTCCGACTTGTTCGCTGGAGGATTTGTTGAGGCTTGTTTCGAGCAGCTCTTCGAGCATACCTCATGTCCATACTGGCATATACCAAGGCACTTTTGGAGTGTGTTTTGCTGTTGTACCTGACAGTTATGCTGGCAGTTCAACAACATATTAGTACATCCATTCTGGCAAGTTTCAAAAGCTGTTTCTGCGGCTGCTTGAGCACTCGCAAAAAACAATAAAGAACACAGTAATAATTTCATAGCCAGCACCTTGTTATTGCTCAGCGCCCATCAACCCTCACAATTCAATCATCCGCAGCCAGCTACTAAATTAAAAACAATTAACTAGCCCGCAACATACCACCATTACCTCCCGAGATTATTTACGGAAAATATTTCTGGCTTTTACATACTAATAAAAAGCTAGAAAAAAGCAAATCGCAATTAGAAATCACCCCGATGACAAAATAATATATTAATTCCGGAGGACGCTGCTTTAATTACTTGAGTTGGCTTTTCGTTGCGCGAGTGCGCATGGATAGCTGGAGGTTTCTATGCTGGCTTTCAGGGTATGCCTACTGCTGTTAGCATTTTCTGCAACCTCTGCACTTGCGGCACCATGTACTTATTGTTTTGATCTAAGGAAGAAGTGCCACGAGCAGCAGTGCGCAAACCTGGATGATTCGGCGAAGCCAGATTGCTTTCATGAGTGTGCCAACTCATTTCGTGCCTGTAGGAGCAGCTGCGAAAATAAAAAACAAGGTGCAGCATCGCCAGCCCAACCGTTGGGCTTGGACAATCTCGACAAAGTTAACAATGCGATTCAAAAAATCTTTGGTGATCCTTGAGGCACAACCAAAGCGCGGGCATTGTCGATCTCACGCATCGTGGACTCTGTGGTGGGTCGGGGGACTATTTTTAATGGGCGGTTTCGAGGTTTCATCCATTGGCACGTCAGCCCCCCATGCCGCTGCCCTTCATCATTGATGTTGCCGACAGAAACATCGAGCTGATTGCTGCCGCGGTCTGATCGATGCTTGCTTGCAACGGCAGCTTTTGCGCACAGCCCATTAGCAATGTTGCCTGGAGGAAAGGTGCGCAGGCTGTTCGGCATCTACTCGCGTTATGTCTTAGAATGGCCGGTTGCAGAAAGAACCGTCATGGCCATAGCCATGAAGGGCTTTCATCCTTTACAAATAACTGTGGTGAAGATGAACAAGCCTTTCATTTCGCTGTGCCCGGAAATTACTCGGACACACGCACTGACGCTGATGGATTGGTTGGAAGATGAGCGCGTTACCTGCTACCTGAGCGATTCGCGTCATGTCTCCCGCTCCATCGAGCAAGTCATCGATCGGACTCAATTGCCGATCCTGACCCATCTATTCAACCGAGGCGGCCGATTCTTCATGGCCTATGACCGGCATGACGCCCCGGTGGGCTTTGTCCGTCTGATCAAGACCGGCTCCAATTGCGAGATAGTCCTGGTTATCGGAGACAGCGACAAATGGGGCCGAAACCTTGGCGCCCGCACCATCCGCGAAGGCATGAAACTGGCCTTCCTCGACATGCGGGCCGAGAAGCTCATCGCCAAGATCCACCCGGACAACGCGCGCTCGCTGAAAGCCTTTCAGCGCAGCGGCTTTCAGCTTGAAAGCGAAACGCCGACATTGAAGTCATTTTCCATGACGGCGGGGCGCTATCTCCAGTGCTTGCGCGAAGGCACCGTTGCCGACGCCACTGAGATCTACATCACTGAAATCGACAAGGCCAGGCTCGAGAGCCTGATCGCGCTCGAGCAAGGCCCGACCGTTGTTGAACTCGAACATGAGCTTGAGCGAGCCATTGTCGTCAAGCCGCAGCAGGTGCCGCGCAATGTCGTCACGATGAACTCCAGGGCCTTGCTGCAGCTGGACGACGAAGAGATCGAAGTGGCCCTGGTCTACCCTGAAGACGCGGACAGCAGCGCCGGGAAGTATTCCGTGTGCTCCGACATCGGTGCCGCCATCCTCGGCTATCAGGAGGGGGACGCCATCGACTGGCGAGTTTCTGACCGGACCCGCCGAATCGGAATCAGGAAAGTGCTTTACCAGCCGGAGGCCGCGGGCGATTTCCACCTGTAATTGCGCCTTTAGCTAAGTGTTCGACCATCAGGCGCGAAAGTCCCCCAACGCTTTGCGTGCCTGATGCGGACCCTCTGCCACAGGCCGCGCCGTTCACCGACTATGACCGGGCTGAAGCGGACGGCTGGCCCCCGACTCAACGACCATGGCATGGGCCACATCCTCAACCAGCGCCTTGGCCATCCCCACCAGATAATGCGCTGCCCACGCCGACGTACCGTCCTGCTCAAGGCCGGCTTGCAACGTCAGGTGGTGCGCACAGCCCATCATGATCGAAACCTGCTCCAGCACGAACGCCGCACCGTGCCCTGGTTCGACCCGAAACAACCGCTCAGCGCCTACCCCGCCCTCGCCTTCAGCGAACGTGCCGACGCCGACCGTCTTGAGGCCTGACCGCGAACCCTCATCCATCCCAACCTCCCTAGCCGCCCCCGCAATTAGAGCGCGACCCTAAATAAATCTGTGGGAGCGGGCGCTGCCCGCGATCGAGCGCAAAGCGCTCGCCTACACCAGACCAGCCACCTGCACCCGACCACGGAACCCCGCTGTTACTGCCGCCAGATCAATGCCGCAACTGAACCTTACTCAACGCCACTTCAACCAAAGCGCGGGCATGATCGATTTCATGCATGGTCGCCAAGGTCAGCACCTGGCCTGGAGAGCTGGAATGAAGCAGGACAGTCTGCTGTGCCACGGTCATGGCGCAGACCAGGTATTCGGAGATTTGGACGAGGATGTCTTCGAGGGATTGGTTGGGGTTTAGGGGTGGATCGGGGACGATTTTTAACATAGCGAACTCCTTTGCTTTAGGGAGCCGCCACACGCCTGCTGTCAAACAAATGGTGGCAGCTATACGCGGGTTGACAGACCGAGAAAGCAAAGGAAACCCGGCGCACACGAAGGTGCCCCACGTACAGCCGCCATAACGCGAGCACATGCGGATTCACTTTGAATTCGGTCTGTCAAAACCGGTCGTTGAATTGGCAACGACTGGGGGAGACTAGAGCGCTAGTGGAAGCACCGCAATGGCTTGAAAGCCGCGGAAGTATGATTCGGAAATGGACTACAGGGAATCGGGAAATTCTGAAAATCTGCATGTCACGGATTGCAAATCCGTCGCCGACTGGGACCTAGCAACGCACGGGCGTCGGTATGAATTCCTGCGCCACAGGAAAACGAACAACTCGATGTAGGACTAGTCCTTCAGTTTTGTAGGATCTCGCGCTATCTTCGCTGGCGATATGCCACGCCTTTAAGGACGCGAGATGCAATTTTTCTGGGTAAACCTGGGCACGACTCACAAGGAAGCGAAAGAAGGCAAATTTCTCTGGGCCCCGTTGAGCTCGCGTTCACAAACAGGCAAGGAACAAACCCGCCGCCACTGGGACAACGTCGGTAAGGTCAGAGCCGGAGACTTGATTTTCTGCTACCACGACAACTATCTGCGTGCCATTGCTACGGCCCAACGAGATGCCTATCAAGCAGTGCGCCCCCCTACCCGCTCGTTCAACGAGTGGAGTAACCAAGGGCACCGAGTCGATATTGCGCTCGCCGACCTCAAGCGGCCCTTACGCAGCGACGACATTGCACCAACCTACCAAGCGCAATTTGATGTCAACACTGAGCCAACTCTGTTCAATAGCAAAGGTAATGTGAATCAGATCTACATGGCTCAGTTGCCGGCAGATGCTGCGCTGTATCTGCTGGAGCAAACGGAAGTAATCGCTGACTACGAAGACCAACTCATTGACGAAGGATCGGAAGGCAAAGCACCTTCTGCGACCACTCGAGAAGCCCTTGTAAAGGCTCGCATCGGTCAAGGCACATTCCGATCACGCTTGCTCGACCGCTGGGACCAAAAGTGTGCGTTGACGGGGCTGAAAAATCCCAGCCTGTTGGTCGCGTCACACATCGAGGCTTGGGCCTTTGCTGATAACAAAGCTCGCCTAGATACAGACAACGGTTTGCTACTTGCTACCCACATTGACCGGCTCTTTGACTGTGGGTTGATTTCTTTTGGTGAAAATGGACAACTGCTGATCAGCGACGACTTGGCAGCGGAGGAACACAAAATCCTAGGGCTGGACCAATACACATCAATTCCTACCTTGAGTGAAGGCAATCGACGCTATCTTGAGAAGCACCGGAAGCGATTTCGCTTTTCATAGGGGGCATTTTCCAGTTCGGGGAAACTCCAGCTCGTAGCTCTCACCTTTCTAACTTGCGCGGCCCCATTGGTCAGAAATCTAGATCCACTGACAAGGCAAACGATATGGCACGGATGTGGATGGTTCGCGGCGAAGGCCAATATTGAACAATGGCGAGACGGGGGTTCAAATCCCCCCGGCTCCACCAAATGATCAAAAAAAGACGTCCACGGACGTCTTTTTTTGTGCCTGAGATCCAGTAAATACGCGGCCTCCAGCACTTTTGCGGTCTTTTGAGAGTTTTTGAGTTCCAGCCGTTCGGGTATTCCAGGCGGTATTCCACCTCACCCGATGCTAATCTTTGGAATACCGAATCAGTGCCTGAGGAGAATCTCATGCCTGCTCAAAACCTCCGCCTCTCCGATCGACAGCTCAAGGGAGTCAAACCCGCGTCCAAGGATTACGTCCTCACGGACGGTGACGGTTTGCAGCTCCGCGTACGCAGCAACGGCTCGTTGCTGTGGAATTTCAATTACCGCGAACCGGTGACCAAGAAGCGCATCAACATTGGCTTCGGGACCTACCCCGAACTGTCACTGGCGAACGCACGAAAGAAGGCAGTCGAAGCCCGCGAGCTGCTCGCTCAAGGCATCGATCCGAAGGTGCAGCGCAATACGTTGAATGAAGCCAAACGCGCGGAAACCGAACACACCTTCGAGAACGTGGCCACCGCCTGGTTTGAACTCAAGAAAGACTCGGTCACCCCGGCCTACGCCGAGGACATTTGGCGATCGCTCACGCTGCACGTGTTCCCCGATTTGAAGACGACACCACTGACGAAGATCACCGCTCCGATGGTGATCGCATTGCTTCGCCCAATCGAAGCGAAAGGCAGCCTGGAGACGGTCAAGCGTCTCAGCCAGCGACTAAACGAGATCATGACCTACGGCGTAAACTCCGGCCTGATCTTCGCCAACCCCCTCAGCGGCATCAGGGCAGTCTTCAAGAAGCCCAAAAAAGAGAACATGGCTGCGCTTCCACCCGAAGAGCTCCCGGAGCTCATGCTGGAGATCGCGAACGCCAGCATCAAACGCACCACCCGCTGCCTGATCGAATGGCAGTTGCACACGATGACTCGCCCCGCCGAGGCGGCGACTACTCGCTGGGCAGACATCGACTTCGAAAGGCGTGTCTGGACTATCCCACCGGAGCGTATGAAGAAGCGCCGTCCACACAGCATCCCGTTGAGTGATCATGCTGTCGCACTATTGGAGTCACTGAAGACTCACAGCGGCCATCGCGAATACGTCTTCCCGGCCGATAGAAATCCACGCACCCACGCCAATAGCCAGACCGCCAACATGGCATTGAAACGCATGGGCTTTCAGGATCGATTGGTCAGCCACGGTATGCGCTCGATGGCCAGCACCATCTTGAATGAACATGGGTGGGACCCCGAACTCATTGAGGTCGCACTGGCGCATGTCGACAAGGATGAGGTGCGCAGCGCCTACAACCGAGCCGACTACATAGAGCGCCGTCGACCGATGATGGCCTGGTGGAGTGAGTACATCCAGAAAGCCGCCACCGGCAGTCTGCTCGCCTCTGCATACGGCCAAGTCAGAGACAAGAATGTGGTGCCGATTCGTTAGCACTGTGCAGGCGCAAGAATTGCGGTAACAACTGAACGTTCAAGACTCGTGGCAAGCAGCCTCGCTTATCCGCTTCTCAGCGCGGGTCCATCCAAACAGGGCTGCAAAGCCGCCCTGTTTGGATGGACCTCATTTTGAAGAGCTAAAAGCCACGACGTTGTCCGGGATTTACCACGGAATTCCACCGGTGGATAACCGCTTTTCACGTCCCCAAGAGCGCTGAATTTCGGCCCTTGACCGGGTTTATCCACAGGCGTAGAACTGGTCGTGCAAAGGCTGTCGATGACAGCACCCCAGGTGACCCGAACCTTAAAGGTCACGCCGCTCCGGCGGTGGTTCTCCCCAAGGGCGATTCGCATCCGGCAGCTCGCCCGGTCACTACCCATGTGATGGATGCTCTTACACATATGGCGCTCGTGCGCCAGCTACACCGTACCTCGCTGCCCTGCAGCAACCTATCCGATTGGCCGAATCTTGCGCCAACCCGTGCCCGTCTCTTTCCTCTGGAAAGAGACGGGCACTTTTACCACTGCTGCAGCCCCGATTGCACATGGCTTTGCGGCATTCCCCCTCGTGACAATCGGCGTGACAAACGCCGATGTCACCAGCAACAGCGCTGTAGATGATGGTGCCGCAGACCAAGGAATGGACTGCACCTGACTGACAGTCAGGCATGCCCCGGTCATCGCATTGCTGCGTTCACCCGGCTCAGGATCTTCAGGCGCTGGTCTCGTCAGCCAGTGCTGCTTCCACCCGCCCACCGGTAACGGTGTTCAGGAGGCCAGATCATGAGATGCCCTTGCTCCCGGACGTAAGGAGCCGCCAGTCCCGCGATAGAGGACATCCCCACAGGTCGCAGGGGCCTTGATCCCTGATAACACTCAACATTCTTGGCGGGATGACGTGGGGCGAGGATCGGAGACCAGGCGATGAGGTGATTCGACATGGCATTGCTGGGTAGACGCGATGGCCGTAATTTCGGCTACGGCAGGCAACTGAGCTACGCAGGGCCGCAGGCGTTGAAAGACATGTTCGGCGGCGGCCACTACGGCACGGTGAAGGCACACTGTGATCGGTGGCAGGCATTCGTCAGATGGTGCCGCTCCGAACAAGGGCCCGGTATCAATGATGCGCGGCAGATTGATCGGAAGGTATTGGCGGAGTATGCGGCGTACCTGCGCGACGTGGTAAGGCGCGGTGACCTTGCTGTCAGCACCGCACAAAACCGCCTATCCAGCGTTAACAGGACAATGGCGGCGCTGCGCGGTGATCAGTGTGTGAAATTGCCCAGTCCGAGCAAGGCGTTGGGAATGCAGCGCACCGGAGTTCGCCAATCGGCTCCGCAAGGCCAAGACCGCGAACAGGTTAAGCAGATCGTCGATGCGCTTTGTCGCGATCATCAGCAACGGGCCGCAGCGATTGTTCTGTTGGCGCGAGCCACCGGCATGCGCCTGCGTGAGGCCATCCTGGCTGACCTGCCACGGTTAAGTCGTGAGGCTCAATACATTGGCAAGATCAACATCCAAGACGGTACCAAGGGGGGACGCGCCGGTGCCTCCGCACCCCGCTGGGTTGGAGTAGATGACTATGATCGCGAAGCGCTTAGGTTCGCATCACAAGTGTCGCCCGCTGGTAGTCGCAACCTGATTGCGCCCAACGAAAGCTACCTGAATGTTCTGCAAGAAATCATCCGCCCTGCACGGGACATCCTGCATGCTCACAACTTAAAAGGCTTCCATGAGCTACGAGCGGCGTACGCATGTGAGCGCTACGAGCAGATCACCCAAGACCCCGCACCAATCAACGGTGGCCAATGTTGCAAGGTAGATAAGACTCTTGATCGTGAGGCTCGCAGGCAGATCAGCTATGAGCTGGGGCACGGGCGGATCGACGTGGTCGCTGCTTACATTGGAGGGAGCGCATGAGCAAGTCATTCGACATGGAGCTGTTCTTGACTGCGGTGTTGACGGGCTCGCACGCCACGAGGCAACGCCATTTGCGACAAGCGATAATAATCCAAGCTGAAATTGCAGAACGCTGGCAGCGACAGACTCCTTGGGGTTGGCAGAAAAAGCACGTAGCTTGGTTTCTTAAACACCGCCTTAATCGACGTAGCGAAGCGACGCGGTATTGCTATTTGCTGACCGTGCGGTTGCTCACTCGCCGCTTAAAAAAAACATGGAACTTCAATCTATAGGTTGGACTGAACACTATCGCTCCATACCTGAATTTAGGGAGCGATCTCCCTCCACTTAAGCTAAGCGGAGACACACCTGACCATGCCTTTAGATTGCCGACATCTAAAACCAATGGCGAAGCAGGGCTCAGCCATTGAATACACAAAAGTACTTTGTCATGTGGCACGAAATACCACGGAGCGGTGAAATTCAAGAAATGGCTCATGCTCTGGAGCCAAGGAAACGCGGATATTAGGAGAGATACCTAGCATTCCTGAATCCTTCAGATGGGGTGATATATTTACAACACCAGCCGGCGACAAAGTTATATACCCCTTATCGAAAGCCTTATCTAAATTTGGAGTAAGCAAAAAACCATTAAACGGATCTAATCGCTCAGAATTACTTGAAGCACTCCAAGGCTTTATATGTGAAGCCACAAGCAAATTAACATCCTTAAACCCGGACATGGCGCAACAGGCCCAATAGCCAACAAGCTTCTGCCTAAATACTCCTTGCCCAATCCTAGATTTAACCAAATTTATTTTCTCCGTCTCACTAATATCACCCGCACACAAAATATCGTCAATGTCTGACTCAACGTCACCGTAGCGCCCTTCTGAGAGATATTCGGAAAACTTTATTAGAGCACTACTATACATATGATGCCCGCGTTCATTTCGTTCCTTATATATTGGCAGTGCACGTATTTTAGATGCGATTACTTCAAACTCAGACTGACTACTCAACGAGACCAGAGGCCCTTCGACAAGTTTGTTATCTATAGCCCATTCGGACATTACCCCGCGCACTGCACCATCGTATTTTTTCACCGATGATAGCGATAGCCCCTTATAACGCATCCAATCTTCAAAGGTCATCTTCAGGACTCTCCACAGATAAGTTATGGCTAAAGTCTTAGTAGATCATAGCCATCACTAAACCCTTCTATTAGTTTTTTGAATTTGGCGCAGCAGGGAATTTCCTGACAATTAAGCTCATAAGCTTACCACGTCGCCGCAGCAAGCTTCATATTGAGCAATTCAAATTAGCCGACACAGATTTTTACTTATATCCAGCTTGAATTTTTTAAACTTCCCCTGCTTAACTTTTCCGGAATTGTACTGGACGGTCACTATCACATTCTGACCAATACCTACCGCATCTTGATCAAAGAAATCGGGATGCACCATCTTTCTGAAAGCTTGTGATAATGATTCAGAGTAATCACTCGGAAAATGTAACAAAGAAAAACTATCCGCACTTTTTATATTTTCTAAATATGGCATCAACTGACTAGGCAGAGAGTCTGAATCTCCTCTCGATGTATTTAACCTCAGCCTAAGTAGCAGCAGAATTAACGCTCCAGAATTAATAACTTGATCAGAAAGCGCCCCCTGCTTGACAGATTGTTCAAAAAGAATCTCCATTGCAGAAATAATCTCTTCACAACGCTCGTACTCACCCCTAACAAAGTATTGACTGAAGATGTCGTGAATTATCCTGAAATCGCCCTCAAGCAGTGCAGGACTTTCAAGCTTATTAAACAGCGAGAGATAGGCATCATATAAAACTTTGTTCTGATCAAAGTCAGTAGACGGGGTTACCAATATGCTAAGCGTGAGTATTTGTCGCAGATCCTCGACTGGTGCGCTTTTATACCTCAATGCAAGTCTGGTCAAGGCTGGCAGTTTGGATACATCGCTGCCAGATGCGCCACTAACAACGCAACTAGTAATTACTTCCCAAGCACTGAAATTTTGTTTAGACTCTATAGAGCAGATGTATCGGTACAGTTCATCAGCAGCTGACTGCCTCTCAAGACGTATTAAATCCATAAGAAGTGGTGAACATTCTGCATGCCCAAACATCAACTGATTAGATATATCATTCCCCGTGAGTGACAATTTGTTATCTATGATATTCCTAGCGCAAAGCTCATAATATTTTACCTGCTCGGATGGATCACTTTCATACGACGCTCTCTCATAGAGCAAAGTACTTCTAACTTCAGAGGTACTGAACTCTAGAGCCTGATCCAAATAGCTTCTTCCCATATCGACATTTTTAGCGATGCTGCAGTATCTACTGAGCTGATAATATGCCGAGTACAAAATGTGATTTTCGGTGGCTGAACTGCTTGAGGTGACCGTCTTAACATGATCGATTGCGTTCAATAGGAGATATTCGATCTCCTCAGGCATAGCTTTACTAGAGCCTCCCGCATCAGCTTGAGCTAACAATACACTAGCCAGGTTAACGCAAGCTTCTGGGAAGAAAACACCCTTTTTGTTACCCGAGGCACCATCAATCAATGCGCGAAACTGGGCCGCCGCATCATCTAGACGGCGTGAAAACATATAACAGACACCTGACCAGTGGAGCTTAGCATTAAGCAGGGATCTGTCATCGATACTATTAGTATCGCAACTCTCGTACTCAACAATAGCTGACTCTATATCACCAAGCTGAATGAGACAAAACCCAATATTTAGTCGAGCAGCCAAGCAGCTTTCAGGATCTACATGCTGGGCAAGGGACTCACGATATAAGGCGAGTGCCTCATCGTAGCGTTTGAGCTTAATTTTCTCATTGGCGCGTTCGTCAATTGTTAACAACTCACCTTCAATATCTGACACCCATTTCTCGGACAACGACTCGGACATTATTTTATTTTTGAACGATATCTCGCCGCTTTCCGTCTTGGGAGTACTTATCCCGGCCAAATAAAGCTTATCCTTTACTTTATCTGAAAGCGATTTTGTTTTTCTATAATGGATTGCCATAACCGAATTTCGCAGTTCTTTATCACTCTGAACTCTGGTGCGTATGTGGTCAAATGGTGGCAAATCAAAATTAGTCAAATATAGTGTGTTGACAATTTTGTCTATCGAATTTTCGTCAAGCATCAAAGTTTGGGACAGCTCAGTTTCCGCAGCCGAGCACACATCCCACGTTACTCGAGGATTCCCCGAAGTCCAGTGATAAATTCTTTCGACGGCTTCCTCAGGCAACACCAAGGAACATTGCTCAAGAAATCTTTTCGTTTCAGAGAACGTAAAGTCTTCAAGGTAAATTTTCTCGCCGATATTGAATGGCGAGATTGCTTTATTTTTAATCAGCTCAGCTGGATCAGCCACGCCAGAAAGTACGTAAGTTAATCTTTTGAATTGGGCGAATTGGGTCCTGCCAAAAAAGTAGATACTCCTAATCAATGAAAAGACATTATCAGAGTAATCAACGTTCGTCAGAGCATCAATTTCGTCAAGACAAATAACAAGCTTCCCAGGAAGTATATCGAGTATTTTCTTTAGCTCGAGCTCATGCTCTTTATGCGCCTGTAAATTTACTGTACTAGAACGCGTCCTAGCAAGATCCTCAAGCAAAACCTCAGAAAGTTGATCTCTAGCTAAAATCGTAGTATCAATTATATTCCTGAAGAATGATCTGAGATCCGAGAAGCAATTCGATACATCGAGGTATGAAAACAAATCATCTTGAGAGTCAATCTCCCTCTTCGCATTCAGCAATAGGTTTGTTTTACCCATCTGTCGCGATACTAAAACGTAGCCCGGACGTCCCATATCCTCGATAATCTGGCGCAGCTGTATGTCTGCTTGCCTCTCAACATACAAGTCTGGAGGGACTATAGCATACGGCTTGATCTTTTTTGTAACCATATTCTCTACCTTAGAATTGGAAGCCCTGAGACGAAATACTAATGAGCTCGGCGTCACTCTTATCAGGGTACGAAATCTTGGATTTCAAAAACGTTTTAATGAAGCGAGGAGAACCATGAGAACTAGATATCAAGTTATCTGGAAGATCATCACTCCCGACCATATCTAAGTTATCGGTGATTAGATCTATCAAAGCCGCAAGCTCATCTTCCGCCCACCTTTCGCATTCAATAAATCGCATATAACCACTGAGCTTAGAAAGATTCTGGCTCGAGTCAAGGTTCGGTTTTTTCAGAGAAGAAACGACTAAACGAAATGCGTTCGTCTTTGCCAACTGTTTTACTGCAGTGAGTAGTTCTTCAATAAGAAGCAACAGGTGTTTCTCAGCGCCGTCTTGATCGCCAGTACTGGGAACCTCATCAATATAGATAAAGAGGAATTTATTCGCCCCAACCCCATCCAATATTATTCGCTTTAAATTATTAAAGGTGCGATCCGGCATTGATTCTGCATCTTTATCACTAAGGTGCAACGTTTCTATCATTTCAGCAATAAAAGCCTGTCGATAGTCGCTATTCGTACATTGTGAAAAACACATCTCAACTGCTTTCGCCCCTGCACCGCCCAGCAGCCTTTTAACTATTGAAGTTTTTCCTGTTCCTGAGGCCCCATACAGCCAGAAACTGTTTAGACTAAATTCCACCGCAATCTGTTTATCAATTTTTCGCTCAAGATAGTACGGCTCACAAGTTTCATCATAAATATCAAACAGCGGCCCCTGCCCGACGGTCAATTTAAAACTGTGGTTTTCGCTTTTAATGGGAGGAATTTTCTTCTCCGTTATGACCGGCTCGCCAACTGCAGGGAAGAATTTGTTATTCAGAAAATCGACCAATATCGAATGGCCGCCATGATCTAAGTCGCCAGGCTTTACAATCGTCGAGTGATTTGTATCAGGGACAATTCGTCGTCCTGAGAAATATCTCGATGCCGACTGTTCCAGGACTATCGGCTTGAATCCAGGTAGCCAGCGCAGGTGTAAAAATCCTACGTGCTCGACCGCCTCCACTCCCATAAAAGTTCCGTGTTCGCGACTTTCAACAAACACTTTGAAGCGACCATCTAAATCAGCTAACAGCTCGCTATTCATGCGCAACTGCTTACCAACCCTATTTTTGTAAAAACTTGCAATCTTCGCAAATGTGTCAGCGTAATCTGAGCCAATTGAAGGTGACGCCATCAGAGCTACGCCGATTTTGTGGCTTGTAAAATGCTCTCTATAGGATTCCAGCATGTATCTTACAACGATCCCACCCAAACTGTGGCACACAAAGATCAATTTTGGGAAGGTGATTGGGGACGCATCTCCTATTTGGCTTCTTCGACGCAAGGCATCGAACAATTGATCGGAGCACTCGCGGACGCCCAAGAGCCCCGAATCAACATTAGTATAATATCCACCCAAGTAGATCGACACACGAGGAATTCTCAGATCTTCGACTACTAGATCTGGCCAGAATGTTTTTGCTTTTTTGTTAGTCCAGCAACTATGAGAGTTTGAAAAAAAACCATGAACAAATATGATCGCGGTGTCGCTTGCTTCGTCATAAGTATGCCAGTTATTATTTTTCCACATTCTGCCTAATGCTTCCTTATGCGTCGTTCATGGCGTACATAATCCTGCCTATCGCAGCTGCTTTCGCCGTAGCCGCGCGCTAGGTGCAGAATTTTAATAGCCGAGAGGACAATTAGCCAGCATTCTGCGATTCTGACCAGGAGAGCTACTGTGTCTGCATTTTAGGATGTTGATAGAAAGGGAGTAGGCGGATGCCTCGGCTCCTAAGCCTGGATAGGTGTGCCCCCCGTGGTCTTAACGTACCCGCGAGGCCTTCAGCCTCCACGCCACCCGTCTCTACTCACTGACTCCGGAGCATTGATGGCAAAACCTCCCGAAATTTTACTGCCCGATCATCCTGCCTATGCTGAGGCAGTCGAGGCAATGCGCCGGTATCACGAGGCGATGGATGCTGGGGCACCTGCAATCGAAGTGGAAAATTTACGTCAGGTCGCAGAGTCTTTGTTTCAGGCTGTAACTGACTATCAAATGAGAGCCTACGGCATTGGTGGCGGAACCATCCACTGATCAGTGGTTGCTTAGTAGCTAGCACGGGGTGCCACCTCCAGAACTGGACGCTCCTGACGATCTTCCATCACTATACGTCTATTTGCAGGTGCTGCCCCTCCGAGAACACGGCCACCCCCCGCATAACCCTGCTGCGGAATATTCACTCACATACGGTCCCCAGCAGAAAGCTGCTGAAAAGTCTTACTGCACCAAGCGTCCACCATTCAGACGACTGTCACGCGGAGTGTATGTAGTGAGCGTGGGTAATCAATCCTATCGGTAGCTGACGGGTAAAAACTCAAAAAATACTCGGAAAGCAACAAAAACTTTTACAATCCAGATTCGGATTTCCTAAACAGTATCCCAACCGCTGACCAAGAGATCGCCCACCGTGATTGACTCAGACGACTCATCCGCCCCCCTGATTGACGTAGGAAAGCTTGCCGCATCGCTCCAGCGGTTCGCAGATGATCGCGACTGGCTGCAGTTCCACTCCCCCAAAAATCTCATCCTGGCTCTCACGGGCGAGGTAGGAGAGCTGTGCGAGATTTTCCAATGGATGAGCGATGCCGACTCTATCTCCGCCGCAACAGATCCCGAAAACGGCCAAGCCGTCAAGGACGAACTGGCGGACGTATTGATGTACCTGGTTCGTCTGGGCAGCGTACTCGGCATTGACCTCAACGAGGCCGTGACACAAAAACTCGCCTCGAATGGCCAGAAGTACCCCGTGGATAAAGCCAGAAGCAACAGCAAAAAGTACGACCGACTCTGACCAACACGCACCTAAGGACAACCCGTGATCGTTTACGCTGCGACCAAACAGCAATTTCTTAAAGACAACGATAACGATGACATTGAGGAGGTGATCCTCAGGCATTACAAGGAAGCTACTGGAAAGAATGTTGGCACATCGGAAATCAGGTCTTGGCAAGGATCTCTAACGTACATGGCCAAGGTCCTTAGAGATGAAGGCCTGCCGAGCGATGCAGGCCTGGCCATTGAATTGCACATTCCGCAGTCGTCGAAGCGAATCGACTTTCTACTCACCGGTCGCGACGAAAACCAGGCAAAAAAAGCCGTATTGATTGAGTTGAAGCAATGGAGCAAGGCCAACGCCACCACCAAAGACGCCATCGTCAAAACGGCATTGGGTGGCGGCCTCATTGAGACCATTCACCCGTCCTATCAGGTGTGGTCTTATGCAGCGCTGCTGGAAGGCTTCAACGAGGCGGTGTATGACAAAAGCATCGAAATCCGTCCGTGTGCCTACCTCCATAACTACGTCAGCGACGGGGTCATAGATTCAGCCCACTATGAGCCCCACATCAGCAAGGCTCCGCTGTTTCTGAAAGGCCCAGAAGAGCTCAGTAAACTCAGAACCTTTCTAAAAAAGCATATAAGTCATGGCGACAACAAAGAGGTGCTTTACGAGCTGTCCGAAGGAAAAATTCGCCCATCCAAGGCGCTAGCCGAAGCCCTCGCGGGGTTGATGAAAGGCAAACCCGAGTTCGTATTGATTGACGATCAGAAAGCAATTTTTGAGTCGGCGCTCGCGGCGGCAAGCGAGGCCTCGGACCAAGCACCCAAGGTGATGATCATCGAAGGTGGACCGGGCACCGGAAAAACTGTTCTGGCTATCAATCTGCTGGTTAAGCTCACCGAATTGAAGCTGATGAGCAAATACGTCTCCAAGAATGCCGCCCCTCGCAAGGTCTACGAAAGCAAACTGGTTGGCACCATCAAGCGCAGCCATTTCTCGAATTTCTTCTCAGGCTCTGGGGCATTCATCGACACTGAGCCCAACACATTCGATGCGCTCATCGTGGACGAAGCTCACCGACTGAATGAGAAAAGCGGGCTTTATGGAAACCTTGGGGAGAACCAGATCAAGGAGCTGATTGACTCAGCGAAATGCTCCATTTTCTTCATCGATGAGGACCAGCGTGTAACCTTGAGCGATATCGGCAGCAAGCAGGCGATTCGCGCCTATGCGAAAGCCAAGGGTGCTGTGATTGAAGAACACGTGCTGTCTTCGCAGTTTCGCTGCAGTGGTTCTGACGGTTACCTTGCATGGTTGGATGACACGCTAGGCATTCGCTCGACGGCAAATCCGACGCTTGAGACCCAAGAGTACGAGTTCAAGGTGTTCGACTCACCTCAGGCGATGCATGACGCAATCAACGAGAAAAACCACGGGAACAAAGCTCGTGTGGTCGCGGGCTATTGCTGGCCTTGGCTGAGCAAGAAAGACCCCACCGCTGCTGATATCGTGATTGGTGACTACAAACGCCAATGGAACCTGGATCAGGATGGCAGCCTATGGATCATCGCTGAGAACTCCATTGAGCAGGTTGGCTGCATTCATACCTGCCAAGGTTTGGAAGTCGACTACGTCGGGGTGATCATCGGGCCAGACCTGGTCGTACGTGACGGTAAGGTCGTGACATCCCCAGATGAGCGCGACAAGCACGATAAATCGATTCGCGGCTGGAAAAAAATGATGAAAGAGCAACCCACCCTCGCGAATAGAGAAACAGACCTGATCATCAAAAATACGTACCGGACCCTGATGACACGCGGGATGAAGGGTTGCTACCTGTACTGCACTGACGAAGAGACTGCGCAATACTTCGAGAGTCGGCTGAGCCAGCGCGGTAATCATTGACGGCATCGTTGTCAGGAGCTCCTGTACGTGCGAGTGGGGACATCGTACGCGCAGGGGCGACAATCAACAGTACGACCATTTGCTTGATAGATTTGGACCCAATTCGCTTTTGGGGGAGGTTCACAAAAGCACCGTCCATCGGAATCCAGAACGCACTGCGTTCCAACTGGTATTCCAAGCAAGTCGACCAATAAATTATTAACTGGTAAAAACAGATAGATACCGATTTGTTTCAAATTACCCCGGCACGTCGACACACATTGATGACCAGGCGCTTGAGCCTTTCATCAAAGCTCATCAGAGCGAAACTCTCGTAGGAGAAAAACCTACGCCCTGCTGGCCTGGGCACGCCTCCATCACGCTTCACGATCTGAAGCACACGGAGTAACCGAGGAAGACCGCGGCACTGCTAGGACACAAGAACGGAAGCATCATCAGTCATTACTCTAGCGACAAGCTAGGCCAGCTGATCGAGACGGAAAAATTGGTATCTGCCACTGATTTGGGAGGAGCAATACTGACGATTCTGAAGAGAAGATCAGGATGAAAAGAAAGGCCAAGCCCCTCCAAAAGTCCCTGACCGCAGAAACAACAAAGCCACCCGAAGGTGGCTTAGTCGTTCTAAATAATGGTCGGGACGGAGTGATTCGAACACTCGACCCCTTGCACCCCATGCGCTTATTAAGTGTATTTCCATGGAATAGCATAGCCCACTAAGGAATACCTATAAGCTAGTAAATACGGGGCTTACAGGCTATATTATGATCTATTCCGATCCACCAGCGTCCACCTCTAGCCAAGCGATTCGGTGGGGCAAAAGTGGGGCAAAATCCCAAGGTGAGCGACCTTGGCCAGGAGTAGACATTGGCGAAGATCACAGCGAAGCAACTAGAAGCACTCACCCCCGCCGACGATGGCAAAACGCTTCGCGAAGAAGGCGGGCTGACCGCCAAAGTTCGTGCTGGTGTACGCGGCGTTACAGCACTGTTCCGTTATGAGTTCAAAATGGGGGGAGCCAAACGTGATCACCGCCTGGGCAGTTGGCCAAAAAAAACGCTAGCGCAAATTCGTGCTGAGCGAGACGAAGTGAGAGCAAGCGTTACTAAAGGCATTGAACCCGCCGCCGCCCGAAAGGCAGCCAAGATCGAGGCTCAAGCTGCGGTCGCCGCAACCATTGCTGAAGCCGAACGTCGGGTTGCAGAGAGCAAAACTGTCACCGACCTTTTTGAAGAGTGGATGCGCGATGGGGTATCTCGTCAGGACGGCAACGCAGAACTTCGCCGCAGCTTCTCCAAAGACGTGCTACCAGCTATCGGCGACAAACCATTGCGAACCATAACCGAAAAAGACCTGCTCACTATCCTGCGCTCGATCAAGGCTCGCGGCCTAAACCGTACCGTAGTTATCCGCAGCAAGGACATAGGTCAGATGCTGCGATGGGCCGAGAAACGTAAACCGTGGCGCACCTTGATGGTCGACGGCAACCCCGCCGACCTCGTTGACGTCAACAAACTCCTCGATCATGACTATCAGGAGCAGCGCGATCGACTTTTATCCAGCGGCGAAATCCAAGAGCTGCAGCAGATTTTCAACCGCCTAGCGCGAGATTATGCTGCGCTGCCCGCTGGCCAAAAATATTCCGGCATCCGCCCTGTGAACCTCCGCGTGCAATGCGCAGTCTGGATCTGCCTCAGCACGCTTTGTCGCATTGGCGAACTTCTAAAATCCGAATGGCGACATGTAGATCTGGAAAAAGGCACCTGGTTCGTCCCAGCAGAAGCCACTAAAGGGCATAAGGGTAAACGGCAGGATCACCATGTATTCCTTTCAACATTCGCATTGAACCAGTTCAAGCGGCTGAGAAAAGAAACCGGTCACACCCCCTTCTGCTTTCCAAGCAAGGATGAAGGCAGTCATGTGGATACTAAGACAGTCAGCAAGCTGATAGGTGACCGGCAGAGCTGCTTCAAGAACCGCAGCAAGCCTCTATCTAGGCGTCATCACGACGACTCACTGGTTCTAAACCAAGGTAACAAGGGCGAATGGACTCCGCATGATTTGCGTCGCACAGGAGCGACCATGATGCAGGAGCTGGGAGTGACACTGGAAATCATTGATCGCTGTCAGAATCACTTGCTGGGAGGCTCAAAGGTACGTCGGCATTACCTGCATTATGACTATGCTAAGGAAAAAAATGAGGCATGGAGCAAACTGGGAGCGCGTCTTGAAACTATCCTTCGAGATCTAACGGCTGAAATCTAATCAGCAACAAAATAGGAGCGGGAAACGAGACTCGCATCGGGCTTGCGAGCTTTTGAAATCAAAGGTGAATCGCCCATGGTTTCCTAGACACTCTCCAGGCTCAGGAAATAGCGTTTCTCATACTCTACAGGAGATAGCTGCATAGCACTGCTGTGTCGGCGTTTAGGGTTATAGAACATCTCGATGTAATCGAAAATATAACTTCGGGCTTCTTCACGCGATGTGTAGATCTTTCGTCGGATTCGCTCCCGCTTCAAAAGCTGGAAAAAGCTCTCGGCAACGGCATTGTCATGGCAGTTTCCTCGCCGGCTCATGCTGCTGATCAGATTGTTGGCCTTCAGGAAGCTTTGCCAATCTGAGCTACTGAATTGGGCGGCCTTGGTCTGAGTGAATCATCACTTGCTGCTGTGGCTTGCGGCGCCACACGGCCATCAGCAATGCGTCGATCGCCAGGTCGCCGAACATCCTGGGCTTCATTGACCAGCCAATCACTTGACAGGAAAACAGATCCAGCACTACCGCCAGGTACAGCCATCCTTCATAGGTGCGGATGTAAGTGATGTCTGCCACCCAGACCTTGTTCGGCTCACTGACCTTGGACTGCCGCGCGAGGTGGTTGGGCGAGGCCACTGCTGGTTTTCCACCGTAAAACCCTGGACGCCACCGATAGCCCGTTTGCGAACGCAGCCCCTCCCCTTGCATCAAGCGTCCGACTCGATTTTGCCCGCATGCCTCTCCCAGTTCTCGTAGGTCATCGTGAATTTTGCGATAGCCGTATACACCTCCGCTTTCTAGCCAAGCGTGTTTGATCAAGCCAAGCAGACGTTGATCTTCTTTTGCTCGGGCAGATTGAGACTCGGCCAGCCAGGCGTAGTAGCCGCTGGGGTGTACCTTGAGGGTTTGGCAATACCCTGCCGCATGCCTGCATGCGGTGGGGCTTAGTGCCTCTGTCAGCGGGACACTGCTGCTAAGCTTATCCGCAATTGCTGATGCAACAATCAGCAATCCGCCCTGGGTCAATTTTCAATCGGCAGGGTGGGTCAGTTTTCAATCAGCGCCAACACTGATGATGGATCGTCAGTTCACCAATTCCGAGGCGCTGAGCAACCTTTGGCTCGCTTATGCGTGTGACGATGTCACCTGGTACCTGATCGATCAGTGCGATCTTCATAACCGAGAGATCGAACCTGAGGATCTTACGAAGATCCAGGACACCATCCGTCACGGTCTGCGCACACACAGCGTGGCCCAGATGTGGTTCATCATGTGGAAGGTGGCCCGGGATGCGGCGGCGCTGTCAACACGGGCTTACTACAGTGATCGACGAGCCACTGCCACCATTCCTGGAAAGATTCGCAAGCAGCTTGAGATCGCCGAACAGCAGGGGGAATTGCGAAACAACTGGAATCGGCAGCAAGCGCACATCTCAGGCACGCTGGGCATGGTCTTCAGCGAAATATTTGGGATCGACGAGTACTCCAATGGCGCAGCCGTTCTGAATATGTTCGAGCAGCTAGGCGGCCAGTGGAAGCCGAGTGGGGAGCTTGATGCCATCGCGGAAGCGTTCATGAGGGATACCCTGGAATTGAACACGTCGATGCCTGCCTTGGAGGCATTTGCTGAGATGATCCGGTCGGGCTTGACGACTGGTGACGCACTTATGGAAACGATTCAGCGCAATCCTGCGCTCTTTGAAGGTTGACAGAGCACCATCAGCCCTGTGAACAGGCAATACGATGCAAAATCCGATGCGTGTTGGTAAATGCCGCCTCTGCAGGGTATCCACTAATGAAGCGTATCGGGGTGTTGGCCCAACCACTCGCGGCCAGCAATCTGAAGCTACGTTCAAAAGCTCCTGCTCCACTTTGCGTAGTCGCTCAACTTCCTGAGCAGGCACCTCCCCCTGCTGAGTTTCGTCGAAATGCGTCAACAGCTAACAGCTAACAGCTAACAGCTAACAGCTAACAGCTAACAGCTAACAGCTAACAGCTAACAGCTAACAGCTAACAGCTTCACGACCGCAGGAATCCGATCACCATCGCTGACCTGGAAAGTATCACTCGCATGGTGAAGGCAAGGCGAACTTTCTTTCGCGGCTAAGGCATGGGTGGAGGTAGGCCGCAACATACTTGCATCGCCAGGTAAATTGCTCGAGGGTTCGAGCAATCACTCGGCCAGCTGGTCGCAGCAAACGTTGTTAGATGAAAGTCGCGTGGCCTGGCTCGACTCTTGCCAAACTCACAAAGGAGCCATAGAGATCACCCAGCCACGGATGGATTCTTCTATCACCGAGCCAGCGAATGTACTAGGTTGAGGCAGGAGTCGGCGGCTTTCACATATGCTGAGGCAGGAGTAAACCTGCCCCAGCATAAACGACTACTTGATCACTACCGGATTGACCGGTGATCCGGCAGCGCGATGTACTTTCAGCGGGGCTGCCACATAAAGGAAAGTATACTGCCTGTCTTTCGCGCAACTTTCAGCTAGCTTTTCCAAGTCGCAGATCTCCGTAAAGGCGATACCAAGATTACGCATCAAAGCGCAGTGTAGTGGCAGAGCCACACCTGATACTGGGTCTGTCGTGACCTCATTGGCGATGGTATCGGTGACAAGGTTTGGAATTTCCTTGTCATGGAACCATCGAACAAGCTCCTCCGAATATGTAAGGCCTGGCTCGCAGAATCCGTCGTAAAACGCCTCGCCCTGCTCATAGAAAGCTTGAAGGAAGTTAGTCCTGATAATCAGGATATCGTGGGGCTCGATCGTATGGCCCTGAGCCTCTGCGCACGCCATAAGATCCATGTGAGTGAATGTCTCACCTTTATCCAGCATGCGCTTGCCACGATGCCGTGCCATATCCAGTAATACGCCGCGCCCGACCACTCCTCGCTCGCCGATAGGTGCGACACTGGCCTTGTCGAGGCCACCCACAGTTGTTCGCGCGTCGTAGCCGTTCCATATTTTCCCGCCGTACCAGAGGTGGCCAAGCGCGTCATATTGCGTGGAGCCTTGCAGGAACGCGTCGATCTTGTCATCAGCGTAGTGCAATCCGCCGGGATAACATGGGCCATGATCATTGTCCCAGCTTGACTCATCGAGAACCATAGTACGTTCCGCCGGGGTACGGCCTGGCCAAACCGGATCGCCTGCGGGATCACCGATCATACGCTGTAAAGTAAACACGCTTCCCGTCTTAATATGCGCAACCCCGCGCATGACTTCTTGCGCTGTCAGGTAATTCAGAGAGCCAACTTCGTCTTCCGCTCCCCACTTGCCCCAGTTAGAAGGAGCGTCCTTCAAAAAATCATCCATCCTAGGAACTGCAGTAGTCATGATGTTTTCCTTTTCAGTCACGGTGGTTATTGAAGCGCACGACAAATGCGCCTTGCGTCCTTACCGCTCAGGACATACAAAACATTGAAATGAAAGTGCTCGCTTAATGACAAACGAGCGGCGGCTACAAAAGTCTGTAGCCGCTGGCGTAGCGTGCGATCTGTTTAGCGGTATTAAAGCGCCGAGAAGGGGTAGTTGATAATCAGACGGTTCTCGTCGAACTCCAGGCTGCTGTAATCGCGACGCAGGGTGCTGTTGCGCCATTTCAGCGACAGGTTTTTCAGGCTGCCACTCTGGATCACATAGGCCAACTCACTCTCCCGGCCCCACTCCTTGCCGTCACTCACAGTCGCGGTGTGTACGTCTTCACCGCTGATGTAGCGGTTCATCAGGGTCAACCCGGGAATGCCCACACCAACGAAGTTGAAGTCGTGACGCAACTGCCAGGACCGCTCCTTGGCATTGTCGTAACTGGAGTTGTAGCTGTCGTTGGCCAGGGTGCCGCCGCTGGTGCCATTGACCCGCATCCAGGCGTTGTCGCCGCTGACTTTCTGCAAGCCCAGGTAAAAGGTGCTGCTGCCATACTTGGCCGAGAACATGGCGGAGGCGGTTTTGTTGTCCAGCTCCCCTGCCCGCTCGCTGCCGCTCTCCTTGCCGATGAAGTAGCCAAGATTGGCGCCCAATACCCAGCTACCCACTGTTTGGCTGTGCACCAGGTTGATGAACTGCTGGTTGTAGATGTCCTTGAGCTCGGCATTCCACAGGCCAATCATGGTTTGCTTGCTGTTGAAGCTGTACTCGCCCCCGGCAAAGTTGAAGCGATCGGAGGTAACCCCGCCCCTCCCGGTCATCGACATATCGTCCATGCTCGCGTCGTTGCGTGGACTGTTGCCGCGGAACTGCCCACCGTACAGGGTCAAACCGTCGATATCCTGGGAAGTCACCTGGCCCCCGCGGAAGGTTTGCGGCAGGGCGCGGCCGTCATCGGAACGCAGGATCGGCAGTACCGGCATCCATTCGCCGACCTTCAGCTCAGTTTTTGCCAACCGAGCCTTCAACGCCACGCCCAGTCGCCCGAAATCATCGGCTGGACGGCCATCGTCATGCACTGGCAGCAACTGGGTGTTGGCGGTACCGCGACCACCATCGAGTTTGAGCGCATACAGCCCCAGCACGTCCACACCAAAACCCACGGTGCCCTGGGTGAAGCCGGACTTGGCGTCGAGGATAAAACTCTGAGTCCACTCCTCGGCCTTGCTCTGCGGGTAAGCCGGGTTGGTAAAGTTGCGATTGATGTAGAAGTTGCGCGAGGTAAGGTTCGCCTTGGCGTTTTCGAGAAAGCCCTCGGCAACGGCCGGAAAGGCAGACGCGGCCAGCGCCAGCCCTAAAACATAGGTACCGACGACAGGTGCCAACATGCGGCTGTTTTTATTGCAGCAGTTCATTATTTTTATACTCATGGTTAAAAAAGCACACAAAACCCTCCCCTCCGCGTTGGCAGACGAGGTGAATAAAGGGAGGGACAAATGGATACGCACTGTCGAATCAGAGCGCGTATCCCTTCGGCGCACCGCACGCTAATGGGCGATGCACGTCAGTCGGTTAGAAGATGCTGCGGTAGAGGGCTTCTACGTCCTGCTCGGTCATGTCCCTGGGATTGCTGTCGATCAGGCGACGCAGGTTCACCACCACCGAGTTGGCCATTTCCGTGAGGGCGGGTTCGTCCACTCCCAGTTTCGACAGCCGGGTTTCCAGGCCACTGTCGGCCACCAGCACTTCAATTGCCTGAACAAAGGCTTCGGCGGCCTCGGCTTCGTGCTCGAAATGGCGGCCCGGCAACAGGTACGTCGCGAGCTCCGCATATTGGCTTTGCGCCGCGCTCAGGTTGAAACGCAGTACCGGCGCCATCACCAGGGCATTGGCGTGGCCGTGGGGAATGTGAAAGCGTGCCCCTAGCGGATAGGCCAACCCATGAATCGCCGCCACCGAGGCGTTGACGAAGGCCATGCCCGCCATTAGCGAGCCTTGCAGCATCGCCGTACGCGCCACCACGTCCTGACCGTTGGCCAATACTTTGCGCAGGTTGGCGCTCAGCAATCCCAAGGCGGCGGTGGCCAAGCCATCAGCAATCGGGTTCTTGCATGTGCGACTGGTGTAGGCCTCGACTGCATGCACCATGGCATCTAAACCGGTGGCGGCGGTGACCCTGGCCGGCAGTCCGAGTGTCAGTTGCGGGTCGAGCACCGCCACGTCCGGCATCAGTTGCGACGAATACACCGCTTGCTTGCGCTGTTGCTCGTCAGTGATGACGGAGACCCAAGTCACTTCAGAGCCGGTGCCTGCCGTGGTCGGCACCAACACCAGCGGCACCCGCTGCCCCAGGGCTTTGTCGGTTCCATACAACTCCTCCAAAGGCTGTTCGCTGTTGATCAGCAACGCCACCAGTTTGGCGGCGTCCAAGGAACTGCCACCGCCGAGGCCCAGCACGCCATCGGCCTTGAATTGTCGGGCCTGCTCGGCGGCCTCTTTGACCACGGCGGACGAAGGGTCGGGAACCACTTGGTCGAACACTGTGACTGCGCAGCCAGCCACCTCAAGCGAGGCCTGGGCCTTAACTGCAAAACCCAGGCTGACAATGCCAGGATCGCACACCAGCATCACCCGTTGCGCACCGAGATCCTTGAGCACCTTGCCCACGCTGTGCAACGCGCCCGCTTCGCAGACTATGCGCGGCACGTTTCTGAATTCATAACTCATCGGTCAGTCCTTTTTGTTTACAGCACCGAGGCATAGATGGCGCGGGCATCTTGGCGGGTTACCGGGCGCGGATTATTGATAAGCAGGCGTTCGACCTTCATCGCGTCATCGGTCAGGCGATCCAGGTCGCCGGCAGTCACACCCACGTCCCGTAGCCGCTGGGCAAACGGCATGCGTTCCACCAACCGGGTCATGAACTCAATAAAGGCATCACAGGCCAACGCCTCGCTGGCAAAGCGCTGCCCTGGCAGCACCGCCGCCGCCAGTTGCGCGTACAGCGCCTCGGCTGCAGGACGATTGAAGTTCAGCACCGGCACTAGCACCAAGGCGTTGCTCAAGCCGTGGGGCACATGGAAGTGGCCGCCCAACGGGTAAGCCAGGGCATGCACCGCCGCCACCGGCGAGTTGGCAAAGGCCATGCCTGCTAGCATCGAACCGAGAAACATGTCGGAGCGGGCCGGTAAATCCCCAGGCGTCACCAGGACCCGATCCAGATTGCCCGCCAGCAGACGCAACGCCTGCATTGCCAGGTCATCGGACAGCACATTCTTCTTGTGCACGCTGGTGTAGGCCTCGATGGCATGGACCATGGCATCGATACCGGTCATGGCGCTGACGGCTGCAGGCAAGCCGACGGTCAGTCGGGCATCCAGCAGCGCGATATCCGGATACAGCAATGGGCTGACAACGCCCTTTTTCTCATGGCTGGGAGTGGTGACAATCGCTACCGCAGTCACTTCCGAGCCCGTACCTGCCGTGGTCGGCACCTGGATCAATGGCAAACGCGGGCCTTGGGCCAGGTTGATACCGTAGATCGACTCCAGCGCCTGCTCGCGGCCACAGAGCAAGGCTACCAACTTCGCGGTGTCCAGGGAGCTGCCACCGCCCAGGCCGATCACTGCTTGGGCGCGGCAGTTACGGGCGGCATCCACCGCGTGCTGCACCGATTCCGACGGCGGATCGGCCTGCACATCGCTGTACAGTGTCGCGTCGACCCCGGCTTCGTGCAGGGCTCGCAAGGGTGCATCCAGCAAACCGGCGCGCAACAACCCCGGATCGCTGACCAGCAATACCCGTTCGGCCTTTAGCTCGCGGCATAAGGTGCCCAGGCGCAACGCGCCATCGATCTCACAGATCACACGTGGCGTGGTTTCAAAGTTAAACGTCGACATACATCTGCCCTACCCTGCTGTCACGCTGCCGCGCTCGATGCGAAACAACGCATCGACCAGGTCGGCAGAATGTGTGTCATCGGATTCGGAGATCAACACGCACAGGCCTTCCTGGCCCAGCTTGGCAATCACCTCGCTTAAACGCCGGGACAGGACTGGCGCTACACCCTCGAAAGGTTCGTCCAGAATCAACAGTTGGTTGCCCGGCATCAGTGCCCGGGCCATGGCCACCAGCTTCTGCTGTCCACCGGACAACTGCATCGCCTTGCGGTCACGGAATTGGGCGATCTCTGGAATCAGGCTGTAGACCCAGTCCAAACGCTGTTTGCTGTCGGCCAGTTTGTTGGCCCACACTGGCAGCATGATGTTCTCTTCCACGGTCAGCGACGGAATCAGGCGACGGTCTTCGGGCAAGTAGCTGATACCCGCTGCGGCGCGGGTAAAAACCGGCTGCGCGCGCAGGTCATGTCCGCCAAAAAACAACTCGCCGCGATCCGCGGGCAACAAACCCATGATGGCGCGGATCAAGGTGGTCTTACCGGCGCCGTTGTGGCCGATCAGACCGACCATTTGCCCGGGGCCGATGGACAGCGACACGTCATTGAGGATCGGTATGCCTTCAATCGATACATTGAGATTGCGAATTTCCAGGCTCATTTCACAGCACTCCTTTGCGCCTTGTCGTGGGCTTTGGCGCCGCCAGTGACAAACTCCTGCACCTGCGCATTGGCCAAGACTTCTTCCGGGGCGCCATCGGCCAGGACTTCACCGCTGTAAAACGCGAGAATGCGCGACACATAGCGGCGTACCACGTCCATGTCATGCTCGACGAACAGCACGGTTACTTGATGCTCGGCAACGACGCGCATCACGGTGTCCATCAACGCGGTTTTCTCTTCAGCGCTAACGCCGCTGGTGGGCTCGTCGAGCAGCAACATCTGCGGATCACCAATCAACGCCATGGCAATGTCGATAAGTTTGCGCACCCCTTGCGGCACCGCAGTGACCAGAGTGTCACGCCATTGCGGTATGCCGAACTCGACAAGAATGGCGTCGGCACGGGCAATCCGTGAGGCGCTTCGCATAGGCACCAGCAGCGCTGGGAACGGACTTTCGGCCGCCGCCACCGCAATCAGCAGGTTGTCTAGCACGCTCAATTGCGCAAACAGTTGGGCGACCTGGAACGAGCGGGCCATGCCCGAGCGGGTAATCGCTCGAGGCGTGCGACCAATGATCGACTGGTTATTGAACAGGATCTCGCCCCGACTTGGCTTCAAGTAACCTGTGACCATATTGATGAAAGTGGTCTTGCCGGCGCCATTGGAGCCGATCACACCGACCACTTCCCCTTTGTTGATCCGCACATTGACGTCCTTGGCTGCAGTGACGGCGCCGAACTCCTTGCACAGACCTTGGGTTTCGAGAATGCAGGTCATGCTTTAGCCCTCCTAGCGTTACCGGTAAACAGGCTCCACAAGCCCTTGGGCAGGAACACGATGATCGCCAGCAAAGTGAAGCCCAGAATCATCTGCCAGCTATGGGGCACCAGCTCGATGGCGTAAGTGCGCACCACGGCAAACACGATGGCGGCGATAAAGGGTGCCGCCACGTGGGCGGTGCCGCCGAGTAAGGCGATGAACACGAACTCACCGGAGGTGATCCAGTAGGCCATTTCCGGGTCGATATGCCCGGCGGACAAGGCCATGAACCCCCCTCCCAATGCCGAAACGGCCGCGGCGGATACGTAGTTCATGTACAGCACCCAGCGTGGGGACTGCCCGAGGTATTCGACACGCACTTCGTTTTCACGAATTGCTTCACACATCATCCCGGCATTGCTGCGGCTATAGCGATGCAGCAACACAGCCAGCACCGTCGAACTGGCAACGATGATCATGAACAAAACCAGCGGTCCCTGCCCTGCGGCTGGCGACCAACCAAACAGGGTCCAGGCCTTGACGTTGAAGCCGTCAGTACTGCCCAAGGCCGAGCTTTTCACCAGCACGCCATAGAGGATCATCGAGAACGCCAACGACAGCATGGCGAAGAAAATCTCCCGATAGCGGGTCATCAGCAGGCCTAGAATGATCGCCAATAAAACCGCGACGCCAACGCCGATCACTAGCAACACGGCTAGGTCGGTTATATTTAGGAAATGCCCACTCATGCCCACGGCATAGCCGCCAACGCAGAAGAACAAGCCCTGGCCAAAGGTCACCAGACCGGCGCGCATCTGCATCACCACGCCTTGCACTACCATGGCCTTGGCCAACGCCATGGTCAGCAAAAACACCAGCCATTGCGGAGCAATCCAGCCACCGGCGGCCAGCAACGCTGCAACCGCCAGCAGAATCAGTTCGGTTTTATCCATGCGCATCAGATTTTCCTCGCAAGCACGCGGCCGAACAGGCCTTGCGGACGTACCGCCAGAACCAGCGCCATGACGCCGTAAATCACAAAAAGTTCGAATTCCGGCGCATAGTGCACCGCCGCCGCACGGCTCAGCCCTACTAGCAAGGCGCCTATCGCCGCGCCTTCGATACTGCCCATGCCACCGATCACCACCACGGCAAAGGCCAGGACGATAATTTCCACGCCGATGCCCGGCGCTACGGAAATTGCCGGAGCGGTCAAGGCACCGGCCAAGGTGCCGAGCATGGTGCCCAACACAAAGACCAGGGTGAACATACGCTTGACGTTGACACCCATGGCCATAGCCACTTCACGGTCGTGGATCACAGCCCGCAGGACCTTGCCCTGGTTGGTGCGCTCCAGCCACAGGTACAAGCCCAGTCCAAGTACCAGCGACACGCCTACCAACATCAGGTCGTAATTGGAAACCTTCAGCCCGGCCAAGGCGCTACGGCCCATTTCGGCATAGGGTTGATAGGCAAAATAGGGGTTCACGCCCCAGATTATTTTCATGGTGTCTTCCAACACCAGCAGCAGCGCGTAAGTGATGATCACCATCAGCACTTCGTCTCGGCCGTACATAAACTTGAGCAGCCCGCGCTCGATAATCAGGCCAACGATCAGCCCTGCCACCAGGGCACAGCCAAGCATCAGTAGGTAACCGGCCCAGACCGGGCCAATACCGTTATTGAAATACCAGCCCACCAGCGAAGCTGCGGTGTAAGCGCCAATGGCATAGAAACTGCCATGGGCCATATTCAGGATCCGCATGACCCCGTAGATCACCGTCAACCCTGCCGCGACCAAAAACAGCCACGAGGCATAGATGGTGCCGTCAATCAGCACCGCGAAAAGACTCATCATAGAGGTCCTACCTTGGCATAAAGGTGGCGACGCCGAACGGGCCGCCACTTCGGAACAATCAAGCGAGGTTGATCAGTTACACTGGGCACCGGGGAAGCCAGCCTTGATCCATTCCAGAGCAGCAGTGCCGTCTGGTGGCGTCACGCATTCGCCGGAGAAGGCGATGACGTTTTGCACGCCGCCCTTCTTGCTCGCCTTGTCGTATTGGTACTCACCATAGGAAATGCCCTGCATCGCCTGATGCCCTCCAGCGCGGGCCATTTGCACCGTGCCGGACACCGACTCAAAAGTCGCGCCCTTAAAGGCCTTGGCGATTTCCTGCGGCGCGGGGATCTTGCCCGGTTCAACCTTGGCGTTTTCCGCTGCGTGCTTGAGGCCGAGAATGGCTTGGGCCATTTTGCTCGCCGGGTAAGTTGGCGCAGTGCTGTAAGCGACTTGGTACTTGTCCTTGAACCAGCGATTGAGTTCGTTATCCGGCGCGAACGCACCAAACGGGCCACGGCCGCCTATGACCATGCCGTTGGGAGCCTGGTCCTTGTAGCGGTCCAGGGCGGACTCGCCGCAGGTCAAAACCGCGGTGGCGTCTTCCAACAAACCACGGGCATTGGCTTGCAACACAAGCGCTTCCATGTCGCCGCCCCAGAAGCTGGAGTGGATTATGTCCGGGCGCTTGACCGACAGAGCGGAAATCTCGGCACCGTATTGGCCCTGGAAGACCTTAGGCATCTGCGACTCGACCACCTTAGCCTTGGGCATCAAATGCTCCATGGAATGGGTGAAGTCTTTCCAGCTGTCTTGCCCAAAGGCGTAGTTCTGCTGAATGCCGGCAACTTTCTGCGCGTCGGGGCGGGCCTTGGTCAAATAACGGGCAGCGCCGATATTGTCCACAGCCGCATCAAGGCCGGTGCGGAACACAAACTGCGGGGTCTTGTCTTCGTTGAACAGCTGAGAAGTGCCGCAATCGTAAAACACGGTCATGGCACCCAGCTCTTCGGCCACAGGCGCAATGGCCAGGCAGTCGCCGGAGGAAATGTAGCCCACCACTGCATCGACCTTCTGGCGCTGCACCAGATTACGGAACTCTTCGACCTGTTTAGCCGCGCCGCCCGCTTCGTCGATAATCACCACCTCGATTTCGGCACCGTTGATACCAATGGTGTTGTAAGGCGCTGGGAGCTTGCCTTGGTTTAGCCCTTCCACCAGCACTTTGGCAGCGTTCGCGGACGGCTCACCGAACGGCCCCGCTGCTGGGCCCGATAGGAAAGTCACCACGCCGATACGAAACTTACCGTTCTCGGCAGCCATGGCCGAGGAGCCCATGGACAGGGCCACGCCAGCGGTAATAGCGAGGGTCAAACGGTGCTTCAGTATGTTTTTCTTATAATTGTTCATCTGTGCTTTCACTTTCGATTGATGAATTGACTAGGGACTCTCGGGACGACTCTTTTTCGAGTCAGGGCTTTCAGCGCTCATTCGACGCTTGATGGCTGCGCTGTTCTGCTGCAGTTCCTGGGCGGAATACACCACCCAATTACCCAGCATCACCTTGGCAGGCGGGTAATCGTTGTTGAGCACCGGAGTGCCAATTGCCTGGGTCTGCTGGATCTGGTGGGTTTGCGGATCGATCCTTGAGACGAACCCGGGCGGATCTTCTGGCAAGGCAACTTCCAAGCCTTCCAAGGCACGTATCAAATCCGGGGCGTCGACGCTGCCCAGCGCTTTTTCATAGGCTTTGGCTAACACCATGACACCGGTGTAGGCACCTTCGGCGGCATAGGTCGGGTAGCGACCGTTGATGGCCTGGAAGCGCTCGACAAAGGAACGATTGCGCGGCGTATCCGGCCAGTTGTTATGGTGCCGTGCCGACAGGATCAGCCCTGGCAGAGCCTGGTCGCCCAAGGACACCAGGAAATCGTAGTTACCACCGGTGTCGAAATTGGCTAGGCGCGAGGTGGCGAACAACTGGGTGCTTGCTGCCTGCTTGACGAAGGCCTGGAAGTCACCGCCCCACAGGGCCGAGACAATGATGTCGGGTTTAGCTTGTTCCAGAGCGGCAATATAGGCGGAGTAGTCAGGCTCATACAGGCGTGGCCAGAGTTCGGTGACGTCCTCGAACTTGACACCCAGCTGGGTAAAGGCCTCGTGCAAGTCATCGCGTGAAACGTGGCCGTATTCGTAATCCGGGCCTATGAACGCCAGGCGTTTCCATCCGGTTTGTTGTTGCAGGGCTTGCAGGTAGCGGGCACCAGCGGCCATCGAGGTCCAAGTGTCATTGGTGACGCGGAAATAGTACGGGTGGCCGTTTTCCAGGGTCATGCGCGAGGACGCATGGTCGGTGCCGATCATCAGTACTTTCTCGCGCTTGGCCAATTGACTGACCGCCAGCCCCACGCCGGACGAGACCATACCGCACAGCACTTGCACACCGTCCTGGTGGATGAAGTTTTTCGCCAGGCCTACGCCATAGGAAGCCTTGGACTGATCGTCATCGATGATCACGCGCAGACGTGGACCTTGCTGGCCGGCCTCGCGCTGAGCCTGCAACTCGCCTAGGGCAATCTGGATCCCGGCGATGCTGTCCTGGCCGTAGATCGCTGCACGCTCGGTCATCGGGTAAAGGCAGCCCATCGTCAGGTCCGCCTGAGAGGCGGCCGCGCCCAACTCCACGCGGCCGACTTGAGCTGAGGCAACAACGCTCAGCAAAAGACTGCACACTGTGAGCGAGCAATAAAACCATGGACGTGGCAGAGACATAAATATCCTTTAGGGCGTTGGCAACGCCTCTTGTTAGTTAGCCAGAGGGATAGAGCAAAGGGTGTGCCAGAAAGGCTGAAACGCTTGTAGCCGTTGCAGGCAAGTGGCTGTGATCGGACACATAGCGGCCGCCAGCTTGGAAATACAGTCTTCCAGGCATACCGGGCGCCCGGGGTGAGCGCGCTTGAAATTGATCGCAGCCACTTGCCTCGGCAGCGGCTACTGAGATTTGCGACGATTGCATTGAGCGCTTGGCGCTCAACCTGCGCGCATTGTTGAGCGGTTACCGCTCGGTCGAGCGATCCAGTCCCAGGCGATGCAGACGGCGCTTGAGCGCGTGCCGGGAAATCCCCAACAAGCTTGCTGCCAGGCCCTTATGGCCCGATGCGCGGCTCAGAGCATCGGTGACCAGATCACGCTCGGCGAGCTCGAGCTGCTCGCCCAGTACCAGTGGCTCGATCTGCAGGCCTTGCAATGCTGAAGGCAACATCGCCACGCTGATCGCCTGCCCCGGTGACAGTATGGTCAAGCGCTCTACCAGGTTTTTTAGCTCGCGCACATTCCCCGGCCAGCGGTGATGGACCAATGCCTGGGCGCTGTCCGGCAGGAAGCGGATCGGTTCGACCCCTTCCTCCACAGCCTGGCGCCGAGCGAAATGCTGGGCCAGCAACAGCACGTCTTCACCGCGCTCGCGCAGTGAAGGAATATCCAGTGTGATCACGTTCAGGCGATAGAACAGGTCCTCACGAAACCGTCCCGATTGCACGTCATCAGCCAGATCCCGATTGGTCGCCGCCACCACCCGCACATCCGCGCTACTCGCGGCACTGGCGCCCACGGCTCGGTAGCTGCCGTTCTCAAGAAAATGCAGGAGCTTGGCTTGAAGCGCCAGCGGCAATTCGCCGATCTCATCGAGAAACAGCGTGCCGCCATTTGCCTGACTGACCAGCCCGGCACGCTTTTGGTGAGCGCCGGTATACGCGCCTTTTTCCGAACCAAACAACTCTGCCTCGATCAACTGCTCCGGCAATGCCGCACAGTTGACCTCGATAAACGGTTGCCCGCCCCGCCCGCTATGGTTGTGCAGGGCTTGGGCGACCAAAGTCTTCCCCGTGCCGGACTCTCCAAGCAACAAAATCCGCGTCGCGGAACTACGGGCAATGCGCCCCACCGCTGCGTGCAAGGTGCTCATCGCCGGGCTATGGCCGAGCAGGCCAGCGGCCAGTTCATCACTCACCGCTACTGCGGGTTCTTCGCATCTGGCCAATGACAAGGTGCTGGTGATGGTCGCCAGCAGGTCGTCGAGTTCAAAAGGTTTTGTAAGGTAGTCAGTGGCGCCGCTTTTCACTGCCTGTACGGCGGCGCGGGTATCACCGTGAGCAGAAATCATGATCACCGGCAGTTGGGTGTGAAGCTGGCGTATACCGTCCAACGTGGCCATGCCATCGATGCCCGGTAAGCCGAGGTCAAGCAGCACGATATCGATGCCGGTGGTCTCCCCCGCCAACAGCTCCAGCGCTGCCTCACCACTGCCCGCTGTGCTGATGCGCATTCCTTCGCCGCGCAGGGCATAGCTGAGGGAGCGCACCAGCGCCTCTTCGTCATCTACTATCAAAACGTGAATGTCAGACATCGGTGGTTTACTTCGCCTCGCTCCCTGGGGGCGCGGGGAAGTCCAGGATCACCTGAGTCCCTACGCCAAGCGTACTGATAATGTCCATGCGCGCACCGTTGGCTTCCAGCAGTTGCTGACTGATGCTCAGCCCCAGCCCGGTACCCCGCGCCTTGGAGGTAAAAAACGGTTGGCGGATGCGCTGCAAGTCCGCCTCGGAGATACCGCATCCCTGGTCAATGACCATGACTCGCACCTGCCCGCCCCATACTTTGGCGCACAGGCGCACGGGGCTCTGGTTGTCGCAAGCCTGGAAAGCATTCAAACAAAGGTTGACCAGGATCTGCCGGACCTGATCCGGGTCGACGTAAAGCTGCAAGCCTGGCTCTGTTTCGCACAGCAATTGCGGGTCGTCCGGCCCTGCCATCCGGACGATCTGCTCGAACAACGGCGCCACGGCAACCACCTCGGGTTGAGCCGGGTGAGGTCTTCCATATTCCAACAGATCGCTGGTGACATGGGACAAGCGGTCGATTTCCTTGCCCAGGTCGGTCAGCAAGTGGCGTCGTTCGGGTTCCTCTTCTCGGCGCAGCAAGGCTTGCACTGTAGTTTTCATGGTTGTCAGGGGATTGCGCACCTCATGGGCCACGCCCGTGGCAAAGGCCCCCAGTACCGCGAGATTTTCCGTCCGCACAGTGTTTTCCAACATGTCCGCCAAGCGTGCTGCCATTACATTGAACGCCCGCGCTACATGGTTGATTTCGTCTTCACGGGGCTGTTCAGCCAGGCGATAACTCAGGTCGCCCATGGACAACTGATGAGCGCCCTGTAACAAGGTGCTGACCCGCGAGCGCAACTGTCGGGACAGAGTAAAAAACACTATGAGGATAAACACGATAAAACCAGCAGCTATCCAGTACAACCACCAGCGTGCATCGTTCAACGGCTTGAGGATGGCCCCAGGCTGTACTCTGAACACCAGTTGCCAACCGGGAATTATCTGTGGGCCGTCACGCCATTGACTCGGCGCCTCGACCGCGCGCCCGGTGGGGTCGATAAAGGCACCGCCTGGCACCCGCAGCAACGGCGCAACCACCCCGCTCATCCCGGCACTGACGAGCAACTCGGTGAGCGATGCAAGGCGCAGGTGCAAGGCGATGCGCACGCGGTGATCGGTGCGACCATTGCGGATGGTCTTGCGGATCAAGAAGCCACCAGAGCGCCCGGGTTCGGCCAGCAATGGCCCGATCACTTCGATATCACCGACCCACTGGATCGGCAGCCCGGCGATAGACCAATGAGTGCTGGTCCAATAGGGCTCACCAGAGGCGGCTTGCCCCGGCAGCACGTTGACCAAATGATCCTGTTCATCGAAAAACAACACGCCATACAGAAACGGAAAATCCGCTTCGATCTTGAGCAAAGACTCCACGTCACTGCCGGGGGCGGACTGATCGGCAATAAACCCCGGCATGTTAGGGTGATTGGACAATGCCGAGACCTGGTAAAAGCGATCATCGAGAAATGATGACAAGCGGTTCGCCGTGGACAAGGCCTGGGCGTCCAGACGTTCACCAGTCAAGCGATTGAGCAAATCTTTGGCCAATTGCTCATAGAGCACTGCCAGCATAATGAGGGCGATGCTCATCACAAAGACGGACAGCAAGGTATAGCGTGCCACCAGGCTGCCGTGCGGCCGGGCGAGCCACTTGCGCAGCAAGCAGAAGTAAGCAGTACGGTTCATGGCTTTTTTTGATTGTTTTTATAAAGTCGCTGCCAGCATAGAGACGACAGCTTGTATCTGTCTATTCGTCTCGGTGGAAGTACGACTGCGAATTGTCGGAGATACCCTCCTCCCCGCATATTCTGCGACACACTTGACACTAACAGCTTCACGATCGCAGAAACCTGACCACCATCGCTAACCTGGAAGGTATCGCTCGCATGGCGAAGGCAAGGAGAACTTTCTTTCGTGGGGCGTGGCTGGAGTTAGCCCGTGGCTCCTCCCACAAATGTATGAGTATTGATCACAGATGAAGTGATCAATACAAAACCTGTGGGAGGAAGCTCACCGCAATAGTGTCAGATTGAGCGACTCAGGCCTGTCAGTCAGCCATAGCCTCTTCTGCTACCTTCTTAGTAGTCTTGGGCGACTCCGCACCTTTGGCCGGCTTGGTATCCGCCGCCTTCAGATCCTTGGCAAATGTCCCATCCACCTCGCCTTTGAAGAAGTTTTTACCGTAGATCAGCAAACACAACACAACGCCAATCCCGAATGCCCAGCTCGCACCCTTGATCGCCAGTACCGCGCCGATCACGCCCGCGATACCCAAGTCGCGCTGGCTACGAGCTTCAAGGATGCCCAGACGCACACTCACATAACCCTGAATCAGCAACGTCAGCGACAGGGCAACACCGAGAATCGGCTGTACCAGAGTCACTACCGGCAACAACAGCAGACCGGTGTTGGTCCCCCAACGGAACGACCCGACACCGCCGATGATCGACTTCATCGCCTTCGGCCCACCTTTAAAACGCTCGATCACCACCACCAGCATCGCCGCCCATTTTGGGCCGCACATGGCGACATCCGGGCCGAAGATACTCATGAACGCATTACGCGCGCCGAAGATCAGGTGAGAGCGATCGGCGTTGTAGTCGACGACTTCATCAGTGCGGACAGTTTCTGCCTCATCGAGGAGCGATTTCGCACTAAGCACATCGCCGAAGACAATGATGTACACCGCCAGCATGGTCGGCAGCGCGGAGATGAACATCGACAGTGGCGGCATGCCCAGACCGAACACGGTGTAGTTGCTCCACAGCCCGGCGAAATCCGGTTTGCTGACGCCCCACTGAATGGTTGGCCAAGGCGCTTCACCGAACAGCGGCGCAATCACCACCGCCAACAGAATGATCGGCAAGATCCCCAGTTTGGCGAAGTTCCACCAGAAGCGGTTACGCTGCTTCAGTTCGTTGAAGTGCTGGGAGAAGATCAGATAGAAGGCGATGCCGACCGCAATGGAAATCGTCCAGGGCAGCACATTGAATTTACCGCCAACCTGGAACACCGCGATCACCGCACTCAAGCCGGCACCGACGATAATCCCGGATTTGATCGCCGAGGGCACATACTCCACAACCTTCTTCGCCATCCCGGTCGCCCCTAGGGCAATTGAAAAAATCCCCAACATCAACTGGAAGGCAATCAAGGCGTGGACACGCTCCGGGCCCACTGGAAATTGAGCACAGTAAGCCATCAACAGGGGTACCGCCGGGGTGATCCAGCCAGGTACGGTCGGGTCACCGAGCAAATGGTGCACGAGGTAAAGCAAGCCGTTGAGCATCACGACGGCCAGCGCGACCTCAAATGGCATGCCGAGCAGTTCGGTCATCAGCGGAATGGCGGCCAGATCCACGGCACACATCAGCAAGCCTTGAAGGTAGTCCGGAAGCTCGATTCTGTAGTGAACAAACGGCAACCGAACCTTGAAAGGACCCAGCGGGATGTACGGGCTTTCGCTCCGTTGCGCAGGAGTGTTGGACATTGAGTGCACCTATTTTATTGGTCTTGTAATGGCAGACGCCCGAACCGACAGGCTGGGGCGTCGCGGCTTTTCGGGATCAGTAGGCTGCGCGGTAGATTTTCTCAATATCGGTGGCGGTCAACTTGCGCGGGTTGTTGCGCATCAAGCGGTCGATCTTACTGGCCTCTTCGGCCATCGCCGGGATGGCATCCTCAGGCACGTTGAAACTGCGCATACCGGTTGGGATATCCACAGCGGCACATAGATCCGCCATGGCTTTGACAGCCTGATCCGCCGCATCCTTGTCGTTCAGGTCTGCGACACGCACGCCCATGGCTTCGGCGATGTCACGGAAGCGCTCGACGCAGGCCATCTTGTTCCACTCCATCACGTACGGCAGCAGCAAGGCATTGCTGACACCATGGGCGATGTTGAACCGGCCGCCCAACGGATACGCCAGCGCATGCACTGCGCCTACCCCTGCGTTGCCAAATGCCATGCCGGCCATCAGGCTGGCGGTGGCCATGTCTTCCCGGGCTTGGAGGTTGGAAGGATTGGCATAAGTCTTGGGCAGCGCCTTGGCGATCAGCTTGATCGCACCCAGCGCGATGGCATCAGTGATGGGCGAAGCATTCACCGAAAGGTAGGATTCGACCGCATGCACCAGCGCGTCGACACCGCTGGCCGCCGTCACACTGCGTGGACAAGTCAGGGTCATGATCGGGCTGACCAGTGCTACGTCAGGCAGCAGGTAGTCGCTGACAATGCCTTTCTTCAGCTTCGCTTGCTTGTCAGAAAAGATTGCCACGTTGGTCACTTCCGAACCGGTGCCAGCGGTAGTCGGAATGGCAATCAGCACGGGGCCTTTGCGTTTCACCAGATCGACACCGAAAAGTTCGGCCAGCGGGCCTTCATGTCCGGCAAACGCCGCGACGCCTTTGGCGATGTCGATTGCGCTGCCGCCACCCACAGCAATCAACCCGTCGTGGCTGCCCTCGCGATAGGCGCGGGTGCAGTCCTCAACGATGGCAATTTCAGGCTCCGGTTTGACCTGATCGAAAATGCCGTAACAGCGACCACCCAGTTGCGCCAGCGCCAGATCGACAGTGCCGGATTTCAACAGAACAGCGTCAGTGACGATCAGCGGTTTTTTGACATTGAGGCGAGTCAGTTCAGTGGCAAGCTGCTCGATAGCGCCTTGTCCAGTGATCAACTTGTTCGCGATTTTGAAAGCAGAGATGTTCATTGTGCTCGTCCAGGGATGTTGTTTTATTGGAAGACGTGCCAAATGAGATAGCGAAAGACGTGCCAATACCCGCAAAGCCTTGTAGCGTGGGCCTTTACGCGGGTCACACGAAAATAAGAGGGGTTTTTAGCGGTCAGTCCCGATTAGTTTTCTGATCGGTTTATTCAGGGCTGATTAGAATCCTAATCGGAATGTTCCCAGCGTTTCATCTTCTGCACCACGGTCGCCTGACTCACGCCCAACGCCTTGGCCGCCAGGCGCGTGGTCTTGTGCACACGCAGCGCGGCACGAATCGCACTGCGCTCGGCGTTTTCCAATACCTTGCGCAGCGGTAAGCGGCTTTCATCGGTATTCGGCGGGTTGAGGTCGAGGATCTCCTCAGGCATGTCCAGCGCCTCAATAGTCCCGGTCTGATTGGTCACCACCAGCCGTTCGACGATGTTGATCAACTCGCGGATGTTGCCGGGCCAAGTGTAGTCGCACATCAGGTCGATGGCTTCGAGACTCCATTGAACCTGACGTTCATAACGGACATTGAATCTATCGAGGTAGTAATGCAGCAGCGGCGCAATCTCCTCTCGACGCTCGCGCAGTGCCGGAATGTTGATCGGCACCACATTGAGCCGGTAATACAGATCAGCCCGAAAACGACCTTCTGCCACCAGGCGCTTGAGGTCATGGTGGGTGGCGCTGATGATGCGCACATCGACCTCCTTCAACTCCAGGCCACCGACCGGAATGAATCGATTTTCTTCGATCACCTTGAGTAACTTGACCTGCACCGACAGTGGCAAATCACCAATTTCATCGAGAAACAATGTTCCGTGATGTGCCAATTCCAACAGGCCACGCTTGCCTTTGGGGCCTGCGCCTGTGAACGCTCCAGGCGCATAGCCAAACAGCTCGGCTTCAATCAGATTCTCGGGCAGTGCACCGCAGTTGAGCGCGAGAAATGGTTCACTGGCACGTGGACTGGCGTTGTGGATGAATTGCGCTACGAGGGTTTTTCCGACACCGGTTTCTCCCTGAAGCAGAACCTTCACCGAACTACTGGCAACCTGCCGGGCCAGCGAGAAGGCGCGGCCTGAAACCTCCTGATCGGCCATAAGCGGAGAACGCAGGAGGCTGTCTCGTTGACCAGCATGAAGTTTGGCGGTGCTGTTGCGCAGTTGCTTAAGCTGTTGCAACTCATCGCGCTCGTGTTTCATGCGCAGCAGTTCAGTCATGTCGCGTACGGTACTGACAACATATGAAATCCGGTTTTCAGCGTCGAGAATCGGCGTGGCGCTGACTAACAATTTCTTGCCCTGACTCAGGCTCTGCATCACCGATACCGGCCGACCTTCATGCAATACACGCAGTGTGGCCGATTGCGAAAGAACGCCCTCCTTCACCAGCTCCTGCATGGATCGGCCGATGAGATCAGCACCACTGAGCCCGGTCTGGCGCTCATAGGCTTGATTGACCTTCAGCGTCTTGCCGTTGCCATCAGTGATGTAGACGCCATCATGCAAAGCGTTGAGCAATTCTTCGAAACTGGCGTCGTTGACGTTCACCGGGGAGATTCCTTCGAGGGTGCGGAGCAGTTAAGTGTAAACGTTGTGCTGAGGGATTAAGAGTGACGGGAAGACAAGATACGACCAGATCTGCCGCTAGCTGCCCGGCCACATCCACGATGACGCCGTGCTCGGTATCGATCAGATAGTTCGCGGAACAGGCGAAAAACGCTGGGCCTCCTGGAGCAGCGGTCCAGCGGGCTTGAGGATCAGTCAGCGATGGGCGCTTCGGTAGCGTTTCGGCCAGAGCCTCTTCACGAGCGCCTCAAGGCTCTCACGCACGGCGCGGGTGTTCAGGGACACGTCGAGCGCCGCCGTAGGCTCATCGAGGATCAGCAGTTTTGACTTCAGTGCCAGGGCCCGGGCGATAGCGAGGCGTGCGAATGAACAGGGCTCACCGAGGTAGTCTTCGAGCTGCTTGATCTGACGGCTGACCGCACCTTGGTAACGTTCAGACCCAGCGCATTCCGAACTATCGCAATCTGATGAACAGCTACTCGGCATTAGCAGCGCGCCAAGCTTAATTCAGCCCTGCAATTGCGAAAGCGCATCCAACAAAGGGCCTTTTTTTACTCAAACCAAAATCACTTGGTAAGCCAGGATTCGATCTCTCTGGCCTGCGGGACGCTGGACTGCCTCAGGCCCGCCGGAGTGTAGGCTGCTTGCTCGATACCAACATCTTAGGTTGAAGACAACCGCGTTTAGTTGCATTCCGGGGACTGATCTACCTCTGTGAACGCGCCACTCCGTTTGGTAACACCGAACCCTCCTGATCGACGCCACGCTTCGTATCGCGCGCTTTCTCATGAGCCTGACAGATCGCCATGCTCTATTGGCCGAGCTACAAGACCATCACCCCTGAAGCGCGGCGAGCGTACCTTCAAGGGTTGGTGGAAGGACGACGTCAGACCGATGGTCACGAGGACTGGTTTGAGTCAGCATCAGCAGGTTCGATGGTAGATTTCACTCTTTCTATCTCCGCCACGATAACCGAGCTCAACTCGTGCAGCGACGTATCAAAACCCAATAGCTTTTCCCTTGCGCCTGAAATATCACCTTGACAAATTGCTACCCAGAATAAGGCTGGCAGACCGCAGGAATCATGCAGCCCTCCCCTGGCAGCAACTTCCCTCTTTCATGGCCGCTCTCAAAGCTTCCACGGATCTCAGCTCAATCGCGGTTGAGCTAACTGTATTGTGCGCCCTGCGTACCAGCGAAGTTATAAGTGGTAGTTGGGGCGAGATCGACCTAAAAGATGAGATATGGACCATACCTGCCTCCAGAATGAAAGCCGGTCGCCAACATCGAGTGCCGCTATCGAAGGCTGCTCTGGAAACGCTGCGTCGTCTCAAGGCAGAAAGCAATGGCGAGTTGCTTTTTCCCGGTCGTACTGCTGGCAGGCCACTTTCCAATATGGCCATGCTGCAGAAGATCCGAGGCATGGATGAGATATCGCTGAAGAACGACGGCCCAGGCTGGCGTAACGAAGCCGGTGAAGCCATAACCATGCATGGCTTTCGGTCAAGTTTCAGAGACTGGGCCGCCGAGACAACTCACTTTGCGAACATTGTTTCAGAGATGGCCCTGGCGCACAAAATCAGCAATGCGACCGAAGCAGCGTACAGGAGGGGCGACCTGCTGGAAAAACGTAAGCAACTAATGGAGGCATGGGCGTGTTTTGCACTGTCAGGTTGCAAATCAACCTGACAGTGCAATGGTGAACCTCGCGTACTCGACGCGCTGGAGAATGCAAGCGACCTTTACCTGGACGCGGTGGGTCAGGTCAGAATGCCCCGTTGGTTTAAGGGCCACATCGCGCTAGTAGGTGATGCAGAATATTGCGCATCGCCCATCAGCGGCATGGGCACTAGCCTGGGGCTATGCGGCGCTTACGTGCTGGCTGACGAACTGAGTCGTCACCCCGACGACGCCCACGCGTTCGCGGCCTACGAAAAGCTGATGCGCCCTTACGTCGCTCAGGCGCAAAGCGTACACAAGTTCGCGCCGAGATTGGCATCACCGTATTCGCGACTTGGCATCGCAATTGGCCACGCGGTGTTGAGGATCGCCACAGTACCGGGGTTCAAAACCTTATTCGGGAAAATCCTTTCACCGAAAGCTGACGCCATCAAACTGCCGAGCTATTAAGGCCAAAAGCGGATATAGACTCGTATGACCGTTCCTGGCCGTTCTCTGTCGTTCATGGTTGGAAAGCGTGCTGGTCAACTCCGATGCGATCGATGGTCAACCAACCAGATAGGTAGAAGAAGGTATTAACGCTGACCAACATTTCATGCCGCCCCCAGTATCCGGGCGGCCAAGTCAAAACACACCTCATAGAACACAAGCAGCCAGTTAGCCAACGTCATCACACTGGCGAATTCAACTGTTGGCGGGATGCCCGCAGACCGAGATGCTGGCAGTCCCAGCCCCCAATCCGAGCGCAACGAAGATGCCAAACAGCCAAGCCCGTGAGCAAACTTCTTTGCGTTCTTTCATGATTTCAAAGAACGCAGCATTCGACTGGATGAGAATCCTCGCGTCCAGGGCAGATGCACACAGGGTCGACCAGATTTTTTCCAGAGAGTTTTTCGTCGGGTAACCCAACTGGCGAATGGTCGCCCCAGTGCGCTTCCCCGGCTTGATGTAGAGCTTAACCGCTCGGATGCGGTCTTCGTATGAATACATGAACTACCTCCAGGTAGTCCAAGATTTTTACCGCCCCCCACCCTTTAAGTCTGCTCAGTCCACCGCCACCGGCTGAGGGGCTATTCCTTTTGGCTCCGCAGGGACGGGACGCAACGGAGATTAGCTTGCTCGATAGCGGTTAGGCAGCTTGATGTTGAATTGGATCGCCAAGGCACGCAGCGTAAACGCGACCATAAAACCGCCAAGCAAATCGTAGCTATACGAATAGGCTAGGGTGCTGAGACCGTAGTAGGCGACAGAACCTGCCAAGGTAGTAGTGATGTACAGTTCTTCATTCATCAGGGTCAGATTGCTGCCACACAACACATCACGCGCAATTCCGCCAAATGTTGCAGTCACAACACCCATGCAAATTGCGATCAGCGGTGAAGCTTCAGCAAGCAGGGCTACTTCAGTACCCACCGCTGCGAACAATGCAATGCCAATTGCATCCATCCAAAGCAGAGCACCTGTAAGCGAAGTCAGTCTGGGCGCAACGTAATAGGTCGCTGCAGAGGAAACAAGGCAGATCACAATCCAGATAGGTTCTCTGATCCAGAAAACAGGTAGATTCCCCATCAGCACATCACGCAGTGTGCCGCCCCCGATACCCGTGACTGTTCCAATCAGCATAAACCCCAGGATATCCATTTTTAGGCGCGCCGCACTCAGCGCACCAGAAATGGCAAAGACTGCCACCGCGCACAGCCCCATGACATTCACCACAGCGGTAAGATCGAACAATACAAGACTCCTCTCTTTAAAAAAAACAATATTCAAAAATGACTCGCCCTCAACCTTTCCGGACCACGAGCTGGGTTGAAGCCATTGCCAGACATCACTCAGTTTTTGCCGCCGCATATTTTTTAGCGCCCGCAGGCCCCGCGCTCCACGACAGCCTGGAGAAGGCTGCGTCCTTGGCGTTTGCAACCAGATCAATCAGACAAGGCCTTTCACGCTACCAGTGTTTAGATTGATTGATCACAATGGGGTTAACGGCAGCGTTCGCGACCGTCCTCGGAAACGCTGGTATCAGCTGTAACTTAGTGGCCGCGAACTATCACGATCACATTTTCGTTGGAAAACACGACGCGGAGAAGACAACGGGTGTCCTCCAAGAGTTTGCTAGATCTTAAGCTCTAATTCGCTCTGCTCAGGCTCCAATTGATCTCACGCATAAAGACGGAAGATATCGGGCAAAATTTTCTAGCGTAGAGAGCTAGCCTGATGGGAGTTCTTGATTCTTTAGGCCGCTTGGAAAGCGCATCGGACGAAACTATCGATGTACCGGCAGCGCAGCGCCAATTCCATTCAAACGGAGGTGATTGGCGTCAACTCCATCATCCGAACAAGTGACAAGCGATCCAAGCGATTTCGCATAATGACTTCTTGCAAAACGCCAACCCAAGACTCTTCAAACTGAGGGGGAATGTACATTCACTTTGCTCCTATACTCGACCATCGTAAGGTCGTGGCTGATAAACAGGTAACTCAGGCCATTGTCGGTCTGCACCGCCTTGAGCAATTGCAGCACTTGGACCTGGACCGGCACGTCGAGCGCCGCCGTAGGCTCATCGAGGATCAGCAGTTTCAACTCCAGCGACATGGCCCAGGCTATAGCGAGGCGTACGAATGAACAGGGCTACACCGAGGTAGTCTTCGAGCTGCTTGATCTGACGGCTGACCGCGCCTTGGGTAACGTTCAGACCCAACGCCGCTTGGCTGCAACTGCAATGCCGTGCGACTTCTTCAAAGACTCGCAGCATGTTGAGCGAGGGCAGTTGACGCATGAAAGGATGACTCCGCACCGGCCTCCATTGTTATGTGGGGCAGGTTTATTGTTTTTCTTGAAGTGGTAATTGTTCTATACAACTCCTCTGGCAGGGGCTGATGCAAGTGTTGCTTGGGGTATTCGCGAGCGGGCTCGCTCCCAAAGGTTATGCGCTAAACCTGTGGGAGCGAACCCGCTCGCGAAGAGGACGTTAGGGCTGCCGCCAAAAAATCCGGATCAGAAGTAATAACCGATGTTCATGTACAACTGGTTTTCCCACTGGTTACTCCCACCAGCCCCCAGACTCTGGGTGAGGCTACTGCCACCGATGACCGGATCATTCTTGCCGTACAACCATTCCGTGGCGATCCACAGTTTGCTGAGGGAGAACGAGGTGCCGAAAATCATCCGTTGCGAGGTCTTGAAATCGTCCGCAGATTTATCGAAAGCGCTGTAGTTGGCGTACAGCTTCACACCGCTGATCTGATCGAACAGATACTTGCCGCTGACGTCATAGCTTACATCCGCCACGTACAAGTTGCCGCGACTGGCGACGTTGAAGGTGGCGTCGTAACTGCCGAAAGTCACCAGTTCATCGGTGCCGGGGTTGCGCGGGGACATCTGCTGTCGCGCGGCTTGCAGTTGCACGCCCCATGGGCCGTTCTTGCCGATGTAGTGCACCGCCATGGCATTGCGCCGGCCATTGTTGTTGGTGTCGCGGTTCTCCAGGGACGAGGTCAGGCCGGAGATCCCGACTTCGGACTTCCACGGCCCCAAGTCCAGCGCCTTGGCCACCCGCAGGACCACTGTGTTGCGTTCCTGGTTGTTGCTGCCGTCGGTGACATAGCTGTCCGCCTCGGAGACCACGGTGGAGTAGGTTTCACCGTTGCTAGTGCCTTTACCCTGCCAGGCGGGGCGCAGGTAGTAACCGGCCTGAATATTCCAGTCGCCGCTTTGCTGGATGTACTTGGCGCCGACTTCTTCCACGTCTTCCAGTCCCACGACGCTGCCCAGGGTTTGGTAGAACGTGCTGCCGAAGTACGGCTGCAAACCGAACGGCAGCTGGTTCAGGCCGACTTGGACCTGCTGGTCGGGGTTGAACTTGTAGCCGATCCACGCCAATTCGGCGAACTGGACGTCACCGACATTCTTTGTGTACTCGTAAGGGTAGGCTCGACCGTAGAAACGGTATTGGGCCTCGCCGATCCAGGTGTCGGAGTTGTACTTGGCGCTGAGGATCGCGGTGTCGAAGTTGAATTTCTGGATGTCGCGATCCGGGTCATAGTCCCAACGCGCCCGGACGGCACCGCCGAGATCGAGGTTGTCGGTGACCTGGATCGCCATCGCTGGGGTGGAAAGGGCCCCCAACAGCGCCAGCGCGGTCAATGAGCGTAAGGCCCGGGTAGTATTCAAATTCATAGTCGCTCCGTCTCTTCTGTAGGTCTTATTGTTGGCAACAGCTATCCCGGCCACGGCAAAAGCGCGGTCTGGATGAAAGGGGTAGGGCCCGCCAGAACGAAGGCTGCGAACAGCGTCCAGGTAAGGGCCAGGAGGGTCAGCCGCCGGCGGCCAGCCGGGTCTGGGTGTAACTATGCCGAGCCTGCAATTGGCACCTCTTCACCAAGGCTGGGAGGTCCGTGACAAGCCGCGGTTATTCACACTCCCGCGTCAGCTGCGTTGCAGTTCTTCAACCACAGCTGCACAAGCACGGAAGGTATTCAACGTCCACTCTGAGTTGATAAAGTCCGGCCAACTGGAAAGTTTTACGATTGCCACTTCAGAAGCCGGATCCCAATAGATACTCTGCCCAAATACTCCTCGCGCCGAATAGGTACCCTGTTCACTGTCCAGCACCCAGCACTGATTGCTATAGGCGGCGTCAGGAAAGTGTTTGACATAGAAGCCATAGAGGACTTCAAAAGCCGGTGTGGAACCACGGCCGCATGCACGCACAAACTCCTCTGGAACAATCTGTTGGCCGTTGAAATGTCCACCCTGAAGATACATCTGGGCAAAGCGCGCCAGATCACGCAGCGTGGCGCTCATCCCGCCATCGGCCAATGCAGTTCCAACGCAATCGAGGGTGATATTCGCGTCTTGTTCTGCCCCCAGTCTTGACCAGATTTCCCGGCTCAGTAAAACGGGGAGCCGTTCGCCGCAGGCCCGCTCACAGACCCAGGCCAACATGTCGGTATCCACTGAGCGATACTCAAAGAACTGGCCATGTTCACGGTCTTTACTCAGCGACTTCAACAAACCATAAATGCTGTCAGGTGACTCCCGCTCTCCCCGTTCACGCCAACCCGAGGCGATATCCAACTGGATGAATTCAGCATCCGGATCGGTGTAGTCCTCCCTAAATCTCACTCCCGTGCGCATATCCAGAAGATCCTTTACCCGGGCGTCGCCATAACCGCTTGCCGAAAGCTCGGGCACATAGTCGCTGACACGCGCTTGGGGATCGATTCTGCCCTGGCCGATCAATCTGCCGACCAGGCTGCCGACGACGGTCTTGGATACCGATTGCAACAGATGCAACGTGTGCGGCTGCATACCGTTGAAATACTGCTCCGAAACCACCTTGCCTTGATGAAGCACCAAAAAACCATCGGTGTAACTATCGGTCAAGAAGGTCGCCAGATCGGTTTGTCCGCCGTCGACCCGCTGGAAATGTACGTCGTCCAGTGAGCGTTCGTTGCGCTCGAGTTCGGTGACCGGTCCAGGACTGCGATGAATAGCGGCCACCGGAAACAACTGGCTCATGTGTTGGAACGACCAGCGGTTATAGGGCGGACTGTCCCAATTATGCAGGCCAACTTGCTTTTCCCGGGACGGCGGATAGCCCTGCATCAGCCTTAAGTCCTGATAACCAATACCGGGAGCGGTCATGTCTTTTTTATTGTACATAGGGGTTCAGTTCTCATCGTTCAGAGGGTGGTGGCAAGAAAAGCGGTGGCCGTGATCCAGGGTCTCAGCTGGCACCTCTCGGCGACAACGCTCACTGGCCCGCGGACAACGGGGGGCGAAGTGGCACCCGGCAGGCCGGTTCAAGGGGCTGGGGATCTCGCCACTCAGGATTTGCAACTGGTCACGGCGCTCCGGGTCGACGGAAGGCACTGAATTGAGCAGCGCACGAGTGTAGGGATGACGCGGTCGGCCGAACACCTGTTCCACAGGACCGGCCTCGACGATGCGCCCCAAGTACATCACCAGTACCTGCTGCGCCAGATACTCGACCGTCGCAAGGTCGTGGCTGATGAACAGGTAGCTCAGGCCATTGTCGGTCTGCAGCGTCTTGAGCAGTTGCAACACCTGGGCCTGGACCGACACGTCGAGCGCCGCCGTAGGCTCATCGAGGATCAGCAATTTTGACTCCAGCGCCAGGGCCCGGGCGATAGCGATACGCTGCAACTGGCCACCGGAGAATTCATGGGGATAGCGTTCCATGTGCTCCTCGCCCATCCCTACATTTCCCAGCAGCGTGAGAATGCGCGCGTGCAAGGCGCTACCGCGCAAACCAAAGGCAACCTTCAGCGGCTCGGCAACAATCGCCTTGATCGTCATTTTCGGGTTCAGCGAGGCGTACGGGTTCTGGAATACCATACTCAAGCTCCTGCCCCGCGCCCTGGCATCAGTGGGCAGCGGTCGACCTTCAACTAGAATTTGCCCACTATCGGCTGGCAGCAGACCGAGCAAGGTCGCGGCTACCGTACTTTTGCCACAACCGGATTCCCCCACCAGCGCGACCGTCTCACCGACCTGCACCTCCAGGCTGATGTGGTCAATGGCCGTCACCAGGCCATCGCGGCTGGCGTAGGTCTTGTGCAACTGATTGACGCTCAACAGTGCGGGCTGTTTGTTGTTATTCATAGCCGTTTACCTTTCAAAGAAGCCTCACACCTTGACCAATATGTTGTGGCAAGCTGCCCAGTGCTCCTTGCCGATGACAACCCTCGGCGCAGCGTAATTGCAACGTCCGGTGGCGCGTTCACAACGTGGGTTGAAGGCACAGCCAGCCGGAGGAGCCGCCATGTTCGGCACCTGCCCTGGGATGAAGCCCAGGGCTTGGGGTCCCTGCCCCAACTTGGGCACGGTGCCCATCAACTTAAGGGTGTAGGGGTGTGCAGGTCGCTTGAACACCTCGCCCACCGGACCGCTCTCCACCACTTCGCCGGCATACATCACCGCCACCCGGTCACAGAGCGAAGCCACTACCCCCAGGTTGTGGGTGATAAACAGAATCGCCAGGTCCTGCTCCCGAGCCAGCTTGCGCAGCAGAGTGATGATCTGCGCCTGCACGGTGACGTCCAGCGCCGTGGTCGGCTCATCGGCGATCAGCAGTTTCGGCCGACAGGCCAGCGCCATGGCAATCACCACCCGCTGCAACTGACCGCCAGACATCTGGTGCGGGTACTTGGCTAGCGCCAGAGGGGGGTCCGGCATGCTCACCGCTTCCAGCGAGCTCAGCGCCTCGGCGCGGATTTGTGCCTTACTCAGTTGACGATGGCAGCCGATGACGTCGAACATCTGCCGCCCGATGGTGAAGAACGGGTTGAGCGCCTTCATCGGATTCTGGAATATCATCGCCGCGCCACCGCCACGCAAAGCCGCCAGCTGCGATGCCGAGGCGCCGTTGACCTGTTGTCCGGCGACCTTGACACTGCCTTCCAGCCGAGCGGCCTCAGGCATCAATCCAAGGCAAGACATGGCCGTCATAGACTTGCCCGAGCCCGACTCCCCCACCAACCCGAGGATCTCACCGCGCCTTACCTTAAGGTCGATGCCGCGTACGGCCTTTACGGTCTTGAACAAACCAGGAAAAGACACCGTCAGCCCTTCCACTTCCAGCACCAGGTCTTGAGCTGCGTGGTTATTCGAAGCGGCGAGACGCTCGATAGCAGAATATTGCAAGGATTCGTCGATCATCAGCGCGTCCCCTTCTTTGGATCGAGCACATCGCGCAGCCCGTCACCCACCAGGTTGACGGCCAGCACCAGGACAAAAATCGCCACTCCGGGAAACAGCACCGTCCAGGGATTCTCAAGCAACTGCGAGCGCGACGCCGCGGCCATCAGCCCCCATTCGATCATGGGCGGCTTGGCCCCCAGCCCGATAAAACTCAGCGAGGCAGCGGCGAGAATGGTGTAACCAAAGTCCATGGAGCCCTGCACGATCACAGGCGTGGTGGCATTGGGCAGTACATGGCGAAGCAAGATACGACAGTGACTGACGCCCATGGAACGGGCTGCATGAATATAGGTTTCTGAACGAACCCGTACTACCGCACCGCGCATGATCCTCGCGTACCAGGGAAACCAAGAGACAGCGAGCGCTAACATGGCGTTGGCCAATCCCGATCCCAGCGCAGCGGTGATAGCGATCGGCAACAACAGCGGCGGAAAGGCCAGAAACACATCTGAGAAACGCATCAACAGCGTATCAACTCGACCACCGAAGTAACCGGAAACAAGCCCAATCGGAATCCCGATCAGCATCGCAATCAGAGTCACGCTTACTCCGATGATCAGCGAGGTGCGTGCGCCATAAAGCACCCGTGAAAGAATGTCGCGACCAAACTCGTCGGTGCCCATCCAGTGTGCCCAGTTGGGTGCCAGCAATTTCTGGGAAAAGACAATCTTGTTCGGTTCATAAGGTGCAAGCCAGGGGGCGAAGACCGCCGCCAGGATGATCAGCAGCAATAACAGCGCGCCGAATACAAACAACTTGTTATCGCTGGCAAACGCCAAGGCCTTGATACGCCATGATGGGGCTCGCGAGGGCATGGACAGGGATACGTCTTGGATACTCATTGGACTCGCAACCTCGGATCAACAAGGTGATACAAGAGATCAACGATCAGGTTGATCGATAGATACGTCGTGGCCAGCACCAGGGTGGCTCCCATGACAGCGGGGAAATCATTCTGGGCAATCGAAAACACCACGAAGCCGCCCAGGCCGGGCCAATCGAAAATGAACTCAACGACTACCGCACCACCGAGCAGGTAACCGAAGGTCAGACCCACCACTGTCAGGAGCGGAATCATTGTCGCCTTCAGGGCATAGGCGTAATGGATACGCCACTTGGGTACACCGTAAGAAACGGCCGTACGGATGTACTCCTCGGATAGCACCTCCACCATCATGTTGCGGGTGATCCGGGTGACAGTGGCCAAGGTCACGATGACCAGGGTGAGCACGGGTAGCGTCAGGTGTTTGATGGCGCTCCACAATGCTACGAAATTACCGGCCAGCAGAGTGTCAATCAGGTAAAAGCCTGTCACACGCTCAAAAGGGCTATCGAGAAGAATGGAAGCATCGATACGTCCTTGCAGGGGCAGCCAGTTGAGCTTGCCGTAGAACAGCAACTGCAAGCCCATGGCCAGGATGAAAACTGGAAACGCCGTCCCGGCGATGGACCCCGCTCGTGCCGCATTGTCGACCACTGAGTTCTGCCGCGCCGCTGAGATGACACCGATCGGCACCCCTAGCACCACCACCCAGAACATCGCCAGGAATGTCAGTTCAAAGGTCGCGCCAACCCGCCTGACCACTTCCTCCACCACCGGCCGCCCGGTGCGCAGACTAGTGCCAAAATCACCTCGGAGAAGATCGCCGATGTAATTGAAGTATTGGATCGGCAGAGGCTTATCCAACCCCAGTTTTTCCCGTGCGACGGCAATCTGCTCCACCGTGGGGTGGTTCCCCAGCATCATTTCTACCGGGGAACCCGGAAGAGCTCGACTCAGAACGAAGGTGATGGTCAACACTCCCAAAAGAATGAAGAACATCACTATCAATCGCTGAGTTATATACTTCGCCATTTGGAACACCCCTTGTGGCTAAAAAACTTGACCCTGACTTCTTACACCCTACATAAAAGCCCAAAAAGCGGATTAAGCCTTGAGGGAATGACCAGGCAAATTAACCAACTGCCTGGTTATCGATTTACATGGCAAATCAGGTAATACACGTACCACTTCATCAAGGACGACTCAGCATTCAGCGATTCAAGTTGTAGTAGAGAATCGCCTCATAAGCAGGATTCAGGCTCTTTTCCATACCCTTGATGTCTTTGCGGGAGACACGTATCTGCTGCACGTCGGCGTACCAGATTGCAGGAGCGTCCTTGGCCAGTAGCTGCTGGGCCTGCACGTACTTTTCAGTGGACTTGGCCCGATCACTGCCTTCTAACGCCGCCGCCTCTTCGATCAACTGATCAAAGTTTGGGTTGCTGTAGTGAGACAGATTGAATAGCGTGGTTTTCTCTGTATGGAACTCACTGAAAAGCCAATCGCTGGGTGTCGGATACGTCGGCCACCAAGCCATAGATTGCATGTTGGGAGCGGTATCCAGCTTCTTTGCCTTATCCCAGATCACACCCCACTCGCCGGGGAGTAACTCCACCTCAACGCCAACCTGAGACGCCGTCGCCTGGAATAGTTCAGCAGCGTTTGCATAGATGCCACTGATGTACTGCATCGAGACCTTCCAGTCCTGCTTAGGTACACCGGAGGCTTCCAACAATTGTCGGGCTTTATCCAGATCGTAAGAGGCCATAGGCACGCTGGCATGCCCCCAGATACTGGTAGGCAAAGGCCCCTTGGAAACGCTGCCGTAGCCATGCAAAATATCTTTGGTGACACTTTCATAGTCCCAGAGGTACTGCAGCGCCTGACGAAATGCCAGGTTGTTCGTAGGGTACTTCTGGGTATTGATCAAAAATTGAAAGTTCTTCCACGAAGGCGCGGTGCTCACCTTGATGGAGGGGTTTTCCCCCAACACCTTGAGCTGATCAAGAGGGATATCCCAAGCGACACCGGCCTCGCCATTTTTGATCATCTGGGTACGAGTGGCGGCTTCGGACACGACCTTCACGATGACCCGATCAAATTGCCCTTCTTTCCAACCTCCCCAGTAGCCATCGAATCGCTCAAGCACCACTTGCTGGCCCTGTTCGACCTGCCCAAGTTTGTAGGGACCGGTACCGATGGCGTTGGGAGCCATCATCCAGTCATGACCCTTCTCCACCGCCGCCGGGGCAATGATGTAAGCGGCATACTGACCTGCCGCGATCAGATTGGCCGGAGTGGGACTCTTAAACTTGAGCGCTACCGTATCGTCAGCGAGGGCCTCGATGGCATCCAGACCTTTCCATACAAATGCAGCGCCCTGTTTCAGCTCCTTGACGTAATCAATGGACTTTTTGACCGCTGCAGCATTAAAGGCCGAACCGTCATGAAATTTAACGCCGTGCCGCAGCTTGAAGGTCCAGGTCTTGCCGTTGTCGCTGCTTTCCCAGGACGTGGCAAGCCCGGGGGAAAACTCCTCAGCACTGCCTGGCGCGTTATATACCACTAGTGTCTCGTAGATATTGCCCAGTACCCGCACTTCCTCCGAAAAGGCCGAGGCTGGATCCCAATCCTTGAAAGAGGCTCGATCAGCGACAACCAAGGTATTGTTTGCCGCATACACCAAACCACTGGTCAATGGCGCAGTAATGGACAGCGCCATCAACCCCGCCATCAATGTTCTTTTGAATTTCATAGGCGTTCCTCTTATTTTTATGGCGGGCGCAGCGGATCACTTGTAAAAACAGGCACTCATTCAACTGGAATGAATGATGTGATTGGCCGTTAACGAAACTGACATTTGAGTGGTGTATGACATTATCGATCTGCCGCACGGCCAGCTCAATTTCGCGAGCGCGAAGAAAAAAACGCCAGGTGACGCCCCAAAGCGTCACCTAGCGTCAATTTTAAAAAATGACTAAAACAGCGGAGGGACGAGGTTGAACTCACCTTCTGATGGATGTACCAGCAGCCGCGACCTCACCTCGTCGGGAATCTCAGGGGCATCAATCGGAAAACAGCTGCAACTGGTGAGAGCGTTACGCAGGTCGATCGACTCGCCTAGGTGCTCAAATACAATATGGGCACCAAAAGGACGGCGGAAATTGTCACCCGAAACGCCGAGTACCAAGCCGTTGAGAAAACGGAAACGACTGCGGTAGGAGGGATAAAGCGCTGACCAGATATAGCCCCGGGACGAGAGGTACTCGCGCTCGACGATGTAAATCAGATCCGATGAGGCAAAGCAGAATCCACGATATTTATTGATGCCGAAACTGTTCAGCTGGTCATCGCCCAGCCTCATCCGCTCGTAGGTTTTACTCAGGATCTTTTCGCCGGAGCGGGTCAAGCGGGTAATCGACTTGATCACCTCCCCCGGCGCGGCAGGCGACATCAAATAGACAAAGTAGTAACCCTGGTACTTCGACAACGCCTGCGCGGAGCTCGGGAAAAAATCGGCTGGTACCGCACTGTCCTGCTCTCGCGCCTTGCGTTGCCTGCTGAGCAGAGCGCGGAAGGATTCATGCTCGGAGAATATTTCCTCCTCATCCACCCCAAAAAAAGTGCAGATTTTGCGCAGGGTAAAGGACGAGGGAGTCGCTTGCGCCCCCAAGTATTTGTTGAACTGCTGGCGGTTGATATCAAGGGAGCGGCACACCTTCGCCACCGACTTATAATATCCGCAGAGAAGGCGCAAGTTTTGACTGAAGTCTTGCATCGACTGGGATGAACTGGAACTGACCATAAAGAGTATTCCTAACGCCAGAATTGACAACATACTGAACTAATCGTCGCTTGGGGTCACGGCTTCAAAAGCTCCGTGCAAGACAGTGCCTGAAAGTGGCGCAGAAGCTGGTATTGCCAACCCGTGATCGACACGAGCATTGAGCCCGACCATTGCGACTAGGCGAGGAAATATTCAACAAATACAAAAGCTTATCCAGCGATTTCTGACCCATCGGCAGAATTGACATCGGCTGCATATTTGTAATGCGCGCCTATTGCTACCCAAGATGTCACTGTGGTCTTCATTAACACCACCGGTGCAGGCGAAGCCGGGGCAGGCACCAACGAAAAAGCCCCGAATAATCAGGGCTCTAACATGTATATGTCGTGGCATTTTCCGTGAATACTACAACGGGCTTGCCTGTAAGCCATTTAGCAGGCCCACTGCCTACTCTCACAGGATCGTCCGCGATACGACGCCAAACCTATCAAAGTCGAGCCGTACCCGTACTCAATGCCCCTGCGCCAGCCACCGCTGCGTATCCTCCAACGCCTTGCTGAAACAGTTGATGATAAGGTCGACTTCTTCCGCTGTAGTGACCAGGGGTGGGCAGAACGCAATGCTGTCACCAATGTTGCGGACAATCATGCCGTGCTCTTGGCAGCGAGCATTGAAATAACTACCGACCCGGCGAAGCGGCTCGAACCGGGTTTTCTCCGATTTATCTGCGACCAGCTCAACGGCGGCAATGAAGCCGACACCTCGGATTTCCCCGATTAACGGGTGGTCAGCATATTGCGAAAGGCCAGCTCGCAGTCGCGCCCCCATTTCGGCCGCGTGTTCTACCAGGTGTCGCTCTTCAATCAACTTGATGTTCTCCAGCGCCACTGCCGCAGCCACTGGGTGCCCGCTCGCGGTGAAGCCGTGTCCAAAGGTCCCGATGGTCGAACTTTGCCCCGCGATCTCCTGATAAATCCGTTCGTTGATCAACACTGCTGCAAGCGGTTGATATGACGAGGTCAACTGTTTAGACAGCACCATAATGTCTGGCTCGATGCCGAACGTAGTCGAGCCGAACATGTTGCCAGTGCGGCCAAATCCACAGACGACCTCGTCTACTACCAACAAAATATCGTACTTGCGGCAAACCGCCTGGATCTTTTGCCAGTAGCCGCGCGGAGGAACAATAACCCCACCGGCCGCCATCAAAGGTTCGCCGATGAACGCAGCAACTGTATCGGGCCCTTCGCGTTGGATGAGGGTTTCGAGCCCTTTTGCAAGACGATCCGAAAATGCCTCCTCCGACTCGCCGGGTTCGCCGAAACGATAGTGATGCGGGCACATTGCATGCGCTATGTCCATCATAGGCAGGTCGAAAGCACGATGATTGTTCGGCAAGCCAGTTAGGCTCGCCGCAGCGATGGTCACGCCATGGTAGGCTCCGATGCGAGATATCACCTTTTTCTTCAGCGGCAGACCACGGGCGTTATTGTAATAACGAACCATTTTCACCACCGTGTCGTTGGCCTCAGAACCGGAGTTGGTAAAGAAAACCTTGCTCATCGGCACCGGCGCCAGCGATATGAGCTTCTCCGCGAGATCCACGGCAGGCTGATGCGTTTTGTGAGTAAAGGTGTGGTAGAAAGGTAGCTTACGCATCTGCGTCATGGCCGCTTCGACCAGTCGCACCTCGCTGAAGCCAAGTGCCGCACTCCACAGGCCCGACATGGCTTCGATATAGCGACGCCCCTCGGTGTCATAGACGAAAACCCCATCCCCGCGCTCAATTGCCAACGGACCGACACCTTCGTGCATCCGCGCATCGGTATAGCTATGAAGGTGATGGGCTATATCCCTCGCGTACAGTGTGTCAGTGGCATTGGACATGGGGGTCTCCAAGAAAGGAAGTGACGACCCCACTCACCTTAGTAGCAACTTGGCGGGGTCTGGATTTAAGTTTTGGCTGGGAAATTAGTCCGGAACACAGTCGTTCCAGACTAGCTTGCGGCACTTGGTTATAACGCGCTATGGCATGAGAATCGCTGTGCTCTAACGTGGTTTTCCCCTTCGCTGTTTTTGATGTTCAGCCCGCACCCACTCATTTGAGAGCTGAGTTTGATACAGTTTTTCCTGCTCAGACAGGCACTTTATTACTTCCCCAGTGGTGACTTAAAGTCACCACTCCATAGCTAGTACGGAGGCATTCCTCCCCCATGAGTTTCGTACATTCCGAACGGATCGTTATCCAGAGCAAATCGCCATAAACGGCAAGTCTTTGCCACAAACAGCGAAACTAGCGGACAGCGCCCCCCCCCCAAGCCGATTGTCGAAGGTCATCCGCCAGTCATTCGCAACGGGGCCGTTTGTGATGGGGGCGTGCATAGCATGTTGGTGAATGAGCGCGGTTGCGACAATAACTGGGAGATATTTTTGTGAATGGACGAAACTTTGACGAGCCAGCGTCAATGGCAAGAGGAACATGGGCGCATGTGTTGAGCGGAAGATCAGTTTGAGGCTATTCGACCTGGATCTACTCAAGTATCAAACCGAACTTTTACCTGACGGCTAAACTATTCTTCAGCGCAACCGTGTTGACTTAACGCACCAGCTGACTGGCCACCCGTCGTCTCCGCGATAGACTGCTGCATCCAAGCGCGGAAACGCGCCAATGTCACTTCATTCCAACGCTCACGCGGTCCAACTAAATAATAGCCTCCGAGCCGAACATCGGTTTCAAGCAACTCGACCAGCCGCCCGGTGCGCAGATCATCAGCGGCAATCAGGCGTGTCGCGAGTGCGATGCCCTGCCCTGTTACGGCCGCGTCGACCGTAAGATTGGCTGACCAGAGCCGCGGCCCGTTCAACACTACTTCATGCCCATAGCCAGCCTGATGGAACCATTGTCGCCATTGATCGCGGCTTTCCTCATGTATCAACGGCTGATTCACGAGATCGTCAAGAGTGCGGATGGGTGCGTTCTTGCTGATCCAGTCCGGGCTAGCGACCGGAAAAATCCGGGGCCTTTCCAGCAAAATCCAGCGAACATTCCCCTTCGGCTCCTCCAAATAACGGATATCGACATCGGCGTCGTAATGCGTGAAATCGGGCTCTAGATCGGTCGCGCGCATGACGAAATCAATGCCGGGCAGCGCAAGTTGGAGCTGGTTGAAACGCGGTGCCAGCCAGCGCGTTGCGAGACCAGGGACACACCAGATTCGTAAAACCGAGCGGCTTACCGCCGGACGCAATTCCGCCGTCGATTTGGCGATCATGTCAAAAGCCATTCCCACAGTCTCGGCAAAAAGCCTGCCTTCCGTAGTCAGCTGAATGCCTCGTGGTCCAGCATCCACAAGCCGCGTGCCAAGCCAGGATTCAAGATTTCGAACATGGCGGGAAACGACCGTATGGCCGACATTGAGATCATCCGCAGCCTTGCGCATAGAGCCGAGCCGGCTCACTGCCTCAAAAGCGCGCACCATCGAAAGCGGCGGTAGACGTCCGCGTTTGACGCCACTTTCAGGCTCATCTTCTGGCGATTTGGCGTTGCGCAAGCATGCCTCCTTGAAAGTGAGTATTTCCACGAGTTTAAACGTCATAATGCCGAAAAACCCTCTTATGCGAAATGAAATCTGGGGCTTGCATCACGAAGACTGACGCACAGTGGTCTATGACGAAGCGCCTATCGCTGACGGGTCCTCAAACCCGCTTCAATTTCTAAGTGCCGAACCAACCGATCAATGAGTTGTCACCACAATTGGATCCGAAAAAGGTCTTTCGGAACCCGGCTCGCTCGACAGAGGGCCTAGCAGCAGCCCCCCGCCAGCGATTCTAGGACGAACGCAGCAGGAGGCTGTGTGCCATGATCTCGATCAGAAGCTCTTATCACCCAATTGATGCCGCGATTCTGTGGTGTGACCTTGCCGATCACGAGGACGAGATTTTGCGCGTCGATCTCTCTCACCCCGGCAGCCTGCTCAAGCATTTTCCGCAATGGCCATTTCTTCACATCTACGCCGAGTGCATCTACGACGCCATCGTCAGCGGTGAACTACCCGCGACCTGCTTGGGTCGCCCGATCTCTGCGGATAACCAGACTCATCGTGAGTATTGGTCCATTCGGCGTGCCGATCTCCTGGTTTGGTTTGCCCACAACTACCCTGACGAAAAGCCCGCGTTCTTGTTTTCGCAGAACCCCGACCATTCGGAATGCGTCAGCCTCAATGCGCACTTAGTCCAGCAAGCAGAGCTGGATGCAACCCAGCGCATGATAGACAAGATGCGCCAAGAGCTTTCGGCAAGGGCTGAAGAAATGGCGGCGCTTACAGCGCTCAACAATGAGATGACAGCGCGTCTCGAGGCCTTGGGCATTCCCTCCGAGGCATCCGAAGTTACGCACCACATGCTCGTTGGCGCTGTGCTGGAGGTCACCTTGGGTAAATCGAAGGACGGCCAGGTGCAATCGATCTACAAGTCGCAGAGTGCCTTGGTAGAGGAGGTTACCCGACGATTCCCTGGAATTGCTGGCTTGAGCAAAAGTACCCTTGATCGGAGATTTGCCGACGCGCGCCGGCATTTTGCCCAAGCTACACGGGGCTAACACCGCATTGTCAGGCAAAGGTCGCCATTGCCTGACAATGTTTTTTCGCCCCATCAGGCCTTCACTGACTGTCACATCCCACTGCGCACCACATGGTGCTACGGAGTGACATCATGCAACCGACCAGCGCTACCCCTCTCCCTGCCGACCGCCACATCATGCGCCGCGATGAAGTGGAGCAAAAAACCGGCTTCAAGCGTTCGCACATCTACAACCTGATGAAGACCGGTCAGTTCCCGCAATGCCGGCGCATCGGCACCCGCGCCGTGGGGTGGGACTCACTGGAAATCGAACAGTGGGTCCAAGACCGGCTGTCCACCGGGGACTGAATCATGAACGTCCTCTCGCTGATCTCGACCAAGGGCGGCGCGGGCAAGACCACCGTCGCCGCCAACCTGGGCGGTGTACTCGCCGACTCGGGGCTTCGCGTATTGCTGCTGGACCTGGACAGCCAACCGACGCTGTCCAGCTACTATGCTTTGCGCGAGTCCCGTGAGGCCGGCAGTTACGAACTCATTGCGCAGCGGCTCACGGTACCTGAGCAGGTGATCTCTGCCACAGTCATTCAACACCTGGACCTGATCCTGTCCAACGACCGCGCCGGGCATATCAGCCCCCTACTGTTGCACGCGCCCGATGGCCGCCTGCGCCTACGCAACCTCTTGCCCGCCTTTCAGGATCGGTACGATGTGCTCATCGTTGATACCCAAGGCGCACGCAGCATCGTAGTGGAAATGGCTATCCTCGCCTCCGATTGCGCCCTGTGCCCGGTCCCACCGGAAATGCTCGCCGCGCGCGAATTGCGACGTGGCACGCTTGGGCTATTTGAGGAGTTGGAGCCGTATCGCTACCTAGGGATCGTCTTGCCATCGGTAAAGCTATTGCTCAACCAGGTCAACGCCAACCGCCGCGATACCCGCTTAATCATGCAGAGCCTGCGAGCCTCCTTCCAGTCCGATCCCCATGTCAGTGTCTGCACCACGGTGATTCCCGACCGCGTGGCCTACCCCAATGCCGCCTCGCTGGGACTGCCCGTACACCGCGTCGAGCCCACCCCTCCGCCCGGCAGCCGCAGCCCTTGTGCCGCGGAGGTGATGCGTGCCTTGGCGATCGAGTTGTTCCCGCAGTGGACCGCGCAACTTCTCGTCTCAGGCGCGCAGGTGCCCGGCCAACTGTCAGCTACTGAACGCCGGCTGATCCGTCGCGGCTGATCGGAGGATGTGTGATGAAGCCACCGACCTCCGAAGATATCTCCCGTCAACTGCAGCAGGCGCATTTCCCACAGCAGCACGGCCGTGAAATCACTGCCGCGCCGATCGGCGACACGCCGATGGTGGTCAGCCTCGAGCAATTGCACCCCTACGAGCTCAACCCACGCCTGGTCCGCAACCCGTTGTATAACGAGCTCAAAGCCTCAATTCGCGAACGCGGCCTGGACCAGCCCCCCGCAATCACCCGCCGCCCGGATGAGCCGCACTTCATCATCCGAAACGGCGGCAACACGCGCTTGAGCATCCTCGGTGAGCTCTGGCAGGAAACCCGTGAGGAGCGTTTCTTTCGCATCCATTGCCTGTTCCGTCCTTGGCAATCTGAATCTCACGCTTTACTCGGACATCTGGCCGAAAGCGATCTCCACGGCCAGCTCACCTTCATCGAGCGCGCTCTCGCTGTGGCGAGACTCAAGGACATGTATCAAGAACCTGATAAATCCCTCAGCCAGCGCGAGCTCTCGACGCGCTTGAGTGAGGGTGGCTACCCGATCTCCCAACCCCATATCAGTCGCATGTTCGACGCCCTCGAACATCTGCTGCCGGCCATTCCCCAAATGCTGTATGCAGGCCTCGGCAAACCCGCCATCGATCGACTCATGACGGTGAGGCGCCGCGCGGAATCGAGCTGGAACCAGTATTTCGGTGACGCCCAACAGTTCGCGCTCCTGTGGCTGGAAGTACTGTCGGGGTTCGACGGTGAAAATCCCGAGCTAGATTCGAGCGAGCTGCAGGACGAGCTGATTGCCAAAATGGCGGCGATCCTGAATCAGACCCCCCGCCTGCTGGCACTGGAAATTTACCAGGAACAGCGTCTCTCGCCTCCTCCACCTGCAATCCCTCAGAATTCGCCACAAAACCCATCAAGCGAGTCATCACGACCAGCGTCTGCCATCAACGACGCCTGTGAAAAAAGAAATGAAGCGATCAACCCCGATCAAGTAAACAGCGACGGCGACACCAAGCCGGCACATGACCTACGCCTCCCCGAAATACGCCAGGCGCTGAGTGACGAGCTGCTTTCGGTGAAACCACCAGATGACATGGAGAGCGTCCTGGCATCAGTAAGCTCGCCTCAATCACACCCGCCTTTGCTGGATGACATCAGCGCCCTGCGGGAAAGTTGCGCCGCACTGGCGGCCAAACTTGCCGCGTACGCCGACGCTGCTGCCATGGTCAGTCCGCATGCGGACGGCCTAGGGTTCACCCTGTCACCGGAGCAAGGCGAGCGATTCAGCCCGCGGCACACTGGTATTCAACTTCTGCTCGCGGCACTGCTGCGCCTGCAGGATGAGGTGAACTGGAACCAACGCCAACAGCTACCGGCGGCACTGTTTGGTCAGCTATTGATCGGCGCCTACGACCTACCCTTTGCCGAGCGCCCTGCCCTGACGGTTGGCCTTGAGCGACTACCCGACGTCCAGCTGGAGCAGCTATTCACGCTGATCCGCCATGCCCGGCAACTGATCAAGCTGACGCTGTCGTCCACTCGTTAATGTGAGGAGCTGCCTCATGAGCACGACCTTCAATTTGTTGAACCACGCCATGTTGAATCAGGTGCTGCATGAGCTGCGCCATGGCCGCCTGCAGCGCTGCAAAGCCCTGGGCCTGACCGACGAAGACATCGAGGTCCTACAGTCGCTGCCGCCGACCACTCTGTCCCACTTGGCGCACTCGTCGATCGCCTGGGTCGAAGTCAAGGTCGACACCACCGTGCTGCGTCGCCTCATCGTCCAAGCCGAACGCGACGAGCAAAACGAGCGCCTGATCAACCGGGCGCTCAAGCTGTGTGCGAGCTCCAACATCATGTACCGCTGCTTTGGCCTGGACCATTCGGAAACCGCACAGCGTCGCCGCGTTCTGAAGATCGAGACTCACCGCGGCCGACCGGTTCAGCTCAGCGAAGCGCAAGAACATGCGGTTTGGAACCGCTGGAGCCAACTGCGGGCAGAAGATCCAGACAACGATCCGCTGGACACGATGATGATGCTCGCCGAGGAGCAACACGTCAGCCTGACCCTGGTCTGGCAGCAAATAGAATTGTACGGAGGTAAGCCATGCTGAGCTTCTATCAGGTCGACTGGCAGGATGTGGTGCGCCAGTGCTATGACGCGCTGCGGCGTCGTATCGAGTGGCAGGCGGCGCAGGCCCAACGAGCTGCCTCTACTGCGGAGCCTGCGCTGCGTACGATCTACTACGGCGACAACAATCCATTGCCGCAAGCATTGCTACTCGATCGTCGGCTGACACCACTGGAGCGCAACACCTGGCAGGTGCTGCGCTGGTTGATCACCGAGCGCCAGGTCAAAACGCCACGGTATCAGGACCTGCAGCCTTACCTGGCGACCAGTCCCTGTGGCACTCAGGCGTCGCGAGAAACCATCGCCCGTGCGCTCAACGTCTTGCGGACCACCCGCTGGCTCAGCCTGGTCGACCGCTCGCGCGATGCTCAAGGTTGCCTGCGTGGCTGCGTCTACGTGCTACACGGCGATCCGTTGACCCCGACCGAGCAGTTGGAGCTGGATGCCGGCTATGCGGCGCTGCTGCAGCAGAACCTCACCCATGGCACCAAAGGGGTGCGTGATGTGGCGCAGCATGTGATTGAGGAAATCCAGGCCGACCCGCAGGTCACGCAGTTCGACAAGGACAGACTCAGTTCACCGTCTCCTGCGGCACAACAGCAAGCGTTGCCGCTGACAGATTTGGAAGATTCCGAACCCGGCCAGCACCACCCCGTTCGGAATCCGAGCGCCTCGCCCACCGATTTCGATCCCTGCGGTAATGCGCCAGTTGCAGCTGTAGTTCGGAATGCCGATGGCGGCCGTACAGTACGGAAAGACAAAAGCAAAAAAAGTACAGTACTGACGCAGGTGGAGTTTGGCCGAGCGCGTTGGCCCGAGGATTTACCACTCAACCCGACCGAGCGGCGCATGGCCATCCAGGCGATGCGTCAGCTCGAGCCTGAACAGCAACAAGCGGTCATCAACGAAGCGGCAGTGCGCTGCGCCCGCGGCGAGATCCGAAAGCCGGTCGCCTACCTGATGGGCTTGATCAAGCGCGCCTGCCAAGGAGAGTTCACGCTGTGGGCCGCCCGCGCCGAAGCGACGCAACCGGCGAGCGTGCCTTCCCGCGTGCCGAAACCGAAGCCCCTGTCGGACTCAGCCAGCGAGCGACCACGACGCAACGGTCAACGCAGTGCCTCCCCGCTTGCTCTCGCGTACTTGGAGGAACTGAAGCAACGCTGCCGGGGGGGCGGTACGGCACCTTAGGTGCTGGACGTCTGTGGAATTGATGTCACTGCCATCAAATCCACTTTGATCCACTACCGGCAAAATACGAACGACCCAGCTTCGCGTTGATTCGCATCGGCCTTGCCGGATCAGCCCATCGTCAGCGTCGTTCCGACAATGAGGTACTGGCGATGGCCGATCACTACCAGCTCAACCTGGGCTCTTTACGCAGCAGCATCACCTTAACCTTGCACACCCACCATGCGGCGCGGCTGTGGCAGGGCCGCAGCGGCCGCGACGGGGTGCACCCGATCCTGGGCATGCCCGGCTACATCGCGGTCACCAACCTGCTCAAGCAGGCCAGCGGCCAGGACGATCCGTACGCCGACTGGTTCATCCTTCAGCTGGAGGAAAAGCTGCTGCAGGCCAGGGCAGAAATGCTCACGCTGACCCAGCAGGTCAGCCAAGTCGAACGCGCTTTGCCGACTCAGGTCGATGTTGGCGACAACCTCAACATCCATCCCGTCACCCTGCCACTGTTCATCGGCAGCCAGCTAGGCTTTCTCGCGATCTACCTGCTGACCGACTACGACACCTTGATCCGGCGGGTGCTGCTCGCCCACCACACGGCGCTGATCGGCCGGGTCAACATGGAAACCTGGATCGATGGCGGTGCACATTTGCTGCGTAGTCTGTTCGGCCTGGCGCAGCGCTACCGTTTGGCTGGGGTGAGTCGGGACGACATGGCCGCCAACAACGCCCGCGCCCGCGAAGCCATCGATAGATTCGGTATCCCACCGCAGGACATTCTGGAAGGTGCCCGCCGCTCCCAATTCGCTCCGCCGATCATCCGCAGCAACGCTCAGTCGGAGATTGAAGGCCCCAATGCACCAGAAGCCGAGGACCAACCTACGCCGGACGCCCCGAGCGACGGGGGTGACGCATGAACCTGGCCGCAGCAATTGCCCGGCGTTTATCAGCCGATGCCTATCGCGAGTTCGCACAAGGTGCCTCCCTAAAAGGCCTTTTAAAGCCTTTTAAGGGTAAGGGGGAGCTGCAGCAGTTCGCCGAGACGATCCTGCATCTGCGCACCCAGATCGCAGAGTTGATGGGGGTGATGCTCGCGATCATGGCGCAGCCACCCTTCTCGCTGCTGGACCTGCGACTGGTCGCTCAGCACAGCTCGACGGGCACTGAGTTCCTGCGCTGGCGCAGTCCGGACTTTCAGCGCATGGGCGTGCAGGTGTGGCAGGAGGCAATGGTTCATCCGCGTCTGCACCTTGAGCTGCGGCAGGCGTTGTATCAGCTGGAGACCAACCGCGTGGTGCTGAACCTGCAGATGAGCAGCTTGCAGTCGTTGTATCGCCAGGTCATCGCCGGTGTCAGCAAGCTTGAGGCCGCCGAGCTCGCTCTTACCCGTTCCCGCACCGAGGAGTAGCACGCATGAGTACTTTCTTTGTAGGTGAAGGCAACATCGGCAGTGTTCCGGAGTTTCAGGAGTTCAACACCAACCCGGATGAACCGCGGCGCCTGCTACGGCTGAATGTCTATTTCGACAACCCGGTGCCGCGCGAAGGCGGTTACGAGGATCGCGGCGGCTATTGGGCGCCCGTCGAGCTCTGGCACCGCGACGCCGAACACTGGAGCACGCTGTTTCAGAAGGGCATGCGCATCCTGGTCGAGGGCCGGACGGTCAAAGAGGAATGGGAGGACAGCGAGGACAACGCGCGGGTGACGTTCAAGGTCGAGGCGCGGCGCATCGGTATCCTGCCGCACCGCCTGGCCTCGGTGTCCATGCGCGAGAAGGCCAATGACAACGCCAGTTCTTCGCGCAAAGGAGGTGGCAAGAAAACGCCGCGCAAGACCGGGTAAGCGCGTGGAACTCAGTGGAATCGCCGCCCGCAGCGCGGTATCGCTGAATTTGGGCAGCCTACCCGGCGGGCAGCACTGGCTGCTGCAGCTTCTTCAATCTCGCCGAGCTTTCCCGCGCTGCTCACTCTCCAGCAGTTGCTTCACCTCCACCAAGCACTGGTCTAGGGCAAGGAAGGCCCGCCAGCGCGCCGGGTGTACCTGAACCCAGGCGATCAACCGGGCACGCGCCTCCAGATTGTCCGGTTCCAGGTGGGGGGCCATGAACAGCTCATATACCTTGGCCGCTAACGCATCTACCTCACTCTGGTGTGATCCGTGCAATTCGTCGCCTCCGCGTTGACGGGCGAGTCAAACACCATTTTTCGGTAATACGCCTCAAAGGGTAGTCAGTCAACCTTTTGAGGCGTTCATAACTTTGGGTGGCTAGTCAACCATATGGGTCGAATTGGAGAGCGCCCTCATTGCCAGTCAAAGAGCCTAGCCCACATCTCATTGGTCGCCAGTTGGCAAAGTATCGCCGTGCGCGTGGCTTGACCCACGAGCAGGTTGGCGAGCACCTGCGCGTTACCGGCGAAGCCGTGTCGCGCCTGGAACGTGGTTTGGTTGAGCTTTCAGTGAGTACGCTGCTGCAATTGGCCGACCTGTACGGCTGCCCCGCCGATGAGCTCTTGCTGACCATCAGTCCTCGGTCACAAGACCTGGGCGTACAGATCACCTCGATCATCAAGGAACTGAGCGAGGCGGATAAGCAGTTTGCCCTGGAGTTTCTGCAATCCCTGGCGACCCACCTTGCACAGCGCAAGTCACACTCGCCCGCCGTTATGAGTTCGGCATCTTCGGATTTACCCTGGCGTTCCCCAACCGCCCCCCCACCCTGTCGGTACCCACCGAGAGGGTCCGCGTATGCGCCTGTTCATCTGCGAGAAACCATCCCAAGCCCGCGACATCGCCCAGGTGCTGCAGGCCAGCCGGCGCGACGATGGCTGCCTGCAGGGCCAGAACATCACCGTCACCTGGTGCGTCGGCCATCTGCTGGAAACCGCGCCTCCTGAAGCCTATGGCGACTACAAACGCTGGTCGCTGGACGATCTGCCAATCATTCCCAGCCGCTGGCTACTGGTGGCCAAACCCAAGGTCGCCAGCCAGCTGAAGGTGATCAGCCAACTGCTCCGCACCTGTAGCGAAGTGGTCATCGCCACCGACGCCGACCGCGAGGGCGAGATGATCGCTCGGGAGATTCTCGAGCGCTGCCAGTATCAGGGGCCGATCCTGCGCCTATGGCTTTCCGCGCTGGATGAGGCCTCGATCCGCCGGGCCTTGGCCAGCTTGCGTCCGGGGGAGCAGACCTTGCCGTTATACCACTGTGCACTGGCCCGCTCCCGTGCCGACTGGTTGGTCGGCATCAACCTGAGCCGGCTGTTCACCCTCCTAGGCCGCCGCGTCGGCTTTGATGGCCTGCTGCCGGTGGGCCGTGTGCAGACGCCAACCCTGCGCCTGGTGGTCGAGCGCGACCGGGCGATCGCGAGTTTTGTGCCGCAGCCCTTCTGGACCGTCGATGCCCAAATGGAGCAGAACGGGATGCGCTTTCAGGCGCGCTGGCAACCCCCGGCCACAGCCTGCGACGTCGCCGGACGCTGCATCGACTCACCCGCCGCGCAGCAAGCACTCAAGCGTCTCACCGAGCGCGGCACCGCCCAGATCGACAGCGTGGAGGTCGAGCGGGTACGCGAAGGCCCGCCGCTGCCGTTCGACCTAGGCACGCTACAGGAGATCTGCTCGGCCAAGCTCGGGCTCGGTGCCCAGGAGACTCTGGCAATCGCCCAAGCCCTGTATGAAACCCACAAGGCGACGACCTACCCGCGCACCGACTGCGGCTACTTGCCCGACAGCATGCTTGATGAGGTGCCGCGCATCCTCCACGCTCTAGCGGTGGCCGCGCTTTCGCTGGGGCCAATCCTGAAAGAAGTCGACCCTAGCCGCCGCTCCCGCGCCTGGAACAGCGGCAAAATCACGGCTCACCACGGCATCATCCCCACTGCCGTCACGCTGGACCTGGCCCAGCTCTCGGAACGCGAACGGGCGGTCTATGCGCTGATCCGCGCCCGCTATCTCGCGCAATTTCTGCCCGAACACGAGTACCTGAAAACCCAGGCACTGTTGCATAGTGAGGCGGACCAACTGCTGGCCCGCGGTAAGCAGATCCTGGTTCGCGGCTGGAAGGCGGTGATCAACGAGGCAGACGGCGACGAGCCGGCCGAACAGGCTCAGTGCTTGCCGACGTTGCGTGAATCCGCGACGGTGGCGCTGATCAACACCACCCTCAACGCACAGCGCACGCAACCGCCCAAGGCCTACACCGAAGGCACGTTGGTCAAAGCGATGAAAACCATTGCCAACCAGGTGGCCGAGCCACGGCTCAAGCAGAAGCTTAAGGACAGCTGCGGGCTCGGTACCGAGGCCACCCGCGCGGCCATCATCCAGGGCCTGATCGACCACGGTTACCTGGCCAAGAAAAAACGCAGCCTGGCCGCCTCAGCGGCGGCGCATACCTTGATCGAAGCGGTGCCACCAGAGGTGGCCGACCCGGTCATGACCGCACTGTGGGAGCAGGCGCTGGACCGCATCGAGTCGGGCCAGCTGAGCGTCGAGACCTTTCTCGCCAAGCAAGCAGAATGGCTGACTCGGCTGGTGCGCAGTCACGCCACGCTCACCCTGCGCCCGCCACCCAGCAAGGGTCCCTTCTGCCCCGTGTGCCGCAGCACCATGCGCCAGCGCAAAGGCCGCACTGGCAACTTCTGGTCGTGCATCCGCTACCCCGAATGCAAAGGCACCAAGCCAGTGGCGAAAACCAAGCCTTCGAAGAGCACCTGACTTGACGGGAAATCGCAACGCTGGTGTAGTGATCTAGCCCCTCGCCGCTTGGCGACCCAGACCGATTCGCTCCGGGCAGCTCGGTCAGACTCGTAGAGTTCGGAGCCACACCTCACGGCATCAGCGGATGTCTATTCAGCGTTCCAAGTCTCCCAGGTGGATGACCCGTGCGGCTTGTACCAGGCCGCACGGGTCATCCTCTTCGGCGACGATGCTCAGTTCCGGTGCCCGCCGGCGAAACACTGGGCACCTTTTGTGCGCGGATGCGTGCCAGTTGATTCCGACCCAGGCCACGACAAGGGTCGGTTGATCCAGTTAGATCGGCAGTGGAGGTTTGCGACGGACTCCGGTGCCACATCGCCGGGTCAAGGGTGGTCCAGCTCCTCCTAGCCTGATGACCGTCGGGCTATTTTTTCGCCGCCGAAAATCCACTGAAGGCCACCGATTTCCACTTGCCCGGGCTGCCCGCATTCCACGGTTGACGGGCTCTAGAGCGCGTTTTATAGATGAACTGTACACCGCTGTCGCTGACAGCACCCAGGTAGCCAGGACCTTCAAGGCTACGCCCGCTTCGGGTGGTTCTCCCACAAGTGCGACTCGCGCTCGGCAGCTCGCACGGTCACCGCTCCATCGGTGATGAGCGCCTTCTCTACCGATCACGTTTTTGCACCTCCCCTTGCGGAACTCACCAGCCGCCAGGGTCGGTGGATGTCCGCGTTTCTGCTGAACAGGAGCTCCATCATGACTACTGCAAGCAATAACGCCCCCAACACCTACTTCAACCTGCACACCCAAGGCATCGGTTACCTGAACCGTGTTCGCGAAGTCCCGGTTCGCCGCGGCCAAGCGTTCATGGCCTGTGACATCGCTGCCTTGCACGGTGCCTCGGACGACGTCGAGTACACCCGCTTCGACTGCAAGGTCGCCAGCGGTGAAGCCGACCGGCTGATCCGTGAACACCTGGAAGACGTCCGCGCTGAACGCAAAGTCCTCATCGCGTTTCGCATCGGTGACCTCTGGGTCGATCCCTTCATGTACGAGAAAGGCGAGCGCAAGGGGCAACCCGGCGCCAGCCTCAAAGGCCGACTGATCTTCATCGAGTGGATCAAGGTCGATGGCCAGTTCAGCTACCGTGCGCCGGCTCGCACAGACGCTGCCGCCGCCCCTGAGGCTGCTGAAGCAGCAGAGTCGGAAAAAGCGGACACCTTCGGTGACGCCGAACAGGGCCAGCCAACCCCGACCACCGCACGCAAATCCACCGCCGCACGTCAGTCTGCCTGAGGCAGGTTGACCGCCAGCAGCAGGCGCCCTTAGAAGCGCCTGTTGTTCATTCACGTCGGAGGTCGCCATGGAAAGCTTCTGGCTCTGCGAGGACTGCCTGCAGGCGGTCGCCTACGACGACTTCAGCGCGCTGTCGTTGTACTACAGCGAGGCTGAAGTCGAGCAACGCATCGCCCACATGCGCACCCAGCTGCAGGCCCTGCTACCCCTGAGCGCCGATTACGATCCGCGTACCGGCGCCGGTATCGAGGCCTGCTCCACGCAACCGTGCGAGGGCTGCCAAAGCCCGCTGCACGGCACTCGGCATCGCTTCACGCGCCTTTGATCACACACATAAACCAGCCTGGGGCACGCCGCCAGGGGGCGCTCCATCTCTCACGAGGAAATGCCCATGAATACCGCCTTGAACCTGGTCGAGCCGCTCGACGCCGTACTCGCCCAACGCGCCCGCGAGGATGCGCTGATCAGCGAGGCCCTGCAGTTGCTGGACCAGCGTCACTTCCAGCGCGGCGAGGTGCTGATAACCCCCGCCGATGCCGCGGCCTACTTGAAACTGCAGCTCGCACCGTACCACCACGAAGTGTTTGCCCTTCTCTGCCTCGACTCCCACCACCGCGTACTGAGCTTCGACATCCTGTTCACCGGCAGCATTGACGGTGCAACCGTGTATCCCCGCGAGGTGGTCATCAAGGCACTCCAACACAATGCCGCCGCCGTGATCTTCAGCCACAACCACCCCTCCGGCTGCTCGGAACCGAGCGGCGCCGATCGGGTGCTCACCACCCGCCTGACCGAAGCCTTGGCCTTGGTTGAGGTACGCGTCCTGGACCACATCATCGTCGGCGAAGGCACCCCGCTTTCGTTGGCCGAATACGGCTGGATCTGACAGCCCACCTTGCCCATGAGGTCACCGCCCGTTCGGGGTGACCTCGGCGCTTTCGGAGAACCACCATGCACCCTTCCCTACCAAATCCGTTTCTTCGCGGTTTCCAAGACCTTCGCTACGAGCGTGTCGTGCAGATCAGCTATGCCGACGATTGCCCACCGTGCTACCGCGCACTGCACCCGGCTCAGAACGAGCTGCCCAATGAGGCCATCATTCTGCAGCCGTGCCTGTTCGATGACGACGTCGCGGTTATCACCGATGGTGTATGCGTACCCGAGTTTCTACGCATGCGCTGCCCGGCCGACGGCTTGGTGAGCACTGGGTTCTACCAGATCATGGGCAATCAGCTCGGACGCCCGATGCATATCGGCGACCTCGGCAACGTGGAAGCCGCGCGTAACCTGATCGAGCACCTGTCCTTTGCCACCGGGCACTAAAGTCGCAGTTGGGAAATCAGCAGCGCTCACCTGCCTGCGGACGACTTCGAGTACCTGCAAGTGCGCGCTTGGTGTAATTCACCGGCGGGCTTTTTCGAGTGCTTCGAGCTCAACAGCAGCCGTGCCGTCGGCTGCAAGCTGTATTCGACGCCCTGGGTAGCAGAAATTGAAGCCGGCGGCAGCAGTTGCAGCGCCGACGAAGTCAGTGCGCGGATGCTCGCTGACCGTGTCCCGCCGGTACTACTCCAGTTGCTCATGCTGGCAGGCCAGGCGGACACTCGCCTTCTGATCTTTGACCCGGACGCCGCACCACTGACGGAACTACCGCTATTCACCGAAGACTGACCAAGGCGCCCTACGGGGCGCTTTTTTGTGGTAGCCGGCAGAAAATCTGGCTCGCCGGATTCGGTTTTCCAGTGGGGACACGACTCGCGCCTTCGCCATGGTATCGACAACATTTGTCGAGACCCGGTCATGCACACACCCACACTCCCCACCCTCGGACTGATGATCGCCCTGGCTGGCTGCAGCACGCCGCTCCCGGCCCCCGCACCCGCGGAACCACCCGCATCGCCGAAGCCGATAACCCAGATTCCGGCCTGGGGCCGCCAGGACCGTTACACCCTGGTCACCACCCGACCGACGCTGGAGCAGCGCCAGCCGCTGTATCAATTGGTCAACGTGCAGATCGCCCCGGCCCTGCACGCCTCCATTGGTGAAGCCCTGCGTCACGTGCTGAAACGCTCGGGCTACGCGCTGTGTGCCGATAGCGCAGCGGCGGATCGCTTGTTCCGCCGCCCACTGCCTGCGGTGCAGCACCAGCTCGGGCCGATCTCACTGCTGGACGCGTTGACCATTATCGGCGGCCCGGCCTGGCGACTCGACATCGATCCGGTCGATCGGACCGTGTGCTATGCCCTGCGCGTGCCGCCGCCCGCACCACCCTACTCGACACTGGAGATCACGCGATGAAGGTCCTCCATTTTCAAGCCCTGGTGGTGGGCGCCCTGTGCCTGGGCGCCGCGGTGCTCGCCGCCAAAACGTACAACCATCATCAGCAGCTGGCCGAGCTGCAGGCTGCCGCCCGCAATGCTCCACCCGATCCAGCGCCGGCCCTGCGCCGCGATATCGGTGCATTGGGTGACAGGCTCGCGACGCTGCAGCCGCAGGTCATGGCGTTGGGCGAGGCGCAAGGTCGACACACTGCGGCGCAGGCCGCCCTCGGCCGGCAGCAGGATGAGCTGGCCGTCTCGCTGAAGGCGCTCCAGGCAGCACCGCCAGGTCCAAGCAGCAGCGATCTGACAGCACTGGAACAACGGCTAGCCACGGCAGAGGTAACGCTCGATAAACTGTCGACCCGTCCTTCTGTGCCTGCGGCCGCCAACGCACGGCCGCAGGCCTCCACCAGTGAGAAAGCCAAGGCCAAGGCTCTGGCCCCGCCTTTCACCTTGCTGGGTATCGAGACCCGAGGTGACGTCAGGTTCGTGGCAGTCCTGCCCGCAGGTAAGCATTCGCTTTCGACCGTGCACCTGCTGCAACCGGGCGACAGTTTGAACAGCTGGCAATTGCGCACGATTCGCGCGGACCAAGTGGTGTTCCACATCCCTGGGCATGGCGACCGCACACTGCCCCTGCCGTAAAGAGGTGCTTATGGCTCGGTTCTCTATCCTCTCGCTCATCCTGCTCCCCAACTGCCTGTTCGCAGGAGTGGCGTGGAGCGTGCCAAAGCTGGTCGACTCTGCCCCGCAGTTCAGCGAACAATCGCGGCTGGATCGGCAGCCATCCGATGCGGCTCGGGCCAAGGCCTGGGGGCTGACGGATGATGAGTGGGCCAAGTTCAAGCGCCTGCAGGCTGGGCCCCGCCACTACTGGTCGCCACAGCTCGACCCGCTCACCACCCTCGGGGTGGAAGCCAACTCGGACCAGGAACGGCATCACTACGCCGAACTGCAGGTCCGTCTCGAAGCCAAACGCGCCGAGCGTGAGCTGGCCTACCAGAAGGCCTATACCGCCGCCTGGGTGCGCCTGTTCCCGGGCATGTTGCCGGTGCAGGGTCTGGCCGATGAGTCCGCTACGGTGAGCAACAGCCGCTTTGCCCTGTTTGTGGAGGAACGCTGCGCTCCCTGCGTCACCAACACCCAGCAGTGGCTGCGTGCCGGCGCGCACCTCGACGTGTACCTGGTCGGCAGCCAGGGGAATGATGGGCGTCTGCGCCAATGGGCACATGACGTGGGCATTACCCCCGCCCACGTCAACAACGGCCAAGTGACGCTCAACCATGACCGCGGCCGCTGGTTCGCCCTGGGCGCCAGCCGCCCGTTGCCAGCGCGCTTCCAGCAGGTGGACGGGAAATGGCAGCGCCTCGACTGATCCTCGCGCTGGCCCTGACTGGCGTCAGCGCCGCTCAGCCGGGAGCCCTGCCGCCGCCAGCCTATCAGTTGGCCGCCGCGCGGGCCGGCATCCCCGCCTCCGTACTGTTCGCCATCGCCCTGCAGGAGAGCGGTACGTCGCTGCGGGGTCACCTTATACCCTGGCCCTGGACCCTGAATGTCGCCGGCACGCCGCAGCGCTTTGCCCGCCGTGATGAGGCTTGTGCCGCACTCAAGCTGGCACTGATCCGCCACGCCCCCAAGCGCATCGATGTCGGGCTGGGACAGACCAACCTCGGCTACCATCCGGACCGCTACCGCAGCGCCTGCGATGCCCTCGATCCACGCGCCAACCTAGCCGTCACTGCCGAGCTGCTGCGCGCCCACTATGCCGACAGCGGTGACTGGGTCGTGGCGGCGGGCCGCTATCACCGGCCTGCTGGCGGTACACCCGCAGTGCGCTACCGCCGACAGTTCAGCCAGCACTGGCAACGTGTTCAGGCGGTCGTGTCTTCTCCGAGAGGGCCGCAGCCATGAACCGCCCGCGCTGGCTGGCGCTGTGCACCTGCCTGTGGTGGACGGTTTTCGCGCTCGCTGCCCCCAGCCAGCTCCCCGATCCCCGCACGCTGACCTGGGTCCTGCCCGTGCACAGCGCGCGCCTCTCACCGGGTGCCGTGCCGCCGAGGGCGTTGAATCTGCCAGGTATCTCGTCGTTGTTCCTGGTCGGGCAAGATGCCGCGTCCCTGGAATGGTTGGCCCAGCATGCACAGACGCTGCAGGACTTGGGTGCCAGCGGTCTGGCCGTCGAAGTTGCCGACGCCCAGGCCTTGCGCCGCATCCAGGCAGCAGCTCCGGGACTGAACATCTGGCCGGTGAGTGGCGACGACATCGCCGAGCGGCTGGAGCTGGAGCACTACCCGGTGCTGATCACGCCCACCGGGCTGGAACAATGAGAGTGCATCATGGGTGAGCATGCGATGGAATCCCTGCTGCGCCCTGCCGTGGAGCTGTACACCGTGGGCATCTGCGTCGGCGCTGGCGCGCTGTGCCTGCACTCGCCCTGGGCCGTGGCGCTGTCGCCCGAAGTAGGGACCGGCATGGCCCTGGCCTACACCGCGTTCGGCCTGAAGCGGCTCAACGAAGCGCGGATTGTCCTGCGCTATCGGCGCAACATCCGCCGCCTGCCGCGCTATTCGCTGACCAGCCGGCAGATACCGGTAAGCGGCAAGCGCCTGTTCATGGGGCGCGGCTTTCGCTGGACGCGCCTGCACACGCAGCGTTTGCTCGAGGCTCAGGACCCGGCACTGGCCCACTACGTCAATCAATCGGCCGCCCACCAATGGGCGCGGCGGCTGGAGCATCTGCTGGAGAAGGCCCCACCCGGGCTGTCGCTGCTGCACCGCCTGACCGCCTGGGACAGCCCATTGAACCCGGTGCGGCCGCTGCCCCCGGTGGGTGGCTCGCCACTGCTGCATGGGGTCGAGCCGAAGGAACAGGAAGCCAGCTTGCCGCTAGGCGAACGCGTCGGACATACCTTGGTGCTGGGCACAACGCGGGTCGGCAAGACGCGCCTGGCCGAGGTGTATATCACCCAAGACATCCACCGGCCAAGCCAGGAAGTGGTCATCGTCTTCGACCCCAAGGGCGACGCCGACCTGCTCAAGCGCATGTACGTGGAAGCACGGCGCGCCGGCCGCGAGCACGAGTTCTACGTCTTTCACCTAGGCTGGCCGGAGATTTCCGCCCGCTACAACGCTATCGGCCGCTTCGGCCGCATTTCCGAAGTCGCCACCCGGATTGCCGGCCAGCTGAGCGGCGAAGGCAACTCGGCTGCGTTTCGCGAGTTCGCCTGGCGCTTCGTTAACATCATCGCCCGGGCGCTGATCGAGCTCGGCCGGCGCCCGGACTATCTGCAGATCCAGCGGCACGTGGTAAACATCGATGCGCTGTTCATCGAGTACGCTCAGCACTTCTTCGCCCGCCATGATCCGCAGGCCTGGGAAGCGATCGTGCAGATCGAAGGTCGCCTGAACGAAAAGAACATACCGCGGCACATGATTGGCCGGGAAAAGCGCGTGGTCGCCATCGAGCACTACCTGACTGCCAAGCGCATCTTCGACCCGGTGATGGACGGCCTGCGCTCGGCGGTGCGCTACGACCGCACCTACTTCGACAAGATTGTGGCCTCATTGCTGCCGCTGTTGGAAAAACTCACCAGCGGCAAGACCGCGCAACTGCTGGCTCCCAACTACACCGACCTCGACGATCCACGGCCGATCTTCGACTGGCTGCAGGTCATCCGCAAGCGCGGCATTGTCTACGTCGGCCTGGATGCGCTGTCCGATGCCGAAGTCGCCGCTGCCGTCGGTAACTCGATGTTTGCCGACCTGGTCTCCGTCGCCGGCCACATCTACAAACACGGCATCGACCACGGCTTGCCAGGCTCCTCTAGCGCAGCGGACAAGGTGCCCATCAATCTGCATGCCGACGAGTTCAACGAACTGATGGGCGATGAGTTCATCCCATTGATCAACAAGGGTGGTGGCGCCGGTATCCAGGTCACCGCCTACACCCAGACCTTGAGCGACATCGAAGCGCGTATCGGCAACAGGGCCAAGGCCGGCCAGGTCATCGGCAACTTCAACACCCTGCAGATGCTGCGGGTGCGGGAAACCGCGACCGCAGAACTGCTGACCAACCAACTGCCCAAGGTCAACGTGCAGAGCCGCACCCTGGTCTCTGGCGCGACGGACACCGCCGATCCTGATGCCCGTACCGACTTCACCTCCTCCTCGCAGGACCGAGTGACCACCACCGCCGTGCCCCTAATCGAACCGGCGCACATCATCGCCTTGCCCAAGGGCCAGATGTTCTCGTTCCAGGAGGGAGGACAATTGTGGAAGGTGCGCATGCCGCTACCAAAGCCGGCTAGCGACGATGCGATGCCGGCGGACCTTCAGATCCTGGCTACGCGCATGCGCGAGTCCTACAACGCCAATGCGGGGGGCTGGTGGAGCAGCGCTGGCGGTGCACCAACGTTAGATTTCGATCCCGAGATGCCTCCACCGGGGCGCAGGCATGCCTCATGAGCGCGCCGTGAGTATGTGAACACTGTGGAGTCGATATGCCTACCACCCCAGCCAGTCCACCTGCAGTGCAACGACGTCCGGGCCTCATCTTCGGCATGCTCGAACTTTGTCTGCGCCTGCTCGGCCTGCTGTTCGCTTCGCTGATCTTCTCCATCGTGCTGGAGTTCGTAGGCATGCTGTGGTTCTGGCCCGAGCAGGGCTGGCATCACAGCCATGCCATGTGGCTAAGCGAGCTGGGTTGGCTCAGTGGCCACTTCAAGAATTCGCTGCTTGTGCAAGAACCAGCACAAGCGACGGCGAAGGTACTTGAACACCTGAACAACTGGGTCGTGGTGTGTTCCGGATGGGCGCAATCCGACACTCAGCTGAAGCTGCTCAGTCGAGGAGCTTCATTGCAGGGGCAGTTCGCGCAGGTCTACGTTGTGATGCAGGATTACCTGCTGGCGGCCCTGTTCACGGTCTTCACTTTCGTTGTGCGCCTGGCCGTTCTCACTCTGGCCACCCCCCTATTTTTGCTCGCGTTGATCACCGGAGCGATCGACGGGCTGATGCGTCGTGACCTTCGTAAGTTCGGGGCAGGCCGCGAGAGTAGCTTTGTCTACCACAGAGCAAAAAGGACATTGCTGTCACTGATTCTCGCACCCTGGGTAATTTACCTATCGCTACCCTGGTCACTTAATCCTAGCTGGATATTGCTACCGTGCGCTGCACTGCTTGGCTTCATGGTAGCTATTACAACATCCACTTTTAAAAAATATCTTTAGCAAGCGTCATTAAACTAGATTACTACCAAATTTCTAAATAAAGCCAGCCTACAAATCCTCAAACTACTGACACAACAAAGAATTAATAACTGCACTATGAACTCAAACTAATAATCAGAGCACTCGCCCTATGCAGCTAGGGCGCGCTCAACTTAGGGAAACTCCGAACAAGCTGCCTTGAGCGCGCAATGAGCAGCGATTTGACGCCGCCAGACCTATTCTTCAGCCGTCAATTGGCTCAAAACCAAGGCTTTGCCCTGGCTTTAGCGCGCTACAGGCGCACCTCTCCTGCAGTGGTCAATAATTGCCGGCGCACCATCCACAGATTCGACAGTGCAAACAGCGTGGTCAGTTGCGCCGTGTTCTTGGCCAAGCCGCGAAACCGAGTCTTTACATAGCCAAACTGGCGTTTGATCACCCGGAACGGGTGCTCCACTTTCGCACGTGCCTGCGCCTTGGCCTTTTCGATCTTGCGCTTGGCTTTGTAGAGCGCGCTGCGTTTGCCCAAGTGCTTGTAAGTACTGCGTCGCGCAGCGATCTGCCAAATCACTGGCCGCCCTTCATGCTCTGGTCTTTTCTCAACACCGGTATAGCCCGCATCGGCACAGACGACGTTCTCTGCGCAATGCAGCAGATGTGCAACCTCCGTTACGTCGGCCAGGCGTAAAGGCTGTGCACGGACATGCCCAGGCGCTGGGCGACATCGGCGACAGGTTTGCCTTTTTCGGTCACTTGCTTGACCGCTTCGATCTTGAATTCTTCGGGGTAACGCTGACGACTCATGGCACCTCCTATTTGGGCCTCATTATGAGGCTTGGATGTGTCTACGAAACCCGGGGCGATTCAGAGTTCAAGCGATTGACCCAACAGATTTTTCATTGAGTGGATAGCGGCCACCAGTGGATCGCGCCCCATCAGAGGGGACACATTTTCCCCAATACCTTCACTACCATGCAGACCTGTTTATCTGAAAGCCGCTTACACAGTAGTAATCGGCTTGAAATAATGAGGTTTAGCAATGACTTCTCTCAGCCCTTCCCTTGAGCTCAGTCCCGAGCTTGCAGCTCACCCAGCCTATTCGCGAGTGTTCCAACCCGAAGGTCTCACCTTCGGATACATCATGCCTCTGGAAGGCTACCCAAATTCGCCGTTCCCTACTTTGCAGGATCATCAGCGCCTTGCTCGAATCGCGGATGAGGCTGGTTTTGCAAGTTTATGGATGAGGGACGTGCCCTTCTACGATCCAAGCTTTGGTGACACCGGGCAGATGATCGACCCCTTCGTCTACCTTGGATATTTGGCAGCCGTAACTAAAAAAATTGCTTTGGGAACGACAGGAATCGTTCTTCCACTGCGCGAGCCGTTGATCGTTGCTAAACAATCTGTGTCGGTTGACCAGCTCACCGGTGGACGATTCTTGTTAGGGCTCTCCAGCGGAGATCGCCCGATTGAATATCCAGCATTCGGGATTGATTTCGAAGCGAGAGAAGAACGATACCGGGAAGGCTTCGAGCTGATTAAGACAGTCACTGAAAACAGCTTCCCAAGCGTCTCAACCAAACTTTTCGGCCAGCTGGAAGGCTTGCTAGACATGGTACCCAAGCCAGTTGGCCCTCGACTCCCCATGATTGTCGTAGGCCGGGCCCGTCAGACGCTTGAGTGGATAGCCAATAATGCCGATGCCTGGATTTGGCATCTGAGCGACTTCAATCGTTTGCCCGGCCTCATCCGCGAGTTCCGTTCTGCCAGTCAGACCGGCAATGCAAAACCATACGGCTACGCGACGTTTTTCGATCTGGCGAAGGATCCGAGCACACCGCTGGAACGCGGCTACAACGGAATAAGGATCGGGCGTAATGCTCTCGTGGAGCTCTGGAAGCGGCAGCAGGATGAAGGTGTTTCGCACGTTGCCTTAAATATAAAACCCCTACAGCGCCCAGCATCTGATGTCCTGGAGGAGATGGCCGAGTATGTCCTTCCACACTTCCCAATTGGCCAACCTGTCTCGAAGGTGACCCAGTGACCGGCTCGAGTGATCGCACCGACATTAAGGGCGTTATAGCCACCTTTCTGGAAGCCTGGGAGAGCGGTAATTGGGAATCTGCTGGGGATATATTCACTGACAATTGCCAGCTGGTAACAAGCCACATGTCCGCTCATGAGGGTGGACGCAAGATTGTCAGAGCTTTCCAGCAAGACCGTGCAAAGGCTGATGGCTTTTCAGTGACGGCAACCAATCACTATGTGGGTGGTGGAGAAACCGACGCCAATTTCAGTTTCTACGCCTATGGCCATATCAGCAAAGCCACAAAGTCGGCCACGCTCGGATTTGGAATGACTGTCACAGGCTCTCTGAAAAAGACAGCAGGCACCTGGCGCCTCGATAGCGTGCTGATTGCCTTGAATTGGGTAACCGGGGACTACTCGCTTGCAATTCACTGGCAGCTTCCACCAGGTGACGACGGATGGAGGATTGGCGACCCAGCCCCGACCATCGTTAGCGAGCTGGATTCGCCATGGCTTGCTTTCCCTAACTCAACGGCTTCGGTGACCAGCGCGGAGTGTATTGCTGAAACCTACGCTCGTTACTCATGGGCGCTGGATCAGGCTGACATGCAGCTGCTTGCTCATTGCTTTACCAACGACGCCGCTGGTGATTTCCAACCGATGGGCCTTATTGAAGGGCGCCACGCGATCATCGGCTCCTTCAAAGAGTTTCGCAGGCCCTGGCCGTGGATGCAGCATTTCGCGGACGTGCTGGAGATCAAGTCCGACGAGGAAAAGGGTGTAGCGGAAATGATTGTCGGCAGAGTCATTCCTGGAAACTCACACACGCAAGATGGCACGCCTCTCTATGGCGCGCATTACCGGATGCGGCTTCGTCGCAAGCATGAGGGATTCTGGCAACTGACCTGGAGCGAGTACCGCCCAGGCTGGTTCAATGCCAATGAAGCACCAAGAGTTTAGTCCCTTCCTGAAAACGCTCTAAGGCCGTGGCGCCGTACTATCTCGGACGACGAGTTCGATTTGTATGCGCTCGCGGCGTGCAAGTGGGCGCCCCTCGATCAGCGCAACGATGTTGTTGGCGCTGCTGATACCAATTTTCGAAGTCGCCACCCTGACGGTCGTCAGGGCTGGTACGTAGGCAGCCGCGAACTCGATATCATCGAACCCGCTGACTGATAGTTCTTTGGGGACGTCGATCCCTTTGGAACGCGCTTCCGCCAACGCTCCGATACAGGTGAGGTCAGTGCTGCAGACAATGGCTGTAGGCTTGGGGTTAAGCTCCATAGCAATCCGCAGCCCGGCGCGCCCTCCCTCAATCGTGAATGGCTGCTCAATAATCCGTTCACTTGAAAGCTCGATCCCTGACTCGAGTAGCTGAGCGGTGATTCCTTTCAGACGGTATTTTGCCCGTTCGTTGTGAGAAACAACTCCACTGATCATGGCGATACTTTGATGACCAAGGCTAAGCAAGCGCTTGGCTATCAATCGCCCCCCCTCCTCATTGCTGAACCCCACTCAGTGATGGTTGTGAGCACCATCTAGCGACCAAATGAGGATGAATGGGCATTGGGCGGCAGTTAGTACTTCATAAATTTCAGGACTGTGTTCAGTACCCACCAACAGTAGGCCTTCGACGCCCCGCTCAATCATGTTCCTTACGTTTACCAGTTCTTGCGCCTGGTCGTATTCATGGGAAGAAATGATCAGGTGATAACTTCGTGCCGGCCTACTGCTTGGTAAGCGCTGTACCCGTAGGTCATAAACGTCGTAAACACTGCCTCTGTTAGCAGCAATGCAGTGTTCAACGCTGGAGTACCAAATGAGTTATTACCTCCGGCAGACTGACATTGTTGCGCCTCAAACTTTTTACTGATGGCGTCGCCGATGCCTGCGGCGAAAAACCTTGCAGGCGCACGGACAATCACTTCGGTGTCAACGACGACTGCGGAGGGGTTCATGTTCAGGTACTCGACACCAACGACCTTGTGCGCTTCGTCGTAAGGAGCGCCAGTAGCTCCTACAAAACGCAGTCATGAGCATCTGCGCCAATCATATTGAGGATGTGGAAAACACCGGCGCACTAAGCCTCTGTGGCACTGGCTCCCTTGGCAGATGCACGGAATACGGGCGCAGTGCCCACGCCTGGAAGTCGATGCTCAAGTGAGATGAATACGCGATGCATATGCTAGGTATCGACTAGCCGCGCGGGCTTCGCTCACGGGTCAGGCAGAGTGAATGCCCTCCGCAGAATGCTGTTCCCAGGGTGGGCAAGGTGACCAAGCCTCCACGAGCTTGTCGATGAAGAGTCGAATTTTTGGAGAGAGGTGCCGCTTGCTAGGGTAGATCACCCGAATAGGCTCTGCGGCCTCTGCATACCCAGCGAGCAATTGAACAAGCTTGCCGCTCCTCAAATCGTCGTTCACCACGTAGGAAGGCAGAGTCGCGATACCCAGGCCAGCGACAGCTGACTGGTGCAATGACTCAGCACTGTCCATCTGTAGCCTTCCACCATGAGTAACGGGCACAGAGCTCCCATTCACGCGAAAATTCCAAGGAAGCAATCTCCCACCGCTCACGAAATGCAGGCACTGGTGCTCGGATAAATCCTCAGGCGTTTTAGGCTCGGCATGCTCAGCCAGATACTTGGGTGAAGCGCAGGTAATCATTTGTTGGTAGGCCACGGTGCGCGTGAGCAACCGAGAATCTTCCTTGGGTGGCCCGATGCGCATGGCCAAATCAAATCCCTCATCGATCAAATCGACCAGCCTGTCAGAAAAGGTGATATCCACGCTCAGGGAGGGCCAATCCTTCAGGCAGCACTCAATGTGCTGAAGGACATGAAGTCTGCCCAACGCAACCGGCAGACTCATCCGCAGTCGCCCACTGGGTGTCGAACGACGAAACGCAAGGGCATCCTCCACGTCATCCAGATCCTGAAGAACGCCCACACAGCGCTCATAAAGAACCTGGCCGTCATCGGTCATGCTCAAACTACGCGTGGTGCGATTGAGTAGACGTACCTGTAAACGAGCCTCGAGCCTCACTATCGACTTCCCCACCGCCGACCGCGTGAGGCCAAGTTGCTTCGCAGCCGCAGTGAAGCTTCCAGCGTTTACCGAGCTTACAAACGCGGCGATATCATTCAGGTTATGGAGTTCCATACGGCCTCAGTGGTCTCAACGTTCGGGCGGCTTAGCACCTGTTATGGGGAACCCTATTCCCCAATACTAAGCATAGTATCTCAATTAGCTAATCCACTCCCAACGATCAATTGAGGTCATGATGAACACTAAAGTCCAAGCAGCCGTCCAAACCTGGGCCAACAGCCTTAGCGATCTGGTACCCGTTCTTAAGGGAATCGATACCACCACAAAAATGAGCGACATCCGCGACTCCTACGCCAAAATGCTCGCGCAAAATCCAGCGCCTGCTGGCGTTAAATTTGAAGCAGTCGACATGGGTGGAGTGCCAGGCACACTGGTAATTCCGGACGAGATCAAAACCGATGCAGTGGTGATGTACATCCACGGCGGGGCGTACATTGTTGGTCGTCCAGACGGATACCACGGCATCGGCGGCAACTACGCCAAAATGCTCGGTGCTCGTGTGTACATGCCCGACTACCGCCTTGCCCCTGAGCACAAGTTTCCAGCATCCATTGACGACACACTGCGCGCCTACGAGTGGCTGCTTGAGCAGAAGATCCCGGCCAACAAGATTGCATTTTCTGGCGAATCAGCCGGCGGCGCGATGGTTGTCAGCGTCATGGTGGCGGCTAAATCGAAAGGGCTTCCATTGCCTGCGGTTGGCTCCTCCATCTCACCATGGGCGAACCTTGAACACACCGGTGCTTCCATGAGCAACCGTGAAGGGCTGGATCCTCTGAACTCCAAGCCCGTCCTGGACATCCTCGCCAGAGCATTCCTAGGCGACACATTGGCCAATCATCCTCTGGCCTCTCCAGTGTTCGCGGACGTCACCGGTCTTCCACCAATCTTGGTGCAGATCGGCGAGAACGAGCTGATGTTGAGTGATGCAATGCGCCTTGCAACTCACCTGGCTGATCACCGCGTTCGCGTTAACCTGGAAGTATGGCCTGCGATGTTCCACGCCTGGCACTTCTACGCCACCATGCTGCCAGAAGGTCAGCAGGCTATGGAGAGTTCTGTGCGCTTCATTGAGGTTGGCCTGGCCGACGCTAACCGCTAAAACGCAGACCGATCGCGACAGCTTTCTGGCTGTCGCGGTTCTGCTCATGCTGTTTCTACAAAAGCTTCATCAGGCTATTCAGAAAACCTGAGCAAGCGCCCTGCCCTACCCTACCCGAGCAAATTTCACCAAACGCCCCTTCTTGGCAGGCCGTGTCCACTGAACTCAGAAGATGGTTTTTCCTATGACACCAGATCGCAGCACGATCAACCCGAGGGTCTATGCGCTGACCTTCACTGCATTTGTAATGCTCTCCTCTGAATTTATCGTCGCAGGTTTACTGCCTGAAATTGCAACATCGCTGGCCATCACTATCGGTGCCGCGAGTGGGCTCGTGACAGCTTTTGCTTTAGGCATGGGCATCAGCGCGCCGATCATTGGTGTTCTAGCACACCGGGCCTCGAAACGATCCCTTCTCATATGCGCTTGCTTGGCATTGGTTCTCGGGAATGGAATTTCCGCAGCGTTCAATGATTACTACGTAATCCTCGCTGGTCGCGTGATGGGTGGTATTGGTGTCGCTGTTTTCTGGACGAACGCTGCTCTGGCCGCGAAGTCACTCTCACAAGGCCGCAATGAGAGCATGGCGATTGGTAGAGTCCTGGTGGGAATATCAATCGCATCTGTTGTAGGCGCCCCGGTCGGCAAGCTCATCGCAGACGCTACCAACTGGCGAATGGCGATGTGGATGATGACGGCGCTGAGCAGCGCAGCTCTACTAGCCGTCTGGATTTGGGTGAAGCCCTCAGAGGAGTCACGGCAGAAAGAAAATCTGCGCGACACCCTGCGTATAGCCTTCAAGCCTGACGTCTCAATGACCTTGGTCAGTTCATGCTTAATGTTTGCTGGCGTAGCCTCGGTATTCAACTTCTTGGCTACCTTCCTGGAAAGGGAGACCGGCTTCGGTGAGATGAACGTCACCTTGATCCTGTGCCTCTACGGCATCGCTGACATTGCGAGCAATCTAATTTTGTCCAAGCGGGTGCAGGACGATCTTGAGCCACTGTTCAGACGGGTCTTGGTGACCATGGCCGTCGGCATGTGTGCCCTGTCAATATTTGGCAATCTCACATGGGCTGTACCACTCGCCGTCATCATCGTTGCCAGCAGCCACGCTGGTGTCAGTCTGTTTATCGGAATAGACGTGCTAAAAAGGGCTGGGAACGCTGGTCAGTTGATCAACGCCATAAACGTATCAATGATAAATCTTGGTATCGGCATCGGTGCAGCGAGCACGGGATTGCTTATCGATAGAGTCGGCGTTGGCGCCGTAGGATGGGTCGGTGCATGCTTCATTGCTCTGACGCTGTGCGTCCGACGGAAAATCGAACGCAGCCACGTACATCATAATGGCTGAGTGTAGGCCGATGGTTGAAATTGCCTTGAGCTTTAAGGGAGCGCCGGCCAGCACTGAAGCAACGACCGAATGCATCCGCCACACGCGAAACATGCGCTTCGATATATAAGCTTCACATGCATCACGGGCGACTACTAAAAGTGAGCCCCTGGTGACAGAGCTAACAAAAAGAGCCCTAAGGAAACTCCGAACAAGCGGCCTTGAGCGCGCAATGAGCAGCGATTTGACGCCGCCAGACCTATTCTTCAGCCGTCAATTGGCTCAAAACCAAGGCTTTGCCCTGGCTTTAGCGCGCTACAGGCGCACCTCTCCTGCAGTGGTCAATAATTGCCGGCGCACCATCCACAGATTCGACAGTGCAAACAGCGTGGTCAGTTGCGCCGTGTTCTTGGCCAAGCCGCGAAACCGAGTCTTTACATAGCCAAACTGGCGTTTGATCACCCGGAACGGGTGCTCCACTTTCGCACGTGCCTGCGCCTTGGCCTTTTCGATCTTGCGCTTGGCTTTGTAGAGCGCGCTGCGTTTGCCCAAGTGCTTGTAAGTACTGCGTCGCGCAGCGATCTGCCAGATCACTGGCCGCCCTTCATGCTTTGGTCTTTTCTCAACGCCGGTATAGCCCGCATCGGCACAGACGACGTTCTCTGCGCAATGCAGCAGATGTGCAACCTCCGTTACGTCGGCCACGTTCGCCGCAGTGCCGTGAGCGTGATGCACCAGCCCGGACTCAGCATCAGCACCGATATGGGCCTTCATGCCGAAGAAGTACTGGTTGCCTTTCTTCGTTTGATGCATCTCTGGATCGCGCTTGCCTTCCATGTTCTTGGTCGAACTGGGCGCGTGGATAATCGTGGCATCGACAATCGTGCCCTGGCGCAGCGACAGCCCCTTGTCTTGCAGGTAGGCATTGATGGTTTCCAGGATGCCTGCCGCCAATTGGTGCTTCTCCAGCAAGTGCCGGAAATTCATGATCGTCGTGTCTTCGGAGATCGGGGCGCTGAGCGTCAACCGAGCAAACTGGCGCATCGAGGTGATCTCGTACAACGCTTCTTCCATCGCCGGATCGCTCAGCGAAAACCAGTTCTGTAGCAAGTGAATGCGCAGCATCGTTTCCAAGGGATACGGCTTACGACCGCCACCGGCCTTTGGATAGTGCGGTTCGATCAACGCGACCAATCCGCTCCACGGCACGACCTGCTCCATCTCTGCCAGGAACCGCTCACGGCGGGTCTGCTTGCGCTTACCGGCGTACTCGAAATCGGAGAAGCTCATTTGACTCATGGGAAAGGCTTGTTGGGGTGGCTGAGCGGACGGCTATTTCAGCACAGGTCGGCTGACCCGTGCTGACTTGTTCGGAGAATCCTTAACTGCAAATCGCCAATAATGTCAATGCGCCTTCACCATCCACTCTACTGACAATTCCTAGGCTCGACAACAGCCGTTGAGAGCTGCAGATGTGACGCCCGTGGAGGACGGTGCCTTTCAGTGAGATACCACTAGTCGGGCGCCGAAAGCGTTGCGCTGATATTCATTGACCGCCTGGAAATGCGCCTCGGCGATAAGGCGCAGACGTTCAACCTTCTCAGCAGGTATGCCAGCAGCTCGCGCATCGTGAAACCGCTTCATTGCGTCTACGGCATCCTTGTACATGGAATGGTCGGGATAGAGGACCTGCAGCGACTTTTTCTTCATCTATTTCTCAAGCAGGCACGGACAGTCAATTCATAATAGCTGGATTCTGATCCTGACGGATTGATTGCTCGGAAAGCTCAACAACTCAAGGCCGGCAACGCTCCCAGTCCACGGCGTCTCGACTCTAAAGCGAAGCCTCACAGATCTATTTAATCCATGCCAAAAGCTGCCTAAATCCTCAGAGTGAATTCCAGATAGCTGATCTGGATTTCGCCATGAAGACAACCTCCTCTACCCTACTGCTTGTCTGCTTGGTGTCGTTCGTTGCCGCCGCTGAAGACGTGCGCGAGCGCTCGGATCTGGACCTGGTGCAGCGGCAGATCACTTCCATGGAACTGCTGGCATACCGCGCAAGTAGCAGCTCAGTCGATGCCACTGGGGCCCGCTATCGATTCGATTATTCGAGGTTCGCTGCAGACCTCAAGCGTATGCGTCAAGGCATCCACAAATACCTTTCGCCCTCCCGCGCGCAGCCAGCTGACATGGTTGAGCTGACCGGTGATTACCGCGCTGAAGCGTCCCTCGCGAGGCCATCCGATGAGCATGACTGACGCCCAACTCAGCGCGTTTTCGGCCGTGGCCGGGTTTACCCCGCAGCTCAGTTCGGTGCTGTGGCGCTCATCGGTGCTCGTGCTCGCATTGCTCTGGTGCACCTGGGCCCTGTGGACCGGCTACCGCGGCTGGGCGGCAGGCAACCTCAATTTCGGCGCGCTTGGGGGCAGCACACTGCGCCTGGCACTCGCCCTGATCGTGCTGATGTTTTTCATGCTGTCGTAACCAGGAGACCTTGCCATGAATCTCTCCCGTCGTTGCCACCGCCCGCTCGCTCTGTTGCGGGAGTCCTGTTCGCAAGTCCTGTTCGGTGGCCTGGTGCTGCTGAGCTCGACACTGGCTTGGGCTGACCTGCCGACTATGGAGGCGCCTTCCCGCGGCGAGGGTTCGGGACTGATCGACACCATCAAGAACTACGCCTACGACGGCGGCATCCTGCTCGGCCTGTTGATCGCCACTCTCGCCTTCCTCGGCGTGGCCTGGCATTCGCTCACCGTCTACGCCGACGTGCAGAACCAGCGCAAGACCTGGAAGGACCTCGGCGCCGTGGTCGGTGTCGGCGCGCTGTTGGTGGTGGTGATCCTCTGGTTCCTCACCAAAGCCGCGACGATCCTGTGAGGTCACCATGTCCGACGCCCCTGCCACCCTGCCTGACGGAACGCTGACCTTCCTCCCGGAGCGCCTCAACCGTGACCCGGCCGTTCTTCGCGGGCTCACCAACGACGAGATGTGGGTCGCGCTGATCGCCGGCGCCGGGCTGGGTGTGATTCTCGGTGCACCGCTGGCGGTGGCCACCACTTCCATCGCCACCCTCCCCACCTGCATGTTCATCTGCATGGCGCTGGTGTTGCTCGGCGGCGGCAAGCTGCTGCGCCGAGCCAAGCGCGCCCGCCCCGAAACCTGGCTGTACAGGCGTCTGCAGTGGCACCTGGCAGTGCACTGGGGTGTCGGCACTCATCAGTTGATCCTGCACTCAGGGCCTTGGACCGTCCGCCGTACGCGTCGACATGCGAGGACCGCCCCATGAGCCGCTTTCGTAACAAGGTGGATGCGCAGCAGGCGCACATCCTCAGCCTGCGCCTGGCCGTGGCGATCCTGACGCTGCTGTGCACCGGCCTCTGGTACGGCTGGCAATCATCTCCGTCCGAGCTGACCATTCACGTACCACCCGATCTGCGCTCCGGCAGCACGCGCAAATGGTGGGATGTGCCGCCTGAGAACATCTACGCCTTCGCGCTGTACATCTTCGGCCAGCTCAATCGCTGGCCCACAGATGGCGAGGTCGACTACCACCGTGCCATCTTTGCCCTACAGCCCTACCTGACACCGGCGTGCAAGACCTTCTTCGACGGCGACTTCGAGTACCGCAAGGCCGCCGGCGAACTGCGCGGCCGGGTGCGCGGCGTATACGAGGTGCTGGGCCGCGGCTACAGCGACAACCCCGACCTGCGGGTGAAGCAGCTGGATAAGCACAGCTGGCTGGTGAAGCTCGACCTCAACGCCGACGAGTACTACGCCGCCGAGCCGGTGAAGCGCGTGGTCGTGCGCTATCCGCTACGCGTGGTGCGCTTCGACGTCGACCCCGAGCACAACAAGTGGGGCTTGGCCCTGGACTGCTACGAAGGCACACCGCAGAAGCTGGCGCTGCCGGGAGGTGCGTGATGACGCGTTTCTTGATTCTTATGCTGGTGGTGGCCGCTGGCTGGTGTTCAGCCGTCGGTGCAGTCGAGGTCAAATACTGGGACCGCCTGCCGCTGGCCGTTCCACTCACGGTTGGCCAGGAACGGGTCCTGATGCTGGATGAAGACGTTCGCGTGGGTTTGCCGAGTACGATCTCCAGCAAGCTCCGCGTGCAGTCCGTCGGCGGCACGGTGTACCTGCGCGCGGCAGAAACCCTTCCCCCTACCCGGCTGCAACTGCAATCGGTGAAGTCGGGCGACATCATCCTGATCGACATCGAGGCGCTCGAGGGCAGCGAGACACTGGAGCCGGTAAAGATCGTGGCCCAGGCTCCGGCACCGGACGTGGAAGCTGCGAAGGAGGCGGCACCTGCAGCGACGCCGGTACCGGTGGTGCTCACCCGCTATGCGGCGCAGAACCTCTATGCGCCCCTGCGTACCGTGGCACCACTGCCCGGTGTGCGGAGGGTGCCGCTGAGCGACTCCGCCGCGTTCAGCACCTTGCTGCCCACCGAACGAGTTTCGATCAAGGCACTCGCGGCCTGGCGGCTCGGCGACTACTGGGTAACGGCGGTGAAGATTGTGAACCGCGGCCCCGGCAAGGTGGCGCTGGACCCGCGCCACCTGCAGGCCACGCTGTATGCCGCGACGTTCCAGCACACGGACCTTGGCCTCGCCGGCACGCCTGAAGACACCACCGTGGCCTATCTTGTCACCCGCGGCGGCGACCTGAAGCACGCGCTGCTGTTGCCCCCGCCAAAACCGGAGGCTGCCGATCATGAAAGCTAACGGCCTGCTGAAATGGTTGGTGCCCGGAGTCCTGCTGGGCATCGTGCTGATCATCGTCAAATCCTGGATGGCCACGCCGGACGGCGAGCCCGCCCGCGATCCGGACAACGCCACGCTCAGCGCAGAACAGGCAAAAGCCTTGGGCATCGCAGGCGATACCCCGCGCGATACCGTGGCCACGCTGATTGGCCAGGTCAAGGCGATGCGCAGCGAGATGCAGACGCTGAAGAAAGGCAACGATGCGCTGCAGACTGAGAACAACCGGCTGCGCACGCGCGAAGGCAACATTGACACGCGCATCCAGAGCACGCTGAGCAGTGTCACCCAACAGGTCACCGAGCAGCGCCAGCAAGCCATCGATGCCCGGCAGAAGGCGGAGCAGCAGCACCGCGAGACCCAGGGGCTGCTGTCCAGACTCAAGGACCAGCTCACCGGCAAGCCAGCCGCAAAGTCGGATATTCCTGCAGGCTTCGGTCTTGAACCGGGCGACGAGCAGCAGTTTGCAGGGGCTCAGGCACCGGCAGATGCGATGCAGTGGATCGAACCGTCGAATGCACGCGTCGGGCAAGAGGACACCGCCAAAGCCGACGGTCCGCTGTCGTCGTTGACCTCGAAGTTCAAGGACCTGCACGGACTGGACAACAACACCATCGACCGTGGTCAGGACCGTTTGCGTGCCGTCGCCAAAGGCGAGCGTGACCTGGAGAACGCCCAGGACCCTACCGAAGGCGCCAGGCCCGTTTACACCATCCCCGAGAACTCGACGTTGATGGGCTCGATCGCCATGACCGCGCTGATTGGCCGGGTGCCGGTAGACGGCACGGTGAATGACCCTTATCCGTTCAAGGTGCTGGTGGGGCCGGACAACCTCACCGCCAACGGGATCGACCTGCCGGACGTGGTCGGCGCGGTCATGAGCGGCACCGCCGCCGGCGACTGGACGCTGTCATGCGTGCGCGGCCAGGTCGAGTCGATCACTTTTGTCTTCAGCGACGGTACCGTCCGCACGGTGCCGCAGCCGCAGAAGGTCGTCAGCCGCAATCGCAGTAGCACCCAGACTTCGGACACCGAGAAGATCCGTGGTGGGTTGGGCTACATCTCCGATCCCTACGGCATTCCCTGCATTTCCGGCGAGCGCCGCTCCAACGCCCAGCAGTACCTGGGCAGCCAGAGCCTGATCACTGCGGCCGGTGCTGGCTTCGCCTCGGCCCTGGGCAGCGAGCAGACCAACACCTCGTTCATCAACTCGGCGAGCAGCAGCCTGGGGCTGACCCAGAACAGTGGCAACAGCGCGCTGAACTCGGTCATCAGCGGCGGCATCGGCGACATCCGTGACTGGATCAACAAGCTCTACGGCGAAGCCTTCGCCGCCATCTACGTGCCGCCCGGGGCCAAGGTGGCCTTGCACCTGGATCACGAAATCAGCATCGACTACGAACCCAAAGGCCGGAGAGTGAACCATGAAAGCCCATCCGTCTCGGTACTGGATCTGGATTAGCCTGCTGCTCAGCCTGCACCTGGCCGGCTGTTCCACCAGCAAGGAGGAAATGCTGCCCCATGGTGATCAAACCATGCTGGATATCTGGAACGGCGGTGGCTCGGTTGGCACCCAGCAGCAGTTGCAGGAGGCGCGTGGCGAGCTGCGTCGACCGGTACTGGATCCCGAGCGCCTGATCAACGAGCAGAGCGCCTACACGCGCACGGCTGCCAACGAAATCCGCGCCCAGTTCCCGCGCCTGCCCAACCCGGACCTGGTCATGTACGTGTATCCGCACCTGGCCGGAACCCAACAGACACCGGTGCCTGGCTACTCGACCGTGTTCCCGTTGTACGAGAAGGTCCAGTACGCGCTGCCCGGCGAGCGCCTGGACGATCTGTGATGGCCGATGACACGAGTCGCGAACCGTCCCGCTGGAAGCCCTGGCGCGCGGCACAGCGTCGGCGCGCCACGCTGGCCGACGAGGCTGCCCAGTATGCGCACAACCCCAGCTTCGCCGACCACCTACCTTGGGTCGAGTATCTCGAGGAGCAGCAGTGCTTTCTGCTTGATGACAACCGTTCGGTGGGCGCCGTGTTCGAGCTGCAGCCGATCGGCACCGAGGGCCGTGAACCCGAGTGGCTGATGGCGGCACGCGACGCCCTGGAAGATGCGCTGCAGGACAGCTTCGACGAGCTCGACCAGGCGCCCTGGGTGGTGCAGTTCTTCTGCCAGGACGACAGTGACTTTGCCCCGTACCTTGAACGCCTGGAGCGCTACATCGCGCCGCGCGTGCGAGGTACGCAGTTCACCGAAGCCTTCCTTGCGTCGATGCAACGTCACCTTGAAGCCGTCGGCAAACCGGGCGGGTTGTTCGACGACCATGTGGTGTCTCACCTCCCCTGGCGCGGCAGCAATCGGCGGATTCGCCTGGTGGTCTATCGCTGGCTCGGGGAGCAGGCCGACGAGGATGGGCAGAACCCAGTTCAGCTGTTGAACCGCACCTGCGACCGCTTGGTGGCCTCGCTGCAGGCCTGCGGGGTCAGCCCTCGACGGTTGACCGGGCGCGACTTCTACGCCTGGTTGCTGCCCTGGTTCAACCCAGCCCCTGCCCTCACCGGCGAATCCCCTGGCGCGTTCTATCGACGTGTGCCTTACCCAGAAGTGGATGACGGCGAGGAGCTGCCGCTGCCGTTCGACCACGATTTCGCCGAGCGGCTGTTCTTTCAGGAACCGCGCTCCGATAGCGAGCAGGGTCTGTGGTACTTCGATCAGCAGCCGCACGCCGTGATGGTGGTCGACAAGCTGCGCAGGCCACCGCATATCGGCCAGCTGACCGGCGAAACACGCAAGGCCGAGGCGTTGAACGCCTTGTTTGATCAGTTACCTGAGCAGGCGGTGATGAGCCTGACCTTGGTGATCACGCCCCAGGATGTGCTCGAAGAGCAGCTCAACCGCCTGGCGCGCAAAGCCATCGGCGAGAACCTCGCCTCGACCCAGACCCGCCAGAACGTGGAAGAAGCGCGCGCGCTGATCGGACGCCAGCACAAGCTGTACCGCAGCACCCTGGCACTGTACCTGCGCGGCGCCGATGAACAGCAGCTGCGCCAGCGCTCTGTCCAGGCTGCCAATGTCCTGCTCGGCGCTGGCCTGCAGCCGGTGCGCGAGGGTGATGAAGTCGCCGCCTGCAACAGTTACCTGCGCTGGTTGCCGATGGTCTACAACCCGGCGCGGGACACACGCAATTGGTACACCCGGCTGCTGTTTGCCCAGCACGTCGCCAACCTGCTACCGCTCTGGGGGCGCAGCATCGGTACCGGCAACCCGGGGATCACCTTCTTCAACCGGGGTGGCGCGCCACTGTCATTCGACCCGCTGTCGCGCTTCGACCGCTCGATGAATGGTCACCTGCTGTTGTTCGGCCCGACCGGTGCCGGCAAGTCGGCCACCCTGGTTTCAATCCTGATGCAGGTCATGGCGGTGTACCGGCCGCGACTGTTCATCGTTGAAGCCGGCAACTCTTTTGGCCTGCAGGGCGACTACTTCGCCACCCTCGGACTTTCCGTCAACAAGGTTCAGCTCAAACCGGGCAGTGATGTGAGCCTGGCGCCGTTCGCCCATGCCCGGCGCCTGATCGAACATCCGGACCAGGTCGCCAGTCTGTCGACCGAAGACCTGGATGAGGCTGCTCCGGACAGTGACGAGCAGCGCGATGTGCTGGGCGAGCTGGAGATCACTGCGCGGCTGATGATCACCGGCGGCGAAGCCAAAGAAGAGGCGCGCCTGACCCGGGCGGACCGCAGCCTGATCCGCGAGTGCATCCTCGATGCCACCCGACACTGCGCGACGACTGAGCAGCAAGTGCTGACCCGGCATGTCCGCGATGCCCTGCGCAAAGTCGCCAGCGACACCCATCTGCCCGACAAACGCCGTGAGCGAGCTCAGGAGATGGCTGAGTCCATCGACCTGTTCTGTCAGGGTTTTGAGGGCGCCTTGTTCGACCGGCCCGGCACACCCTGGCCGGAAAGCGACGTGACGATCGTCGACCTCGCCACCTATGCCCGTGAGGGTTACGAGGCGCAAATGTCGATCAGCTACATCAGCCTGATGAACACGGTGAACAACATCGCCGAGCGCGATCAGTACCTGGGGCGTCCAATCATCATGGTCACCGATGAAGGCCACATCATCACTAAGAACCCGCTGCTGGCTCCCTTCGTGGTCAAGGGTACGAAGATGTGGCGCAAGCTCGGCGCCTGGTTCTGGCTGGCGACGCAGAACATGGCTGACTTGCCCGACGCGGCGCAGACCATGCTCAACATGATCGAATGGTGGATCTGCTTAAACATGCCGCCGGCGGAAATCGAGGAGATCGCTCGCTTCAAAAAACTCACGCCGGCACAGAAGGCGCTGCTGCTCTCCGCGAGCAAGGCCTCGGGCAAATACACCGAGGGCGTGGTCCTGTCGAAGAATCTGGAGACTTTATTCCGCGCGGTACCACCGAGCCTGTACCTCGCGTTGGCCATGACCGAGCCCGAAGAAAAAGCTCAGCGCTGGCGATTGATGGAAGAGCACCAGCAGTCTGAGCTGGAGGCCGCCCTGCAGGTCGCAGCGGAGATTGATCGCCTGCGCGGCATGTCGTGAACGACACCGTCATGGCAATTCGAGCCCCTCTGTTCAGCAAAAACCGACAAGAGCACATTTGTACTCCTCCGGCATTTTGCTTATCTCGCGCCGCTAAATCGAGGGCCCGACAAAACCGATCACTCCGGACTCGGTTTGTCCGCCCTCCTCCAGTACCGGATCCGGGATGCTGAAACTTGGCGCACGGATGCACACCGCTGCCACCTGCCGAGCGTTGCCCATGAACGTGATCGCCCCCACACGAATCAGATCAAGAAGTCTCAATAAAGCTCGCCGTGGCCGTGCATTCACCGCAGCCGTTTTGCTGGTCGCTGCCGAGCAGTGCCTGGCATTGACCACGCCTGCCATTATCGCCTCCGTCACTTCGCTGCAGTGCCTGGAGTATCGGGTCGTCGGGATCTGCTATTGGCTGCTCTGCACGCCGTTCGGCTGCACCGTGCGAACTTCACCGAAGATCCGTCACTTCATCCCCGAGCTGGTGGTGTCGAGCTATGCCGACACCGGCGGCAATCCCTGGAGCGAGATGTCAGCGCTGTCGACGCCGATGCCGGCGTCGCAAGGGGGTGGCAACCTGATCACACCTTCGCCGCAGCGCGATAACCTGCCACGGTTCAAGAATGTCGACGGCATTGGGCATCCCGGCGGGGCAGCCCTGACGGCCTTGGCGCACACGTTCGGCTATGCATGCCCTAGCGGAGCTGTGCCTTTTGCGCCCTACTACCTCAGCACACTCGACCCACTGGCGTGGCGCCAGGCCGTTCCCGAATCCGTCTACCCGCAGGCACTGGTCCCAGGGATGCGCGAGATCGGCAACCAGGCACTCGGCGACATGTGGGGCAGCGTCTACCCTCGCCACGGTTTTCTGGTGCAGCCCGATGATTTCAAGGCGGCTGCCGTGATAGCCCAGCGCGCCAGCGACGTCATCACCCGCGTCGGCCAGCCGCACGTTTATCTGCCGCTGCAGCCGATGCCGGCTCCCGGCTATTGGCCGCCGCAGCCGGTGATGGAGAACAACGTCAACAACCACCGCTGGCAATTACTTACCCCGGTAGTCCAGAACACCTGCGCCATCTTCCCCAGCGAGACGATCCAGAACACCGACGGTGCCTACGCCTGGTCGCTGTGGCGGCCCTACCGCTGCTGCCAGCGTATGGGCCAGACGTTTCTGTTCAGCATCGACTTTGATGGAGGCCAATGATGAACAACTTCGCGCTCGGATTGGTGTGCTTCCTCGTGTGCGCCGCGGGCTACGCCGCTGAGAACGGCTACCACCTCGGTGACCAGGCCCCGGTCCTCGACGACCGCGTGATGTACACCATCGGCGGCGGTTCGGCGGCGGGAGCGCCCTCCTCGCTCTACCGCCCCAATGGCCTCGGCGTGGGCATGTCCTGGCGCGCCAACATGATGTGCGGAAACATGAACCTTTCGAACACTCTGCAGAACCAGCTCAATGGTGCCACCCAGGGCTTCCAGCAGATCATGGGCAACGTCATCCAGAACGCCACGCAGGCAGTGATGTCGCTACCGGCGATGATCATCCAGCGCGCCAACCCCGGGTTGTATGAGCTCCTGAGCAATGGCGTGTTGCAGGGTCGCATCGACTTCGATCGTTCCAAGCTCACGTGCCAGGCGATGGCGGCGAAAATGGCCGACAAGGTCGACCAAGCCGGCTGGGGCGCGCTGGCCCAGAACCAGGAGATGCAGCACAACCTCGAGCAGTCCGGCGGTGATGCCGTAATGGCGGTAAAGGACACCGAATCGAACAACGGCAACAACGGCGTCAGCTGGGTCGGTGGGCAGAAGGCTGGCGGCAATGGCCAGCACCCTATCCGGGTGACGTCTGACGTGGTCAAAGCTGGCTACAACCTGCTGCACAACAGGGCCGTCGAGGACACCTCGGCCGTCGGCTCGGGCTGCCAGAATGGCGCTATCTGCCAAGCCTGGTCGAGCCCCGAGGAGGCTTCCGAGTGGGCGACGCGTGTGCTCGGTGAAACCGAGGTGGAGACCTGCGATGACTGCGAGACGCTGCGCGTAACTGCTGGGACGGGCCTGTCGCCGCTGATCCAGGAAACCTACGCGGAACACCTGGAAGGCCTGCAGCGCATGGTCTCGGGCGCCGACCAGCCCAGCCCGGAGAACCTCGGCAAAGTCTCCAGCCCATTATTGCAGGTCTCCCGCGGCGTCATTGAGGGGCTGCGCGATGACCCTGACCAGAACCTGCTGGCCCGACGCTTGGCCAGTGAGACCGCACTGTCCAGCGTGATCTACAAGGCGATGCTGCTGCAGCGCACGCTGTTCGCCGGCAGCCATGAGCCCAATGTGGCTTCGGCACAGCCCGCCACCACCGCCCTCAACAGCAACGTCGAAACCCTGGAGCGTGAGATTCGCCTGCTGCAAACCGAGCTGGAGGTACGCCAGTCGCTGGCCACCAATACCGCCAGCCTGGTCCTCGATCGCCACGCCGGCGGCGCCGACGCCTCGCGCAGCATCAATCAGCGCGACCCGGAGCCAGACCGACTGCGCCGGGCTGAACAGGAGAGGAGCACGCCATGATTACGTTATCTATGAGATCCCTGATCATCCAAGTGCTGCTGATCCTCGGCACCCTGCTGGTCATATTGCTGATTGCCTGGATAGCACTGCAACTGCCCGCCACCCAATTGGATTGGCTCGCACCAGCGCGAGCAACTGCCACCTACTTCGCGTGGTGGCGCGCTCTGCTGTACGCCCTGATCTCCGCCGGTTGGGCCGCAGCGTTGCGTATGCGGGCTGCGCCTGTGGACCAGCAACGGCTAAAGAGTCTGGGGTTGATCGGCTTCAGCTCTATCATCTTGGTCGAACTGTCTCGCGTGTGAGGTGGCAGCCATGAACATGAGCACCAACAGCTACCTCGAGTACTACCTGTCGCTGCTGGCCTGGATCATCAACAACGGCATCTGGAACACGCTGGCGGACACCGGGCTGTTCGCCGCCCCCTTCGGCGCGATCATCCTGCAGGAATGGCTGTCGGCCCGCCAGCAGGGTGCCGACGAGGGCAACAAGGGCCTGCTGTCGATCCCTCGCGTCGAGAACCGGCTGTGGATGAGCTACGTGGTCATTCTGTTTGGCTGCATGCCGTTCTTCCCGCTGAACCTGTCCTCGGTGACCTTCGACGATGCGGCGAGCCAGCGCTGTGGTGTATCCATGGCCAGGCCCGCCGACACGGCCTGGGGCACGACCTTCAATACCATCGGTGACAGGTCAGCAAACGTGCCGGTGTGGTGGTTCCTCGTGCATGCCATGAGCAAGGGCATGACCGCCGCAGCGACCGCGTCGATTCCCTGCGCGCCCGACATCCGCGCGATGCGCATGGAGATCGACAGTTCGCGGATCAACGACCAGGTGCTGCTGCAGGAAGTCGCTGACTTCACCCGGGACTGTTACGGCTTTTCGCGCTCACGGCTGTTCACCAATCGCCCCGAGCTGGACGAATCGCAGAGCTACGACGCGTCCTGGATTGGCTCGACCTACCTGCTCAACACGCCGGGATATTACGATACCGATCGCTCGCGAATGCCCAGGGTCGATTGGCCATACGAAGAGACGAGAGACACCTCCCTACCCCAGCTCGACAACGGCGCCGGCTACCCCACCTGCAAGCAGTGGTGGAGCGATAGCACGATCGGACTGCGCGATCGCTTGGTGGCCGAGCTTGATCCATCACTGTTATCGCAGCTACGGGGATGGCTGACCGGGCGCACCTCTACGGAGGTCGAAGACGCCACCTTGCGCGAGCTGGTGAGCCCACGGCAGCAGTCATTGAACATGGCGCCTGGGCAGGTGTTCCAGGACTACGGCAGTAGCGCGCGGGGCGGTTCGCTGACGCAAGGCCTGAACAACCTGGCCACCAACACCGGCCTGGCCCTGGGCTCGTTCAGTAACTTCCCGGCGATGAATGCGCTGCGCGCGGCATTGCCGATGGTCCAGGCCTTTCTGATCATGGGCACAATCATCAGCCTGCCGCTGGTGCTGCTAATCAGCACCTACCAACTCAAGGCGCTCATGACGATCACATTCGCGCTGTTCACCCTGCACATGCTCACCTTCTGGTGGGAGCTCGCGCGCTGGATCGACTCGAGCATGCTCGAAACACTGTACAACCAAGTTTCTGCCACAGACCAAGCGCTGTTGTCGTTGCCGACAGCAGGGTTCATGGATGGGACAGTCACCGCTCAGGTGATCGAGTACGTAATGGGTGCAATGTTCGTAGTACTGCCGATGTTTTTCCTCGGCGTAATGAGCTGGGCGGGATACAACGTGGGTAGCGGTATGCAAACGCTCCTCACCCGGGGGACGGAAGGTGCTCAGGTACAAGCAGAAAAGGGATCTTCACAGGTCATGTCCGGTGCCCGCAGACTGAAATAATCAATCACCTGGGGGCTCCATTGTCGTCGTACATTTCAGGGAATCTGAGATGATGTCGAGGGTGGCTCATTTCATGAATCCGGGGCTGACTATCAGTACTGATTGGCAGCGCAGCAATGGTCCATACAGCAAGTATCCCGAGCGCGAGAGAAATCGCAACTGAAGCAACGGCGAGCATCAGGATCAACTTGAATACATAAAAGCCAATTTTGCGATACTTAAACGGCACGGAGGCCAAAACGCCGGAGTTCAAAACCCTGGATTCGAATCTGTTCACCACTCGACCAGCACCAACCGCAGCGCGAATAAAATACTTGCCGATGCCGGTCCGGCCAGAAGTCGAAGATGCTGGAGTCGACATTTGATTGCCTCCGATACCCGTCACTGCGATCGCGGCCAAGCCGCTAGCGCCAATTTGGATCCAAGCTCTAGCTTACTCCTCCATCGCTAAATTCCTTGACCGTTGATCACTTGGACAACGCGAATTATCTCCGATGGCGCTCATTGGATCGCGAACACTGACTCCACCCCAAAAGCCATTGACGCTATATCGGTTCGCTTGGTACACCAATTGTGCAATCGCTGGTTTTCCAGCACCCCAGGTAGCCATAACCTTTGAGGCTACGTCACGCATGTGATGGTTACCCCGAAATGCGATACGCGTTCGGCAGCTCGCATGGTCACCGTTCCCCGGTGATGAACGCCTTCTAATCCCCCGGGTTCACTGAACCTGCGTCTTCGTTGCACCCTACTCACATCCATTCCAGTGCTGGGAACTCTCCCACACGGGGTGACGTTCCTCCGCACCCTCTGGAGGATCTCATCATGCTGCGTTTCACAGGCACTGAACTTCACGCCGTGTTGGCCGAGGCCGGTATCAATGGTTGCAGACTGATATTGGTGAAGGACCACGGTGTTTACCTCATGTCCGAGATCGGCGAAAGCAAACCGGACGGTGGCGGCCGCAAACGCGTAGCCTATGCCACCGGCTGCAACCCCGACGTCGACGACTTCGACACCTGGTGGAATCGCGCCCGCGATGAATTCGGCGGCGATGATTTTGCCGAGTACTTCGACATCGATGATCCTGTCCTCGCCAGCCTTCGCGGTACCGCAGGATCGCTCGTGGTGGAGGCCACTTCTACCCACCTGTACCTGGCCGCCGAGGTTGACCCCGCAGGAAAATCTTGAACGCAGAAGCGAGCACCTCGCGTAACCAGAGCGGCACCTTAACCGGGCCTCTCTGGACGCCTCTCGCATCATGTTTCAGTCGATTGAAGATCACCGCTTGTCAGGGATCCGAGGCCGGAAAGTCTCCCTTGGAACACCCTGGATAGAGACCTCCATTGGAGGTAAAGATCGGAGATTGACCTCACGTCCAAGCGCGGTTTAATACATGGAAGCACCCTGTTCAATGCCTTGTTGAGATTGAGCAGATCCACGCACGAACCTCACATTGAGGTGCCGCGAGATCAGCTACGCGGAGGTCCCAATGTCCACGATGAAGCTCTTCTCCAACGCTGTGGTGCTGAGCCCAGGCGTTTGGCAGCAGTTCATTGCACCTGCCACAGGTGAGGAACCCATCGGCCAGTCAGCCCTGCGCTTGGCAGACCTGCTCAACAGCGTGCTGACCTCGACACCGCGTACCTCACACTGCCCCATCGAGTTACAACTCGACCGCTCGCGGCGCAATGGCAATTCAGTATCTGCTCACTTGCCGCAGCTCCAGCTGACTCGCATCACCCCACGCAGCGGCCCGGCTTTTCTGCTCATCCGGCTGCCCGGTGAGATTGTAGTAGATACCGCCGCCCTCTGAACCTGCCAGCACCGCTACTGCCTCACTACCCCACCGGGAACCCTTCCCGGCTGGGCAGCGTTCCCCCTACACGCCCGGAGAACGCCATGTCCGATATGTACCTGGATGTCACCAACAAGATCGTTAGCGCCTTGAGCCAAGGCGTGATCCCCTGGATCAAACCCTGGACCACCACCGGTTCAGGTACTGACTCCCCTTTTCCCATCAACGCCATCACCAGACGCCCCTACGCCGGCATCAACATTCCACTGCTGTGGGCCGAGGCGCGCCTGCGAGGTTTCACCCAGGATCGTTGGCTGACCTTCAACCAGGCACGCAAAGCTGGTGGCCATGTACGCAAGGGCGAGCAATCCACCCTCGCGGTGCTGTACAAACCAATGAGCAAGGAGGCGCACGACGAGGACGGCCAGGTCGTTCGCGATGACCAGGGCAATATCAAAATGGTGCAGTTCGCCCTCTTGCGCACGCATTGCCTGTTCAACATCGAGCAGACCGAAGGCTTGCCTGACGAGGAGCCAGAACCCGCTGAGCACATCGAGCCACCCCCTTTTATCGACCATGCCCCGGCCGAGCAGTTGCTGCTAGCTAGCGGCGCGCAGATCGAGCATTGCTATGGCGATAGCGCGTTCTATCAGCCGCTGCGCGATCGCATCCAGCTGCCCACCAAGGCTCAATTCGAGGACGTCGGCAGCTACTACGCGACGGCCCTGCATGAGCTGACACACTGGTCGGGGCATCGATCGCGCCTGAACCGCGATGGCATCACCGGCGGGCACGCGTTCGGGTCCGCAGCCTATGCCTTCGAGGAGTTGGTCGCGGAAATGGGTGCAGCATTTCTTTGCGCACTGACTGGCACACAGGGAGAGTTGCGCCACGAGGAGTACCTGGCCTCTTGGTTGAAGATCCTCAAGGAGGACAAGCGCGCGATCTTCCGTGCCAGTGGCCAGGCCCGTGAGGCCTCAGAATTCCTGCTGGCACTGCAGTCCGACCACGCCACTGAAGCGACGGAGCGACTCACGGCGTGATTTCCCTCAACCAGCAAAAAGGCCCCGATTGGGGCCTTTGTTTTGCCTGCAGCGCCGTGTATCGGCCACTGCAAATGCGCAGTCGATTACTGCAGCCAGCTCTCGACGGTATCCGAGCCGTGTTCCTGTTTCCACTGCTTGAGGATCTTGTGATTGCCACCCTTGGTTTCCACCACTTCGCCACTGTGCGGGTTCTTGTAGCGTTTGACCTCGCGCGGCTTGCGCTGAGCACCACTCGACGCGCTTACAGCACTCACGCTCACGCCCTTGGACGGGTCCAGAATGGTGATCACCTGGCGCAGGCTCATGCCGTACTCTTCCAGCAAGGCCTTGAGCTTCTGTTCAAACTCGATTTCCTGCTTCAGGCCGGAATCGTTTTTCATTGCATCCAGCTGTTGAAGTTGCGCGGCCAGCTGCGCTTCCAGTGCTTTGAATTCGGCAAGTTTGGACATTAGAAATCTTTCCTAAGTATGAGACACGTGAATGAATAGTAACTGAGCCACATTCAATATCCGAGTGGTTATTCCCCGTTTAAGATCCTTTTTCGTGCTCGTTCTTTGCAAACCTCTGTGAAAGATCAGTCAGCCAAGTTTATGCAGAGGTGGGCCACTACTTCGCGAGGCGCCGCGCTGCTGCCAATCTTGAACAAGAGATCGCGCTGGCTGCGCGGCAACTTTTTCGCACAGCGCTTGGCGGCAGACCGAGTGGCAGCATCTGTGCCATGAATCCGGTCTGCCAGCAGCATGATCAATACAGCATAACTCAGCCAACGCCCCAGCTCAGAAACATGATGCCGGGTCCGGCTATACCTGAAGGCTAACCCGATGCGCATTTATTCGGATTAACACACTCGCGAAAAAGGCCAAGACGGTAAAGGGTAATGGCGACAATGGAAGGGGACGCAAGGGTAAGAGGCTTATCCGAAAGGCAAAAGGACCTTCTGAACGCAAGGCAGGTACTACGATGAAACGCTGGTGGCTCAAACCTCAAAAAGGCGTGCCCGAACAGATCATCCCCGCCGCCGGGGGCTTTCTTCAACCACTGTCGGCGGAATCACTGCTTGCTGCCAGCCACCGGAAAAGACTGCTGGAGCGCATCTGGCAATACACCGCTCTATCCGAACCACAGTTCGATCAACTCTACCTTAATCCGATCCGCCGTTACGCCAGCTATGTACAGCAACTCCCGGCCAGTGAAAGCCACCACCATGCCTATCCGGGCGGCATGCTGGACCATGGACTAGAATTAGTGGCCTGCAGCCTGAAGTTGCGCCAGTTGTACCTACTCCCCAGCGGCGCCGCACCGGAAGACCAGACCGCGCAGGCCGAAGCCTGGAGCGCGGCGATTGCCTACGGTGCCCTGCTCCACGACATTGGCAAAATTGCCGTCGACCTGCAGGTGGAATATCAGAACGGCGAGGTATGGCACCCCTGGCACGGCCCTATGAACCAACCCTATCGTTTTCGCTTCGTGGTCGGTCGCGACTACAAGCTTCACGGTGTCGCTGCGGGGCTGCTCTACACACAAATTCTGACACCCCACCACCTCGACTGGCTCAGCAGCTACCCGGTCTTGTGGCGCCACTTACTTTTCCTGCTGGCCAACCACTACGAGCATGCTGGCACCCTCGGGGAACTGGTGCTGCAAGCTGATCGGGTGTCCACCGCGCAGAATATCGGTGCCAATCCCACTAAGGCCCTGCAGGCACCGAAACACTCACTGCAGCATCACCTACTCACGGGCCTGCGCCACCTGGTTAGGAATGAGTTCAAACTCAACCAGCCCGGGGCTGCCGGTTGGCTCACCGAAGATCATCTGTGGTTGGTCAGTAAAACCGCGACCGACAAACTACGATCTTATCTGCTGGCTCAATCCGTGGATGGTATCCCGTCCTCCAATATTGCGTTGTTCGATGAGCTGCAGTCACATGGATTGGTCGACGCTACACCAGAAGGTAAAGCGGTTTGGAGTGCTGTCGTCACAGAGGATGGCTGGCAGCATCGTTTTACCTTTCTCCGCTTAAGGCCAGACCTGATTTGGGCCGATGAACCCCGTCCAGAGAACTTTGGCGGCACGGTTGGGCCGGTGATGGAGCATCCCCAGCAAGGCGGTTCGTCCGAGTCGCTTGCATCTAATCGACAACAAATAGCCCCGGCAGAAAAACAAACCTGCCCCGAGCCCCTCATTAAGGACTCAGATCTCGACGATTTGATGGACATGCTGAATGACCCGGGCGATGCGGAGTGTGAACCGAGCCCAACATGTCCGAAATCAGCAACTGCTCCACCTAGTGATGCCAAGGGGCTGGCCTTTATCGAATGGCTGCGCGAGGGAATCCACAGTCATCGCTTAGTGGTCAACGACAGCAAGGCAAAGATTCATACCGTGGACGGTTGCTTTTTCTTGGTCTCACCGGGCATTTTCCAACGTTACGTGGTCGAGCATTCAGAGTTTGCTGATAGCAATGGCAGCAGTGAGGCTTGGAAGGATATCCAGCGGAACTTTGAACGGCTAAATAAACATTTGAAACGACCTAGCGGACAGAACATTTGGTCATGCAAGGTGAAAGGACCTCGCAAAAGCAGCGTCCTAAATGGCTATGTACTGCGCGACGGCAGCGTTATATCGACTAGGCAGCCAACAGATAATCCGTTCCTCCGCCTGGAGGGGACGCTGGACTGCCTCAGGCCCGCCGAAATGTAGGCTGCTTGCTCGATACCAACATCTTAGGTTGAAGACAACCGCGTTTAGTTGCATTCCGGGGACTGATCTGCCTCTGTGAACGCGCCACTCAGTTTGGTAACACCGAACCCTCCTGATCGACGCCACGCTTCGTATCGCGCGCTTTCTCATGAGCCTGACAGATCGCCATGCTCTATTGGCCGAGCACAAGACCATCACCCCTGAAGCGCGGCGAGCGTACCGTCAAGGGTTGGTGGAAGGAAGACGTCAGACCGATGGTCACGAGGACAGGTTTGAGTCAGTATCAGCAGGTTCGATGGTAGATTTCGCTCTATCTATCTCCGCCACGATAACCGAGCTCAACTCGTGCAGCGACGTATCAAAACCCAATAGCTTTTCCCTTGCGCCTGAAATATCAAGCTCACTATCGGGAAAGATTTTCTGAAGCTCAGAAGCGGCAATCCTAGAGAGACCCAACTCCAAGAATGCACGTCCCGTGTTTGTGCTAACCCCAAGCTCTAAGGCCAACGCGAAATCAAAAATCTCGGAAACTTTATGCGTCAGACCATTATCGTTGAAGATATGAATCAATATGTCGTTGTAGGCCTTGCCCATCTGCACCAGCTGAAAACGAACGACGTCTTCAATGGTGTCAAAGGTCTTTTTGATGACCTTGCTTGGATTGGCATCAGCGATAGATCTGACCCTGTAACCGGGATCAGCCATTAGATTGAGTTTCTCTAGGTTGCGCTTCTTCGTAATACGAAGCTTTTCGGATTTGATTTCAGAGTTCAAAATCAATGGGTAAGGCTTTCCTTCCATCCACTTGACTGCAATACGCGCCACATAAGCCCCAAAATTTTTATCGAAGCCCTTTATATACTTAAACAAGACATTAAAAATCCCTTGATAATGACTGAAAGCCGCCTTACCTAAGTCCGGTGGACTCTTGGGCACCAAGCTATCTAAGGTGCCATCATTGAGGCGCTCGACGAGGTAAGCCATCAACCTGTCCAGCGCAAACAAGTCTAATGTCCAGTTTCCTTCGATTACATTCTGAGGTAGCAGAAGCTCTTCAGACGCTTTCTCAGCTGCCTCTCTAATATGCCGAAAGTCAAAATAATCCAACGCCGGAGCGACCCGACTCAGGTAGTTTGCGACGTCGCCCTGTCTAGCTTTGCTTACAAGCATACCAGCTGAAGCGATAGCATTTCGAGAGCGCTCATCCCCTGGCTTGGAATCGAGCTTTCCTTTGCTTAACACCGTAAGGACATCCGTAGCATTCTCAGTGACAAATTCCGAAAGCGCGGATCGAATGGTAAACTTATAGAACGTATCCATTGGCTGGGTACTCCACTCATCGTAATCGATGAGGAATACGTTCCCGACGATGTCTTTTGCCATACGCCCTGCTCGACCGGCAAAATTCCAAAGCAGGGCAGGATCCAGCATTACCTTGCCTCCCCGCCCCCTAGCTGGTGTGTTTATAAAAACATTACGAGCAGGGAGATTGATACCTTGAAACAGGGTTGTAGTACACACCAAGAATTTTATAGTGCCGGCACGAAACGCTGCCTCAATGGCTTCACGAAGCAGGGATGGCATTTGTCCATAGTGGAAGGCCACACCTTTCTTAACCATCCCGATTAAGTGATACTCATGGTGTATGTGATCTTTGATGAACTCTACCAGTTCATTATTAGCGTCAGCATCCGCCTTATCATCTAAACCTAGGGCAATTGAACCGGCTAGGCTTGCCGCCTCGGTAGGCGTCTTTGCATACACTAAGGATCCACCACCGCTGCCCAACTCCAAAGCGACAGCCGCGAGTTTGCTTTCAACCAAGTCAAGGCCGACTTTGCACTGCATAGTTCCTATATGGGAGAATCCATGAGCACTGAGCAGCTTGAAGTCAAGCTGATTGAGAGACGGAGTCTTCGAAACCACAATTCGGTTTTGTAGAACAGGGGAGACAGTGGTACTTACTTCCGGAATGCCAGGCAACCCCAGGCTTTCCAGCGCAGCGGTAAAACCTTGAGCGCCAGGAGCAAGCATGACCACGTGAGTTTTATGATCGCGGGCATGACATTGCTCAATGCAATCCTGCAGTATCATCCCGCGGGCGCCATCTGATAAATTTTGAGCCTCGTCGACGACCACAAGATTTATTGGAGATGAGGTTATTGAAAGAAGAACTTTGAACCGTTCCTGAGTCAGTACGAAAATTTGCCGAGGCACGCTCTCAAAAGTGGGAATATCTGTGACCCGAATTGCCACATCACTTGCAAGGCGCTCTTTTATTTTCAAATGAACTTCGGACAACAGCGCTCGCGTTGGTGCGATATAAACGAACACAAAACGCGAAAGTGTCAAAGCGTCCCTGCACAAGTGCTCGATTACCAGAAACGATTTGCCAGCGGAAGTAGGTGCAGACATGGCTAAAGAGCGCCCTTCTTGGAGGGAGTCCCACACCTTACGTTGATAATCGGTTAGAGCAATAGCTGACCCTGCCACATTAACAGTGTTCAGCTGCTCAACAACATTTCTCTGAATCATCCCTAGCAATGTTGAAGGTCTTGTAGAATTCCGCCTCTCAGCATAAGTCAAACTCGGAAAGTTCCCAATCTCTGTTAATATCGTTGCGCACCGCTCAAGCACGCTCGACTCCTGCGAAATCAACATTGCATTAAAAGCAATCGTTTGAGCCAAGCTAACATGCGACTCAGCCCCAGATTGTGCAAACACTGATGCGCAGTACAGCATTTTCCCGATCGCATTCTGATCGGGTACTCCGTGCGGCTGTATAATAGAGCCGGGCAGCGCACTGGCGGCACCACAAGCCTGGAGGTGACCTAGCGCACGCCTGAAGGTTTCATTCTGAACAAACCTTGAGGAAAGCTCCGCCGCAAAAGTGCTCATTGTGCGTCCTGCTTGATGACGGAGGATGGAGTGAGAGGAACGTCAGATTCCAAACCAGTAAGGCCTATCGAGTCATAAAACATTTCTCTCAGCTCATCGACATCAGGCACGGCCACCAAATAAACCATACATTTATTCGCATCGACTTTCTTAACACCTAGCTGATTATTAAGATTTGTATGATGCCTATTGAAATCGTTTTTATAGAGCTCCCCAAAATGATCCTCATGTTTGGACATTGGGCCCTCATCGACTTCAAGCTTGCTCGCAAAATGTTTAACCTCCGAGTAACAAACTACTCCCACGGATCGCTCACGTTTGGGCGCATTTGGATTACCAAATACATCCAGATAGTCCATCATTAGATTCTTGTCGACTGGATCAAGCGCATCAAGATTCCCTAGGCTAGTAACCAGCCCGTACTCACGCTGGTATTGTGCATTGTCTTTGAGGAAGCCTGAGACAGATTCCGCGTAGTCAGCTGTGCCACTTGCGGCAGTACCTGCGAGCTTAGACTCAAGGAAAAATACATTCAGTTCACCGTTGACCACGGAGGCGTGAATGCCATCGAGGCCATAAACCGGCATATTATTGCTGGTTTTCAAGGCCATCTTGGCGATCAGCTGAGAGGCCTGCAGATGGTGGACGGCGACGCAGTAAGCCAGTACCTCCCCCACCTCGCTCGCCCTGGACGGGTGAGCTTTTCGAAATTCTATGAACGCACTCCTAACAGCCCGACTGAGCTCTTGCGCAGCTGAAACATCCCCATTTTCCGCTGAAGCTATACGGGCCTGGTATTCATCTCGACGCCGACGGCTTAGCGCGTAGTTCGCCGCTTGGTTACCAAGGAAATCGGCAAACGCCTTAATACTGGGAATATCTTCTTTGAATCGGACGTGCAGAAGCGCGACCCGAGGAGCCTTGTGTGGCGGCACGGTGGCTAAGTCCACCGCACACTTCACGAAACGATCAAGAGGAGATTTATCCAAGAGCTTCTGGATGACACTACTGAGCGATGGCGGACTACCTACAGATGTCGACACTGATCCGATCCCTGGTTTGGCCTATGCCATAGGCTGGCACTGTGAAGTACGTTTTTGCGAGCACAGGACTAGATCATGACTCGAAAAGAGCCAAATGGCCATCACCCTAATCACACTCGCCGCGCAGTCAGCCATGGAGCACAGCTTGGCCGAATAAGCGCTGCACTCGATCAGTGGCTTGTACCAGGTCGAACGCCAAGCGCGGGGCATGATAGATGAAGATCGCTGGCGAATACGTCAGGACATGGCGGCATGAATCGTCAAAACACTTCATGACTGGATGTTGGCCCAGCGCGACCTGGTGCCCAACCGATCAGCCACGGCCAGAGCCCTCGATTACAGCCTGAAAAGCTGGTTAGCGCTGACGCGCTACCTGGACGATGGGCTGTGCCCATCGATAACAATCAGGTTGAGAACCAGATACGGCCATAGGCGCTCGGAAGCTCGAACTGGTTGTTTGCCGGGTCGCTGCGCAGCGGTAACCGGGCGACTGCAATTATGAGCCCGATCCAATCAGCGAGCATGAATGGGCATTATCCGTATACCTATCTCAAAGATGTGCTGCGCGGTTGCCGACCCAGAATCAGTTTTCAGTGCGCCCCTGACCGCAGCTTCTGTTGCACTCAGCTCTTCAACCCGCTTCACGACATCGGTCGGTTCACATCCTTTAAAGGATCTGGGACCAGCTTCTTGAGTTTCTCGTAGGACATGAGCGTCTCCAATACGAGACGCTTGGCGTCTTCCCCCTTGCCCTTACCCCCGCTTTCTTCCAGCGCTTTATCGATCGGCGCCAGCGCAGCGAGTTGTTCGTACTTTATCCCCACCGGCCTACCGCTGGCCTACAGTTGTCTCGCGTGGGTACCCGATAAGTATGGAATGCGCCCTTGCCCGACAGGGAATTCACGGCATGCTAGCGGAGAACTGAATGCTATCAAAGTGCCATTTCAGACTTACTGAAGATGAGTGCGAAAACGTAGGGGTGGGCAATTTACATGAGTGCCGTGGCCAACAGAGGCCCCACACCCTCTCAGTCCAGGTGCTTCTGGGCACTTCTCAGCGCAAAAACTCACGAGCGCTTCAGAAACAAGGGGCCGTTGGGCAGAAAATTCCAAGGAGGCTCACTGGAAGCCAGAGTCCAAAGTATGGGCCAAGGTATGGGCCGAAACCGACCAAACACAAAAAAGCCCTGATAAATCAGGGCTTTAACGAGAATTAGTGGCGGAAGCGTAGTCCGCCAAACCGAGCCACTGAGTTCCTATGGCATCCGCTCTCCATCTGCGACGCACTCAGAACGATGAGCCAGGCTGGGTTTCATAGTTTCCAGGCCAAGGCCCGCGACGTGCCGTACCTGCTCATCGGTATCCTGTGTTGCCAGGCGTAGCGCCTCGATGGCTCGAAGCGAGTCGTCGGGCAGCAGGCCACGGTTATTCAATCCACTCACAGCATGACGACGAATGGCTACGTGAGGTGAAACCAAACCGCGCAAGGCTTCGCTGACATCGGCAGTGGTGGTATCAATCTGGTCATAGACTTCTTCAAGGGTCTCTTCAACAGCAGCCCGAAACTCAGGATGCTGATCAAGCAGACGCTCAACAGGTGTGTAGTTCAGCACCGGTGGCTGCACGCCCCGCCGGCGGAAACCGTCGAAGTTAGCGCAAATACCCGCGACAGCGACGTCGGGCGCTTGCTGCATAAGCCAGTCGAAATCCTCAAGGTAACCCAAGGCATTTGCGCACCAGTTGCGGGTCGGCTGCTTACAGGCCTCAATCGCCTGTCGGCGCAGGGCTTGGATGACGGGCTCATCAGCCATGCCGGCTAGCCCGAGAATACGCGCGGCAGCGGTAGGCGCTCTATGCCCGTTGAGCAGTTCGATAAGCGCTGCCTGTGCGGGACGGCCATTGGCAATCAGCCAGCGCTCTGCGTCCTCTCCCGAGATACCATCCGAACAATGTAGGCGGCTGACGTAGAACGCGACCTGCTCGGCGAGCGGCAAGGCAGCGACATCGCGCAGGGCGTTTTCAATGGCCAGTTCGATAGGGAAATTATCCTCGAACTGCTGGCGGGTCATGCTGCGCTTGGCCAAGGGCATATAGCCAGCAAAGTCATGAAAAATCACCACGAAGCCAGGCGTCACACCAGGATGCTGACTGAAATGGCGGCCCAGCGCCCTGGCGGCACGGCTAACGGTGACCAGCAAGCGCTGCTCAGTCGCTTGCCATTGGCGCGGGCCAAACCGATTGGCGTAGGCTTGCAGCTCATCATCAAGCCGCGTGAACGGCTCACCAGCGCAGATCTCCCAATCCCAGCGCCAGTCCGCCGGGTTCCACTTCACCGAACTGAAGCTTTCATCTTGCTCGTCGGGGTAGTCTTCGCTGAGTGCTTGCAGGCTGTTTGCGGCAAAGTTGGGCAGCGACAGAACCGCCTCTTCTTCTCGGTAGCTGGCATGAAACGCTGCGCCGTACAAAGGACTGCCCCCCTTATCAAGCAGCGTTTGCAACGCCTGTCTGGCGGCGTCGAACAGCGCCTGTTCCAGCGCTTTCCAATTCATCATTCAGGTCCTTGCTGAAAAGTGAGTTCAGCCGAGCAGATCGAGCATCCCTTCAAGGGTGCTTTCCAGGCGGGCTGATTCAATGTGCGTACCATCGCCATATTCAGCGATACGCAGCGCACACTCAATAATCACCTTAATCCCTCGAGGTGCTCGATGGCCGGGGTATTTGCGTAGCTTGAGTTCGACCCGGGTCGGGCTTAACCAGGTGCTACGGTCTGCTGACCACAAAGGATCCTCGAAGCCAAACACCACGTTTCCGTTTTGGGTATCTATGATTTGCGGCGGGAACAGCTAGTGGGAGTTGCCTGCCTCCCACGGGGTCGCCTGGACTTGGTAGCGACCGTCTGGGGACAAGGACAGTATTTCAATGTCGCTCATAAGTAGGCGTGCTCAAGGGGGGGCAGGCGTCTGTCGCAATAGGCTGAATTCGGCCTATTGCGGTCGGTCGCCAAGGGTAGCAAGGGGTCGATAGCGGTCAGTTGTTGAACCAAAACGCCACCCCATGTCATTAATTTACGCGGCATGAGGGGGGTATCGAGGCATATCAGAAATACTGTAATCCAACGCGTTGAACTTTCAGACAGCAATACTGGAAATTACGCGCAAGGAACAATACCCTGCCCAGTACACAACCTAGACGAGTTGATCATGTCAGGGAATACACCGTTTCAGACCCCGCGCTGGATGCGTGACCTCGTCCGTTTCCTGCCACTTAAAAGCCAATTCGTCCTGTCGGGCAACATCCGCGACCTCCAGGCCTGCGAGGTCGCCCCTGGCACGGTCACGGCCCAGAGCTTCAGCCAGACCCTGTCCGACGCCCTGCTCGACGCTGGCTATGGCCACGTTCTGGCTTGGGACCCAGTGGCTGGTTTTCGTGTGCTTGGCAAGCCCGGCAGCGACCCGGCACCGGGCCATGCCCTGCTCCAGGAACTCGGCCTGACCCCGGTAAACGGTGCCGCATCTGCAGGTGTAGACCTGCTGGCCGCCACCGTGCAGCGGCTGCTAGCCCGCAGCGATACACCGGTCGCCCTGATCATCGACTTCGCCTCGCGCCTGGTGGTACGCAACGATGCGCTGAGCGCGGCCGAGCATCAACTGTTCACCCAGGCCCTGGTACACGCCCATCAGGCTCGCAGCCGGCCGCAGCCACAAACGCGAAAGCCGTTCTTCAACACGCTGCTATGGCTGGTGGAAAAAGAAGGTGACCTGCCAGACTGGCTACTGGTCGACAATCCACGCATCCGCCACATTCCGGTCTCAAGACCCGACCAACTGGCCCGCCGCGCCTTGGCTCCGGCCCTGCTCAAGGGCCTCGCCGGTAGCCAGGAGGCAGGTCAGGACGCCCTCGCCCAGGCCGCGGACGCCTTCGTGCAGAACACCGAGGGCCTGCTGCTGCTCGACCTCAGCGCCATCGCGCAACTCGCACGAGTCGAGGGTGTGGCCATGCTGCAGATCGCCGATGCCGTGCGCCGATATAAAGTGGGTGTCACCGAAGACCCCTGGCTACGCATAGACCGCCAGCGCATCCGCCAGGGCGACGAGTTGGTGTACCAGCGGGTGAAAGGCCAGGACCACGCCGTGACCCACATGCTCGACATCGTCAAGCGGGCGATGACCGGCGTCGGCGCCAGCCGCAAGGGCAACCGCCCGCGTGGAGTGGCTTTCCTCGCCGGCCCCACCGGGGTGGGCAAGACCGAACTAGCCAAAACCATCACCAGCCTGCTGTTCGGCGACGAAAACGCGTATATCCGTTTCGACATGTCGGAGTTCAGCGCCGAGCATGCCGACCAGCGCTTGATTGGTGCACCTCCCGGCTATGTCGGCTACGACGTCGGTGGCGAACTGACCAATGCGATTCGCGAGAAACCCTTCAGTGTGGTGCTCTTCGACGAAATCGAAAAAGCCCACCCACGCATCCTCGACAAATTCCTGCAAATTCTTGACGACGGCGTGCTGACCTCAGGCCGCGGTGATCGGGTGTACTTTTCTGAGGCGCTGATCGTGTTCACCTCCAACCTGGGCATCTACCGCCTGGGCGATAACGGCGAGCGTGTTGCCAACGTGCTGCCGGGTGAACCCTACGAGCAGGTCCGAGAGAAAGTCCACAGCGAGATCGACCGGCACTTCAAGCTGGTGCTCAATCGCCCGGAAATCCTCAACCGTATCGGCGAGAACGTCATCGTTTTCGACTTCATTCGTGAAGAGGTCGGCCAGCAGATCTTCGAACAGATGGTCGATGGCACCTTCAAGGACCTGCAACAGCAGGATCTGCACGTGGCCATCGTCCCTGAGGCGCGCCAGACGTTGCACGCTCTGTGCCTGCGCGACCTGTCCAACGGCGGCCGTGGCATCCGCAACCAGCTCGAGGCGCATCTGCTCAACCCGCTGGCGCGGGCCTTGTTCGACCAGGACGCTCAACCTGGCGAGCATTTCGCCATCAGCCGACTGGAGGTCGGCGGATTGACCCTGGAACGTCGCTGACCATGGAACTGAGCCTATCCCGCGTGCACTTCCCGGTCACAACCCTGGGCCCCGGTCGTCGTCTGGGCATCTGGTTTCAAGGCTGCAGCATCCGCTGCCCTGGGTGTATTTCCGCTGACACCTGGGGGCCAGGCAAGCGCCGCGTGGGCATAGCACAGCTGCTGGCGCAACTGACGCCGTGGTTGGCCGAGGCTGAAGGCATCACCCTCTCCGGCGGCGAACCCTTCGACCAGTTCCCTGCCCTGCTCGCCCTGCTCCACGGGCTACGCCAGTCGAGTCCGTTGGACATTCTGGTGTATAGCGGCTACTCGCTGGAGCACCTGCAACCCCAACTGCAACAAGCCGAAGGCCTGATCGATGCGTTAATCAGCGACCCTTTCGACGAGCGCCGCGAACAATCTCTGGCGCTGCGTGGCAGCGACAATCAGCGCCTGAACCTGTTGACCTCGCTTGGCCGTGAACGCATGTCCAGCTACCAACGCCCCCTGCAACCCGCCGACCAGTCCCTTGACCTCATGTTCGACGAGAACGGCAGCGTGTGGATGGCGGGGATCCCTCGGCGTGACGACGTACTGCGTCTGCGCGACCTTTTGAACGCGCAAGGCCACCAGGTCCGCACCAGCGCGCACCGCCACTGACCGGAATTCGCCCAATGATTCGCTATTGCCCAAACTGCAACACCGCACGCCCGGTACAGGAAATGTTCTGCGAGGGCACCGTCGACCAGCACCCGTGCAATTGGGACCTGGCCGGCGAGCCTATCCACGCTGACGGCTGGCGCCCGCAAGTCATCCAGACCGCGGAAAATCTGCCCCCGACAGATACAACTCCGGTCGCGCACGGCATCGCCTGTGAAAACGGGCATGCCATGGACCCCGGCGATCTGATGTGCCTGCAGTGCGACGCCTCACCTGCCCAGTCTGCAACCAACGGTGTCACAGTTGCTCCGCTCGACGATGCGCCCGCAGCCAGCGAAACATTGATCGAAGGCTGGTCACTGATCCGCCAGATCAGCAATACCGACGGCGTCCGCGAGCGCTACCTTGCAATGCAGCAGGAAACCGCTCGCCAAGCGGTGCTCACCCTTTACCGACCAGGCGCAGAGCCGGACCCTGCAGTCTATGACGTGATCCGCCGCTTGCCCCGCGAGCATGTGCCCGAAATCATCGCCACCGGCCGCTGGGATGGCCGTGCATTCGAAGTGGTCGAGGAACTGACCGGCGGCAGCCTGGCCGACTTCGACGGAGTGATCCGTGACGCCCACAGCGTGCGCCATGTGCTGCGCGAGCTGGGCCAGGCACTGCACGCATTCAACGAGGCCGGGTTACGCCACCGCGACCTGCGACCGGCCAGCCTGCTGGTACGCGCCCATGACCCACTGGACCTGGTGATCAGCGGCTTCGGTTCGGCGCGGCTGTCGGAGTTCGACCTGGACATCGTCTCGCCCCTGGAGACCAGCCGCTACATGGCCCCTGAAGCCATCGTCGGCGGTGTGGCGACCGCCTCGGACTGGTGGAGCCTGGGCATGATTCTGCTCGAACAGTTGACTAGAGGTGCCTGCTTCGAAGGCATCCATGCCAATGCCTTCCTCATCCATGTACTGGCCAACGGCGTGCCGATTCCCGAGGACCTCGACCCACAGCTGAATCTGCTGTTGCGCGGTCTGCTGGCACGCGACCGGCACCAGCGCTGGCAATGGCCCGAAGTCGAGGCCTGGCTCGACGGCCGCCCGGTGCAGGCGCCAGCGTCAGCCTTCGCCGAACGCGACGACGGCGAAGGTGCCACCTTGCAACTGGGCGAGTCGCACTATCACAAGCCGGCGGTATTCGCGCTCGCCGCCGCGCACGCTGAACACTGGCAGCAGGCACTCGACCACCTGCTGCGCGGCGTCATCGTCACGTGGGCCGAGCAGCTCGGCCTTCCCCCCTCATTGCTCGCCGGCCTGCGCCAAGTGGTGCAGCATGAGGGGCTGGAGGACGATTTCCGTTTGATGCTCGCGCTGAAACTGCTCAACCCGGAAATCCCACTGATCCACCGCGGTGATATCGTCACCCCAGGCTGGTTGCTTGAACATCCGCTGGAAGGCTACCGACTGATCAGTGGCTCGGTGCCCGACCTGCTAGAGCAACTGCAGACCGACAACTGGCTTTCTCGCCTCAAACTGCGCGCCGAGCAGGTTCGCCAGCGCGCCCTGCACCAGCAGATCGAACTGGTGGGGGAGACCTTGCGGGTGTACCTGCTGTCGACCTCGCGGGCAAAGCTGACCAGCGAATGGCAGGCGCGCCAACGCCTGCTGCCGGATACCGAGCACCCCGGCCTGCTGGCTTTGGCGGACCGACGGATCATCGCCGAAGAAGACCTGATCGTGCTGCTCAGCGCTTCGATCGGCCAATTCCGTTCGGTGGATGCGATCATCGAAGACGCGGCTGAGCTGGCCAGTAGCGTCGAAGTCGGCTGGTTCGACAGCGAAGCTGCCTCAGCGCTGCTGCAGCACCCGCGCCAGGACCTTTACCACGGCGTCGATGAGCGCATACGCGGGTTTGCCCGCTGCGGCGTCGCAGCGGTAGATGCATGGGCCGAGCAGTTCCGCCTTGAACGGCGCATGCCCTTGGCCAAGGCGTTGGTGTTGCTGGCCATTCCGGCAAGCCAGTGGCTTGAGCCGCAAAAGCAGCAGTATGTGTCACAGATCCTCGAATTCTTCGAGAAGAAGGTGGTAACCGCAGTAATGCGCGGGCCGTTGGTGCGCATGAGCATCGGCAAGACCACCGCCCGAGTCGATCTCAGCGAACTGCATAGCGAGCGCCACCCGGCCGCCGCCCTGCTCGACCACCTGCTGCTGCGCAACGAACGGGCCGTGAACCTGGACCCGGAGTGCTTCCAGGCCATGCCACAGATTGCCTCGCGCCTGCACGCGCTGCACCGGCAGAGCGCCTTGTACAAACGCGACACCGGCATCGACGGGCTGTACCTGGGCTTCCCGTTCCTGCTCAGTCGCGACCCACGCGGCACCACTCGCACACGCATCATTCCGTTGTTGCTGTGGCCGGTGAAGCTGCTGCTGGAAGTGGGCAGCCGCGGCCTTGCGGCCCTGGCCTTCGACAACGAACGCGAAGAGGTGCGCCTGAACCCCGCGCTGGAAAGCGTACTTGGCGCCGACGCATGCAAGCGCTGGCGCAAGACGGCCGACGAGTTGCTTGGCCGCTCCTCAATCCGCGCCAGCGATGTGATGGATGCGTTCGGCATGCTTGCAACCGCGCGCTCGCGCAGCATCGTCGGACTACCGCCCAGCAGCGTGGAAGTCGTGCCTTACCAGGACGAACTGGCATGCGCCGGCGTGTTGTTCCACGTCACCTTCATGGGCCAGGCCATCGGTGAGGATCTGCGCCAACTGAAGTCGCTCTCGCCTGCCGGCAGCGGGCTCGAGACCGCACTGCGGCTCAGGGCCGACGAGCAAGCCGAGGCCGTGGCCCCGCCGGCTGAACTGCAGCGCTATTTCACCGTCGCCAGCGACCCCTCCCAAGAGGCGGCGGTGCTACAGGCGCGCCAAGGCCCGGGCCTGCTGGTCGAGGGGCCACCGGGCACCGGCAAGAGCCAAACCATCGTCAACATGGTCGCCGATGCCATTGGCCGCCAGCGCAGCTTGCTCATCGTCTGCCAGAAGCACGCGGCGCTGGAAGTGGTGTACAAGCGCCTGGTGGCCGAAGGGCTGGGCCAGCGTATCGTCATGCTCAACGACGTCAACCGCGACCGCGAACCGATCATCCGCAGCATTCGCGAACAGCTGGAAACCCTGTTCATCGGTGGTGACGAAGGCCAGAGCCTGCTCCGCCAGCGCGAACAAGTGGCGGCGCGCATCGAGACACTCGAGGGCGAGCTGGACCGTTTCCACCTGAGCCTTCACCGCCCGGACCCGGCCACCGGTTTGAGCTACCGGCGCCTACTGGGCGAACTGATCGCCCTCGAAGACGGGCCGGCACCGCTCGAGTTTCCGGCGTTGCGCCAGCGCCTGGCCGTGCTTGACGTTGCCAGCCTGACACGGCTGGAAGAAAACTGCGCGCCGCTGATACGCCTGTGGCTGCCCGCCCGCTACGAAGGCAGCCCCTTGGCGCAGTTGCAGCCGTTCGCCACGGACCGCTCTACCCTGCTGGCCTTTACCGACAGTCTGCAGGCCTTCAGCCAGGCTGAGCTACAGCGCCAGGCGATCCTGCAAGCTCACCCGGCCAGCTTCGAGATCGACGACCCTGCGCCGTACCGGGCATGGATGTCCACCCATGTGGCGGCCTTGCTCGATCTGAGTCAGCAACAGCGGCTGCGCCTGGCCCGCTGGCTACCACTGTTCCGCAGCAAGGACGGCGAACAGCTGCCGCGTGGCGAATCGATGCTGAACGAGCTGCGGCAACTGCAACAGCAGCTCGAGCAACTGCCCGAAAGCGATTACCTGCCAGCGCTGTCGCCCGCTTTGAGCCTGGTCGATAGCAAGCTGCTGCGCAGCCTGGAAAGCGATTGCGCCAAGATCATGGCCGCTCGCTCCTGGCTGGCGCGCATAAACCCGTTGCACCTGATCAGGCGCAAGCGCCTGCACGACTTCCTCGAAGCTCAGGGTGACGCCCGTAAGGATCAAGCCCTGCCAGGGCTGCGCGCGGCCATCGACCTGGAACAGCAATGGCGCCCCTTGCGCGCCGAACTTGCTGCACTTAACCAGGCCCTGGCCCTGGATAGCGTCGCCCCGCAGGCAGGCCTGGAGCTGGCTGCCTTGGTCAAGTCTGATATCCGCCAGCTCGTCGAGATCCAGGCTTTGGCGCAAGCGCTGGCGCAGTCGCCCCGCGCACGCCAGACAGACGACGCCGTGCTTACCGGCGACAAACAACACCTGGAAGCGCTGCTTGGCGATCTGGATGCCTCGCTGCTGCGCCAAGGCGTGCGCCAATCCAGCCTTGACCAGCTCAAGCTGCTAAACGACTGGCTCGGCAACGAACTGGCTCAACAGCTGCGGCATGCCGTGGAACATAACCTGAGTAACGAACTGGCCCTCGGCCGCCTGCACGACACCTTGCCCTACCTGGCGGCTTACCAGGGCTTCCGCGCCCGCGCCGGACAGCTCACCGAGGCTGACTTGGACCTGCTGGCCCTGCTGCGCCAGCGCCAGGCGCAACTCGACGCGTTGCCCGCAGAGCAGCTCGACGCCGCCGTGCGCCGCCTGCTCAACCGCGAAGCGCGGCTGGGCTGGAAGCACCGCATCGAACAGGCCAATCCGGAGCTGCTGTTCAGCCAGGAAGAGGCCCAAGCCAAGGTCGCCAGCTTGGCTCAAGCCGATAAGCGGATGCGTGAGCTCAACCGCCAACTGCTGGCCACAGGCATCGACCCGACGCGCCTGGGCAGCCGCAAGCAGTGGGAGGATGTGACCCGGCTGACCGGCAAGCGCTCGCGCCGGCTACGTGAATTCCTCGAACTGGGTGCTCCGCTGGGCCTGATGACATTGCGTCCGGTATGGCTGATGAACCCGGACGTGGCCAGCCGGGTGCTGCCACTGAAGAACGGCCTGTTCGACACGGTAATCTACGACGAGGCATCACAAATGCCGGTGGAGTTTGCCCTGCCGACCCTGTTCCGCGGCCAGGTTACCGTGGTCAGCGGCGACGAGAAGCAGATGCCGCCGACCGCGTTTTTCTCCAGCCGGGTAGAAAGCGATGAGGCCGAACTGTTCGATGGCGACGAACCGGACGAGGACGCCGACGAAGAACAACGCGAGGCTTTCGAGGACACTTGGAACCGCCGCGAGATCAAGGACTGCCCGGACCTGCTGCAACTGGCGCGCAACGCCCTGCCCAGCACCACCCTGCAGATCCACTACCGCTCCGCCTACCGCGAACTGATCGGTTTCTCCAATGCCTCGTTCTATGGCAACCGCCTGAACGTTCCGGTACGCCACCCCCAGGCGAGCATTCGTCAGCTCAAGCCGCTGGAATTGATCCAGGTCGAGGGCCTGTACCAGAACCAGAGTAACGCTGCCGAAGCCGAGCATGTCCTGCAGCACCTGGAGGCGCTCTGGCAGCTCCCTTACGCGCAGCGCCCGTCAGTGGGCGTGGTGACCTTCAACCGCAAGCAGGCCGAGCTGATCGAGGAGCATCTGGAAGCTCGCGCCACCGAAAACGAAGCCTTCCGCGCCGCGTACGCCCAGGAGCGCGAACGCAGCGAGGACGGTGAAGACATGTCGGTATTCGTCAAGAACGTCGAGAACGTGCAGGGTGACGAGCGCGACGTGATCGTGTTTTCCTCCACCTTCGGTCGCAACAGCCAGGGCACCTTCCGCCGCCACTTCGGGGTGCTTGGCCAGACCGGTGGCGAACGCCGTCTGAACGTGGCGGTGACCCGTGCTCGGCGCAAGGTTGTGATGATCACCTCGATGCCCATCGCCGACATTTCGGACATGCTCAACACCCAACGCGCCCCCGCCAGCCCACGCGACTACCTGCAAGGTTATCTGGAATACGCACGAGCGCTGTGTGCCGGCGAATTCGACTACAGTGGCAAGCTGCTGGGTCGCCTGCAAACCGACCGCAGCACGCAAGTGCATGGGCACGACCAGGGCAGCGACGGCTTCGCCAGAATCGTTGGCGCGTTTATCGCGTCCCTGGGCTGGAATGCTGCGCCAGCCAGCGAAGGCGACGCGTTTGGCCTGGACTTCGCCATCGCAAGCCCGGAGACCGGCACCTATGCCATCGGCATCGAGTGCGACGCGCCCAGCCACGCCCTGCTCCAGCGCGCCCGGGCCCGGGAAATCTGGCGACCCTCGGTACTGCGCCGGGCGATCCCGCAGATCCACCGCGTCTCGTCCCAGGCCTGGTACCACGACGGCGACAATGAGCGAGCCCGCTTGCGCGCAGCCATCGAGGGCGCCATGCAAGCCGGGCAGCCGGCGCAGCCAGCGGCCGTATCCAATGACAAGGAGACCTGCCAATGAGTGGCCCGAAGGTGGTGCGCATCGTCACCCGTGAAGAAATCATCGCCATTTGCGAAGGCCATCTGCGCCGCCTTGATCAGGCTGTGGCCCGTTGGGAAGCCCAGGCCGAAAAGCTTGGCCAGCTGAACGAGCAGGAGCGCGCGGCCACCCGAGCACGGCAAGGGCGGTTGCGCGCCTTGCTCACCGAGGACCAGCTCCAAGCGTTGCAGAAAGCCGTCCCCATCGAGATCGAGCACTTGCAGCGCGACCAGCTGGCCCGCGAGGAACGCGCTGTTCGGCAAGCGACCGAGCAGCGCCAGCATCAACGCCGCATGCAGGAAAATGCAGCGCTTCTGCTCAAGGCGCTGGTCAGCCGCACCGACACCGCCCCGCAGGTGGTGCAAGCCCTGACACAACTGGCCAATGGCGCCCAACTGGAGAATGCCGAGCAGCTGCTTGCTCAAGGCTTCGCTCAATTGAGCAGCAGCAATGAACTGCAAACATTAGGCGAGCAGCAACACGCACTGGCTCAGCGGCTCAAGGATGATGCCCCGTCGCCCGACCTCACCACGTGGCTGGCCGAGCGAGCACAAACGACCCGCGACCCACGCCTGCTGCAGATCGATCGGCATATCGCCGAACTGCACCTGTTGCAAGGCGCAGCCTGTGCGGCGCCTTTCGTGCAAGCCTTGGCCCGGGCAGAAGCACAGCCCCGGTCGCAACAACGAAACTTGCTGCTCGACAGCCTGATGATCGAGCTGGCCGACAATAGTCACGACTTCCAGCTAATTCGCGATTCGCTCGCCAAGCTCCACGACCTGGCAAACGAAGTGCGAACCCACTTGGATACTGGGAACGAGGCGTTGCTCGAGCAGGTCAGCCAGTGCACGGCCAGTACCTCGCAAGCAATAGTGAGCGAGCTGAGGAGCCGCTGCGAGGCAATTCTCGCAACCCATGTGCAAGCGCAAGCCGCCCTCGCCCGTCGCCAAGCCATGCTCCAGGGCCTGGCGGAACTTGGCTACGAAGTGCGCGAAGGCATGACCACCGCCTGGGCCGACTCGGGCAAGATAGTGCTGCGCAAGTCGGCCACGCCAGGCTACGGCGTGGAGCTGGGCGGCAAGGCCGAGAACGGCCGCATGCAGGTGCGTGCGGTGGCATTGAGCCGAGATCGCGACACGCAACGCGAGAAGGATATCGAGACCATCTGGTGCAACGAGTTCGGGCGTCTGCAAGCGATGCTTCAAGGTAATGGAGGCGAACTGCTGATCGAGCGAGCGATGGGGGTGGGAGAGACGCCACTTAAAGAAGTGCTTGTCGCTGAAGACGAAGACATGGCAGCTGCTACACAGCTACGGACGAAGTAATTTGGCGGCGCCTATTCCGGCAGCAAACGGGCAACGTTGCCTGAAGGCGGGAGAAGCCGATCGGCACGAGCCCAAAGACATGCCGCAATGAATCGATAGCTGCCGTTCGTGACAAACGGCCCTGTATCGGCGCCCCCCGCCTTGCTTCCGGCCATCCCGCCATGGAGGTACACTGAATTCCAGTATGCGCCACCTCGATAGCTGTCAAAAATCGCCATTCTCGATCGCGCATCCTGCTGGGGGTATCGCGGGTTTTTCTGGGGGTACATTCTCGCTTCTTGAGACCAGAAATTCCGCTCTAGAGGCCTGTCCAAATGCTCTTCGGCATCATCCCCGACAATATCGTCAACGCCATGGCCCAGGGTAGCCTGCTATCGGTGCTGTTCTTTGCGGTGATGTTCGGCCTGGGTGTCGGGCAACTGCCCGAAGCGCGCAAGGCGCCGCTGCTAGCCGTGCTGCGTGCAGTATCGGACGCCATGTTCCGGGTCACCTCGATGATCATGGCGTATTCGCCCATCGGCGTGTTCGGCATGATCGCGGTGAATGTCGCCAACTTCGGCTTCAGTTCGCTGCTGCCGCTGGGCATGCTGATCCTGGTCAGCTACGTCGTCATCGCGCTGTTCACCTTCATCATACTGGGCAGCATTGCCCGCCTGGCGGGTATCAGTCTGTTCGGCTTGATGCGGCACATTCGTGAAGAGTTGCTGCTGGCATTCTCCAGTGCCAGTTCGGCCGCAGTGATGCCGCTGTGACGAAGAAACTCGAAAGCTATGGCGTTCCGCCATCGTTGGTGAGCTTCGTGGCACCGGTGGGTTACTCGTTCAACCTAGACGGCGCATCCCTGTTCCTGGGCATCGGCACTCTGTTCGTGGCGCAACTCTATGGCATCGAGCTATCGCTGACCGACCAGGCGCTACTGGTGGTGACCATGGTCCTGACCTCGAAAGGTGCAGCAGGTGTACCGGGTTTCATGTTCATGATTCTCTCTGCGACCCTGGCCAGCGCAGGGCTGCCACTGGAAGGTATCGCCTTCATCGCGGATGTGTATCGGCTAATGGAAATGCCTACCACAGCATTGAATGTGCTGGGCAATGCATTGGCGCCCTTGGTGATCGCACGCTGGGAGGAGCGTTGCGAACAGGTGAGCGGCTCGGAAAGCGAACCGGCAAGGCATCCGATGCGGCGCTGAAAAGGTAACCAAGAGCCGGTAAGTCCATGGCGGGTCGATTGCTGACCCGTCGTATGACCTCTGAATTGAACCTATTCTCGTTGCGAACATCTCCTCACAGCCGGCTTACCACAGGAATTCTGCGACTGGATCAGGGCCGATTCAAGCGGCCAGTTGTATGGCATCACTCTGCGCACCGAAACCGTCTCACCCATCGCCATGGCATGCCGACCGTCATGTGTGCCTTTGTCGAATGCCGCCATGCAACTACGTAGAAAATCCTCGAGGACTTGTAGCTCAAAGCTGTCATATCCCGACCTTCACCAGAGCCCTAGGCTCTGTACGAAAAGATATGTCGCAAACATCGCATGGAGCAAGCCAGTGAGACCATAGCGGCATAGCTTTTCGCGAGTTTGTCAAAGCGTGTCACGATGCAGCGGTTCTCTTTTAGCCAGCCAAACATGCGCTCGATGATGTTGCGCTGTCGGTATTTGGGCCGATCAAACAGTCTGGGTAAGCCGGGCTTGGGTTTGCGTTTAATTGAGCGCAGCGGGATGACGGGTTGCATTCGATATTGGTCGCAGTACCGGCGAAGCGCTTCGGCGTCGTAGCCTTTGTCGGCAAGCAGCCATTTGCAGCGCTTCGTTGGCTTGATGGAATGCTGACGTCGTCCAGCAGTGGCTGGGCGTAGCTAATGTCACTGGCTTGACCGCCAGAGCGGAGAAAACGCAGCGGTGTCCCGTTAGCGTCACAGAGCATGTGGATCTTGGTTGTCAGGCCACCGCGACTGCGGCCTAGAGCGTGATCGGCAGGCTCGTCAGGCCCCCTTTTTTCCCGGCGCCAGGAAAGGCTCGGGTTGCGCGTACAGCAGTTGAGTCGATCATCCAGGTTTGCAAGTCGATCAAGCCTTGCTCATTCAATCTCAGGTGCAAGCGTTTGAGCATTTGATCGAATGTCCCCTGGTTTCGCCAACCCCGAAAGCGTTGATACATCATCGACCACGGGCCGAAGCGCTCGGGCATATCTCGCCACGCGGCACCTGAGCAAAGCACCTAGAGCACGCCATCAAGCATCAGCCGGTCGCTCAGGCGGGGGCGCCCCCGGCCATGGGTTTCGGTGAAGAGATCGGCAACCACAATCCAGGCCTCATCCGAGAGTTCGTATCGCTTCGCCATCACAGAGTTCCTTTCCGTAGATGGCGGGGAACCCTACAGAATTTCAGCTTCCGAGGGGCGCCGATTCAGTTTCTCGGGATTTCGTACAGAGCCTAGCACTGTCGGGAACGTCCGACTAACTAACGCGCGCAACTCGAGGGGCCATAGGGGTTACGGACCCGGGTCCGGCCCGAGCAGCACGAACGATCCATGGGCCGAGTCGAGCGTGGTGAGCGCTCGGTCGATCTCATGGCCGCGGGACTCCTTCGGGTCATTCCACCAAGGCTGTTGGATCATCTTGTCGAAATCCCCCTCTAGGCGGTAGTCAACCTTCTGTGACTCCGTCTTGAGAGCGTCGACCAAAGCTAGCTGCCAAGCGTCTCGCTTCGCCGGATCGGCAACCTTTGCTGCCGCTGCGTAAGCCCTGACTATATGATCATCGGCTGTTCGCAAGAGCTGATCGCCGACCTTTTTGGTCTCGACTATATGGTTCGGCCACTTGACATGCCAGCGCATCAAGATTGCGACCGCAAGTTCAGACGTGAATACGCTGCTCAATGTCGGTGCCGCCATCTCCTTTTTGTGCAACGCCGTCAGGCGTTTTGACGGGAAGGATACCGTCATCAATTGGTGGAGGCGTCGAAGCGCCATTGTCCATGTCGGCGGACCGATCAGCTGATCCCGCCGCCCGATATCAACCCAGCGATAGAAATTGCGCCAGGATGGAACGGTATTGAGTACGTCGTCGAGCGTCATTTGCCGGCTCTCACCTAGATCGTCGATCAGTCCGAGGCGCCATTTGAAAGCGCCATTCGAGTTTTCACGCACAGCCCTAAGAGCTTGCGTCTCCGTCGACAGAAAGGGGCGGAAACCCTGGCGCGCGAGAACATCGACACCGGGGGAGGCACCTCGTTTATCGAGATAGAAAAGATAGGCGGACAGAGCGCCGAACTCGGTGGCATTAGCCGCGTTGTCCTTTGCTTTCGCCATGGACCAGTGGCACGGACCGTAGGAGATGCCGGCATCGTCGAGGGCGTTGATCTGATCGAGATGCCCCAAGCATTCGATCTCCGATACCGCCCGGATCACTCGGAATGTCGATGCCGCCGGATAGAGGGGGTCATTGCGCTTGGCAGCAGCGAGCTTCGACTCATCGAGTCCAATCCGGCCGGGCCGAAATTCGGCAAAGAAAACATGGCGTGCGGGCGTAGGTCTCAGCGACGCCGGCCCTCCCGTTTTAAATTCATCATAGGGGCCATAATAACCGATCAGTTCGAGGCCGTTTTCGTCGAGCCCCACCCCCGGGCGCAAGCGGGTGAAGTCCGCGGCGAACATCCTCAGCTTGTTGTCCTCGGTCTCTTTACGCCGCCACAGATCCGCATGGTCGGCGGCCTTACCGTTGGGCACTTCGAGCTTGGCATCGCTCAAGCCGCTGTAGGCCGCTATGATCAGAGGCGACCTTTGTCCGAGCCTCGCCCATTCGCGGATCAGCCGGCGCGTCTCCTGATTAGCCCGCCCGCTGATCGGCCCCTTATAGTGCGCCCCATTCGCCACCGCGACAAGGTCGCGAAAGTCGCGCTCGGCTAATTGATCCACCGACGCCTCCGGATCCTTGGCTTTCGCGACCACGCGCGCCGATGCGGCGATTTGGAACTCCCGCACGACTGCCTCGATGGGCATATTGCCACCGAGGTCGCCGAACCCCATCGCCATCAGCACCGCGCGCAGCCGTGCGTGCCAGCCCTTGCTGTCGTCCTCTCCCTCGAAGATCCGGTCGACGAGCGAGTCTTTGGCCGCCTCGAGCACCTCCTTGCCGATATGCCGAATAAAGGGGAGAGCCGGAACGATCTCAACATTCTTGTCACGCATCTTGTCACGTAGCGTGGGCAGATCCTTGCTGGCATCGCGCAGCCAACCGAACGCGATCCCTACCGCGAAACTTTTGTCAGTGCCGATGACGAGTTCCGGCATTGCCAGCTTGGCCGCATCATCGTTGAGCGACGTGCCGTAGAGCAGATTGGGCCCGACCGCACCGCTAAGGAATGCGTGCAGTGCAAGTGCTTCCCAGCGCGAATCGGTCGGCGGCACCTGCTCGCCGTCGGCAGACGTTACCGGTCGACGATACAGGCCATTGTTGCGGCCCAGCAGGGTATCGGCTAGAAAATTCGGGCCGAGTTTCACCGGCCCGTAAGCCGCCCAGATCGGCGCGACCCCGATTGCGGGGAGGGTGCCGCACTTCTTCATATCCTCGAGATGCGCTCCCGAGCGGATCCGGATATAGAGCTTGCCGGTGAGAGCGCAGGCCTTGAGCCCAGCCGACGTCACACTCCCCTGGGCATCGACGTCGATCGCCTCGGGCGAGGGCACCGGGTCGTCGGCCAGGAACTGCAGGGCGCCGGGAAAGACCGGTCGCAACATTAGCGATCGCTTGTTGTCCGGCTGCCAGGTCCCCTTGATGACGAGTGCTTCCTCCGGCCAGCCGGCCAGCGTACTTCCATCGGCGACCACCGGTGTGTCGATATCGCCACGGTCGCCGGGCGCGATCGGCAGGCGGAACAAGAATGGCCCGAAGCCGGGACTCTTGGTCATGGCTCGGCTCTCCGCACGGAAACTGGCCCGCAGCGCGGCCGCGCGTCATGGCCGATCGCGGTAAGATCAAACAGCCAGACTGTGTCGGCGGGGAGACGGTCCGGCACAACGTAGGTTTCTGCTTCGCCCGGAAGCGTAACCCGCACCACCCGCCAATCGCCTTCTTCCCAGCGCCTTACCTCGATCGCCTGATAACGGTCGCGCTTGGTCCAGCGGAGCGTTACGACACCCGTGTCGGAAACATTCGCCCGCAGATATTCGGGCGGGCGCAGATCGCCTTCGGCACATGCCCGCATCGGGTCGGAGGGGGCGCCCATGATCCGGCGAATCGCGCGGCCGCGCGGATCGTCCGGATCGAGGGCATGACGGACTGCGGTCACCCGATAATCCTGCCAGAAACCCGGCGCCCGATCCTGGAGCGTCACAGTGTAACGACCCGCTCCGACCGGCGCGACAGATCCCGGCACCAGCTCGCTGACCACGGTCCAGTCCTCGTCGCGGACCTGTCCCTGAAGGACTGGCCGCGCCTCGATCCGGAAGCCTATCCCTTCAACCGGACCGGGCTGGGTCCAACTGCAGATCACGGCTCGCTCACGGCCTGGATCGGGGCGGGCGCCGAGCGGCACCGGTTGCGGTGCGATCCGGACATCGGGCACCCAGACCAGCGCCACGATCAGCCAGTCGCCGGCCATCCCGCTGGCCGAGACGCCGCGCACCCGGTAGACCGCGCGGGTCGGCGCGCGGCCCGGCAGCAGATCCTCAAAACGCGGATATATAGCGGCGTCGCTGATACGTTCGAACGCCGCCCCCTGTCTGGCGGCCTCGTCGAGCAAGGTCTCGTCGGCGCTCTGCGGAGTCAGTCCCAACGCCGGCTCGATAGCGCGCTCGATCTCATAGCGCATCGCCCCCGCCATTTCCGGCCAGCTGATCCGTGCCCGCGCCGTCTCGGCATATTCGGCCGCGTCATGCGCCCAAATCCGCGGCACCCACGGGATCCGGACTGTCGCCGGCGCGGCTATCAGCCGGGCCGGAGCGCTCGCCTGGCGCGGATTGCCCTCTTTGCCATGGCAATCGACTGCCCGCACCTCGAGCTGGACACGACCGGAGACAAACCCCTCGGGCGGGTCGAGCGCTAGTGCCGTACTGTGGGCCGGCAGCCAAAGGGCGGGCGATGCGTCGAGCCAGGCGGCGAACTCGGCGGCGCTGAGCTTATCCATCGCCTCAAGCATCGCCTTCGAAGCCGGACCCGCACCGTCCGGCAGCGCGAGCACGAAAGCCGCACCATTCTGGCTCGGTTCAGCCCGGAAGTTGAGACCCGGCAGATGCAGATAAACCACGCCGTTCTCGGGCGGGATTAGGCTGTCGGTCACACCCCCCGTGCCCGGATTGACGGTGCGATGATAGAGAGAGACGGTCAGCGGCGCGGCGGTCCTGACCTCGACATGCGCGGCAACCGCCGGCGTGCGTACGTCCTCGGCAATTACATTCCGCACCGGGGTCGAGATCCCGATCCGTGCCTGGGCATCACCCGCGAGCGGATCCCGGCCGGCCGAGCGGCGGACGATGAGGGTAGAGTCGCCCGGGGCGGCCAGGATCGCGAACGCCACCCCGCCCTGGACCAGCGTGCCGCCGATCAGCAGCTCAAGTTCAACCTTGGGAATTTCTCGGCCGTCGTCGGTTACTCGGATCTGCGCCTGGACGATATTCAGGTCGTCGCGCAGCGGCGGTGGGCCATCGGGCGGCGCGAGCAGTGGTGCGATCACCAGCGGATGATAGCAGTCGCATTGCCATAGCTGACGGATCTGGAAGAGAGCCGCATCGGGGGCGACCAGCTCCTGTTCGGCCCCCCAGTCAAGATGGACAAGGGCGGTGTCCCCGCTGGCCTTAAAAACTACGATCTCGGTGTCGAACCGGACTAGCGGCGGGGGCGGTGCCGCAGGATCGCGCATCTCGATTGTCGCTTCATCCGACCAGGGGCCATCGAAGCCCAGCAAGTCGCGCCCGCTGATCCGATAGCTGTGCCAGCCATCATAAGGCGGCTCGCCCAACGGGATTTCGCGGCTGTCGAGGAAGCTATTATCCCCCTGCTCTATGATCCTCTCGCCGAGATGGACGCTGACGAAATTGGCCACACCGGGCGCGGGCGGGACATCCTCCTGCGCATGGCCGGCGCCAAAGCTGTGCCGCTCGATCGCCCAGCTCACCGCCAGCGAAGACAGCTGCGGTATCACTTCGCGCTCGCACGGTGCGTCCTCGCCCGGACCAACCCATTCAATCAGTGCGGTCGGGGTCGCGACCGAGCGGACTGGCGTCATGGCGACTGCGGTCCGCTCGACCAGGAGCGGGTCCGGGCCCGCCGCCATCACCGGCTGCCAGGCCGCGCCCGCAAAAAAGCGGCCGAACGCGGGGTAGAGGACGAACTCCGGCGCAGCCGGTGTGAGCGTCGGTGCCGCGGGCGGCGGCGGGGAAGCGGCATCGATCGGAGCAGCCTCGCAATCCCAATTCGCTGGCCGACCACGATAGTCTGCCGCAACCCTATAGCGTAGGGACCTGGCCGGCGCATGCAGCGGCCGATCCTCTACGCCAAGACCTAGGAAACGCGCCACCCCGAACTCGGTCGCGAGCGCCAGCAGCAAGATCGGCGCATGGCGCTGATAATGCATGATCACATCATGATAGGTCCGCTGCTGGTCGGGGGTGCCGCCCCTCATCGCCAACAGATCGTCCATGCTCGGCGGCGCGCCGCGCCAATGCTTCAGATCGAGGCCCTCATCGCTCGCATGCGACTGGCCGGCGATCCTGGCCATTTCCTTCAACTCGCGGTCAAGCGCCGCCGGGTCGGCATCCGGCAAAGCGAAGACTAGCGCCGGGCGCAGCGCGAGCGCCTCGACTAGCGAGGGGAGCGGCGGTCCCGAAACCTCGGTGCCACGCGCGGTCCAATCGGCCTCCAGCTGCTGCGGGTCGATATCCCATTGCCCCTGCGCCCTCTCTACCCCACCCGGCAGCTGTCCAATTCCGGCGATGACGCTGCTCTGGCCATCGAGCTCACGGGTCACCTCGAAGCCCCCGCGTGGCCAGTACTCCTCGGCGAAGCTCCATCGCACCGCCACCAGCTCGGCCGTGCGGTGGCGCGCAATGATGTCGAGCGGACGCAGCAGCATCAGAACAACCCTCCCAGCGGAACCCGCCACCTGCACTGGGCAGTTTGCGGCGTGCCGCCAATCGTGCGCCGGGTCTCGCTCGGCGCGTGTTCGACATCGTACGACCAGTTGAGCACCACTTCGACCACATCATCCGGCCCCTTGAGCGCGATCGGCGTCGGCAACTCTGCGATGATCCGCGTCCGGTCGAGATTGGGGTGGCCCTCCGCCACTTGCCCCCCGATTGTGATCACGAGACGCTTGCTGCTGTCGTCGAGCGGCTCGGGTGCCTCGATCAGAACAAAGGCCAGACTGTTGCCCTGGCGAACCGGTGTCATCCGCGCCGCCTCGGCGAGCGTCACGACCGGTGCATCAAACGACCGGAGCAGACCGTCGAAATCCTTGGTCACCGCCGGCTGCAACTGCGCCAGCCCCAGTGCTGGTATCCTTGCCGGGGCATCCGCCATCTCTCGGAAATCATGGTAGCGCGAGGTGGTGAACTTCCAGCTGTGCAACGCCGCCATGTCCGGCTGATATTCATCATCGACGGCGACGATCTCGGCGGCATAAGGGGTGAGCGGCTTCAGCTTCAGGTCCTTGAGCCGGATCTGCAGCACGGTGGGGCCTTTGGAGGGTGGCACCAGCCCGCCCTCGCAGGCGCTGGCCCCCGCCCGTGCGCGGCCCCACCAGCGCTCGACCGGGCTCTTCTCGATCTCGCCGTCGACCCAGGCGACCGGCAGCAGCACCTCGCTGCCATCGGGCGCGGTGACGAGCTGGCCATTGGCGTCGCGCAAGCGGACCGCAAGCCGGCGCTTGTCGAGCCGGTAGAGCGCATCGAGATAGACATCTTTAAACCGGACGAGCAGGTCATAATCACGATAGGCGGGACGTTCGCCATCGCTCGGATAGACGGCGGCCACCGCTTTATCGAGCGCGCCAGTCCAGTCGGGCGCACGTAGTGCGGTGAAGCTATAGGTCCGGGTGCGTTGCTGCTGGGCGGCCCCGTGAACAGCGTCGTCGCGCAGGACATGGCCCGATGTCACGACGCGGAGTTCATAGTGTCGCCCCGGCCGCAGCAGCCATTTGTCGGCATCGCGTGTCCATTGCTCGGCGCCACTGCTGCCATGGCGCTCGGCAGGCTGGTTGCGGCCGTCATCGGCGACCAGCTCGATCCAGCAGATCCGGGTCAGGAGCATGCCACTCTGGCCGAGTCTCACGGCGTCCGGAAAACTGGCCGAAAAGGAGGAGCTACCCCTTTTGCCGGGCGGCTGACCCGGCTGATAGGCGGTATGACGAAGGAAGAACCCGGTGATCCCTTCCGGCGGATAGATGTAGAACAGGTCGTCGCTCTGCATGCCGACACCATAGCGATTGTCGAGCGGCTCGGTCGGATCAGCCCAGCGTATCCATTCGTACCGCCAGCCATGCGGCAAGACCCCGAAGCCGGGCTCGAGACCCGCCAGGCTGACCGAGCGCCGTTTGGTCGTCCTGCGCGGGCTGCAATCGGATGGCGGTACCTTCTCGACCCCGCCGCCGCTGAGCGACCCATCCTCGCCGAAGCGCCGTGACGATAGCAGCCGCAGCTGGGTGTTGGGCGGTCGCGGCGTTTCGGGGCCGTTCTTCCCCTCACGGGCGAGCACCGACTGCTGAAAGGTGCCGAAGATCTCGACTGCTTTGCCATCCTCCAAATCCAGGAGCTGGAGGCCGCTCAGCGTCCATCGCTGCTTCCAGCGGCTGTCCTTACCAATCAGCTCGGGGCGCGGCACTGCCGGCTCGTTGAGGTCGACCGCTGCGCCGCCCGCAGGAATAACGAGGTCGACCAGCATCGGCTTACCGAACTCGAGCGCCAGTTCGCTGTGCGGATGGACCGCGCCGAGTGGGATGGCATTCTCCTGATCGCCCACATGGCCTACTCGGCCGTCATCCATCACCCCGGGCGATAGCGTGCGTGGGTTCCAGTGCCGCGGCACCGCAGTGAGACCTTCCATCAGCGCGGGCAGTTCGGGCGGCTTCTCGTCACGCCAGGAAAAGCTGAACTGGAGGCAAAGGCGGACCGGGCTCCATTTTGGCCCGAACTTGATGCAGGCCTTGATCGGGATCACCACCGTCTTGGGTCGGGCGATACTGACCTGCGGGTCGTACTCGTAGCTGAAACCGAGCGTAACCCCGGCACCGGTCAGTCGCACGTGTGCTGCCACATGTAGCGTTCCCTCGAACTGCGCGGGCCGCCAGCTCAGGGTCGCATCGCCGCCAATTTCGCCGACGAGTTCGACATAGACGCCGGCAGCACCTGCCTTGAGCTCAAAGCGCGAGCGGACGCCGGTCCGCGCCGATCGAACTGACCCGAGCAGAAAATAAAAATCGCCGTCGACCAGCCACGAGCCGACCTTAATCGCGCGCGCATAGACCGGATCGCCCTGATCGGGCGGGAGGCCGAGCCACACCTCCCAGTCGAGCGGCTTGTCGAAGTGGAACTTGCCGCCGCCCTCGCCGCCGGCCTCGAATAAGGGCGGGCTCTTCCACTCGGCGCCGAAATCGAGCCGAATCAATTTCTCGGCCGGGATCACCGCCAACACCGCGCTTAGAACGCCCTCGCTGCTGTCGGCCATCGACGGCCGCTCCTGCATCAGCTCGGCGGTCGCAGTGATCAGCAGCACGAAATCCGGAATGGTGAGAAGCAGCGCGCCGCGCGCCGAGAACATCCAGCCATCGTCGGAGGTGCCGATCACGACGCCGAGGCCGAGCGCATGATCGCCCTTGCTGGTCTTCCATTTGCCGAGGTCGGCGAAACCAGGCTTGATGTTGCGGCTTGGATCGCCCTTGAACGCTTCATAATAGCGCTTCGGACCCGTGCCCTCGAGCTTGATCGCCTTGTTGTAGGCGAGCAGTCCCGAGATAGCATAAAGCGAGAGACCCGTCGTACCGATCGGAATGCCGCCCGGCACAAGATCGGTCTCGGCCGCCAGGAACAGGTTCGTCACCCGCTCGCTGTCCACATCCTCGGATGCCGCCTCGAACACCACATCCATGCGTATGTCGATCGCCTGGATGTCGAGATGTCCTGAGCCGCTCAGCGCTCGTCGAGCGAAGTCCCAGGCGAGCTTCACATTGACCGCGAAGGCGCCCGGCGTGCTGAAGGTCAGACCGATTCCGTTGAATCGTATCTTGGGAACGCCCTTGGGCGGCTTCCAGACGACCAGCCCCTCGACCGACGCCCCCGCTGGAATACCCTGCAAAATCTCAATGCCCGCCGAAAGGCTGAGTTCGAGGCCACCTTTCTCCGGCCGCCCGAGACTGAAGGCGGTAACCGTCAGCCGCAGGAAGTTCCACTGGGCGACAAAGGGCTGCGTCGTCGCGATGCTGGCGCCGCGGCTCCAGCGCAGATCGCCCTTGGAGCTGATCCCGATCTCATCGAACGCGAAGCTCGGCCAGCTGCCCTCGACACCCTCAATCTCAGGGGTGAGCTCACCCGACAACCACAAGGTGCCGTCCTTCTCACCGTCACCCTGTTCGAGCCGGATCGTATCGACCGTGAGCGCGAACATCTGGGCGACATGCATATCGATGATCGGCTCGTCGTCGCTAAGCGACGCCACCACGCCCTTGGGACCCAGCGAGAAGTCAACATCGACCCAGCCATCCGCGCGGCCGTCGTCCAGAAATGCCCCCAGATCGAGCCGCCCGCCAATCTCGACCCCGACCAGCTGGCCACGGCGCAATTCGATTCCGGCGCGGCTTAGCTCGCAGTCGAAATCGTAGATCGAGAAATCGATCGGCGTGCCATCGGCCAAGCGGAACAGGCCGCTCGGCCCATAACGTCCGAAAGCGAGTTTCTCGGCCTCGAGAGTCAGCTTGTCCTGTCCGCGCGCAAACATCGGAAGAGTTAGGCTCGCCTTTCGGACGCTGAACAGATCCTCGCCCTGGTCGGCAAGCGCGATCCCCGTCAGTTCAATCTCGGCCTCAGTGCCGGCGATACGCGCCTTTTCAAGGTCGGCCTCGGTGAAACTTTCGAAATGGAAACCGTCGCGGTCGAAGCGCAGCCAGCAGGTCGACCGGATCACCGCGCCCTTGGCCGGATCGTCGGCTTTGGCCAATATCGAAGGATCGAACCGGAGAGTGACGCCGATCTGCTCGATTGTCAGCGACGGCTCGGGACCACAGACCAATGTGCCGTGCGCCGCCTGCCACGGATCGAACGACAGGGCGAACTGGCCCAGGCCCGGCAGGCTGAGTTCGCCCAACCCATCGAGATAAAATTCAGCATCCAGGGTAAAACCATCAGGCCCAAGATCGGTCCAGGCATTGGCGACCATGATCTCGTCGAAAACCTCGTCCGCGACGTCATGGAGGAAGTCGGAAAGGATGACCTGACTGCGATCGACAAAATCGGTGAGAGGATAGAGCAACCGCGCAGGCTCGATAGCCATCGTCAATTCTCCGCCCCAGTTATCCGGCCATCAATTAATAAAGCAGCGCCGCCCGGCAAAGGCACAATCGTGTCGTTCCTTATAATTCTTGTCGAGCAGTGCGACCTACAGCCTTGAAGATGTGGCGAACGATTATATCTTTATCTAAGACACTCCCACCGCTGAACGCAAGTCTCGCCCTCCTCTGCTATTTGCAGCCCATGCAAATTCATTTCATAGTCTCGACGACTTCTCCACCAGCCTCTGTCACTGGATGGAATGCTAAGCTCGTCGCGGACGATAGTCGGACCCGCCAGCGAGCTCGGGCACGCTGGTGAAGGACTGGTGCCTCGATAGCCGCTCGGCCTTCAGCAGGCGGTACCTCAGGCGATGGTGGTACGCGTCTTGTCATGGACTTGCCCCTATCAAACCGGACACCGACACCCCGTTAGGTTGATGCCTCAGCCAAGCGTCTGAATTCCCGAGGTGCGCGGTATTTCAGTGCACTGTGCGGATGTTCCTCGTTGTAATGCTCGAAGGCGATGGTCAGGTTGCGCAGGGCCATCGCTCGATCGGGCGTGGGCATGTGGCGGATGTAGTCGCGCTTCATTGTCTTCACGAAGCTCTCCGCCATGCCGTTGCTCTGCGGGCTGAACACCGGGGCTGTCAGGGGCAGCAAGCCAATCTGCCGGGCAAAGGCTCGAGTCTGTTCGGCCTATAGGCCGAGCCGTTGTCGCTCAGCCATTGCACTGACGACGCCGGTAGCTCACCACCGAAGCATTGCTCGATGGCTTCCAGCATCACGTCGCGGACATCGTCACCACTGTAGCCGTTTGGGCTGGCCACCCAGCTGATGGCCTCGCGGTCGCAGCAGTCCAGAGCGAAAGTCACGCGCAGCTTTTCGCCATCCTCACAGCGGAACTCGAAGCCATCCGAGCACCAGCGGGTGTTGCTCATATCCACCGCGACACGACCCTCGTGACGCCGCGCCACGCCCGGCTGTTTGCGCCGGCGCTCAACAGAGCGTGGTCACGCATGACGCGGTAAACCCGCTTCACGTTAACCGGTGGCAGAGCCTGCTGCTCATGCTGCCGACGCAACAGACCCCAGACCCGACGATAGCCATAGCTGGGCAACACGCTGACTGCCTGCTTGATCTGCTCGACCAGGGCCGCATCGTTGAGCGTTCGGCGCCAACGGGGTTGCAGCCCTTGCGCGGGTTGTTTGAGTCGAGCCGTCAATTGCGAGCGCGCCACACCGAGACTCTCACTGACCGATTTCACTGGTCGTCCCCGGCAACAAGGGTGAGTGCGCAATCCATTTTCGCGAGCGGGCGATCTCCACCGCTTCCTTGAGGATCTCGGCCTCCATGGTCTTCTTCCCGAGCATCCGTTGCAGTTCGCGGATCTGCTTGAGGGCATCGGCCAACTCGGAAGCGGGCACCACCGCCTCACCAGCACTGACCGCCGACAGGCTGCCGTCCTGGTAGAGCTTGCGCCAGTGGAACAATTGGTTGGGATGATACCGTTGCCCCGGGCCACCACCGAGACGCTTTGCCCAGGCTCCAGGCTTTCGCGCACCATGGCCAGTTTCTCCTCGACGCTCCAGCAGCGACACCGCTCCTGGCCGAGCACTTCGATGGTTTTGTCTTTGCTGGTAGTCATAAACACAGTCGTTTGCCTATCCCTTATGGTAAGGGGGAAACGGTGTCCTGTGTTTCGAGGGGGTCATTCATGTCATGGCCAGCAGGCACTGTCGGCGATTAGCGGCCAGCGCCTGCTTCACCGCACAGACGGCCTTTTCCAAATAGTCGCGCAGCTTGTGGTAGGTATTCGATGTGCTTAGAGCCGTATCACACATTCAGGCCCCTTAGCAGCCACGGTTAATGGTATCGGCTTCACCTGCGCTCTCGGGTGAAGCCCACACAAGGCTCGCGTCAACCTTGGACAAATGAACAAGAGCATTGCGCTCAAAGGGTCAGACGCGCCCGTTCGTGACAAACGGCCCCATATGGGCACAGTCCCGGGGACTTCTGGTCACCCCGCCATCGATATACACTGAAGCCCAAAGTGCACCACTCCGAAAGCTGTCAGAAATCTCCATTCCCGATCGCGCATCCTGCCGGGGGTATCGACGGGTATTTCTGGGGGTACATTCATGCTTTTGCTAACCAGAAATACCGCTTTAGAGACATGTCCAGATGTTTTTTGGCTTGCCTGAAAGTCTTTAAATCGCACGTCGCGGCAAGAAATGCTTTCCTCTTAAACTAGGCGGACACCATCTCATCCAGTGGTGATCGCAATATTCTGTGACGCCTTCAGACATGCGAGGTTCACTTTCAGAGCAGCTAAAGCGGGTTGATTTCCCCGGCTAGGGCTCAGGTCTGGAGGCTCGAATCGTGCTTGCTTTCGCCCTGCTGAAAGTGGCACAGTGCCAGCCAGCGATTAGCATAGCCTCATATCTCGCAACCTGAAATCGATATACGACAGTTAAGAACAAGGATGTTTCATGCGTCAGATGATTTCACCTTGCCCAAGCTGTTTCTCCTCCGTCAGCCCCTTTCTCCACGCCTTCCCGACCGCACCGGCTGCTATGCGGCCAAATGTCCTGCGAGTCTTCGAAGTGCTTCCCGCTTTTCCAACGGATTCGTGGCGACAAGCGCGGCCAATACACCGACCTTCTCAATCCATAACTTCCAAGGAGTATCGGACGTGAGCACTCCCTTCGATCCCTCGAAATTCACGGCTCCGAAAGCCAAGCCGTTACCCGTCATTCTGCTGCTCGATGTCAGCGGCAGTATGGGCGGGGAAAAGATCGACAACCTGAATGTCGCGGTGCGCGACATGCTCGACGAGTTCCGTGGCAACGAGACCAGCGAGACCGAAATCTGGGTTTCGATCATCACGTTCGGAGAACAGGTAAAGCTGCATCAGCCCTTGGCCAGCGCCAATGGCGTTCAGTGGCAGCCACTGGCGGCCGGCGGTATGACCCCACTGGGTGTCGCGCTTGAAATGGCCAAGGCAATGATCGAAGACAAGGACGTCGTACCATCGCGCGCTTATCGTCCGACCGTGGTGCTGGTCTCGGACGGACAACCGGACAATGGCTGGAAAGGCGCATTGCGGGAATTCGTCAACGACGGACGTTCCGCGAAATGCGATCGCATGGCCATGGCAATCGGTGCGGACGCCGATAAGACCGTGCTCGGTGCATTCATCGAGGGCACGCAGCACTCACTTTACTACGCAGAGAATGCCCGGCAGCTGAAGGGCTTCTTCAAGTACGTGTCCATGTCGGTGACCATCCGCGCCAGGTCGCAGACGCCAAACACCATACCGCCCGCGAGTTCGATCGATGTCCAACCAGCGACCATCGGGGCCCGACAGGAGCCGATGGAGTCAACGACACCCGAAGCAGACGTCGGAGGCTACTGGTGATGGCACAGGCAATCGGGGATCCGGAAGAGCTGGAACGCTTCGCGCATGCGCTGCGGCAATTCACCGACTCGCTCAACGACAGTGTTGGCGCCCTGGGCGGCGCATTCCAGTCGCTCGGCGATACCTGGCAAGATGAGAAGCGCTCGCAGTTCGAGGAGGAGTTCAACATGCTCGTCCAACAACTCCATCAGTTCAACGCGAACGCGACGGAGCAGGTGCCCTACCTGATCACCCTGGCTTCGCGCCTGCGCGATTACCTTCAAAGCTGAGGACGTCGCAAGCGCAATGGCACTCGTATCCATAGGGCAAGTGGAAAATCTCGAAGACCTCGTGCGCGACCTGCAGACCGTGCATGAGGCCCTGGAGGCATCCTGCCGTGCACAGGTTGCCCTGGCAGAGCACAAGTACGAAGACACTCAAAATGCCTCACAGCACAGCGAGGGCTTGCTGGACGACGCCATGCAGCAGGAAGTGGACGCCAGCCATGCGTCCGAGCACGCCCAGCAGGCCGTGGACACCGCATACGCCAGTCTCGACGCTGCCGAGAGTTCGCTGTCCAGTTGTGTCGCCCAACCGCTCGACGAAGATGGGTCGAGTCCTGATTGCTCCTGGGAACACAACTGCGCTGACCAGGCCAGGGCCGAGGTGGACCAGGCCTGCAACGCGTTGGAGCAGGCAGGGGCCGACCTCGAACGGGCCATGGAGAACCGAATGGCGATGGAACGTCGCCTGGAAATGACCAGGCAGGCGGCCTCGATGGCTGCGCAGGCACTGGCGCAAGCGCATCAGGAGTGCAATGCACGGCTTTTCAGCGTCGGCCAGGCCATCGCTCTGGGTGTTGCACGCCTTTCTGCTGCCCAACAAGCGCTGGAGGCCTACCTCGCGACCCATCCCGTCGCTGCGAACTTCCATTCCTGGCTGAAGTGGGACCCGGTAAAACAGGGTGGCGTCGTCACACCAGATGTACTGCGGGATCGAATGAACCTGTCGGCGGAGCATCGGCAGATGCTCCAGGAGTACCTGTACGAACGAAATCCCGAGTATCGGGCGAAGGTCGACAGGTTCCGCGAGCAATGGGTTGCCGCGAAAGGCGATGTCGAGCGCAACGGGGTCGTGCGTAAGGTCCGCATCGAGCTGTGCGGCGAATTCGGTGAGCAACTGGCTCGCCACGCCCTGGCGCCACTGGGTGGTCGCATCGAGACACAAGGGCGGACGTTCGTTGGCGACAACGGCCGCTACACCAAGACCGACCTGCTGATAACCGACCTGCGTGTCCCAGTCGTACTGGGGCGTGGGCCGGGCATGGGGGCACCGGTGGGCGGCTCGCTGGCGTTGGAGGTGAAATGCGGCAAGGCCCAGTACCTCTTCGCGCAGAAGGACCACATGGTGTTCCAGGCCGAAGGACACAAGCAAGCGGATGCGCAATGCACGCTCTGCTCGCGGGACATCAAGGTCCTTTCGCCCGAGAAAGAAAAAGAATTGCGCGATGCCTTGCGCGAGGCGGGCTCGCCTCTGATAGGCATGCTGCCGAGCAAGAACGAGATAGACCGGTCCTGTCTTGATTTCATCCGCCAGAGCCAGGAGGAACAGCCATGAAAGTGCGATTCGCCATAGTGGAGCCTGCCATCCTTGAACAGGTCCGGGCAGGAGTGGAACAGTTGCAACGCGCGGTCGATACCGGCGACATGGATGACGTGGACGAGGCCACGGCGCACTTGCTGAACTTGACCGCACGCTGCCGTTCGATCGACCTGTCCGAGGAGCGGTGGCAGAGGTTCCTGAGCGAGATCAGGCGCGAGGATACGGACTTCGAATCCCGTTACCTGCTGCCGGGCAAGCGTTGTACGTCGTTGTTTCCAGGCATCTCCACCGATGCGCATATCCTGGAAATCCCCATGGACGATGAGTCGGGAGATGTCGATGTTTGACGATGTCATGGGTCTGATGGCGGCCTGCGCAAACAGGTTCAACACTGGGGTGCGGGATGGATTCGGCATCTCCATCGCCAACGAAGTGCTCTCCCCGATCCAGGAGAACATCGCCTGCCTGCGGAGTTTCAACGAAGACTACCAGCGTCAGGTCACGGCCATCGACGGCATCCTCGAGGAAGCGCAAGACGTCGGAACTTCACGAGGGGAGCGTGATGTATGAAGGGATCGCCCGAGCATCCGGACCAAATCGTCTCCAGGGTCATGCAAGCCATCGCCGACTATCAGGAAGGCCTGGCCCGCATCGACCGTGAGTTCAATGCCGCCGCGAGCAGAAGAGAGCAAACCCTTCAGGGGCTGCGCAAAGACTTGCAAACGCCCCTGGCTGCCTCGACGGAAGAGGCCTTGCGGCGGCTGGCAGATGAAGAACGACAGACGAACGCCAGCCGCGCGCAGCGGACAACGGCCTGGCGATCGGCGTTCGTGCAGCAATGGGAAGGTATCGCCACGGACGCGATGCGTTCGGGTGAGCGGCTTCGCCGCGAACAGCCCGCGTTGACGGATCTGGTCCCTACGACATCATGGGCGGTCACAGAAATGCCTGCGCGTCTGTACCTCGGCTCCCGGCAACTGGGCTTCGAGGACCTCTGCTGTTCGACGCCAAACGCCATCCCCTTCCCGTTCTCCAGCGCCTTGGCGTTTTCCCAAGGCCACACGGGCCACGCTCAGTGGATATCCGGCCTGCTGTTGCGCTTGCTTTCTGCCCTGCCCCCGGCGCAGCTGGAGTTGACGTTCATCGATCCGCTACGACTGGGACAATCAGTCGAGCCGTTCCTGCCCCTGCTCAAGGTCGAGCAACTGGTACCGGCACAACGGGTGCTGACGCGCGCGGACGAGATCGAGACTGCGCTCGGCCGGCTGACGGATGACATCGAGGAACTGCTCCAGCATCGCTTCAATGACGAGTCCGCGAACTGGTCGGCGTACAACGCGAAGAACCCCGACTGCCGTCTTGCGTACAAAGTGCTGGTGCTGTTCGATGCGCCAGAGCAACTGTCCGAAAAAAGTCTGTGGTTCCTCCAGCGATTGTGCGAGAGCGGCCCGCGCTGCGGCGTCCTGCCGATCATCGCGATCAACGAGCACCGCCTGCAGGACCAGCGCTACGAGAAATTCCGCGCAACCGCAGCACAGGCTGTCGCAGCGTTCGACGCCCTGTTCGCGACCTCGTCCGTCGCGCGCAACGGCCTTTCATCGAGCTGCAAGACTGAGCAATGGCCCAGGCAGGAACAGCTAGGCCCCTACCTTTCGGCGCTCGCCGAAGAGTGTGCCCGGCAGGCGCGCTTCAGCCGGTCGATGAAGGATCTCTGGTCCGGTTTCTCCAAGGGCGCCACGACCTGCACAGGCTTCGACATCCCGATCGGCTGGTCAACCGCGGGCGCGCCCGCTTCCTTCGTCCTCGGTGCCACAACATCCGAACACCATGCACTGCTCGCTGGCAAGACCGGGTCAGGCAAGTCGAACCTGCTGCACGTCCTGATCCACTCCCTGTGTCAGCGCTATTCACCGGCGGAAGTCGACCTTTATCTGCTGGATTACAAGGAATCGACGGAATTCAGTGTCTATGCCGACCCGCCCCTTCCCCATGCCCGGCTGGTCGCCACGGAAAGCGATCCCGAATACGGCATCACAGTCCTTCGCCACCTGGTGGGTGAATTGCAGAGGCGCGGGCGCATATTCAAGGAGAACAAGGTCTCTGACTTCGCCAGTTTCCGCGCCAGCACAGGTGAGCAGCTACCCAGAGTCCTCCTGGTCATCGACGAGTTCCAGGTGCTCTTCGCCGGCACACGCTCAGTGGCAGAGGCGGCAGAACAATTCCTGTCGCAACTGTTGAAGCAGGGGCGCTCATTCGGTATTCATGTCCTGCTCGCGACGCAGACTCTCAAGGGCATCAATGCCATGTCCTTGGGGAGCATCATCACCCAGTTGGGCTGCCGCATCGCCCTGGCCTGCGGCCAGGAAGATTCGGCGATGATCCTGGGCGCGAACAACTGGGCCGCGGCGGAGCTGCAGAGCCCGCCCGAGGGCATCATCAACAATGCCAACGGGGCCAGGTCCGGCAACGTCAAGTTCCTGATACCCCTAGCAGACAGCGACACTTGCCGCGAACACATCAGCACACTGGCGCAGCATGCCTCGCGTCAGGGCATGGCGGACAAGACCCGGATCTTCAATGGCGCCCACCTGCCTGAGCCGCCTTGCGCCACTACCTACCAGAACGTCTGTTCAGGGGACGGTGCCCTGCTCCTCGGGCAACAGCTGACGTTCGACGCCGACATGCTCACGGTCCCGCTCATCCAGCGCACGGCCTTCAATGTCCTGTTCAGCGGCTATAACGATGCCATCCACGACGGTTTGCTCAACGCAACGCTGTCCAGCCTGGTGGCATCCAGCCGTTTCGACGAGATCATCTTCTTCAACGCCCGCGGCGTCACCGCGAAAGGCGAATTCACCTCAGGGACGCGCGCGCCCGGCGGTCCCGTGCAAGTGTTCGACGACATCGCGGCACTCCCGTTGCAAGCGATAGCCGATGCCATCGGCAGTCGCCGCGTCGCCTTGATCATCGACGGTCTCGATTCGGAAAGACTGCTGCACCCACCGACCGCATTCAGGCCCCCCAAGCCGGGTGAACCACTCGGCCCTGGCGATCTGCTCAAGCGCATTGCCGAGGATGGCCCGCGTCAGGGGGTGTTCGTATTCGCCTTCGTCGAGCGCTGGCAGCGCTGCGCATCGACCTGCAAGGACCTCCTTTCGTACTTCGAACTGCGCCTGGGGTATTGCATGAGCGAAGATGACGCCGGCTCGCTGGTCTCCACCGGCATCGGCAAGTTCAAAGGTCTCGAAAAGCCCAACCGGGCCGTTCTGGTAAACCGAATGACCAGTGAAACGACCTGGTTCCGCCCCTACGTCGCCAAGAGTTCCCTATGAAGAAGTTTCTACTCACCTGGTATGGCATCACGGACTTTCGCGCGTCGCTGGGATTCGAAAGCACGGAAGGTCCGATCGCCGCAGCGCTGGCGGCAGAGGACTATAGCGAAATCGTCATTCTTGGCTACACGCGAAACGACCTCCAGGATCACGTGTCGACACCCACCTGCGCGGACCTGGCGACACGGCTGGCGGCGATCCATGCTGCCAACCAGCAACAGGATCGCGGCGTTACCAACGATTTCGTCTCCAATTTCGCCAATACGCCTGCCGCCCACGCGCACTTCGCCCGCTGGCTGGAGGCGCAACTGCCACGGTTCGCCAGGCAGGCACGCATTTCGCTGAAGAGCGAAACACTCCGCGAACTGAACGACTCCGAAGGCATCTACGCCTGTGCCATGCGCGCCCTGGATTTTGTCGCCAAGGCCGCCGGCGAGAAACTCGTGACGCTGTACCTGAGCCCTGGCACGCCGGTCATGGCGTTCATGTGGGCACTGGCGGCCCTGGCTCATCCTCACCTGAAGAAACGCCTCATCGTCTCGCCCGTTGTCGGCAAACCGCCGGAAGCCATTGCCCTGCCCGCCGAATGGCTGGAGCGCCACGGTGCCAGCCAGGCCGCGATCGGCAATGCCCACAAAGGGTTCGCCGTGACCTATCACCTCTTCGGCGAGCAACGCATGCCAGCGCTGCTGGGTATCCGCCAGTTCGCCTCCGACCGGCATGTGTTCGTGAACTCCCTGGACTTCCCGGCGACCTGCATGAGCGCGTTCATCCAGGAAGCGGACTTCGACGAACTCCCGGTCAACCCGTGGGATGCCATGGACGTGCAGGAAAGGATCATCGCCCACGCCAGGACCTTGCCGCCTGGCGCGCGTATCGGCATGAACCTTACCGGCGGCACCAAGCTGATGTTCGCCGGCGCGCTCTCCGCAGCCCGCGCACTGGGTGCAGTGCCCTTCTACTTCGACAGCCGCAACCAGCGCGTGACCTATGTCGATAGCCTGCGTCGGGAGACCATCCGGCCCATCGACTCGATCGAAACCTTCCTGCTGCTCAATGGCGATGGGCTGAAAGTGTCGACCGTCGAGCCCCAGGACGAGTTATCGCCGGACCGACGCCGCCTGACCAAGACACTGTGGAAATACCGGAGCAAAGTCGCTGACGCCTACCCCGAATTGTGCAGGTACAACAACGAACACGAAAGAAGCCTGCAAAGAGGTGAGCCACTGATACCGTTTCGCATCGAATGCCACGGGTTCGTATTCGCCTTCACTCGGGAAGCCGAGGCATCGGTTGTCGGCAACGGCCTGAACCTGCACTTCAAGCATTGGGCGGGCTTCGCCAAATACATGTCCGGTGGCTGGTTCGAAGAGTTCGTCTATCTGCAGTGTAAAACCTACGAGGAGCGCGGCGTCATCCGGGACCTGCGAATCAACCTCACCCTGCAACTCAACCAGGACGGTTCATTCCATCGCGACGTGCAACACAACGAGCTCGACGTCACCTTTACCGACGGGCATTCGCTCTACATCGTCGAGTGCAAGGCGGGCAAGGTCACGCAGGAGCAAGTGATGAAACTGCAGAACCTCGTCCGCTTTTATGGTGGGGTCGAAGGTCGCGGCATCGTCGCCTGCTGCTTCCCTCCAAGGTCGGACTCAGTGCGCAAGAAAATCAGCGACGCGAAGCTGGCACTTTGTTGCGGCGGCTCCTTCCTGGAACAGCTCGATAGCTTGATGAGCGGGATCGCCGCACGCGCCAGGCTGGCCAGGGAGCCGGTATGACGCTCTTTCTGGTGTGCGACACCTCCGGCAGTATGAGCGAGGGAGGCAAGCCATTCATCACGAGGACGGTGGTCACGACTATCGCCCAGTGGATGCTTCTGGCGGGTAGAAAGGAACAGATGAGGTTGTGTGCCTGGGGGACCGAAGCGGTCTTCAACGACTGGACCATGACCGACGACTACCCGGAACACATGCTGGTGTGCCGCGGCACCTCCAGTGCGACCGCCCTGACCCGTCTGCTGGGTGATTCACCGAGCAGAAAAATACTGCTGCTGACCGACGGTTTCTGGTCCAGCACCGATGCCCGACACCTGAAACAGTGGCGGTCGCGGCTTCCCGACGACTCGGTACGCGTCATCAAGATCGGTGCGGACGCCAATCCGCAGCTCAAGGGTCCGGACGTTTTCCTTGCCGAGGACCTGTTCGCTGCGCTGGACGAATGGCTGGAAGCGCCCTCGGCATGACGCTGTGGAAGAGCTTCGGTGCCAGCGTTCCAGGCCCCGCGCACCTGGCTGCCGGCCTCCCCAACCAGGACGCATGGGCAGCCTTCCACCGCGACGGGGGAGACGGCATCGTGGTTTCCGACGGCCTCGGTTCGAAGCCGTTTTCCAGTTTCGGCAGCAATGCAGCCTGCCAGGCTGTAGCACAGGCTTTCCGCTCCCGCACCGAAGCCGACCCGGCGCCCCTGCTACAACGCATTACGTCGAACTGGCTGTCTCTCGTCGCACCACTCGAACCCCGTGATTGCGCCGCCACGTGCCTGTTCGCCTTCCGGGCGGGAAACGGCGTAATCCACCTGGGAATGCTGGGCGATGGCCTGGTCGCCGCAATCAGGTCGGATGGTTCGGTGATGTCCCTGGCGGACGACAAGTCGCAAGGTTTTTCCAACATCACGGCAGCACTTTCCCAGCGTGTGTCCGAACGGGACTGGCAGGTCGCCTCGCTGCCGGAGCGGGATTGCCTGGCCATCCTGCTCTGCTCCGACGGCGTGGCGGACGACCTGGAGGACATTCCCGGCTTCGTGACCGGCTTGATCGATGCGCACCGTTCGCTGGCCGCGGTCACCGCCAGCCGGCGTCTTCAAGCGATGCTCGAAAAATGGCCCACCCCAAAGCACAGCGACGACAAGACCATCGCCTGTCTCTGTCGCGAGGAGACTCACCATGGACAAGACTGAAGGAACACCGCCGCTGTGCGACGAATACGGTAATCACCATACGCTTGCCGATGAGCTCGCCAGGGGTGGTCAAGGCGTCGTGTTCCGCACCAAGGACGCGGACCTGGCCATCAAGCAACCGCTCAATCCCCAAGGTGAGCCGGACACCAGCAGCGACCTGCTTCAACGCTTCAAGAATATCCGCCTGCTGCCCCTGCCGCCGCGCGTTCCACTGTCGTTACCGCTGGCCATCCTGCGGGATCAGCCAGGTTACGTGATGCGCCTGCTAAACGACATGACGCCCTTCAGCGTCTTCGATCTCGACGGCAAGACGAAAAAGGTCCTCGAAGAACAGCAGCTCATTCTTCCTGAATGGCTGGCGAAGGTCCCTGACAGGGACTTGGCATTGCATCTCGTCCATTACGCTCGCACGGGCTCGACCCGCCGCCGCTTGTTCGCGCTGTCGGAATGCGCCGCCATCCTCGCCCGCCTGCATTGTGCGGGCATCGTCTATGGCGACATCTCCAGCAACAACGCCTTCATCGGTGCGCAATCGAACGATGTCTGGCTCATCGATGCCGACAACCTGCGATTTGAATTGGCCAGCGGAGGTATCTCGGTCTACACGCCGGCTTACGGTGCACCGGAAGTGGTGCGGGGCATCGATACCGCGCGCCCACGCTCGGATTGCTGGGCATTTGCCGTCATGGCCTTCAAGACCCTTGCACTCTGCCATCCGTTCATCGGCAAGGCAGTGCTCGAGCCCGAGGAAGATGACGGTGGCTGGGACTCCGAGCCAGATGAAGACGGCCAGACCGCCGACCTGGATGAACAGGCGTACGCGGGGTATCTGCCCTTCATCGATGACGCGAAGGATGATTCCAACTCTGGGGTTGGCGGGCTGCCGCGTGCGCTGGTGACTACGCATGGGCTTCGCCGGCTCTTCCAGGAAACATTCGGGGCCGGGCGACTACAGCCGCATCGCCGCCCCACCATGGCGCTCTGGGCGATGGAGCTGAAAAAGGCGTTCGACCGCTCGCTGCACTGCAATGCCTGCACGATGAGCTACCTGTTCGACGAACACAACAACTGCCCTTATTGCGATGCACCCCGTGCGCCGTTTGCCCGCGCCCAGGCATCGCGGGGCGAGATCGTGATTCCCTCCACCACCCGGCATTTCGCCCTGCCGCACCGACTTTTCCATCCTTTTTCATTCGAGCATAACGAGACGCAGGCGTACGAAGTCGACCTTGACTTCGCCGCCAGGACGGCACGTCCTGTCCGAGGCACCCCTGCTTTCCCCGATAGCTTGACCTTCACCTTCGAGGCGGGCGTGCAATGAAGTTCCAGGACATACCAGCCGATATCCTTACCATCCGCGTCCGACCGGTTGGCCACGGCTCGGCAGAGTGGCGCGACCAGGCCGTCTATTCGATCGAGAACGATCTCTCGCGCCCCAATGAGTTCGACCTGCGTCTCAAGGACGCAATGATCGCGGTGCAGACCGTCACATCTATCGATAACCGGCGGCTGAACGCCGAACTCGCCATTGGCCGCGCACTGCTCGCGCAACTGGCCAATCGTGCTGCCGACGGCAGCATGGAACTGCAGATCGCCTTTTTTTCCGGCCCGTGCCTGGAGATGGGTGAACTGGAAATCGGCGTGGACGACTATGCCGAACGAGCAATTGCAGACCTCGAGCGCCGCAGAAACGGTCCTAAGGGTGAACAACTCTACAAGCTGCTGGAGCGCCATTTCTGCTTTCGACAAGGCGACAGCGACTTCTTTTTCCTGACCGCAGGTCCGGCCATCGACGAGATGCTCAAGCCCGACCCCGTCCAGGAAGAGGAAGCAGCAGACGCTAACGACCTGGTGCCGGATCCGGAATCGCAAGCTAGCCAGGACGCAGCGCCCAGCGCCGTACAGCCCGCTCGAAGCCAGCAACCAAACCGCAGCAACTCGTTCTGCATCAGCGGGAATGGATTGCGCTTCGTAGCGACAGAGACGCCGTTACCCCAGGGCAAATCGATTTTCCTCACCACACGCTTGACCAAGGCCCGCAAGCATCCGGACCGTGCACTACGCCTGGTCAAGGGCAAGCTTCACTTCGCAGACTGGAGCCGGACCGGACATATCCGTCTCCTCGCCAAAGCGCAGATGACAGCCTTGACGCAGGACCACGTCAGTTACTTGAGGAAATGGGATGAGTTCGGCGATCTCGAAGGTGAACTGCTGCTGGACAAGGCGCGCCTGGTGGGGGTATTGCACGTCGCCGGCAGCGTCGAGAACAGGGACGGAACCGTGGCCGTACGCGTGACCCAAGCCTCCGAGGCCGCACTCAAGGCCCTGGAAAAGGGCCAGGTCGGCGAACTCCGGTGGGTAGAGGAACTCCCGGACTATCTGCTGGATCCCGCCCTGCGCTTCAAGGATTTCGCCAGCGGCATCGAGCACACGGCGGAACGGGAACCCGCGCCCCCCCAGGAAGAAACACAGGTCAGAAATAGGCATTACGGGGTGAGCGAGTTCGACAAGGCATCGAACACTCTCAAGCTCAAGACTGAAAGGCTGCCGGAAAAGTCGGGCATGCTCATCCTCTCCCTAGCAGGCGAAGTTGCCCAGATCAAGCGCCGCCTGGTGGCGCGCCGGATGATTCTCGAAGGCCGGGCCGCCAATCCCCAGCTCGGCCTGCTGATCGAGGAAAAAGGCGTCATTACCCAGACCCGCAGGCCGTCACCTGTCAAGCCGCTGACGGCGTTCGTCCTGAACAAGGTCTTCAAGAACACGCCCACGCCAAAACAGCTGGATGCCATCAGCTGTGCCTTGGAAACCCCAGACATCGCCCTTATCCAGGGACCTCCCGGAACCGGCAAGACTACGGTCATCGCGGCCATTCTCGAGCGTTTGAACGAAATGGCGGACAAGCGTGGCATCGCCATCAAGGGCCAGGTGCTGCTGACAGGGTTTCAGCACGACGCGGTCGAGAACATGATCGAGCGCCTGTCGCTCAACAGCCTTCCCGTTCCGAAATTCGGCAAGCGCTCCAATGCAGCCACGGATGACGCTAGCCTATTCGAGGAGCGGCTCGATGAGTGGTGTGGGAAGCTCGCCGCCGAATTGCGTGACCGCAACCCGCAGATCGCCGAAATCGAACAGGAAACGGAGATCAGGCACCTGTACCTGCAATACCTCCAGACGCCGACACGGGTACTCGGCGCCCGCCTTGCCTCCCGAATCGCAGCGCTCGGCATTGCGGTCCTGGGCGAGGAGCGGGTACGTCAGGCCGAGAACCTGCAGAAGAAAATGGGCCTGGAAGAAAAGCTCAATGACACCAGCCACCAATGGCTCGACGTTGTGCGTCGCCTTCGTTGCCGGCCGGAAAGCTTTGCTGACGACGGTCCCGAACGCGCCACCGACGCGCTGGCCGATCTCGGCGAGGTGCTGGACAGCGAGGACCTTGCGTTGCTCGACGATGCCAGCCTGTGGCGTAACGAAAATGGCCTTCCGCCGTTCCTGCAGCGGTTGGCGACACTGAAGAGGACGCTGCTCACCCGCTTCAGCGCCCCCCCGGTTTTCCGCATCGAGAAAGCCAACGACGAGATCGTCGTCCTGGCAGACGTAGCAATCGAGCAGATCAAACTCAAGGGACACTCGGGCCGGGACAGGAAGTCCGCCGCGCTGGCGGAGTTTCTCGCCCAGCTCGACAACAATCCGCGCGCCATGCTGGAGGCTGTATCCGACTACAGCTTCGCCTTCGCCGCGACGTGTCAGCAAAGTGTCAACCGCAGGATGCAATTCCAGAAAGGCATCAAGGGGGGCGACACCAACCTGAACCAGCAGCGCCTGGAATACGAGTACGTGATCGTCGACGAAGCCGCTCGCGTCTCGCCACGTGACCTAATGGTGCCGATGGCACAGGGCAGGCGCATCATCCTGGTCGGCGACCACCGCCAGCTGCCGCATATTATCGATGACGAGGTCGCACGCCAGATGGAAGACGGCGAAAACGGCCCGTCGGAAACCGACTGGCTGAAGAAATCGATGTTCCACTACCTGTTCTCGGAACGCCTGAAAACCCTGGAGGAAGGCGACAACATCACTCGCCGGGTCACGCTGGACAGGCAGTACCGCATGCATGAGCTGCTGGGCGACTTCATCAGCCGCAACTTCTACGAGCGCTTCGACCCCTCCGAGAAGTTCGGCTCAGGAAGGCCAGCAGTCAATTTTGCCCACGCCCTCCCCGATACCGGCGGAAAACCCGCCGCGTGGTTGGAGGTACCCGTGGAAAAAGGCAAGCACCGACGCAGTGGGACCAGCTGGATTCGCCCGATCGAGGCCACGGTGATCGCGCACCAACTGCTCGCATGGATGAATTGCGAGGCAGGCAAAGACCTGACTTTCGGGGTGATTTCCTTCTACAAGGCGCAGGCCGAATACATCAGGCAGCAGCTCGGCACGCTCGGCGACAATGACAAGCGACTGCGTATCGGCACGGTTGACTCGTTCCAGGGCATGGAGTTCGACGTGGTGTTCCTATCGACGGTGAGGACCGTGCCGCAGTCGTGGAAACCCGCTACCGATGACCGCGAAAAACAGGCGCAATCACTGTTCGGTCACCTTTGCCTCTACAACCGCCTGAATGTCTCGATGAGCCGCCAGAAGAAACTGCTGGTGGTGGTCGGCGACCCGAGCCTGCTGGATGGCGATCTTGCAGCCGAGTTCATTCCCGGGCTCGTTGATTTCCATAAGCTCTGCCGCGAACAAGGAGTCGTGCTGGAATGTTGAAACTTCTGGATTACGGCACCCCTGATCCCTTCGGGGCAATTGTCGGCCGACGCCGCAATCTGTCCTGGCCCGTCGATGCCTACCGGATCACCCTGCCCAGGCCTGACGAAGACGGCCTGAGCCTCAACCCGTTCGAGCAGGTCATCCTCAGTCTGCTCTCCCTTGGGAGGATGACCTCACAGGCACTGGCCGAGGACACGTGCATTCCGCGCGACCTGGTCGAAAGCATTCTGTTGCGCCTTCGGGACCGAGGGTTGATCGACGATCTCAACAGCGTCCTCGAAGCGTCCGACAGCAACACGGCAAGCGAGGCCAACAACCCGGCATTCGTGACCGCACTGCTGTTTCGCGAACGGGTCAGCGGGCAGGTCCTGCCCTTCATGCAACTGCTGGAGAACCAGCCGTTGTGCAAGCAGGAACAGAAGCAGGCCGCCTACAGGATCCGATCCATCAGTACCGGATCCGCACCGCTCACCCAGCGCGATGTGATCAAGGTGGCGCGAGCGATGCAGCGTAGATCCGCAGTTTTCGGGAAGGGGCAGCAATTGCCCGCACTGCACAAGATCGTGATCATGGAGAAGCCGGAACAGTACTACCTGGACTGCCCTATCGCCATTCAGAGACGCGACGGCGAGTTCCGCATCGCAGACCCCTTCGGCAACGGGTTTTCACTGATACTTGAACGGGCATTCGAACAGTTGCTAGAGCAGGACGAACGTACGGCGGACTGGCTGGGCAAGTGGAAGGCAGCGCTGCGTCAGCCACGCTCGCCATCCCCCGATCAGCGTGCAAAAGAACCCTTCGACACTCCTTCCAACCAGTTGCGCTACCCCAAGCTCCTCAGCAACTTGCGGCTGCTGCCGAACGCCGCATTCCGCTCGATCGCCCAGCTCTATGCCGCCGTGGAGTGGTCGTTGTTCCATGCCTGTGCCAGGCGCCCCTTCGAAGGTGATATTCAGCGCTTGAAATTCACCCCGCAGGCGGAGCACGCACAACTGCTTGGCCTCGCGGCCAGCGAGGTTGGGCTGCTACCACCGGGAGCCGGTTTCAGGCCTGTTCGGGAGGGCAAGCTACGGGACTTCCAGGAGGGAAAGGCAGAGCTGGAAACGCTGCTCGCCCTGAGCATCCTTCGCGCGCAGGACGATGATTCTCATCCTTTGCGACATCTGGCCGCGCGCGATCCCGCACTGATCAGCCACCTGCTCGAAATCAAGAAGGCACGTGACGAGAAGGGGCATGGGAAAGGCAGTGCCGACGCCCCGGAATCGGAGTTGCTGGCAGAACCGCTGGTGCGCGAGATCATCGAGACCATGGTGCCGGAGGTGGCCTTTTCCCGCGAGCCGACCGCCAGCAGCAACCCTGACGCCTATGCGGACGTGTTGCTGGATGCCCGTGCTGGCATCCAGGACGAGTTTGGCTTCGGCGCATTCAATCGCCTCGGGACGAACGTGAAGGAGCGGCTCGTCCATGCGGAACGGGTCTTTCTCTCTTGGCAGGAGGGAGACGATGCCCTGGCGTTCGCCCGCGACCTCTATGCGGCTGTGCAGTCCGTCCTCGAGCTGTCGCTGAACCATTGGCTGCCACCGGACATGGCAGATGCGCTGCTGATCGAGGTAGCGCAAGACAAGGCCATCGCGGCCGGCCTGTGCCATCGACTGCCGTCAAGCCTGCACACCGTGAGGGCTTCGGTTGTACGCCAGACGCTGCAAGGCAGCGGCCAGTCGCTCGGGGCCTGCATGATCGCCTTCCTGCTGATGGCCGACGAGCAGACCCTAAAGTCGATCGCGGCGACCCAACCGACCTTTGTCGACGATGTAGCCGCGCTCATCGCCAGACGCGGGCACGGTAATGAACCACTGCCACTGGCAAGCACGGATGTCGCGAAGCTGCGCGAGGCATCGTACAAAATCATCAAAACACTGATCGAGGTATAGGAAATGGAGCACTCCGACAAGAGGGAAGACGTCGCGAAGCAGGATGCCGCCGCGCACTTGCTGCGTGACGCCGAAATCGCGCTCCGCGAAGCAGCTATTGCCAAGGGCCAGCAAATCCTGGAGGAAAAAGAGCAGCGGCTGGCTTCCCAGCAAGAGGCCCTCGCCAGAAAAGCCGCCGAACTCAGCAAGCGGGTAGAACAGCTCAAGGTCGTCGAACAGCAACGCGCAGCGAGCCATGACGAAGAGCGCGTAGCCTTGAATACGGAATTGCGCCAGAAGCGCGCCGAGGGCGAGCGCCGGATGTCGGAAATCCGCGAGCAGCAGCTATCGGCGCTGGAAGAGGAACTTGCCAATCTCCGGGTCAAACGCTTGTCGGAAATGTCGGCCGCCGGCGACGCCGAGCGCGAGCGCATCCGCGAAGAGCTCAGCAGGCAGCGTGATGCCTGGACCAGGCAACAGGACGAGGCCCGCGCGCGACTGGATGCAGAAGTGTCCGAACTGGCAAGGCAGAAGGGTGCATTGACCGCCCTGCAGGGCGAAGTGCACGGGCGAGCGATGGAGCTGGAAGCCGCCGAGCGCAACCTGGAACGCAAGGAGCAGCGGCTCGAGGAGCACGCCAGGCGGCGTAGTGAAAAATTCGCGGACGAACTCGAGAGCAACCTGGAGGAAGAGCGCCGGTCGCTGGAAATGCAGAAGCAGTCCTGCATCGAGGACAACCGGCGCCTACGTGAAACCGTTGCCAAACAGGCCGACCTGCTGGGCGTGTTCGAGCTCCTGAAACGCCAGCTCGGGGACACCGACCCGTCCGAGATCCTGCGAAACCTGAACAGCCAGACCGATGAACTGAAGCGCCTGCGCGAAGAGCTCGCCAACCGGCCCACCGAGGAGATGCGCGACAGAGCCCGCGCGCTTGAAAGCGAAACCAAGGCCCACAAGGCCCGGGCGGATGAGCTTGAGCGACAGATCGCGATCAGGGAAGCGGAGTATGAACAGGTCGGTCAGCTACGCCGGAAGAACTCCGAGCTCACTGCGGAAAACCAGTCATTGATGCAAAAGGCTTCGATCTTCGAAGGCGCGGCAAACGAAGCGCAAGTCGAGCTCGACCGGCTGCGGGCCGCTTATGAACGCCCTGCCGAGGTCGAGGCGCGGCACAAGGAAATCGAACGGCCACATTTTGCCGTGGACCGAGCCAGGCTGCCGGTGAAGGCGCAGATCGACGAGCTGACCTGGCTCAGAGGTATCGGCAATGCGTGCAGCCACTACGGCCTGAGTTTCAACCCACGGATCCTCAACGCCTTCCACACGGCCCTGAAGACCGCAGAGTGGTCGCCCCTGACCGTGCTCTCGGGCGTCTCCGGTACCGGCAAGTCCGAACTGCCGCGCCTGTACGCCCACTTCGGCGGCATTTTCTTCGAGCCGCTGTCGGTGCAGCCAAACTGGGACTCGCAGGAGTCCATGCTCGGCTTCTTCAACTCAATCGACAACAAATTCGACGCCCAACCGGTGCTGAACTTCCTCGCACAGAGCCAGAAGCCCTGGAGCGAGGACTACCCCGGCCTGTCCGAGGCCATGTGCCTGGTCCTGCTCGACGAGATGAACCTTGCCCATCCGGAGCTGTACTTTGCCGAATTCCTGAGCAAGCTCGAACTGCGCCGTGGCAGGAAGGGCAGCGACGTGCCCTGGCTGCCGGTGAAGGTCGGCGCAGGCATGCCAGCCTACAAACTACCACTGGGCCGGAATGTGTTGTGGACTGGAACGATGAACCAGGATGAAACCACCAAGTCTCTTTCCGACAAGGTGCTGGACCGCTCCATCATCGTCAATTTCCCGCGGCCGACCGAATTGAAACGCCGCCTGAAATTGCTGCCGCTCGATGAGCGCAATCGCGGCCCGGCGCTGCACAAATCCGTCTGGCAAAGCTGGCTGGCAGAGGGCAGCAGCTTCTCGGAAGACGAAGTCAAGCCGTACATGGCCTTCATAGAGGCGTTGAATGGAGCACTCTGCGTGGCTGGCCGGGCACTTGGCCATCGGGTATGGCAATCCATCGAGTACTACATGGCCAACTACCCGGAGGTCCGGGCGGCGAAGAATGACAACTCCCCATCCCGACTTGCCGAGGCGATGCATACTGCGTTCGAAGACCAGCTGGTACAGAAGGTCATGCCCAAGCTCCGCGGCATCGACACCCGCGGCAAGAGCAAGACCGACTGCCTCGACAAGATCCGCCACCAGTTGGACAGGGGCATCGCTGGCCGTCCTTTCCACCTCACCGAGGACTTCGATATTGCCTGCGAACTGGGCTACGGCCAGTTCATCTGGCAATCGGCGAACTATCTCAACGCGCCTGGTTCGTCAACAGCGCCGACACAGGTCGACCACCCTGCCCCCACAGCCTCGAACACCCAGGAAGAACCGCCGTCACTGTTCAACATCGGCCTGACAGATCCTGACGAGCGCCGTAGGGCTTGGAACCTGAGGTCCCCGGAGAAACGAGACGAACTGCGCAAGACGTTGGAGGAGAACGCCAGGAAAGGGGGAATCACCGGCCATGACCAGTGAGCACCTGTCGAGCCTTGACTCCGTGCCCCGCAACAAGGCGCACGACAGCACCGCCATCAGCGAGGTGCTCGAGCAGTCGGACTGGTTCTGCCATGCCGTCGACTTCGACCCCAGGAGCGGGCAGGCACTGCCGCAATCGCTGTCGGTGTTTCTGGCCAGGATCGAAGGGTACTCACCGCCCGAGACCGGGTCCCCGTACCGCGACCGCCTGTGGCGCATCACCGAACATTGCAGCGCGGCGGTGGATCGGCTTGTCCACTGCCTCAACGAGGCTCCTCGCCGGGAACACGCTTTACTGCCCGCCCATGCGGTACGCGAACTCGATGCCAACAGCTTCATCAAGCTGAGCAATCGCCCGGGACGCACACTGAGGGAAAAGCTGGCAGGCAACCCCTATCTGCAAGGCGTTCGGCGCTCCCAGTCCGTCGACCTGCCGGAGAACCGCCTGTTCAAGGCATGCATGGTGCGTCTGGCGCAATACCTGGAGCTGTGCGTCGAGCGCCATGAACACCAGAACGACCTGTTGTTGACGATTCTGTCCTGGCTGCGCTCCGGCGAAGCGCGGGACATTGGCCGCTGGGAGAACCTGCCGCCCAACAACACGCTTTTGTCACATCGCGATTACCGACAGGTATGGGACGCCTGGCGTTGGCTGCAGTCCCTGGAGGATGACACTGCTCGCGACCTGTCCGAGGTCCACGCACGTCGCCAGACCCGGCATCGCTGGATCACCTACAGCCGTATATGGAGCGAGGGCCGCCACTGCCTGGCGGACATGCCGGTTTTCTTCGACTTCGATACCTTCGAGATCCGTCCCTGGTTCAACAGCGTCGCGATGCAGTCGGTACAGGAAAAGATCAAGCGCGGCGCCAGGATCGAAATCCATACACCGGTGTGCGTCGATCTGGCGACCTCACTCCCACGCTATGCTGCGGGCAAAATGGCCAGGCACCTACCTGGTTCTTTTGCATGGCAACAATGGCAAGGCGAGGATGCCGAGGTAGCACTCGACCTGTTTACCTCCGATGCGATCTATCGGCACCCGCAGGTGACGACCCTATTCCCGACGGACCTGTTCTTCTCCCAAGCCGCGCACGAGCACTTGGAGCGCGCCGCACACGCCTTCACCGGCAGACTGCAGGAGATGTTCAGGCACGACACGCTGATCTGGCTCGTGCCCGATGTCCTCAATGATTTCGAACTCGACGTCACCCGACGCAATCTCAATGCTCGCTTCCAGGGCGCAGTGCCCCTGCCGCGCAGTATTGCCGCTGCGATTCAACACGTGGACTACTCGAAAGTGAGCGCTGGCTATCCGATAGTCGTGATCGACAATGTCGGCGGCAAAACCTGCGTCACGAAACTGGTAGCCAGGCTCGACCCGGCCCTCAAGGACAAACTCCCGGAAACGAGAGGTTTCTACTGGGAGCGGCATCCTTCGGTGATCATTTCGGACACCCCAGCGGATGAGTCGGAACCCGGCTGCGCCATTACGTCCATCGATGGCCAGAACCAATGGCAACCGCCAGCTATCGCCGCCAGGCCTCCCGCCCTCGACAACTCGGTGCTGAAACAGGACCCGCGCATCGGCGGCTTCGCCTTCGCCATCACCGTGACGCAAAGCCCGGTATCCGGAGGCCTTCATTTTCATACGCTGCAACAACGTGCGGGAGATATCCCCCTGTGGCGCGACGAGATACCTGAACTGACGATCAAGGTGTTCAAGGACGGACGTCCTCAGCGCTTCCAACTGGTGTCCCGTGGCACGACGGTCACGCCGATCCGTGGCAGGCCAGTCAGCATAGAGGTAAAGGAAGATTTCACCCTCCCGGCGGACAGGCCGTTCTACCAGTTCCCCCTCTTCCTGGGCGACAGCCGCGAAGACTTGGGCTACTCGGCCCGCCTGGACTCCTGCGCGTTTCCACTCAAGGAAAGTGTCGACTGTGCGCTCCACCTGACGTTCGAATACGGTGCGGACGCCCCCTATCAGCTGACCTTCATGCCGCGCAATGGCGCGTTTGCACAGGTGCAGGCTACCTGGCGGCGTACCAGGGACCTGGTCGTCACCGATGCCCCCGCTCCGGAGTACCCCGCTCCGATGGCCTGGGCCGATCTGCGTCATTTGCCAAAACCCGGCAGCAGTGAAACCACTGACTTGCTCAACTGGATAACCCGCGCGATCGCACGACTGGACCAGGATATCTACATCCGTCCCAAGGCCAGGGCTAAGGCCGTGATCAACAAGGAGTGGCGCCCTGACAAGAACGGAGGCTATTTCACGTTCGCTACCACCAGCGCCACTCAGGAACGAGTGTTCGTCCATCAGAAAAATATCTTGGACGGACATGTGTACACGGACTTCGGCGTTGGCGACACCATTTCATACGAACGCCATGAGCAGGGCGGCAAATGCTCTGGCCGTCGGGTTGCCGGCGAGTATCACGAGGAGGTGGAACGACTCAAGCGGTTCGACGAAACAACCAGCAAGAATCTCGTTATCCAGATCCGCAAATCTGTCTATTACCCCATCATCCAGATATGGCGCGATGGTCGCTCCATCGACGATATCGACTGCCCCGGTGTTTTTGCCAAAGCAGCCCGCAGCAATATCGACTACCTCGTTTCTCTGCTGCAGGAAAACGATTTTCCAACGTCGGTGAAAAGCGTAATTCTCGTGCTGATGTGTTGCATGCACAAGGACGTCCCACGTGGCTTCATCCAGCATCTGTCCGGGCAGCTCGAGAACGGCAGCATTCGCAACCCACAAGCCATTGGCTTCGCCCTGGGACGCCTGGATCAACCCTGGCAGCGGGCGCTTTTCTCGGGCCTCATGCGCAACATCACGGAAAGCGTTCTGCGCACCTTCGCTTGTGCGATCTGGCGAGACCGGCACTTCGTTGAACAATTCGAAGCGACCCAAATGACAATGGTGCTGAAGTCTCTCAACCTGGCGTTGGGGCAGATCAATCCATGCCCGGGGATAAAAGGTGCCGATGACAACAGAGCTGCTGTCAACTGGATGCGCACAACCACCGAGTTACTTGAACTCCTGCTGGGTGTGCTTCGAACGCGAGATGCAGCGGATATGCAACTGAGGATGTTGCTCCAGCCTCATCAGCAGATCACCAAGGCCTTGGCCCGCAGCGTCGAGCGGGTGAGCGAACTCGTTGCACAATCGACTGTCGCTTTGTCTTGCCGGGTACAGATCAATATCGAAAAACCCGAAGGTGATCATACCCCGGACCTGCTTTTTGCCCTGCGCCTTTATCTGACCGGCGACGATGGCGCGAACGCGATCCACATAACCAGAATTTCCGACAGTCAGGACGCATGATCAGCGCAAACCCAGGCGAAGGTGCCTGGGTTTGGTGAGGTTGTGGTCGACGATGGGCGTTGGAAGGCTTCGTACGCGGGAGTAACGGGAAGGCCGCGCTTGCTGGGCATGCTGTGTCCGTATGCCCAGCTCAGCAACTACCTTCCCAACCTCACTCACTCGGATTATAGGCCTCCAATGGAACCGACCCCGTGCCAAAACACGCGGGGAACGGGTCCGCCGAATTCATCCCCTTCACTGGCGTTCGCAGGTATCGCTTCCAGTCATCGGCAACATGGCGCAAGTCGATTTCATCATCGAACGACGTATGTCGGCAGGCATCCATGCGCGCCTCGACCGCGTATTTGAGAAGCACGAATGAAGCCAGTTGTTCCTGGTCGAACGACTGCGCGAGATAGGGATAGTGGATCGCCAGCTCAGCCTCGCCCTTCTCCTGCAATTGCCGGTTCACCCGGCCGAACAACCTGTCCACACGCCCGACACGCTGCTCGTTGTCACCGGGTGTCCAGGCAATTCCGTAGTGGTGCACCTTGCTGCATTGAAGATGCAGGTTCACACCCTCCTGAAAGACCGAAGTCGCTACCAGCACGTTGGGGTAGAACGGGCTGTTAAAACCGAGAATCAAGCGCCGGCGATCGCCAGAATGACTACTGGCGTACCAGGCAGGGCTTTGCAGGCTGGTAAGGATACGCCAGTCTTTTTTCCAGTCGGCCAGCCCGTGGGCCGTGATCTTTCCACAGATCTGCTCGAAGCAATCCAAGGCCGCAATGAAGTACTGCCGAATCAACGAGTCGTGAAGGCGCGGGCTCAGCCAATCGATGAAATCCAGATAACGACGTTGAGCATCGCCCCCCGCATGCTGGCGACGAAACTCCGTGAACCAACTGTAGAGCTCAATGATGACCGGGCTGGCAAACAGAAAACCCGCTTTTACATAATTGGCGAAATTTTCTGCAATCGCTCGGCCGTGTGGCCCAAGCGCCAACCACGCCTCCAGCCGCCGGCGTGTGGCATCAGGCAACCCTTCATACATCAGGCCCCACAAGGTCGGCATCATTTCTTCGTATTGTTCACCCGCTGGCGACGCGTGTTCCCCGTGCAGCACAAGACGCGCTCGCAGCGCCGCACCGCCATAGTCGTCCCGATTACGCTCGCCCACACGCTTGCGGTCATACCCGGTGTATCCGCCCTTGCGGTAGTCACTTGCCGGCTCCAGCAACAACGAAAACAGACTGTCCGGCTTGCGCAAGCGCAAGCTGAAGTTCGAGCAATCCGTACTGCGGTCCTTTCCCTGTTTCTTGACCACGAACAGGTCAGCAATGTGCGAGGCCAGTTTTTCATCACCCTCCAGGCCATCAATGGCTTGCGCCTGGTCGTCATCGTGAAGAAGATCCTGGTCGTCCGATTCTTCGACCGTCTGCTGGCAGACATACCGGCTGAAAAACGCCCGCGACCAGTTCTTCTTCTGCCACCCCTTTAACAGCCTTTCCGAGTCTTCCGGACGCCAGGCCTGGACGATACGCCGCGCCAGCTTCAGGTCACTGTCCGCGTTCATGCGCTGGGTAATCTCCCGCACCGAAGCGATCCGCCGCACAAATACCAGGTGCTTGTGCTCTTGCAACGGTATTCGCGTGTCGAAGACATCCTCGGGCTGGCATTCAAGCATCAACGTGTCGTACTTGGGATGATCAGGGTGGCTCTGGAAGTACTCACGGTGCAGCTGGGTAAGCTGAGTCAGGATCCCGGTATCCGGGGCACCGGAAAATGCCTGAGCGGAGTGTTCCTGTTCCAGCGGTGCGGTCGCGCTGGCCGCGCTACCTGGCTGGGTACCAACGGACTCGAAGCCTTCGAGATAGCCGTACAGGAACCTGCGGCCGCCACTCTTATGGCCTTGTTGCTGCACCAGCTTCTTCTGGTACAGCGCGAAAAACATCTCGGCCTCGGGGTTGTTATGGAAACTGGCTGGCAGCGTTTTTTCATGACGGTAGTTATATTTGTTACGGTAACCCTCAGCCCCCTGCATCAGGCGCAAACGACGCAATGCATACTGGGTCAGCAGCTTATCCGGAGCGGGTTGCGACCCGTCAGCCGGTGGGTCGATGAAGTAGCCGAGAATGGAGGCTATGTCCCGAAGCGAGGAATGGCTGGGCGTCGCGGTAAGCAACAAAACTTTCTGCCCGAGCCGCCCCCCCACTTCCCCGAAGAACCTGCGTGCGGCCTTGGCACGTTGAGAACCGCCATCGGCATTACGGAAATAATGAGCCTCATCCACCACGACCAGGTCGAAACCCTTGTTTCCCAGCGATGACTTGAGCTCACGGTGAATCCTGGCAGCCTCAACCTGGGCTTTGCCGGCCACATCACCCGATTGCTTGTCCTGCCACTCAACCAGGTTGCTGAGGGAATGGATAGTGGTGAAGTAAAACTGCCCGCTGCCCTCCTTCACCGCATCACTCAGTTCACGAAGCCGCTTGTAAATCTGCGCCTCGTGCAACGGCTTTTTCTCAGGCCCATTGCAGGTCAGGTGCGAACCGCCTTTATAGTGATCGCGCAGGAACGCGGCATACTCACGCGCCCACTGGTGGCAGATGTCTTCCCTGGGAGCCATGACCAGCACCTTGGCATTGGGCTTCAGCTTCCACAGCAACGCGATGATGCCCAATGCCTGGAACGTCTTGCCCATGCCGACCTCATCGGCCAGCAATGCCACATTGTGCATGGACAACTTGTTCCACAAACCGGCAACACCTTCGATTTGCCGGGCGGGCATGGAGATGTCCTGGCCCGAGTACTGCCACGCGTCATTGCCTGCGTCGAAGTTGATCCAGTTCGCGACCTGTTCCGGCTTCAAACCACCCCAGTCGATTTCACGCATAGCCACACTCCTTCTGCACGCGGCGAACATAGGCCAGCTTTCTTTGCAGCTCCTTTGGCAAGCGCGGCGTCTGCACCCTCAGTGTCGACCACAGTTCGTCCCCAGGCTTACGGTGCCCGGCCTTGCGGTACAGCCCGGCGGCCAGTTGGTGAAGCGAATTGACCTCCTGGGCCAGGAACCAGTTGAACACGCTGGGCTGGCTGCCGCTAATCTGCTGGCGTGCCTTGGCCGCCAGTTCCTGAAGGCAGCCCGGATGAACGAATGCCCATTGTTCGATATCGGAAGCTGCGCGCAAACGCTCGCGATACTGCTCGATTGCCTGGAACAACCGGAAGTAAGACAACGCGTCCTGTTCGATGACAGGTGAAGGCGCCGTTGGGTCCTCATCCGGCCCGGCACCATTGCGCAGGCAGGCACGCAACACGGTGTTGGTATCGCTGTTCGGATCGACCCCAGCCACCAGGCTGTCGAGCAGGTCCTTCAGCGATTCGAAACCTTGTACGCGCCGGAACGACTGGTCGCTCTCGACAATGATGCCCCTAAACACCGCTGGGCCCTTCTTGCGCAGAAGAATGGCGTAGCTATGGTCGGCGAGCATGGCCTCGTTATCCGGCGTCACCTGCTCGATCGGTATCAGCAACCACTTGCCCTGCTGGCGCCGTGTGCGCCACTGCAGGGGTATCGGTTCGCTTACACCCGGCAACTTCAGCCAATAAACATTGCCGGGTTTGTCTACCCACCAGTTGCCTGATACCGAAAAACAGGCACGCTTCCAGTCGTAGTGCACTTGCAGGTCGAAGGGCAGCTCTTGCGGCACATCCAGGCGATCCTCCGCCAACAACTGGTCGCTGGCAAAATCGGCCTCGGTGACGTCAATGCGCGCTCCCAGCATGTCTGCGTTGCGTTTGACGTTCAGCACGATACCGGCTTCGATATTGCGCTGATCAAAACTGCTGGTCCCGGCATGGGTGAAGTTCCACGAGCCGATCGCCAGGCGCCCCCCCTGAGGGGCGTGAAAGAGCCAGGCCTTGGCATGGGTGATTTCGGTGAGCGGATCAGGCGCAGACGGGTTTTTGTGGAACGCGAGCGCGTCCGTCTCGATGCAGGCCGCCAACGCCTCGCTCCAGGGCGTCCGGAAGTACCGGCCCTCCAAGCGGTCTGCGACCAGAGCCACCTTCAAATCAGGATTACCTGATTGCGCCCGGAGTCGCTCCAGCAAGTCGGGCATGTCGGCCGCCAGGTAGGGGGACCAGACCTGCAGCGAGGTGATGCGGTCCTGCACCATGAGATGCTCAAGGAAGGTGCGTTTGTCGAAACTGTGCACGAATTGCCAATCAGGCCCCTCGGCCAGACGAGGCTGGGTGCGCCAGCGGAGCTCAAGTTCCAGAGGCTCGGCCAAGGCATCGAAGAACTTCTGAATCTGCCTGTATTGCTCGTTATTGCAGACGCGCTGGAAGGTGAACACCTCCTGATTGCGCCCCCAGCCGCCGACGCTCAGGTTCGCGCTGCCCGCACCCAACACCATGTCCCCTTTCTTACTCTCCAGAAAGATGAGCTTGGGATGAAACAACGTGTGCTCGGTAAAACCAGGGTAAGTGTTCAGGGCGCGAGCAGATACACAGTGAACGTTGATGGCCGTGCGCTTGTACTGGTCGGCCCCCATCATTCGCTTGTCGCAGAACACCCGGAAGTCGATGTCTTTCTCAACCAGGTGTGCCTGGAAGCCTTCGAAGTCCAGGCGGTTGCGCGGCGGGTCCATATTCAGCACTGCCGGCAGCAGATGGGATTCGACAAAACCCAGATTGAGGTTGAAGGTGGTCAGCCAGACCCGTTTGAGCTCGCCCATTTCCTTCAGTTGCTGCTTGAAGGCCTCGATCAGTTTCATGCGGCCACCCCGTGCAAGCCCGCAAGCAAGTGCCGAAACTGGGGAATGTAGTACTGGTGCACCCAGCCACCCAACGGTCGCTCGGCAGGGGTCGGCTCACTACGGGGCCGCACATGAATCTTTAGCTGGTTACCATCTGCCCGGGTCACCCACGGCGACTGGCCACGACTTTCCATAATGAGCGCGTGATAGCTCAACAATGTGTCCATCTGTGCGTCGGCACCGCCCTGCCCTGCCACGTTCAACAAACTTTGCAGACGTGCTTGCCCGGTAGTGGAAAGCACCGTCGTCATGGACGTGTCTGCATTGATGGCAGCCGCACAGGTGGCCAGGGTCGAGGTATTACGCCCCAAGGCTTTCCAGCGCTGCCAGACCCTTCTGACGGGCTGAGACTTCTCGGCCAGCATCAGGTGGAACAACAGGTCCACCTCGCTGAGCAGCGGTTCCAGCAAGCGTACATGCGCGAGCTTTCGCTGTGCGTCTTTCGCCAGCGGCTGCTTCATCGCCTCCTCGAAGACATTCGCAGCAGACCCGTCGCCGTGCTTGGGCGAACTCAACACGTTATACAAGGCTCCCGGGGCACCCCGATCCAGGCCTGTGATGGACAACCAGAAATCGCATGTTCTGGCACCTACCGCCGCCGATGACGCAAAGGCCTCGACCATAGCCTTGGGAAGCGTTGCTGGTATGTCCTGGAAGTCAGTCTTAGGCTGGCTGCGACTGCTTGCCAGCAGGTCTTTCAAGTGAGGACGCAGGAGGTTGTAGAGACGAAAAAGCGTTGGAGTGTTGCTGATCAACGCATCTACGTCTTTCCACAGCAGCGTGGCCGTGGGCAGGTTGTAGCGATAGTGACGGTCGAAGAAGCCCATTTCCACCAACGGCGTCTTGTAGCGGCCGCTCACGCCCAGCAGGGTTTGCCGAACCAGCACCTGCGCTTCGGGGACATGGCTGAAGGTGAGCGAAGGGTTCCCTGTACTGTCGAACCACCCTCTTCGCGCCTTGCTGATCCCCAGCACGCCAGTGGTTTCGAGGCCCGCGGTATTTTCATGGGCGATGACGCTGTAGACGTTGAGGTTTTCCAAGTACACCAAACAGGCATGCTTGAACTTGAGGTCGTGTTTGCCGTTGTAGATCTTCCTCAACCCGATGCCTAGCGCAATCGAGTCGTCCTCGACCAGGCTCTTGATCAAGAAGTGATTGAACAGGTTCAGGGTGAAATTGCGGATATCGTTGGAAATGGAACTGATCCGGTTCTGGAAAATCTGCTGGCCAAACCCAGACCAGATCACCTGCAACCCCAAGGGGTCGATATTCAGTTCATTACCGAGGCTTTCGTCGTACTCGGTCAGAAAAGCATCTAGCAACACACCCGGACACCTCTAAAACGGACAATCCCTTTGTATCCGCCCTTGAAGCTGGCTGGATCCAACCCGGCCCGAAAAATTGCATTTTGCCACTATCACTGTCAAGGCCGGTGCCGTCGTTGAGTAGGGTATTTTTCAAGCCAAGATGCCCTGCTCCGGGGTAGTGAAAAAAAATGATCCGCGCTTCATCTTCTGGATCCGCAGGGCTAATCCACCTCCCCTCATATTTGATGTGCTCGGGCCGTTATCACACAGTCAGGGTGGATATAGCTGCCGCTCGAGACAAGCGCCCCCCTAAAGGCGCGGCCTCGCCCTGCTTCTGGCCATCCCGCCATGTAGCTAATCTGAAGTCCAGGGTGCACCACCACGACAGCTGTCAGGAATCGCCATTCTCGATCGCGCATCCTGCTGGGGGTATCGAAGGGTATTTCTGGGGGTACATTCATGCTTTTGCTAACCAGAAATACCGCTTTAGAGACATGTCCAGATGTTTTTTGGATATCACCAGCTTCCAGACCTGCACCACCTCCCTTGGGAGCCGCGCTTGTCGTCGATGGGGTCGCGAAGCGGCCCCAATAGTCAGGCGCCGGGTCGATGCCGGCAAGAGCCAAGCATATCTACCACCAATACTGCCTTCGAAAAATCGCCCCTCGCTTGCTTGAACCAGCCGCCCTCATGAACGTAGCCAGTCCATCACAATCCGCAGAAGACCAGAGGAAGCCAAACTAGAAGTGGGGGACCAGATGGGGGACCAAAAACACTCAGACACAAAAAAGCCCCGAAAAATCAGGGCTTTGATGAAAATTAGTGGCGGAAGCGTAGGAATTCGAACCATCAAGTACCCCCCCTTGTCGGCTAGACGCCATTCTGCATGAGCGGTGCAGTGCCTAAGATTCTGCCGACTCAGAATTTTTGAGAAGCGGGCAGCTGAAATTCGGTGGGGCAAAAAGTGGGGCAAAATTGCTAACAAGGAAAAAGCGGACAGCCATAAAAAAATCCAGTCACTGCTAAGTGACTGGATTTTTTGGAGTTATTTGGTCGGGACGGAGTGATTCGAACACTCGACCCCTTGCACCCCATGCAAGTGCGCTACCGGGCTGCGCTACGCCCCGACTGGGCTTGAAGCATGTTCCCCTAGTTGCTGAGAACGTTGAAGAATGTACCCTAACCTTTTGAATTATGGAAGCATTTTTTCCAAAATTCCCGGCCCGATACGGGCTACTTCTTCAGCACCACCAACACATCTTCCAACTCGACAATCATCTGCCGGATCAGCTGTTTGTACTGGGTGGTGTCGTCCTTGGCTTCATCGCCAGAGAGGCGCAAACGCGCCCCGCCGATGGTGAAGCCCTGGTCGTACAGCAGCGCGCGGATCTGGCGGATCATCAGCACATCCTGACGCTGATAGTACCGCCGGTTACCGCGGCGCTTCACCGGGTTGAGTTGCGGGAATTCCTGCTCCCAGTAGCGGAGCACGTGCGGTTTTACCGCACAAAGCTCGCTCACTTCACCAATGGTGAAGTAGCGTTTGCCTGGAATCGGCGGAAGCTCGTCGTTATGACTTGGTTCCAGCATAGGCCTCAACTCGGGCTTTCAACTTCTGCCCTGGACGAAAGGTGACGACTCGACGCGCCGTGATCGGGATCTCTTCCCCGGTCTTGGGGTTGCGGCCCGGCCGCTGGCGTTTGTCACGCAGGTCAAAATTGCCGAATCCGGACAATTTGACCTGCTCGTTGTCTTCCAGAGCGTGCCTGATTTCCTCAAAAAACAGTTCAACCAATTCCTTGGCTTCACGTTTGTTCAGGCCCAGCTCCTCGTACAGCCGTTCGGCCATCTCAGCTTTCGTCAGAGCACCCATACGCTATTTCCTTAACGTGGTGTTCAACCTTTGTTCGAGCGAGGTGAGGATATTTTGTGTCGCAGTATTCACCTCTTCGTCATTAAGAGTGCGCGACGGATGCTGCCAGGTCAAGCCTACGGCCAGGCTTTTTCTATCAGGATCAATGCCTTTACCCTGATAAACATCAAACAGCCTGAGGTCCGTGAGCCATTCGCCTGCATTGTCACGAATTACTTCAAGCACCGAGCTCGAAGCAACATCACGTCCTGCGACCAAAGCCAGGTCACGACGCACTTCCGGGAATTTCGACAGTTCGCTGAACCTCGGCAGGCGGCCATCGGCCACTTCGCCCAGGACCAGCTCGAAGACGAACACCGGACGGTCGAGGCCGAGGGTCTTGGCCAGCTCCGGGTGGATGGCACCCAGGTAGCCGACTTCGCGACCATTACGCTCGATGCGTGCGGTTTGGCCCGGGTGCAGCGCCGGGTGTTGGCCCGGTACGAAGCTGAACTCGGCCAGGGAACCGGAGAAGCCCAGCACCGCCTCTACGTCTGCCTTCACGTCGAAGAAGTCGATGGTGTCGCGACCGTTGGCCCAACCTTCCGGCAGGCGGCTGCCGCAGACGACACCGGCAAGCATTGGCTCTTGCTTGAGGTCGCCCAGTTGGCCGACGAAGCGCAGGCCGCTTTCGAACATGCGTACGCGGTCTTGCTGACGGTTAAGGTTGTGCTGCAGCGACTTGACCAGGCCCGGCCACAGGGAGGCACGCATGGCCGCCATGTCGCTGGAGATCGGGTTGGCCAGCAGCAGTGGCTCGACGCCAGGAGTGAACAGCTCGAACAGTTTCGGGTCGATGAAGCTGTAGGTGATCGCTTCCTGATAGCCACGGGCAACCAGCAGACGGCGCAGGGCCGGCAGTTCGCCACGGGCTTCGGCCTTGGCCTGCGGGGCCAGGCGCGCTTGCGGGTAACGCACCGGCAGGCGGTTGTAGCCGTACAGGCGGGCCAGCTCTTCGATCAGGTCGACTTCCAGGCTGATGTCGAAGCGATGGCTTGGTACTTCAACCTGCCACTGCCCTTCGCCCGCGGTGGTTTTCAGGCCCAGGCCGTTGAGCAGTTGCTCGACTTCGGCACTGGCCATTTCCATGCCCAGCATCTGGGTCAGGCGCTCGGCACGCAGGGTGATCGGCGCAACCTTCGGCAGGTGCGCTTCGCTGGTGACGTCGACCACAGGGCCGGCTTCGCCACCGACGATCTCCAGCAGCAGGCCAGTCGCACGCTCGATGGCTTCGCGGGCCAGCTGCGAGTCGACGCCACGCTCGTAGCGGTGTGAGGCATCGGTGTGCAGGCCGTAGGAACGGGCCTTGCCAGCGACCGAAATCGGCTCGAAGAAGGCGCTTTCGAGGAAGATGTCGCGAGTAGTAGCGGAAACACCGCTGTGCTCGCCACCCATAACGCCGGCGATGGCCAGGGCGCGGGAGTGGTCGGCGATGACCAGGGTGTCGCTACGCAGCGCCACTTCCTGACCGTCAAGCAGTACGAGCTTCTCGCCCTCCTCGGCCATGCGCACGCGGATACCGCCGTTGATTTCGGCGAGATCGAAGGCGTGCATCGGCTGGCCCAGTTCGAGCATCACGTAGTTGGTGATGTCGACGGCCGCGTCGATGCTGCGCACGTCGGAGCGACGCAGGCGCTCGACCATCCACAGCGGGGTCGGGCGCGACAGGTCGACGTTACGGATAACGCGACCCAGGTAGCGTGGGCAGGCCGCTGGAGCCAGCACCTCAACCGGACGCACTTCGTCGTGGGCGGCAGCAACGGCCGGCACCGCCAGGCGGGTCACCGGTACGTCGTACAAGGCACCGACGTCACGCGCCAGGCCCGCCACCGACAGGCAGTCGCCACGGTTCGGGGTCAGGCCGATCTCGATACTGGCGTCGTCGAGGTCCAGGTACACGCGAATGTCTTCGCCCACCGGGGCGTCGGCAGCCAGTTCCAGCAGGCCGTCGTTCTCTTCGCTGATCTGCAGCTCTGCAGCCGAGCACAGCATGCCGTTGGACTCAACGCCACGCAGCTTGGCCTTCTTGATTTTGAAGTCGCCCGGCAGCTCGGCGCCGATCATCGCGAACGGGATTTTCAGGCCAGGGCGCACGTTAGGCGCGCCGCACACTACCTGGAAGGTCTCGCTGCCGTTGCTGACCTGGCACACGCGCAGTTTGTCGGCGTCGGGGTGCTGTTCGGTGCTCAGCACCTCACCGACGACGATGCCGCTGAACTGACCGGCAGCCGGGGTTACGCTGTCGACTTCAAGGCCGGCCATCGAAAGACGGGCAACCAGATCGTCTCGGGATACCTGCGGGTTGACCCAACCGCGCAGCCATTGTTCACTGAATTTCATCCTGCTCTCCTGAAAGATTCGTTACGGGTGCGCGACCTAGCGAAATTGCGCAAGGAACCGCAAGTCGTTGTCGAAGAACAGGCGCAAATCGTTGACGCCGTAACGCAGCATGGCCAGGCGCTCGGCACCCATGCCGAAGGCAAAGCCCTGGAACTCTTCCGGGTCGATGCCAGACATGCGCAGCACGTTCGGGTGAACCATGCCGCAACCCATGACTTCCAGCCAGCCGGTTTGCTTGCACACGCGGCAACCTTTGCCGGAGCACATCACGCACTGGATGTCGACTTCAGCCGATGGCTCGGTGAAGGGGAAGAAGGACGGACGGAAACGTACCGCCAGTTCCTTTTCGAAGAACACCCGCAGGAATTCTTCGATGGTGCCTTTGAGGTCGGCAAAATTGATGTCGCGATCGATCAGCAGGCCTTCGACCTGGTGAAACATCGGCGAGTGGGTCAGGTCCGAGTCGCAGCGGTATACGCGGCCCGGGCAGACAATGCGGATTGGCGGCTGGCTGGACTCCATGGTCCGCACCTGCACCGGCGAGGTGTGGGTACGCAGCAGCATGTTGGCATTGAAGTAGAAGGTGTCATGCATTGCCCGGGCCGGGTGGTGGCCGGGAATGTTGAGGGCTTCGAAGTTGTGGTAGTCGTCTTCGACCTCAGGGCCTTCGGCGATGCCGTAGCCGATGTGGGTGAAGAACTGCTCGATGCGCTCCAGGGTGCGGGTGATCGGATGCAGACCACCGGAGGTCTGGCCACGGCCCGGCAGGGTCACATCAATGCACTCGGCGGCCAGACGGGCGCTGAGTTCGGCTTCTTCGAAGGCCGCCTTGCGCGCGTTGAGCACCTCGGTGACGCGTTCCTTGGCGTCGTTGATCAGCGCGCCAACTTTTGGCCGCTCTTCGGCAGGCATATTGCCCAGGGTCTTCATCACCTGGGTCAGTTCGCCTTTCTTGCCAAGGAATTGAACCCGGATCTGTTCCAGGGCATTGATGTCTTCAGCGCGTTCCACGGCCTCCAGGGCTTGGGAGACCAGCGCGTCCAGGTTTTCCATGTACAGACTCCAGATACAAAATAGGGGAAGAGCGCAGGCTCTTCCCCTATTAAGACGTTTAACACCTGGCGCCGGAAATGACGCCAGGTGATTGTCGGGGGTACTTAAGCCAGCGTGGCTTTAGCTTTCTCGACAATCGCAGCAAACGCCGCTTTTTCGTTCACTGCCAGATCAGCCAGAACCTTACGGTCGATTTCGATCGACGCTTTTTTCAGGCCAGCGATCAGGCGGCTGTAGGACAGACCGTTGATACGCGCACCAGCGTTGATACGAGCGATCCACAGAGCGCGGAACTGACGTTTTTTCTGACGACGGTCGCGGTAGGCGTATTGGCCTGCCTTGATGACCGCTTGCTTGGCAACACGGAAAACGCGCGAGCGAGCGCCGTAGTAACCTTTAGCCAGTTTCAGAATTTTCTTGTGACGCTTACGAGCGATGACGCCACGCTTTACACGAGCCATGAGTAACTTCCTCTATCTAGAACCAAAAATTAACGAAGGCGCAGCATGCGCTCGACTTTTGCCACGTCCGACGCGTGCAGCAGGCTGCTACCGCGAAGTTGACGCTTACGCTTGGTCGACATTTTGGTCAGGATGTGGCTCTTGAAAGCGTGCTTGTGCTTGATGCCGTTAGCGGTTTTCAAAAAACGCTTGGCTGCACCGCTTTTGGTTTTCATTTTTGGCATGTTCGGATACTCCGCATTCAGTTGATAAACATAACCGCAAGGCCTGCCGTGCCCTGGTGGTTATTTCTTTTTCTTGGGGGCGATGACCATCAAAAGCTGGCGTCCTTCCATCTTAGGATGCTGTTCGACGGTCCCGTATTCGGCGAGATCAGCTTCGATCCGCTTCAACAGTTCCATACCCAGCTCCTGGTGGGCCATCTCACGACCACGGAATCTCAGAGAGATTTTGGTCTTGTCCCCATCACTAAGGAAACGTACCAGGTTGCGTAGTTTTACCTGGTAATCCCCTTCCTCCGTCCCTGGACGAAACTTGATTTCTTTGATCTGGATGATCTTCTGGTTCTTCTTCGCCGCAGCCTGCTGCTTTTTCTTCTCGAACAGGCTCTTGCCGTAGTCGAGGACTTTGCACACAGGTGGAACAGCGTCAGCAGAAATTTCTACCAGATCCAGTTTCGCTTCTTCAGCGATACGAAGCGCTTCTTCAATCGAGACGATGCCTAACTGCTCGCCGTCAGCGCCAATTAACCGAACCTCACGTGCCGAGATATTCTCGTTGATCGGGGCTTTCGGTACAGCTCGTTTGTCTTGTCTCATATCACGCTTAATAGTAATTACTCCGAATCTTGGCGACCACGCCGGGAAACCGCTTGCGCGAGCAGCTCCGTGAACTGGGCGACGGGCATCGAGCCCAGGTCTGCACCTTCACGGGTACGCACAGCGACAGTTTGCGTTTCGACTTCCCGATCCCCGATAACCAGGAGATAAGGAACCTTGAGCAAGGTATGCTCGCGGATCTTAAAGCCAATTTTCTCATTTCTCAAGTCGGACTTGGCACGGAAACCGCTTTCGGCCAGAGTTTTTTCCACTTGCTGAGCAAATTCAGCCTGTTTGTCGGTGATATTCATGATCACCGCCTGGGTTGGCGCCAGCCAGGCCGGGAACGCACCTTCGTAGTGCTCGATGAGAATTCCGACGAAGCGCTCGAACGATCCGAGGATCGCGCGGTGCAGCATCACAGGGTGCTTGCGGCCGTTGTCTTCGGAGACGAATTCGGCACCGAGACGGATCGGCAGGTTGAAGTCGAGCTGCAGGGTACCACACTGCCAGACGCGACCCAGGCAGTCTTTGAGCGAGAACTCGATCTTCGGACCGTAGAAGGCGCCCTCGCCCGGCTGCAGGTCGTACGGCAGGCCGGCGCTGTCGAGGGCGGCGGCCAGGGCGGCTTCGGCACGATCCCACAGCTCATCGGATCCGACGCGCTTTTCAGGGCGGGTCGACAGCTTCATTTCGATGTCTTTAAAGCCGAAGTCGGCGTAGACATCCATGGTCAGCTTGATGAACGCCGCGGATTCGGACTGCATCTGCTCTTCGGTGCAGAAGATGTGTGCGTCGTCCTGGGTGAAGCCACGCACGCGCATGATCCCGTGCAGGGCACCGGACGGCTCGTTACGGTGGCAGGCACCGAACTCGGCCAGACGCAGCGGCAGCTCGCGGTAGCTCTTCAGGCCCTGGTTGAACACCTGCACGTGGCAAGGGCAGTTCATTGGCTTGATGGCGTAGTCGCGGTTTTCCGACTGGGTGGTGAACATGTTGTCGGCGTAGTTGGCCCAGTGGCCAGACTTTTCCCACAGCGAACGGTCAACAACCTGCGGAGTCTTGATCTCCAGGTAGCCGTTGTCGCGCTGAACCTTGCGCATGTACTGTTCCAGTACCTGATACAGGGTCCAGCCGTTCGGGTGCCAGAACACCATGCCCGGCGCTTCTTCCTGGAGGTGGAACAGGCCCAGGCGCTTGCCGATTTTACGGTGATCGCGTTTTTCCGCTTCTTCGATGCGCTGAATGTAGGCAGCCAGCTGCTTCTTGTCGGCCCAGGCGGTGCCGTAGACGCGCTGCAGCTGCTCGTTCTTGGCATCGCCACGCCAGTAGGCGCCGGACAGCTTGGTCAGCTTGAACGATTTGAGGAAACGGGTGTTCGGCACGTGCGGACCGCGGCACATGTCGACGTATTCTTCGTGGTAGTACAGGCCCATGGCCTGTTCATCCGGCATGTCTTCGACCAGGCGCAGCTTGTAGTCTTCGCCGCGGGCCTTGAACACTTCGATCACTTCGGCGCGCGGCGTGACTTTTTTGATCACGTCGTAATCGGTGTCGATCAGCTGCTGCATGCGCTGCTCGATGGCAGCCATGTCGTCAGGCGTGAAAGGACGCTCGTAGGCGATGTCGTAATAGAAGCCTTCGTCGATGACCGGACCGATGACCATTTTCGCGGTCGGGTACAGTTGCTTGACCGCGTGGCCGACCAGGTGGGCGCACGAGTGACGGATGATCTCCAGCCCCTCTTCGTCCTTGGGCGTGATGATTTGCAGGCTAGCGTCGTGTTCGATCAGATCGCAAGCGTCGACCAGTTTGCCGTCGACTTTACCGGCGACGGTGGCTTTAGCCAGGCCGGCACCAATGGATGCGGCGACTTCGGCTACGGATACGGCCTTGTCGAAAGAACGTTGACTGCCATCGGGAAGAGTAATAATGGGCATGGCGCCTCCTCTCCTAGTGGTGACCCCTACCAAAGGTCACGTGGGTTGGGATGAGCCAGTACGCGATCCGCCCCTGTCTTTGCACAAGCAAAGCCTGCCTCACAGTGGCAGAAGCCCGAAAGCCTGCCAGGGAACGAACCAGAGTGACTGGAATAAAAAGTTGGGAGCGGCGCGCTACAGCAGGTGCTGGCGGCGTTTCCGAGCGGAGCATGCTAGCACAAAGCTTTGCGGCGATTGCGGGGAACTTGGGTGGAAATTTTCCGCTCAGAGTTTGTGAAGCGTCCTACTCTTGTGAAACTAGCCCCCCCCAAGGAGTGTTTGGTTATGCGACTTCAGTCTCTTCTGGCCGTGGCCGCTGCCTCTGCCCTGTTGCTACCGCTAAGCGCCAATGCCGGCAAGCTACCCGCCGACTACCAGACGTCCTGCGTGGCTCAGGCGCTGAAGCAGCAAGGCGTGACAAAGGACAAAGCCGAAGCGCACTGCAGCTGCGCCGCAAAGGTGCTTGAAAAAAACCTCACCGATGAGCAGATAAAAGACCTGGACACCCTGCAGGATGGCGTCAATGCGACACTAATGGAGAACACGCGAAAACAGGTCGCAGCTGCTTGCGCCCCGAAAAAATAGGCCTTTGGCCAGGTAATCCATCGTTATTTTGCTCCAGATCAGCAATCTGCGAAGGTAAAAGGGGCTACAAGCCCATAATTAGACTATGATGGTCGGCGTGCACCCTGTTGGCCTCGGCAACACCGCACTACTGAAAATCATGTTTCTTGGAGATACACCCATGTCTAATCGCCAAACCGGCACCGTAAAATGGTTCAACGATGAGAAAGGCTTCGGCTTCATCACTCCACAAGGTGGCGGCGACGACCTGTTCGTTCACTTCAAGGCTATCGAAACCGACGGTTTCAAAAGCCTGAAGGAAGGCCAGACTGTCTCCTTCGTTGCCGAAAAAGGCCAGAAGGGCATGCAGGCTGCACAAGTTCGTCCAGAGTAAGCTCTGACCGAATAAAAAAACCCGTCCATGTGACGGGTTTTTTTGTGCCTGGCATTTGCCCATGCACAGCACCTGTAGGCGCCAGCGTTGCTGGCGCCTACACATCAGCCGCAGTTGACGCTGGTGACCACGCCTTGGGCGTTGGTGTGCAGGTTCAGGCGCTCGGAACGGTAGTCCATGGTCATAGCATCACGCGGACCAAGGGCATGGGCCATTTGCGAGCCGCTGGCTTTGCGCGCCTGCTCGACCAGCGCCGGGGTGGCCTGCTTGCCGATGGCGAACTCAGCGCCACGGGCTTGGCAACGGCCATCGTTGTTCGCCGCCGCTGGCGCTTTCGACGACGAACCGCCAGTGCTGCTGCAACCGGCCAGAACGGCAACCGCCAACAGGCTCATCAATGATGCACGGAACATGAATCCTCCTTAAATACAGAAATACTGCTGCCTATCTGACAGTCTCGCTGGTTTTTCGTTGCAAAACCCGTCAAGTCTGCCTGAGCCAGCGCACTCAGGTAAAAGCGCAATCGTCACGGAATTTTGCACAAACGCCGTCGCAACTCAGTACAGGTCGATGTAATCGCTTGAAGGTTTCGGCCAGTTGGCCTGTAACACGTTGAACACCTGTAGCACCCAGCGCTCGTCCGCCGCGGCCTGCTCACCGACGCAGCCAGAACCGGCCGCCCAGGTTTCCAGACGAAAGGCCAGGCCCTGCAGTTCGCGGCCACCGACCACCTGCGACAGCCAGGCGATACCGCTGCGGTTGACCCGCAGTTGGTTGTGCACGGCATTGCTGCCAGCGCCAAGCAAGCTGCGCACCGCCTCAAGGGTGAACTGTTCGGGGTTGTTCAAATCGATCTGCACAGCGTTGTTCCGACTGGCTGGAAACCGTTAGTTTGCCACGACCCCCGCGCTTATGCCTAAGTCGCAGTGCCTTGGCAGGCAACGGCATGATTTACTGCTGCCTTGGGTGGAGCGCAGTCAGGCCTCCCCTTCAAACGCCAGGGCCCGGCATTTGAACCCACAGTGCGCGCAGTTTTTTCCCGGAACAGCTTATGACAAGCCACATCATCGATGCCGACATCAAGGTCAAATGGCCCGAGGGCCAGAGCGCCTATAGCCCCGCCAGCGCCGAAGAACTGATGCTGATCGCCGTCGACCTGCTGGTCAAAGACCTGGGCAACGAGGCTGCGCGCAGCTTCGTCGACCAGGTCTTTGAACACTATTCGCACGCTACTTCAGACGCGCAAGCCGCGTACTGAGCAGGTCAAAAAAGCCCTGAGCATCAGCGCTGTCGATCCACATCACGTTGCTCGGCTGTTCAAGGGTGTTGTACCAGTCAGCGATGGTCTGACCATAGGTCGGGCCTTCTCGGCTGTCTACCTGCAGATGAATCTGCCGCCCGTTGAACAGCTCAGGTTTAAGCAGGTAGGCGATCACGCTGGCATCATGCACCGGGCCTCCGGGCATGCCGTAGCGCGCCATGTCGGCCTTGATGTAGGCATTGAGAATGTCTACCACCAGCTTGCTGGCCTGGTTGTTCACCGCTGCCAGCTGGGTGAGGCGCGCGTCGCTGGTCAGCACTTTGTGAGTGACGTCCAACGGCAGATAGGTCAGTTTGACCCCGCTGCTGAGCACCACTTCGGCGGCTTCCGGGTCGGCAAACAGGTTGAACTCGGCCACCGGGGTGATGTTGCCGCCATTGAAATGGGCACCGCCCATCACCACCACTTCCTTGATCCCGCGGGTGATCTCGGGGGCCTGGATCAAGGCCAGGGCGAGGTTGGTCTGCGGGCCGAGCATGGCCAGCGTGATGCTATACGGCTCGGCCTTGCCCAGGGTGTCGATCAGGTACTGCACGGCGCCGCCCTTGGCCAGGCCTTGCCTGGGCTCATGCACCGGCACACCGGGCAGGCCCTCTTCGCCGTGAATGTTCGCCGCATAGATGGGCGTGCGCAGCAACGGCTTGGGTGCACCGGCATACACCGGAATGTCCTCGCGCCCACCCCACTCCCTGGCCAGCCGCGCATTGCGCGAAGTCTTGTCCAGGCGTACGTTGCCGGCCACAGTGGTGATGGCGCGGATCTTCAGTTCATCCGGCGCGGCCATGGCCAGAAGCAAGGCCACCACGTCGTCGGCACCGGGGTCGGTGTCGATGATCAGATCGATCGGTGCAGCCTGGGCGGCACCTGCCGACAGCAGAGACATCAGCAGTACTCCTTGAAGCAAACGTTCGGCAGGTTGAATCCATTCATTCGTCGCACAGGTCCTTGTAAGGCAAGCTTCTAGAAAGTGACGCCCGCGATCAAGACGATATTGCTGTAGGGCTTGCATTCACCACTACGCACCACGGCGCGGGCGCCACGGCTGAGCTGTTTTAACTCGGCATGGCTGAGCAGGTTGCGGGCACCGAGCTGACCCTGTGCGTGACATTGCTCGATGGCGGTCAGGCCTGGGGGATTGGCCTTGAAGATCTCATCGGCCAGCACATGGCTTTCCACCTGCATCTCGCTCAACACAGTGCGCAGGACGCTGGCAAAGTCCGGCATCCCGGGCGTCAGCGCCAGGTCGATCAGCTCGACGCCTGGCGGCACCGGCAAACCGGCGTCTCCGATGACCAGGATGTCACCATGGCCCAGCGAGGCGATGACCCGTGACAGGGCAATATTGAGCAAGGGCGTCTTTTTCATGGCTGCAACTCGGCCAGATAGGGAATCGACGGCTGGGCGCCAGCGCGGGTGACTGATAGGGCCGCAGCGCGCTGGCCGAAGGCAATCGCCTCGCCCTCCTCCATCCCGCGCGCCAGCGCCGCAGCAAAACCACCGACAAAGGTGTCGCCCGCCGCCGTGGTGTCCACTGGCTGCACCACAGGCGCCGGGAAGTGTGTGACTCCCTGAGCATTGGCAAACAACACGCCTTGGGCGCCGAGGGTGACGATGACGTTTTTCACGCCGAGGCTGCGCAGATGGCTGGCCGCGGCTTCGGCGCCGGCAAGGTCAGTCACCGGCAGCCCGGTCAGCGCCTGCGCTTCGCTTTCGTTGGGGGTCAGGTAGTCGATGGCGTTGTACCAGCTCAACGGTAACGGGCCGGTGCATGGCGCCGGGTTGAGAATCACCGTCTTACCCAGCGCACGACCCCGCTCCAGGGTATAGGCCACGGTCTGCGCGGGCACTTCCAGCTGGCAGATGATCACCTCGGCGCCTTGCAGCAAGGTATCGAAGGCCTGCACCGATGCAGGCAGCAGTTGGCCGTTGCTACCGGGAATGATGACGATGGAATTCTGGCTGCTGGCATCGACCACGATCAGTGCCAGGCCGCTCGATACCCCCGCACACACTGCTACCCCCTGACAGTCGATCTGCTCGTCGAGCAAGGCCTGGCGCAGCTGTTGACCGTAGGCATCGTCGCCGACGTTGCCGATCATCGCCACTTGCGCCCCCAGGCGCGCCGCGGCCACCGCCTGGTTGGCGCCCTTGCCGCCCGGCACGGTGGCAAACGACTCGCCCGCCAGGGTCTCGCCGGCACGTGGCAGTCGCTGGGCGCGGGCTACCAGGTCCATGTTGAGGCTACCTACCACTACTACCTTGGCGTGCATGGCTGTTCTGTTCTCAGCGGTAATCATTGAAAAGGTCTGGACGCGGGGCGGTGGACTCGCGCAACACGATCTTTGGCGCGACGATGCGCTGCTCCGGCGCGCCGTGCAGCGGCTGAGCGATACGCGACAGCAACAGGGCTGCGGCGCTCTCGCCCAGTTCACGTATCGACTGGCCGACGGTGGTCAGCGCCGGGAACACGTAGCGGCTGAGCTGGATGTCGTCGAAACCGATCACCGACAACTCGCCGGGCACGCAGATGTTGCGCTCGGCGGCGGCGCGCAACACGCCGATGCCGATCATGTCGTTACCGGCAAAAATCGCCGTCGGCCGCTGACCGTCGAGCAACTGCGCGGCGGCGGCATAGCCGCCCAGGCTGGTGAAATCACTGTTGACGATGTGCTCGTCAGCCGCTGTGATCCCGGCTTCGGCGAGGGCGCGCTGGAACCCGGCCAGGCGCAATTGCGCGGTGCTGGTGTTGGCCGGGCCGCCGATGCAGGCGATATCACGGTGACCCAGCTCAAGCAAATGCTGGGTTGCCAGGTAAGCGCCCAGCTCGTGATCGATGCGCACCAGATCGGCTTCGACGCCGTCCAGGGCGCGGTCCACGATCACCATCGGCGTGCGCACATTGGCCAGGCTGCCCTGTAGGTCGCTGTCTTCACCCACCGAGGCAACGATCAAGCCATCAATGCGTTTTTCCAGCAGCACGCGCAGGTAGCTGCGCTGCTTTTGTGGGTTGTCGTCGGAGTTGCACAGGATCACGCAGTAGCCGTTGCGCTCGCAGGCATCCTCGATGCCTCGGGCCAGCTCGGCGAAATACGGGTTGACGCTGTTGGGCACCAGCAGGCCGATGGTGGCGGTGCTGCGCGCCTTGAGCGAACGGGCCACGGCGCTAGGCACATAGTCGAGTTCAGCGATGGCCGCCTCGACTTTCAGGCGCACCGGTTCGCTGACCGGTCGGGTCTTGTTCAATACATGGGACACGGTGGTGTAGGAAATCCCCGCCAGTGCCGCGACATCTTTGATGGTTGCCATGGGTCAGTTCCGCCGACTTGCACGTCGGCTACGGTAGGTGTCGAGGACCACGGCGATCACAATGACCGCCCCGGTGATAATGCGTTTGGTCGGTTCCGATGCGCCGATCTGGGCCAGGCCTGCGGCCAGCACGGAGATGATCAGTACACCGAAGAAGGTGCTGATCACCGAACCGCGCCCACCCATAAGGCTGGTGCCGCCGATAACCACGGCGGCGATGACCTGCAGTTCAAGGCCGGAGCCGGCATTGGGGTCGGCGGCTTCCAGGCGGGAAATCTGGAACAGCGCAGCCAGCCCGGCCAGTAGCCCCATCAGCGAGAACACCAGGATCTTGTACGGGCGGGGGTCGATACCGGCGAGGCGCACCGCTTCTTCGTTGGTGCCGATGCCGATCAGGTAGCGGCCGAACACGGTGCGGGTCAGCACCAGCTGGGCAAGGATGATCACCAGCAAGGCGATGATGAACGATGGCGACACGCCAAAAGCCAGCGGGTTGGAGAGCCATGCAAAGGCGTCACCAATGTAGGCGGTGCGCGAGTCGGTCAGCTGGTAGGCCAGGCCCCGGGCCATCTCCAGCACGCCCAGGGAGACGATGAACGATGGAATCCGCCAGGCCACGGTGATCGAACCGGTGATGCTCCCGGCCAGCGCCGCCACGCCCATGCCGAGTAGCGCGGCCGGCAGCACACTCCAGCCCCAGCCGAGGATCGCCACACTGACCGCCGAGGCCGCCAGGGCCAGCACAGAGCCCACCGAGAGGTCGATGCCGCCGATGATCAGGACGAAGGTCATGCCGACCGCCAGAACCATCAGGTCGGGGATCTGGTTGGCCAGGGTGCTGAAGGTGCCGTAAGTCAGGAAATGACTGCTGAGCAAGGAAAACAGCACGATCATCGCCAGCAAGGCGCCGGCCAGGCCCAGGTAAGTACCCAGGCCGTAATAGCTGCTGTTGCGCTTGGCGCTGGGGGCAGCGCTGTCCACTGGAGTGGTTTTCATGAGGGTGTCCTGGGTGCCGCTTCATGCAGCAACGCATCACGTTTCTGATAGCCGGCAAAGGCTGCGGCCAGTAGTTGATCCTGGGTCCAATGTTCGCGCTCGAAGGTGTCGATCAGGTGTCCGGCACTGAGCACTCCGATGCGGTCACAAATCAGCATCAGTTCGCGCAGGTCACTGGAGACCACCACCAGCGCCTTGCCCTGGCGCGCCAGTTCGGCGAGCAGGCCGTAGATGTCGAACTTGGCACCGACGTCGATGCCACGGGTCGGCTCGTCGAACAGCAGCACCGTGCAATCGCGCTCCAGCCAGCGGCCGATGACGACCTTCTGCTGGTTGCCACCGGACAGCTCGCCGACCACCTGATCAGGGCTGGAACTGCGAATACGCATGGCGCTGATCTGGCGTTGGGCCAACTCACGCTCGGCTTGACTGTCGAGCACGCCTGCGCGGGAAATCGCCGGCAGATTACCCAGGGCGATGTTGGCGCTGATCGACTGCGACAATAGTAGGCCTTCGCCTTTGCGGTCTTCGGTGATCAGGGCGATGCCTGCGCGCACCGCGGCTACAGGTGAATCGATCTGCACCGGGCGCAATGGGCTGCCAAGCTCAATAGTGCCGCTGTCGGCGCGGTCGGCGCCATAGATCAAGCGCAGCAGCTCGGTACGACCGGCACCGATCAGCCCGGAGATGCCGAAGATTTCGCCGCTACGCACTTCGAAAGATACGTCACGCACCTTGTCGGCACGGCTCAGACTATTGACCTTGAGAATCGGCGCGCCGATCTGGCGCTGGCCCAGGTCGATGTGCTCGGCCAGTTCGCGGCCGACCATCAGGTTGACCAGCTCTGCACTGCTGTAACGCGCCATGGACTCGACACACACCAGCTTGCCATCGCGCAGCACGGCGATGCGCTGAGCGATGCGTTTGAGTTCTTCCAGGCGGTGAGAGATATAGACGATGGCCACACCGCGCTGCTGCAGGCGTTCAATCTGAGTAAACAGCAACTCGACCTCACGCGCGGTGAGCATGGCCGTGGGCTCATCGAAAATCAGCACATGGCAGTCGCCGATCAGGTTACGGGCGATTTCCACCATCTGTTGATGGCCGATACCCAGTTCGCCGACCGGGGTGTCCGGGTCGATCGCGTCGAGGCCGACCTGGGCCATGGCGGCCCGGGCCTGCTCACGCAAGCGCTGGCGGCTGATCCAGCCGCCACGGCCGGGCAGGTTGTCGAGAAACAGGTTCTCGGCCACGGTCAGGGTCGGCAGCAGGTTGAGCTCCTGCATGACCATGCGCACGCCAAGGCGCTCGGCGGCGGCACGGCTGCCGGGCTGGTAAAGCTGCCCCTGGTAGTGCATTTGCCCGGTGGTCGGCAGCTCGAGGCCGCCGATGATTTTCGACAGGGTACTCTTGCCCGCGCCGTTCTCGCCGGTAAGGGCCAGTACCTCGCCGCGATACAGACTCAGCTCGATATCGCCGAGCACCGGCTGGGCGTAGGTTTTGCCGATTGCACTGACTGAAAGCACGACATCCGCAGTCGCTGACATTGCCTGATCTCCTGGCGCCTGCCGTCGGGCAGGCGCACGCAGTGCAGCTACTGGGTGACCAATTCGACCGGGGTCTGGATGACGTTGTCGGCGTCCACTTCAGGCTTTTCGCCTTTGAGCATCTTCAGCGCCGCCTCAATGCCGAACACCGCCTGCCTGGCGGCGTACTGGTCGGCGGTGGCGAGCACGCGACCGTCCTTGAGCATCGGTTTGATGGCGTTGATGTTGTCGTAGCCGACCACCTGCACCTGGCCAGACTTGCCCGCTGCACGCACCGCCGAGACCGCGCCCAGGGCCATGCTGTCGTTACCGGCCAGCAGCGCCTTGAGCTCGGGATGGGCATTGAGCATGGAGGCGGCGACCGCATTGCCTTTGGCAATTTCCCAGTCACCCGATTGCACCGAGACGATCTTGACCTGCGCCGCGTCCATCGCATCCTTGAAGCCGGCGGTGCGCTGCTGGGCGTTGGTGGTGGTCGAGACACCTTCGATAATGCCGACCTGATCACCGGCCTTGAGTTTTTCCTTGGCCAGGTACTCACCCACCAGACGCGCGCCCTTGCGGTTGTCCGGGCCTACGAACGGCACGCTGAGGTTCTTGCTCTTGAGCACTTCTGGGTCCAGGCGGTTGTCGATATTGACCACGGTGATGCCGGCGTCCATGGCCTTTTTCACCACCGGCACCAGGGCCTTGGAGTCGGCCGGGGCAATGACCAGGGCGTTGACCCCGGAAACGATCATCTGCTCGACAATGCGAATCTGATTACCGGAATCGGTCTCGTCCTTGATGCCGTTGGAAACCAGCTCGAATTCGCCCGCGTGGTCCTTCTGGTAGGCCTTGGCGCCGTCTTCCATGGTCAGGAAGAACTCGTTGGCGAGGGACTTCATCACCAGCGCAACTTTGGGCTTGGCGTCATCGGCCTGGGCTTGGGACAGGGGCATGGCGAGGGAGAGCGAGGACAGTACGGCGACCGCCAAAAGGCGTCCTGCGAACGGCAGCTTCATGTGATTACTCCGGATCTTATGATTTTTATCGGATCGCAAACGTTTGCGTTAGCTAACTATGCGAACGCAACCCGACTTTGTCAAATTAGCCGCCGCAAATACGCTGGAAGTTGCATGTCGGAATTATCGCCAAAATACTCGGAAAACCGAACCCCCCTTTGTAGATTATATTCGGATTTCCGAACTATTCGCAGTCGGATTTTCTCGGCACACTTACTAAAAGTTTATATAAATCAATAGATTGAATATGTAATACAACGAATGATAGAGCTGGCTCGATTTCTGCTTTTTCCTGCGGGTTACACAGCGAACTCCAGCCATAAGAGAGATCAACAATGAAAGCTGCGTTTAACTCCTTCGTTCCGGGCGCTTTGGCCCTGCTGCTGTTACTGCCTACAGGCGTCAACGCCAAGGAAGCCGAGAACCAACAGAAACTGGCCAACGTGGTGATCCTCGCCACTGGCGGCACCATCGCCGGCGCTGGCGCCAGTGCCGCCAACAGCGCGACCTACCAGGCCGCCAAGCTGGGTGTGGACAAGCTGATCGCCGGCGTTCCGGAACTGGCAAACATTGCCAATGTGCGCGGCGAACAGGTGATGCAGATCGCCTCCGAAAGCATCAGCAACGACAACCTGCTGCAACTGGGCAAGCGCGTGGCCGAACTTGCCGACAGTAAGGACGTTGACGGCATTGTCATCACCCACGGTACCGACACCCTGGAAGAGACCGCCTACTTCCTCAACCTGGTTGAGAAGACCGACAAGCCAATCGTGGTGGTCGGCTCAATGCGTCCGGGCACGGCGATGTCCGCTGACGGCATGCTCAACCTGTACAACGCCGTGGCGGTTGCCAGCAACAAGGAATCGCGCGGTAAAGGCGTACTGGTGACCATGAACGACGAAGTTCTGTCGGGTCGCGACGTCAGCAAGACCGTCAACATCAAGACCGAAGCCTTCAAGAGCCCATGGGGCCCGCTGGGCATGGTGGTCGAAGGCAAATCCTACTGGTTCCGCCTGCCAGCCAAGCGCCACACCGTGGATTCGGAATTCGACATCAAGAACATCAGCAGCCTGCCTGCCGTGGACATCGCCTACGGCTACGGCAACGTGACTGACACCGCCTACAAAGCTCTGGCCCAAGGTGGCGCCAAGGCGATCATCCATGCCGGCACTGGCAACGGTTCGGTGTCGTCGCGCGTCGTGCCTGCCCTGCAGGAACTGCGCAAGGACGGTGTGCAGATCATTCGTTCCTCCCACGTCAACCAGGGCGGTTTCGTGCTGCGCAACGCCGAGCAGCCTGACGACAAGAACGACTGGGTCGTGGCCCACGACCTGAACCCGCAAAAAGCCCGGATCCTGGCCATGGTCGCCCTGACCAAGACTCAGGACAGCAAAGAGCTGCAGCGGATCTTCTGGGAATACTGAGTCCAGTGCCCCGCCCACGCTTGCCCGCCCTGTAGGACGGGCAGGCGTACCTCCCCGACCCTCAGCAAAAAAACTTTAAACAGACCGCAGCAAACTGCGCGGTTTGCGGTCACATGCGCTCTTTCACTGACGAGCTGTTGCGAAATTGCTTACAGTAAAATACTGTATGCGCATACAGCTAAATAAGGAACGTTTCGTGGCCACCACTTCCGCCCCTGCCAGCAGTTACGAGCAACTGGGCATCCGCATCCAGAAAATCATCAATTCACCGACTGCGCAAAAGTCCCGCGCCGCACTGATCTTCCGCCTGGAGCACGAATCGCCTGATGACTGGGCCACCCTGCTCGAGGAAATCGCCGAGAACGACAACGTCACCCTCGCCTATCGCGATGACGGTGGTGTGCAGATTTTCTGGGTTGTGCCAAAGGAAGATTAACCCCGCATGAGAGTTTCGTTTTTTGCAGTCGCTTGCCTGCTGTTCAGCGTCACCACCACCGCCCACGCCGATGCACCGCGCACTTTCAACGAGGCCAAGAAGGTTGCCTGGCGCCTGTATGCACCGCAATCCACCGAGTTCTACTGTGGCTGCAAGTACAACGGCAACAAGGTCGACCTCGCCGCATGCGGCTACATCCCACGCAAAAACGCCAACCGCGCTTCGCGCATCGAATGGGAGCATATCGTTCCAGCCTGGCAGATCGGCCATCAGCGCCAGTGCTGGCAAGACGGCGGGCGTAAGAACTGCACGCGCAACGACAAGGTTTACCAGCGTGCCGAAGCCGACCTGCACAACCTGGTGCCGAGCATTGGCGAGGTCAATGGTGATCGCAGCAACTTCAGCTTCGGCTGGTTGCCCGAGCAGCGAGGGCAGTACGGGTCATGCCTGACCCAGGTTGATTTCAAGGCCAAGAAAGTCATGCCGCGGCCGTCGATCCGCGGCATGATCGCGCGCACCTACTTTTATATGAGCAAGCAGTACAGCCTCAAGCTGTCGAAACAGGACCGCCAGCTCTATGAGGCCTGGAACAAGACCTACCCGCCGCAGCCCTGGGAACGCCAGCGCAACCAGCGGGTGGCCTGTGTGATGGGGCACGGCAACGAGTTTGTCGGCCCGGTCAACCTCAGCGCCTGCGGCTAAGCGTCAGGCCAGCGCCTGCAGGTAGGCGCTGGCTTGCTGGTAACGGGCCAGGCGCGCCATGTCTTCAGGGCCGGGAATGGCGATACGCGAGAGGTCGCTGTTGTCGGCAAGGTCGGCCAGTTTCACCACCCGCGCCAACGGGTCGCCGCCCAGGCGAATGACAAACGCCTCATAGCTCTCCTGATCGCGGCGACTCAGCGCCTGCACCGCCGCCAGGATCTTCAGGGCAAAACCCTCACGCGCCAGGTCCGACAAGGTCATCGGGGAGTCTTCAAGCACATCGTGCAGCACCGCAACGATGCGCTGCTCAGCGGTCGAGACCCGCAGCATCACCCGCAACGGGTGCAGGATATAGGCTGCGCCGCCCTTGTCCCGCTGCCCTTCGTGTGCCCTGGCCGCCACCGCAATGGCTCGCTCCAGCGTAGACATAGGCCCTCCCACTCAACGTTCGCGGTGTTGCAGACGCGCCATACTGTAGGCATCGGTCAACCCACCGTTATGCATAGCATAGTCACGCAATTGTCCTTTGACTTCAAAGCCATGGCGGTTATACAGGGCCAGCGCCGGTTGATTGTCGGTGAACACGGTCAGCTCGACCAGCCCTTCGATTCGATATGCTGTTCGGTGGCGCGCTGCAGGGTAATGGCGGGGATGTGTCCTTCATCACGGCTCTCCTTGCGTTGAGCCGTGAGTGTACGGGGCAGGGAAAGGTACCGGCTAGCGCGGCGCGTCGTGCTGGATAACGATCGAGTCAGTGCCCAGGCGCGCCATCACATCAGCCTGTTTCGCTTCGGCTTCAGCTTTACTCGGGAACGGACCGAGCAACACCACTGGCTTACCGTCGCGGTACACCACTGACGAAGGGATCTGTTTTTCGATCAGGCGTGCAGTCATGTCGCTCAGGGCGCCCATGTTCGGGCCTTGCACGATTTCGACATCCCAACCCTCAGGGGCGGGTTTATCCGCCATGGCTTCGGCGCTGCGCTGCAGTTCGGCGCCGCCACAGGCCTCGCGAATGCGCAGGTTGCTGCCCTTGTCGGCGAGCACGATTTCGTAACCGTCGGCCTGCTTGAAAGCTACATAGCTGCGGTAAGGCAAGAAGGTGCCGGCGTCATCTTTACTGCGCACCTGACCGCAGATCGTGCCCTGCTTGTCGATTCGCACGTTGCCAAACTTGGCCGTCTTGGGATTGGGCAGCTGCTCGGCTATCTGCTTGTGCACGCCTTCGACTGCATTTTCGCAGCCGGCCAGAGCCAGTACTGCCATTACCATCGCCACTTTGCGCACGCGTCAATCTCCTGAATACAAGCGGCGGATTTTAGCACGCTGGAGAAGCGGGCTTGACCCACGACTGCCTTTTGTAAGCCCCATGGCACCGCAGGACTATCCCGTGCGCACCAGAAATGCAAAAAGGGCGACCCTTTCGGATCGCCCTTTCTGTCGAGATTTGGTAGGCACAACTGGACTCGAACCAACGACCCCCACCATGTCAAGGTGGTGCTCTAACCAACTGAGCTATGTGCCTGCTGTGGGGCGCATAATACGCAGATCCCTACCTGTCGTAAAGCGAAATCTATAAAAAAATCAAAAAAATCAGCAGCTTTAGTCTTCCGCCTTAAATACCGGAAAACAAAAAAGGCGACCCTCTCGGATCGCCTTTTCAGCACCGCCAGCAGGGGCGGATTTGATTTGGTAGGCACAATTGGACTCGAACCAACGACCCCCACCATGTCAAGGTGGTGCTCTAACCAACTGAGCTATGTGCCTGCTGTGAGGCGGCATTCTACGGAATCGGCTGAGCGTGTCAACTCTTTTTTTCAAGCTAAGCCACTGAATATCAAAAGTATTTGTGAAAACCCGGGGTAAAGGATTTTCAACACACGACTAGCGGGTGTTTATTATTATTGATAGCATCGGTACAGTCGTAAAAAATATAAAACAGAGGTTTCGCAGCATGGCCAATACCCCCTACCCTCAGTCCTACTACGCCGCATCGGCCAATCCGGTTCCGCCGCGCCCGGCGCTGCAGGAAGAGGTACAGACCGATGTCTGCGTGATCGGCGCCGGCTACACCGGTCTGTCCAGCGCCTTGTTCCTGCTGGAAGCGGGCTTCAGCGTGACTGTGCTGGAAGCCGCGAAAGTCGGTTTCGGCGCCTCGGGCCGCAACGGTGGCCAGATCGTCAACAGTTATAGCCGCGACATCGATGTCATCGAACGCACCGTCGGCCCCAAGCAGGCGCAACTGCTCGGCCAAATGGCCTTCGAAGGCGGGCGCATCATCCGTGAGCGCGTGGCCAAGTACAATATCCAGTGCGACCTCAAGGACGGTGGCGTGTTCGCCGCCCTGACCGCCAAGCAGATGGGCCACCTGGAATCGCAAAAGCGCCTGTGGGAACGCTTCGGCCACACCCAGCTGGAGCTGATGGACCAGAAACGCATTCGTGAAGTGGTCGATTGCGATCAGTACCTGGGCGGCATGCTCGACATGAGCGGCGGCCATATCCATCCACTGAACCTGGCGCTGGGCGAAGCCGCGGCAGTCGAGTCGCTGGGCGGCAAGATCTACGAACAATCCCCGGCAGTACGCATCGAGCGTGGCGCCAACCCGGTGGTGCACACCCCGCAAGGTAAAGTACGCGCCAAGTTCGTCATCGTTGCCGGTAACGCCTACCTGGGCAACCTGGTGCCGGAGCTGGCGGCCAAGTCCATGCCATGCGGTACTCAGGTGATCACCACCGAGCCACTGGGCGACGATCTGGCGCGCCAACTGCTGCCGCAAGACTACTGCGTCGAAGACTGCAACTACCTGCTCGACTACTACCGGCTGACCGGCGACAAGCGCCTGATCTTCGGCGGTGGCGTGGTCTACGGCGCGCGTGATCCGGCTAACATCGAAGCCATTATCCGGCCGAAAATGCTCAAGGCCTTCCCACAGCTCAAGGACGTGAAGATCGACTACGCCTGGACCGGCAACTTCCTGCTGACCCTGTCGCGCCTGCCACAGGTCGGCCGTCTGGGCAACAACATCTACTACTCCCAGGGTTGCAGTGGCCACGGCGTCACCTACACCCACCTGGCGGGCAAGGTACTGGCCGAGGCCCTGCGTGGTCAGGCCGAGCGTTTCGACGCATTCGCCGAACTGCCGCACTACCCGTTTCCGGGTGGCCAGATGCTGCGTGTGCCGTTCAGCGCCATCGGTGCCTGGTACTACAGCCTGCGCGACCGTCTGGGCTTCTAAGCCCGGGCCCGGCCTGCGCCGTCATTGCCCCAGGGCGCTGACGGCCTGGCGCGCCGCTTGCTCCTGGCCCGTCTGGGCCAGGTCGTTGGCTGCCTTCAGCCAACGCTGACGGTCAACCTGAGCCGGCAACTGGCTCGGCGGCTGCACCAGCACGGCCCAACTCCCCTGCTTGTCCCACGCCGACGTGAAGTCGTCGAAATCCATCAGCAGGCGTCGATTCATCCCCGCCCGCAGCAGCACCCGTTGCTTGTAGCTGTCGTAACCGACCAGCAAGGCATAGCGCGGCTCCCCCCAGAACGCAGCGCCCTGTTCGAAACGCAGCAGCACCGGATTGCCTGCAGCCACCTGGGTCAGCAGCGCATTCAGCTTCGGCTCCAGCGGATAGACCACCATGCCGTACTGGCGGGCGACGTTCTGCATCGAACCCTGCAGTTTGTCGACGCCCTGGGGCAGGCCCAATGGCCGCTCAAGCAGACCCGGAGTGATACGCACGCCCTGTTGCGAAAGGATCGCTGCCAGGGCCATCGGCGCGCTCTGGTTGGCATTGCCGCGGTAGAACGGCACCGAACCGATTTCCACCCGCTGTGGCAAACCCTTGGGCGCAGCAGGCTGGCTGGCGCAACCGGCCAGAGCCAGGGCCATCGCACAGGCGGCCAGCAGGCGGCGCGGGGCAATAGCGGAGAATGTGATAAACAGTGGCAGCATGAACACTCGCTTGTGCTGATGCCCGGCAGACAGCGCCCGGCCCTGGGGTGCGATCATAGGCCGGCAGGCCGCGTGGGTATAGTGTCAAGGCGGCTTAGAACAAAGCGGCCCAAGGGCCTAGACCATCGGTCAATGGCCTGCACCACGGCTTCGGCTAGACTCTAGGGATGTCCGCGTGGCCAGCATCATGGGCTGGCCAGGGACCTGAGGAGGCAGACATGAGCCTGACAATGGCCATTTTCATGCTAGTGGGCGCCTGGTTGAGCGTCGCCGCCGCCATGCTCTGGGGCGTGCTGCGGATTGCCCGCCGCCATCACTCGCACCATAGCTTGCCGAAGCAAACCAGCGAGGCGGTGCCGACGCGACGTAGTCGTCGGCATGCCAGTGCGCATTGATTCCTGAAAAGCATCGCGGGGCAAGCCCGCTCCCACTGTGGGAGCGGGCTTGCCCCGCGATTTACATCAACCCTCAACCGCTTCGCGCTTGAGCCGTGCCCGGCGCGACAGAATGTTCAGCGCTTCGATCGCGGTAGAGAACGCCATCGCTGCATACACATAACCTTTCGGTACATGGGCGCCAAAGCCTTCAGCGATCAGGGTCATACCGATCATGATCAGGAAGCCCAGGGCCAGCATCACCACGGTCGGGTTGTCGTTGATGAACTTGGCCAGCGGGTCAGCCGCCACCAACATCACGATTACCGCACTGATCACGGCAATGATCATGATCGGCAAGTGCTCGGTCATGCCCACAGCGGTAATGATGCTGTCGATCGAGAAAACGATGTCCAACAGCAGGATCTGACCAATAGCGGCAGCAAAGCCCAGGGTGATGGTCGAGGACGCTTTGCTTTCTTCCTTGGCTCGCGGGTCGACGCTCTCATGGATTTCAGTAGTCGCCTTCCACAGCAGGAACAGGCCACCGGCAACCAGGATCATGTCTTTCCAGGAGAACGCATGGCCGAACACATCGATGACCGGCTCGGTCAGCTGCACGATCCAGGCAATGGTGCTGAGCAGACCCAAGCGCATCACCAGCGCCATGCTGATCCCGATACGGCGCGCCTTGGAGCGATATTCCTCGGGCAACTTGTTGGTCAGGATGGAGATGAAGATCAGGTTATCGATGCCAAGCACGATCTCCATGGCCACCAGGGTGGCCAGGGCTACCCAGGCGGTCGGGCTTGCGGCGAGTTCCAACAAGTATTCCATGAATCATTCCTGCATCAAGGTAAGGGTGGGTCAGATTTCTTTAGCGCTGTCGTCGCGCTCAGGCTTGGCGACCTTCTCGCCCTCGGAGCCCGTGGCTTCGCTGAGGGCCTGTTGGGCGGCTTCGTTGGTTTTGTCGATGGCTTCCTTGGCGGACTCTGCGGCCTGGTTGAGCATCTGCTGGGCGGATTTTTCCGCCTGCTCGCAACCGCTCATGGCAAACAGGGCCACCAGCAGCACCAGGGGTGTTCCGATGGATTTGAGCTGCAACATCTGTGGTTCTCCGTGTCGATGATCAGTGCCCAGTCAGTGGCACCGTGATGGCTGGGGATTGTAAATATCTCGACACATCAGGAAAATTCGTATTTTCAGCGCTTATACTTCGGTTTTTACGAATCGGGAATCTGCATGCTCAACTACCGTCAGCTGCATTACTTCTGGGTGGTGGCCCGCACCGGCAGCATCGTGCGCGCGGGTGAGCAGCTGAATCTGACGCCGCAGACGATCAGCGGGCAAATCAGCCTGCTCGAACACACCTACGGTATCGAGCTGTTTCGCCGGGTCGGGCGGCAGTTGGAACTGACTGAAACGGGTCGCCAGGCGCTGACCTATGCCGAGCAGATGTTTCAGATCGGAGGGGAGCTGGAGGCCATGTTGCGTGCCCGTCCGGATGAGCAGCAGATCCTGTTTCGGGTCGGAGTTGCCGACGTAGTGCCCAAATCCATCGTCTACCGCCTGCTGGCACCGACCATGGACATGGAAGACGCCCTGCGCCTGAGCTGCCGCGAGGATAAACTCGAACGCCTGCTGGCTGACCTGGCGATCCAGCGCCTGGACCTGGTGATCTCCGACAGCCCCATGCCCAGCCACCTGGACATCAAGGGCTACAGCCAGCGCCTGGGTGAATGTGGCATCAGTTTCTTCGCCACCCCTGCCCTGGCCGCTGAGTTGAGTGAGGATTTTCCGGCCTGCCTGCAACGCGCTCCGCTGCTGATCCCCGGTCAGGAAACCGTGGTGCGCAGCCGCTTACTGCGCTGGTTTGCCGAGCAACAGATCCAGCCACGGATTGTCGGTGAGTTCGATGACAGCGCGTTGATGCAGGCGTTCGGCCAGTCCGGCAGCGGGATTTTCATCGGCCCCAGCGTGATTGCCGATGAGGTCTGCCGCCAATACGGGGTCGAACTGATCGGCCAAACCGACGCGGTGATCGAGTCGTTCTACGCCATTTCGGTGGAGCGCAAGGTCAAGCACCCGGGCATTATCGCCATCACCGAAGGGGCTCGCCGCCAATTGTTCAATTGGTAGCGCTGGAATTGCGCATACGCATCAAGCCCAATGCCAGCAGCACTGAAGCGCCAATCAGTACGGCGGCGGCATAACCGAGGCCGGCCAGGCCGACAGTGTCGATCACCCGACCGCCGATGATTGCCCCAAGGCCGATCCCCAGATTGCCCCCGGCGATGTTCAACGAAGCGGCAAAGGCCGGGGCCTGCGGTGCAGCCTTGATCAGCCGGACGTGACTGACCAGAAACAGTGCCGCCTGGGTCGCGCCCCAGATCGCCAGCGCGCCGATCAGGCCGTAGCTGGAATGGATGCTCGGCACCAGGGCAATCAGGCCGACCAGCATCAACGCACAAAAACCCGCCGAGGCCAGCAACGGATGGCGATCCACCGCGCGCCCACCCAGGCTATTACCAACCAGGCCTACCGCCCCAAAACCCATCAGGTACCAGCCAACCCGCGCACCATCGAACCCGGCCAGGCGCTCGAGGATATCGGCCAGGTAGGTATACACGGTGAACATGCCGCTGAACACCAGCACTGAAAGCAGCACGTGGCCTTGCAGCAAACGGCTACGCAGGATGCCGAACTGCCCGCGCAACGAGGTGGCCTGGCTATGCCGGGGCGTACGCGGCAGGTAAAGGTGGAGCAGCAACGCCTTGGCCAGCGCCAGCACGGCCAGCAAGGCAAACGCCGCACGCCAGCCCAGGGCATCGCCTATCAGGGTGCCAACCGGGATACCAAACACCGTGGCACAGACCACGCCAAAGCTGATCTTGGAAATGGCCCGCCCGGCGTACGCAGGCCCGACGATGTCCACCGCCGTTTCACTGGCCAGCGACCAGAACACCGGCAAGCCCAGGGCCGGCAACAGCCGCGCCAGGCCCATGACATAAATGTTCGGTGCCAGCGCCGCCAAGGCGTTGCAGGCCGCGAACAGCAACAAGATGCCGACGAACAGGCGTTTGCGCTCGAACCGTGCGCACCAGGCGGTGAGGAAGGGGCCGAAGCAGGCCACGGTAAAGGCAAACAGCGTTACCAGCAGCCCGGCCTGAGGCACGCTGACGGCCAGATCACGAGCGATTCCCGGCAACAGGCCGACGATCACAAACTCGGTGGTCAACACAGTGAAGCCGGCCGCAGCCAGCAACAGAATCGGCAGTAACATCTACGCTCCAGAACTCTAAACATCCACGGCCCGCAGCCGTTTCAGAGGGGCGCGCATACTACACGCCCGCCCTGGCGACTGACACAGGGCAATCACCCATTGTGCCCCGCTGTGCTAAAGTCGCGCCCCTTTCATGCCCTGAGCGCCTGGTACCCACAGTATTGTCCGGCACCGCAACGGGCCTGCAGCCCTTCTACAAGACAGAGAAACACCCGACATGACACCTGTTCTAAAGCTGTTGAACCGTACCAGTCTGGTACTACAGATCATGATCGGCCTGGTGGCCGGTATCGCTCTGGCCCTGATCGCCCCCGAAGCCGCCTTGAGCCTGGGCTTTGTCGGCAAGGTGTTCGTCTCCGCCCTCAAGGCTGTAGCACCGATCCTGGTGTTCATTCTGGTCATGGCTTCCATCGCCAACCATAAACACGGGACCGAAACCCATATCCGGCCGATCCTGGTGCTGTACCTGTTCGGCACGTTCTCTGCGGCGGCGGTGGCAGTCATGGCCAGCATGCTGTTCCCCTCTTCGCTGGCCCTGAGCACCTCGGACGTTGCCCTCAGCGCCCCGGGCGGCATTGCCGAAGTGCTGCAGAGCCTGCTGCTGAGCGTGGTCGACAACCCGGTCAGCGCGCTGATGAACGCCAATTTCATCGGCATTCTGGCCTGGGCCATCGGCCTGGGCGTGGCTATTCGTCACGCCGGGCAAACCACCCGTACCGTGGTCGAAGACCTGTCCAACGGCGTCACCCTGATCGTGCGCGTGGTGATTCGCTTCGCGCCGCTGGGTATTTTCGGTCTGGTTGCCTCGACCCTGGCGCAGTCGGGCCTGGACGCCCTGCTCGGCTACCTGCAGCTGCTGGCGGTGCTGATCGGCTGCATGCTGTTCGTTGCGCTGGTGGTCAACCCGCTTATCGTATTCTGGAAAATTCGCCGCAACCCATTCCCGCTGGTGTTCCTGTGCCTGCGCGAAAGCGGCATTACTGCGTTCTTCACCCGCAGCTCGGCGGCCAACATTCCGGTCAACCTGGCCCTCAGTGAGCGGCTTGGCCTGCACGAAGACACCTACTCGGTATCGATCCCCCTGGGGGCGACCATCAACATGGCCGGTGCTGCAATCACCATCACCGTGCTGACGCTGGCAGCCGTGCACACTCTGGGCATCACCGTCGACATCCCTACCGCCATTCTGCTGAGCGTCGTCGCCGCGGTGTGCGCCTGTGGCGCCTCGGGTGTGGCCGGCGGTTCGCTGCTGCTGATCCCGCTAGCGTGCAGTCTGTTCGGTATTCCGAGTGAGATCGCCATGCAGGTGGTAGCCGTAGGTTTCATCATCGGCGTACTGCAGGACTCGGCGGAAACCGCGCTGAACTCCTCCACCGACGTGCTGTTCACTGCCGCAGCGTGCATGGCCAAAGAGCGCCAGAGCGCCTGAGCTTGACCCGCAGCCGGTGCTTCCTGCACCGGCTGCTTGTGTTTTACCCTGCCGCGCACCTAGGCTAGAGGCCTTTCTTCGCATAGAGACAGGGTCATGTCCGACGATCACCAATCCCCTTCCGAAGCCCGCTTCAACAGCAGCGAAATCCGCGTTCTCGGTGCGCTGATCGAAAAACAGGCCACCAGCCCGGAAACCTACCCGCTGACCTTGAACGCCCTGGTTCTGGCCTGTAACCAGAAGACCAGCCGCGAGCCGGTGATGAACTTGAGCCAGGGCCAGGTTGGCCAGGCCCTGCGCGCTCTTGAGGGGCAAGGCCTGACCCGTCTGCAGATGGGCAGCCGCGCCGACCGCTGGGAGCAGCGCGTGGACAAGGCCCTGGAGCTGGTGCCGGCGCAGGTCACCCTGCTGGGTCTGATGTTCCTGCGCGGTCCGCAGACGGTCAATGAACTGCTGACCCGCAGCAGCCGCATGCATGAGTTCGAAGATGCCGAGCAAGTGCTGCATCAGCTGGAACGACTGATCGCCAGAGGTTTTGCCCTGCACCTGCCGCGCCAGGCCGGGCAGCGTGAAGACCGCTATACCCATGCGCTGGGTGATCCGGCAGAGATCGAAGCGATTCTTGCGGCGCGCCAGCAAGGGCCGGAGCGCAGCGCGGGTGGTGCGGTATCGGTGGAGCGCTTCGAGGCGCTGGAAGCGCGGATTGCAGCGCTGGAAGAACGCTTGGCGGCGCTGGAATAGGCTCGCCACCTCAGGCCCAGTTGTTTACCCCGATGCGGTGGACTACCCCCGGGCGTAGTCCACCGCCTGCGCCACCTGCTCGGCCGTCGGCCGCACACCGGTGTACAACACAAACTGCTCCAGCGCCTGCAGGGCAATCACCTCCAGCCCGGTTATCACCGCCTTGCCGTGCTTCTCGGCCTCGATGATCAGCGGCGTACGCGCCGGCATCGCCACCACATCGAACACCACCTGCGCCGCCGTAATCGCTTCGCGACTGAACGCCAACTGCCCAGCCTCAACGCCACCGGCCATGCCAATCGGTGTGACATTGACCAGCATCGGCGGGCATAGATCGCCCAACTCAGCCTGCCAGCGATAGCCGCAACTGTCGGCCAGTTGCCGGCCCGCCTGTTCATTACGGGCAACGATGATGCCCTGCTTGAACCCGGCATCGCGCAAGGCGCTGGCCACAGCCTTGGCCATACCGCCGCTGCCGCGCAGGGCAAAGGCCGTGTCCGAATCCAGCCGATGCTGCTCCAGCAACTGACGCACGGCCAGATAATCGGTGTTGTAGGCCTTGAGCCGACCGGCGTGGTTGACGATGGTGTTGATCGACTCGATGGCTGCCGCCGACGGGTCGATCTCGTCGACCAGCGCCATGCAGGCTTCCTTGTATGGCATCGACACACCGCAACCGCGAATGCCCAGGGCGCGAATACCGCCCACTGCGGCCGGCAGGTCCTGGGTGGTCATGGCCTTGTAGTAAAAGTCCAGACCCAACTGCTGGTACAGGTGATTGTGAAAACGTACGCCAAAGGTGCCAGGACGACCGGCCAGAGAGATACACAGGACGGTGTCTTTACTGGGGATATGGGCCATTTGATACTCCTTAACGGTGATTAACACTATCGAGCCGGTCGATTTCAACCGGTCTGCCGCTCCACGTATGGTTGGTCCATGAATCGCAGGAGAGTCGCCATGGTCCCTATCAACATCATGTCCGTTATCGGCAGCGCCGTTCCCGCCTCACTCAGGGCGTCGGGCCTGCTGGCCTGCTGGTATCTGGTCCGCGACGGCGAGCCGGTCTCCGGCCCCTTGACCTCGCTGCCTGCAGCCCAGGCATTGGCCTGTCACTTGCAGAACACCAGCCTGCGCGCCTGAACTACCGATTTGATCGTGCGTTGCTCCGCACAGCCCTTTGCCCCGCCTTTGACGGGGCTTTTTAGCGGCTCGCAAGCCGCTCAAGGGCGACAGCAATTCCTGCCGGCAGGGGCGTTATGAAAGGCCGACCCGCTTAGTGTTGATCATCAAGCACAGTGACCCTCATCCCTGTAGCCGCAATTTCGTACTCAGTTTCGGAAATCTTGTTCACCGCCCCCCCAAACTGCATTTCGAAATGCTTGAGGCCTTCATGTCGAACCATGCCGTTTGGCGAGCGCTCAACGGTCTCGTCCTGATAGATGTTAATCACGTATTCCAGATTATCCGTGCCAACTCCAATGATTTTCCCAACATATTTATCAGCCATGTCCGAACTCCTTGCGTGAAACCTCAACGTAGCGGGTATCGACAGCTCAGTTCAGAGCATGGGCGCTTTCGGGCACTGAAGACACTCGAAACGCAATTAATCGGTACAGGATTAAATTTTGTTCATGTATAGCCCAATGATCACAGGCTAATCGACAGACTCTAGGCCATACTCCAGAATGCGAGCGTTTTTTGGGGGCAAAACCCTTGCACAGCCAACAACATACCAACTTTTAGTGAGCCTCGACGTGAAAACCTCCCTTTCGATTCTAAGCCTGCTGCTGTTGCTCACCAGTACCGCGACTGTCCCCACGGCCACTGCTGCGCAACCCACTGCCCAGGTGCAACGCGATCCTGCCAAGTTGCACCTGGCTTCCGGCGCCGCCCTGCTGATCGATCTGCAGACCAACAAAGTGCTCTACGCCAACAACGCCGACCGCGTGCTGCCTATCGCCTCGGTGACCAAGCTGATGACCGGCATGGTGGTGCTCGACGCCAAGCAGAACATGGACGAGATGCTGACCATGACCATCGCCCAGAACAAGGAAATGAAAGGGGTGTACTCGCGGGTGCGCCTCGGTAGCCAGCTCAGCCGCCGGGAGACGCTGCTGATTACCCTGATGTCATCGGAAAACCGCGCCGCCTCGACCCTGGCCCACAACTATCCAGGTGGCTACAACGCCTTTATCAAGGCAATGAACGCCAAGGCCAAGGCGTTAGGCATGAGCCACACCCGCTATGTGGAACCCACCGGTCTGTCGACCCGTAACGTGTCCACCGCACGTGATCTGGGCAAGCTGCTGCTGGCGGCACGCAACTATCCAATGCTGAGCCAGTTGAGCCAAACCCGCGAGAAAACCGTAGCGTTTCGCAAGCCCAATTACACCTTGGGTTTTCGCAACACCAACCATCTGGTGAAAAAGAGCAACTGGGACATCAACCTGACCAAAACCGGCTTCACCAACGATGCCGGACACTGCCTGGTGCTGCTGACAAAGATGAACAACCGGCCAGTGGCAATGGTGATTCTCGATGCCTTCGGCAAGTATACCCACTTCGCCGATGCCAGCCGCATGCGTCAGTGGCTGGAAACCGGCAGCACCAAACCGGCACCGGCGGTGGCCATACGCTATAAGTCCGAGCGCAGCCAGAACCGTCCTTCAGCCGACTGAGCAGTCGGGCCTGTGCGCCATCGGCGCCAGGCCCGTTGCCCGTCAAGCGCTGGTGCTGACCATACTGCCAGCGCTGCTGCCACCGCTGTCCAAAAGGGCTTTGAGCAACTGCGCGGTGGCCGACTGGATCGCGCCCATGGTGGAACTCACCGATGACTGCGCGGCGGCGACCGCCGAAGCCTTGGCGGTCTCTTCCAGGTTGCTGGCCATGATTGCCTGCAGTTGTTTCTGCTGTTCGGCCAGCTGCTTTTGCAGTTCTTTGATCATTTCACGCAACTGGCGGATGTGCGCCGGCTCGCTACTTTCACTGCTTTGGCTGGATTCGGCCTTGTTGCTCTCGGCGACGCCGGAAAGATTGACCTTGAGCGTGCCCTCTTCCGTTTTCGCCGCAGTGTCCTGAGCGCCGAGATTGACGCTGGCAACACCTGGAGCCCCACTGCTCAGCGGGTTTCCATTGATTGATACGGCACTGATGCCAACCATGTTTCTATCATCCTGATGGTCTATGGGTTGACATTGCCATCGGCCATCGGCCGCAAAACTTGAGTCGTCTGTCCGCGCATAAATTTCCCCCCCTGCCATTCGTCCCTCCTGATACCCAAGCTTTGCCCCTGGCCCACCCGTGCGCATGTCCGCCCTACCGAGCGCGCCTGAGCTTTCAGGCGGGTGTTTTCACAGGCAAATGAAAAAGTTTTCCGGTTTTCGCAAGACCAGACGTCTTCTTAAACACGAACAACTCTCATTCATTAATGAACAAGTTCCTTCAAAGGAAACGTAATGTCTGTCAAACACACCCTTTCGCCGCTGGCCCTGACTCTCATGCTGCCTTGCGCAGCCATCGTCCAGGCCCAGGAAATCAACCTGAACATTGCGTCGCAGTCGCTGGGCTCGGCCTTGCAGGCGCTGGGTCAACAGGCCAATTTGCAGATTCTGTTCAGCCCGGACACTGTGAGCGGCAAGCGCTCCACCATGGTCAATGGTCGTTATGAACCGCATCAGGCGCTGCGCCTGATGCTGCAGGGCACCAGCATCCGCTACACCCTGGAAGGCAGCCAGGTTACGCTGCAGGGGCCGTCGAGCGGCGATGCCCTGGAGTTGGGAAACGTCAATATTGACGGCAAGGCCAACAGCGCCATGTCCGAAGGCACCCACTCCTACGCGGCCCAGGCGGTCACCATCGGCAAAGGTACCGAGCGCCTGAAGGACATCCCGCAGTCGGTGACCGTGGTCACCCGCCAGCGCCTGGATGACCAGAACATGAACAACCTGCAGGACGCGATGCGTCAGGTCACCGGCGCCACCATCAAGACCTACAACACCGGCTCCAGCCTGAACGACGTGTACATGCGCGGCTTTCTGGTCGACCAGGTGCAGGTCGACGGCGTTTCGCAGGTCACCGGCCAGGGCGACATGGCCACCAGCTTCGACCTGGCCATGTACGACCGCGTCGAAGTACTGCGCGGCCCGGGTGGCCTGTACGCGGGCTCGGGTGAGCCTGCCGGTACCATCAACGTGGTGCGCAAGCGCGCACTGGACACGTTCGGCCTGAGCGGTGAGATCGGTGCCGGTTCCTATGACCACTACCGTACGATGGTGGACGTTACCGGTCCGCTGAACGACGCAGGCACCCTCCGTGGCCGCGCGGTCACCGCCTACGAGAACAACCAGTCGTTCGTCGACTACGTCGAGAACGAGCGCCCGATGTTCTACGGCCGCCTGGAAGCCGACCTGGACCCAAGCACCACGCTGTCGTTCGGCGGTGCCTACCAGAGGAACAATTCCACTCCGGCGTTCGGTCTGCCCGCCTATGCCGACGGCACCCTCCTGGACGTGTCGCGCTCCACCTACGTCGATGCGAAATGGAACCAGATGACGGAGGAGACCTGGGAAGCGTTCTCCGAGCTCGACCACGCCCTGGAGGATGGTGGCCAGTGGAAGACCTCGCTGACCTACCGCGACGCCCGCACGCCGAACCGCCAGTTCAGCTGGACCACCTGGGTGGTTGATCCGACGACCCAACTGGCCGAAGCCTCGATGTACTCTTACTACACCCGCATCAAGACCCTGGGCCTGGACAGTTTCGTCACCAAGCCATTCACCTTCGCGGGCCGCACTCATGAATTCACCGTCGGCGGCGAATACCAGCACCTGGACAAGGCGTTCACCTATGGTTCCGTCGATCTCAACGGCGACGGCTACGCGGACGGCTTTCCAACCGGTATCGGTGGCGCCAACGACCTGCCTCACCTCGACATGCCACACACCCAGTTCAACTACTCCAAGAGCAAACAGTACGGCGTCTATGGCCGTACCAAACTCAGTGTGACCGACGAACTGGATGTGATCCTCGGCTCGCGTGTGACCTGGTTCGACGCGCAAGCGAACAACCACAACACCTTCTTCAACAACTTCGGCACGCCGTCCACCGAGACCAATGCCAAGCTCATCCCTTATGGCGCGGTGGTCTACAAGCTGACCCCGGACCTGTCGGCCTACGCCAGCTACACCAGCGTGTTCAAGCCGCAGAGCGAATCCGATGCCACCGGAAACGCGATGGTCGGCCCGCACAAGGGCAAGCAGTACGAAGTGGGTCTGAAGCAGGAACTGCTTGATGGTCGCCTGAATGCCTCGCTGGCGATGTTCCAGATCTTCGATGAAAACCGCGCGCAGTGGAACGGCGTCAACGGCTACGAGGCCAGCGGCAAAGCCCGCAGCCAGGGCTGGGAAACCGAGTTGACAGGCAACCTGACCGATAGCTGGAGCATCGTCACCGGTTATGCCTTCACCATGACCAAGTTACTGGAAGACGACACCACCAACAACGTGTCCAAGGGCAGCCAGTTCAGCACCATCACACCGAAGCACAACTTCAACCTGTGGACCAAGTACGAGTTCCTCGACGGTCCGCTCAAGGGCGTTCATGTGGCCGGTGGTACCCGTGTGGTCAGCGAAACCTCCTACACCCGCAGCAACGTCGACTTCGTACAACCTGGCTACGCGGTCTCCACCGCGCAGGTGGGCTACAAGTTCAACGACAACCTAAGCTCGACCCTGACCGCCAACAACATCTTTGATCGCAAGTACTACGATCGGGTGGACAGTGCCTGGGGTTCGAACTTCTATGGCGACCCGCGCAACCTGACCCTGACCCTGCGCGCGACTTACTGATAGCGAGGTAGAAAAATGCCGGAGCTGGCATTGCCGATCCGGCGTTTTTTGTGGGTACCTGCAAACACACTGGTGGGAGAGCGACGGACAAACATCCCGGCGTCTTCGGATTTCATGCTGGGCTTCTTCCTTCCTGATCATTCCTGGCGCCTGGCGCACTCGTATGCGGATAGGAACAAAACTCAACTCACGGGATTTAGACCCCTTGAAAAGGCCCGGAACAGACGCTTCGAAACATTTTTTTTCATTTTGGCCATCAGGTTTTCGATTCTCATTCGTCCTATATAGAGATAACGACCGACCACCTACCGTGCTCGACGCCTGGGCAATGCCAAGCATTGCCCCCATTTTTCGAAACAAGACCTGCCTCCATGTCGAAAAAGTCCCGCTCAAAACTCTGGTTTCTGGTGCACAGCTGGCTGGCCCTGCCCATCTGGTTCTTCGTCCTGATCGTCTGCGTGACTGGCACCCTGGCCGTCCTCAGCCAGGAAATCGTCTGGTTGGCCAACCCGGACGTGCGCGCCAGCAAGCCCAGCGACGATGTCCCGCTGCTGAGCTACCAGCAGGTGTACGACGCCATGCTCAAGGCCGAGCCTGCGTTGGCGGTGAACTACATCAGCCGCCCCGGCGAGGAGCATTTCGCCCTCACCGCCAGCGTCACCTACCCCGACGGCACCACCCCGATCCTCTATGTGAACCCCTATACCGGGGCGATCCAGGGCAAGAGCCCGACCTTCGACTTCGAGGGTTTCACCCGTGCACTGCATGGCTGGTGGCTGGTGCCCTTTACCAACGGCTACAGCTGGGGCTGGTACCTGGTGTCGCTGCTGGGGCTGCCGATGCTGGCCTCGCTGGTCACCGGGCTGGTGGTCTACAAGCGCTTCTGGAAGGGTTTCCTGAAACCGACTCTGCGCCTGGGCCAGGGCGCGCGGATCTTCTGGGGCGATTTCCATCGCCTGAGCGGGATCTGGTCAATCTGGTTCGTCGCGACCATTTCCATCACCGGCATCTGGTTCCTGATCCAGGCGATCCTGGCCGACAACCACGTGACCCTCTCCAGCGAACCGATCGTGCCGGCCATCTCCCGGGAAGACGTGCCACGCAGCGCAAACGGCGAAGTCCCTGCACGGCTCAGCCTGGATGACGCCACACGCTCGGCCATGCAGCAGTTTCCAGGCTTCGAGGTCACCTTCATCACCCTGCCCGGCAATGCCTACGCCCACTACTACATGGGTGGCCGTGGCTGGTACCCGTTGATGTTCGAGACGGTCAACGTCAACCCGTACAACAGCAAGGTCGAGGCCTCGTTCATGGTCGGCGACCGCTCGCCCCTGGAGTTCGTCACCGAGTCCATGCGCCCCCTGCACACCGGCGACTTCGGCGGCCTGTGGGTCAAGCTGATCTGGGCCTTCTTCGGCCTGATCCTGTGCATGATGGTGTTCAGCGGCCTGATGATCTGGACCAAGCGCACCGCCCAGGCCACAGCGGCCGCGCTCAAACGTGAAGCGCGCCTGCCACGCCAGCAAGCGGCAACCTGCCCGTCCCCTTCGGAGGCCAGCCTATGAGCAAGGCAGCAGTGATCGAACACAGCCCGCTGCGGCGGCTGTGGCTGAAATGGCGCTTCCACTTGAACATTTTGCTGCTGTTGATCCCACTCGGGCTGATGCCCAGTTACCTGCACGAAGCCTCGATGAGCCGTGGCGAAATAGGCCTGGGCGAGCGCGAACTGGGCGAGCTCAAGGCCGGGCAGTGGAGCGTGCAGATCGCCGAGCGCTTCGACGAGACGCCGCGCTCCGACGGCCCGGCCGGTTACTTCAAACAATTCAACATTGCCCTGTGCAGCACCTGCGCCAAGGTCAAAGCCATCTACCTGCGCGTCGGCAAGCCGCGCAGCCTGCGCGCCGCCGGTGCACTGTTCTCCGGCAACCCCTATCGCATGACCGGCGTGGTCAACATCCCGGTCAAAACATCCCCCGACGCCGACCTGTGGCTGACCTTCGAAGACTGGGACGGCAGCCTGCAGCAAGTGTCGATCCCGTTGGCAAAAGCGTCGCCGGCCACCGTCGCCTGGCTGAAACAACAAGGAGGCAAATCATGATGTCCACGGCCCGCAGGCTGCTCCTACCTCTGTTGTTGCTAGGGGCTGCCAGCCCGGCCCTGGCCCACAACCCGATGTGCGAGTGCAAGCCGATCGACGGCGAGCAGATCGAGTGCACGGGTGGCTTTTCCGATGGCAGCGGCGCGCCGGGGGTGACCCTCGATGTGATCGGCTACAACGAAGAAATCCTCGTGCCCGGCAAGCTCGGGGAAAACTCCAAGCTGACCTTCAAGCGCCCCGCAGGCGAGTTCTACGTGCTGTTCGACGCTGGCCCCGGTCATGTGGTGGAAATCGACTACGCAGATATCGAGCAATGAGCCGGGTCCAGGTGGTGCGCCCGGCCGGCGCCGGACATGAAACCCTGTATGTGTTGCTGGTCAGCCTGCTGATCCTCGCCGTGGCCGCGGGCATCGTCGCCCTGCGCGGCGAGCGCCATGACGAAGTCAGCATCGAAGCCCATCAACTCGACGCCCGGCGCGACCTCAGCGCCGCCGAGCAAGGGGTGTATGCCGACCTGCGGGTGGCCTTCGAGGAAATCCAGCTGCGCCGCGAAGAAGATCCGGCCCAGGTCGAGATCGCGGTGTTGGCCGAAGAAGGCTTCCCGCCATTCGTCAAGGATGCCAGCAGCGCCAGCCGCGGCGAGCATCAATGGCAACTGCTCGGTGAACAGGCCTACCTCGGCCTGAGCCAGTCACCAAGCGTGGCCGGCAGCTTCCTCATGCGGGTGCCTGCAGAGCACGACGGCGCCGCAGATGTCTGGCTGCAGCGCAAGGCTGACGCCAGTGCGCCTGCCGAGCTGACCCCCGCCGCTCTGATCGCCGCCGGCTGGCAGCAGATCGCCGCCCAATACGACGCTGGCGTCACCCGCCAGCATCGCCACTGACACAAGGACGCCCCATGCTTCGCTCCGCCCTCGCCCGTCGTCTGTTGACTGTGTTCATTGCTGTGGCCCTGCCCGGTCTGGCCCAGGCCGCCATCGATGGCAAACCGCTGCGTATCGGCATCACCCTGCACCCGTACTACAGCTACGTGAGCAACATCGTCGGTGACAAAGCCGAAGTGGTGCCGCTGATTCCGGCCGGTTTCAACCCTCACGCCTATGAGCCACGGGCCGAGGACATCAAGCGCATCGGCAGCCTCGATGTGGTGGTGCTCAACGGCATCGGCCACGATGACTTTGCCGACCGCATGATCGCCGCCAGCGAAAAGCCGCAGATCACCGTGATCGAATCCAACACCAACGTACCGCTGCTGGCCGCCACCGGTGTCGCCGCACGCGGTGCCGGCAAAGTGATCAACCCGCACACCTTCCTGTCGATCAGCGCCAGTATCGCCCAGGTCAACAACATCGCCCGCGAACTGGGCAAGCTCGACCCGGACAACGCCAAATACTACAGCCAGAACGCCCGCGCCTATGCCAAACGCCTGCGCAAACTGCGCGCCGACGCCCTGGCCCAGGTCACTGAAGCGCCGGGCGCGGAGTTCCGCGTTGCCACCATCCACGCCGCCTATGACTACCTGGTGCGTGAATTCGGCCTGGAAGTCACCGCCGTGGTCGAGCCGGCCCACGGCATCGAGCCGAGCCCGAGCCAGTTGAAGAAAACCATCGACCAGCTCAAGGCCCTGGATGTGAAAGTGATCTTCTCGGAGCTGGACTTCCCGTCGGCCTATGTCGAAACCATCCAGCGCGAGTCCGGAGTGAAGATCTACCCGCTGACGCACATCTCCTACGGTGACTACCGCAAGGAGAAGTACGAAGTGGAGATGAAGCGCAACCTCGACACCGTGGTGCGGGCGATCAAGGAGTCGAAAGCATGAGCGTCGCCGAAACCGTCATCCGCCAGCCGTGCGGGCCCGACATCGAGTTCGCCGGCATCGACCTGACCCTGGGCCGCACGCGGATTCTCGATCAGGTCAGCTTCAAGGTCGCCGCCGGTAGCGTCCACGCCTTGGTCGGCCCCAACGGCGGCGGCAAGAGCTCGCTGATCAAGACCCTGCTCGGGCAGATGCCGCATCAGGGCCAACTGACCCTGACCTGGCCGACGGATGCCCAGGTGATCGGCTATGTCCCGCAGGCGCTGGAGTTCGACCGTGGCCTGCCGATGACCGTCGATGATTTCATGGCCGCCATGTGTCAGCGCCGCCCGGCTTTTCTCGGCTTGTCGCGCAAGGTTGCCCCGGCCATCGACGCGGCACTGGCGCGGGTCGGCATGCTCGACAAGCGTAAGCGCCGTATGGGCGCGCTCTCCGGTGGCGAACGTCAGCGTGTGCTGCTGGCCCAGGGCCTGATTCCGGCCCCGCAACTGCTGGTGCTGGATGAACCGATGTCGGCGCTGGACGAAGCCGGTATCCAGGTATTCGAACGCCTGCTGCTGGACTGGCGCGCCGCGGGCACCACGGTGCTGTGGATCGAGCACGACCTGCAAGCAGTGGCACGCCTGGCCGACAAGGTCACCGGGCTCAGCCGCCGGGTGCTGTTCGACGCCCCACCGAAACAGGCCCTGACCCCGGATCGCCTGCTCAGCCTGTTCTCCATCCACCCGCGCAGCGAGAGCGCCGCCTGATGAACTACGAAGAATTTCGCCTGCTGATCCAGGGTTGGGCCAGTTCCGGTTATCTGCCTGAGGCCTTGGTCTATGGCTTTGTGGTTAACGCCCTGCTCGCCGGCCTGATGATCGGCCCGGTACTGGGGGGGCTTGGCACGTTGGTGGTGGTCAAACGCTTTGCCTTCTTCTCCGAAGCGGTCGGCCACGCAGCCTTGACCGGGGTAGCCATCGGCATCCTCCTCGGTGAACCCTACACCGGCCCGTATGGCAGCCTGTTCGGCTACTGCCTGCTGTTCGGCATTTTGCTGAACTTCTTGCGCAACCGTACCGGGCTGTCACCGGATACCTTGATCGGCGTGTTCCTCTCGGTGTCCTTGGCCTTGGGTGCGAGCCTGCTGCTGATGCTCGCCGGCAAGATCAACGTGCATATCCTCGAGAACGTGCTGTTTGGCTCGGTGCTCACTGTCAGCGGCCAGGACCTGCTGGTGCTCGGCATTGTCGGCACGCTGGTGCTGGCCCTGGCCCTGCCGTTGTACAACCGCATCATGCTCGCCAGCTTCAACCCGCAGCTGGCGGCAGTGCGTGGGGTGGCGGTGAAGCGCCTGGACTACCTGTTCGTGGTACTGGTGACGCTGGTCACGGTGGCGGCGGTAAAAGTCATCGGCGCGATCCTGGTGGGTGCCCTGCTGGTGATTCCGGCCGCTGCCGCACGCCTGATCAGCCAGTCGCTCAAGGGTTTCTTCTGGGCCTCGGTGCTGATCGCCACCCTGAGCACCCTGGTCGGTATCCTGCTGCCGATCGTCTTTGACCTGCCGGTGCCTTCGGGCGCGGCAATCATCCTCGTCGCCGGCTGCTGCTTCGCCCTCGCCGCCCTAGCCCGCGGTCTTGTCCCACGCCTGCAAGGAAACCCGGCATGACCTTCAATCTCAAGCACCTGTGCCTGGCGCTGGCCCTGGCCGGCCTGCCCACCTTGAGCCTGGCGCAGAACGCCGCGGTTGCCGCCCAGCAACCGGCGGGTGTCACCGTGCTCGCCTCGCTGCCAGTCACCCACGCGCTGGCCAGTGCCCTGCTCGACGGCACCGCGGTCAAATTGCAACGCGCCGCACCGGCGAACATTCCAGCGTCGCGCCAGCCGTCCTACTTCAGTGGCCGGGGTGGCGCGAGCCTGCAGAAAGCGGCAAGCCAGGCTGATGCGGTGATCGCCCTGCGTTCGATCTGGAGCGATGACCCGCTGTATCCGCTGGCGCGGCGCAGCAATATCCGCATCGTTGAAATCGACGCCGCCCGCCCGGTGGACGGCGCGCTGCCGGGGATCGCCGTGCAGGGCAACAATGCCTTTGCCGCCTATCCGTGGCTCAACCCCACCAACCTCGGGCGCATGGCCGATGTGCTGGCCAACGACCTGAGCCGCCTGAGCCCGGGCGAGCAACCGAAGATCCAGGCCAACCTGGCCAGTCTCAAGCGCCAGCTACTGGAGCTCAGCGCCGGTAGCGAAGCGCGCCTGGCTGAGGCTGACAACCTTAGTGTGGTCAATCTCTCGGAGCGTCTGGATTACTTGATCAGTGGCCTGAACCTGGACCTGATCGACCACCCGCGCGTGGCGGATGACCAGTGGGATGCAACCGCGCTCAAGCGCCTGGGGGATGAGCTCAAGGGGCAGGATGTGGAGCTGGTGCTGCATCACAAACAACCGAGCAAGGAAGTGGCAGAGGTAATTGCAGCTTCAGGCGCCAAGCTGGTGGTGGTGGATACGGATCCGCAAGATACCCTGACGGGGTTGAAGGCCAGTGTTGAGCAAGTAGTGAATGCCTTGATCGCCGGCTGACCAAACCCGCCCACAGACAGCAAGCCTGCTCCCAGTGTGGTCAGCGCTTCATGCACCGCTGATAGCGCTCATCCACCCGCTTGGCAAACCAGGCCGTGGTCAGTTTGCGGGTGATCTTCGGGCTCTTCAGCTCGATCCCCGGCAGTTGCGCGCGCGGCAGCGGCTTACCGGATTTGTCCTCGGCCAAAGCATAGACCCCGCTGTACAGCCGGGTCTGTTCAAACGCCAGGCTGTCGCCCTTCTCCAGCTGATCGCGAATGCTCGGGTTACGCAGACCAAGCTGCTCACCCAAACGCCGCGCGGCTTTCTCGGTGGTGCCCGGCAGGATCGCTCCCGGCGCGATCAGGTCGCCATCCAGTGCCAGCTTCACCCCGCTGGCACGACTCAAGGCGCTCTGGAACGCCGCATTGCGACTGGCATACCAACCGGCGTTGAAATCGGCAAACCGGTACACCTGGCGCTCATAGTGGCTGGGATAGCCAAGCAGGTGGGCGATGCCGAAATACATCCCGCCACGGCGGCTGAAGACTTCCTGGCGAATCGTCCCGGTATGGCTGTAGGGATAGTCGCGGGCATTGCGTTCGGCAAAGGCAATGCTGACCTGCATCGGCCCACCGGTACGCACCGGGTTCAAGTCGCCCAACAACGTGCGGCCCAGGGGCACACTGCCGATAAGGTCATCGAAAATCGCACTGAGCTGCTTTTCGCTGCGCACGGCGTCGAGCCGTTCGCTGTAGCTCTTGCCGTTGGGCGAACGGGTCTGCAATGCAGCGTTAACCAGCATTTGCGGGATATGCAGGCTGGCGGCGCGGCGGTCGATTTCCTGGCGGGCGATACGGCCCAGGCCTGGCACCTGCGGGTCGGACTGGAAGGTCGATTCCTGCTCGGTCACCGCCAGCACCGCACACAAATTGGAACGACTGGGGCTGATCTTCTGCGTGGTGAAGGCGGTCTGGATGTCGCGCGCCCAGCCTTCACGGTCCTTGGTTGCGGCAGGCAGCAAGCGCACGATCTGCGCCCGCACCTTGGCAGGCTCCGCCTCAGGCTCTTCGCGCTGAGTAACGCAGCCTTGCAGCGTCAACAACACGGCAACGGCTAAACCTAAACCTCGAACTTGCATGCAGCACCCTCGCCTCTTGCGGCAACAGCAGCACAGTAGCGAGGGCCATGCCTGACTGCAATCGGGCCGCTGCTCAGCAACCCGGCTTGCTCAGCTGGGTGCCGATGGTCACGGCAGTGATCGCCACCGGTTTGAAGCTCTGCAGCGCAATCGGATCGAAGCTGCGCTCGCAGTTGTATTGGTTGTCGACGACAAAATCCTCGCCCTTGTGCTTTCTCATCTCCGTGCTCCACTTGCTCGCCGCGTCGATGGCCGCGTCACCGGTGAGCATGGCTTCGACCAGCACCTGGGTGAAGCCGATCGCCCGCGGGCCTTCCCACAGCGCATACACCGACGGGTCGTAGGCGTTGCCGCACATTTCCAGGCAATCGGCGTAGAACTCCAGCGGACCGCCGGTGGATTGGTGCAACGCAGCGAAAGTCAGCGGCTGGCCGGCAGGCGGTGCGAAATCACCAATGAAGGAATGCAGATCCGCCTTGCAGGTCGGTGACAGGGCCAGGCGCAGGTCATTGATCGTGCCTCCGGTAGCGTCGGCAGTGATCTCGCAGCCCTGTACTTTGTAGGTGTGCTTGTCGCCCAGGCTGGTGCGGGCAACGCCGGCAACCGATTCGAAGTGCTTGAGGTTGGTACCGAGCATTTCGCCGTTGAACACCTGGGCTACGCTGGCCTGGGCCTGGGCAAGCACAGGCAGCGCGGCAACAACCAGGGAGGAAACAAGGGGCAGCAAGGCGCGGGCTTTCATCGGAACATCCTGTCGTTATGAATGTGCCGCGCACTCTAATGCACTTACCGCCCCCTAGCCACCTGCCCGTGCATGCTTCAGGGCTGCTCGCCGACCATGTAGGTCTTGCTGATGTGGCGGAACTGTTCGTGGCCCGAGCTTTCCATCAGTTCGAACACCACCATCTCGCGGGTGACGATCTGTGCCCCGGCATCACGCATACGAGCAATGCCCGCCGCCTGGTTGTGGGCACCACGGCAATCACAAGCGTCTTCGACCACGAACACCTGCTTGCCCAGCGCACGCAGACCGAGCACGGTTTGCAGCACGCAGATATGGGTTTCCATACCGCAGACAATCACCTGCTCACGGGCCAGCAACGACGCCGGCAGGCATTGAGCGGCAACGCAGGAAAAGTGCAGTTTCTCCACCACCTGGGCACCCGGCGAAGCCTGCTTGAGGGCGGAGACGGTCGCACCGAGGCCTTTGGGGTACTGTTCGGAAATCACCGTCGGCAGCCCCAGCTCGGCAGTGGCCGCCATCAGCCAGCGCGTGCGCGCCAGCGTACCGGCCGGGTCGCTGACGGCACCAATGAGTTTTTCCTGCACGTCGATGACCAGCAAGCTGGCCTGGTTCGGCTTGATCAACATTCCTTGCACCTGCGTCGTGGTTGAAGCCCAAGGCTCGCCCAGCGCTGGCGTTGCGTCAATGGTTCAGCGCTAGGCCGACAAGCGATGGGGCTCCAGCGCGGCACCGAGCGCACCCAACACCCGGGCTTCATGCTCATGGATGAAGAAGTGGCCGCCGGGAAAGGTCTCCAGGGAAAAATCACCCAAGGTTTCGCGACGCCAGGCCAGCAGCTGTTCTTCAGTGGCGCGGTCATCTTCGCCGCCCAGCACATGCAGCGGGCAATGCAGCGCCGGGCGCTGACGGTAGCTATAACGGCCACACAGGAGAAAATCGGCGCGTAGCACCGGCAAGGTCAGGCTCATCAGCTCCTGGTTGGCCAACACCTCTTCCGGCGTGCCCTTGAGCTTGCGCAGCTCCTCGATCAACGCCGCATCACTTTTCGGCTCACGCCAGTTGCCGTCGTTGTAGTCTTCGCGACGCGTCGGCGCCGCCGTGCCGCAGGCAAACAGCGCCACCGGTGACGAGCAGCCCAGGGCTTGCAGTTCGTGGGCCAGCTCGAAGGCCACCAAGGCCCCGAGGCTGTGGCCCAGCAAGGCATAGGGCTGACTGGTGGCCAAGCGCTGCTCACTGGCCAGCTGCCGTGCCAAAGCCTGCATATCGGTTTGCAGCGGCTCGCCCATGCGCGCGCCACGTCCGGGCAACTCCACCGGGCGCAGGTTCAGCCAGGCCGGCAATTTGCGTCGCCAGCGGCTGTAGACCATGGCGCTGGCGCCGGAATACGGCAGGCACAACAGGGTCAGTGACGACACAAGCCAACCCTCAGTGCGACGCTGCGGTTTCGGCCATCTTCTGGCGCAGGCTCAGCGGGCGCATGTCGGTCCAGACTTCGTCGATGTAGGCCAGGCATTCCTTTTTCAGGCCGCTCTTGCCGACAGTGCGCCAGCCGGCGGGCACGGCCTTGTAGTCGGGCCAGATGGAATACTGCTCTTCGTGGTTGACCACTACCTGGAACACGATGTCGTCGCGGTCGAATACGGATGTCATTGCCTGTCTCCTGGATTGAATGGGCCCGCCGCACAGCGGGCGTACGGTGGCTACCAAGAGAACGAAATACCGCCGCTGGGATTTAGTGCGCGGAACGGACTCAACCAAGCCGCGCCCGAGCGATGGCGGCCTGAATCGCCGCGCGCGCCTGCGGGCTGTTTTTCCAGCAACTAGAGCCCACCAGCGACGCCGCTTGGATGACGATCTCCAGGGCATCGGCCTGGCTCAGTTGGGCCAGGGAGTAATAGCCCAGTTGTTCGAGGCGCTCGACCACGGTGGGGCCTACGCCCTTGACCGCCAGCAGTGCTGCACGCTCGTTCGCAGGGAATGACATGATCGCGTCCTTGTACTGTCAAAAGAGTGCCCAGCAAGCCACAGATACCGGGCAAAGGCCAGTGCCAGAGGGCTTGGGCACGGTTTATATTGTTGTCCCGACTGGAAAAATTCGTCGCAAAGGGCCATCCTCCCCGCTTTTTTCACGCTCACCTCGCCAAGGAACCTTTTTATGCACGCCCAACCTCTTAGCGCCAGCGAGTTCGAGTTCATCGAAGACATCCTGCTCAACTACGGCGACGACCACTCGGTACTCAATCCGTCCGAGCTCGACGGCTACTTCACCGCACTGGTGTCGAGCCCTGCGCAGGTAGACATTGCCGAGTGGTTCCCGGCGATCTGGGGCGGGCAGACACCGGAATGGCAAAAGCCTGAAGAATGCCGGCGTTTCATCGACCTCTGTGTGCGCCACCTCAATACCCTGGCAAGCCAGCTGGCTAGCGAGCCACAGGCGTTCAAGGGGCGTTTCGAACAGACTGAGTACCGCGGTCAGCCGCTGGTTTTGGCGGAAGAGTGGTGCTTTGGGTATGTGCGTGGGGTTACTGTCGGTAATTGGCCGGAACTGTCTGAGGTGCTGGCGGGTCGGTTGCAGGTGATCACTGATTGTGCCGAGCAGGATAACTATGAGTTGCCGGTGGATTTGGATGTGGTGCTGCATCGCCAGCGGGTGGCGGCGATCGAGCCAGCTGCGCGGGCGCTGCATGATTATTGGGTTAGTCAGCGCTGATGTACCCACTCCGGTGGGAGCAACTGTCTGCAGCATGCTATTCGTCACCGCCATTCAGTGCCGTCGCGTAACATGGCATTCAGTCTGATCAGCAGTATCCGCATGCAGGCAATGAGCGCGACTTGCGCGCTCTTGCCTCCCTCCCGAAGCGCCTCATAGTCGGCTAGCACGGGAGCCACAAGGGCTCCCGTATCTGGTTGAGAAAGAGGTCCTACCCACGGTCAGCGCCCTTCCAGCTTGTTCACGACCTCGTCGGTCGTCATCACACCGTTGGCAATGTAGCGGAAGTTGACCAGTGCGCTACCGTATCCGTCGCCGTCAGGAAGCTTCGGGCCGGCGACGGCGTCACGAACGACGACCACCTCGAAACCGCGCTCCAGAAACTCGCGAAGGTGCGATTCGACACACAGGTTGGATGCCATGCCGGCAAGGATGATCTTGTCGATCCGCTGCTTACGCAGTTGCAGCATCAGGTCGTTGCTTTGGGGGCCATACAACTTGTGCGGTGATGCGACGATGGTCTTGCCGTCTTCGATATAGGGCTTGAACTCCTGCATGAAGTCGGCGCCCGAGTTACGGAATCCATCCAGCGTCAAGGCGCCCTTGCGATCGAAGAGACCAAGCTTGTGCTGAACGGTCTCCGCTGGCGCCTCGAACTCCCATTCATGATCGTGGGGATAGTAGTAGTGCGGCGAGATGGCTACGGTCGATCCGGCCTTCTTGAACGCGGCGAAAAGCCGGGTCAGATTCGGGACCAGATTCTGCTCGGTAACGCTCTGACCGAAGACCGACCAGCCTGCACCCTCCGGGCTCATGAAGTCGATCTGAGGGTCGATCACGACCAGAGCGGTTCGACTGGAATCCCATTGATAAGTGGAGGCCGGGAGTGCGGGTTTGACCGGATCGGCATAGGGATTCTCGGCGGCGAAGCTGATGCCAGGCGCCAGCAGGATGGCCCCCAACAAGGTGGCGTAGGAGATCATTCTCTTGGGGTAAGTTCTGTTGAAGTTCATTTGCACGTCCTCGAAGTGGGGGTGCATTTACGGTACGGCGAGAAGACGGTACGAAATGGACATTTATCCTTGGATTTCGGCCGACTGGCTCAGCCACCTTGCGTGAGGCGGGTGTGCTCGGTGCCCCGTTGACCTTCCGGACAGCAAGGGCGTCTAATGACTCCCAGCCAGACTTTGGACGTTCCGGTCATGCAGCGTCACATCTGTTTCCTGGTCTACTCGGGTTTCGTATTGCTGGATCTGAGCGGCCCGCTCGAAGCCTTCGCCAACGCCAATCGTGCACGCCCTTCGAGCTATCGATTCACGGTCGCTTCGCTAGAGGGCGGATTGGTCCACGCCTCGAGCGGGCTGCAAGTCGCGACCGAAGCATTGCAGGTTGTCGACCGCCTCGACACGCTCATCATCGTCGGCGCACCAACCGCTCCGATCGATAACAGGATGATGCCGATGGCGGCTGCGATACGGCACATGTCCCCGCGCTCTCGCCGCACTGCCAGCGTCTGTACTGGCGCCTTCCTGCTAGCCGAGAGCGGCCTGCTCGACGGTCGTGTCGCGACCACGCATTGGAACTACGCGCCGCAATTGCAAGCACGCTATCCGTCGCTGCGCGTGGACGGAGATCGAATCTGGACCGAAGACGGAAATGTCTGGACGTCCGCAGGCATGTCGGCTGGCATCGACATGACCTTGGCCATGATCGAGCAGGACCTGGGCAAGGAGGTGGCTCGCTCCGTCGCACGCATGCTGGTTGTCTACTATCGGCGACCAGGTGGTCAGTATCAATTCTCTTCACTGCTGGATTTCGACCCTGGCTCGGATCGCATCCGCTCGGTGCTGAGCTATGCGCGCGATCATTTGCGTGATGACCTGTCAGTTGAACGCCTGGCAGACGTCGCACATATGAGCGTACGCCAGTTCGGCCGCGTGTTCGCGGCAGCTATCGGGGTGACGCCGGCGAAAGCTGTCGAACGCCTTCGCATCGAGTCAGCGCGGCCGCTGGTTGAGGACGGGCACCAAACGTTCGAGGAGATCGCCAGGAACTTCGGATTTGGCGATGCCGATCACATGCTTCGCTGCTTCGTGCGAGTCATTGGACGGACGCCACAAGAGCTGCGCCGCAGCGCCCGCCAAGCCAAAGGTGATGGTGGTTCCGAAAGTAAGGTGGATCGATAGTCCGCGTTAGCAAAGACTCGGGGGGGCTTATTGGTCTTCGCCCCCCATACCTGAGCGCATCGACTAGCGGTAGCTGTGGGTTGTGGATTCAACTGGCTGAGATTGGTCGGAATCGGCACACAACGGCCGTTCACCAAAAGTAGCAATCTGCCCAGGCTGTGTGAAAACACCCGCAATTGTCTGATCTTCTGATCGTCGATATCGTAGCTGGGCGCACTTGGTTTTGAGAACGTCGACCCTGCCGCAACTGGTCGTCCGGCATATCACCCAGCAGTGTTGCTGAAGATATATATCTACGGCTATCTCAATCGGATTCAGTCCAGCCGCCGGCTTGAGCGTGAGGCCGAGCGCAACGTCGAGTTGATGTGGCTAACGGGGCGTTTGGCTCCGGACTTCAAAACCATTGCCGACTTTCGCAAAGACAACGGCAAAGTCATTCGCAGCGTATGCCGCCAGTTCGTAGTGCTTTGCCGCAACCTCAATCTTTTCTCTCAGTCGATCATCGCCATCGACAGCAGAAAATTCAAAGCCGTCAATAATCGAGACCGCAACCTCACTCAGGGCAAGGTGAAGGCACGCATGCAGCAGATCGAGCAGAGCATTGATCGTAATCTGGCGGCGATGGATTCGGCGAATCGGGCAACGCCCGAAGTGGCCGAGGCCAAAGCAGAGCGGTTTAAAGAAAAGATAGAAACACTGAAAAAGCAGATGCAGAAACTCAAGGAAATCAAGACGCTGCTCCACGAAAGTCCAGACCAGCAGATCTCCCTCACAGACCCAGATGCACGCTCAATGGGCACGAGCGACCGAGGCACCGGAACGGTTGGAAACAACGTACAAACAGCTGTCGACGACAAACACCATCCCGACTGTTTCCTTTCCAGCGTCGGCCTGCGCATTGTTCCTCTGCATAGCGCTATCGATAGGGCGCTTCGGACGCTCCGAGCACAGCCTTGCGCTGGCGTTTCGCCAGGAGCTTACGGGCCGTTTCGATAAAGGGCGTGACGATCAAGCTATAGACCGTCAGGTAACGCTGGTGGTCTTGTTCTCCGGTGCCGAAGCGGATGTTTTCAGGTTTTGATGTGGTGACATAGAGCGTGCCGAACATCCAGTCCCAGAGGGACAGGTTGGTGCCGAAGTTCCGGTTGAAATGGCGGGGGGCGTCACTGTGATGGATCTGGTGCTGGGCCGGACTGTTCAATACATGTTCGAGCTGAGGGCCGAACGACAGCCAGACATGGCTATGCCGCAGGTTGGCCGCCAGGCCGTTGAAGATGAACACCAGATAGGTCACGCCGAACAGGGTGTAGCGGCTGATCTCGCCGCCGCAGGCGTACCAGAAGCAACCGGCGTAGAGGCCGATGCAAAGGCTGGTGCTCAGTTTCTCGACGATCTTTTCCACGAAATGCACCCGGCTCGCCGTCACCGGCACCAGCACTGGCGCCGAATGATGGACCTTGTGAAAGGCCCAGAGCCAGCGGGAGTGAAAGGCCCGGTGCGCCCAGTAATGGATAAAGTCCTTGAGCAGGAACACCCCCAGCCCGTAGAGCAGGGACAGTGCGAGGTTCTCGCCCAAGCGCGGGCGCGCGCCCCAGAGGTTGCTGAAAAAGGCCAGGTAATCGCCGGAGCGCAGGATGTAAGGGTCGATCAGATGGACGATGGGTAGTACCAACGTGACCTTGAGGATGGCTCGCACGAAGTAGTAGCGGTAATCCAGCAGCGCCGAGGGATGCAGATATACCCGGCCGCCGCCGATGAATTGCCAGAACGAATGGGCGTCGCTCAGACCGCGCTGCTTTCTGAAGCGGAACAGGCCATAGGCGACGCCATAGGAGATGCAAAGGAACAAGACTCCGAAACGGCCGTTCACATTGAAAATGCCAAGAAACTGCTCGGTGACGGGCGCGATCACCCACTCGATCAGGTGCTTATAGACAAGCGACAGGGCATCCACGAAACGACAGCCTCGGCAAAAGGAATAGCATTGTAAATCAGATAGATTTACTCAAGCGGTTTTATACATGGCATCAACCATAAGAACACTGCGAAGCCTGCGATTGTCTAACCTTCTGATCGTCTAGATCGTGGCGGGGACGATCATGAAGCGATTCATTGAAGGTGAGGCTCGGACGCAAGTGACGTTGCTGCCTGAGTGCTTGGGCGATTATGTTGCCGAGGAAAATCCGGATTTTCCTCGATGCACTCGACCTGGGTGCACTTGGGTTTGAAGGTGTTGATCCTGCTGTAATGGGGCGTTTGGCCCCGGACTTCACCCCCCCAGCCAGCGTTTTTTGAACCTCAACCAAGGAGAGCATTAAAATTCGCTGGCTTGCCCTACCCCACCCACCACGCTACTCTCCCCCAGTCGCTGCCAATTCAGCGACCGGGTTTAGCAGCCTGTCCAATGATCAAGGTGCAAACAGCGCCCCTTCTCGATCAACCGGCGCTTTTTTTGTGCCGGTTGCTTCGTGTTATGGCGGCTGTGCGCGGGGCGCCTTCGTGCGCGCCGGGTTCCTTGATCCCTGGTCTGCTAACCCGCGTACAGCTGCCACCCTTATCGTTTAGCAGCGATGTGTGGCAGTTCCACTGATCAAGGAGCACCACAATGACAAAACCCGTTCCCGATCCACCCCTCACCACTCAAACCAGCACCACCTTCGGCTCCTGCAATGGCAGCCACGACCCACTCTTCGCTGTCCGCACCGGTGTCTCATCCGAAGATGCCCTGATCCACACCTCCATCCTGCTCAAAAGCGCCTACCAGACCAACGCCCATGCCTGTGACATGGTCAACGCCGAAGTGCGTGGTTTACTCTGGGCTACCGAGCAATCGCTGGAGATGAGCCTCGCGCTGGTCGAGGCGTTGCTGGATGAGGTCGAAGCGCGCTCGGCAACAGCAGCGCTGTTACGGCGTACGGTGCAAGCGGGGTCACCGTCGGTGGAGTGATTGCCGACGATAGCAACGAGGCCGCAGATGCGGCCCACCACCGGCAATCACTGTCACTGCTGCCAATGAGTCAAAAAGCCCGCCTACAGAGCCTCCACCCAAGTCTGCGAAAAGCTCAGCCTCTCAATCTCCCTGGCGATGGCCTTCGCCCCGAAACACCGAAATTTAACGCTGCCCGCATCGGTCTCCAGAGACACGATTTTAGTGATGTACCCATGTTCGACGCTGACCTTTCGAATCAATGCCAATGGCACTTCAATATCCAGCGTGCCGTGCTGAACAAAGCGGTTCACGGCGTTGGCGCTCAGGCGAATTACACTTTGGGTAACCACCAGCTTGCCGCCAACCCACAACCCTGCGGATACCTTCTTGAAGACCTCCATCAAGGCGGACAATGAACTCGCATTGCCAAAAGCGCTGACGCTCCTGCGATTGATCTGGGCGTCAGCCACGAGAAAATTGACCCGTTTGGTCTTCAAGATTTGTTCGGCCATCTCGGCGTCTCCCTGTTGCGTTGCATCCATAAAATCAGGCGCCGAGGCCTACTGTTGCGCGGTCCAAACCGCCAGCTCATAACCATCCGGGTCAATGAAATGAAACCTGCGCCCTCCGGGAAACGAAAAGGTTTCGCGGCTGATAACGGCGCCAAGGCCTTCAATACGTTGCTGCACTGCATCAAGATCATCCGCGTAAAGGATGATCAATGGCCCACCCGGCCGAACGACCTCGCCTGTGGTGAAGCCACCGGTAAGACGCCCATCACTGAACTCGGTATAGCTCGGACCGTAATCAACGAATGTCCAGCCGAACGCTGTACCGTAAAAAGCTTTGCTGCGCGCGATGTCGCTGACGTTGAACTCAATGTTGTCGATCTGACGATCCTTCCCTCGAACGCTCATGCCTGGCTCCTTGCTGAGTGGTGTGTGACAGCCATGGGTTTATACCCCATGGCTGGCGCTGACAACAGCTCAGCAGGTTAACGCGAAGCCCAGGCGTTAAAACGCTGCTCCAGGTGTTCGCCATGGTCCGCCCAGAACAGCGCGTCTACCGGCACCTGCTGCGCAAGGTTCTCTGGCGCGGTGGGCAGCTCGGCGATGCGCGCCTTGTCGAGCAGGTCCATCGCCTGCAGGTTGGCGGCGCCATAGTCGATGTGCTCGGCGAAGCTTTTCTGTTGCTGGGGTTCCAGCGAGAAGGCGATGAACTCGCGGGTTTTCTCCTGGCGTGAGGCACCGCGCGGGATGGCCCAGGAGTCGAACTCGTAGAGCCCGCCCGACCAGACGATTTTCAGGTCATAGGTTTTGCGTTGCTCAGCCGACAAGCGGCCGTTGTACACCGAGGTCATCACCACATCTCCGGCCGCGAGGTACTGCGGCGGCTGTGCGCCCGCCTCCCACCACTGAATGTGCGGCTTGATCTGGTCGAGTTTGGCGAAGGCACGATCCTGGCCAGCCTCGGTCGCCAGTAAGGTGTAGACCTGGGCAGGCGCTACACCGTCGGCGATCAGGGCAAACTCCAGGGTCGACTTGGCCAGTTTGCGCAGGCCGCGCTTGCCCGGGAAGCGCTCGACATCCCAGAAGTCTTTCCAGCCGGTGGGCGCTTCTTTCAACTTGCTGGCGTTGTAGGCCAGCACCGTCGAGTACACCAGGAAACCGATGCCGCACGGCTGGATGGCACCGGGGACGAAGTCTTTGCTGTCGAGGCCGATTTGCGCAGGATCGAGGGTTTCGAACATGCCTTCGTCACAACCGCGGGCAAGCTCGGCCGATTCGACTTCCACCGCATCCCAGGAGACGCTGCGGGTGTCGACCATGGCTTTGACCTTGGCCATTTCGCCGTTGTATTCACCGGAAATAATCTTGCTGCCGCTGGCTTGCTGCCAGGGTTTGTAGAAGGCCTTTACCTGGGCCTCTTTGTTGGCGCCACCAAAGGAGACGACGGTGAGATCGGCGGCAAGGCCGTGACTGGCCGTGACTAACCCGGTTGCCAGGGCTGCGAATTTCAGAGTTTTGATCATTATTGTTATCTCCTACTGTCCAAGGGTGATTGCAAATCACTCAAGACACCGGGATTAACCGGCCTTCCCAGGCGAGAGACATCCGGGTCTCGATCCATTCGATGCCGCGCATGGCTCTGCATCGAACAACTAAATTTTCCTATGGTCCTTTGCTCGCCGTGTAAGGTGGCATGGAAGTAAAGGTGGTAAGAGTCTGCTTTTCTGATTCTCAGATTGCTGGCGACTAAACTAATTTGGCGCACTACGTGCCACGGCACCCTTCGCCTCCACAAAAAACAAAAAAGCACCAAAGGTGCCTTTTTGTCAGTGCTGTGTTTACTGGATCAAATCACCGTTTTGGCCCGCGCCGCGTGCAGCTCTTTATAGCTCTCGATCAATCGTAGGTGCCTGTCGAGCCCTTCCAGTTTCATACTCGTAGGCGTCAAACTGTAGAAGCGCACCGGCGCGCTGAAACGCCCAGTTACCAAGTCAAATTGACCCGAGCCAAGATTGGGCGGCAACTTTGTCGGTTATACATGGACTCATACAGGGACTTCGTATGAAGAAGGACGATAAGGACGACCCTTTTTGGGGCTCCCGCTGGCAGCAGAGTCGCCCAAACGGTGGCGCCTCATGGGCAGCTTGGGCAAAACCCTCTGTTCCAGAGCCGGTGTACGTCCCAAAAGATGAATGGCCATCCCCCAAGGAACGCACGGACCAGGTTTTTGCAAAGTCCTGCGTCCCTGAAAACTGGTGCCGCACAGATGCCGGAACAGCCGTAGAACCGGTTTCGAATTTCGGGGCGGTCATGGTGGTCGGCTCCATGATTTTGTCTTCACCTTCAAATGTCATAGCACTGACCATCGGCGCGGATGCTGGACTAGGTCGTATTGCTGGTGGTGGCATCATGCAACAGCGTATGACTTGGGCAATACGTAGTGCGGGGCCGGCTGGCGTTTTTATAATGGGCATGCTCCCCGCCAAAATGGGTGACGGCACGCTGCATACCGACGAACAACTGCGCAGCATGAGCAAGGCAACAACACGGGTACGTTTTCAGTTCCGCCGTGATGCCGAAGGCGTACTCCAGATCTATGGCATTCACACTGGCACATCTGGTCACAGCTCGGTACGCACGGTACAGGTCAAGTGGAACGCAACGAAAACTGCGTTGGAGGCCGAACTAAATGGGTTCACCATCCTCTGGACGCCCCCACACAGTTCGTCAAGAATACCTCCATTGATTTACCCCGACGACAGCGGCAAGCAACTGGACTCCATCCTCGTACACCCTATCCCGGAAAACACGGACAGCCAGATTGAAGGCCTTCCCGGCGATGACATTACAACCGACGACTGCATTCTGGTCTTTCCGGAAAAAACTGGCCTAAAGTCGCTGTATATCGTGTATGCGAAACCGCTCGGTGGCGACCACAGCTACCACCCAGCGCCAAAAGGATTAACGGCTTTTCCTGATGCAGTACGTGATAGCCCGAAATCTAGCGTTCAAGGTGGCGGCAAGAAGCGTAGCCGCTGGAAAGATAGAAAAGGCAAAATTTACGAGTGGGACAGCCAACATGGAGCCGTTGAAATATATGACAAACAGGGTAACCACTTAGGTGAGTTCGATCCCGACACTGGCGAGATGACTAAGCCTCCAAAGCCAGGCCGAACAACCCCAAGATAGATGGAGAAGCACATGTTCTTAGAAATCACAGGGTTTCTTGCAGGCGACAGCGAAGACAGCTCAATCAAATTTGAACTGGACGTGCAACCAGAGTTTGAAAAAGCAGTAATGGATATTCTTGGTTGGGAAAGTCTAGCTGCCGAATGCGATGGCGAGCTGCCCTTGACCGATGAGCAAATCCGACGAATATCTTCAGCCATAAATGAACAGCTGCCAATGACGTTAGATATGTTTATAGGTGTGCGAGCCTGAGACGCTTCGTCGCTTCGTTTGCTACGCGGGGACTTTATTCGCCCGCCCCCCGGCGATCTCATACGGTTTGAACCACCTGCCACGGCACCCTTCGCCTCCGCCAAAAAACAAAAAAGCACCAAAGGTGCCTTTTTGTCAGTGCTGTGTTAACGGGATCAAATCACCGTTTTGGCCCGCGCTGCGTGCAGCTTTTTATAGCTCTCGATCAACCGCAGGTGCCTGTCGAGCCCTTCCAGTTTCATGCTCGTAGGCGTCAAACCGTAGAAGCGCACGCTGCCATCCACCGAGCCGATCACAGCGTCCATCCGCTCATTGCCAAACATCCGGCGGAAATTGACCTCGTAATCGTCCAGCTCCAGGTCGTCGTCGAGCTGCACTTCCAGCACCACATTCAAGGCCTGATAGAACAATCCGCGCTCGACGGTGTTGTCGTTGAACTGCAGGAAAGTTTCCACCAGCTCCTTGGCCTCTTCGAACTGCTGCAAAGCGAGATAGATCAGCAGTTTCAACTCCAGAATAGTTAACTGCCCCCAGACCGTGTTGTCATCGAATTCGATGCCGATCAGTGTGGTGATGTCGGTGTAATCATCCAGCTCGCTCTCTTCCAGGCGCGCAACCAGCGCGCGCAGATCGCTATCGTCCAGGCGGTGCAGGTTGAGAATGTCTTCGCGGAAAAACAGCGCTTTGTTGGTGTTGTCCCAGATCAGATCGTCGACCGGGTAAATTTCCGAATAGCCCGGTACAAGAATGCGGCAGGCCGTTGCGCCGAGGTGCTCGTACACCGCCATGTACGCTTCTTTGCCCATGCTTTCGAGAATGCCGAACAAGCTCGCGGCTTCTTCGGCGTTGGAGTTTTCACCCTGGCCAGAGAAGTCCCACTCAACAAACTCGAAGTCAGCTTTGGCACTGAAGAAGCGCCACGACACTACACCGCTGGAATCAATGAAGTGCTCAACGAAGTTGTTCGGCTCAGTCAGCGCGTGGCTTTCGAAAGTTGGCTGCGGCAGGTCGTTCAGGCCTTCGAAGCTGCGACCCTGAAGCAACTCTGTCAGGCTGCGCTCCAGCGCCACTTCAAAGCTTGGGTGCGCGCCGAACGAGGCAAATACGCCACCAGTACGCGGGTTCATCAAGGTGACGCACATCACCGGGAACTCCCCGCCCAGCGACGCATCTTTCACCAGCACCGGGAAGCCCTGCTCTTCCAGGCCCTGAATGCCGGCCAGGATCGCCGGGTACTTGGCCAGCACTTCCTGTGGCACATCAGGCAGGGCAAGTTCACCTTCCAGAATTTCACGCTTGACCGCGCGTTCGAAGATTTCCGACAGGCATTGCACCTGCGCTTCGGCCAGCGTGTTACCGGCGCTCATGCCGTTGCTCAGGTACAGGTTCTCGATCAGGTTCGAGGGGAAATACACCACCTCGCCGTCCGACTGGCGCACAAAAGGCAGCGAACAAATGCCGCGCGCTTCATTGCCGGAGTTGGTGTCGTACAGATGCGAGCCGCGCAGCTCGCCATCGGGGTTGTATATTTCCAGGCAGTAGCCATCGAGGATTTCCGCCGGCAGCGCATCTCTACGGCCAGGCTTGAACCAGCGCTCGTCGGGGTAATGCACAAACGCCGCGTTGGCGATCTCTTCGCCCCAGAACTGGTCGTTGTAGAAGAAATTACAGTTCAGTCGTTCGATGAATTCGCCCAACGCCGAAGCCAGCGCGCTTTCTTTGCTTGCGCCCTTGCCATTGGTAAAGCACATCGGCGACTGCGCATCGCGGATATGCAGCGACCAGACGTTGGGCACGATATTGCGCCACGACGCGATTTCGATCTTCATGCCCAGGCCGGCGAGAATGCCCGACATATTGGCGATGGTCTGCTCCAGCGGCAGATCCTTGCCGACAATATAGGTGCTGGCATCGCAAGCCGGATCCAGCATCAGCAATGCCTGGGCATTGGCATCCAGGTTGTCGACTTCCTCGATCACAAACTCAGGCCCGGTTTGCACCACCTTTTTTACCGTACAACGGTCAATGGAACGCAGAATACCCTGGCGATCTTTGGCGGAGATATCGGCTGGCAACTCGACCTGAATCTTGAAGATCTGGTTGTAGCGGTTTTCCGGATCAACAATATTGTTTTGCGACAGGCGAATATTATCGGTGGGAATATCACGCGTTTGGCAGTACAACTTTACAAAGTAAGCCGCACACAGCGCCGACGACGCCAGAAAATAATCGAACGGCCCCGGCGCTGAACCATCGCCTTTATAGCGGATAGGCTGATCGGCGACCACGGTGAAGTCATCAAACTTGGCTTCAAGCCGAAGGTTGTCGAGAAAGTTGACCTTGATTTCCATGCGGGAACACCATAATAACGTGCAAAACGATTTGGCCGCCATTATCCGGTTTTTCAGGCGAAAGTCTTGTGCTTTTCAGCAATGGCCGCTGGCCGGTACCAAGTGGCAGCGCTGCAGCCAGCGGCGCTGCTGGCGGCAGACGCACACCAAACCCAGTGTTTTTTGCAGGTTTCAGGCGGCGGGCGCTCAATGCCCTGCGCACCCAAGCCGTACGCCGGGCGTAAACGCAACAGCTGCCAGCTGATACCCGCATTGGCGAGCGATTGCGATTGGCAGGGCTGACTTGGCGAATAACTTAGTTATATTTTAGTTGTTTGCGATTTTTACCCAGATCAAGTAGTTACCCCTTTAATAACGCAAACCAGCCACTTCAGACTTGCTCGCAATTATAGGGGCAGAGGCCGGTCTGCAATGACTTGCTTCATCACCAAGGTAGAAGTCAACCGCTGAACATTCGGCAGTTTCGACAGCTGCTCGTCATACAGCCTCTGGAAGGCTGGAAGGTCTTGAGTGACGACCATCAGCATATAGTCCGGATCGCCAAACAGCCGTTGCGCCTGGGTCACATAGGCAATGCCAGGCAGCGCCGCCTCAAAGTCGGCAACGGCTTGCTGATGCCCTTCCCGCAACGTCACAAATACGATCGCCGAGAAGGTGAAACCAAGTTCAGGTGCGGACAACTGCGCCCGGTACCCGACAATGACGCCCGCGTCCTCCAGCGCCCTGACGCGGCGATGACAGGGGGACAAGCTCAGCCCTACCCGCTCAGCCAGGTCTGTCAGTGACTGACGGCCGTCAGCCTGCAGCTGCGCAAGAATCTTTCGATCTATTCGATCCATTTTGAAAAACCTTCTAGCAAACCAGACAAACCCTGGAACATCCGAAAGATACTACCACCTCCCTTTCTTTATCCTTCTATCTGCCAAGCCGAGGTGCCGCGACGGCGCTCGGCATCATTAATGAAGGAAGGTTTCTCGTGACGTTAAGCGCGCTCGCGGCGTTCTGGGCCGTGTCATTTCTGTTTGTCATCACTCCCGGTGTTGACTGGGCTTACGCCATTTCGGCAGGTATGAGAGGGCGATTCGTGGTGCCGGCAGTTGCCGGCCTGCTGTCAGGCCACATTGTGGCTACATTGATCGTTGCCGCCGGGGTGGGTGGCCTGGTGATGCAAGTGCCTTTCGCGCTGACAGCGCTCACGCTTGCCGGCGCCGGCTATCTGCTCTGGCTTGGTCTGAACCTGCTGCTGTCACCCGCGACGCCGGTACAAGGCGCAGCCGCCGCCACCGGTACCTGGTCGGGCTGGGCCGCGAAAGGGCTCTGCGTCAGTGGCCTGAACCCGAAAGTCATCCTGCTGTTCCTCGCCTTGCTGCCGCAGTTCACCAACCCACTGGCCGTCTGGCCTGTACCGTTGCAGATCCTCGCACTCGGGATGCTTCACGCGTTCAGTTGCGCGCTGGTCTATCTCGCGGTGGGGTTCGGTGCCCGAGCAGTGTTGAGTACGCGACCGGTTGCCGCCTTGTTTGTCAGTCGACTCTCAGGAGCCGCAATGATCGTGATCGCCCTGGTGCTCGCTGCCGAACGGCTGTTCGCTTTAGGCTGAAACAACACGCCCTCCTGCCAGGCTGTCACCCGGTTTATCAGCATTGCGCCGGAAGCACTCGCGCAGGTCCGCTTTATCAAGTAACCCGGCAGTACGGCCACGGCATTTGACGCAAATCAAAACGCCGGGCGTGGTTCGCGAGAGGATGACTGACAGCAAGGAACGGATCGATAACAGGCCAACGCCGAAGATTCATGTGCGCAGCATTGCATAAGGAACCCCCTATGACCTCGTTGAACCACGTACTGGTTGCTACCGACCTGTCCACCGCTGCCCGCAACGCGGCAGAGCGGGCTGCACTATTGAGCAAGGCGCAGCATGCATCGCTGGATCTGCTCTACGTCGCAAATCCGGCCCCCTTCGAGCGCCTCAAGCAACTAGTGGTACCTGATGAAGACTTGTTGAAGCGCGCGCTGGAGACTGCAAGAGAAAAAACTCACGAACTGGCAAACATGTTGTTCCAGCGCTATGACATCAGCCCTGGCGTACAGGTCGCGTCCGGCTCGGTTGCCACAGAAATCACCCGTTTGGCGCAGGACAAACGCAGCAACCTGTTGGTGTGTGGGGCGAAGGGACAGAGCCTGGCCCGGCGTCTGCTGCTGGGCTCTACCGTGCAAAAAATGCTGAGCCGTATGCTCTGCCCTTTGCTGGTGGTCAAGCACGCCCCCCGCGACGCGTACCGTACCTTGCTGGTTCCGGTTGATTTTTCGCCTTCATCGCTGCGCGCCATCGAACTGGCAAAATCTGTTGCCCCGCAGGCCGAAATCATACTCCTGCACGCGTACGAAGCCCCCTTCGAGGGGAGCATGCGCTTCGCCCACACTGACCAGGGAACCCTCAATCACTACCGCAATGTCATCAGGAAAGATGCAGTAGAACAACTCGCTGCATTGAGCGAAGCCGCCGGGCTGGTCAATGCTCGGCAAATTGTGGTGCACGGTGACCCCGCCTGGCGGATCGTTGAGAAGGAGCAGGAGTTGGACTGCGATCTGATCGTAATCGGCAAGCAGGGTGAAAGCGCTCTGGAAGAGCTGTTGATCGGCAGCGTCACCAAGCATGTGCTGAACGAATCCCAGTGTGATGTGCTGGTGTCGCTGTAGGCTTTGGGTAGTGTCGAGGACGCTGAATTAGCGTCCTCGAACGTAAAACGGATACACCGGAAAGGGCTGCCAAATGGCAGCCCTTTCCGGTTGTGGCATCGACTGGCGTGCAACCTGTCAGAGATGAAAGTGCATGTAATCTCCTGGCCGTGCCTGCGCTGATTTCAGATTGATGAAGAGCGCAGGGATCTCAGCCCGGTCAGGCGACTCCCTTGGCCTGCTGTTCCAGGTGCACCTGCAATGTCGGATCGATTTGCAGTGCGCCGGCCAGTTCATCAAGGTAGGCCCGCTCTGCGTGCTGCTGGTCATCCACTAGCATCACGCTGGCCAGGTACATTTCCGCGGCCATGGCCGGGTCCTGGGCCGACTGAGCCACCTCAGCAGCATCGAGTGGCTTGCTGACTTCCTCATCCAGCCATTGCTGCAGTTGCGGGTCGCTGGTTTGACGTTTGATTTCAGCGCAGATCAACAGTTCTTCTTGTTTATCGATGCGACCGTCAGCCTTGGCTGCCGCAATCAGCGCGCGCAAGATCGCATGGCTGTGATCCTCGGCCTCGGGGCCGGACAATTGATCGACAGTACGCACCGCCTGTTGCGGGGCTGCCGCCTGGCTGCGCTGCCAGCTTTGATAGGCCTGGAACGCCATCATGCCCAACGACGCCAGGGCCGCGTAATTGGTGCCACCAGCGGAGCGCCCCTGGGTAAAGCCGCCAGCGCTGCTGCCACTACCGCCACCCAACAGGCCGCCCAGTAAACCACCAAGGCCATCACCGCCACCAGTTGCACTGCCGCCGCCAAGCAGCCCACCCAGCAAGCCGCCCAAACCGCCCAGGCCGTCTTGCGATGACATGCCGCCGCTCCCTTGTTGCGCTTGCGAACCCTGCCCGGCCCGAAGTAACTGTTCGAGTAGATCACTGGTGTTCATGGCACCGCCCTCGGTCGGTAGTTGTTGCCCAGACAAGCAACGATAGCCCCCTCAAAGCGATCCGCCATGACCGTCTAGCCGACGGGAAACCCGGGGCTTACCGAGCAGGCAGGTTTATGTGAGCATATTCACCCTGCCATGCCCCGTGCCCCATGAGAGGCTGTATGTCGATTTTCAACAAAAGAACCCTGGCGCTGACCCTGGCCGTCGTCGGCCTGTTGGGTCTGTCGAGTCTGCATGCCGCCAGCAAACCCACCACCAAACCGAAACCTGAAGTAAACGTCGCGGTGCTTGGCGGCAAGTTCAGCTTCAACCTGCCGGCAGGCTTCAACGCCAGCCCTCTGAGCGCCGATGAACAGAGCAGCGAAGGCACCGGCACCGTGGGTACCCTGTATGCCAATGCGCAGGAAAAGCGCGTGGTCATGGTGATCGAGAAACCCCTCCCCGAAGCTTCTCGCCCCGGCGACAACGACGATGCCTTCCTCGACGGCGCCGTCAGTGGTTTCGTCGACCGCCAAAGCGCCGGGCTGCCGGACTTTCGACAAACCGGCGAGTCGCGCCTTAACCGCAACGGCCTGGGTGTGCGACAAGTCGACAGTACGGCGACCTTGGGCGGCGGCAAAACTTTGAACAGCACCTTTATCGCAGGCTCCGGCGATCGCATGGCAGTCATCCAGGTCATTTCCCGCAGCGACGACGCCAGCGGTCATGCTGCGCTGGTCAAGCGAGTCGCGGGTGAATCCTCGATGCCGATTTCGGAATCTCCCAACAATCGCGGTAAATAGCATGCAAGACCCTACGGCTTGCAACGCTTTGTCGGCGCCCAGAATCAAGGCATCGCGGCACAGCGAATCGCCCCAAGTTCCGAAGGCACCGCTGACTGATTCCTTTGGGCCGGTTACTGCCCTTCGTGAAGGGCAGTAACCGGCCAGAAGCAGCCATTCGGTGCGCCTACAAAAGCAGGGTCGATTCAGTAACTCCAACCCCGTTTCAAAATCCGGTCGCTGGTGTTGAAAAATAATGGTGTGATTACGGTTGGGCCAAAAGTGTTGACCTGAGCAAACAAACTAAGGATGGCAATGAACAAAAGTACAGTCCGTTTTGCACCATGGATCGGCCCCCACTATGAGCGCGGCATTCACGGTCTACGCATTCTCGTGGTCTGCGAATCTCACTATGGGGCCAAAGAACATGAGCGCCCGACAGTCACACCCGAGGTATTGAAGGCCCTAGCCTTAGGTCAGAAACACCCTCAAGCCACAGCTAAGCTTCGGCAACATGCACATTTCACCAAAATAATGGCTTCTATCCTGAATGCTAGAAAGCACTTTTCCAAAGCAGATAGGAGTGAATTTTGGCATAGCATTGCCTACTATAATTTCATCCAAGAGTTTTTACCCAGTATCCGCAAAGCGCCGTCGGGCGCAGTTTGGGAGAAAAGTAAGCGATCGTTTACTGAAGTCTTGGAGGTGTTGGCACCAGAGTTGATCGTCTGCTTCAGCAAACGAAACGGAGATCGAGTTACCGCGCTAGCGGGTGGTGTGCCTGTGGCAGTGGTTAATCACCCGTCTTCGCAGTTTGCTTACTCCACAGTCAATCCCATTATCGCTGAACAGATCGAGCGGGCACTGGCGCGCAAGGCGCAAGTAGCAGGTTTCGCTAGTACCAGCGTTCTGTATTCACGTTGGTGCGAGGCCACAGCTTCCGCCTTGCCCACACCAGGAAAACATCTTTCGGGTTCGGACAGGCTCAAGCTAATTGCGAAGCGGATGGAATCGATGGCTGCGGTCGACGAAGCTGCACTGGCGTAGGTCAGCTGACTAAGCGTGGGACGCTTTAACTGTTAAAGCTACTGCTACCACGTAGTTATCGCCTGGATTTGTTCCGGCGCGAGCAACTTTCATAGTCAGAAATCGGCCAGAAGCGCCCCCCCGCACGGCGACTGCTCACGGCCCGTCGCGGCAGTCAGTAAATCGGCCATTCCACGCTTTCTAATCACGGTTCGACGCCCACCACCTGTCAAGGCACACATTTCGTCAGTGCTGGACATCCTCGTCTAGCTAAGAGCCACCGGTGGACAAACTAGTGGCAAATAGATAGCGTCCATCGCGGCAAGAGATGTGACATAGCAGTTATGTGTTCAAAAAATCATCTACCGATGGGTTGAATAATTGAAAATGAACTACCAAAAAAGCGTCGAGTTGGCCGTAGCTCTTGGGTATGAGGGGATACCTGACGAGAGCGCCTACAAAGGTATCTATTACAGTAAAAATGGATTGATATGGATTCATGACATTGAAGCGCTGAAGGCGTCTTTGGGTTCGACTTCTAGCGAAGAACTGGAGAGTCTTAACTACGACGTAGGTGCATATAACAAGTACAAGAACCATACAAATGAAATGGCTGATAATGAAATGAAATCTTTATATTCAGACCTTAGCCCTAGCGAAGGTGAACCTGCATACTTGATGGACGGCATGTATCTTTTCCCAGATGGCAGTATACGTGGGATGTAAAATCCCTCGTTCTTTGACCGTGCCGGTTCGACTCTGGCTCCGGGCACCATATAAAACAACGATAGCGGCCCTCCACGACGGGCAGCTATGGGTCGGAAGCAGACTCTCGCGAGTGGCTCCTTTCGCCTCAAAGCTGAATCGGCAAAACAGATGCCTTCAAATCGTTCAGCCTCCAAGTATGCAGGCTACCTCGCTGCGAGCCCACAGCCTCTTGCCCTACCCAGCACGCTACTCCCCCCGGTCGCTGCCAATTCGGCGACCGGGTGTGCAGGCCCGGCAGATATGGAGCAATCAGTACCTTGAGACCTTCCCAGCGCGACTTTACGCCTGAGGAATCGTTTTATGATGGCTGTGCGTGGGAGACCTTCGGGTCTGCCGGGTCCTGTATCCTCGGTCTTGCACACCTGCGCACAGCTGCCACCCATTGGTGTGCAAGCGGATGCAGGCCTGCGACAAGGTCGACCCGGACACCCGCGGGTTGATCTGGTCGACGTTGCACTCCATCGAGATGGCCAAAGGGTTGGTCGATGCGTTGCTCGATGGTATCGAGGATGAAATGGTGGAACGTCGAGCACAGACAAAGCAAACCTGATCCTTCGTACCGGGGCCGCAGATGCGGCCCACCACCGACAAGCCGCATGAGCCAGCACAAGCATTTGCCTAAGTGCCCCCACGAACGTATCGTCGCGCGCCATTCACTCACAAAAGGAATTTGACTCGTGCCAGCGCACCGCATTCGCGCCCTCGCCCTGTGTGTCTTTCATCATCAAGGAAAGATTCTGGTTAACCGGTTTTACGACGCCGAATCCAATCAGACCCTGTTTCGCCCCATCGGCGGCGGCATCGATTTCGGTGAACGAAGCGTTGATGCCATTGCCAGAGAAGTGCAGGAAGAACTGAACCAGTCGATCACCGACGTTCGTCTGCTCGGCACCCTGGAGAGCATCTTCACCTACGCCGGTAAACCCGGGCACGAGATTGTCCAGGTCTATGACGCAAGGTTCAGCGACATGAACCTTTACCAACAACCCTGGTTGATTGGCCACGAAAGCGATGGCGCGCCGTTCAAGGCCATGTGGTGTGACAGTTCAAGCTTTACAGATACATCACCGCTGGTTCCTGAGGGGCTTCACGATCTGCTCAAGGCAGTTTCGCTGTTGCAATGAGATTCTGGGGCCGTTGCACGGCCCATCGCAGGCAAGCCAGCGCCTACAGGTTTCGCGCTAGTACCCGGTCATTTCGAGGTAGCCCCTCCCGCCCACGCTACCGCTGATGCGCACCGGGCCCTCCCAATACGGGAAGCTGGTGTGCATCCACGCTTTCGGTTCCAGCGCATCAAGCTGCACATCGACACCCTGACTCGGCACCTGCACGCGCCAGCGAGTGGGCATCTCAACGCCGTTGTCCTGCTTTGTCCAGGCCAGGGCCTGAAGCTGGATTTGTTCGCCTTGCAGGGCCTGGGCCTGCCCTTGTGCGCTGATCCAGGTGCCGGCACGGTAGGGTGTACCAGCGCTCTCGCGCACGCGAAACAGCATCAGTTTCGCGCCGCTGTCCAGGTGCAGGGAAAACCAGTCCCACCCTGATTGCCCGGCAGCCAACGGCTGGCTGCTCCATTCGCGGTCAAGCCAGGCGTTGCCGGTGACCGCCACCCGCTGATCTTCGCGTTCGACCTCGCCACTGACCTGGTAGAACGGCTGGCTGTAATAGTAGGACGCCTGGCCCTTGCCGGATTTTTCGCTGTAGCCCTGTGCGCCATGCAGCACCAGCGGGCCAGTGCTCAGCAGGGTCAAGCGGTAAGCAAAACCCTCGCCGCTGGCGGTCATGCGCAATTGCCCGATGTCATCACTGCCCTGCAGCGACCAGTCATTGATCCAGGCTCGAAACGGCTGGGTTTCGACACCCGCCTGGCCGATACCGCCGCGCGCCAGGGTCTCACTGGACTGATGGCCGCCAGGACCGGTCAGCGCCGCATGGCCCATCCACAGGTTCGGGCTGCTCCAGTCGGCGGTTTCCGCGCCGGTGCGCAAGGCTGAACGGAACAAGGTCCACTGTGCGCCCCACTCACGTCCCTGGCTGTCCTTGAGATTGGCGGTGACGTACCACCACTCGATACGAAAGCCATTGTGCGCACCGTGGTCGCGAGGAAACGCCAGTGCATGATTGCGCGTCACCTGCTTGAAGGCGTTCGCGTCCTGACCTAATCCGGCAAAGCTTTTGTCAGCCGGCTCAGGCTGGTCACAACCGCTCAGCAGCAACAAGGCCATCAATCCCCAGGCTTCAGGCTTCATCGGAAAATTGCCTCAATAACTCACTCGGCTGTCGCCGCGCCAATTGCCACAACGGCCAGACGCTGGCCAGCAGGCTGGTCAACAGCCCCAGCAAGGCCAGTTGCAGCAGTTGCCCGGGAAAGACATGCAGCGGCAAACGCCAACCAAACGCCTGGACGTTGACCACCGCCACCAGACACCAGGCGAGCAGCAAACCCAAGGGGACCGCCAGCAGCACGGTGAGGCTGCTCAACATCAGGGTCTGAGCGAGCGACAGCCAGACCAGTTGCCTGCGCCGCACACCCAGCGCCCAAAGCGGCGCCAGTTGGCCTAGGCGGCTCTGGCTCAAGCTCAGCAGACTGATGAACAGCGCCACGCCAGCAACACCGAGCGTCAGGCTGTTGAGCGCAGACGTTGCAGCAAAGGTGCGGCTGAAGACTTCAGTCGACCAACGCTTCAAGGTGGCTTGCTCGACCACACGACTGTCGTCCAGGGCAAAGCGCTGTTGCAGTTCGGCTTTGAGCAACGGGACACGCTCGCTACCCAGGTTCAGGCTGATGTTGCTCAGGTTCGCCTCAGACCGATGCCGACGCAGCCAGTCGGCGTTGACCAGCAGATGGCCTTGGGGATTGCCATAGTCCGCGTAGATGCCGACCACGGTCATGGTTTGCGCGGGCTCGACCGGCAGTTGAAGACTGTCGCCCAACTGCACGTTCAGGCGCCGCGCCAACTGTTCACTGAGCATGAGCGCACGACCGCGCGCCAGTTGCTCCCAGGCCTGCGCGCTGTGTTCCAGCAACGGCCAGCGTGTGCGATAGCCGGGGTGATCGATGATGCCCTGGACCTGTACTGGCCACTCCTGCAGGTGTAGTTCAACACGCCAGCTTGGCAGCACCGCGCTGATGCCCGGCTGCTCGCCGAGCCATTCTCTGATCTGCTCAGCCTGCGCGTTATCCCGAGGCGTGACATAGAGATCGGCTGCCAGACGCTGATCGAGCCAGCCGGTAAATGTCTTGCGAAAGCCCTCGGTCATGCTGCCCACGCCGACACTGGCGGCCAGCGCCAGCAGCAAGGCCATCAGCGCCAGACTCAACGCCGGCAGTTGCTGGCGACTGTCGGCGATGAACCACTGCGTCAATGGCCGTCGGCAAAAGCGTGCCAGCCAGGCCAACGCACCCTCAAGCAACGTCGGCAACAGCAGCGCTGCGGCCAGCAGCAGCACCGCGAGCAAGATGAATGCACTGGACAGGCTGGCCCCGAACCGCCAACAGGCGAGCGCCACCAGCAGCAAAAGCCCCGCTGCAATTGCTTGCCGTCGCAACCACGGCCCCTGGGCCAACCGCCAGGCCTGTGGTTGCGCTAACACCAGCAGTGGCAGACGGGCCGCGCGCAACACACTGCTCAGACCAGCGATCAGGGCACCGCACACACTCACCAGCACCCCGGCCAACCACCACCAGGCCGGCAGACTCAGTTGTCCGGCAACCTGGGCGCCATACAAGCCACGCAAGCTGGTGGCGAAATCGGGCAGCAACAAGGCGGCCAACACATAGCCGCTGGCGACCCCGGCCAAACCACCCAGCACCGCGAACACGCCCAGCTCCAGCGTCAGGCCGATCAACACCATGCTCAAGCTGATACCGCAGGCACGCAGGGTACGAATCAGGCCACGGCGCTGTTCCAGTGCCAGGCCAATGGCGGCGTGGGCGATAAACAGCCCGACGACAAAGGCCAACAGACCGAGCGCGGTGAGATTGAGGTGAAAGCTGTCGGTCAGGCGTTGCAGGCCGCCATCATCATCGGGTGGTTGCAGCTTGAGGCGGGCAGCAAGAGTGGCGGGCAATGGCGCCTTATCATCTGCCAGCAGCAGCCGCGACAGCTGCCCCGGTACTTGCAGCAAGGTCTGGGCATGACCGATATCCACGATGATCACGCCTGGCGCCAACTGTGGCTTGAGGACGAAAGGTGGCAACACCTGGCCGTCACTGCTGACAGCTTGATCCGCCGCTTGCTTGCCCAGTTGCTGCAGGGTGTCCGGGCCAACCCAGGCTTGCCCAGGGGTGCCGATGAACGCCTGCAGATCGAAGTCTTGCATACGGGTGCCGGCGACGCTCGCTGCCGCTGGCAGGCTCAGCGGTTCGATGCCGATCAGGCGCACCGTCAGCGGCCGCTCACCGGCAAAGCGCAAACGGCCTTCCACTACCGGGGATACCGGCCAGCCAAGCTGGCGCAGTTGCAGGTACAGCGACTGTTCGAAGCGCTCTGCGCCGCGCGCCACCAGCTGCGCTTGCACAGGGCCGGTCAATAGTGCACTGGCACGGGCATAGTCATTGCGCGCCTGGCTGTTCAAGGCCTGAACCCCGGTCCACAGCGCCGTGGCCAGCCACAACCCGGTAAACAGGCTAAAAAACTGCAAACGATGGCGCCACCAATGGCTGAGCAGCGCCTGCAGGGCTATCAATAAGGCGTTCATCAGGGCTTCTCGACCTGCACCCGGCCGGCATGCAGGAAACACCTTTGCTCCAGACGCGCGGCCAAGCGCTGGCTGTGGGTCACCATCAATACGCTACTGCCGGCCTCGGCGACCAGTTGCAACATCAGGCCCAGCACTTGATCGCTGCTGGCCTCATCGAGGCTGCCGGTGGGTTCGTCGGCCAGCAACAACCCAGGTCGCCCCGCCAGCGCCCGACCGATGGCGACGCGCTGTTGCTGGCCACCGGACAGCTGCTCCGGGTAGCGTTGCAACAACTCTGTCAGCCCCAGGCGTTCGCTCAGATAGTCCAGCCATTGCTGATCGTGGCGTCCGGCCAGCCTTGCCTGAAACGCCAGGTTGGCAGCCACATCCAGGCTGCTGATCAGGTTGTATTGCTGGAACACCAGGCCGATGCCTTCCCGGCGCCAGCGCGCCAGGGCAGACTCCGAACGACCGCCCAGAGGCTGATCGTCGATCAGGATGCACCCGCTGTCAGCGCGGTCGAGCCCCGCGAGCAGGTGCAGCAAGGTACTTTTACCGCTGCCCGACTCGCCCATCAACGCCAGGCTGCTGCCCCGCGCCAGACGCAAGTCGACGCCCTGCAGCACCGGCAACGTACCCTGGGCGGTAATGAACGACTTGCGCAACTGTTCGACGACCAGCATCAACGGCTACCCGAAAGCTCCAAGCAATAGGAATAGCAGTGTTCTCAGGCTTTGCCCATTGATACCCCCACTACGCAGCTTGCCTGCGCATAGTGAGAATGGCTGCGCCGAAGAAGATGAACGTTGAACCAACCGCCCTGCTCACCCACAGTGAAAACCGCGGCCGGGTCAGTACCCCCTTGGCCCGGGAAGCCAACGCTGCATACAGGGTCAGGGAGGTCAGCGACAAGGCCATGAAGATCGACGTGAGCAGCAGAAATTGCGGCAGCAATGCGCCACTCTGGTCAATGAACTGTGGGAACAGCGCCGAGAAAAACATGGTCGCCTTGGGGTTGGTGGCAGCGGTCAGGAAGGCCGATTTGAACAGCTTCAGGCGCGATGGTTTGCTGACGTGCTGATTGCCCGCAACATCGGCCGCCAGCATTGGCGTCTTCTTGAACAACTGCTTGGCGCCCAGATAAAACAGATAGCCAGCCCCGGCAATCTTCACAACGTTGAACATCCACTCAGAACTGGCAAGCAAAGCGCCCAACCCCAGCATTGCCGCTGCCGACAGGCAGAACAGTCCGCACGCATTGCCCAGCGAAGACCACAGTGCAGCTCGCGGACCATAGGCCAGGCTGTTGTTGATCGCCATCAGAGTGGCAGGACCTGGGCTGGCGATGGCGATCGCAGCAACCAGCACATAAGCAAGAATCGAGTGAACATCCATTTTTCAGACTCGCAGGGATAGGAAGGCTTTGCATGTTACAGGGACAACCCTGAGTGATCACGTGCAGCGGTTGAACTACATCGGCCATTGCTGAGAGAGCCACTCTATCAACCTCCAATACTCCCGCTATTAGCCCTCGCTCTTCCCCACGTCTAGCCTATATTTATCGCTGCACTGATCCGGCCGGATGGCTTCTGGGAAGGCAGTAACAAAGCGGCTACAGCTGCACTTCCCGCAGTGACTCATCTTACCGATAACGAGATTGCCGCTACGCTGAACTGTCCGTGATGGCCATCACCGATTCGTTGTTCGAACCGCTGGCCTTGAACCTATGCCATTGATTTCACTCATCTCTACTCGGTTGATAGAACGAGTCGGATTGTGGGGTGAGTCCATCCAGAGGTGAAACAGTCATGTCAAACGAGTCAAAATGCCCGTTCAATCCTGCCGCTGGCGGGGGTACCAGCAACCGCGATTGGTGGCCCGACCAGCTGAACCTGAAGATCCTGCATCAGCATTCGAACCTCTCCGATCCAATGGATGAGGACTTCAATTACGCCGACGCGTTCAAAAGCCTGGACTTTGCCGCCCTCAAACAAGACCTAAGGGCGTTGATGACCGATTCCCAGGATTGGTGGCCTGCCGACTTCGGCCACTATGGCCCGCTGTTCATCCGCATGGCCTGGCACAGTGCCGGCACCTACCGTATCGGTGATGGTCGCGGTGGCGCCGGCTCCGGCCAGCAGCGCTTCGCCCCGCTCAACAGCTGGCCCGACAACGTCAGCCTGGACAAGGCCCGGCGCCTGCTCTGGCCGATCAAACAGAAGTACGGCAAGAACATCTCCTGGGCCGACCTGATCGTGCTTGCCGGCAACGTCGCCCTGGAATCGATGGGCTTCAAGACCTTCGGATTCTCCGGTGGCCGCGCCGACGTCTGGGAGCCGGATGAAGCGGTGAACTGGGGTGCCGAGAGCGTCTGGCTGGGGGGCGACATCCGCTATGGCAAGGAAGCAGGCCGTGCTGCCCCTTCAGAGCGCAACCTCGATAATCCGCTGGCCGCAGTGCAGATGGGCCTGATCTACGTAAACCCGGAAGGCCCCGAAGGTAACCCTGACCCGCTCGCCTCGGCCAAGGACATCCGCGACACCTTCGGTCGCATGGCCATGAACGATGAAGAAACCGTGGCCCTGATCGCCGGCGGTCACGCCTTCGGCAAGACTCACGGTGCCGGGCCGGCCGACAACGTCGGCCCTGAACCCGAGGCCGCCGGTCTTGAGGAACAGGGCCTGGGCTGGCGCAACAAATTCGGCAGCGGCAAAGGCGCCGACGCCATCACCAGCGGCCTGGAAGTGACCTGGACCTCGACCCCCACAAAGTGGAGCAACGAGTACCTGGAAAACCTCTTCGGCTTCGACTGGGAGCTGACCAAGAGCCCTGCAGGTGCCCACCAGTGGCGGCCAAAAGGCGGTGCAGGCGCAGACCGCATCCCCCACGCTTTCGACCCGGCGAAAAAACAGGAACCGAGAATGCTGACCTCGGACCTGGCGCTGCGCTTCGATCCAATCTACGAGCCGATCGCCAGACGCTTCAAGGACAACCCCGAGCAACTGGCCGACGCCTTCGCCCGCGCCTGGTACAAGCTCATTCATCGCGACATGGGCCCGCTGTCGCGCTACCTCGGCCCGGAAATGCCCAATGAAGAATTGCTCTGGCAAGACCCGATCCCGGCAGTAGACCACGCCCTGGTCAACGACGCCGACGTCGCCGCGCTCAAGGCCAAGGTACTGGCTTCGGGCCTTTCGGTAGCGCAACTGGTGTCCACCGCCTGGGCAGCGGCCTCATGCTTTCGCGGTTCGGACAAACGCGGCGGGGCCAACGGTGGCCGCCTGCGCCTGGCACCGCAGAAAGACTGGGAAGCCAACCAGCCTGTGCAACTGGCCGAAGTGCTCGGCAAGCTGCAAGGCATTCAGAACGACTTCAACGCCCAGGGGGGTGGCAAGAAAATTTCCCTCGCCGACCTGATCGTTCTGGCGGGTAACGCGGGTGTGGAGCAAGCGGCGAAAAACGCTGGCCACAACCTCACTGTGCCCTTCTCTCCAGGCCGTACCGACGCCTCGCAAGCGCAGACCGATGTTGAGTCTTTCGGTTTGCTCGAGCCGATTGCCGATGGTTTTCGCAACTTCATCAAAACCGGGGTCAAGGTCAAACCCGAAGCGCTGCTGGTCGACAAGGCGCAACTGTTGGACCTCAGCGCGCCGGAGATGACCGTATTGATCGGCGGCCTGCGGGTGTTGGGCAACAATGTCGGGCAAAACGCACAGGGTGTGTTCACCAAACGGCCTGGGCAGTTGACCAACGACTTCTTCCAGAACCTGCTGGACATGAGCGTGGAATGGAAGCCGACCTCCAGCGCCAACGACAGCTATGAAGCCCGCGACCGCAAAACCGGCGAGCTGAAATGGACTGGCAGCCGCGTCGACCTGGTGTTCGGCTCGCATGCCCAACTGCGCGCGCTGGCTGAGGTGTATGGCAGCGACGATGGCAAGGACAAGTTCGTCAGGGACTTCATTGCTGCCTGGACCAAAGTCATGAACCTGGATCGATTTGACCTGGTGTAAGCGCAACGCCGCAGTCTGACAAGGCCACAAAAAACGCCCCGACCTGGACCTTCAGGTTGGGGCGCTTTCATTCTGATCCGTATTTTTCTGCGCCATCTGAATCTGTAATGAAAACCCTGACACGCCGACAATGAAGCCCCTACAAGGCACCTTTCACAGTGTGCCTGATCAGGTGGCTGGGTGATCTGCAGCGCCTGTTGCCTCTTTCCTGTTCAATTCGGAGTTCATATGGGCAAGCTTGCGCTTTTTGTCGTTGGTTTTCTGGTGCTGGCTATTGGGATTGGCGCATTAGGGACGATTTCGCCGTTGTAGGGGCTGTCATCTTCGCGTCATCGATCGGCTGGCAAGATCATCGCAAACGCTTTTGAGCGTTGACTGATGAACCTGCAAGGAACGCTCGATGAAAAGCGATACCTCCCTGTTTGCGGCGATTGACCTGGGGTCCAATGCGTTTCGCATGATGATCGGCCAGCCGGTCAAACGGAACCGCCAATGGATTATCGAAGAAGTGAAATCCTTGCGCGAACCGGTTCGCCTGGCCGAAGGTCTGCACAATGGCGCCCTGGACGAGCTGGCGCTGGACCGAGGCTGGCAAGCACTCGCCCGCTTTGGCAAAAAACTGCGCGGTTTCGAGCCTGGACGTGTACGCGCAGTGGCTACCAGCGCCGTGCGTGAAGCCGTCAATGCCAAACTCTTCTTGAGCGATGCCCAGCGCCACCTGGGCTTTCCCATCGACGTCATTTCCGGCCAGGAAGAAGCCCAGCTGGTGTATGCCGGGGTCAGCCATCGCATCCCTGCTGCCGATACGCTGCGCCTGGTGGTGGACATCGGTGGTGGCTCCACCGAGTTGATCCTGGGCCGGGGTCAGCAGGCACTGCTGAGCGAAAGCCTGAGCATCGGCAGCGGCATCTGGAGTACGCGTTTTTTTCCCGGCGGTGAGGTTCGCGCTCAGGCTCTGCTGGACGCTGAGCGCACCGCTACCTTGCAATTCGAGAAAGTCGCCCGGCGCTATCGTCACGTGGGTTGGCAGCAGGCAATTGGCTCTTCCGGCACTGCGCGAATGCTGGCCAAAGTGCTCAGGGCCAATGCCTTGAACGACTGTGGCGAAGGCGGTATCACCTACCGCGGCCTGTTGCGCCTGTCAGTGCTGCTACTGGAAGCGGGGCACGTCAACAGCACCCGCCTGGGCGGCCTGCACCCCCATCGCCAGAGCGCCCTGCCGGGTGGACTGGCGATCATGTTGGCGGCGTTCAAAGCCTTCGGGATTACCGAGATGATGCCGTCAGAGCCTGGGTTGCGGTTTGGCGTGCTGCATGGGTTGATGCTTAACCGCGCGTAACTTGAGCACACTGGCGGGATGGGCTCGCGGGCCAAACTCCGCACCCTCGACATTTGGCCTATCCTTCTATGCGACCCGCCACAGTGGATATAACAATGCCCGCGCCCGAAGTCAGCCTCCTGCAGAGCTGGCACCATAACGCCCGCGCCTGGATCGAAGCCATCCGTAGCGGCGCCATCGAAAGCCGCCTGAAGGTCACCGATCAGGCCATCCTCCTGGCGGTGCTGGGGCGCCAGCCCGAGCATGTGCTTGACCTCGGCTGTGGTGAGGGCTGGCTGCTGCGTGCCCTGGCCGAACGCGGCATCAAGGCGGTCGGGGTCGATGGCGATGCAACCCTGGTCGAAGCAGCGCGGGCAGCAGGCAGTTCGCCGGTGCATCAGGCCAATTACGATGCGTTGGTAGATGCCCAGGTAAACATCGGCAGCAACTACGACCTGATCTGCGCCAACTTCGCCCTGCTGCATCAGGACATCATCCCGCTGCTCGCGGCGATGAACGCCCTGCTCGTCCCTGGCGGTGCGCTGGTGATCCAGACGCTTCATCCCTGGACTGCGGCGGCGGGCGACTATCAGGATGGTTGGCGCGTGGAGACCTTTGCCGACTTCCAGGGCCAGTGGCAACCCATGCCGTGGTACATGCGCACCTTGTCCAGTTGGTTCAATGCACTGGACATGGCCGGTTTTCGCCTGGTTGGCCTGCAGGAGCCGCAGCACCCGCAAAGCCTTGTGCCGCAGTCGCTGCTGCTGGTGGCCGAGCAGCGCGACTGAAGCCATCACGCGGCTACGCCAACTGCTGCAACAACACCTCCAGCGGATGGCGCAATGTACGATCAGCCTGACGCTTGACCTGACTACGGCAAGAATACCCCGTCGCCAGCGCCTCCCCCTCCTTGTCCAGCTTGCCCGCCCAGGACTGCTCGAAGATGACCTTCGAGGTGTCCTGGTTGCGCGCTTCGTGGCCGTAGGTGCCAGACATGCCGCAGCAACCGGTGGCTTCAGTGGACAGCTTCAGGCCCAGACGGGCGAACACCTGCTCCCACTGGCGGGTACTGGCCGGGACGTTGGTCTTCTCGGTGCAGTGCGCCATCAGGCGATAAGTGGTGGTTGCCCGGGTCGGCTGCTCGGGCAGCACATCCATCAGCCACTCCTGTGGCAGCAACACTTTCGGGCAATCGCCCAGGCCCGGAACCTTCTGGTACTCCTGGCGGTAGACCAGGGTCATGGCCGGATCCAGGCCCACCAAAGGCACACCGCAATCTGCCAGGGTACTGAGCTGACGGGCGTTGCGAATGGCCGCTTTGTTGAAGGCAGCGAGGAAACCCTGGACGTGCAGAGGCTTGCCGTTGGCGCTGTATGGCGCCAGGTAGATGCGCTGGCCGAGGCGGTAAGCCAAATCGATAAAGGCTGCCAGCACCGGGGTTTCGAAATAGCGGGTAAACGCATCCTGAACCAGCACGATGCTGCGCTCGCGCTGGGCCGGGGTCAGTTCGCGCAGGGCCGGGATGCTGGCCACGCGTACGTTGCAGCGGGTCAACGTGGCTTGCAGGTTGTAACGGCTGATCAACGGGCTGTCGAGCATGCCGACATGCCGTTCCAACAGTTTGCCGACCCACTTCGAGCCCATCACCGCGTTGTACAACCCAGGCGCATGCGCCAGGTACGGGATGCTGAATTCCAGCGAGCCAATCAGGTAGTCGCGCAGCGGCCGCTGGTAGCGCCCGTGGTACAGTTCCAGGAAGCGCGAGCGAAACTCCGGCACGTTGACCTTGATCGGGCACTGCCCCGCGCAAGACTTACAGGCCAGGCAACCGGCCATGGCGTCGTAGACCTCATGGGAGAAGTCCGCTTCGCCCTTGCTGCGCGACAGGTTATTGCGCAGACGCGCCGGCAGGCCTTTGAGCCAGGCGACTTTACCCTGGGCAGTGGCCAGCACATCGATGTTGGCGGCGCCCTGCAAGCGCAGCCATTCGCGGATCAGCGAGGCGCGGCCCTTGGGCGAGTGCTGGCGTTCGCGGGTGGCTTTCCACGACGGGCACATGGCGTCGTTAGGGTCGTAGTTGTAGCAGGCGCCGTTGCCGTTGCAGTGCACGGCACTGCCGAAGCTTTGCCACACACGCTCGTCGATCTGCCGGTCGTAGTCGCCCCGCAGCGGTGCTTCGTTGACCTTGATCAGGCCCTGGGCACTGTCCGGCGGGGTGCAGATCTTGCCGGGGTTGAGCTGGTTGTGCGGGTCGAAGGCGCCCTTGAGCGCTTGCAGCGACGGGTACAGTTCACCGAAGTACTCCGGTACGTATTCCGAACGCAGGCCCTTGCCGTGCTCACCCCAGAGCAAGCCGCCATAGCGCAGGGTCAGCGCCGCCACGGCATCGGAAATCGGTTTGACCAGCGCCGCCTGGGCCGGGTCTTTCATATCCAGCGCCGGGCGCACGTGGAGCACGCCGGCATCGACGTGGCCGAACATGCCGTAAGCAAGGCCGTAACCGTCGAGCAAAGCACGAAACTCGGCAATGTAGTCGGCCAGTTGCTCCGGCGGCACCGCCGTGTCTTCCACGAACGGCTGCGGACGTACTTCGCCCTCGACGTTGCCGAGCAGGCCCACCGAGCGCTTGCGCATGGTGTAGACCCGCGTCACCGCCTCGGCGCCTTCAGCCAGGGTGTGGCCCAGGCGCTCGACGCCTTGGTCAGCTTGCAGGTGGGCGACAAAGGCCTGCACCCGCGTATTCACTTCTGCCGGATCATCACCACAGAATTCCACCAGGTTGATGCCCAGGGTCGGACGCTCGGCATCGGCGGGGAAGTATTCGGCGACGCTGTGCCAGACGATGTCTTTCATCGCCAGCATCAGCACCTTGGAGTCGACCGTCTCGATCGACAGCGGCTTGTGCGCCATCAACGCGTTGGCGTCACGCAGGGCGTCCATGAAGCTGGTGTAGCGGACGTTGACCAATACCGCGTACTTGGGAATCGGCAGCACATTGAGCTTGGCCTCGACCACATAGCCCAGCGAGCCTTCAGCGCCGCACAGCACGCTGTTGAGGTTGAAGCGGCCCTGCTCGTCGCGCAGGTGCGCCAGGTCGTACCCGGTCAGGCAGCGGTTGAGCTTGGGGAAAATCTGCTCGATCAGCTCGGCCCGGGTTTCCTGGATCTGCCGGGCAGTGCGATACACCTCACCGGCACGCCCGGGTTCGGCACAGGCTTGCTCCAGTTCCGCGTCGCTTAACGGGCGGGTGTGCAGACGTTGGCCGCCGAGCAGCACGCTGTGCAGCTCCAGCACATGATCACGGGTTTTACCGTAGGTGCAGCTGCCCTGGCCGCTGGCGTCGGTGTTGATCATGCCGCCGACGGTGGCGCGGTTGGAAGTGGAGAGTTCCGGGGCGAAAAACAGCCCGTGAGGTTTGAGCGCAGCATTGAGCTGGTCTTTGACCACACCGGCCTGGACCCGCACCCAACGTTCCTCGACGTTGATTTCGAGGATGCTGTTCATGTGCCGCGACAGGTCGACAACAATGCCGTCCGTCAGCGACTGGCCGTTGGTACCGGTGCCGCCACCGCGCGGGGTCAGCTTGACCGCCTTGAAGCGTGGCTCGGCCATCAGCGCGGCGATGCGCGCAACGTCCTCAGCGTCCTCAGGGAACACCGCCGCCTGGGGCAGGCGCTGGTAGATTGAATTGTCGGTCGCCAGCACGGTACGGGTAGCGTAGTCGGCACTGAGCTGGCCACGGAAACCGGCAGCACGCAGGGCGTCGAGAAATTCAGGGTACAACGTGGCCGGTGCAGTGCCGGTCAATCGGGCGATCATCGGGGGATGGCCTCATTTATGTCAGGCTAATCGAGAATACTTGCCGAAACGGTATGGTCAGCACACCGCCAGGTAGTGGATGATGCCAATGATCCCGCAGCCTTGAGCCAGGCACAAACGGATATTCCCGCAGCCTTTGATGACTTTTCCGAATGAATTACCGCAACCTCACCCCGTCGATGTCCTTGCTGCTGGCATTTGAAGCCGCGGCGCGCCACGAAAGCTACACCCGCGCGGCGGTGGAGCTGGCGCTGACCCAGAGCGCTGTCAGCCGTCAGGTCCAGGCCCTGGAGCAGCAACTGGGGGTGACGTTGTTCCGCCGCGAAGGCCGCACGGTCAAGCTCACCGATGTCGGCCGCCTGTACCAGCGTGAAATCAGCGAGGCCCTGGGTCGTGTACGCAGCGCTACCCTGCACGCCATCGCCCACCAGGCCGGTGGCGGCAACCTGCGCCTGGCCACCCTGCCGACCTTCGGTTCGAAGTGGTTGCTGCCACGCCTGCATGAGTTCTACCGCAGCCATCCCGACGTGCTGGTGCATATCAATTCACGGATTGAACCGGTGGACTTCGCCACCAGCGGCATCGACGCCGCCATCGTGGTCGCCACCAGCGAACTGCCGGGGCTGATCTGCCATCGCCTGCACGCCGAAGAACTGATGGTCATCCTGTCACCGACCCTGGCGGCCACCCAGCCCGCCTGGAGCCCCAAGGACATCAGCCAGCAGGTACTGCTCAGCGTCGCCAACAACGCCAATGCCTGGGGCGAATGGTTCACTCACCACGGCCTGGCGCACCAGGCCATGCGCCTGGGACCGAGCTTTGAACTGACTTCACATTTGATCCAGGCGGTGCGCGCCGATATCGGTATCGGCCTGGTGCCACGTATCCTGATCGGTGACGAACTGGCCAGTGGCGAGCTGAGCAGCCCCGCCCTGCCCTTTGCCAGTGCGCGCAGCTATTACCTGGTGTATCCGCCACGCAATCAGGCGCTGCCGGCGCTGGAAGCGTTTCGCAGCTGGCTGCTGGACAAAGCGGGGATGGAACTTCGCGGTTGAGCACGAGCGCGACGCACTGACGTCGCGCTCGTATCCACTCAGTGTGGGGCGCGGGGGATGGTTTTCAGCAGGTCTTCAGGGCTGATATGGCCGACCACTTGCTGGCTGCCCGGTTGCGGCAGATCAAAGATGTGCCCCTTCATCTTGCCGATAACGTGCATCTCGCAAGGTTTGCAGTCGAACTTCAGGGTCAGCACTTCGTCGCCGTGAATCAGCTGCATCGGCGCAACCTTGGTACGCACGCCGGTGACGCCCTTGGCCTGCTTCGGGCAAAGGTTGAAGGAGAAGCGCAGGCAGTGCTTGGTGATCATCACCGGCACTTCGCCCTTCTCTTCATGGGCCTCATAGGCCGCGTCGATCAGCTTGACGCCGTGACGGTGGTAGAAGTCGCGCGCCTTCTGGTTGTAAACGTTGGCCAGGAACGACAGGTGCGACTCAGGGTACACCGGTGGCGGATTGCTTTCTGCTTTACGCCCGCCGCGTGGATGCGCCTTGATACGCGCCTCAGTCAGCGCTTCGATAACTTCGCGGCGCAATGCCTTGAGCTGCGAGTTGGGGATGAAATACGCCTGTGGCGCGTCCAGCTCGATGACGGTGGCGTGGTATTGGGTGGTGCCCAATTGCCCGAGCAGGTCGTGCAGTTGCTCCAGCGCCTGTTCCGGTTTGTTGGCCGCACCGAACGGACCGTCCAGGCTGACGCTGGCACTGACGCCCTCTTCGCTGGTGGCGGTCAGTTGCAGGCGCTCTTCACGCAGGCATGCCGCCCAGGCCAGGCCGATGCGACGCTCGGCAGAGGTTTTCTGCAGGGCTTGCTGCCAGTTGTGGTCGAGGTTACGGCTCAGCGGATGGTTTGGCCGCAATTGATGCAGGCCCTTGGGCATTTCGTTCGGTTCGACGCGGTAGCGGTAGCGCTTTTCGCCGTCTTCATCGAACTCGCCCTTGGGCTCGGCGATGTTGGCACGGAAGCCGACGACTTCACGCTTGACCAGCACATTGAGGCCATCGCCGTTGGACAGCGGCTCATGAGTGACGACCTGCAGGTCGCGCTTGCCGACTTTCTCGACCACGCCCACTGCCAGACCGGTAAAGGTCGGCGAGTCGAAGGCGCCGATGTCGATCTTGCGCTCGCTGACGAAGTAGTCGGTGCTGCCACGGTGGAAGGTCTTGTCCGGATCGGGCACGAAGAAGTGCGCGGTGCGACCGCTGGAAGCGCGGGCCAGGTCCGGGCGGTCTTCGAGGACGTCGTCCAGGCGCTGGCGATAATAGGCGGTGATGTTCTTCACATAGCCCATGTCCTTGTAGCGCCCTTCGATCTTGAACGAACGCACACCGGCCTCGACCAGGGCGCGGATGTTGGCGCTCTGGTTGTTGTCCTTCATCGACAACAGGTGCTTTTCGTAGGCGATCACGCCGCCTTTTTCGTCCTTCAAGGTGTACGGCAGGCGGCACGCCTGGGAGCAATCACCGCGGTTGGCGCTGCGTCCGGTCTGGGCATGGGAAATGTTGCACTGGCCGGAGAAGGCCACGCACAGCGCGCCGTGAATGAAGAACTCGATCGCCGCATCGGTCTCGTCGGCGATGGCACGGATTTCCTTGAGGTTCAGCTCGCGGGCCAGAACCAGTTGCGAGAAACCGGCCTGATCGAGGAACTTCGCCCGCGCCAGGGTGCGGATGTCGGTCTGAGTGCTGGCGTGCAGCTCGATCGGCGGAATATCCAGCTCCATCACCCCCAGGTCCTGGACGATCAGTGCATCGACACCGGCATCGTACAGCTGGTGGATCAGCTTGCGGGCCGGCTCCAGCTCGTTGTCGTGAAGGATGGTGTTGATGGTGGTGAACACCCGCGCGTGGTAACGATGGGCGAACTCCACCAACTGAGCGATATCGCTCACCTCGTTACAGGCGTTGTGGCGGGCGCCGAAGCTTGGGCCACCGAGGTACACGGCGTCGGCGCCATGCAGGATGGCCTCACGGGCGATAGCCACATCGCGGGCGGGGCTGAGCAGTTCCAGGTGATGCTTGGGTAAGGACATGTTTTTTTAGTCAGGCTTGTCACGGTCAAGGCGCGCATTGTAGCGCGAAACACGTGACCGGCACCCCTGTACTGCCAGGTGGTGCCGTGGGCTCAGCCCTTGGCGGCCATCGCCGTCACTTCTACACGCATGCCTTCAACCGCCAGCGAGGCCACGCCGACAGCGGCGCGCACCGGCCAGGGCTTGGCGAAGTAGCGCTGGTAAACTTCGTTGAAAGCAGCGCGGTCTGCCATGTCGGTGAGGTAGATGGTCAGGTGCAGCACCCGCTCCATCGAGCTGCCCGCGCGTTCCAGCGCAACCTTCAGCGCTTGCAGGGTACATTCGCTCTGCAAGGTGATATCGCCCAGCTCCAGGCTGCCATCGGCACGGGTGGGGATCTGGGTGGAAACCAGCACACCGCCGAAACCGGCAACGTCGCTGGAGATGGATTGCGGGTCGGGGTCGGGAACGAAGGTGATGTCGTGGTTTGCCATGGAGAATTTCCTGCTGGATGGGATAAACACTATGATGCCTGACCTGGCGTAACAGTAACCGGCTGTTTTAAAAACAATTTATTCGCTCTGGCTCTTCCCAGACGGCAAAAAAGTTGATAAATTTCCGCACATTCCTGCAACGGCAGCGAATGCTATCTCTTCAAACGAGTGCCAGACACTCGTCGCAACAGCTACAGGGGCGTCGCCAAGCGGTAAGGCAGCAGGTTTTGATCCTGCCATGCGTTGGTTCGAATCCAGCCGCCCCTGCCATTTTCTTCTTCTGATCCAAATCCATCTCACGACATCTCTGTCGTAGCCATGCGCGCACTTCAAGCACAATGCACGGTCAAATCAAGACCGGGATTGACGCCGCGTAGCGCCAACCCCGCCCTCTCTATTTAATTGCCAGCAACCAACGGCGGTGTGCGCGGCGGCACCAATCGCCTGGACCCTGTCGACTCAAAGGCCGACGCCAGGCGTAGCAACGACGAATCGTCATAGGCCCGCCCGGCAAAGGTCAGCCCGACCGGCATGCCGATGTCGGCCATCACACCCATCGGTACGGTGACCGTCGGCACGCCCAGATGGCGAATGGCCAGGTTGCCGTTGGCCACCCAGACGCCGTTGCTCCAGGCAATGTCCGCCGATACCGGGTCGACATCTGAATTGGCCGGGGCAACGTCGGCGACCGTCGGGAACAGCACGGCATCAAGCTGCAGGCGATCCATCCAGTCTTCCAGATCGATCCGACGGGTTTGCTCCAGCCCGCGCAGGCCGTCAGGCACAGTGCTGATCTGATCCCAAGGGGTGATGCCACGCTCGGCCATGCGCACGTACTCGTCCATGCCCGCGGCTAGATCGCCTTCGCGGTTTGGCAGCGTGCCCGGATCGTGAGGGAAGATCTTCGGACCATCGACATCGACCAGGCGGTTCAGTTTCGGGTCGCCGTTGGCCTGGAGGAAATCATCGAAGGCCCAGGCGCTCAGGTCCCACAACTCATGGTGGAGAAACTCCTTGGACACCAGGCCGCGGTTGAACACGGTCGGCGCGCCTGGACGGTCGCCCTCGCAATTGGAGACCAGCGGGAAGTCCACCTCGATCACTTCGGCACCTGCGGCCTCCAGCGCCTTACGCGCCTGCTCCCAGAGCGCAATCACCGTCGGGCGGGTATTGATGCGCTGACCGGTCGGACCGCCGATACCCGGCACTTCACTGGTGCCTGCCTCAGGATCGGCATTGATGTACATCTTCGGGATGCCCAGGCGCTTGCCTGCCAGCGCAGCGGCATCGACTGCCAACTCCAGGTACGAAGCCGGACGCACCGAAGCGACGCTCGGAATCGGCACCCAGGGCTGCATCCGCCACAAGTCGCCACGGGTGTCGGGATCCTCGGCGACCACTACGTCGAGCACTTCGAGCAGGTCGGCCATGGTCCGGGCAAACGGCACGACCACGTCCATGGTCGGCGTCAGCGGCCAGTTGCCGCGCACCGAGATCACCCCACGCGAAGGCGTGTAAGCGCACAGGCCGTTGTTGGAAGCAGGACCACGGCCGCTCGACCAGGTTTCTTCGGCCAGACCGAATGCCGCGAAGCTGGCGGCAGTGGCAGTACCTGCGCCATTGGAGGAGCCCGAGGCGAACGGTGCTGTGAGGTAGTCGGCGTTGTACGGGCTCTCGGCCCGGCCATAGACCCCACGCTGCATGCCGCCATTGGCCATCGGCGGCATGTTGGTCTTGCCCAGACAGATAGCGCCGGCAGCACGCAGACGTTCGATGGTGAATGCATCGCGATAGGCAACCAGGTCGGCAAACGCCGGGCTGCCGGAGGCGGCGGTGAGCCCTTTGACCAGATAGCTGTCCTTGGCCGTGTAAGGGATGCCATCGAGCGGCCCGAGGGTTTCGCCCCTGGCCCGGCGCGCATCAGAGGCCTGGGCTTCTTTGAGTGCTTCGGGGTTGCGTACTACCACAGCATTGAGCGCAGTGGCCGTGCCAGGACCGTCATAGGTATCGATACGGGCAAGATAAGCCTGAACCAACTCAACCGCGGTGGTCTGGCCAGATTCGAGCGCCGCGCGCAGCTGGGCAATGGAAACTTCGGTCACTTCGATCATGCGCTTACCACCAATAGCTGAAGGTTGACGCAGTGGATACTGGGCACAGGCACATCACATTTCTCTAAACAGGTTTTCATATCGGGTCTCATTGCACGCCATTACGCGATACCGCGCACTGAGCACCATGAAACCCTGACGCTGCTTTTAAAGCAACAGAGTAGCCATAGCGATGGCTTGGGCAGGATTGATGTAGAGGTTAAGTGCTGAGCGCTGCTGTAGCTTCGATCTCGATCTGCATACCGTCCAGCGCCAACCTCGGGACAGGAATCAAGGTGCAGGTGGGCTTCATATGAAGCCCCCAGGCACGATCCGCCTCGGCCACCCACTGTCGTAGCTTTTCTTCCGAATGATCGACGATCAGCAGCGTCAGCTTGAACACATCCTCAAGCGCTGCGCCTCTGCTGCGCAAAGCCGTCTGCAGATTGATCAGGGCTTGTCGGGCCTGCTCGGCAAAGACGGCTGAAAGCCGCCCTTCGATATCCTCACCACCCTGCCCGGCAATATACAAGAGCCGGGCCTGAGGGCTGACCGCAGCGACATGGGAATAGGCGTTGGTGCTGGGATCGTACAGGCCTTGAGGGTTGGACAGCTCGAAGGCTGACGGGGTGCTGGCAAGGGTCATGGTGCACTCCATTACGAAAGAGCGCACAGTTTCGTACCTCGAGTTAAGTAGAGGTCAAGCGAGTAATTGCTGGGTATCCGAGCGCCTGCCACACTGCCGCTCGACCCACCCACCTCATGGCATGCCCATTTCGTCATCGCCTCCGGGCAACAGAACTGTTAGAAACTCAGCTCAGCTGCCGCCAACACCCGGGCAAAAGCGCCCGCGAGGGTAAAATTGTGGTGGGCGATGATAGCCTCGGCAGACAGCCCCGGCGTGTCCATGCAGGTGTGCGCATCACTGACCAGCACGGGCTTGAAACCAAGCTCAGCGGCCACCCGGCAGTTGCTATCGACACAGTATTGGGTCTTCATGCCGACGATCACCAGCTCCTCGACGTCAGCCGCCCGCAACTCATCCGCCAGCGAGGTGGCGAAGAAGGCACTGGGGCGGGTCTTGTCGAACAGGCGGTCGCGCTGCGGATCGGCGTTCAGCCCTGGGAGCAACTGCCAGGCGGCGCTGCCTGCGGCAATTGGCGAGCCTTCCGGGCCGGTGTGACGGGCCATGAAAATCGGTACCTCTGCATCGCGCGCCGCACTGATCAGCTGATTAATGGTGGCCAACACCTGCTCGCCACGCCAGGGGCGCTCGGGCCCTTGAAACAGGCCAACTTGCATATCCAGTACCAGCAGTGCACGTCGTGCATTCATCGTCATCTCTCCGTGAAAAGCCAGCCCGGACGGAGAAAAGACAAGGCCCCGTCCATTGCTGGCGGGGCCTTGTTTTACCTACTGCCTAAGGTTCAAGCATTGGTACCAGCCCCGCGATTGGCGGTGGTCGTGGCACGCTTCGAGGTCAGCAGGCAAATCGTCATGACTTCATAGTGCGCCTGCCTTTGCAGTAGGTCAAGCCTGCAGATGAGTCAGCGGCAAGGGCTCATGGGGCTTGACCATCTGGATGGCGAAGTTGCTGCAAAACCGCCTGTTCGGCACCCTGCTGATCGGCTTTGGCGCGCGCCTGGTGCTACTGCATGAGCTGGCGGGCTGAAAATTTCGCTGCGACCATGGTCCAATCCTATGACTGGGCGTTCCCGATCCGCACGGGATGTATTATCGTGGCTGCGTGCGCGATAACAGACGCCTGAGCAATCAGGCATATGCAAACTGATTCGAGGGTGCCATGAGTAACGAAAGCATTAACTGGGACAAGCTGGGCTTCGACTACATCAAGACTGACAAGCGCTACCTGTCCTACTTCCGTAACGGCGAGTGGGACAAGGGCACCCTGACCGAAGACAACGTGCTGCACATCAGCGAAGGCTCGACCGCGCTGCATTATGGCCAGCAATGTTTCGAAGGCATGAAGGCCTACCGCTGCAAGGACGGCTCGATCAACCTGTTCCGCCCGGACCAGAACGCCCTGCGCATGCAGCGCAGCTGCGATCGCCTGCTGATGCCACAGGTGCCAACCGAACAGTTCATCGACGCCTGCAAGCAGGTGGTCAAGGCCAACGAACGCTTCATTCCGCCATACGGCAAAGGTGCGCTGTACTTGCGTCCGTTCGTCATCGGCGTCGGCGACAACATCGGTGTGCGTACCGCACCGGAGTTCATCTTCTCGATCTTCGCCATCCCGGTCGGCTCGTACTTCAAGGGCGGCATGACCCCGCACAAGTTCCTGATTTCCGACTACGACCGTGCCGCGCCTCAGGGCACCGGCGCCGCCAAGGTCGGCGGCAACTACGCGGCCAGCCTGCAACCGGGCTACAAGGCCAAGCAAGCCGGTTTTGCCGACTGCATCTACCTCGATCCGCTGACCCACACCAAGATCGAGGAAGTCGGTTCGGCGAACTTCTTCGGGATCACCGCCAATAACGAATTCGTCACGCCAAAATCCGCCTCCGTGCTGCCGGGGATCACCCGCCTGTCGCTGATGGAACTGGCGCAATCGCGCCTGAGCTTGAAGGTGATCGAAGGCGACGTGCTGATCAACGACCTGAAGCGCTTCAAAGAAGCAGGCGCCTGCGGCACCGCGGCGGTGATTACGCCGATCGGCGGTATCCAGTACGACGGCAATCTGCATGTGTTCTACAGCGAAACCGAAGTCGGTCCGGTGACCCAGAAGCTCTACAACGAGCTGACCGGCATCCAGAGCGGCGACATCGAAGGCCCGGCGGACTGGATCGTCAAGGTCGCCTGAGGCGCTACTGAGCGATAACAGAAGGGCATGCCAGCGATGGCATGCCCTTTTTCATATCCACATAGACACACCCATTCTACCGATAAGAAATAACAGCAAGATCAAAAAGAACACCCGAATAAAACCACTACCATATCGCAATGCCAAAAAGACCCCCGTGACAGAGCCTGCGATATTACAGATAGCTACTACTCCACCGATCGCCCACAGCACATTCCCCGACGGAATAAAAAAGAGCAACGCCGCGCTAAATGTCCCTAGATTAACCAGCTTTGCCGAAGCTGATGCATTCAAGAAGTCGAAGCCAAAAATTTTCACAAAGAAAAAAAGCAACAGACTCCCACTCCCCGGCCCGAAAACCCCGTCATAGAAACCAATCAACCCTCCAAAAAACACCCCCTGCAGCACTTCTTTGGTCCCGCATTGTATTTTCGTATGAACCCGCCCTAGATCCTTTCTTACAAAGGTATAAACCGCCATCACGATCAGAACGACAAAAACAACGGGCTCCATAAGCGCTTTCGGGACGAGCGAGATGGAAAAAGCCCCTAGTAACGCGAACATGAATGCAGAAACCAGAGTAGGAAGCAGAAGCCTCCATGCAATTTCTATTCTTTTTGTGTAGCTAAGAACGGATGAAAGATTTCCTGCCAAAACCGCCAGCTTGTTAGTTCCAAAAACGGTAGACAAGCTATATTGCGGCAAAGCGTGCAAGAGCGCCGGCACTTGAACGAGCCCTCCCCCACCTACCGCCGCATCTATTAAGCCACCGCAAAATGCAAAGAAGCCTAGTACTACCAAGGTGTATTCATAGTCCATGAGAATCGTCCAGCAAGGGCATGCACACTTACATCTACGGCACGCCTTTAAATTAAGGTCAATGCTCATACAACCGCTTTAGCTCGTCCCAGAACACCTTAAACAAACACCGAACAGCAGAAGCAATTCAGACGACTTCGCCCACACCTACTGATCACTCACTTAATGCTTCATACAAAGAATGAAAGGCGGCTCCAACACGCGCGTTATAATCCAGCATCACTTCCTTGAGCCGGCCCACCTCAAACTCAAGCTCTACGGTGCGGCCAAAAGCTTGCGCCGCAGCTAAAGCATGCAGGCCGTGCTTGTTCTCTACTTCACCAGAATGCCCCATTACATAGCCCTTTGCATCGCGCAGATTTTTAACATCGCTGCGCAGTGACGGCCTGATGGAAATTAACTTCTTTTCGATGAATTGAGCAATAAAGTTGTACTCACGCCCATTCCAGAGCTCAGATGCAACAGACACCATCATGGCGTTCATTATAGAGTTTTTATGCTCGAAGGAAGCCATGGCAGATTTATGCTTCGCCACGCCCATGCCGTACAAAAATCGAGAAAATTCACAACACTCACGAACCGCATGCCGATTCCCCTCCCAGCCCGAGGCATCAAATGCGGCCGCCATATAGGCGTACATACCATCATGCCCTTCGTGCCCCAGACCAAAATCGTCCTTTGCAACTTCATGCATGTGCGCCATGACATGATTATAATTTTCTTGCCTTCCAACTGGGACGAAGCGTGCATCCGCTGACAACCGCATAATTACCTTTGCAGAGACGAGGCTGGTTGTTTTGTGTATTTCATTCCAGCCATTGAAAAACTTCAAAACACCGACATCAACAACCTCTCTCTCAAGGAAAACCTTGAACGCCTTCTCAGCACAGGACTGGGCGTCGTACGTAATCGGATGATAAAGCACCTCACGCATTGCACCCTGGAGCTCAGTCACATGCTCCACCTGAGCGTGTAGAGGTGGACTTCTGAAATTATCCTTCATCAATCGCCCAGGCATTTTCAAGCTTTCCAAGTGCTTGGGCAGCGCCTCAATGAACACTTCACCGAACTCCTGCATCGACGTCGACTTTTCAAAAGATTCGAAACTATTTTGTATGAAAATATCATTCATGAATTCACCTATCCCCTGAGTTAGTTACAAGATCTTCAGTCGGCCATCCCAACGCCGAACGTGGCAGCCAAAACATTTACAAGCACCGCAAAATACGCCTATGAACGCTTGTAAAGTGGTAAAGACTGCAATCTAGCAAGAACACCCAATGCGAAGATGTAGGACCCTTCCGAGCATCGAGTAGGCTTGCTCCAAGGACTACTCTTTCGGCGTACATCTGCGCCCCCCGGCGACCAGCCACCCACCAAAGCGGCAAAAACACTGCGCAGATGAATTTTTCTTTAACCCGGGCACCACCTATTCTTTGGCACAATCAAGTCTCTACTCGCCGCCCAGGTATTAGCATGCCCCGCGTACTGACTATCGAAGACGACGCCGTGACCGCCCAGGAGATCGTCGCCGAGCTTTCCAGCCATGGCCTGGAAGTGGATTGGGCCGACAACGGCCGTGAAGGCCTGGCCAAAGCCATTGCCGGCGGTTACGACTTGATCACCCTCGATCGCATGCTCCCCGAGCTCGACGGCCTGACCATCGTCACCACCCTGCGCAACCTGAAGATCGCCACGCCGATCCTGATGATCAGCGCCCTGTCCGATGTCGACGAACGGGTGCGCGGCCTGCGTGCCGGTGGCGACGACTACCTGACCAAGCCCTTCGCCTCCGACGAAATGGCCGCCCGCGTCGAAGTGCTGCTGCGGCGCAACAGCGTGCCCATGGCGCAGACCCGCTTGCAGGTTGGCGACCTGGAGCTGGACCTGATCAGCCACGAGGCCCGGCGCGGCGAGCAGCCCCTCAATCTGCTGCCCACCGAGTACAAGTTGCTGGAATTTCTCATGCGCCACGCCGGCCAGGTGATCACCCGGATGATGATCTTCGAGGAAGTCTGGGGGTATCACTTCGATCCCGGCACCAACCTGATCGACGTGCATATCGGACGCTTGCGCAAGAAGATTGACGCCGCTGGCCAGACCCCGCTGATTCGGACCGTGCGGGGCTCGGGCTATGCCATTGCCGAACCCGTCTAAGGGCTGGAGTTCCTCGACCAGCCGCCTGCTGGCGCTGTACAGCTTTCTGTTCGTGGCCTGGAGCAGCATCCTTATGGGGGTGCTGTACTTCGAGGTATCAAGCTATCTGAACAAGCTCACCCGTCACTCGCTGCTGCAGCGCCAGCACCTGTTCGGGCACATGAGCGGCAAGCAACTGGACGACGCACTGATCGCCAGCCAGACCTTCGAAGAACGCAGTTTCGATGCCTACGGCCTGTTCGACGCCCAGCTCAACCCCTTGGGCGGACAGATCCGCCAACTGCCAACCGAGCTGGGCCTGGACGGCAAGATCCACGAGCTAGGCCGCTGCCTCGACGCCGATGATCCACACCTGCCGCGCGACAGCTGTGACGCCGTGGCGATCAAGGTCCGTGATGGCCGCTGGCTGGTGCTGGTGCGCGACAACGGCTCACTGTTCGTGGTCACCCGCATCATTCTGCACGCCCTGCTCTGGGGCCTGTCGCTGACCATCATCCCCGGTATCGCCGGCTGGTACCTGCTGCGTCGGCGGCCGCTCAAGCGCATCCGCGCCATCCAGGCCAGCGCCGAACAGATCGTCGCCGGCGACCTCACCCAGCGCCTGCCGCTGTCTCAGCGCCGCGATGAGCTGGACATGCTCGCCGCCATCGTCAACGCCATGCTCGACCGCATCGAGCGCCTGATGCACGAGGTCAAGGGCGTCTGCGACAACATCGCCCACGATCTGCGCACCCCGCTGACCCGCCTGCGCGCCCAGCTCTACCGGATTCGCCAGCAGGCCGGTGATGACTCGTCCCAGGCCGATGCGCTGGAACAGGCGATTAGTGAAACCGACACATTGATGGCGCGCTTTCGCGGTTTGCTGCGCATCAGTGAGCTGGAAGATCGCCAGCGCCGGGCAGGCTTCGTCGAGCTCGACCCGCGGGCCCTGCTGGTGGAAATGCACGACTTTTATCTGCCGCTGGCCGAGGATGGCGATATTCGCCTGAGCCTTGAAATACCGGCACAGCTGCCGCCGCTCAATGGCGACCGCGAACTATTGTTCGAAGCATTGGCCAATTTGCTGGGCAACGCTATCAAGTTCACCCCGGCTGGCGGCCAGGTGCGCATGAGTGCCAGCACTGAAGCCAGTGCGATAAGGATTGAGGTAGAAGATAGCGGCCCGGGAATTCCCGAGAATGAGCGCGAGGCGGTGTTGAAGCGTTTTTATCGCAGTGAGGAAGGACATCGTCACCCGGGGTTCGGGCTAGGACTGTCGGTGGTTGCGGCGATTGTCGACCTGCATGGTTTTGCGCTTGAGGTCGGGGCCAGTGAACTGGGTGGGGCGAAGTTAGTGTTGCTCTGTCGGACAGGGGCGGTCAGTTAGGGCCATCGCGGGGCAAGCCCCCACACTGTGGGAGCGGGCTTGCCCCGCGATTGTCAGTCAGCCAAGCGCCAGGTAGTAGCACCCTTGCTGTCTTCCAGCACTACACCCATGGCAGTGATCTGGTCACGGATGCGATCCGACTCTGCCCAGTTTTTGTCCGCACGCGCTTGCAGGCGCGCCTGGATCAAGGCCTCAACTTCAGCCGCATCGACCTTGCCTTCAGCACCGGCACGCAGGAAGTCATCGGCGTCCAGCTGCAGCACACCGAGCAGCCCTGCCAGCTCACGCAGGCGACCGGCCAGGCCGGCAGCGACTTCAGGCTCGCTCTCGCGCAGCCGGTTGATCTCACGCACCAGGTCGAACAGAACGGCGCAGGCTTCGGGGGTGCCGAAGTCGTCGTTCATCGCCATGGTAAAGCGCTCGACATATGCCTCGCCACCTTTGGCCTCGACCCGCGGCAAGCCACGCAGCGCATGGTAGAAGCGCTCCAGGGCGCCCTTGGCCTCACGCAGGCTGTCTTCGGAGTAGTTGATCGAGCTGCGGTAGTGGCTCGATACCAGCAGGTAGCGCACCACCTCCGGGTGATACTTGTCGAGCACGTCGCGAATGGTGAAGAAGTTGTTCAAGGACTTGGACATCTTCTCGCCGTTGATGCGAATCATGCCGCAGTGCATCCACGAATTGGCGTACTGTTTGCCAGTGGCGGCCTCGCTCTGGGCGATCTCGTTCTCGTGGTGCGGGAACTCCAGGTCGTTGCCACCGCCGTGAATGTCGAAGCTCTCACCCAGGCAGCAGGTGGACATCACCGAGCACTCGATGTGCCAGCCCGGACGGCCCGGGCCCCACGGCGATTCCCAACTCGGCTCCCCCGGTTTGACACCCTTCCAGAGAACGAAGTCGAGCGGGTCCTGCTTGGCTTCGTCGACCTCGATCCGCGCACCGATGCGCAGGTCTTCGATCTTCTTGCGCGACAGCTTGCCGTAACCGACGAACTTGCCGACCCGGTAGTACACGTCGCCATTGCCTGGCGCGTAGGCGTAGCCCTTGTCGATCAGGGTCTGGATCATCGCATGCATGCCGGCGATATGGTCGGTGGCACGCGGCTCCTGGTCCGGCGGCAGGATGTTCAGGCGGCGCTCGTCTTCGTGCATCGCGTCGATCATGCGGGCGGTCAGCGCGTCGAACGACTCGCCGTTTTCATTGGCCCGGTTGATGATCTTGTCATCGATGTCGGTGATGTTGCGCACATAGGTCAGGTCGTAGCCGCTGCAACGCAGCCAACGGGTGACCAGGTCGAAGGCCACCATGCTGCGGCCGTGGCCCAGGTGGCAGAAGTCGTACACGGTCATGCCGCAGACGTACATCCGCACCTTGTTGCCTTCGAGCGGCTTGAAAACTTCCTTGGTCTTGCTAAGCGTGTTGTAGATGGTAAGCACGAGCGTTCCTCAGCTGCCCCACGAATCGCGCAGGGTCACAGTCCGGTTGAATACCGGGCGACCCGGCTGGGAGTCTTTCAGGTCGGCGCAGAAGTAACCTTCACGCTCGAACTGGAAGCGGTCTTCTGGCTGGGCCTGGCCCAGGGAAGGTTCCGCACGACAACCGGTGAGTACCTGCAGCGAATCGGGATTGATGTTGTCGAGGAAGCTGCCGCCATCTTCGGTCTTCTCGGGGTTGGCCGAGCGGAACAGACGGTCGTACAGACGCACTTCGCACTCGACGCTGGCCGCAGCCGGCACCCAGTGGATCACGCCCTTGACCTTGCGACCCTCGGGGTTCTTGCCCAGGGTGTCGGGGTCATAGGAGCAGCGCAGTTCGACGATATTGCCGTCCGCGTCCTTGATCGCCTCGTCGGCGCGGATCACGTAGCTGCCGCGCAGGCGCACTTCACCGGCGGGCTCCAGGCGCTTGTAGCCTTTTGGCGGCGTCTCCATGAAGTCGTCGCGATCGATGTAGATCTCGCGCGCGAACGGCAGTGCGCGCACACCCATGTCTTCTTTCGGGTGGCGAGGCAGTTCGAGGTTCTCGACCTGACCTTCCGGGTAGTTGGTGATGACCACTTTCAATGGACGCAGCACGCACATGGCGCGTGGTGCGGTGCGATCGAGGTCGTCACGAATGCTGAACTCGAGCATCGACATGTCGACCACGCCGTCGGAACGGTTGGTGCCGATCATTTCGCAGAAATTGCGGATCGAGGCCGGGGTGTAGCCGCGGCGGCGGAAACCGGACAGGGTCGACATGCGCGGGTCGTCCCAACCGTGAACGTGCTGCTCGTCGACCAGCTGCTTGAGCTTGCGCTTGCTGGTAATGGTGTAGTTCAGGTTCAGGCGGCTGAACTCGTACTGGCGCGGCTTGGCCGGCACCGGCAGGTGCTCCAGGAACCACTCGTACAGCGGACGATGGCCTTCGAACTCCAGGGTGCAGATGGAGTGGGTGATGCCTTCGATGGCGTCCGACTGACCGTGGGTGAAGTCGTAGTTGGGGTAGATGCACCACTTGTCACCGGTCTGGTGGTGGTGGGCATGACGGATGCGATACAGGATCGGGTCGCGCAGGTTCATGTTCGGCGAGGCCATGTCGATCTTGGCCCGCAGTACACGTTCACCGTCTTTGAACTCGCCGGCCTTCATCCGGGCGAACAGGTCGAGGTTCTCTTCGACGCTGCGCTCGCGGAACGGGCTGTTCTTACCAGGCTCGGTGAGGTTGCCGCGGTATTCCTTGGCCTGCTCCGGGGTCAGGTCGCAGACGTAGGCATTGCCCGACTTGATCAGGTCCACGGCCCAGTCATGCAACTGGTCGAAATACTCGGAGGCGTAGCGCACCGGGCCGGTCCACTGGAAGCCTAGCCACTGCACATCGCTCTGGATGGCGTCGATGTACTCCTGGTCCTCTTTGGCCGGGTTGGTGTCATCGAAACGCAGGTGACAGGCTCCGCCGAATTCCTGGGCCAGGCCGAAGTTCACGCAGATCGACTTGGCATGGCCGATATGCAGGTAACCGTTAGGCTCTGGCGGGAAACGGGTGACGATGCTGTTGTGCTTGCCCGAGTCCAGGTCGGCCTGCACGATCGGGCGCAGGAAGTTCGCAGGGACGGCGGGAGCGCCTTTGGCAGCGGCGTTGGGAGCGGTGTCGGCAGTGGGCTTGCTCATAGGATCCTTGAAATACGGGTGCACGGCCTGGGTAGGCCGACTGAATCAAAGCGCTTATCATAGCCGAAGCGGTCGAGCTGCCGACAGCGTCCGACCGACAAACTGGCCCTATATTCGGTACTGGCAGCAAAAAAACTGCCGCAGGCCACGTATCGTGGGTTGTAGACTGTGCGTCAGGTTTGTATCGCGATCCCGCGCGACCCTATTTCAAATGCCTTGAAAGAGCGAATTCCAGCATGTCCAAAGTCAAACTGAGCACCAATCATGGCGACATCGTCATCGAACTGAATGCCGAGAAAGCCCCGATCACCGTGGCTAACTTCATCGAGTACGTGAACGCCGGCCACTACAGCAACACCGTATTCCACCGCGTCATCGGCAACTTCATGATCCAGGGCGGCGGTTTCGAGCCGGGCATGAAAGAGAAGAAAGACAAGCGTCCAAGCATTCAGAACGAAGCCGACAACGGCCTGAGCAACGACAAGTACACCATCGCCATGGCCCGTACCATGGAACCGCATTCGGCGTCGGCGCAGTTCTTCATCAACGTCACCGACAACAGCTTCCTCAACCACAGCGGCAAGAACGTCCAGGGTTGGGGCTACGCAGTATTCGGTAAAGTCACCGAAGGCACCGAGGTTGTCGACAAGATCAAGACTGTTGCCACCGGCTCCAAGTCCGGCCACCAGGACGTACCGGTTGAAGACGTGATCATCGAGAAAGCCGAGATCGTTGAGTGATACTGCTGATCTCTGATCTGCACCTGCAAGAAGAACGCCCGGACATAACCCGGGCGTTTCTTGATCTGCTCGATGGTCGTGCGCGCCACGCCGAGGCGCTGTACATCCTCGGTGACTTCTTCGAGGCCTGGATCGGCGACGACGCCATGACACCGTTCCAGTCCACGATCTGCCAGGCCCTGCGCGCTTTGAGCGACAGCGGCACGCAGGTCTGCCTGATGCATGGCAACCGTGATTTCCTGATCGGCGAAGCCTTCTGCCAGGCGGCCGGCTGCACCCTGCTGAGCGACCCCTGTGTCGTGCAGCTGGGCGGTGAACCGGTGCTGCTGATGCACGGCGACAGTTTGTGCACCCTGGACCTGGCCTACATGAAAATGCGCCGCTACCTGCGCAATCCAGTGAGCTTGTGGATCCTTCGGCACCTGCCGCTGAGCACCCGCCAGAAACTGGCGCGCAAACTGCGCAGCGAAAGCCGCGCGCAGACGCGGATGAAGGCCAACGACATTGTCGACGTGACGCCGGAAGAAGTACCGCGGGTCATGGCGCAGTATGGCGTACGCACGCTGGTGCATGGCCATACCCATCGTCCGGCGATTCACAAACTGGTGGTCGATGAGCAACCGGCACGGCGCATCGTGCTAGGGGATTGGGACCGCCAAGGCTGGGCATTGCAGGTGGATGAGCAAGGGTTTCAGCTGCAGCCTTTTGCTTTTCCTTGAGACCTGATCACGGAGCAAGCCCGCCCCCACAACACCAGTGGGGGCGGATTGCCCCGCTATCAATCAGGCCGGAACACCGCTATGAAAGCGAAACTCTTCATCCGCGCTGCTGATCAATTCGGCTTCAACCGCCCTGACCTTCTCCACCACCCGCTCGATATCCGCCGCCTCACCGTATTGATGGGCGAGCTTGAGATAACCCTGATAGTGACGGGCCTCGCTGTTGAGCAGGCCGTGATAGAACTTGCCCAGTTCTTCGTCCAGATGCGGCACCAGCGCGGCAAAACGTTCGCAGCTACGCGCTTCGATAAAGGCGCCGACTACCAAGGTGTCGACCAGCTTCACCGGCTCATGGGTCCGCACCACCCGGCGCAGGCCCGAGGCATAGCGCCCGGCCGATAACGGGCGCAAGGCAATCTTGCGGCGCTTCATCAGGCGCAGCACCTGCTCATGGTGCACCAGCTCTTCGCGAGCCAGGCGCGACATCATGTTGATCAAATCCAGGTGCGTGTTGTACTTGGCCATCAGGCTCAGCGCAGTACTGGCGGCCTTGAACTCGCAGTTCTTGTGGTCGATCAACAGGGTTTCCTGGTCGGCAAGTGCCGCCTGAACCCAGGCATCAGGAGTACGGCAACCAAGGAACGCATCAATTTCGGGAATAAGGTGCATAGGCTCACAAAACAGGCAGGGCAACGGCAAGGCCGGCGATTATACCGGCAGCGGCGGCGATCACCAGTGAACTATGCTTGATACATATCAACGCCCATTACACTTGGCGCCGACTATAGTCAGTCATCGGTCGCCATTTCTGAAGGGAGTTTACGCTCATGCAAGAAGTACGCAGCATACTGGTGGTCCTCGATCCCGAACACGCTCACAGCCGCGCCCTGACCCGGGCCAAACTGATCGGCGGTGCCACCGGCGCACGCCTGCACCTTTTGATGTGCGACAAGAATCACGACCACAGCGCCCTGCTCAGCCTGCTCAGCAGCCAGCTGCATGATGACGGTTTCGACAATGTGACTTACGAGGAGGCCTGGCACGGCAGCCGGCACGAATCGATCATTGCCGTGCAGCAAGCCGAAGGCTGCGATCTGGTGATCAAGGAGCACCGGCCGGACAACCCGCTGAAAAAGGCCCTGCTCACCCCATCCGACTGGAAACTATTGCGCCAGTGCCCGTGCGCGGTGCTGATGGTCAAGACCGAGGGACCGTGGGCTGGCGGCGTGATCCTCGCTGCAGTGGATGTCGGCAATCATGACGAGGCACACCGCCTGCTGCACAGGAACATCATCGACCACGGCTACGAGATCGCCAGCCTGGCCAAAGGTGACCTGCATGTGATCAGCGCCCATCCGTCACCGATGCTGTCGGCGGCTGACCCGGTCTACCAATTGAAGGAAACCATCGAACAGCGTTATCGCGAGGAGTGCAGCGCGTTCCAGGCTGAGTTCGACATCAAGGATGATCGCCTGCATGTTGCCGAAGGCCCGGCCGATGTGCTGATCCCCCACACCGCCAAGAAGTATGATGCAGTGGTGACCGTGATCGGCACGGTGGCGCGCACCGGGATTTCCGGGGCATTGATCGGCAACACCGCCGAGGTGGTGCTCGATTCGCTGGAATGCGATGTGCTGGTGCTCAAGACTGAAGAAGTGAAGGTGCACCTGACCGAGCTGGCGCAAGGCTGACGACCTCATCGCGAGGCAAGCCCAAGTTGGGGGCTTGCCTCGCGATCGTTTCAACCCAAAGCACCCTTGAGAAACCCCGGCGCGATATAGCGTTGATAGTGGGCTTCAGACAGCAGGAAAAATTCCCGATCAATGGCATCACGCAACTGCGGCAGCTCCCAGTCGCGAAACTCCGGCAACAACACCATGCCATAGGCCTCAAGATCACGAATAACCCGCGCGCCACGGGCGATCAACTGGTACGCCCAGCAATATTCGGATTGGTGCGGCACGAAACGAACCTTGCGCTGCTCCAACTGCTGGCGCAGGCGCATGGCATCAAAGACCTCAAGTTTGGCCACCATGACCTGCACCAGCAGCTGCTCCAGGCGCAGCCAGACCGCTCGTTTTTCATCTTCGTTGTAGCCGTTCCAGTTGATCACTTCATGGTGAAAACGCTTGCAGCCACGACACACCAGATCCCCGTAAACCGTGGAGCAGAGGCCGACACAAGGCGTTTTGATTGACTGATTGGGCATGAAATAATCTACAACTGGACGGTGGAACAGGCCGCCATGTTAGCCCTTTGTCTAACGGGGGTCACCCGCTAAAGTCATCGCGCGCGCCTTACCTTTATCGAGTTTTTACCGTAGAATCATCCGGCCTTTTTAAGGCGCCAATGTCCGTTAGAAGCTGTTTTCAAAGCGTCACGAGCACAGTTGATCCGGTAGAACGGCGTTGGCCCGGGATATACGCCTCATCGCATATCCCGCGCCAGCCCTCATCAGCCTCCGTTCTACAGGCGTAAAACTTTGAAAGCAGCTTCTGTAAGGATTTCCTGCAACCCTGGCTACGCGGCCCAAGAAGCCGTATTGCGCACGGGTGCCGGACTTTCTGGATGAGCGTCCCGGACACCCATTTGGGACCACTGATGAGGGTAATAACTGTGCTTGAAGCCTACCGCAAACACATCGAAGAGCGTGCCGCCCAGGGTATCGTGCCCCAGCCGCTTAACGCCGAACAAACCGCAGGCCTGGTTGAGCTGCTGAAGAATCCCCCTGCTGGCGAAGAAGCAGTCCTCGTCGACCTGATCACCAACCGCGTTCCACCAGGAGTGGACGAAGCCGCCTACGTCAAGGCCGGTTTCCTCTCTGCTGTCGCCAAGGGCGAAGCCACTTCCCCACTGATCGACAAGAAGCGTGCTGTGGAGCTGCTGGGCACCATGCAGGGCGGTTACAACATCGCCACCATGGTCGAGCTGCTGGACAACGCTGAGCTGGCCGCCGTTGCCGCCGAACAGCTCAAGCACACCCTGCTGATGTTCGACGCCTTCCACGACGTCGCCGAAAAAGCCAAGGCCGGTAACGCTCACGCCAAAGCCGTGCTGGAATCCTGGGCCGCCGGTGAGTGGTTCACCGCTCGCCCGGCGATCGAACAGAAGTACAGCCTGACGGTGTTCAAGGTTCCAGGCGAAACCAACACTGACGACCTGTCCCCTGCCCCGGACGCCTGGTCGCGCCCTGACATCCCGCTGCACGCCCTGGCCATGCTGAAAATGGCCCGTGACGGCATCAATCCTGAGCAACCAGGCGCCATTGGTCCGCTCAAGCAGATCGAAGAAGTCAAAGCCAAGGGCTTCCCGGTTGCCTACGTCGGTGACGTGGTCGGTACCGGTTCTTCGCGTAAATCCGCCACCAACTCGGTGCTGTGGTTCTTCGGCGACGACATCCCGTACGTACCGAACAAGCGCGCCGGTGGTTTCTGCTTCGGCACCAAGATCGCCCCGATCTTCTACAACACCATGGAAGACGCCGGCGCCCTGCCGATCGAATTCGACTGCACCAACCTGGGCATGGGCGACGTCATCGACGTTTACCCATACGCCGGTAAAGTCTGCAAGCACGGCACCGACGACGTCATCACCACCTTCGAACTGAAGACCCCGGTGCTACTCGACGAAGTCCGCGCTGGTGGCCGTATCCCGCTGATCGTCGGCCGTGGCCTGACCGAGAAGGCGCGCGCCGAACTGGGTCTGGGCCCAACCGATCTGTTCAAGCTGCCTGAAGCCCCGGTCGACACCGGCAAAGGCTACAGCCTGGCACAGAAAATGGTCGGTAAAGCCTGCGGCGTGACTGGCGTTCGTCCAGGCACCTACTGCGAGCCGAAGATGACCACCGTCGGTTCTCAGGACACCACCGGTCCAATGACCCGTGACGAACTGAAAGACCTGGCGTGCCTGGGCTTCTCCGCTGATCTGGTCATGCAGTCGTTCTGCCACACCGCCGCCTATCCAAAGCCGATCGACGTCACCACCCACCACACCCTGCCGGATTTCATCCGCACCCGTGGCGGCGTGTCCCTGCGTCCAGGCGACGGCATCATCCACAGCTGGCTGAACCGCATGCTGCTGCCGGACACCGTCGGTACCGGTGGTGACTCGCACACCCGTTTCCCGATCGGCATCTCGTTCCCGGCCGGTTCTGGCCTGGTCGCCTTCGCCGCTGCCACCGGCGTCATGCCGCTGGACATGCCGGAGTCGGTACTGGTGCGCTTCAAGGGCAAACTGCAACCAGGCATCACCCTGCGCGACCTGGTCCACGCGATCCCTTACTACGCTATCCAGAAGGGCCTGCTGACCGTTGAGAAGAAAGGCAAGATCAACGCCTTCTCCGGCCGCATCCTGGAAATCGAAGGCCTCGACGAACTGACCGTCGAGCAAGCGTTCGAACTGTCCGACGCCTCGGCTGAACGTTCCGCTGCCGGCTGCTCGATCAAGCTGCCAGAGAAGGCCATTGCCGAGTACCTGCAGTCGAACATCACCCTGCTGCGCTGGATGATCAACGAAGGCTACGGCGATGCCCGCACCCTGGAGCGTCGTGCCCAAGCGATGGAAGCCTGGCTGGCCAACCCGGTACTGCTGGAAGCCGACGCCGACGCCGAATACGCCGAGATCATCGAAATCGACCTGGCCGACGTCAAAGAGCCTGTGCTCTGCGCGCCGAACGACCCGGACGATGCCCGTCTGCTGTCGACCGTTCAGGGCGAGAAAATCGACGAAGTGTTCATCGGTTCGTGCATGACCAACATCGGTCACTTCCGCGCTGCCGGCAAGCTGCTGGAGAAGGTCAAGGGTGGCATCCCTACCCGTCTGTGGCTGGCTCCGCCAACCAAGATGGACGCTCACCAGCTGACCGAAGAAGGCTACTACGGCATCTACGGCAAAGCCGGTGCACGCATGGAAATGCCAGGCTGCTCGCTGTGCATGGGTAACCAGGCACGTGTGCAGACCGGTTCGACCGTGGTGTCCACTTCGACCCGTAACTTCCCGAACCGCCTGGGCGACGCCACTAACGTCTACCTGGCCTCGGCCGAGCTGGCCGCTGTTGCCTCGATTCTGGGCAAGCTGCCAACCGTCGAAGAGTACATGGAGTACGCGAAGAACATCGACAGCATGGCTGCCGACGTTTACCGCTACCTGAGCTTCGACCAGATCGCCGAGTTCCGTGAAGCCGCTGCGAGCGCCAACATTCCGGTTGTTCAAGCGTAAGCTGACTTAGCGTAAAAAACCCCGCAATATGCGGGGTTTTTTATTGGCAGGCTCCTACAGGCATTTGCCCGCTTCAGATCACAAACAGATCGACAAACCGATGCACCGCCGTAGCCTCAAGCGCCGCCTGATCCTTGCACAAGGCAAAAATCTCATCCACCCGCTGCCCGCTAAAGCGCGTCGCCAGGTTGGCCCTGAACTTCTCTTCCAGCAACGGAATACCCTCAGCGCGACGTCGGCGGTGACCAATCGGGTACTCCACAACTACCTGTCCGGTGCTTGATCCGTCGTTGAAGAACACCTGCACGGCATTGGCAATCGAGCGTTTGTCGGCCTCCAGGTACTCACGGGTAAAACGCGGGTCTTCGACGATTTCCATCTTCTCGCGCAAGCGGTCGATGATCGGGTGGGCGGCTTGGAATTCATCCTCATATTGCTCAGCCACCAGATTGCCAAAAATCAGCGGCACCGCGGTCATGTACTGGAGGCAATGATCTCGGTCGGCAGCGTTGGCCAGCTTGCCCACCTTGGAGATGATGCGGATCGCCGATTCATGGGTGGTGATGACGATCCGGTCGATTTCATGCAGGCGGTTACGTACTTGGGGATGTAGCGCCACCGCCGCTTCACAGGCGGTCTGGGCATGGAACTCGGCGGGGAAGCTGATCTTGAACAGCACGTTCTCCATCACGTAGCTGGAGAACCCTTGAGAGAAGCTGAAGGCGCGCTTGTCTGCGGGCTTGAGCGCCAGGTCCTTGTTGGTATGACTGAACAATACATCGTAGAAGCCCCACTGCGGCGCAGTCAGAACGCCCGGAATACCCATCTCGCCACGCAGGGCAATATCCGCCAGGCGTACACCGCGGCTCGAGGCATCCCCCGCCGCCCAGGATTTGCGTGAACCGGCATTCGGTGCATGGCGGTAAGTACGCAGGGCCTGACCATCGACAAAGGCATGGGACAGCGCCGACAGCAATTGTTCGCGGCTGGCGCCCATGAGCCTGGCGCAGACCGCCGTGGACGCGACCTTGACCAGCAGCACATGATCGAGACCAACGCGGTTGAAGGAGTTTTCCAGGGCCATCACCCCCTGGATCTCATGCGCCATGACCATGGCTTCGAGCACCACACGCATGCTCAAGGGCGCTTCACCATTGGCCACACGTTTTTGCGAGAGATGGTCGGCCACTGCCAGGATGCCGCCGAGGTTGTCCGAGGGATGCCCCCACTCGGCGGCCAGCCAGGTGTCGTTGTAGTCGAGCCAACGGACGATGCAACCGATGTCCCAAGCGGCCTTGACCGGATCCAGGCGGTAGCTGGTGCCCGGCACCCGTGCACCATACGGCACCACCGTACCCTCCACCAACGGCCCCAGATGCTTGGTGCATTCCGGGAAGCGCAAGGCCAGCAGGCCGCAGCCGAGGGTATCCATCAGGCAGTTGCGCGCGGTGTCCAGCGCCTGCGCGGAACCGACCTGGTAATTCAGGGCATAGTCAGCGATGTCCTGCAGTACCCGGTCGTAGTCAGGACGATTGTTCAGATCAACGTTGGCACTCATCTGATGTCTCTCTGTTGTAGGTAAACAGGGAGCCAAGCGCCGCTACTGGTTAGAAGGCATCACCGGGCACCCGCACCCAGCCCTCCATCAGTATCCGCGCACTGCGGCTCATGATTGCTTTGGTGACAGTCCACTCACCGTTCACCTGACGAGCCTCGGCGCCAACGCGCAGGGTGCCCGAGGGGTGTCCGAAACGAACAGCGCTGCGCTCGCCACCACCGGCCGCAAGGTTGACCAGGGTGCCAGGGACCGCCGCAGCGGTACCGATAGCCACAGCTGCAGTGCCCATCATGGCGTGGTGCAGCTTGCCCATCGACAGCGCACGGACCAATAGATCAACGTCTGATGCCGCCACGGCTTTACCGCTGGACGACTGGTAAGCCGTTGGCGGAGCGACGAAGGCGACTTTCGGCGTGTGCTGACGCTTGGCGGCTTCATCGATGTGCTTGATCAGGCCCATGCGCACGGCACCGTAGGCACGAATCGCTTCGAACCGGGCCAGGGCCCCGGGATCGCTGTTGATCGCGTCCTGCAGCTCGGTGCCGGTGTAGCCGATGGCTTCGGCCTGGATAAAGATGGTCGCAATACCGGCATTGATCAGGGTGGCCTTGAGCGTGCCGATGCCAGGCACTTCCAGGTCATCGATCAGGTTGCCGGTGGGGAACATCGAGCCGCCCTCGCCGTCTTCGTCGGCAGCCGGACCCATGAATTCGAGTTGCACTTCAGCCGCCGGGAAAGTCACGCCATCCAGCTCGAAATCACCGGTCTCCTGCACTTCACCATTGGTGACCGGCACGTGGGCGATGATGGTCTTGCCGATGTTGGCCTGCCAGATGCGCACAGTGGCGATACCGTTCTGCGGTATACGGCTGCTGTCGACCAGGCCGGCACTGATGGCAAAGGAACCAACCGCTGCCGAGAGATTACCGCAGTTACCGCTCCAGTCGACAAAAGCCTTGTCGATCGATACCTGACCGAACAGGTAGTCGACATCGTGATCGGCCTTGATGCTGCGCGAGAGGATCACGGTCTTGCTGGTGCTGGAGGTGGCGCCACCCATGCCATCGATCTGCTTGCCATAGGGATCAGGGCTGCCAATCACCCGCAGCAGCAATGCGTCGCGGGCCGGGCCCGGCACCTGTGCGCGCTCAGGCAGGTCCTGGAGGCGGAAGAACACGCCTTTGCTGGTGCCGCCACGAATGTAGGTGGCGGGGATTTTGATCTGGGGTACGTGAGCCATGGGAATCTTGTCCTGTGAAAAAACACGCAAACTTAAGGCTGACAACAACCCTGTAGGAGCTGGCCTTGCCAGCGATGCAGACACCGCGCAACCGCTGGCACCGTATCGCTTTCATCGCCGGCAAGGCCGGCCCCTACAGGTTGGATTTACCTCAGGCTGTCGCCGACTCGAGGAAGTCCTGGGCAAAGCGCTGCAGCACCCCGCCGGCTTCGTAGATCGACACTTCTTCAGCGGTATCCAGGCGGCAGGTCACTGGCACTTCGATACGCTCGCCATTGTGACGGGTGATCACCAGGGTCAGGGTGGCTCGCGGGGTACGCTCACCGACCACATCGAAGGTCTCGGTACCGTCGATATCCAGAGTCTTGCGGTTCACCCCCGGCTTGAATTCCAGCGGCAACACGCCCATACCGACCAGATTGGTGCGGTGGATACGCTCGAAACCTTCGGCGACGATGGCCTCGACACCGGCCAGGCGCACGCCCTTGGCCGCCCAGTCACGGGACGAGCCCTGACCGTAGTCGGCACCGGCGACGATGATCAGCGGCTGCTTGCGTTCCATGTAGGTTTCGATAGCTTCCCACATACGAGTGACCTTGCCTTCCGGCTCGATCCGCGCCAGGGAGCCCTGCTTGACCTTACCGCCTTCCTGAACCATTTCATTGAACAGTTTCGGGTTGGCGAACGTGGCGCGTTGCGCGGTCAGGTGATCACCGCGATGGGTTGCATAAGAGTTGAAGTCTTCTTCCGGCAGGCCCATTTTCGCCAGGTATTCACCAGCAGCGCTGTCGAGCATGATCGCGTTCGACGGCGACAGGTGGTCGGTGGTGATGTTGTCCGGCAGCACTGCCAACGGGCGCATGCCCTTGAGCGTACGCTCCCCGGCCAGGGCGCCTTCCCAGTACGGTGGACGACGGATGTAGGTACTCATCGGACGCCAATCGTACAGCGGCGTGACTTTCGGCCCGGTGTCTTCCTGAATGGCGAACATCGGGATGTAGACCTGACGGAACTGCTCCGGCTTGACCGCTGCCTTGACCACGGCGTCGATCTCTTCGTCACTCGGCCAGATGTCCTTGAGGCGGATTTCCTTGCCGTCGACCACCGCCAGTACATCTTTCTCGATGTCGAAGCGGATGGTACCGGCAATGGCATAGGCCACCACCAACGGCGGCGAAGCCAGGAACGCCTGCTTGGCGTAAGGGTGAATACGCCCATCGAAGTTGCGGTTACCCGAAAGCACGGCGGTGGCGTACAGGTCGCGGTCGATGATTTCCTGCTGGATTACCGGGTCCAGTGCGCCGGACATGCCGTTGCAGGTGGTGCAGGCAAAGGCCACGATACCGAAACCAAGCTGCTCCAGCTCTTCATCAAGACCCGCTTCTTTCAGGTACAGGGCCACCGTCTTGGAACCGGGCGCCAGGGACGACTTGACCCATGGTTTACGCACCAGACCCAGTTTGTTGGCGTTGCGCGCCAACAGGCCTGCGGCGATCACGTTGCGTGGGTTGCTGGTGTTGGTGCAGCTGGTGATGGCGGCAATGATCACCGCGCCATCCGGCATCTGCCCCGGCACTTCGTCCCACTGACCGGCGATGCCTTTGCTGGCCAGGTCGCTGGTCGCCACGCGGGCGTGCGGGTTGGACGGGCCGGCCATGTTACGCACAACGCTGGACAGGTCGAAGCGCAACACCCGCTCGTACTCGGCGCTGACCAGGCTGTCGGACCACAGGCCGGCAACCTTGGCATAGGTTTCCACCAGCTTGACCTGTTCGTCTTCACGGCCGGTCAACTTGAGATAGTCGATGGTCTGCTGGTCGATGGAGAACATCGCTGCGGTGGCGCCGTATTCCGGGGCCATGTTGGAGATGGTCGCGCGGTCACCCAGGGTCAGGGCACGGGCGCCTTCGCCGTAGAATTCGAGGTAGGCACCGACGACTTTTTCCTTGCGCAGGAACTCGGTCAGGGCCAGTACCACGTCGGTGGCAGTGATGCCAGGCTGCGGCTTGCCCGACAGCTCGACGCCAACGATTTCCGGCAGGCGCATCCACGAGGCGCGGCCAAGCATGACGTTCTCGGCTTCCAGGCCGCCGACGCCGATGGCGATCACGCCCAGGGCATCGACGTGCGGGGTGTGGCTATCGGTGCCGACACAGGTATCAGGATAAGCCACGCCACGCTCAGCATGGATCACTGGCGACATCTTCTCCAGGTTGATCTGGTGCATGATGCCGTTGCCCGGCTGGATCACGTCGACGTTTTTGAACGCCTTCTTGGTCCAGTTGATAAAGTGGAAGCGGTCTTCGTTGCGGCGGTCCTCGATGGCACGGTTCTTCTCGAATGCTTGCGGGTCAAAACCACCGCATTCCACTGCCAGCGAGTGGTCAACGATCAATTGCACCGGCACCACCGGGTTGACCTGGGCCGGGTCACCACCCCCTTCAGCGATGGCGTCACGCAGACCGGCGAGGTCGACCAACGCGGTCTGGCCAAGGATATCGTGGCAGACCACACGCGCCGGAAACCACGGGAAGTCGAGGTCGCGCTTGCGCTCGATCAGTTGGCGCAGCGACGCATTGAGGCTGGCCGGATCGCAGCGGCGCACGAGGTTTTCCGCCAGCACGCGCGAGGTGTAGGGAAGACAGTCATAAGCACCGGGCTCGATCGCGTCGACAGCGGCACGCGCGTCGAAATAATCCAGGCCAGTGCCCGGCAGGTTCTTGCGAAATTCAGTATTCATGGCACAGGGACTCGATCACGGTAAGGTCGGTATCTGGCAATCCTGGCTTGCCCTGTCCTTGGTCAGGGGGCAAGCCAGGAATTTGCGGCCAGGCTCAGCGTTGTTCGATTGGCACGAACTTGCGCTGTTCAACGCCGGTGTACTCGGCGCTCGGACGGATGATGCGGTTGTTGGCACGCTGTTCGAACACATGGGCCGCCCAGCCGGTCAGGCGCGAGCAGACGAAGATCGGGGTGAACAACTTGGTCGGGATGCCCATGAAGTGATACGCCGAGGCGTGATAGAAGTCGGCGTTGGGGAACAGCTTCTTCTGTTCCCACATGGTCTTGTCGATCGCTTCGGACACCGGATACAGCACCGTGTCACCAACTTCGTCAGCGAGCTTCTTCGACCAGCCCTTGATCACTTCGTTACGCGGGTCGGACTCTTTGTAGATCGCGTGACCGAAGCCCATGATCTTGTCTTTGCGCTCAAGCATTTGCAGCAGCTCGGCCACCGCGTCCTGCGGGCTCTGGAAGCGCTCGATCAGTTCCATCGCCGCTTCGTTGGCACCGCCATGCAGCGGGCCGCGCAGCGAACCGATGGCTGCGGTGATGCACGAGTACAGGTCCGACAGGGTCGATGCGCACACGCGGGCAGTGAAGGTCGACGCGTTGAATTCGTGCTCGGCGTAGAGGATCAGCGAGACGTTCATCACTTTCACATGCAGCTCGCTCGGCTTCTTGCCGTGCAGCAGGTGCAGGAAGTGGCCGCCGATGGTGTCTTCATCGCTGGTGCAGTTGATACGTACGCCATCGTGGGTGAAGCGGTACCAGTAGCACATCACCGCCGGGAACAGTGCCAGCAGGCGATCGGTCTTGTCGCGCTGCTGTTCGAAGGTCAGCTCGGGCTCCAGGGTGCCAAGCATCGAGCAACCGGTACGCATCACATCCATCGGATGGGCATCTGCCGGAATGCGCTCAAGCACTTCCTTCAGCGCTTGTGGCAAGTCACGCAGGGTCTTGAGCCTGCCCTTGTACTCGGCCAGCTGGGCCGCACTGGGCAGATCGCCGTATAGCAGCAGGTAGGCCACTTCTTCGAACTCGGCACCAGCGGCCAGGTCGCGGACGTCATAACCACGATAGGTCAGGCCGGCCCCGGCCTGGCCTACGGTCGACAGTGCAGTTTGCCCGGCCACTTGACCACGCAGGCCGGCTCCACTGAGTACTTTTGCTTCGGCCATGTCTTTCTCCACTCTTGAATTTGTTATGGGAAACGGCAACTCATCACGGGTTGAAGCAGGTGTTCAGCCCTTTTTCTGGGCGAACAGGGCGTCGAGGCTTTGCTCGAACGCGTGGTAGTTGATGGCGTCGTACAGTTCCATCCGAGTCTGCATGGTGTCGATGACGTTTTTCTGCGTGCCATCGCGACGCAGCGCGGTGTAGACATTCTCGGCTGCCTTGTTCATGGCGCGGAACGCCGACAGCGGGTAGAGCACCAGCGATACGTCGACCGAAGCCAGTTCTTCGGTGGTGTACAGCGGGGTGGCACCGAATTCGGTGATGTTGGCCAGGATCGGCGCTTTGATGCGGTCGGCGAAGGTCTTGTACATCGCAAGCTCAGTAATCGCTTCCGGGAAGACCATGTCGGCACCCGCTTCGATACACGCAGCAGCACGCTCCAGAGCTGATTCCAGGCCTTCGACGGCCAGGGCGTCAGTACGCGCCATGATCACGAAACTGTCGTCGGTACGAGCGTCCACCGCCGCCTTGATGCGGTCGACCATTTCCTGCTGGGAGACGATTTCCTTGTTCGGACGATGGCCGCATCGCTTGGCGCCGACCTGGTCCTCGATGTGGATCGCCGCCGCGCCGAACTTGATCATCGACTTGACGGTACGGGCGACGTTGAACGCCGAGGAACCGAAACCGGTGTCGACATCCACCAGCAGCGGCAGGTCGCAGACGTCGGTGATACGACGGACGTCGGTCAGCACGTCATCCAGCCCGGTGATGCCCAGGTCCGGCAGGCCCAGGGAGCCCGCAGCTACGCCGCCACCGGAAAGGTAGATGGCTTTGAAGCCGGCACGCTTGGCCAACAGGGCATGGTTGGCGTTAATCGCACCGACCACCTGCAACGGGTGTTCGGCGGCAACTGCATCGCGAAAGCGCTGGCCGGGACTGCTTTTCTGACTCATGACTCACCTCGTGGGCTGGTAGCGTCCAGATAGTGACGCTCGATATTGCGTTTGGAAGCGCCGATGTGACGGCGCATCAAGAGCTCGGCCAGTTCGCCGTCACGGTCGGCGATGGCATCGAGAATCCGGTGGTGCTCGGCGAACGCCTGGTGTGGCCGGTTGGGCGTGGCGGAAAACTGGATGCGGTACATGCGCACCAGTTGATACAGCTCGCCGCAGAGCATCTGCACCAGGGTGCGGTTGCCGCTACCCTGGATAATCCGGTAATGGAAGTCGTAGTCACCTTCCTGCTGGTAGTAACCCAGGCCGGCCTGAAAGGTGGCGTCACGCTCGTGGGTATCGAGGACCCGGCGCAGCTCATCGATCTCGGCTACGCTCATACGCTCGGCAGCCAGGCGACAGGCCATGCCCTCCAGGGACTCGCGGATCTCGTACAACTCGATCAGCTCGGCATGGCTCAGCGATACCACCCGCGCGCCGACATGCGGCACGCGCACCAGCAGGCGCTGGCCTTCCAGGCGATGGATCGCCTCGCGCAGCGGCCCGCGGCTGATGCCGTAGGTGCGCGCCAGCTCAGGCTCGGAGATCTTGCTGCCTGGGGCGATTTCGCCCTTGACGATAGCCGCCTGGATGCGCCGAAAGACGTTTTCCGAGAGGGTTTCGGAATCCTCTGCGATTGCGCCGGGGGCTTGGGCTGCGTCCAGCATATTGTCGACACCTCGTAAACCAGTGAGGCCAAAACTAGCCAAATCGACTGACATAGTCAAAGACAAAATCAATATTGTCGACAATCGTCTAAGAACGAACTTCACATGCCAAGGTGTTGTCTGAGTGCAGCCGCTGGCGCCAGCACACCAGCGTGATAGAATGCCGCGCCCCACACAGGGCATGAACAGTGTGCTTGTCATCATTTCGTGGTGATGACAGATAAACGAGGAAGCTTGCGCAGTACTGCCAGTGGCCTTGACCCGAACACCGCACAGCACCGCGCCAGGATTTATGAGACTTACGCCCCTTCTACTGTTGCTCAGCCTGTTTTTGTTGCCTGCCGTTGGCCAGGCTGCGGAAAAGACCGTGTACGGCCTTAATGAATACGCCCGCCTCGCCGATATCGACCTGGAGGTTGCCGCCAAGCTCGATACCGGGGCCAAGACTGCCTCGCTCAGCGCCCGCGACATCAAGCGCTTCAAGCGTAATGGTGAGTCATGGGTACGCTTCTACCTGGCGATTGACGCCGCCCACGCGCATCCGATAGAACGACCGCTGGCCCGTGTCAGCAAAATCAAGCGGCGCGCCGGCGATTACAACCCGGATGAGGGCAAGGCCTACACTGCCCGCCCGGTGATTGAACTGAACATCTGCATGGGCACGGCCCAACGCGTGATCGAAGTGAACCTGACCGACCGCAGCGCGTTCCAGTACCCACTGCTGATCGGCTCCGAGGCACTCAAGCACTTTGATGCGCTGGTCGACCCAAGCCTTAAATACGCGGCCGGCAAACCTGCCTGCGCCCCTGACGCTCACACCGCAGAGTAATCCCGATGCGCTCTCTTACCCTTCATCTGAAAGTCCTGATCACCGTACTGGTGCTATTGGGCATCATCGTCACGGCCTATCAGATCTTCTTTCTCGGGATCCCGGTGACCGAAGACGAGACCGACGACCTGTGGAACATCGACGCCAAAGTCGAGTTCGTCGCCAACCCCAAGGACCCGATCAAGGTCCAGATGTTCGTACCGCCGCTGAACCGCGATTACGTCAGCCTCAATGAGAGCTTCATTTCCAACAACTACGGGGTCAGCGTCAACCGCGTCGACGGCAACCGCAAGGTCACCTGGTCGGCCCGTCGCGCCAGCGGCAACCAGACTTTGTACTACCGCCTGGTCCTGACCAAGCGCTACAGCACCGAAAAAGCCAAGATCAAGGGCCCGACCTTCCGCGACAGCCTGGCCGTAGAAGGCCCGGAAAAAATCGCCGCCGAAGCCCTGATGGCGCCGATCCGCCAGCACTCGGCCGACGTCGAAACCTTCGTCAGCGAAACCATCAAGCGGGTCAACAACCTCAATGACGATAACGTCAAGCTGCTGCTGGCTGGCGATGCCTCGTCGCTGAACAAAGCCAAGGTTATTGACCTGCTGCTGTCGATCGCCCACGTACCGGTGGAAAAGGTCCACACCATCCGCCTGATCGCCGACCAGCCGCAAACCCCTGAACTGTGGCTGCGCAGCTTCAACGGCACCGACTGGCTGTACTTCAATCCGGACACCGGCGAACAGGGCCTGCCCACCGACCGCCTGCTGTGGTGGACCGGCGATGACAACCTGATCACTGTCGATGGCGGCAAAAAAGCCAACGTCAGCTTCAGTCTGAACAACAGCGAGATGAATGCCATCCGCCTGGCCAAGCTGACCGACGAGAACACCGACGCCGACTTCCTCGAATACTCGCTCTACGGCCTGCCGCTGCAGACCCAGCAAACCTTCATGATCATGGTCATGATCCCGATCGGCGTGCTGGTAATCCTGGTGTTGCGCAACCTGATCGGCCTGCAGACCCTGGGCACCTTCACCCCGGTCCTGATCGCCCTGGCCTTCCGTGAAACCCAACTGGGCTTCGGTATCATCCTGTTCACGGTGATCACGGCACTGGGCCTGTCACTCCGTTCCTACCTTGAACACCTGAAGCTGCAGATGCTGCCGCGTCTGTCGGTGGTGCTGACCTTCGTCGTGGTGCTGATCGCCGCGATCAGCCTGTTCAGCCACAAGCTGGGCCTGGAGCGCGGTCTGTCGGTGGCGCTGTTCCCGATGGTGATCCTGACCATGACCATCGAACGCCTGTCGATCACCTGGGAAGAGCGTGGCGGCGGCCATGCGATGAAAGTCGCCGTCGGCACCCTGTTCGCCGCCACCCTGGCGCACCTGCTGATGAGCGTGCCGGAGCTGGTGTACTTCGTCTTCACCTTCCCGGCAGTTCTGCTGATCCTGGTGGGCTTCATGCTGGCGATGGGTCGCTACCGCGGCTACCGCCTGACGGAGCTGGTGCGCTTCAAAGCTTTCGTGAAGGCTGACGCCTGATGTTCGGTCTCTGGAAAACCTGGAAAGCCCTGGAGGCCCGGGGCATCATGGGTATCAACCGGCGCAATGCGGACTACGTCCTCAAGTACAACAAGCGCCACCTGTACCCGATCGTCGACGACAAGATCATCACCAAGGAGCGTGCGATCAAGGCCGGCATTCACGTGCCGGAAATGTACGGGATCATCTCCACCGAGAAAGAGATCGACAAACTCGGCGAGATCATCGGCCAGCGCAACGACTTCGTCGTCAAACCCGCTCAGGGTGCCGGCGGCGACGGCATCCTGGTGGTGGCCGACCGCTTCGAGGACCGTTATCGCACGGTCTCGGGCAAGATCATCAGCCACGAGGAGATCGAGCACCAGATCTCCAGCATCCTCACCGGCCTGTACTCGCTGGGCGGTCACCGTGACCGCGCCCTGATCGAGTACCGGGTGACCCCCGACCAGATCTTCAAAAGCATCAGCTATGAAGGCGTGCCGGACATCCGCATCATCGTGTTGATGGGCTACCCGGTGATGGCCATGCTACGCCTGCCGACCCGCCAGTCGGGCGGCAAGGCCAACCTGCACCAGGGCGCCATCGGTGTCGGTGTAGACCTGGCGACCGGCGTGACCCTGCGCGGCACCTGGCTGAACAACATCATCAGCAAGCACCCGGACACCACCAACGCGGTGGACGGCGTGCAGCTACCGAACTGGGACGGCTTCATGAAGCTGGCAGCCGGCTGCTACGAGCTGTGCGGGCTGGGTTACATCGGTGTCGATATGGTCCTGGACCAGGACAAGGGCCCGTTGATCCTCGAACTCAATGCGCGCCCCGGCCTGAACATCCAGATCGCCAACGACTGCGGCTTGACCAAGCGTACTCATGCCGTAGAAGCACACCTGGAGCAACTGGCCAAAGACGGTCGCCAGGAGACCGTCGAAGAGCGCGTACGCTTCGCTCAGGAGCTGTTCGGCCACGTACCGTCCAACTGAGTGCAAGCACTTTGCCTGCGTCAGCCAGCCCTGGCTGACGCAGGCAAGGCACTCAAGGTCGTAGTCTGCGCTAGGCGCATTTCCTGCACAGGACTACAATCGCCTCCCCCGCATTCATAGCTGTTACTTGCATGCCGACCTGTACGCTCCATCCCCTGCCCTACCTGGCCGACCCTGCGGCCTACTTTGCGCGTATCCGCCAGGCACCCGGTGCCGTGCTGCTTGACAGCGCCCGCCCAAGCGCCGAGCGCGGCCGTTTCGACCTGCTCAGCGCCTGGCCAGTACAAACCCTGGCACCGCAGGCTAGCGAAAGCGGTGAAGCCTACCTGCAGCGCCTGCGCGCCAGCCTTGCGCAATTGGGACGGGCAACACTGCCTGAGGGCGTCGAACTACCCTTTGCCGGCGGTCTGATCGGTTACCTCAGTTACGACTTCGGGCGGCGCCTGGAGAACCTGCCAACCCACGCCACCGACGATTTGGGCCTGGCCGACGCCAGTCTCGGACTGTATGCCTGGGCACTGATCAGCGATCATCAGCTCGGGTGCAGCCAATTGCTGTTTCACCCGAGCCTGGCCGAGGCCGAGCGTCAACGACTGATTGCGCTGTTCGACACCCCCGTGCCGGACAGCGAGACGCACTTCTCGCTGCTGGCACCGATGCGCGGCGATATCAGCGCCGAGGATTATCACCAGGCCTTTGACCGGGTGCAGGCATACATCCATGCCGGTGACTGCTACCAGATCAATCTCACCCAGCGTTTTCGCGCGCCGTGCCAGGGCGATCCCTGGCATGCCTACCTGGCGGTGCGCCAAGCATGCCCTACGCCCTATTCCGGCTTCCAGACGCTGGCCGATGGCAGCACCCTGCTGAGCTTCTCGCCAGAGCGTTTCATTCAGGTCAGTGAGGGCCGGGTCGAGACCCGGCCGATCAAAGGTACCCGGCCACGCAGCGCAGATCCGGCCCAAGACGCACGCAACGGCGCAGAACTGCTGGCCAGCAGCAAGGACCGCGCGGAAAACCTGATGATCGTCGACCTGCTGCGCAATGACCTCGGCCGCACCTGCGAGATCGGCTCAGTGAAAGTGCCAGAGCTGTTCAGCCTGGAAAGCTACCCCAACGTGCACCACCTGGTCAGCAGCGTCACCGGCCACCTGGCTGCCGACAAGGACGCCCTGGACCTGATCGCCGGCAGCTTCCCCGGCGGCTCGATCACCGGTGCACCGAAGATTCGCGCCATGCAGATCATCGACGAGCTGGAACCCAGTCGTCGGGCGCTGTATTGCGGCTCATTACTGTACATCGACGTGCGCGGCGAAATGGACAGCTCGATCGCCATTCGCAGCTTGCTGGTCAAGGATGGGCAGGTGTGCTGCTGGGGTGGTGGTGCGGTGGTGGCCGATTCGGATTGGCAGGCTGAGTATGAAGAGTCGATTACCAAGGTGAAGGTGCTGCTCGAGACCTTGCAGAGCCTCTGACAAGCATCGCGGGGCAAGCCCGCCCCCACCGGCTATTCAAACTCCGGTGGGAGCGGGCTTGCCCCGCGATGAGGCCCTTACAGGCTCAGCGACCGACTGGAAGCCTTGATAAACTCCTGCTTCAACGCCTCGAAATCATGCACCGCCGGAAATTGCGGGAACTCGCGGATCACATTCTCCGGCGCATGGAACAGAATCCCTGCGTCAGCCTCACCCAGCATGGTGGTGTCGTTGTACGAGTCACCGGCAGCAATCACCCGGTAGTACAGGCTCTTGAACGCCAGCACCGACTGGCGCTTGGGATCTTTCTGGCGCAATTGGTACCCGGTCACCCGATCCGTTGCATCAGTGATCAGACGATGGCAGAGCAAGGTCGGGAAGCCCAGCTGGCGCATCAGCGGCTGAGAGAATTCGTAGAAGGTGTCAGAGAGAATCACCACCTGGAAGCGCTCGCGCAACCAGTCAACGAACTCGATGGCGCCGTCCAGCGGCTTGAGCGTAGCAATTACCGCCTGGATATCGGAAAGCTTCAACCCATGCTCATCGAGAATGCGCAGGCGCTGTTTCATCAGCACATCGTAATCGGGAATATCACGGGTGGTGGCCCGCAACGATTCGATTCCGGTTTTTTCCGCAAAGGCGATCCAGATTTCCGGGACCAGCACGCCTTCCAGGTCGAGACAGGCAATTTCCACAGCACACTCCTCGAACAACGCCAAAAATGGGAAGCCGCACTCTACATGCGCGGCGTCTGCCCCGGCAATTTTTGTTAAGATCGGTGTATTACGAGCGCCAAGCGCCATTCAATGACCGGAAGCCGCCTGATGAGCCAACCCTTCGACGTCGCCGCCCTGGCCGCGACTTATGCCAACAAGTCCCCGCAGGACATCCTCAAGCTTGCCTTTGAGCACTTTGGTGATGACCTGTGGATCTCCTTCAGCGGCGCCGAAGACGTGGTGCTGGTGGACATGGCCTGGAAGCTGAACAAGAACGTCAAGGTGTTCAGCCTCGACACCGGCCGCCTGCACCCGGAGACCTACCGCTTCATCGACCAAGTGCGCGAGCACTACAACCTGCCGATCGAAATCCTCACTCCCGATCGCAGCAAGCTTGATCCTTTTGTCAAAGAGAAAGGCCTGTTCAGCTTCTACAAAGATGGCCACAGCGAATGCTGCGGCATCCGCAAGATCGAGCCATTGCGCCGCAAGCTGAGCACCGTCAGCGCCTGGGCCACCGGCCAGCGCCGCGACCAGAGCCCGGGGACCCGCAGCCAGGTGGCGGCACTGGAAATTGACAGTGCATTCTCTACCCCGGAACGCACGCTGTACAAATTCAACCCGCTCGCGCAAATGAGCAGCGAAGAGGTCTGGGGCTACATCCGCATGCTCGAGCTGCCGTACAACAGCCTGCACGAGCGCGGTTTCATCAGCATCGGCTGCGAACCCTGCACCCGCCCGGTGCTGCCGAACCAGCACGAACGCGAAGGCCGCTGGTGGTGGGAAGAGTCCACCCAGAAGGAATGCGGCCTGCATGCTGGCAATCTGATCGCAAAAAATTGAGCTGCAAGCGGCAAGCTTCAAGCCACAAGAAAAAAGCAGCCCGCACGCGGACTGCTTTCTCTTACAGCTTAATGCTTGGAACTTGAAGCGTTAGTGCACTGGCAACTCGACATCTGCAAACAGTTCTTCAAGCTCTTGCTTGTTGTGGCACTGGATAGCCTTGGCCATCACTTCACGGGTCAGGTGCGGGGCAAACTTCTCGATGAAATCGCACATGAAGCCCCGCAGGAAGGTACCGCGACGGAAGCCGATTTTGGTCACGCTGGACTCGAACAGCTCACTGGCATCGAGCACTACCAGGTCATTATCGAGCTTGGTGTCGACCGCCATCTTGGCCACGATGCCCACGCCCAGCCCCAGGCGTACATAGGTTTTGATAACGTCGGCGTCGGCGGCGGTGAACACCACTTTCGGGGTCAGGCCGCGGTGACTGAAAGCTTCGTCGAGCTTGGAACGACCGGTGAAACCGAACACATAAGTAACGATCGGGTATTCGGCCAGGGCTTCGAGGGTAAGCTTGGGCAACTTGGTCAGCGGGTGGCCTTGCGGCACCACCACACAACGGTTCCAGCGATAGCACGGCATCATTACCAGGTCACCGAACAGCTCCAGGGCTTCAGTGGCAATGGCAAAATCCACGGTACCATCGGCAGCCATTTCGGCGATCTGCATCGGCGAACCCTGATGCATGTGCAGGGCCACTTCCGGGTACTGCTTGATGAAGCTGCTGATCACCGGCGGCAGGGCATAGCGCGCCTGGGTGTGGGTGGTGGCAATCGACAGGGTGCCCTTCTTCTCGTTGGAGAATTCCTGGGCAATCTGCTTGATGCTTTCGACCTTGCGCAGGATTTCGCCAGCGGTGGTGATGATCCGTTCACCGGCCGGGGTAACGCGGGTCAGGTGCTTGCCGCTGCGGGCGAACACTTCAACGCCCAATTCGTCCTCGAGTAGGCGGATCTGCTTGCTGATGCCCGGCTGAGACGTATACAGACTCTGCGCTGTCGCGGAGACGTTGAGGTCGTGGTGCGCCACTTCCCAGATGTAGCGCAATTGTTGAAGCTTCATAGGTATCCCTCAAATCAGCTGGGGCGCCACCGGCAGCAGCGACGATTTATAACTATATTAGTGGTTTGAAGAATAAATCTAGAACTATTTTAGCAGTCTGGTGGGAATCCTCCGACAACGCAGTGTTAAGCCTTCCGACGCCCCAGGTGCTGAGCTAACGGCACCATGTACACCGGCACTGGCGAAAGCTGTAACAATCGCACCGCTGTGCGGCCGATAGGGATATCAACACCCGCCCCCTGGCTATGGCTGCCAAAGATCAGCAGATCGACACTCAGACGCTGCGCCTGCTCAAGAATCACCTGGGCCGGATCACCCTGGCGCACACGTACCGCCTTGATCAGCGCCAGATCGGCTTCTTCGCCTAATTCGTCTCGGAAGTTTTCCAAGACCTGCCGTTCGATATTAGCCATGACATTGTTGACCCCCTGGCTGTGCAGTTGGTCCAATGTCTGCTCGTCCAGGTAGCTTTGCAGCAGCGACTCGGCGAATTGCCCCATGGGCTCGACAGCATGAATCACATACAGCTCTGCATTGAAAGTGCGCGCCAACGCCAGCGCGTGTTGCATGACAAAAGGCGCGTACACACCGAGGTCAGTGGCGTACAGAATGGAATGGATCATTCGACCTCCTCGACTGCCACGTGGGCAGACCAAGCTTCAGCTTAGCAGCGCACCGATGACGCGCCGTTCCGTCTGGCTCCCGGCAGCGGCGGCTTAGCCCAGGGTCGGTTCGTTGCTGATGCCGTGAGGAACATGACCGGTTGCCACCACCGTGCGCGCCCGCTCGCAATGGCCGGCCTGGTCGTCGAAAAACACATCGGCGGCGAACGCTTCAAGGAACGCCGATTTATCCAGGCCACCAAGAAACAGCGACTCGTCCAGGCGGATGTCCCATTCGCGCAGAGTGCGGATTACCCGCTCGTGCGCGGGCGCCGAGCGCGCGGTCACCAAGGCCGTACGAATCGGGCAGGCGCCCTCAGGGAACTCCTTCTGTAGCAGGTTCAGTGCGGCGAGGAACGGTTTGAACGGCCCGCCCCGCAACGGCTCGCGGGCCGATTGGCGCTCGCTGGCCTGGAACGCCTCCAGCCCACCCAGTTGATAGACCCGTTCCGATTCGTCGGAAAACAGCACGGCGTCACCATCAAAGGCTATACGCAGTTCGTCGCTGGCGGCCCGCTGCGCACCGCCGGAGAGAATGGTCGCTGCGGCAAATCCGGCTTCAAGGGCGCTGCGCACATCGTCAGCATCGGTGGAGAGAAACAAATGGCAGCCGAAAGCTGCCAGATACGGATACGGACTGCGCCCGCCAACAAAAGCTGCGCGGTAGATGCCCAGGCCATGATGCTCGATGGAATTGAACACCCGCAGACCGGTATCGGCGCTGTTACGCGACACCAGCACCACCTCGACCCGCGGCTGCCCAAGGTGGGCATTGAGCCTTAACAGCTTTTGCACCAGCGGGAACGCGTCACCGGGCTCCAGCACTTCGTCCTCGTGCTCGATCTGGTACTGGCGGTAGGCCTCAACGCCTTGCGCCAGGTAGAGGCGATGGCTTTCGCTGAGATCGAACAACGCCCGCGAGGAGATGGCGACGACCAGTTTATCGCCGAGAGTCTTGCTCATTTTCTGCTTCACCAATGATTATGCCGATCAAAAAACCCCAGCGCTCCTGCTGGTGTTCATCCTACGCTCCTCAACCGCTGATCTTTTGTTCAATATTTTTACACGTAAATCAACCGCTTTACGCTCCTTCACTATACTGAGGCGAACAAGGTCAAAAAATCGACACGGAGTCGATCATGCGTGGATACCTGCCTCACCCGGACGATGTTCCGGTCGAACTGGCGCTGCGTCGGTCGCCCAGCCTGTTTCGCCAGCGCCTGCACACTATCAGCCTGGGCGGTATCGCTTGCAACCACCCCCGCGCCTACCGCCGCGGCATGGCCATCGAAATGATCATCCCCTCTCTCGGTGAGTCGGCCCGTTACCCCGGCTACGTGGCCTGGTGCCAAAAGCAGCAGGACGGCTACCGGGTCGGTATCGCCTTTGTTGATGAACAGGCACTGTTCGGGGCGAGAATGAGTGAGCAGGTTTGCCAGATCCAGCACCTCTACCAGCAGCAAACGCTCAACGAAAGTACCCCGCCCGACCTCAATGCCCTTGCCGAGCAATGGGTCAGCCTGCATGCCAGCGAATTCTCCGAAGCCAGCCTTGAGGCCACCCATACCCGCCAGATTCTCGTTTAACCGCAAAAACCCTGCGCCAGCTGGCTTTCACACGCAGGAAAGCGGGCGCTACCCATTGTCGAGCCACGGTGTAACGCGCTAAGGTTCAGCTCCCCGCTGCGTACAATTTTCGCTGTTCCGCCGCACGGGGATCGCTGGCGGCCGGCACCCGTGACCTGACGAGTAACACGATGGCTGATTTACCGATCGATGACCTAAACGTTGCCTCCAACGAGACCTTGATCACCCCCGATCAGCTCAAGAAGGAAATTCCCCTGAGCGCCACCGCGCTCAAGACCGTGACTGCGGGCCGTGAAGTGGTGCGCAACATCCTCGACGGCAAGGATCACCGCCTGTTCGTGGTGATCGGTCCCTGCTCGATCCACGACATCAAAGCGGCCCACGAATATGCCGAGCGCCTCAAGGCCCTTGCTGCTGAAGTGTCCGATACCCTGTATCTGGTCATGCGCGTGTACTTCGAGAAGCCACGTACCACGGTCGGCTGGAAAGGCCTGATCAACGACCCGTACCTGGACGACTCGTTCAAGATTCAGGACGGCCTGCACATCGGTCGCCAGTTGCTGCTGGATCTGGCGGAAATGGGCCTACCTACCGCGACCGAAGCGCTAGACCCGATCTCGCCGCAGTACCTGCAGGACCTGATCAGCTGGTCGGCCATCGGTGCGCGCACCACCGAATCGCAAACCCACCGCGAAATGGCTTCGGGCCTGTCTTCGGCCGTCGGCTTCAAGAACGGCACCGATGGCGGCCTGACCGTGGCAATCAATGCCCTGCAGTCGGTCTCCAGCCCTCACCGCTTCCTCGGTATCAACCAGGAAGGCGGCGTGTCCATCGTCACCACCAAAGGTAACGCCTACGGTCACGTGGTACTGCGCGGCGGCAACGGCAAACCGAACTACGACTCCGTCAGTGTCGCCCTGTGCGAACAGGCGCTGGCCAAGGCCAAGATCAAGCCGAACATCATGGTCGACTGCAGCCACGCCAACTCCAACAAGGACCCAGCCCTGCAGCCGCTGGTGATGGAGAACGTCGCCAACCAGATCCTCGAAGGCAACCAGTCGATCATCGGCCTGATGGTCGAAAGCCACTTGAACTGGGGCTGTCAGGCGATTCCGAAGGACCTCAACGACCTGCAGTACGGTGTCTCCATCACCGACGCCTGCATCGATTGGGACGCCACCGAGAAGACCCTGCGCAGCATGCACACCAAACTCAAGGACGTGCTGCCCAAGCGCAACCGCGCCTGACGGCAGATACAAAAACGCCGGGCATAGCCCGGCGTTTTTGTATCTGCGTTGAATGGCAGCAGCAGGCTGTCTTCCGCGATTCTCAGGCTTTGGTGGAGTGCCGCTGCTGGCGCTCCATGTAACGTTCCACGTACGAGCATGACGGGATCACGGTGTAGCCCATGTCTTCTGCGTACTGCAACGCCTTCTCGGTCAGCGCCGCAGCAATACCCCGGCCCCGCAACGCATTGGGAACAAAGGTGCGGTAGATATCCAGAGTCTGCTTACCCAGGTCCATATAGGTCAGGTAGGCACGATGACCGTCCACACTGGTCTCGAATTGATGACCAGCCTGGTCATGGTGGATGGACAACGCCTCGCTCATCACTACTCCTCGCGGGTCTTATGATTTGACCCCTACCTTACCGATGTTTATCCGGCGAAGGAACCTCTACGCCACCCCGTGCCCGTTTGGACAGCAAGAACAGCTTGGTCGTTCTCTGGCAAAAGAGCACGTACAAATAGTAGGCGTCCTGAGCCCGAATGCTCAAGGTGTCTGGTCGCAAAAATCGCGCACTAGCAGCCAGCGAACCAGGCAGCGGGCAGCGCCTGAACACTTGCCGGATGTTGTAGAGCTGAGACGCTGGATGACATTTTAAGTCACCGTTAGTTCAACAAAAAAACACACTTGCTACACTAGACTACAGCCGCCGCGGCGGCGCCTTCACAGTTTTTCTACAAAGGCTGTGGCGGCCCCGGGACAGGCGTATTTTTTTGCAGTTCTTGCGCTCTGTCAGTTTACTTACTACAAGTAATGGGTACTATGTACACCGGCTAGTTTCTCTTTGCTGAGAGATGGCTATTTAATAGAAAGTCCTTGAAGGGGAACACGATGAACAACGTTCTGAAATTTTCTGCTCTGGCTCTGGCCGCAGTTCTGGCCACCGGTTGCAGCAGCGTATCCAAAGAAACCGAAGCTCGCCTGACTGCTACTGAAGACGCAGCTGCTCGTGCACAAGCTCGCGCTGACGAAGCCTACCGCAAAGCTGACGACGCTATGGCTGCTGCTCAAAAAGCACAACAGACCGCTGACGAAGCTAACGAGCGCGCTCTGCGTATGCTGGACAAAGCCAGCCGTAAGTAATTATCCCTCGGGATTTTTATTTGGAGCCGACCCACTTGTGGGTCGGCTTTTTTATTGCCTGCAAGAAAGTAACCGGCAGAAACGACGAGGCCTGCACAATGGCAGGCCTCGGATGCAACAACCCCAGCGGTTACTGCATGTCTAGCGGTACGCTTGAAACCAATGGCTGCTGGCCAGTGGTTGGCACTGCGATTTCCACCGGCATGCCGTCTTCAGCGGCAACCACGTCACGCACCATATCCCAGTTCATGCGCAGGTTGTTGGCCAGGTCTTCGCGCTTGAGCAAGGCGTTGATCACTGCGGTGTGCTTGTCGACCACTGACGGATCGCCCTTGTCATCCAATGGCGTATGCGCTTCGAGGTAGACCTTGCCTGCACTGATACCGAACTTGTATGGCTCGTTGATGATGCGCACCGCAACACCGACAGGGGCCATCTTGGACAGTTCCAGCACATTATTGTTGAACATGCGGAAGCAACCATGGCTGGTTCGCATGCCGATACCGAACTTTTTGTTCGAGCCGTGGATCAGGTAACCCGGCACGCCGAGGGTGAATTTGTACGGCCCCAACGGGTTATCCGGGCCGGCCGGCACCACGGCTGGCAGAATGTCACCGTCTTCGGCGTGTTCCTTGCGGATCGAGGCCGGCGGGGTCCAGGTCGGGTTCGGCGTCTTGGCCGTGACCTTGGTGTTGGCGATCGGCGATCCCCAGCCTTCACGGCCGATACCCAGCGGATAGGTGTGCACCACGTTCTGCCCTTTCGGGTAGTAGTACATGCGGTACTCAGCCAGGTTGATGACGATGCCTTCACGCGGGCCAGGCGGCAGGATGAAACGGGTCGGCAGGATGATCTCGGTGCCGGCGCCCGGCAGCCAGGGGTCGACGCCCGGGTTGGCGGCGATCATTTCCAGATAGCCCAGGTCGTTGGCCGTGCCGATATCGGCGAAGGTGTCTTCGTACTTGGCTTTGATCACCTGAACCTGACCAATGACATCTTCGCCGGGCGGTGGCAGGGGAAACTCCAGCGCAACAGCAGGACCTGCCGCCAGCAGGGCGGCAAGGGACAGGCAACGGGTGACGGCGGGAAAGCGCGGCAACATCCGGGAAATCCTTCGCTAATTCAGTGAGGTCAAGACAACGATTGTACACCGCCCCCAGCACAATCGGGAGTGATCCGGACGGAGGAAGGCGTTACAGGGGATGAAAGGCTATATCGACGCGTTACAGTTCCGGCCACACAGGCCGCGTACCACGGCGCTGGGCATCGAGAATGGCCCGGCACAGTGTGCACAGGCGCCGATCACGGTAGATACCGCGTTCGACCGTGGACCAGCGCGGCTGCGCCGGCAACAAGGTACCGCACAGGGTACGGTCGGCCGAGCCCCCCAGCTCAAGCTGACGGGCCACAAGATGGACGCGGATCTCCTGGCAGGCGAACAGGTCAAGCTGTTCGTCAGGCTCGATCAATTGATAGGCAAACAGGGACCAGGCGGGACGCGGCATCGAGGGCTCCAAATCGGGGGCGCCACATTAGCCGAAAGCCGGTCAGTATAAAAGCATCAAAGCAGCGGTTTTAGCTGCGGCCAGGCATTTTCCAGCAAGCGGGCCTGGGCGTCCTGGCCCGGATGGATACCGTCGGCCTGCATCAGCCCGGGCACGCCGCCCACGCCTTCGAGGAAAAACGGCACCAGCGGCACCTGCTTTTGCGTCGCAAGATTTTCATATACCTGGGCGAACGCCTCGGTGTAACGCTTGCCGTAATTGGGCGGCAAACGCATGCCCAGCAACAGCACCTTGGCACCGGCTGCGCGGGAGTGATCAATCATCGAGGCAAGATTTTGTTGCAATTGTGTTGGAAGCTGCCCGCGCAGGCCATCATTGCCACCCAGTTCCAACACCACCAACTCCGGCTTATGCTCTGCGAGCAGCGCTGGCAGCCGCGCCTGACCGCCTGCGCTGGTGTCGCCACTGATCGAAGCATTGACCACTTTGGCGTCAAATCCTTCGGTTTTCAGGCGCTGTTCCAGCAAGGCAACCCAGCCGTGGCGGGTATCCAGGCCGAAAGCGGCACTGATACTATCGCCAACAATCAGCACGGTACCCGCAGCTGCGCCCTGGGCCATGCACATCAAGGCCAGGCCAGCACTCAATAACCACACTCGCATCGGATTCTCCATGGGCCCCAGCATTCTCACTGCGCGGAACCTTAGCAAAGTGGTTCCCAGCGCGGAAGGCGACCTGACCATCCTGCACCAACTCTCACTGGAATTGAAACAGGGCGACAGTCTGGCCATTGTCGGCGCCTCGGGCTCGGGCAAGTCGACCCTGCTCGGCCTGCTTGCCGGCCTGGATCTGCCCAGTGCAGGTTCGGTGACCCTGGCAGGCCATGACCTCGGTCCACTGGACGAAGACCAACGGGCACGGGTTCGTGCCGAGCATGTGGGTTTTGTGTTCCAGTCGTTTCAATTGCTCGACAGCCTCAATGCCCTGGAAAACGTCATGCTGCCCCTCGAACTGGACGGTCGCCGCGACGCTCGCGAACATGCTCGCAGCCTGCTCGAGCGGGTCGGCCTGGGCCAGCGCCTGAGCCACTCGCCGCGTCAATTGTCCGGTGGCGAGCAGCAACGTGTGGCCATCGCCCGGGCCTTTGCCGCTGAACCTGCGGTGCTGTTCGCCGACGAGCCGACCGGCAACCTCGACAGCCACACCGGCGAGCGCATCAGCGATCTGCTGTTTGAGCTGAACAAGGAACGCGGTACCACCCTGGTACTGGTCACCCATGACGAACGCCTGGCCCAACGCTGCCGTCGTCTGATCCGCCTGGACGCCGGCCACCTGGTCGCGCCGCTGGAGCCCTGATGGCCCGCCTGCCGTTTTTCCGCCTGTTCGCCCTGGCCCTGCGCCAGTTGCTGCGCGACGCCCGTGCCGGTGAGCTGCGTGTGTTGTTCTTTGCCCTGCTGGTGGCGGTAGCTGCCAGTACCGCCATCGGTTATTTCGGGGCCCGCCTCAACGGCGCCATGCTGCTGCGCGCCACTGAGTTCCTCGGCGCTGACCTGGTGTTGCAAGGCAGCTCGCCAGCCCGGCCCGAACAGATCGCCAGTGGCAAGTCCGCAGGGCTGCTGCACGCCCAGGTGGTTGAATTCTCCAGCGTGATTGCCACCGATAAAGGCATCCAGTTGTCGAGCATCAAGGCTGCCGACAACGCCTATCCACTACGCGGTGAGCTGCGCAGCGCTGCCGAACCCTATGCCAGCGAAACCAGCGGCAGCGGGCCGGCGCCGGGTGAGGCCTGGGTCGAACCGCGACTGCTGGCCGCCCTCGACCTCAAGATCGGCGACAGCATTGATGTCGGCAGCAAGTCCCTGCGCATGAGCCGGGTGCTGACCTACGAACCCGACCGCGCGGGCAATTTCTACAGTCTGACCCCTCGCGTGCTGATCAACCTTGCCGACCTTGACGCCACTGGCGTAGTGCAACCTGGCAGCCGGGTCAGTTACCGCGACCTTTGGCGCGGTGAAGCCGAAGCCCTGGCCAATTACCGTGACAGCGTCAACAAAGGCCTGGCACCGAACCAGCGCCTGCAGGATTCGCGCGACGGCAACCGCCAGATCGGCGGCGCTCTGGGCAAGGCCGAGCGCTACCTGAACATGGCCAGCCTGGTTGCCGTGCTGCTGGCTGGCGTGGCCGTAGCCTTGTCGGCCAGTCGTTTTGCTACCCGTCGCTTCGATGCCAGTGCCCTGCTGCGTTGCCTGGGCTTGTCGCGCCGCCAGGCGCTGAGCCTGTTCTGCCTGCAGCTGGCCATACTCGGCAGCTTGGCCGCTCTCGGTGGCGCCCTGCTCGGCTGGCTGGCGCAACTGGGCCTGTTCAAACTGCTACAAGGCCTGATGCCCGCGCAGATCCCACCCGGTGGCCTGGCACCAGCGCTGGCCGGGATCGCTACCGGCCTGGTAGCGCTGGCCGGTTTTGCACTCCCGCCACTGGCCGCATTGGGCCGGGTGCCACCGCTGCGCGTGCTGCGCCGCGACTTGCTGCCGGTACCGCCAAGCAGTTGGCTGGTATATGGCGCCGCCTTGCTCACCCTGGGCCTGATCATGTGGCGCTTGAGCCTCGACCTGCTGTTGACCTTTGCCCTGCTTGGCGGCGGTCTGGTTGCCGCGGTGCTGCTCGGCGGCCTGCTGCTGCTCGGCCTGCGCAGCTTGCGGCGCTTGCTTGCTGGTTCGCCACTGGCCTGGCGCCTGGGCCTGGGCCAACTGCTACGCCACCCGCTGGCAGCCGCCGGACAATCCCTGGCCTTTGGCCTGATCCTGTTGGCCATGGCACTGATTGCCCTACTGCGTGCCGAACTGCTCGACACCTGGCAAAACCAGCTACCCAAAGACGCGCCGAACTACTTCGCACTGAACATTCTGCCCGACGACAAAAACACCTTCGCCCAACGCCTGAACGAATTTTCCGCCGAAGCCGCACCGCTCTACCCGGTCATCCCCGGGCGCCTGACCGAAATCAACGGCCAGGCCGTGCAGCAGATTGTCAGCAAGGAATCTACCGGTGATCGCGCCGTACAACGCGACCTGAGCCTGACCTGGGCCGCCGACCTGCCTCTGGGCAATGCCCTGAACGAGGGCCAGTGGTGGCAGACCAGCCCGAGCGGTGGCAACGGTCTGCCCGGCGTGTCGGTAGAGAGCGAGCTGGCGCAGAGCCTCAAGCTGAAACTTGGCGACCAGCTCACCTTCAGCATCGGTGGCCAGCAACGCCAGGCCGTGGTCAGCAGCCTGCGCACCGTCAACTGGGACAGTTTCCAGCCGAACTTCTACATGATCTTCCAGCCCGGCACTTTGCAGAATTTGCCCACCACCTACCTGACCAGTTTCTTCCTCGCCGCCGGCCACGATCAGCAGGTGGTGGCACTGTCGCGAGCATTCCCGGCCGTCACCATCCTGCAAGTCGATGCCCTGCTGGAGCAGCTACGCAGCATCCTCGCCCAGGTCACCCTGGCGGTGGAATATGTGCTGTTGTTTGTCCTTGCAGCGGGGCTGGCAGTGTTGTTTGCCGGCCTGCAGGCGACACTGGACGAGCGTATTCGCCAAGGTGCACTGCTGCGGGCGCTGGGCGCCGGCCGCAGCCTGCTGATCAAAGCCCGGCGCATCGAGTTCGGCTTGCTCGGTGCCGCCAGTGGATTACTGGCGGCCATCGGCTGCGAGCTGATCACCCTGCTGCTGTACCGCTACGCCTTCGACTTGAGCTGGAGTCCGCACCCATGGTTGCTGCTGCTGCCGCTGATCGGCGCTTTGCTGGTGGGCGGTGCCGGGGTCTATGGCACCCGTCGCGCGCTCAATGCCAGCCCGCTCAAAGTGCTGCGCGAAGGCTGATAGAAAGCAGGTGATGTTGGCGAGATATCGTTAGAATCCGTACATCTCTCGCCATACCGCCCCCATTAAGGACCCAGCGTGGCTACAAACATCATCACCCGAGAAGGTTACGAGGCGCTGAAAAGCGAGCTGGATCACCTCTGGCGTACTTACCGTCCCGAAATTACCGCCAAGGTTGCCTGGGCGGCCTCGCTGGGTGACCGCAGTGAAAACGCCGATTACCAGTACAACAAAAAGCTGCTGCGAGAAATCGACAGACGCGTGCGCTACCTGCGCAAACGCCTGGAGGACGCAAAAGTCGTCGATTATTCGCCCGAGCAGGAAGGCAAGGTTTTCTTCGGCGCCTGGGTGGAAATCGAGAACGACGAAGGCGAGATCAAAACCTTCAGGATCGTGGGCTACGACGAGATCTATGGGCGAAACGACTACATTTCCATCGACTCACCCATGGCCCGAGCGCTACTGAAGAAAGGCCAGGATGACGAGGTGGTTGTGCAAACACCTGGCGGTGAAGCCACCTGGTACATCAACAGTGTCACCTACAGCCCACCGGGCACATCCGAAAACGGGTAACCGTGTCATGTGTTTGCTGCACTGACTTTCATTGCCGCCAGCGGCTCACTTGCAGCGTGACTCGTACGGGCCTTTGACCTGTCATATTGCAAGTGCCCCTGGCACCTGGAACCGCAGACAAACACAACAATACGGCCTGAACCCTCATGCATGCCCAACGTAAAGCGCTGCACAACGAGTTGCATGCTCGCCCGTCGCTGTATTTCGACGAGCCAGCTCATGTTTACCATCTGGCCTTTCTCGGCACTGCCACGCAATGCACTGCCCTGCTGCAGCGCTGCGCCGCTGACACGTTCGAGCCCGAAGCCGCTCAGGGCATCACGCGACTCCATGGCCACCCGTTCAAATGGGAACGCCACGCCGAATTCTTTACCCTGACCCTGGTCGTGCCTGCGAACAAAAGCGAACTGAGGTGGGGAGCACTTCCTGAGGTACTGGCACAGGCAATCGAGCCCTACCAAGCGCTGATCATCAACGCAGTACAAGTGATCGTGCGCGACGAAACCGGGCTTGACCTCAGCCAGTACGCCTTCAAGGACCCCAGCGGCTCCTGTGTCGGCGGTGGCGATGCTGTGGTCTGGAGCGATTTTCGTCTGACCGAGGACGGCACCAATCGCTTTTTGTTCATCAACCGGCGCCTCAATGCCTATCGCCAGGGCCGCATGATCCGCCGCCTGTTGGAAATCGAGACCTATCGGATGATGGCCTCGTTGAGCCTGGACACCGCCAAAGCCTTGAGCAGCCAACTGGATGCCTATGACCGCAGCCTGGTCAGCTTGTCGGAACGCAACGTGGCCAGCGACGGTGGCAATGCCAAAGCATTGCTGGAAGATATCGCTCAACTGTCACGTCAGGTGGTCAGCAGCACAGTAAAAAGCCGCCACCGCTTCAGCGCCACCCAAGCCTATGCGCAGCTGGTGTTCGAACGCCTGGGCGAGTTGCGCGAAAGTCATGTCGGTGATTACCAGCGCCTGGGCATATTCATAGAGCGACGCTTCAAGCCCACCGTACGTTACTGCGCGGCCACCGAGCAACGCCTTGAACAGCTGGCCGAAAGCGTCGCCAACCTTGGCGACCTGCTGCAAGCGCGGGTACAGGTGGAAATGGAAGAGCAAAACGCTGAGATCATGCGCAGCCTGAATGCGCGGGCCGAGTCGCAGATCAAGATCCAGCGGGCGGTGGAAGGCCTGTCGATCATTGCCATCACCTACTATCTGCTGAGCCTGTTCAAACTGTTTTACGCCGGTTTGCATACTCTGGGCGCGCCAATTTCGGCCCGCGATGCGCTACTGGCCATGGCGCCGGTAGCGATCCTTATTCTGCTGCTGATTTTGTTGCGCATCAGAAAAGCCAAGGAGCACTGAACCTAGCCGGTGGATCAACCGCGGGTGATCAGACCTTGGCGCGCAACACGAGTCAGGTGCCCGATCACCTCAGCGGCGTCTTCGGCACAGGGCGACTGGATCACGGCCAGGTCGAAGCGGTCGTTGGCGAACTGGTCGAGCGAGGCGCGGGTGTCGGCGAACTGGATCAGGAAAGCGGTAGCACTGCCTTTGCGGCGCGGCCAGCCATCGAGGAATCGCAGGAGCGTAGGTTGGTGGCTACCGCCCAGCAGAATGCGCGGCACACGGGTGGCCTGGCTGGCAGGCAAAGGGGTCAGACAGACACTGGTACGTGGACAACTCATGGAGTAATTCTCCGCCTCGCAGATCCCGCTGGGCTGCGGTGGGAGGCGTCACCGAACCAGCGTTTTAGCGGTATTCGGTGAACCGCATCGGGTTCTCCTGCGCCCCGCAAGTAGCTGTTTAAATCGGCGCAAGTCAGCATCCTAGAGAAGCTGCGGGCAGAATGTCAACCCGAAGTGATGTCGTGAAGTCTGCTGGTTCTACCGTTGCCCCAGTCACTTTCGCCCGGCCACGTTACGCCCCTGAGGCTCGAGCGACTGCCGCTCCCGGTCAAACGCCAGAAAGTACTTGTTAACACTGTTGACGTAACTGACCGGCCCCATCCCCACCTGTTCCATGGCAATCCGCTCGGTCTGGAAAAACCACTGATTGCCATTCAAACCCCGGCGCCGCGCTTCCGCCCGCATTGCCTGAACCCGCTCAGGCCCCAGATTGTAGGCGGCCAGAGTAAAGGCCATGCGCTCGCGCTCATTGAGCTGATTACTGGAAAAGAACTTGCGTCGAATCAGCGCCATATAACGCGCGCTGGCCTGCACATTGCCATCGACATTACTGATATTGCTCACCCCCACTCGCTGGGCCGCGCTGGAAGTAATCTGCATTAACCCATGGGTTCCCCCGGCACCTCGGGCCGCAGGGTTTAGCGAAGACTCCTTGAAGGCCACCGCGGCCAGGTTCAACCAATCGATTTTCTGCTCGCTGGCATGACGCTGCAATACCGGCCGCAGGGCTTCCAGGCGCTTGCGATCATTGCGCGCCAACGGATTGTGCACCCGGTACAGGCGTCGATAGATACGTTCGAACGCCGCGTCCTGGTTCTGCGGCGGCCGATAGCCCTGCAAGAACCGGTCGACACTGGCATGCAACATCACCGCATCGCGCCGCACATACCAGCGCATGGCCTCGGGAGCGGCAACCTGCACCTTGCGGTCGATACGCAGCTTGGGCATGACCCTGGCCCAACGTTCGGCGATTGGCTGTTCGACGACGGTCAGCTGAAAGATACCGGCCTGGACCATTTCCAGAACATCTTCCACCGCCAATGTCGGGTCAACCCATTCGACCTTGATCGGCGGCAGCTTGCGCAGCGCCAGTTTCTGGTTGATTTCATGCAGGGTATCGCCAGCGGCACTGGCACTGGTCAGCGCCAGGGTACGCCCGGACAGCTGCTCGACCCGCTGAAAGCTGCGTTCGCCCTTGCGTCCCACCAGCACCATGGGCACGTTATCCACCACCGGATCGCTGGCCACCAGGCCACGGCTCGACGTTGGATCTAGCAATTCGCCCGGCGCCACCAGATCGGCTTCGCCACGCTGCAGCGCCGCCAGCAGTTGCTCCTTGGCCCGCGGAATGATTTTCAGGCGGATTTCCTGGCCATCGCGGGCGCGGCCATTAAGGTAGTGTTCGAAGGCCCGCAGGCGGTGATACTCAACGCCCACCGGCTCACCTTTGACTTCGCCGGAGCTGTTGCGGCTCTGGTTGACCAGCACCTTGAGGACCCGGCTGCTGCGGATCTGCGCCAGGTCGCGGACCTGGTCTTTGCTCACCGTTTGCTGCGGACCAGGCAGGCGCGCGCTGGCCGGACCTGCCAGAAGCAGTCCAACGCTCAGCACCATCAACAAAAACAGCGCTCGGGTCATCCGTATCAAGGTCCGCGCGTGTGGGGTAGGCGTCATAGCCTGCGGTCACTCCATGACAATTGACCGCAAAAGACCACGACAACTCATTGAAGTTCTTCGATTTATCGAAATTACTCGAGCTTTGCTATGCTGGCCGGCCAGCGGCCTGAGGTAGCACCATGCAACTCATCGACATCGGCGTCAATCTGACCAACCCAAGTTTTGCCGACAAACACCAAGCGATTCTCGAGCGCGCCGAGACCGCTGGTGTGGTGCAAATGATGGTTACCGGCACCAGCCTGGAAGGCAGCGAACAGGCGCTGGAGCTGTGCCTGGCGCTGGATGAAAGTGGCCAACGGCTGTTCAGTACTGCCGGCGTCCACCCCCACGATGCCAGCCATTGGAGCAGCGACAGCGCCCGGCAGATGCGTGCCTTGCTGGAGCAGCCCCGGGTACGTGCGGTGGGTGAATGCGGCCTGGACTTCAACCGTGATTTCTCCCCTCGCCCACAGCAGGAGAAAGCCCTGGAGGAGCAACTGGCGCTGGCGGTCGAATTGCAGATGCCGGTATTTCTCCATGAGCGTGATGCCAGCGAGCGCTTGCTGGCGATCCTCAAGGACTACCGTGACCGCCTGCCCGCTGCGGTGGTGCATTGCTTTACCGGTGAACGCGCCGCGCTGTTCGGCTACCTCGATCTTGACCTGCACATCGGCATCACCGGCTGGATCTGCGACGAGCGCCGTGGCACCCACCTGCACCCGCTGGTGAGCAGTATTCCCCAGGGCCGGCTGATGCTCGAAAGCGATGCGCCGTACCTATTGCCGCGCAGCCTGCGGCCAAAGCCCAAGAACGGCCGCAACGAGCCGGCATTCCTCACCGAAGTGCTGCGCGAAGTTGCCTTGCACCGGGGCGAAAACAGCGAGCAGCTGGCCGCCCATACCACCGCCTGCGCACGTGCCTTCTTTGACCTGCCCGCGATTATTTGACGCATATCAAGGCGCACCCCTGCTCGGTTCGGCACAATGATGGCACCTTGCCAACAATGTTTCCGCTCAATCAGAGAAGACCTTCCATGGGTGCCTGGCTTAGCAATATCTCCCTGAAATACAAATTCTGGGCCGTCAATGCGGTGGCCTTCGTCACAACCCTGTTCCTGGTGCTGTATGCCGTGCACCTGGAGCAACAGGCCCGGGCGCAGCAAGCCCAGGCCAAGGCCCAGTCCGAGGCTCAGTTGCTGGCAGCCTGGCCGGCTGGCCAGGCCCTGCCGCACAACCCGTTATGGCTGCAGTACGCCCCGGGGCAAGTGCCCTCGTTTGCTGATGAAAATCTCGAAACCCTGGCCAACGCCCAGGGCTGGGTCGAGTTGCAGGGGTTGGCCCTGACCGGCACCACCCCGCTGAGTGGCGCTCAGGTGCTCAGCCGCGACGGCCAGCGAATCGCCGTTCTCGCCCCCTCCCCCAGCCTGCTCCAGGTGTTTACCGACCGCTTCAGCAACTACGCGGTTTGCGTGCTGATCCTGATGCTGGCGATGCTCTGCGCCTCGCAGTTGCTGATCCGCTTCCTGCTCAGCCAGCTCAACACCCTCAAGGACGTGATGCTGCATGTCGAGAAGACCGGCGACCTCTCTGCCCGGGTGCCCTTGTCCTGTGGCGATGAGGTCGGCCAGATGGCCAGCGCCTTCAACGCCATGCAGACCACCTATCACCGCGTGGTCAACACCGTAGCGCGTACTGCAGCCCAGCTCGACTCCGGAGCTGCGCGCCTGGCGGCAAGCATGAACGATGTGCGCCACGGCATGCTCGGCCAGCAGAGCGAAACCGATCAGGCCGCCACCGCCATCAATGAAATGTCGGCCACGGTGTATCACATCGCCCAGCATGCCGGCGCCACCCGCGATCTGTCGCAGACCGCCGACATCCTGGCCGGCAGCGGCCAGGAAGTAGTCAGCCGCGTGCAGACCTCGATTTCCGGATTGTCCAGCGGCGTGCAGCAGACCGCCGAAATGATTCACCAACTGGCCGAGGACAGTCAGAAGATCAATGGTGTGGTCGGCGTGATCCACAGCATCGCCGAGCAGACCAACCTGCTGGCCCTCAACGCGGCTATCGAAGCTGCCCGTGCTGGCGACCTGGGTCGTGGCTTTGCCGTCGTCGCCGATGAAGTGCGCAACCTGGCCAAGCGTGTGCAGGCCTCCACCGATGAAATCACCACCATGGTTGCGGCGCTGCAGGCAGGCACCCGCGATGCGGTGGACTTCATGCAGGAAAGCTCGTTCAAGGCTGACGATTGCGTTCAGCAAGCCCAGGAAGCCGGCGCCGCCCTGGCCGAGATCACCAGTGCGGTCGCGCAGATGCGCGAAAGCAATACACAGATTGCCGTCGCCGCTGAGCAGCAAAGCCAGGTAGCTGAAGAAATGAACCGGGCGGTGGTGAGCATTCGTGATGTCACTGAAGAAACCGTGCAGCAGACGGTCGACTCGGCCACCACCAGCAGCGAGCTGGCCACCCTGGCCGGCGAACTGAACAAGGCCATTGGCCAGCTCAAGCTATAAGCCCGATAGCCGGCGCTCATTGGCCCCCTGACGGGGGCCGCACTATTCTTCAGACATAGCCCTGAGGAATTTCCCATGAGCAAACGCTTGCCCAACCTGCACGCCTGGCAATGGCGTGGCTACCACCACAATCACCGCAACCCGACCAACCTGGTGTTGCACCTGATCGCTGTGCCGCTGTTCATCCTCGGCGTGCTACTGGTGCTGTCCGGATTGTTCTCGCTGGACCTGGGGCAACTGGCCGTCGGCATCATCACCCTGATCGCAGGCCTTGGCCTGCAGCGTCAGGGCCACCGCCATCGTCACTAGTGGCCCTACTCGAATTAACCGTACAGGCCACTAGCCGAACACGGTCACCGTTTGCCGGCTGATGGCCAGCAACTCACCTGAGGCCGTCCACAGGGCGGCTGCCGCGTGTCCATAGCCATCGCGAGCATACTCAGTCTGCACGCAGTACTTGCACCAGTCCTGGGTGGTCAGGCTCGCCACTGGCTGAATGAATTCGATGGTCCAGGTCAAGGTGCTACCGGCCGCAGGCTTGCTCAGGTGCGACAGCAAGGTCGGTGGCCAGGCGTCGACCAGGGCCAGCAGGTGCGCTTCACTCAGAGTTTCGTCACCACCTTCGTCACGCAACCGGACCCAACCGCCCATACTGCGCGAGTGATTGTTGCTGAACGGAATCCCGCCGATCGCCCAGCGCAAGGACACATGCTGCATGAACTCAGGGGTCACGCCTTTGATATAGGGGAGCTCGCCGGTGGCAGCCTCAAGGCTGCTCATCTCTACAGCAGGTAGTGCCGGCACATCGACCACGGAATCGCGTCCACCACCGAAGCTGCCCTGTATCAGGGTCACCACCTGGCCGTTTTGTACGGCACGGCCCAACAGTGAACTGACGGCCTTGCCCTCACGCAGCAGCTCCACTTCAAAACTGATCGGCACCTCGGGCTCGGCTGGGCCAACGAAGGTGATCGCCAGGGAACGCACCGGGCGACCGGGCGAGGTCTTGGTAAGCATGGTTTCGTAGAGCAGGGCCGCCATCAGGCCACCGAAACAGGCACGCCCTTGTGCCCAACTGGCAGGAATGGTTACCGCCTGGGGATGCAGGCGGACCGTCTTGAGTAATTGCGAGAAATTCATGCCGATCTCATCCGTGGGAAAAGGCCGATCTTAACCAGCAGAAGCGCCAGCGGCAGCCCGCAATTCAGCCATATCTGCGGCTTATCGCTGCACCAGCAGCGTTTGCAAGCGCTCCAGGGTGACATCGGCACGCTGTTCGGCGTCCTCCAGCTGTGCTTGCCAATGCTCGACACAAGGCGCCAGGTCTCGCTGCTGTTCGGCCTGCAGCAACCACTGCAGAAGATCGTGCCAACTGCCCAGGTCGCTTTGTGCCTGCTTGAGCAAGCGCTGCAAGCGGCGCCCGGCATGCTCCAGTTGCGGGTAGGCTTCAGCCGCATAGCGTACGCGTTTGATCAGCAAGCGCAGGCGATGACGGTCATGGGCCGGGTCCTGTAGCGCTTGGCGCAACTTCTTCCACTGTTTTTCCAGACGCCTGTCGATGCGCTTGTGCAGTTTACGGATCAAGCCTTCACGCTCAGCGGCCCGCAGGAAGATCGGAAAGGCATCGGCAATCGTCAGCAGCCGGCCCAGTTCGGCACTCTCGGCAACACTGGCGAAGGTTTCCCGGCGGTGAGCCAGACGCACCTGCGCCGCCGCCAACTGACCGCGCTCGAACAACTGCGCCGCCAGCACCTCGCGGTCACGCAACGGCGTGGTCAGACTGCCCAACGCCTGCGCCGCGCCTTCGAGCTGCTCGACCCCTGGCAACTCACGCAGTGGTCGCAACAAGCTGCGCAAACGTCGCGTGGCAATCCGCAGGTCATGCAGCGCCTCGCTGTCGGTGTCAGCCGCCAGCCGCGCCTGGCAACCGAGCAGGCGCACCTGCAGGGCCAGTACCTGGGCAATCACATGGTCGAGCATGGCCGACATGGTGTTCTCCTGGGTCAGCGACCGGCGCGGGATTCACGAATGTAGAAACGGGCCTTCTGTGCTTTGTTGCTGCACCCTTCGAAAGCTTCGAACTGCTGCTGGGTCTTGGCCCCGGTCAACAATGAAAGCGCCTTGGAGTAACTGACCGTACCGGCAAAGCCTTCGGCCTTGGCCAGGTCGAGCTCCTTCCAGGCCGAGTCCAGCTGATTGGCGCAACTGTCACGATAGGCTGTCTTGCCGGCACAACCAGTCAGGACCAAAGCAATCAGGGGCAGGCAAATCCAGGCTTTCATCGGTGTTCCCTCAAAAGAAATGTTCAACGTGGCGTGTTCGACGACTACAAAGAAGAAAAGTGCCCTGCAAAGCGTAGCGCAGCGCGAATGACGATTGAAGCACAGATGCGAATGGGCGCATTGTTAGAGCATCGACGCAGTACAACCGGGAGCCATCATGAGCAAACGCGTGGCATTGGTATTGGGCTCAGGCGGAGCTCGCGGGTATGCGCACATTGGTGTGATCGAAGAACTGGAACGTCGCGGTTATGACATCGCCTGTATCGCCGGTTGTTCCATGGGGGCGGTGATTGGCGGGATCTATGCGGCGGGCAAGCTTGAGGAGTATCGCAACTGGATCGAGAGCCTGGACTATCTGGACGTGCTGCGTCTGGTGGATGTGAGCTTTCGCCTGGGCGCGATCCGAGGCGAGAAAGTGTTCGGGCAGATCCGCAAGATCGTCGGCGAAGTGAATATCGAAGAACTGCGCATCCCCTACACGGCAGTGGCCGCCGACCTCACCAACCAGCAGGAAATCTGGTTCCAGGAAGGTTGTCTGCACCAGGCCATGCGCGCCTCGGCGGCGATTCCCAGCCTGTTCACCCCGGTGGTGCAAGGCAACCGCATGCTGGTTGATGGCGGTATTCTCAACCCATTGCCGATCATTCCGGTGGTCTCCAGCCACTGCGACCTGATCATTGCCGTGAACCTCAACTCGACTAACCAAAAACAGTACCAGCTACCGGTAATCGAACGCCCGGCCGCCTTCAAGCTGCGTTTTGACAATCTGATCAGTTCCCTGGGTTCACACCTGCCGTTCCGGCGTAAACAGGCCGAACAGCTGATGCGCATCGAACAAGTGCTCGCACCACAGGCCGCGCAGATCCCCAACCCCTGGCTCAGCGACGCCGCCGATCCCGAAGCCCAGCAACCGGCCGCAGCGCCGGAAAGTGACGGCGCACCGAAGTCGGCGGCCGGCTCGTTCATCATCGACAACGTCGGCCCCGCGTCACTGCTGGACCTGATCAACCAGAGCTTTGAAGTGATGCAGACCTCGCTGGCTCAGTACAAGATCGCCGGCTACCCGCCGGACGTGCTGATCAACGTCCCCAAGCGGGTATGTCGTTTTTTCGAGTTTTACAAAGCGCCGGAGCTGATCGCCCTGGGCCGGGAAATTGCACGGGATACCATGGAGAACTATGAGGCGGAACGGCGCTGATTGCTTGAAAGTGTGGGAGCAGCTGTCTGTGGGGCAAGCCCTCTCCCACTCACCGTCTTAACCCTGCTCCGGCCCCACCAGCCGGTACCCCACCCCAGGCTCGGTGATGATGAAGCGTGGCGCCGTCGGGTCATCGCCCAGCTTTTGCCGCACATGGGCGACAACAATTCGCAAGTAGTGCGTGTCGTCGACATGGGTCGCCCCCCAGATGTCCTTGAGCAGTTGCTGCTGGGTAATCACCCGCCCCGGATGCGTTGCCAGCTGCGCCAACAGCGCGTATTCCTTGCGGGTCAGGGCCACTTCGACACCGTCCAGGGTGACCTTGCGAAAGGCCAGATCAACCGTCAAGGGCCCGAAGCTTGGGGCGACATCCGTTGCCGCAGCCTGGGGTGCCTGGCGCAACAACGCGCGCACCCGGGCAAGAAACTCCTGGATGCCGAACGGCTTGGTCACGTAGTCGTTGGCACCGCTATCAAGGGCCTCGACTTTCTGGATTTCACTGGCACGCACTGACAACACCAGCACCGGCACCGGGCTCCACTCACGCAGCTCGCGCAGCACCTGTTGCCCGTCCATGTCCGGCAGGCCAAGGTCGAGCACCACCAGGTCGGGCCGGGCCAGGGCGGCCTGGGTCAGGCCTTCGGCACCGCTGGCCGCCTCCACTACCTTATAGCCCTGGGAGCTGAGGCTGATGCGCAGGAACTTGCGGATCTGTGGTTCGTCATCGATGACAAGAATGGTTGCGATCTGGCTCATGGCGCTTCGCTTTCAGGCTCGGGCTGGGTCGGAAGCGGCAAGCATAATGTGATGCAGGTGCCATGACCATCGATACCCTCACTTACCAGAATATGCCCACCGTGCGCCCCGATCATGCCCTGGCAGATCGCCAGACCAAGACCGGTGCCCTGCCCACCACGATCGCCCCGGGCAGCGGTGTAGAACATATCGAAGATCTTCTCGCGATCAGCCGGAGGAATACCCGGGCCCTCATCGCTGACCGCGAAGCGCAAGTGTCCATCGCCAGCCGACACCTGCAACTGCAGGCGTCCGTTGGCCGGGGAAAAGCGCGCGGCGTTCTCCAGCACATTGACCAGCGCCTGCTCGATCAAGGCGGCATGCACGAACAGCAGCGGCAAACCGTCGGCCACCTCGGTGGACACCTGCAACGGTGCCAGCACTACCCGCAAGCGGTTGAGTGCACTGCCGACGATATCGGTGGGCGCCACCCAGTCACGGGCCAGCTTCAGGCCACCGTGACCCAGACGGGTCATGTCCAGCAGGTTCTGGATGTAGCGGTCCAGACGCTCGGCTTCGTTGCGTGTGCCTTCAAGCAATTCCTGGCGGTCGGCCATGGGAATAGCCTCCCCCAGGGCTAGCAGACTGTCGATGCTGCCACGCATGGCGGTCAAGGGCGTTCGCAGATCATGGGACACCGAGGCAAGCAAGGCACTGCGCAGCTGCTCGGTTTCGCCATGCAAACGTGCCGCCTCCAGTTGTTCGGCCAGACGCGCCCTGGCCAGGGCTTGAGCCAATGGCTGGCTCAAGGCCTTGAGCAAACGACGGCGCTGCGGTGTCAGGCCCTGGTCCTGACGCGGGCGCACGCCGAGCAGCGCCAGTGGCTGCTCCTCCACCGACAACGGCCACCACCACCAATGGCCATTGGGCAAGGTATCACTACCCAATCCTGCCGCCTGATCGTGCTGCCAGGCCCAGTCGGCGGCGGCCCGCTCGTTGTCGCTGAACTGCACGCTGCCAGCACTGACAACTTGCAGGCGCCCTTCGACATCGCGCTCCAGCAGGCAAACCTGTAGATCGTTCCAACCATCGAGGTGCTGCCCGGCAGCATTGAACACCGCCTGGCGGTCGGTAGCGGCAGTCAACTTGCGCGACAGATCAAGCAACTGGTTGGTCTGCTCCTGGGTTTCGCGCAACGCCTGCAACTGCCGGCGCTGACGTGCCGCCAGGTTGCCGGTGAGCGCCGCCATCAACAGAAAGAACAGCGACGTCAGCACATCCTCTTCACGCTGGATGCTGAAGGAAAAGGTCGGTGGGATGAACAGGAAGTCGTAGGTCAGAAATGACATGACCGCACAGGCCAGCGCCGGGCCCAGGCTACTGCGCACGGCCACCAGCAACACGGCGGCAAGAAACACCAGCGAGATGTTGGGCAAGGCCAGGACACTGGAAACACCCCAGGAAATTCCCGCAGCGAGCACGGTGGCGACCAGCGCCAACAGGTAGTGCCGCCAGACCCAGACCTTCTTCACCGCCGCACTCGGCGGTTCAGACCGCTCGTCACGGTCGAGCACGTTGATTTCCAGGCCATGGGCCTCACGCAACAAACGTGTGGCCACGCCGGCACCGAACAAGCGCCGTCGCAGGCGATCACGGGACTGGCCGACCAACACCAGGTTGGCGCGCCGTTCCAGAGCGTGCTGGATCAGGGTTTTAGCCACTTCACCCGCGCGCAGTAACACCACTTCGCCACCCAGGCGCTCGGCCAGCTGCTGGGCTGCCTGCAAACGCTGGCGAGCGGTTTCGTCACGCAGTTTGCCATTGTCGACATGCACCAGGCTCCAGGGCAGGTGACGACGCTGGGCCACCCGGCTGGCATGACGCACCAGGCGCTCGGCCTGTGCATCGCCATCCACCCCGACCAGCAAGCGCCCACGCAACGAGGGTGCGTCCTGGCCGAGCTGACGGTAACCGTGTGCCAGGTCGGCATCGACCTGGGCCGCCGCAGTCTGCATGGCCAGCTCGCGCAAAGCGGTGAGGTTGGTCTGGCTAAAGAAGGCATCGATTGCCGCCCGCGCCTGCTCAGGCACGTACACCTTGCCTTCGCGCAAACGCTCGAGCAGTTCGCGCGGCGGCAGGTCGATCAGCACCAGCTCGAAGGCTTCCTGCAACACCCAGTCAGGCAGGGTTTCACGTACCTGCACGCCAGTGATACCGCGCACCTGGTCGTTGAGGCTTTCCAAGTGCTGAACGTTGACCGTGGTGTAGACATCGATACCGGCAGCCAGCAGTTCCTGCACATCCTGCCAGCGCTTGGTGTGGCGACTGCCGGGGGCATTGCTGTGGGCCAGCTCATCGACCAGCGCCAGTTGTGGCGAAGCCTTGAGCAGGCCATCCAGGTCCATCTCCTCCAGCCGTACACCGCGGTACTCCGAACGCACCAGCGGTTGTTGCGCCAACCCGGCAAGCAAGGATTCGGTTTCGGCCCGGCCATGGGTCTCGACCACCGCCGCCAGCACCTGTACGCCTTGGCGTACCTGGGCGTGGGCGGCCTGGAGCATGGCGTAGGTCTTGCCTACCCCCGGCGCTGCCCCGAGGAACACCTTGAGCCTGCCGCGCCCCTCGCGCGGCAGCCCGGCCAACAACGCGTCGGCGCGTTCGGAATTGCTATCGCTCACTGCCTATCCTTATTTCGAGGCCGGGGCCAGCCGTTCAAGGGCGGCGTTCAAGGCCAGGACATTGACCACCGGCGGACCGATCAATGGCTGCAGGGTGGACTGCTCGACCAAGGCTTGCAAGGCCTCTGTGCCGAGCTGCCGCGCAGCCGCCACCCGCGGCAGCTGATAGGCCACAGCGGCAGGCGACAAGTGCGGGTCCAGACCGCTACCGGAGGTGGTCAGCAGGTCCAGCGGGACCGCGCCCTGCGCCTCGATGTACTGTTGCGCGGCGCTGTCGTTGATGCGCTGGGCCAGCGCCGGATTGCTCGGCGCCAGATTGCTGGCACCACTGGCGACAGTGGCATAGTCAGCCGCCGATGGCCGGGCGTGAAACCAGGCATCGCCCTTGAAGGCCTGGGCGATCAGCAGCGAGCCGCGCACCTGGCCCTGATCATCGCGCAGCAGGCTGCCGTTGGCCTGTTCGGGGAAGGCCACCTGGGCCACCCCGGTGACCACCAGCGGGTATACCGCACCGGTGATCAGGGTCATCAGCAGGATCAGGCTCAAGGCCGGACGTACATAAGTTGTCATGGTCATCTCCTTGGTATCAGACCAGATGCAAAGCAGTGAGCAGCATGTCGATCAGCTTGATCCCGGCGAACGGCACGATCAGCCCGCCCACGCCGTAGATCAGCAGGTTGCGTCGCAGCAGGTGCGCGGCACTCGCCGCCTGTACCCGCACGCCGCGCAGGGCCAGGGGAATCAGCACGACGATGATCAGTGCGTTGAAAACAATGGCCGAGAGAATCGCGCTCTGCGGGCTGTTCAGCTGCATGAGGTTGAGCACGCCTAGCTGCGGGTAGATCGCGGCAAACAGGGCTGGAAGGATGGCAAAGTACTTAGCCACGTCGTTGGCAATCGAGAAGGTGGTCAAGGCGCCACGGGTCACCAGCAGTTCCTTGCCGACCTGGACCACATCCAGCAGCTTGGTCGGGTCGCTGTCCAGGTCGACCATGTTGGCTGCCTCGCGAGCCGCCTGGGTGCCATCGTTCATGGCCATGCCGACATCGGCCTGGGCCAGCGCCGGGGCGTCGTTGGCGCCGTCGCCGCACATCGCAACCAGGCGTCCGTCGTTCTGTTCCTGGCGAATGCGTGCCAGTTTCTTCTCCGGGGTAGCTTCGGCAAGCACGTCATCGACCCCGGCTTCGGCGGCGATAGCGGCAGCAGTCAGCGGATTGTCGCCAGTAACCATCACGGTGCGGATGCCCAGCTTGCGCAGCTCGGCAAAGCGCTCGCGAATCCCCGGTTTGACCACATCCTTGAGGTGGATCACCCCCAGCAGGCGCTGGTCGACACACACCAACAATGGGGTACCGCCGCTCTGGGCGATCTTGTCCACTTCGCGGGCCAGCGACGCTGGCATTTCCAGGCGCTGCATGCCGACGAAGGCCAGCACCGAATCCACCGCACCTTTACGGAACCGACGCTGCTCATAATCCACACCGGACAGCCGCGTTTCGGCACTGAAGGCCACCGGCGTCAACTGAGCACTGGCCGGCTCAACGAAGTCGTGCAACTGGCGCAGGTACTCGACAATCGACTTGCCCTCGGCCGTGTCGTCAGCCAGCGAGGCCAGCAAGGCACCCTCGCCCAGTTCTTTGGTCGTCACGCCAGGGGCGGCATGCAACGCACTGCAACGACGGTTGCCGAAGGTGATGGTGCCGGTCTTGTCGAGCATCAGCACATGCACATCACCGGCGGCTTCCACGGCGCGACCAGAGCGGGCAATCACGTTCAGGCGCACCAGGCGATCCATGCCGGCGATACCGATGGCCGACAGCAGACCACCGATGGTGGTCGGGATCAGAGTGACCAGCAGCGCCACCAGAAACACCAGCGGGATGCTGCCACCGGCAAAGTGCGCGAACGGCTGCAGGGTTACCACGACCACCAGGAAGATCATGCTCAGGCCGATCAGCAGGATGTCCAGGGCGATCTCGTTGGGCGTCTTCTGGCGTTTGGCGCCTTCGACCAGGGCGATCATACGGTCCAGGGTCGATTCGCCAGGGTTGCTGGTGATGCGGATCAGCAACCAGTCAGAAACCAATCGGGTGTTGCCGGTCACTGCCGAGCGATCACCACCGGACTCACGGATTACCGGCGCGGACTCACCGGTAATCGCCGCTTCGTTGACTGCGGCAATCCCTTCGAGCACTTCGCCGTCACTGGGGATCATTTCCCCGGCCATGACCTTGACCACATCGTCCTTGCGCAGGCTGGTCGCCGGCACTATCTCGAAACTGCCCGAAGCGTTGCGACGCCGGGCGCTGAGGCCCTGGCTACCGGCCTTGAGGCTGTCGGCGCGGGCCTTGCCGCGACCTTCGGCGAGCGCTTCGGCAAAGTTGGCGAACAACACAGTGAACCACAGCCACAGGGCAATCTGCACCGCCACTGCGGTCGGAACAGCAGTGTCGGGCACCAGGCACAACAACGTTGTGAAGATTGCGGTCAACTCCACCACCAGCATCACCGGTGAGCGTTTGAGCTGACGCGGGTCGAGCTTTACGAACGCCTGCAGCAACGCCGGGCGCCATAGCGCGGCAAAGGTAGTCCGTGCCGCCGGGGCCGGGGCCGCTTTCACTTCAGGAATCGGCATGTTCATGATTCGCTCCTCAGAAACCCAGGCTCAAGTGTTCGGTGATCGGGCCCAGGGCCAGGGCCGGCAGGAAGGTCAATCCACCGATCAATAGAATGGTGACGACCAGCAAGGTGGCAAACAACGGACCGTGGGTCGGGAAGCTGTTCGCGCCCAGCGGCGCGCTCTTCTTCTGCGCCAGACTGCCGGCCAGGGCCAGCACCGGCAGGATGTAGCCAAAGCGGCCGATCAACATGCCCAAGCCGAGCATCAGGTTGTGGTAGGTGGTGTTGGCACCGAAGCCGGCAAACGCGGAACCGTTGTTGGCGCTGGCCGAGGTATAGGCGTAGAGCACCTGACTGAAGCCGTGGGCACCGGGGTTGGTCACCGCCGCAACGGGGCCTGGCAGACTGGCCGCCAGAGCGCCGAGAATCAGCACGCCGACCGGCATCACCAGCAGGGTCGCCACCAGCAGTTGCACTTCCCGCGCCTGGAGTTTCTTGCCCAGGTACTCCGGTGTGCGGCCGATCATCAAGCCGGCCAGGAACACCGCAATGAGGACGTTGAGCAGCATGCCGTAGAGCCCGGCACCGACGCCGCCAAAGATCACCTCGCCAACCATCATGTTGACCAGCGCGACCATCCCGCTGATGGGGTTGAGGCTGTCGTGCATGTTGTTCACCGAGCCGTTGGAAGCGGCGGTGGTGGTCACCGTCCAGAGTACGCTGGCGGTGGTGCCGAAGCGGTTCTCCTTGCCTTCCAGTGGTGCGCTCTGGGCAACCTGCGGGTTGTTCAGGCTCGGGTTGGCCTGGTATTCCGACCACAGCGCCGTGCCGCCACCGATCAGGAACAGCGCCAGCATGCAGGCGATGATCGCCCGGCTCTGGCGCAGGTCTTTGACATAGTGACCGAAGGTGAACACCAGGGCTGCCGGAATCAGAATGATCGAGGCAACTTCGAACAGGTTGCTCCAGGCCGTCGGGTTCTCGAACGGGTGCGCCGAGTTAACGCCAAAGAAGCCGCCGCCATTGGTGCCCAGTTGCTTGATGGCGATCTGGCTGGCCGCCGGGCCCAGCGGGATGGTCTGGTCAGCCCCTTGCAGGGTCAGGGCCTGGACGTAATGACCGAAGGTCTGTGGCACGCCCTGCCAGACCAGCAACAAGGCCAGCAGCAGGCACAGCGGCAGCAAGCCGTAGAGCGTGGCCCGGGTCATGTCGACCCAGAAGTTGCCCAGGGTGTGGGCAGAGCGCCGGGCAATCCCGCGGCACAGCGCGACCAGCACGGCAAGGCCGGTGGCAGCACTGACAAAGTTCTGCACCGTCAACCCGATCATCTGGCTCAGGTAGCTGACCGACGCTTCACCGCTGTAGGCCTGCCAGTTGGTATTGGTGACAAAACTCACCGCCGTATTGAACGCCAGCGACCACTCCTGACCCGGCAGGTGCTGCGGGTTGAGCGGCAGATAACCTTGTACAAGCAACACAGTAAACACCAGCAGGAAACCGGCCAGGTTGAAAGCCAGCAAGGCCAGGGTGTATTGCTTCCAGTTGTGCTCGGCTTCAGCATCGACTCCGGCCAGCCGGTAGCAACCACGCTCCACCGGCGCCAACACGGGAGACAGCCAGGTGCGCTGCCCCTCCATCACTTTGTAATAGAAACGCCCAAGCCAGGGTGCCGGGACCAACACTAGCGCAAAGAACGCCAGCAGCAACGCATAATCGTAACTGTGCATGGTCGCTCCTAACCCCGGTCAGCGCGCAGCAGCGCGACCATCAGGTAGATCATCAACGCCACTGCCAACAGCAGTGACACCCCGTCCAGAATGCTCATCGAAACTCTCCGTCCTTACGGCACTTGCCGCTGACGGTCATTGTCGGTAGAGCTGCTGTAAAGGTGCGAGATCAGGACCCTGGCCAGGTCATAAAGAATGCGTAAAGAACCCCCTTAGCGCCCTGCCAATGCCTGCCACTGTGGCGGTTGTTGATAGTTGGCGACCCAATCGACGACCGCCTCGGCCGGCATCGGCCGAGCAATGCCGTAGCCCTGAGCGACATCACAGCCCAGGCCCATCAGCAACAGACCGTGCTCGATGGTCTCCAGGCCCTCGGCAATCACCTGGCGACCAAAGGCCCTGGCCAGACCGATCACCGCCCGGGTCAGCGCCAGGTCGTCATGATCGATGAGGATGTCGCGCACAAAGGATTTGTCGATCTTGATGGTGCGGGTCGGCAGCCGCTTGAGGTAACTCAAGGACGAGTAGCCGGTGCCGAAATCATCCAGCGAGAACTGCACACCCAACTGCTGGCAGGCGTCCAGGCATTGACTGACACGCTGGATGTTCTCGATCGCTACCGACTCGACGATTTCCAGATCGAGCATCTGCGGTGCCACGGCCGGGTGACGCGCCAGCAGGCGCTTGAGGCGCTCGACAAAGTCACTGCGCTGAACGTGCCGGGCAGCGATGTTCACGCTCACTGGCCATACGTGTCCAGCCTGCTGCCAGCACTGCATCTGCGCCATGGCCTGGGCGATGACCCACTCGCCGATGTCGACAATCAGGTCGGTCTGCTCCACCAGCGGCAGGAAATCGGTCGGCGCCACCAAGCCCTTGAGCGGGTGCTGCCAGCGCAGCAACGCCTCGAAACCGAGCACCTGGCCACTGCGCATATTGACCTTGGGTTGGTAATGCAGGCACAGCTCACCCTTGGTCAGGGCCTGACGCACCCGTGCCACAGTCTGGTGAGTGGCCTTGACCTCGCGATCCAGCGACACATCGAACAGGTGATAGCGATTGCGTCCACTCTGCTTGGCCACGTACAGCGCCTGATCGGCATGACGCACCAAGGTGTCGGCATCTTCATTGTCGAGGGGGAACAGGGTCACTCCGATGCTGGCGCTGACACTGACCTCACGCTCACGGATCGAGTACGGCGCGGCAATCGCTTTGAGCACCCGTTGCAGTGCCAACTGCAACTGCGCCGGGTCCTGTACATGACGCAGGATCAACACGAACTCATCGCCCGAGAGCCGCGCCACCGCATCGCCGCCACGCAAGATGCCCTTCAAGCGATTGGCCACTTCCACCAGCAACAGGTCGCCACTGGCATGACCGTAGCCGTCATTGACCGCCTTGAAGCCATCCAGATCAAGCATGCACACAGCCAAGGCAATGTCTTCCCGCCGCGAGAACTCCAGTGCCTGATTCAGCAGCTCAGACAGGTAGGCGCGATTGGGCAGCCCTGTCAGCACGTCGTGGCCCACCCGCCACTGCAGGGTATGCAGCAGCCGGCGCTTCTCGGTCACGTCGAAGCGGATCGACACATACTTGCGCACCCGGCCACTGGCCGGATCGATCAGCGGTACCATGGTGCTGTCGACCCAGTACAGCGAACCGTCCTTGGCGCGGTTGCAGATCTCGCCCTTCCACACCCTGCCAGCGACCAGGGCACGCCACATGCCGTCAAAAAACGCCGGATCGTGCAGGCCGGAATTGAGAATCCGGTGGTTGGCCCCCAGCAGCTCGTCGCGACGGTACCCCGAGATACTGCAAAACTGCTCGTTGACGTAAGTGATCCGACCACTCAAGTCGGTTTCAGAAAAGATCGCGGCCGCATCAACGGCCGTGCGGTAATTATCGTCCATGAAAATCTCGTACCCTGAAGGCTCAGCGATTGAAGCGCTCGACCAAGGCACGCAGGCCCGAAGAAATGTGTTCCAGTTCTGCTCCGCGGGTGGCGGCAGCATTGGCGTTTTGCGCGGTGCGCTGCACAGTGCTGGCAACGCTGTTGATCTGCGCACAGACCTCTTCGGCCACCGACGACTGCTCCTGAGACGCCGCCGCCATTTGCTGGCTCATGTCACTGATACGTTCCACCGCCACGCGGATACCCTGCAATGCCTGCTGTGCCTCCAGCACTCGTGCCACGCCGTGCTGCGCTTCATCGATGCCCAGACTGGCAATACTCACCGCCTGGTCGGCACCGGCGCGCAAACTCTCGATGATGCCCTGAATCTGTACGGTCGATTGCCGGGTCTTGCCGGCCAGCGCCCGTACTTCATCGGCGACCACGGCGAAACCGCGCCCCTGCTCACCGGCACGGGCCGCTTCAATCGCGGCATTGAGGGCCAACAGGTTGGTCTGCTCGGCAATCGCACGGATCACTTCAGCGGCCAGGGAGATATCCTGGGTCTGGCCAGCCAGGTGAGTTACGGCCTGATTGATCTGGCTGACAGTGCCGGCCAGCAACTGGATCGCCTCACGCATGCTGCCGGCCACCGCACTGCCCTGTCCGGCCAATTGATTGGCCGTGTGCGCCTCGCCGGCAGTGTCCTGCACATGACGCGCAACCTCGGCAATCGAGGCCGCCATCTCGGTCATCGCAGTGGCGGTCATGTCGGTTTCTGCGCGTTGCTCGAGCAGGGCCGATTCGGTATGGCCCGACAGGCTGCTGGAGTCTCTGGCCGCCTCGCTCATTTGCACCGCGAGGTCGCTCAGTCGCGTCAATGCGGTTTTCAACCGCGCCTCTTCGCTGATCAGGATCATTTGCAACTGCGCCGCAGGCCCCAGAGCGTCGCTGTAGGTCAACGCCACGACAGGATCGGCAAAGGTGTTGCCCGAGCCTTGGACGATCTGCGCCAACTGGCGTCCCAGGCGCTGATGCGCCCACAGACCGACCAAGCCGAACAATCCCAGAGCAATTCCGTGGCCCGGCCAACCAGGCAACAGCCACTGGGCACCGATGGCGATCGCACCAGCCAGCAGCGGCACACACGTAACCTGCGCCAGCAACGCCAGACGCCGCCCCGCAGGAACCGCTGCCTTGCCCTCACGCAAACGCGCGTAAAGTGCTTCGGCGCGGCGCACCTGCTCACGGCTCGGCTTGACCCGAACCGACTCGTAGCCCACCAGGCGACCACCTTCAAGAATCGGCGTGACGTAGGCGCTGACCCAATAGAAGTTGCCGTTCTTGCAGCGATTCTTGACGATCCCCATCCAGCTTTGGCCGGCCTTGAGGTACTGCCACATCTGCTGGAACACCACTGCGGGCATGTCCGGATGACGTACCAGGTTGTGTGGGCTGCCGATCAGTTCGGCCTGGCTGAAGCCACTCATGGCGGCGAATTCAGCGTTGCAATAGGTGATGTTGCTGGCGGTGTCGGTAGCAGAAATGAGCCGTTGGTCATCTCCGAACGTCTGTTCGACAGAGGTGACCGGCAGGTTGAAACGCACGTTGAAACTCCCTTTGCTGCAGTTTGCCGCCTAGCGCAAACCATACATCCGGCACAGGGAAACCACGCCAGGTGCGTGATTTTCCCAATGTCCGGGCCACGAAATCGGGTTGAAACTTGATTGTTTTTGACCTGTCCAGCCCATTCACGGGATGAATTACATCACATTTTGCAACAAAATGTGATGAAATATGGCGTTGTGCCATTCCAACGGTTACCGTTAAGTTCTTGATTCTAAATGGAAATCAAGCGATGAATCATTCAAGTTTGGGTTCGGCCATCAAGCGCTACCGCAAGGTTGCCGGGCTTACTCAGGCTGAACTTGGCGAACGGTCCGGCTTCGACCCCAAGACCATCAGCCGCTTTGAAACCGGCACCTATACCCCGAGCGTCGACGCCCTGTTGGTCTTTGCCGAAATATTGGGCATCAAGTTGAAAGCCTTTTTCACCGATCAAGACGACGAAGGCGAACAGCGTGGTTACCTGTTCGGCGTTATCCACAACGCTCCATCCCACGCCTTGGGCGATTTGATCGCAGCTGTCGATCGGGCCCTGTCCAAGCGTTAGCCCCTCTTCAACCTACGGCAGACCTGGCCTTTGTTGGCTATATCAGCGTGATGAACCTCAACTGGTCAGACCGGTAAAGCCAATTATTCTCCATTCAGCCACAAACCCCTTGCAAACGCGGAAAATACGCGCCTACACTGCCCCCGCACTGGACATACCGGTAAGACCACAATAATTAAGTCCTCCGCTCTTTCGCCTGCTCCCGGCATCGAAGCAAGGACACCGATCAGAGATCCCTCCCATGCTCAAATGGTGCTCGCGTTCGATCTTCCTCCAAGTAGTGCTCGGCCTGGTGCTTGGCGTCGCCTGTGGCCTCAGCTTTCCTGAAGTTTCCCTGCAGCTCAAACCCTTGGGTGACGGCTTTATCAAGCTGATCAAAATGCTCATCGGGCTGATCGTGTTCTGTGTCGTGGTCAGCGGTATCTCCGGTGCGGGCGACCTGAAAAAGGTCGGACGGATCGGCCTGAAATCGGTGATCTACTTCGAAATACTGACCACCATCGCCTTGGTCATCGGCCTGGTGTTTGCCTTTACCTCCGGGATCGGCAGCGGCGCCAACATCCACCTCGACCAGCTGTCGAGCGCCGAAGCCGGCAACCTGGCCGAACGCGGCCAACATATCCATGGCACTGCCGCTTTCCTTATGGACCTGATCCCGACGTCGGTGATCGGGGCCTTCGCTGACAACAACATCCTGCAAGTGCTGCTGTTTTCAGTGCTGTTCGGCAGTGCCCTGAATCTGGTCGGTGAGGCAGCGTCCGGAATCTCGCGGCTGATCAACGAACTGAGTCATGTGATCTTCCGCATCATGGGTATGATCGTGCGCCTGGCGCCGATCGGCGTGTTCGGCGCCATCGCCTTCACCACCAGCAAATATGGCCTGGAATCGCTGCAGCACCTGGGTGGCCTGGTCGCCTTGTTCTACCTGACCTGTACCGGTTTCGTGCTGTTGATCCTGGGAACCGTGATGCGTCTTTCGGGCCTGCGTCTCCTGCCGTTCATCAAGTACCTGCGCGAAGAGCTGACCATCGTGCTCGGCACCGCTTCTTCCGACGCTGTATTGCCGCAGATCATGCGCAAACTCGAACACCTGGGCATCGGTAACTCCACTGTCGGCCTGGTGATCCCGACCGGCTATTCCTTTAACCTCGATGGTTTCTCGATCTATCTGACCCTGGCCATTGTCTTCATCGCCAATGCCACCGGCACCCCACTGGCAATGACCGACCTGCTGACCATCCTCCTGGTATCGCTGATCACCTCCAAGGGCGCCCACGGCATCCCAGGTTCGGCGCTGGTGATTCTGGCCGCGACCCTGACTGCGATTCCGGCGATCCCGGTGGTCGGCCTGGTGCTGGTGCTGGCGGTGGACTGGTTCATGGGCATCGGCCGGGCGTTGACCAACCTGATCGGCAACTGTGTGGCGACCGTCGCCATCGGCCGCTGGGAAGGTGATATCGACATGGAACGGGCCAACAATGTACTGGCTGGCAAACAGGGCTTTGGCTTTGCCCAACGCAAGACACCCAACGCCCATCAACAAGAGTTCTGAGTGCAAGGGCCGGCACTGACGGTGCCGGCCCCAGGAGCGAACCATGCAAGCGTACTCATGGAGTGAACAGTGATTACTTCATCGACCGTAGTGAATTCCGTAGTGGAAAAACTCCGCCAGGCCCTGGCCCGCGGCCAGTGGCGTTCCGGTGACATGCTTCCGGGGCAACGTGAGCTGGCCGAGCAACTGGGCATCAGCCGCCCCAGCCTGCGTGAAGCGGTGACCGTACTGGAAACCCTCGGCCTGGTCCGCTCGATGCCGGGCAAAGGGGTGCTGGTACTCGACGCCGACCTGGCCGAAGCCGCGCAAGCACAGACCGGCGTGGCCGAAGCCAGCCTGGAAGATGTACTGCAACTGCGCTACACCCTGGAGCCATTCATCGTCGGCCTGGTTGCGCAGTCGATCAGCAGCAAGGAAATCGGCCAGTTGCGCCTGACCCTGATGGACATGCGCGAAGCCCTTGAGGCCGAGGACAGCGAAGCTGGGGTCAACGCCTACATCGCCTTCCACGAAGAACTGTTCACCCTCACCGCCAATCCGATTTTCCAGAGCGTGGTGCAGCAGACCAGCAATGCCCTCAAGCAAAGTGCCGCGGTGCTGCGCAATTCCCCAGAACACCTGGCGGCTCGCCTGGAAGAAAATGAAGCGGTAGTCCGCGCCATCCGCAACAAAAACAGTGCCCAGGCGAGTGCGCAAATGCGTCACCACATCCTCCAGGAAGGCCGGCGCATGGGTATCGAACTGAACATACCGGACGAACATCCGGCCACTTGAATTCAGGAGAGCATTGATGAACGCCAGCGCCCAAGCCCCTGTGACCGCCCTGCCCCCGTTACTTACCCATGGCGAAGTTCGCCTGTCGGCCGAGCAGATCTACCCGCGTCTGTTCGACGCCATTCTCGAACAGCGCCTGGCGCCGGGCAGCGCCCTGCCTGAACAGGCACTGGGTGAAGCGTTCGGAGTCAGTCGCACCGTGATTCGCCGGGTGTTGGGCCGCCTGTGCGACCAGCAAGTGATCGTTCAACGCCCGAGTCACACCGCGCGCCTGGCAGCCCCCGACCCGCAACAAGCGCGGCAGATCCTCAGCGCCCGGCGTCTGGCCGAAACCACCCTGATCACCCTCGCCGCACAACGCTCGCGACCGGCAAAAATCCGCCAACTGCGTGAACTGGTCGCGCGCGAACGCCAGCACCACGAACAGGGTCAGCGCTGCACGGCAATCCGCCTGGGCGGCGAGTTCCACCTGAAACTGGCGGAGATCGCCAACAACGCTCCGTTGACGCGCTTTCTCAATGGTCTGGTGCCACAAACTTCGTTGATCATCGCCCAGTACGAAGCTCGCCCGTGCAGCCATTGCGCCTGGCAGGAGCACGCCGCGATCATCGATGCGCTCGAACGGGGTGACGGCGAAGCGGCCCTGGCCTTGATGCACCAGCACCTGGACCATATCGAGGCCAAGCTGGATCTGGAATCCTGAACCTGCTGGAGCGGGCCTTGTCCCGCGATCGGTCGCGCAGCGGCCGTAAAATCTGAGCTTGCGGTACAACTGTCACACCGCATTAGGTTCAGCATGAAATCCCGAGAAAGCCAACATCTGCTACTTGCAGCGCTGAGATTTGATGTTCAAACGCTGCAGGCTCCTGAATTTGCACCCAGAAGCACAGCCACCGCCTTGGGGGGCTGCCACCGCCGTAATACAGAGTTCTTCCCGTTACCGTGGGTCGTTGCAGCGGCTCCATGAAAGATCGCATTTGCTGTAAATGGCCACCACCGCCCCGCCAAGGTATACTAACCATTAATCAGTACTGAGCGGAACGTTAACTTTCGCCTTAATGCAAGGCACACCGGGAGACAGATAAGGCCTAATGAACTCCGCTACTTTTTCTTTTTGCTTTCGCCTGCAAAAAACGTTGAGACTCCAACTTACTATTCGACCAAGCCGCTGATCGAAGTGAGTAAATTTTAAATCTACAACCTCCCTATTGGTTGCAATAGCCAACTGTGTGAAATCTCTCCACTCATATATCAAATGATGATATTGAGCGTGCATTTCTCGATAGCTCTTTGAGTACGCCATCGAGAGGTACGTCAAGCCCAGGCCTCCGGGACCTATCAGCGCGCCGAGCAAGAAAGACGGGTCAATGGTAGCCATGAAAATGAAAAAATCGCCGTTATTCCTGCAAGCCATTTCAAAAATGTCAGAGCCCATTTCGGGAAATCTTTCCATTCACAGCACTCCACCCCTGACTTAGTAAAGCGATAGGCAAAATTCATTCGCTGATGGGTCATGGACGAAACCACTGACAACATAAGTATATAAAAAAATACACACGAAGATATTCGCCAAGACTGACCCATCCCTTCATACACCGAATACATAATGAACGCCCTCACCAATATTAATATAGCCATGAAAAAAAACATACCATTGGCTACAAATGTGTTGTAGTTACGCGCCCGAATCACCCAAGCCATTAATTCAGGCTCGTGCGAAAATTTCCATTGAAGCTGCGACGGCAGATCAAGGGACTTATCAAGATCAAACATTATAGTTCTCAACGATAAGTTTAATTAGGGACCATCAACTTCAATAGCTCAGTGCTTTTGTATGTCAGCACAATGCCATCCTTTTCCATCAGTTCATTGTTAAACGTATTATTGGCACGATCGGCCTCGTTCACCGCCCATTCCAGTGCCAGTCGAAACATGTAACCGCGACCATCTGACCGCTGCCGCACGTCGCGCGGGTATTTAACTTCCAACTCAAGGATCGGATTGCCCGTCGGACTGTCAATCCAGACTTGCCACAGACGGTGTTGATCTTTTGAGGTGTAAGTGAAATCTGCTGGGCGAAGGTTATATACGGGTCCGCTGGGCAACTCTCCGAGCCGCTTCGGATCGACCCAGTTGCCATCAAGAAACTGGTCGTAAACGTTATTCTCCGTGGCATACAGCCGATCTTTAGAGAAATAGCGCTTCTCGACGATTGCCGGTTGCAAGGTCAGCTCTTTGCCCGCCAGCGGTGCCGGCAGTTGGATTTGTACCCAGAAGCCCAGACACTTTCTCGGGGTGCTGCCACCACCGTAATACAGAGTTCTTCCCATTACCGTGGGTCGTTGCAAGGTCTCCATCAGGGAGGTCATCTGCTTGAGATGCCCATCATCGTCCAACCATTCGGGGGCTGCCCCGCACCCCCGGCTGCAACGGTACAACCACAAGCGCAGCCCCTCACGTTTGAAACGGTCGGCGGTCCATGAACGCTCAACCATCAGTCGGTACTAAGCGGAACATTAACTTTGGTCTTAATGAAAGGCACACCTGGAGACAGATAAGGCCTGATAAACTCCGCCACCCTTTCTTTTTGCTTTCGTTTGCAAAAAATATTCAGGCTCCAATTAGTTTCAAAGTCATCCCCGCCCATGGTGATGGTGTATTTCAAATCGACCACCTCACGATTGGTAGCAATGGCGAGCTGCGTAAATTCTTCCCACTTAAACGCATAGTGATGGTAGTAGGTATGCATTTCCCGATAATTCTTTGAGTACGCCATCGAGAGATACGTCAAACCCACACCACCAGGACCTATCAGCGCCCCAAGCAAAAATGATGGATCAATAGTCGCCATGAAAATAAAAAAAATCGCCGTTATCCCCGCAAGCCATTTCAAAAAAGTCAGGACCCATTCCGGAAAATCTTTCCAATTACAATACTCAACTCCAGAGTGAGTAAATCGATAGGCAAAATTCATTCGCTGATGGGTCATACTAGAAATCGTGAGTGCAATAATTATGAAAAAACACAAACTAATTATGCCCCTGAACAACAAACCTTCACCCGGCGCCGGTACTAAATATACAACATATGCCCCCCAGCTATCAAAATAGACATAAATGCGAACATGCAATTAGCCACGAACGTATTATAATTACGCGCCCGAGTCATCCAGCCTAACAACTCGGGCTCATGCGCAAATTTCCATTGAAGCTGCGGTGGTAGATCAAGGGACTTATTAAAACTCAACATACTAGCGCTCAATGATCACTTGAATGAGGGACGTGCAATTTTAATACCTGAGTGCTTTTATGGGTGAGCACGATGCCATCCTTCTCCATCAGCTCACTGCTAGATGCGCTGTTGACTCGATCAGCCTCGTTCGCCGCCCATTCAAGAGCCAGTCGGAACATGTAACCGCGGCCATCTGACCGCTGCCGCACGTCGCGCGGGTATTTAACTTCCAACTCAAGGATCGGACTGGCCGTCGGACTGTCAATCCAGACTTGCCACAGACGATGTTGTTCCCTCGAGGTGTAAGTGAAGTCCGCTGAGCGAAGGCTATATACGGGTCCGCTGGGCAACTCTCCGAGTCGCTTCGGATCGACCCAGTTACCATCAAGAAACTGGTCGTAAACGTTATTCTCCGTGGCGTACATCCGATCTTTAGAGAAATAGCGTCTCTCGACAATTGCCGGTTGCAAGGTCAGCTCTTTGCCCGCCAGCGCTGCCGGCAGTTGGATTTGCACCCAGAAGCCCATACACTTTCTCGAGGCACTGTTACCACCGCAATACAAAGCGCGTCCAACTACAGAGAACCGTAGCTGCCTATCCCCCATTAGTACTGTGGAACGTCAGCCTTGGTTTTAATGCAAGGCACACCTGGAGACAGATAAGATTTAATAAAATCAGCCACGCTTTCTTTCTGTTTCCTTTTGCAAAAAATATTAACTCCCCCACTGGTTATATGATCACGCCCTTCTTGGGTCACGCTATATTTAAACTCGACGATTTCTCTATTAGTAACAATAGCGAGCTGCGTAAGCTCATCCCACTTAAATGCATAGCAATGGTATTGGGCATGCATCTCCCTATAACTTTTTGAGTATGCCATCGAAAGATATGTCAAACCCACTCCACCAGGACCTATCAGCGCACCAAGCAAAAACGACGGATCAATGGTTGCCATGAAAATAAATAAAATCGCCGTTATCCCTGCAAGCCACTTCAAAAATGTCAGGGGCCATTTGGGGAAATCCTTCCACTCACAATGCTCCAATCCCGACTCACTAAAACGATAAGCACAATTTATTCGCTGATGGGTCATGGACGAAACCACTGACAACATAAGTATAAAAAAAATATACACGAAGATATTCGCCAAGACTGATCCATCCCTTCATACACCGAATACATAATGAATGCGCCCCCCAATATTAATAAAGCCATGAAAAAAAACATACCATTGGCTACAAATGTGTTGTAGTTACGCGCCCGAATCACCCAAGCCATTAACTCAGGCTCGTGCGAAAATTTCCATTGAAGCTGCGACGGCAGATCAAGGGACTTATCAAGATCAAACATTATAGTTCTCAACGATAAGTTTAATTAGGGACCATCAACTTCAATAGCTCAGTGCTTTTGTATGTCAGCACAATGCCATCCTTTTCCATCAGTTCATTGTTAAACGTATTATTGGCACGATCGGCCTCGTTCACCGCCCATTCCAGTGCCAGTCGGAACATGTAACCACGGCCATCTGACCGCTGCCGCACGTCGCGCGGGTATTTAACTTCCAACTCAAGGATCGGACTGGCCGCCGGACTGTCAATCCAGACTTGCCACAGACGATGTTGTTCCCTTGAGGTGTAAGTGAAGTCCGCTGAGCGAAGGCTATATACGGGTCCGTTGGGCAACTCTCCGAGTCGCTTCGGATCGACCCAGTTACCATCAAGAAACTGGTCGTAAAAATTATTCTCCGTGGCGTACAGCCGATCTTTAGAGAAATAGCGCTTCTCGACTATTGCTGGTTGTAAGATCAGCTCTTTGCCCGCCAGCGCTGCCGGCACCTGGATTTGTACCCAGAAGCCCAGACACTTTCTCGGGGTGCTGCCACCACCGTAATACAGAGTTCTTCCCATTACCGTGGGTCGTTGCAAGGTCTCCATCAGGGAGGTCATCTGCTTGAGATGCCCATCATCGCCCAACCATTCGGGGGTTGCCCCGCGCCCCCAACTGCAACGGTACAACCACAAGCGCAGTCCTTCGCGCTTGAAGCGGTTGGCGGCCATGGAGACCATCAAATAGGCAATTCCGAGGAGCGCTAAAGTGATAGTGACTGGCGTCGACATTACCCAGGCAAAACCGAACCAATAACCGAGGCCTGCGCCGACTAGTTGGGTCGTTGCCGCAATAGACATTCCGAAAACCACACCGAACTTTGTCCAGAGCAGCGCTTTCTCTTCCTCGCTCGTGGCGCCACCAGCATCTTCAGAAATCTGCCAAGCCTCAAGGCCCGCCGCAACAGCCCCCAACGCTGCCCAGGTCACCGTGCGTAAAATCAGACCTTTTGAAACCGTCGCAAACTCGTTTGCCACCGCAGCCTGGCTCCCCCCCGCGGAAGCGGTTTTGGTTTGCCCCAACCATTTAGAGTATCCGGCCTCAGCAACTTTCAGAGTTCTGTTACCCAACTCCGCAGCCATCCCTCCCGCCCGACTCCAGGCCGGCCCAACCCACAGCGCCGCAATGGCATTGGCTGTATACGCCGCATTTGCCCCCAACGTGCGCCATTCATCAGCGGTAAAGCGACCGTCGTTCTGCGCCTGCTTGGCGGTGTTCCAAAGGTTCCACGCGTTCAGACCGACCAGCAACGCCGGCAGGGCATTGCCCAGGTTCTGCGCCATCCAGGCTTTGGTGCGCCTCAGGTAATCCTGGGTACCGGCCAGTTTCAGTTGCGCCCTCACCTCGGCCTGCCCCAGGTCGGCGAGCCAGCCGTTGATTTGCTCCAGGCTGGCATTCAGGCGCGTGCTACCCGATGCTTGCGCGATGACCTGGTTGGGACGCTTCAGGAACAATGCTTTGAGCTGTTCTTCATAGGCTTGCAGCGATCTTCGCGCGGCGCGTTGGTCGTAAGCCGCAGCTTGGCGGAGCAATACGCCTTTGGCGCCGGCTATTTTGTTGTTCACGGTGTTCACTTGTAGCAGCCAGGTCTGGTAGTCGCGCGCATAGCTCGGATTGATGCGCAGTTGGGTAGCCGTGGCGATTTCCGTGGAGATCAACACCTGGGTGGCCGCGAGGGTGAATCCGAGCTGCTGCTTCATGGCCGGCAGCAGTATGCCGCTCAGCCCGTGCCAGGCGTCCATGGCCTGGTTGTTGGCGACTTTGACCAAGGTGCTCAGCGCTTGCCTGGCGGCACTGCTCATGGCGTTGTAGTGCTGGCTGTTTTGTAACGTCTGCAGGTCGAAGACCGCTTTGATCTCATTGGCCCGGGTGGCCATGCTGGTGACATCGGCCGCCGAGCTCGGCGTCAGCGCCGGTGCGCTGCCATCCCCTTCGCGCCCTTGGTCGTCAAGGGTTCCGTAGGTCGTGAAGTTGTGCGACACCGTTTTGATCAAGGTCGCCACTTCCGGGTTGAAGTTGAACAGCGCCAGGCCAAACAGGCTGCTCGGTCGCTCAGCTTGCTGGCACAACCACTGCTGCCCGTGCTGGCCATTGCCCAGCAGGGTGTAAAGCGCGTGAGCGGTCTCCAGCAGTTGGCTGGCTTGGTCGACGTTGCAGGTGTCGTGGTAAACAGCTTCTGCGCTGGGGCTGAGGCGATCGAGCCAGGTGAGCAGATCAGCTTCGCTACGCTGGCAATGGTCCTGCAGCCGTTGCGCCTGGGCGGAGGTCTGACTCAGGTACTGCTGTGCTTCATCAAAGCGTACGTCCTCGCGCCAAAGACGCTTGGCATTCCATTCTTCAAGGGCTGTTTGCCAATCGCCTTGAGCGGGCAGTTGCCCCCATCGGGCTTCAAACGAGGCCTTGGCGGCAGTGACTGCCGAGGCCGCGCCCAGCTCCACCATACCGTCCAGATCGGCAGAGACCAGGTCCTTGCCGCGCTCGACTTCATCCATGGCTTTGAGCAGGCGGTACAAGTCGTCGGTGCAGGCTTGGCGTTGAAGCGGGTCCTGGATCGAGTCCGGGATGAACGCATCGGTGTCAAACCCACACAACCGCTCGACGGCGACAGCGCTTTCCAGTGTGTGCTGATGCAGGTTTTCAAACCGGCTCTGTTCCATGAGCCGACCGCTGAGGTTCATGCTCAGGTCATCGACCATGGCTAACGGATCATCCAGGGCGATGAACAGCGCGGTGTCCTGTTCGGGAACCCTGCCGCGCACCAACGCCTCTTCGAACGCGGGTTTGTACGGCAGGCCAGGCTCGCTTGCGGTGGTCGGCAGCAGCGTGCTGGCGAAGGTCGGGGCTGTTGCGCCATAGACGAAAATATCCGCCACGCGGTTGCCCAGCTCGGTAATCTCGTCACCGTGCTCGGCTTTTCCGCTGGCGCAGAACGCTGGCAGATCGAGGGAGCGCATCCATTGGCGTTGTGCGGGGGCATTGCTGCGCATCAGCTCGCACATACGCCAGGTCCATTGCACCGGCGAGAAAGCGATACGCAGCTGGCTGCGGCGGGAATACAGCAGGTACGGATGGGTTTCGCCCGGGTTGTGACGAACATCCTGATTCAGCTGGCCGTCAGTCCACAGGTGCCGCGTGAAGTGTTCAGCGGTTACCTGATATTCATGGAAGGTCTGGTCGACACTGTTCCACACATAGAGCCAGCCATCGCGTAACTGGCGCAGGGTGTAGCTGCGGGTGTGCAGCTCCGGCAGTCTGCTCGACCAGCCGGCCGGAAGTGGATTCGGCCCTTGGTTACTGCCTTTGCTGAGCGGTGATTCGTCCAGTGCATAACGAACCGGAAAAATCGCCACCTGCGGGTGCCGCAAGGCACATTGGCCTCTGCCCATGGGCGCGTTGGTAAATTCCTGGTTGCGCCGGGCCTGATTCAGCTCGGCTTCTGTCGGGGGCTGGTTCATGACACTTCCTTGTTCAAGTCTAGGTGCAGACACTCGTTATCCAATTGCTGGATGCGCAGCTCTGGTGCGATTTTCAGGGCATCGGGGGTACGCGCCAGCCAGCGCTGATAGGGCGCTTGAGGACGCTGGGTAAATCCCTCCCCCCAGCGCAGGCTGCATTCAACCCAGATTGCGAGGCTGCGCTGGCTGACAAGCCCCCAGGCCTGCGCTTCATCCAGACGCTCATCGAACCAGCGGGCTAAATGGGCTTTTTCGATACGCACCAACTGCTGGGGATGACTTTGTTCAAAACGATGGTGCAGCCGTTCCATGAAGCGCCAGCGTGCGGCCTGATCGAGCGCATGTATCTGTGCTTCGCCCAACCGAGCGTGCTCATCCACCCATTCGGGCGACGGCGCCGTGCGCGCGATTGTGTGCCACTCGACGGGCTCAGCAAGCGCCCAGGAATGAGGGTTGCGCGGCAGGTGCCAGGCCTGGATCGGGCCCAGCACTGCATCCCGCTGCGCACCTTGATAACTACCTAGCCAGTAACGCGCCACCAAGGGGTCGGCAAAACGCAGCAACCCCTTGCTGCCAAGGACATCTGCTGGCGCAATGAAGCGACGCAAATGATCGGCTACGGCAATTATCGGTGCAGGGCTGTACAAAAGGCTGGCGTCGGCCTGCCCGGTAGCACGTTGGCAGGTTTCGTCGATCAGACTGGAAGAGCCGTCAATCGCCACCAATAGCGGGCCAAGGTGTTTAAGTTCCGTCCAGCGGGTTGCCAGGTACAGCGGTTCGATTTCAACCGGCTCTGCAAGGGCGTAAAGACTCGCCAGCGCATTGGGACGCAAGACACCATCGATCAGAAGGTAATTGGCTTGAGGGAAGCTACTCACTGGCCAGTTTCCTCCGCAGCCTGTTCACAGACTTCACACCATGGCTCAGGCCGCATCAGTGCCTTGCTCTGCGACACAAGCGCGAGTAGCGGTGGTGTCGATAATCCTTCGAGCATGCCGGGCAACTCCGGCGCCGCTGCGGTTCCCGCGATGGGCGCACCACCGATTTGAATCTCGGTACTGCTGAAGATGCCGCCTGGGCCTACGACGATATGCTGACCACCGCCTTTCAAGCTGATGCTGCCCCCAGCGTCTAGCACGACTTCGCGGCCCGCCTTGAGGTGCACTTGCTGACCAGACTCGATCACCAGCGTTTGCCCGACCCGGGTATGGCTGCTGTCGGCGATCTGCAGATAGTCGTTAGCCTTGAGCTCAACTTTTCGGTCAGCGCTCACCGTGCACTGATCTTCGGCCTCCAGCACCGCAATGCTGTTGCCCTTGATGGTCTCCCGGCGTTCGTTACCGACTTCCAGCTGGCTGTCGTTCTCGATCTTTTGTTCCAGGTCGCGTTGCGCACGCAGGTAGATCAGCTCCTGGCCTTTGCGGTCCTCAATCGACAGCTCGTTGTAGCCACTGCTGTCCGGCGTGCTGCGGCTGCGCAACACGGTTTTGGTCTTGTTCGCCGGCAAGGGATAGGGCACCGGTGTGCGCGTGTTCGGCACACACCCGGTAATCAACGGCTGGTCGGGGTTGCCCTCCAGGTAGGTCACCACCACTTCCATGCCGACGCGCGGGATAGTTACCGCGCCAAAGCCCACCCCGGCCCAGCTGGACGAAACCCGTAACCAGCAACTGCTCTTGTCGCTGTTGAGCTCGGCGCGGTCCCAATGAAACTCGACTTTGACCCGGCCATGCTCATCGCAGAAGATTTCTTCGCCTTCAGGCCCGGTCACACGGGCAGTCTGGCTGACCAGTCGCGATTTACGCGTGACCAACGGTGGACGGTAGAACACATCCCAGGGGATGGCGCTGAAGCTGTTGCGGTAGCCTTGGCTGAAGCCATCTTTGGGCGGGCTGTCGCTGCCGAGCGACTCCTCCAGCACCTGCGGCTGCTTGCCTTCGTGGGTGACACTGAGCAGTAGCCACAAGTCGTTGCACTGTTTACGCGGGTGTTCGCTCAGGCCGAAGAAATGACCGCTGCGCAGGCTTGGCTGGTCACTTTTGCCTTCAGCCAACTGGTAGTCGCAGCGGTGCCGTTCCAGGGCCTCGCGGGCACGTTGCTCGCCGAGTTTCTCGGTTTCGAACGGCACCGGGTAACGGTAGTCCTCAAGCGCCGGGCTGAACGCGGCACTGAACTGACTTTCCAGCAACCGGCTTGGCCGTTTCAGGTCATAGTCGCGCTGGGTGACCGTGCTGGTGCGGGTGCTCAAACGCGTGGAAAACTCGCGAATGACCGGGTGGTCTACCACCTGCCCAGAGCCTTGCTGATAGGGGGTTGCGCCGAGCTTGGGGAAAAAAGTCTGATGGTCGGTGAACACCAACTGGTGGCCATCCGGGCTGTGCTGGTGGTGCCAGGCAATGCCTTCTTCACTGCACAGCCTCATTACGAAACTGAGGTTATCCTCAGCATATTGAGTGCAGTAGTCGCGTGCGGGACGAGGGCTGACATGGAAGGTAAAGGCATCGGCCTGAATGCCATGGCCCTGAAGCACCTGGGCGACAATCTGCGGCACTGTCAGCTGCTGGAAAATCCGCTGGTTGTGGCTGAACTGCAAGTAATGCAGGGCAGGCACCAGGGTCAGCTGATAACGGGTCAGGCGTTTGCCGGCCTCGCCCACCAGCACATCTTCGATACGGCCATGAATACCTTCGCCATTCAGGCCAAACTGGAGGAACGCTGGCTGGCAGAGCAGGCTCTCCAGATCGAAGTCGGGGTACTCGCTGACCAGCTCGACCTTAATCGCATACAGGTGGCTGATGGTTTCAGTACCGTCAAAAGCCAGTACCTTGAAGTCGTGACTGACAGTAGGGATCAGTAATTCGAATTGCACGCTATGGGCCGGCGCGACCATACGTTTGTCCTTAAACGGGGAAAGGAAACCACGCGCTGCCCAAGACGATGAGCAGGCGCAAACACCCGGAAAAGCTACCAAGCGCGGCAAAAAATTGATGTCAGACGTTTCCGAAAATGCATTTGCACTTGCAGATTTTCGACTGGTAGCTCACAAAAAGCTCGCAGAGCAAGCTCCACAGGCGACCTCGAGTGCGGACCACGGCATAAGCAGTACTTGGTCGGTCTTATCAGGCTTCGATGTCCCCCCACCTATACTGAAATCACCAAGGTATCAAACCCGCAAAACATCCCGTCGCAAGGGGGGTAGCGCTTGTGACCCCCCGTTCATTTCTCAGTTTCCTGCTCATCCTCCTGCTCGCCCTGGGCGGCTGCGCCTCGCGAGAAAAGGCCGTCGAGCCCCCTCCCGTACAACTGAGCCCCGCCACCTGGGAGCAGATCGACCGGGAAATCATCGACGCCTCACTGGCCAGTACCAGCTCAGTCAATGACTACGCCCGGCGCTCCATGCGCGTGTGGAAGGACCGCGTGCAGCAGTTTACCGAAAGCGATTTCATTCCCTGGTTCACCGGCTACTGGACCCAGCAATGGCTGACCATGAAAGTAGCCTGGTACAAGTTGAACAGCGGCGAAGGCAGGGAGCCGCCGGAGAAGCGCCTGGCCCTTTACCTGCAGGAGCAGTATCACCGCCGGGTGCTCGATCAGGTGGCCAAGGAGATCGACCCCGAAGGCATTCGCAATCGCGCCATGGAGTTGTACCTTCAGTTGCTCAACCAGCAATTGCAACAGATTGCCCAGCGCTACCGGGCACCGCCCGAGCAGTTCAATCTGCGGCTGACGCGGATTCAGGCGATCAACCTGGGCCCCCCTGCGGCGCGCAACGCCTCGCTCTACCAACTGCTGTACAGCAAGTCGCTGGCCGAGCAACCGGCGTATGCAACATTGGTCGGGCACATGCACAGCGCTGTGCGCGCCGGCACTCAGCGCTCCGATGTCGGCCTGTCAACGGTAGCGCAACAGGCCAGCGAAAAGCTCGGTGCAACCCTGGCGCCGCGTGGCATCGCCAGCGCTGTAGCAAGTGCCGTAGGCCGCGTTGCGGGCACCCTGATCTCGGTGGCTGCGGCCGGTTACGGTGTCGTCAGCCACAATCAGGAACAACCCGCCATGGTCGAGCAACTGCGGGTGATCCTCAATGTGGCGCTCAACGAGGAATGGCGTGAGCTCATAGACAACCGCAAGAGCGGCGTCATGGCCGGGGTGTACTACTTGTCCGGCGAGATCGAGGAAGACCTGCTCGGTGCCCGGCGCCTGCCGGATGAAACTGAGAGCGGCTCGTTGCGCATCGTTCTGCCGGCGCAGTAACTCGCCTCAGGCAGCGACACGGTTGTCGCCCACAGCCTGGGCCGACGTCGGCAATCCGAAAATGCGATCGAACAGCCAGTTGTAGAGGAACGTGTAGCAAGGAATCAGGATGATGAAAGCCAGGTCCACCAGGAACGCTTCGACCAGGCTCATGTCCAGCCACCAGGCAATCAACGGAATCAGGTAGACCACCAGAGTCAACTGAAAGCCGATGGCATGGACGACACGCCGGGCAACGCTGCGCCCACGCTTGGCCTGGCGGCTTTCCCAGTACTCGAACAGGGTGTTGTAGATAAAGTTCCAGGCCATGGCGATGGTGGTGATCATCACCGCCAACGGCCCGGTATTACTCGGCGCCGTGTCCGACAGATAGGCCAGCCCCAGGGTCGACATGCACAGGCCAATCACTTCGTAGGCAGTCACGTATACCAGTTTGCGTTTTACACCTTGCACCGTATTTCCTCAGTTGCATCATCAAACGCCGCCTATCCAGGCCGCAGAAAGGCGCAAGAATGCGTCAATCTTCTTGACAGAAAAAGTAAGCAGCTATCAGATTGACTGATAGGAGATTGCTCTTTTGAATTTTTCCAGCGACAACATCGAATTGTTCCTCGCCGTGCTTGACCGCGGCTCATTCTCTGCCGCTGCCCGCGCCTTGGGCCGGGTGCCTTCGGCCGTGAGCATGGCAGTCGGCAACCTTGAGGCCGAATTGGGCTACGTCCTGTTCGAACGCAGCCACCGGGATACCCGGCCCACCGCACGGGCCCTGGCGCTGGAACCCCATGCGCGGATGATCGCGGCGCAACTGGGACAGTTACAGGTGCATGCCCTGGAATTGTCCCAAGGACTGGAAAGCACCCTGGCCATCAGCGTGGTACCGGACATTGACCACGGCCCGCTGCTAACCGCGATCAAGACCATCAGCGAGCGCTATCCGCTGCTGGAGATCGAGGTGCTCAGCGCCCCTCAGGAAGAGGCGCTGCAATTGCTGCACAGCGGCCGGGTCAGCCTGTGCCTGGCATTTGCCGGATTGGCGGTCGATCCACAGCAACGTTTCCAGAATGTCGGTATGGAGTCGCTGGTGGCGACCATCTCGCCGCAGCACCCTGCCCTGCAACGCCAACCTCGGCAGATTGCCTACCTCGAAGACCTGGTCAATGTCCGGCAGATCCTGGTGGCCAGTCGCGACCTGCCGATCAGCGACACCCGTGCCCTGATCGGCAAGGCCCACTGGCGTACCGACAGCCTGAGCATGGCCCTGGAGATGGTCGAAGCAGGCCTGGGCTGGGGTGACTTTCCACTGTCGCGGGTGGCCCCGCTGCTTGAGGCCGGGCGTCTGCTGCGCCTGGATTTCAAGAACACCCGCAACGAACTGCAGTTGCCGGTGCATGCGTTCTGGCGCCACAAACAGCCGCTGCAAAAGGCGGCACAGGAACTGGTCAAGCGTCTCGGCGTCTAGCGCCACAAACCGCAGGCTAAAGCCTCGGGTAGGAAAAACCTGTCAGCCCCTGCGGCAATCTACCTTTCAATTTTTCACCGTTATGGCCGATAGCCGTGTGGATAGGTACGAGCACTGGCCAAAAGCACCGCTCGGCACTCCTCCTTACTGGCACAAGGTATCGGAACATGAACCTGAAATTTCGCCACAAGATCCTGCTGTGCGCCTGCGGCGTCGTGGTTCTGGCATTTGCTTTGTTCACCCTCTACAACGACTATCTGCAACGCAACACCATCCGACAGAACATCGAGTCGTCGGTCAAGCAAGCCGGCGCACTGACCGCCAGCAGCGTGCAGAACTGGATGAGCGGCCGGATTCTGGTGTTGGAAAACCTCGCCCAGGACGTTGCCCACCAAGGTGCCAATGCCGATTTCCCGGGACTGGTCGACCAGCCTTCGCTCACCAATAACTTCCAGTTCACCTACGTCGGCCAGGCCAACGGTGTGTTCACCCAGCGCCCGGATGCGAAGATGCCTGACGGCTATGACCCGCGCCAACGCCCCTGGTACACCGCCGCCGTCGCCGCCAACCAGCCCATGCTGACCCCGCCGTACATGGCCGCCGTCGGTGGACTGGTAGTCACCATTGGCATGCCGGTCAAGAGCAAGACCAACGGTGAACTGCTGGGTGTGGTCGGTGGCGACCTGAGCCTGGCATCCCTGGTCGACATCATCAACGCCGTGGACTTCGGCGGTATCGGCCATGCTTTCCTGGTCGACCGCAACGGCCAGGTGATCGTCAGCCCGGACAAAAACCAGGTGATGAAGACCCTCAAGGACATTTATTCAGGCAGCAACCTGCAAGTGACCCCAGGCATTCATGACGCGACCCTGGACGGTCAGCAGCGCATCATCTCCTTTGCTCCAGTCAGTGGCCTGCCGTCGGCCGACTGGTACATCGGCTTGTCGATCGACAAAGACAAGGCCTACGCTCCTCTCAGCCAGTTCCGTACTTCGGCCATCATCGCCATGCTCATCGCCGTGGCGGCCATTGCTGGCCTGCTTGGCCTGCTGATTCCGGTTCTGATGCGTCCGCTGACCACCATGGGCCGCGCCATGCAGGACATCGCCCAAGGCGAAGGCGACCTGACTCGCCGTCTGGTCGTGGAGAACAAGGACGAATTCGGCGAACTGGCTGCTGCCTTCAACCAGTTCGTCGAACGTATTCACGCCTCGATTGCCGAAGTGTCCTCGGCCACTCGTCAGGTGCATGACCTTTCCGAGCGGGTGATGAGCGCGTCGAACGCCTCGATCATCGGCTCGGAAGAGCAGAGCATGCGCACCAACAGCGTGGCTGCGGCCATCAATGAACTGGGCGCCGCCACCCAGGAAATCGCCCGCAACGCCGCCGATGCTTCGCAGCACGCGAGCGGCGCCAGCGAACAGGCCAACGACGGCCGCCAGGTGGTGGAAGCAACCATCTCGGCGATGACTGCGCTGTCGCAGAAGATCAGCGAATCCTGCGAACAGATCGAAACCCTCAACGCCAGCACCGACGACATCGGGCAGATCCTTGACGTGATCAAGGGTATCTCCCAGCAGACCAACCTGCTGGCTCTGAACGCCGCCATCGAAGCCGCCCGTGCCGGGGAAGCCGGACGTGGATTTGCCGTGGTCGCCGACGAAGTGCGCAACCTGGCGCACCGCACCCAGGAATCGGCCGAAGAAATCCACAAAATGATCACCACCCTGCAGGTCGGCTCGCGCGAGGCGGTGCACAACATGAACGCCAGCCAGGTATCGAGCGAGGAAAGCGTGATGGTCGCCAACCAGGCCGGTGAACGCCTGAGCAGCGTGACCCAGCGTATCGGCGAAATCGACGGCATGAACCAGTCAGTGGCGGCAGCGACCGAGGAACAGACCGCCGTGGTCGAAAGCCTGAACCTGGACATCATCCAGATCAACGTGCTGAACCAGCAAGGCGTAGCCAACCTCAATGACACCCTGCGTCACTGCGATGCCCTGGCCCAACAGGCCGGACGTCTCAAGCAACTGGTCGACAGCTTCAAGATCTGACCCTACACCTGGCGAGGGCAGACACTGTCCTCGCCAGGTGTCTGTTAACTACACCACCACCGCGCGCTTGACCCGCCCCATGCGCATCCAGCCGATCAGCACCGCCAGCATCACCACAAAGCCCAGGTATCCAAAGAGCGGATAGACCTGACCAACCAGGCTGATAAAGCCGATCAGGCTACAGATAAACGCCGCCACCCCCGCCCCCACTGCGCCCAGACGAAAACGGCGCGTACCCGCCGGCAACAGCCGCGCCAGAAACGAATAGAGCATGCCCACGGCAGTATTGACGATCATGCCGAAGATGATCACGCACATGATCACACCCAGCGCCGGGGAAATTTCGCTGGCAATCGACAGCATCGGCATCGGCAAATCGGCCACCGTGTCCAAGCGCGAGAGCAACCCGGCGCTGATCACCAGCATCAAGCCGCCCAGGCCCGCGCCACCGAGAATGCCACCCCAGAGCGCAGTTTTCTCCAGGCGTGCCGAACCACCGAGAATCGCCAGCATCGGTGCCCCGGCCACAACGTTGTACGACACATAGAGGAAAGCCCCCAGCAACCAGTGGCTCGCTCCTGCCTCCTGCTGATTGGCGATCTGGTCCAGAGCGGTGAAACTCAAGTCGCGGGTGAACACTGCATACAACGCGATAGCACAGGCTGCGAGGATCAGAAAAGGCGTGACGGCGCCGATCAGCACGATGACCTTGTGTATATCCAGACAGACCACAGCCACCACCAGCAGGGTCACCAGCACACTGCCGGTCAGCGCCGGGATACCGAACTGCTGCTCAAGCAACGCACCGCCACCGGCGAGCATCACCACCGTCACCCCGAACATGAAGAAGGTGATCAACAGATCGACAAACAGCCCCAAGTAGCGCCCGCAGATGGCATACACCACATCCTTGTGGGAAGCAGCCTGCAGACGGTTGCCCAGACCAGCCAGGGCCATGCCGAGAAAAGTGAACAGCGCCGCACTGACCAGGGTGCCGAGCAGCCCCCAGAGGCCGAAGTTGACGAAAAACAGCATTAACTCCCGCCCTGAGGCGAAACCTGCACCCACGATAACGCCGATAAAGGCGCCTGCAATTTTCAGCTGTTCTTTCATCTTGAACCCTCTGGCATCTATGGCCCTGGTCAGGCCTTGTTGTTTTTACCCAGTACCGCGCAGGCGTGTGCGACCTCAGTGGTGACCGATCCAGGCCTGTACTTCGATCTCCACATCCACGCCCAGTGCAAGACCGGCGCTCACTGTCGAGCGCACGGGAAAGCCATTGGCGAAGAAGTTTTTGTAGACCTCGTTGAATCCGGCGAAATGCGCCATGTCGGACAGCCATACTGTGGCCTTGACCACCTGTTCGAACCCTGCGCCGCACTCGGCCAGGGTTTCGCCGATACGCTCCAGGGTGGCTTGGGTCTGGGTCTGGATGTCGCCACGTACCACTTCGCCTGCGGCGTTCATGGGGACCTGACCGGAAAGAAACAAAAAGCCCCCGACCTTGACGGCCTTGGAAAACGGAAACGGCAGGTGGCTGGGAATACGTTGAATCGTCGAGTTCATGACAATGTCCTTTGAGGGGGATTAACGAAAACGCGCCGGTGACAAGCGTTGCGGCTCGACACCTTCGCGCTGCAAGGAAGCGGGAAGTGCCTGATCCAGCAGCAACGCACAGGCCAGTTGCGAGACACCGGCCGCCGACTGGATGCCATAGCCGCCCTGGGCCGCCAGCCAGAAAAACGCCGGCGTGTGGGGATCGCGGCCAATGACCAGATCGCCATCGGCGACGAATGAACGCAGCCCGGCCCAGATGTGACTGGGACGACGGATCGTCAGCGTGGTCAGGGCTTCGATGTTGTAGATACCGATCGCCACGTCCAACTCTTCGGGCATTACATCCTGGGGTTCGACCGGATCGGCATTGGCCGGCGAGCCGAGCAACTGCCCAGCGTCGGGTTTGAAATAGAAACTCTCATCCACCCCGATCACTGCCGGCCACTGTGCAAACGCCTGGTCTTGTGGCCCTTCGAAGGTAAAAGCGCTGCGTCGGCAAGGCTGCAAGCCAACAGGCTGCACACCACAGACCGCGGCAACCCGATCTGCCCAGGCGCCCGCCGCGTTAACCAACTGTCGGGCCTGCACCACGCAGCCGTCAGCCAGGTGCAGATGCCAGAGGCCTTCGGCAAAGGCCCCCTCAACCAGCTCGGCATTGCAGCGCAGCTCGCCGCCCGCCTGACGAAAGCCACGCAAGAAGCCCTGATGCAAAGCGTGTACATCAAGGTCCATGGCACCCGGCTCATGGAACGCGCCTGCAATAGCTTCGCCCCTCAGGCTCGGTACCATCGCCAACGCTGCCTCAGGGTCAAGCAAATGGACCTCGGTGCCGTTGGCCAGATTCTGGGCATAACTGCTGGCCAGCAGATCCTGCTGATCGAGACTGGCGACATACAGGCACCCTCGCGGCTCAAGCAAGCGATGCTCGCAGAACCCCGCTGGAGGCGACTCGTAGAACGCCCGACTAGCCCGGGTCAAAGCCTGGATCTGCGGGGTGCCGTAAGCCTCCATGAACATCGCCGCCGAGCGCCCGGTGGCGTGATAGCCGGGCTGCGACTCGCGCTCCAGCAGCAACACACGGTGCTGGCCGGCCAGTCGGTACCCCAAGGAAGCACCCGCAATACCGGCGCCAATGATCACGCTGTCGAATATCTGCGTCATAACCTTGCCATTGCCTGATGAGGTAATCGAAATTATCACTTATGAGAATTCTAATATATGAGAATTTCAGAATACGCAAGCGGCCACGGTAAGATGCCTAACCGTTATTCCTGACCGAGATCCTTGATGAGTGACCGCTCCCCTGCCGCCGACCGCCCTGGCACGCAGCCCCCGATCGACCGCACAGAAGTCGGCGCCCGCCTGCGGACCGTGCGCAAAAGTCAGCAACTGACCCTCAAGCAGTTGTCAGAACGCTCCGGGGTGCCGGTCTCGACCTTGTCGAAAATGGAGCTGGCGCAGGTATCGGTGAGTTACGAAAAACTCGCCGCAGCGGCGCGGGCGCTGAATGTCGACATCGCCCAGTTGTTTCGCTCGGCAGAAATGGGAGACGCCCCGGCATCGACCACTGTGGTAGTCCATTCGCTGCCTTCAACGCCGGGTTACAGCACCGGAACCTATGACTACCACTTGATTGCCGGAGAGTTTCCCGAGCGGCTGATGACCCCGATGTACGCGCGGATCATCGCCCGCGAGCGGCAGCAGTTCGATGAGTTCATTCGTCACCCCGGGCAAGAGTTTGCCCTGGTGCTCAGTGGGCGGGTACGGATTGAGTTCGAAACCGGTGAGGCAGTCAGCATCGGCGCGCAGGAGACGGCTTATTTCAACAGCAATGTCGGCCACATCTACCTGTCGGAGAGTGAGGATGGGGGTGATGCACAGGTGATGGTGGTGATGACGGATCGGTGATGGGTATGCTCAAAACTGCGTACCTCGCAGCAAGCAGGAACGAAGCGAATCTTGCCCTGGAACCTGATCTGCTTTTGGTCTTGATCCAGCTGCCATAAGGGCGCAAAGGTGATTCAGCGCCACCGTGGCAACCGGATGCCCGCACAAATCGCAAAGCCCCACCCTCTCAGCACCAAAACGTCCCAGTTATAACCTAATAACGAACTAGTCTATTTGGCTATAAAAAAACCTTTATGCTGGCTGCCATCCGATCACGGGCATGTGGGCGATTAGGTAGATTATGGATGTAGGTTCTTTCGGCTTCACCATTGCAGGCCTCATCGTAGGTTTCATCGTCGGCATGACCGGCGTCGGCGGCGGTTCATTGATGACCCCTATCCTGCTCTGGTTCGGTATCAGCCCGGCCACCGCAGTGGGCACCGACCTGTTGTACGCCGCCATCACCAAAGCCAGCGGCGTCTGGGTCCACAGCAAAAACAAAAACATCGACTGGAAAATCACCGGCTGGCTAACCCTGGGCAGCGTCCCGGCCGCCGCCGCAACCCTGTGGTTCCTCAGCACCCTGGACACCGACACCCAAGCCGCCAACGCCGTGATCAAGCAAGGCCTGGCCGTCGTCCTGGTACTCACCGCCCTGGCCATTCTGTTCAAAAGCAAACTGCAAGCTTTCGCCAGCAAACACGCTGGCGACCGCTATCACCTGAGCGGTACCAGTCTCAACCTGCTGACCGTGATCACCGGCATCCTGCTCGGCGTCATGGTGTCGCTGACCTCCATCGGGGCTGGCGCTCTGGGTACTGTTGCGCTGTTCCTGCTCTACCCCTACCTGGTCACCCGCCGCCTGGTCGGCACCGAGATTGCCCACGCCGTGCCCCTGACGCTGGTCGCCGGCCTGGGCCACGCCAGCATGGGCAACATGGACTGGTCACTGCTGGGCTATCTGCTGCTGGGCTCGCTGCCGGGCATCTACCTGGGCAGCCACCTGACCGGACGCATCTCCGACAGCGTCCTGCGCCCTTGCCTGGCCGGCATGCTGCTGATGATCGGTTACAAGCTGGCGTTCTGAAGACCCGGAACCAGGCACTTCCCCCTTGACTCAGGTACCGCGTATTCAAAAATATGCATCCTGAGCCCTGGCGTTTCTGATTCGCTGATCTCGCGTCGTCTCGATCTGAGTGGCTGACTGCAGTGAGCATACCTGTTCATCAAAGCGATAACCGCCCTCCACCGGTCGAGCGACCACTACCGCGCCTTTTGCCAACAAAGCCAGTCGCGTGCCAGGTGGCAGCCCGGTCATGGCGCAATCTTCAGGGCGCAGATGGAAGGAGGCATACACCAATGCCTCGTGAAGCACTGTGCGAAGCCTGGCATTAACCACCTCTGAAAATGCCAGCAGAATCACAGCCGTGTAGATCACACCGATGACGCAGGATGCCTGCAGCCACTGACGCTTGTGCCAGGTCAAGCTTGGAATGTAGAGACCCCGGCAGATGGCTGTCGCCCGATTACGCCTCACTTGTTGCTTGAACCCGGGTGCGGTCATCCCATAAATCAGGGCGCCGACGAACATCACCAAGGCCATCAGCAAACTCGTGGACAGATACCAGAGGTAAACCAGGTAGATGAATGTCAGTGTTTTCTGCGCGACAGGAAATTGTCCTGGATCGACACGGGTCTGCCCAAGGATAAAAGCGTCGGCTTCTGCACTGGCTATCAGCCCCGCCCCCACCGTCAGCAATGCGGCCAACACGGTTAACCAGCCCTTGTGTCGTGCGTAGCGCTCAACCAATCGAAGCAATCGAACGACGAGAACAATGGAGCTCAAGCTCAAGAGCGCAAACAACCCCCTCGCCAGGTTTTTGTCGACCGAGCTGCCCCACCAATCAAGCATCATCATGGCTTGCAGGATGGCCACACAGACCAAGATGACTGCCGCCAGATAGTCATCGATGTCCCAACCCCTCACGCTGAAATTCAACTTCCAGCGCAAATGTCGATTCTGGGTCCGGACAAACAGTGAACGATGAGTGAAGCGATCCACACAATAGACGCCCCCTGCAAATAGCACATAGAGCGCAACATATCCCCACATCAGCCTTGATTCTCCTATCCTGGATGCGCACGGCGGCCTGGCATTCGAAACGGTCTATCCTAGCGGAAAGCCACTGGGGCCTTGAAGAACCGTCAGAAATCCAGGGCAATAAGGCACAGATCGAGGCCGCTTTCCACGCCACCCTGGCAAGGGCGCCAGGTCTTAACCTTTACCGGTAACCAACGCATACTTGAGCGCCATTCGGCATCCTGCCGTCCTTGAAACCGCATATGTACAGAGGTCCTGGTGACTGCCCTACCCTCCAGACTGATCTTCCTTCCCGGCGCCTCAGGCAACACCGATTTCTGGCGCCCGGCAGCCCAATCTCTTGCCTACCCTGCAGCACAGTTGCACATCGGCTGGCCCGGTTTCGGTCCCACACCAGCGGATTCAGGCGTGAACAGCATGGACGACCTGGTAACCCGCCTGCTCCCCGATATCGACCAACCGACTGCACTGATCGCGCAATCGATGGGCGGTATCGTCGCGGTGCTTACCGCGCTGCAAAGACCTGAGCGGATAACCCACCTGGTGCTTAGCGTCACCTCCGGCGGGGTCAACATGCCAGCCCTCGGTGCACAGGATTGGCGCCCGGCGTTCGCAGACGAGTTCCCGAGTGTGCCGCGCTGGTTCATCGACGATCACAGCGACCTCAGCGAGCGCTTGGCCGAGCTGCAGATGCCGGTGTTGCTGCTGTGGGGGGACAATGATCCGATCAGCCCGGTCAGGGTGGGGGAGCACCTTGCACGGCTACTACCGTGTGCAAGCCTGCATGTTCTAGAAGGCGCGGGCCATGACCTGGGGTTCAGTCATGCCGCAGAAGTAGCGAAGCTGATTGATCGTCATTTACTTGGCTAGCACCTGATCCCCGCTCTGTCAGCACAGCACGGCCAACGCTCTGGGCCTGGCGCCACTCCAGCGTGGCGCCAATGCTGGATTGATGCTATTTTCCTGCCAGCCCTTGTCCCCCGATTTTCCAGCCGTTTGATCCGTGGCCACGGGCTACTGTGCCGCCCTTAGTCAGCAGGAGGCGATCGCTTAAGGGGCCCAAGCGTTTCAGAATTAATACCGCACAGGTCAAATAAACATGACATTGATTAGGATGAACACGCGAGATGTCAATTGATGTACCGATAGAGACCAAGGCCCAACGCCTGGGGAACATGATCAATAGCTACCTCTTGCCGTTAGGCTGGCTGATCATCCTCACAGGGATGTTCTGGGCCGGGGAACGAGCGATGTACCACAAGCTCTATTACATTTTCCTGGCCTTCCCCACCCTCCTGGCTTTGATCCTGCAACCGCGATTACTCAAACCCCTGACCAGTAACCCGCTGTTTATTGCCTTCCTGGCCTTCAGTGCCTACACCCTCCTGAGCATTGCCTGGTCCGACACGGAAAACTCAACAGGCAGTTTGCTCAAACGACCGTTGTACATCGCGATGCTACTGCTTTCTGCGGGGATCATCGCTCTGCGCAACCCTGCGCAACTGGAGCAGTGCACGCGTCTGGCGGCCATCTTCGTCGCATTGGTGGCAGGTCTGGCGCTGATCTACTTCATGTACTCCAAGCTGCCCTACGCAGGCAACCGTTTAAGCGGTTACGGCGCGCTCTACAACCCCTTGCTCACCGCCCATGTATTCGGTGCATTCGCCGCATTCTGGCTGGGATCATGGTTCCAGGCACGCAACGTGTTGAGCCCACTGCCGATTATCTGCCTGGCGCTACTGGGCGCAGCGATCCTCGCAACCGGATCACGGACGCCATTGGTGGGGCTGGCGGCAGCCATGGGGTGGCTGATGATCGTCGGCGACCGACGCCGTAGCTTGATTGCCATAGGGGTGGTTGCTCTTGGCATAATGGTCGTTGCACTGATTCACCCCGAAGCCATCACCCAGCGCGGCGTATCCTACCGCCCCGCCATCTGGATGGAGTCGCTGCGCCAGATCAGCGAGCATCCATGGTTGGGCCATGGCTTCGACTCACCCATGACGGTGATACTTCCAGACTTGAGCAAAACCCTCGCCGACCCGCACAACATCGAACTGGGCGTGTTGTACTCGGGCGGTATCTTGGGGTTGGCGTTGTGGATGACGCTGTATGGCCTGGCGATGTACTTCAGCTGGGTCCACCGCAAGCAACCCGCTGTCACCCTCGCGGCGACCTGGCTTATCTTCGGCTTTGCTTCGGGGCTGACCGAAGGCAGTGCCTTCATGTCACGCCCCAAAGAGCACTGGTTTCTGATCTGGATACCGCTGGCCATGGTCTATGGCCAATCGCTGATCCACTGGACGCGTAGCCGGGCAGTCAAGAGCTGATCAGCCTCCAGATACCGCGCAAGGTTTTCTTGTTCCAGTACTTGACCGGGATTTCCGCCAGGATTTCCCGCGTCAACGCCTTGTCACGGTTGGCGTACTTGAGCACCATGGAGTTGCGGAAATTCATGCACACCTTTTCGTACTGCGGGTGATCACGGAACACCTCGTAGGTTTTCAGTACGTTATCCACCATGAACCGGCCGTTCTTGAAGGTGTTGGTGGGGTGATCACGGTATTGCGCCAGCACCTCGCCAAGCACGTCGATGAAGTAACCGGCACGAGCAATCGCCAACTCGATATAGACGTCCTCCAAGCGAATGTTCGCATTGAAGCCGCCGACCTTATCCAGGGCTTCACGGCGCAGCATCAACGTCGCGGCCATGGGCCCGGGCTTGCGATCGAGAAACAGGTCGTCAAAATCCAGGCGGCGAAAAGGCAGATTTCGCTTACGCTGCTCGCGCGGGCCCATCACCCGACCATCCTGGTCAATGGTTTCGATATTGGCCGAACAAATACCCACTTCAGGTTTGCCCTGCATGTACTCCACTTGCGTGGCGATTCGATGGGGAACCATGATGTCGTCGGATCCGAACGGGACAATCAACTCGCCCCTTGCACGCTCAATCGCATCATTCAGCGTACAGGCCAAGCCCTTGTTGGCCTGAAAGCGCAAATCGAAACCATGCGTTTCCTGGAGCCGCTTCAGGATCGCCGGGCTTTCATCCGTCGAACCATCATCAATGACGAGCAACTCGATATTGGGATAGGTTTGGTTGATGACACTATTGACGCTTTTTTCTATATAGCGCGCGTGATTGTAAGAAGCGATGATTACTGTCACCAACGGTGTGTCAGAAACATCGTGACGTTGAGCAGACATAAAAAAACCCTAAATTCAATCCGTGCTGCATTAGTAATTTTCAGCTTATATTTGCGAATGTCGCGCTCAAGCTCACAAGCCTCGACTAATAGCCGAAGGTGCGGGTGTAATACCGCTTATCTTATCATTAGTTGCATCGATGATCTCTGTGTAGAACCTTCAGTCTAGATGAAGGCGACCTCAAACGATACCGGCTTGCTTGGGACCGCTGCTCGCCACCAGGGATCAAGGCATGGTGGACGCTCATGATTGCCCCCTTGGCTCTGTCGCAGGAGCGGGCACCAGAACGGATCGCCCCAAGGTAGATAACCGCCTGAGCCATTGTCTTGCGGTCGAACGTCTGGCTTTCCTGATAAACTATTACGCCCTTTTGCACGATGCGAATGTGTGCGGCATGCGCCGCCTTCGAGAAAAGCAAAACCAGCGGTAAACATTAGCAAATGAGAAGCGTGTAGATGCAGACGAACCAAGCAGAAAACCTGGTAAACCCAATGAATCCGGTAGCTAGGCGGTTTTCTGTTGCGCCGATGATGGATTGGACCGACCGCCATTGCCGCTTCTTCCTGCGCCTGCTTTCCAGCAACGCCCTGCTCTACACCGAAATGGTCACCACCGGCGCCCTCCTGCACGGCGACGCTGAGCGCTTCCTGCGTCATGACCAAGCCGAGCATCCGCTGGCTCTGCAACTGGGCGGCAGCGTGCCGGCGGATCTCGCTGCGTGCGCCAAACTGGCACAAGACGCTGGCTACGATGAGGTCAACCTCAACGTTGGCTGCCCGAGCGACCGGGTGCAGAACAACATGATCGGCGCCTGCCTGATGGGCCATCCGGCGCTGGTCGGCGATTGCGTCAAAGCGATGCAGGATGCGGTGCAGATCCCGGTGACGGTCAAGCACCGTATCGGTATCAATGGCCGCGACAGCTATGCCGAGCTGTGCGATTTCGTCGGTCAGGTGCGTGATGCCGGCTGCCGCAGCTTTACCGTGCACGCACGCATTGCGATCCTTGAAGGTTTGTCGCCGAAGGAAAACCGCGAGATTCCACCACTGCGCTACGACGTGGCAGCACAGTTGAAGGCGGATTTCCCAGAGCTGGAGATCATCCTCAACGGTGGCATCAAAACCCTGGCCGAGTGCCAGGAGCACCTGCAGACGTTCGACGGGGTGATGCTCGGACGCGAGGCGTACCACAACCCCTATGTACTGGCCGAGGTCGACCAGCAGTTGTTCGGCAGTCAGGCACCCGTGATCAGCCGCAGTGAAGCCCTGGCCAAGCTGCGCCCCTACATCGCCGCACACCTGGCTGCCGGCGGCGCCATGCACCATGTCACCCGCCACATCCTCGGTCTCGGCCAAGGCTTCCCGGGGGCGCGCAAGTTCCGCCAGTTGCTCTCGGTGGACATCCACAAGAGCAAGGATCCACTGGCGCTGCTCGATCAGGCCGGCGAGCTGTTGCAGGGCCGCTAGCTCCGGAACCTGTGCACACTTGGACACTCGAAGGCTTATCTTCGCCCCGCCTGCCAGCCAGCCCTTGAGCGGCTGGCAGCGCTCGGGTAATGTCGATCCATTGCACAGGACAGAGCACGCCCATGACTTCCAAGCTGGAACAACTCAAGCAGTTCACCACTGTGGTTGCCGACACTGGTGATATCGATGCCATCAGCCGCCTGAAACCGGTCGATGCCACCACCAACCCGTCGCTGCTGCTCAAGGCCGCGGCCATGCCCGGTTATGCCGACTTGCTCAAGCAGTCAGTCGAGCACAGCAAGGGTGACGTCGGTCTTGCCTGTGACACCTTTGCCGTGGCGGTTGGCGCCGGCATTCTCAAAGTGATTCCAGGGCGCATCTCCACCGAGGTCGATGCGCGTTTGTCCTTCGACCAACCCGCGCTGCTGGCCAAGGCCAGGCAGTTGATCAATCTGTACGATAAGGCCGGTATCGGTCGTGATCGTGTGCTGATCAAACTCGCCTCGACCTGGGAAGGCATCCGCGCCGCCGAAGTGCTTGAGAAGGAAGGCATCCAGACCAACCTGACCCTGCTGTTCTCTTTTGCCCAGGCCCAGGCCTGTGCCGACGCCGGGGTGTTCCTGATTTCACCGTTCGTGGGTCGTATCTACGACTGGTACAAGAAATCCACCGGCAAGGAATACGTCGGCGCTGAAGATCCGGGCGTGCAATCGGTTACGCGCATTTACGATTACTACAAGACCAATGACTACAAGACCGTGGTCATGGGGGCAAGTTTCCGCAATATCGGCCAGATCGAGCAACTGGCCGGCTGTGACCGGCTGACCATCAGCCCCGAGCTGCTGCAGCAACTGAGCGAAGATCAGGGCGAGCTGCCACGCATCCTCAAACCGGGCAACCAAGGTGAAACCCGTCAGCACTTGAGCGAGGCACAGTTCCGCTGGGCTTCCAACGAAGATGCCATGGCCACTGAGAAACTGGCCGAGGGCATTCGTCAATTTGCCCGGGATCAGGAGAAGCTGGAGGCATTGCTCGCGGCAAAAGCTTGATACAAAACCGCATTTGCCACTGAGGCAAGGGATGCTGAGTATCCATCCTTTTTTGCAGCCTTGAGACCTCATCGCGGGTCAAGCCCGCTCCTACCCTGTCTGTAGGAGCGGGCTTGACCCGCGATGCTTTCGATCGTGTTATCCGAGATGTTGATGCCTGAACCTTCCGTATTGCCCGCAGTATTGGCCGGCCCCTTGCTACGCCGCCTGGAACCTACGCGAATGGTGTTCTGGCTGGTCGGCTCGCAAGCGCTGCAACCGACCTTATCGCTGAGCTGTCCGGGCATCACGCCCAACCTCGATTGCCAGGTCATCGCCATCGGCCGTCAGGCGTTCGTGCACCTGATCGACATCCACCTCGACAACCCGCTGCCCTGCGATGTGCAGATCGACTATGACCTGATCCTGCAAACCAGTAACGGCGCTCAAGGTATCGCCCAATGGGCCCCACACCTGCTCTACGACGGCGCCCGGCAACCCAGCTTTGTCCTGCATTCACGCCTTGAACAGCTGCTTCACGGCTCCTGCCGCAAGCCTCACCACCCGGCCGCCGATGGCCTGCTCTGCGCTGATCGCCTGCTGATGGAAGGCACCGACCCCAAATCGCGCCCGGCGCTGCTGATGATGAGCGGCGATCAGATCTACGCCGATGATGTCGCCGGGCCGATGCTGCGCGCGATACATGCGCTGATCGAACGCCTGGGATTGTTTGACGAGGCGCTGCGGGGTGCGGTGGTCGATAACAGCACCGCGCTCTATCAGCACCCGGCCAGTTATTACCACCGCGCAGATTTACTACCGGCGCTGGAAAGCAACGTAACCCTGCGTGAGCGCTTCTTCGGCGGCGCGCGCAAGCCGATTTTCACCAGCAGCAATGCCGACAATCACCTGGTGACCTTTGCCGAGGTAATGGCCATGTACCTACTGGTCTGGTCGCCAGTACCCTGGTCGCTGATCGACCCGCAAATGCCATCTGGACTTACCGCTCAGCGCCAGGACCGCTACCGGCAGGAACAACAGCTGATCCGCGGTTTTATCAGCGGCCTGGGCGGTGTCGCCCGTGTGCTGGCCCATGTGCCAAGCCTGATGATCTTCGACGATCACGACATCACCGACGACTGGAACCTGTCTGCGCAATGGGAAGAAACCGCCTACGGCCACCCCTTTTCCAGGCGCATCATCGGCAATGCCTTGCTTGCTTACCTGCTATGCCAGGGCTGGGGCAATGATCCCGATGCCTGCCGCGAGCTTGTGCACAAATGCCAGACGCTGAGCCACAGCGCCCTGTACGACCAGCGTCTGGACGCCTCTTTGCAGGACGCGCTGATCGATGAAGTGCTGCGCTTTCAAGGCTGGCAGTTCGTACTGCCGAGCAATCCACCGCTGCTGGTGCTCGACACCCGCACGCGTCGCTGGCGCAGCGAAAGCAACTTCAACAAGCCTTCTGGCCTGCTCGACTGGGAAGCCCTGAGCGAACTACAGCAGGCCCTGCTCGATCACCCCTCGGTGATCATCGTGTCGCCTGCACCGATATTCGGCGTCAAGCTGATTGAGACCGTGCAGCGGGTGTTCAGCTGGCTGGGCTACCCCCTGCTGGTCGATGCTGAAAACTGGATGGCCCATCGTGGTGCGGCACAGGTGATTTTAAATATCTTCCGACACTCGCGCACACCAGGGCATTACGTGATTCTCTCAGGTGACGTGCACTATTCCTTCGTCTACGAAGTACTGATCCGTCATCGCCAGCGCAGTCCGCACCTATGGCAGATCACCAGCAGCGGTATCAAGAACGAGTTCCCGCGGCGCCTGTTGGACACCTTCGACCGCCTTAACCGTTGGCTTTACTCACCCCGCTCACCGCTCAACTGGTTTACCAAGCGCCGCCAGATGGAGGTAATCCCTCGCACGCCCAGCAACAGCAAGGCCGGCGAGCGACTGTGGAACAGTGCAGGCCTGGGCCAGGTGTTTTTCAATGAGCAGGGGCAACCTCAGCGGATTTACCAACTCAATGCCAACGGTGCGGCACCGACCGAGTTCCCACCCAGGACAACGGATTAGTCAGTAAGCGCAGGCGCCGCAAGGCGCCTGAGAGCCGGATCAGGTACGTTCGAGGGCGTTGACCAGGTCGTGGAAGGCTTCGCGATTGGAATCGTTCAGGCCCATGAGGATCTTGTGCGCTTCCAGCACCTTGGAGCGCACTACGTCTTCATTCTGATCCTGCGAGGGCAGATCGGTCAGGCACTCGGGGCATGGAATCGGCCGATCAACGATGTTGAACACCTGATCGAAGCCCATCGACTGCAACAACCGCGAGATGTCCGGATTGGTGGTCACCACTGTCGGCAACAACCCGACCTTCTGGCGCGACAGGATCGAGAGCTTGGCCAGCAAACCCAAGGTGGTACTGTCGATGCTTTCGGTTTCAGTCAGATCAATGACGATCGCCGAGAAATTCAGCGCCGTGAAGATCTTTTCAATAGTCGCATCCAGCGCCGAACACAAGGTCAGGCGCACTTCGCCGACAAACTTCAGAACGAAGGTGCCGCTCTGTTCGGCGAACTGGATTCTTCCCGTACTCATTGAAGGTTCCTGCTCAACACCAATAGGGCGATATCATCCGGCATCTCCCCAAGCGTAGCCAATCCGAATCGTTGGCGCAGCCCATCCAGGCTACCACCCGCAGCCTTGACGATTTCAGGCAAGGCCGCTTCTTTATCTTTGAGTGTTCCCCCAGGCAAAAGGTCCAGAATGCCATCAGAGAGCAGGGTCAGGCTGAACTGCGGTGGCAACTCCAGGACATGATCCTGGTAGGTCGCCTCCTCAAACAGTCCGACCGGCAATCCGCGGCCCTCCAGATAGCGACTCTGGCCCGGGGTATACAGCACCGGCAACGGTAAGTGGCCACCAATGCTGTAGGTCATCAGCCCGGTGTCTTCATCAATCACCCCGCCGACCATGGTCACATGCTTGCCCAGCTTGCAGTTGATCAGGCCGCGGTTGATGTGGCCGAGCACTTCCGAGGGTTTGAAATCGCGCAACCTGGAGTTGCGCTTGAATTCGAACAGCAGCCGGGTAGTCATGAACTTCAGCAACACGGTAACGAACGCCGAAGAGGCGCCGTGACCGGAAACGTCCGCCAGGTAGAAGGCGATACGTCGCTCGTCAACCCGGAAATAGTCGGCAAAATCACCCGACAGGTACAGCGATGGAATGATCTGGTGCTCGAACGACAGCCCGTCGGCCACCCAGGGACTTTCCGGCAGCATATTCATCTGCACCTGGCGCCCGGCTGTCTGATCTTCCTGCAACAGGTGCAGGCTGGCTTCCAGTTCGCGGTTGGCGGTTTCGAGCTTTTCCCGGTAACGCTGATTCTCGAGCACCAGGCGAGCGCGATCCAGTGCACGACGCACCGAATGCTCCAGCACCGCAAGGTCTTCCAGGGGCTTGATCAGGTAGTCGGCAGCGCCCAGGCGCAACGCCTCTACTGCATCGTTCATGACCCCGGCACCGGAGACCACGATCACCGGCAACTCGGGCGCGCGCTCGGTAACCTGGCGAATCAACTCCAGACCGCCCATTTGCGGCATGCGCAGATCGCAGATCACTAGATCAGGCTGTTCCTGTTCGAAGACCTGCAGGCCCTGCTGGCCATTACTCGCTTGCAGGACACTGAAACCACTGTCTTCAAGGTAGGCGGCAAGACTGGCACGTACGACGTCGTCGTCATCGATTATCAGCAGCGTGGCACTGGTTTTCTGCATGTGGGCAAACGGCGCCAGAATTAGGTTGGTGTAGGCGGCTCGACAAGGCATGAGCACACATACTGGATTCGCTTCTAGCCACTCTTATATGAGTTGTAGGACAAGACAGGCTGTCCGGCAACTTGCAGAGGTGCCCTGTAAGGCGCAGACGGTACTCCCATCCGCTGGGGGTTTCAAGGGTACGCCGATGCTCGCGGCTGCTCTTTGCAGGGTAAATCACTGGGAGTTATAAAAACGTCTTTAGCTGCAACCTAATGGAAGGATGAGATTGTCAGCATGCGCTGAACCGCAGCCATGAAAAAGGCGACCCTAAGGCCGCCCTGTTCGTTGGCGTACGGATTAGAAATCGTCTTTGACTTCGCCATCCTTGACCTTGAACTCGCGGCTCTGCAGGTAAGCATTGCGAATGAATACGTATTTGTCGCCGCGGATCAGCTTTTCCGCCGACAGCAAATTGGCACGGGTATCGACGACATCCACAGAACGCGCGCTGTTGCGGGTCGGCACGTGATCAATGTAGCGGTAGGGTTCGGTGTAAGTGTCCGGATACTTGCCGATAGCGTCACGCACCGTGCTTGGACCGAGCAATGGCAGCATCACGTAAGGACCACTGCCTACCCCCCAGTAACCGAGGGTCTGACCGAAGTCTTCATCGTTACGCTGCAGGCCCATTTTAGTGCCGACATCGAAGAAACCGCCCAGCCCGAAGGTGGTGTTGACGATCAACCGTGCCGTGTCGACACCGGCGGCATGCGGCTTGAACTGCAGGATGTTGTTGGCCAGGTTGGTCACGTCGCCCAGGTTGAGGAACATATTGTGGATGCCATCTTCCAGGAACTGCGGGGTGATCGCCTGGTATCCCTTGGCCAACGGCTTGAGCGCGTAGGTGTCAACAGTGTCGTTGAAGGTAAAGATCGGCCGGTTGATGCTCTCCCACGGATCTTCCTCGGTCGCCGCCTGGGCTGCGCCCATTGGCGCCAACAGCAGGCTGGCACAGACACAGGCCCGGGTCATCCGATTGATCACGCCTGTACCGATCCTACGCATAGTGTTACTCCTCGACAGTCACTGCGTAAGACACTACGTGTCCTACGCTCAAAAAAGGAAACAAGTATAAAGGGTCTTCCACTGATAAACAGCCTGACATAAAAGAGCTCACGTTTTTGTGAAAGGCTGTGTAGTGGCGTCGTAACCGAGGTGTAACACAGCGAGCGTAGTCTGCAGGTTATTTCAGGGATGTTGCCATGCCAGACGCCCCCGCCTTCACCGCTCTGCTGTTTGGCCTGCGCGGCTGCCTCGTCGAAACCGGCGTCACCCCGAAACCGCAACCCACCCCAGGCGCCCTGCGGACACTCGACTGGCTGAATCAGCAACAGGTGCCCTGCGCCTGGATTGACGAGCTGAGCACCGCCGACGCCGAACACTTTGGCAGGCCATTACCCGCCTGGATCAAGGCGCAACATCAGACGCCGGCGCCATGGCCTGCGCCGGACGCCTGCTGGCAGGCGTTAATGACGCTCAAGACCCACACCCTTGAAGGCTGCGTACTGGTCAGTGGTGAGCCCCGCCTGCTGCAGTCGGGGCTCAATGCCGGCCTGTGGACCATCGGCCTTGCCACCTGCAGCTCGCTTTGCGGGCTCGACAGTCAGCAATGGCAAGCGCTCAGCCCACAGGAACAGGAGCGCAAACGCGCCAAGGCGACCCTGCAACTGTTCGCCCTGGGCGTGCATTCGGTAATCGATCATCTTGAAGCGCTGGGCGATTGCCTGGCCGACATAGCCCAGCGCCGCCTCAAGGGTGAAAAACCCTGACACAGGGCCGTTGATCCGGGTCATGCAAAGCATCGCCCAGTGGATTACTCTAGAAGGCAAGGTATGGACCTTTCACCCGCTACCGGGGTCCATGACTGTGCCTATTCATAGAGGGAGATCACCCATGCCTGCCCGCGAACTGCAAGCGCAACTCAACGAGCTGCGTGAGCAACTGGAGCAAAATCCGCCGCTTTCCGAAGAAGAGCGCGAACAGCTGCATGAGCTGATGCGGCAAATCGAGGCCAAGCTTGAGCTGGAAGCCGCCAGCCCGGACAACGATCTGGTCGATAGCGTCAATCTGGCTGTGGAAACCTTTGAGGTCAACCACCCCAGCCTGACCGGCATCTTGCGCCGCTTGGCGGTAAGCTTGCACAGCATGGGTATCTGAGCCCAATCCGATAAGAAAGCCCCGTCATCGAACGGGGCTTTTTCGTTACTGCCGAACCAGGCGCAGGTTTGGCAGGGTCACGGTTTCGGTACTACGGTACGGGTTGATATCCAGCCCGCCACGCCGCACATAACGAGCATAGACCGTCAGGAACTCAGGGTTGAGCAAGCGCTTGAGGTCCAGATAAATGCGCTCCACGCACTGTTCATGGAAATCAGCATGCTGGCGGAAGCTGATCAGGTAGGTCAGCAGGCTTGCGTGATCCAGCGCCGCCCCGCGGTAATGCACGGTAACGCTGCCCCAATCCGGCTGGCCAGTGACCGGGCAGTTGGATTTGAGCAGGTGGCTGTGCAGGGTTTCTTCGACAATGCGGCTGCTGTCACAACGCAGCAACTCCGGCTGTGGCTGTTCATAGTTGCTGATGCTGACGTCCAGGTCGTCAATGCACACGCCCGGCAAGGCAACCACGCCCTGCCCTTCGACTTCAGCCAGGCTACGAATCTGCACGACCACCGGCTTGCCGGCCGCGATCGAGAGATCTTTTGCCAGGCACGCCTGCAACGCTGCCGGCGTTTCGAACAGGGTCTGGTTCAGGGAGTTCAGGTACAACTTGAACGACTTGGACTCGATGATGTTCGGCGAGTCGGCGGGAATCGCGAACTCGCCAATCGCCACCACCGGTTTGCCCGACGGCAACAGCCAGGACAGTTCGAAGCAGTTCCAGAAATCCACACCTTGCCACGGCAGCGTTTCGGCACTGACGCCCAGCTCGGCCCATTTGGCCGCGCGGGGAATCGGGAACAGCAGCGATGGCGTGTAAGTGGCAATGTATTCGCTGGACTTGCCCAGCGGGGAATGTTCGGCGGCGGGATGCATGACTCAAACCTGAAGGACGAAATGTGCCTAGTTTATCGGTTTGTGCCATGCAAAGGGGAATCGGCTGTTACTGGCCGATGGTCAGCTCACCCACCATGCCTGCCTGATAATGGCCCGGCACGTTGCAGGCGAACTCGATGGGGGTGTTCTGTGTGAAGGTCCAGGTCAACTCACCACGCTTGCCGGGGGCAACCATCACCGTATTGGAATCGTCATGCTTCATCATTGCGCCGTGCTGCATGCTGCCGTGGCCCATGGCCGCGTGATCCATCTGACCCTGCATGGCGATCATTTCTTTCTGATGCCTGGCATGCATGACCGCGTCACCAAGACTGAACTCATGTGCAACCGCGCCCTTGTTGATCAGCACGAAGCGTACGGTTTCTCCAGCCTTGACCTGCAAGCTGCGTGGCGCGTAGTACATGTCGCCCATGACGATCTCCACGGTACGATCAGCCTCGGCAGCCGCTACAGGCACACCAAAGGCAAATGAATTCGCAGGAGAAGCCAGTGCAGGCAGACTGAACAGCGCCAGAGCGCCAGCGAAAAAAAGGTGTTTCATATCAGGCCAACTCCAAGGTTGCGACGAATCAGGCTTCACTGTAGAAAACCGGCGCTGGCAGCTACCTGACAAAAACATTACAACTTTGTCAGCTTGGCCCCACACACTGCCCGGCACGGTATAACCACCCGGCAACCCCTCTTCAAGAGCCACCCGATGAAACTGTTGATCGTCGAAGACCAGACCAAGACCGGCCAGTACTTGAGCCAAGGCCTCAGTGAAGCAGGCTTTGCCACGGAGCTGGCCGCCGACGGCAATACCGGCCAGCACCTGGCACTGACCGGCGACTACGACCTGCTGATCCTCGATGTGATGCTGCCTGGCCGCGATGGCTGGCAGATCCTCCAGGCCGTACGCGCTGCAGGCAGTGAGGTGCCGGTGCTGTTTCTCACCGCCCGCGATGCCGTGGAAGACCGCGTGCATGGCCTGGAACTGGGCGCCGATGATTACCTGGTCAAGCCGTTTGCCTTCTCCGAGTTGCTGGCACGGGTGCGCAGCCTGCTGCGTCGCGGCAGCAGCCCGACCCAGGAAACCAGCCTGGGCCTTGCCGACCTGCGTCTGGACCTGATCCGCCGCCGGGTCGAGCGCAACGGCCAGCGCATCGACCTGACCGCCAAGGAATTTGCCCTGCTCGAACTGCTGCTGCGCCGTCAAGGCGAGGTGCTGCCCAAGTCGCTGATTGCGTCTCAGGTCTGGGACATGAATTTCGACAGCGACACCAACGTCATCGAAGTGGCGATCCGTCGCCTGCGCCTGAAAATCGATGACAACCATGAGCACAAGCTGATCCATACCGTGCGCGGCATGGGCTATGTGCTTGAAGAGCGGCTTGCCTGATGCGCCGATTATCCCTGGGTGGCCGCCTGGCACTGCTGTTTGCCGCCTGCACCGCGGCGGTATCCTTGACTGCTGGCATACTGTTCAGCCGCGCCAGTGAACGTCATTTCATCGAACTGGACCAGCAACTGCTCGAGAGTCGGCTGTCAGTGTTGCGCCAAATGCTCGACGGCGTTCACGACCCGGCCAGCCTGGCTACGCGCCTGCCCGCCCTGCAAACCGAATTGAGCCATCAGGCTGACCTCGCCGTACGCGTACGGGGCAGCGATGGCCGGGTGTGGTTCGACAGCCAGAGCAACCTGCCCGAATCGCCTCAGGTGCCCGGGATCAGCACCGTGCATAGCACCAGTAGCGACTATCGCAGCCTGTGCGTCAATCTGGAACACGGTGATCCACGGTCGGCTCAACTGACACTGTTCCTCGATATCACTCATCACCAGCACTTCCTGCAGCGCATGCAGCAACTGATCTGGCTGACCGTCGGCCTCTCCGCCCTGGCCACCGCCCTGCTCGGCGCCTGGTCTGCGCGCAGCGGCCTGCAGCCATTGCGACGCATGGGCGAAGTCGCCTCACAGGTATCGGCGCGCTCGTTGACCACGCGCCTGCCTGAAAACCAGATGCCGGTTGAACTGGCCGAACTGGCACAGACCGTCAACGCCATGCTGGAGCGTCTGGATGATGCCTTCCAGCGTTTGTCGGCCTTCTCTGCCGATATCGCCCACGAACTGCGCACGCCACTGTCGAATTTGCTGACGCACACCCAGGTCACCCTCACCCGCCCACGCGACCTGGACGAATACCGCGAAGCTTTGCACAGCAACCTTGAAGAGCTGCAGTGGATGGCGCAACTGGTCAACGACATGCTCTATCTGGCCAAGGCCGACCACGGCCTGTTGATGCCCAGCCGCCAGCGGCTTGCCCTGTCTGATGAAGCGGATGCCTTGCTGGAGTACTACGCCCCACTGGCCGAAGAAAGCGGTATTACGTTGCACCGCGAAGGGCAGGCCAGCCTGGACGGTGACCGGCACATGCTGCGCCGGGCCCTGTCCAACCTGCTGGACAACGCCTTGCGCTTTACCCCGGCACAGGGCGAGATTCGCTTGAGTATCGAGGTGGGGAATAACCAGGTGCGCTTGCAGGTAGCCAATACTGGCGAGCCCATAGACCCGACATTGTTACCGCGACTATTCGACCGTTTTTATCGGGCCGATCCGGCGCGTCGCGAAGGCAGTAGCGAGCATGCGGGGTTGGGCTTGGCGATTACCCGTTCGATTGTGCAGGCCCATGGCGGGAGTATTCGTGCCGAGTCGGCGGCGGGCTGGACGCGGTTTGTGATTGACTTGCCAGCGGTTTAGAACTGTTCGCGGGGCAAGCCCACTCCCACCGAGATTTCTGTGGGTGGGCTTGCCCCGCGATGACCATCACTCGTAACGCAAAGCGTAAGCCGGCTCAACCTGCGAAGCCCGATACGCCGGGTACAAGGTCGCCAGAAAACTCATCACCAGGCCCGCACTACAGATCAACGCCACATCACCCCATTGCAACTCCGAGGGCAGGCTGCTGATGAAGTACACATCAGAGGTAAAGATGTGTTGCCCGCTGACCCGCTCCAGCCAACCGACAATCTGACTGACATTGAGCGCGGCAATCACCCCGAGCACGCCACCGATCAAGGTACCGACAATGCCGATCAAGGTACCCTGAACCATGAACGTGCCCATGATCTGCGCCGGAGTCGCACCGATGGTACGCAGGATGGCGATGTCCGCGCCCTTGTCATTGACCACCATGATCAGCGTGGCAATGATGTTGAACGCCGCCACCGCGATGATCATCAGCAGCAACAGGCCGATCATGGTCTTTTCCATATTCATGGCACTGAACAGGCTGCCCTGGGTATGCGACCAGTCATCGGCACGGTACTGCTCGCCCAGGCCTGCGGCGATGGCCTTGGACACCTGCGGCGCCGCGTACAGGTCCTTGAGCTTGAGGCGCACGCCCTGCACCTGACCCGGCTGCCAGCGCTGCATTTGTGCGGCATCGGCCATATGGATGTAGGCCATGGAGCCATCCAGCTCGGCACCCACCTTGAACACCCCGACCACATTCAGGCGTTGCATGCGCGGCGTGATTCCACCTGGAGCACTGCTCACTTCCGGCACGATCAAGGTCAGCTTGTCGCCGACATTCAAACGAAAACGCCGGGCGCTGATCTCGCCGATCACGACCCCATACTCTCCCGGCTCCAGCGCCTGCAAGCTGCCCTGAACAATGTGCTGGGCCACGATCGAGACCTTGCCCTCCTGGGCCGGGTCGATGCCGCTGACCTGGATCGGCTGCATCGCGCCCTTGTAGGAGAGCATGCCTTCCATCTCGGTCAAAGGCGCGGCAGCGAGTACTTGCGGGTCTTTCAGCGCAGCATCGGCCACCGGGCGCCAGTCAGCCAATGGCTGCACACCGAGAATACTGGCATGCGGCACCATGCCGAGGATCCGCGCACTCATTTCGCGCTGGAAACCGTTCATCACCGACAACACCACGATCATCGCCAGCACACCCAGGGACAGGCCGATCATCGAGGTCATGGAAATGAACGAGATGAAATGGTTGCGGCGCTTGGCGCGGGTGTAGCGCGCGCCGATGAAAATAGACAAGGGTCTGAACATGAACGGAAGCACCCAGGTAAAGAAAAGAAACACGGTGCCCGCCTAAGTTTGCGGGCACGCTGCACGGCCAGGTCAGATCGCTACTAGGTGGCCGTCGTCCAGGCGCAGCACACGGTCCATCTGCCGCGCCAGGTTGAGGTCATGGGTGACCACCAGGAAGGCTGTCTGCGACGAGCTGCTCAGCTCTTGCATCAGGTCCTGGATGCCTTGGGCGGTGTGGTGGTCGAGGTTGCCGGTCGGCTCATCGAGCATCACCAGCCCCGGACGGTTGACCAGGGCGCGGGCGATAGCCACCCGCTGGCGCTCACCGCCGGACAGCTCGGCCGGTTTGTGACTCAGGCGGTGGCCCAGGCCAACGCGCTTGAGCAGCGCCTCGGCGCGTTCGCGCGCTTCGGGGATGGCGGTGCGGCCAATCAGCAACGGCATGCACACGTTCTCCAGCGCGGTGAACTCCGGTAGCAGGTGATGGAACTGGTAGACGAAGCCCAGTGCGCGGTTACGCAGCAGACCACGGGCCCGCTCGCCGAGGGCCGACAGCTCTTCACCGGCCAGCCAGACGCTACCCTCGGTCGGGGTGTCGAGACCGCCCAGCAGGTTGAGCAAGGTACTTTTGCCCGAACCCGAACTGCCGACAATGGCCACCCGCTCACCGGGGTGCAGCTCCAGCTGCAGACCGGACAACACCTGGACCTTCTCCGGGCCTTCCTCGTAGGACTTGCCCAGGTTGCGGCAACTCAGCACTGCTTTATTACTCATGCCCAACTCACTCATAACGTAGCGCCTCCGCAGGCTGGGTGCGTGCCGCACGCCAGGCCGGATACAGGGTGGCGAGGAAACTCAGGACCAATGCCGCACCGCAGACCATCCACACGTCTTCGGCCATGACCTGGGACGGCAGGTAGTCGATGAAGTAGACGTCGGCATTGAGGAACTTGTGTCCGATCAGGCGCTCGAGCCCGGCGATAGCCGCGCTGACATTCAGTGCGGCGGCGATGCCGAGCACACCACCGATCAAGGTGCCGACCACGCCGATCACCGTACCCTGGACCATGAAGATGGCCATGATCTGCCCCGGGGTCGAACCCAGGGTACGCAAGATGGCGATATCGCCCTTCTTGTCGTTGACCACCATCACCAGGGTGGAAATGATGTTGAACGCCGCCACCGCCACAATCAGCAGCAACAGCAGGCCGATCATGGCCTTCTCCATGCGGATCGCCTGGTACAGGTTGCCATGGCTGCGGGTCCAGTCGCGGGCGTAGAACTCGCGGTCACCCAGGTTCTGGGCGATATCCCAGGCGGTGCGCGGCGCCTGGAACAGGTCGTCGAACTTCAGGCGCAGGCCCTGGACCTGATCGGCTTTCCAGCGGTGCAGACGCGACAGGTCCGAGAGGTTGGTAAGACCCAGGTAGCCGTCGATTTCACCGGCGCCTACATGGAAGATACCGACCACGGTAAAGCGCTTCATGCGCGGGAACATGCCAGCGGGGGTTACAGTGACCTCCGGGGCAACAAAGGTCAGCTTGTCGCCGATGCCGACACCCAGCTTGGTCGCCGCCTTGTCGCCGATCATGATGCCGAACTCACCCGGCGCCAGGGCGTCGAGCTTACCTTCACGGATGAAGTTGTCGATGATCGAAACCTGCCGCTCCTGAGCCGGATCGATGCCGTTGAGCAGCACCTTCTGCACCTTGCCGTCATGAGTCAGCAAGCCCTGCATCTGGGTAAAGGGTGCCACCGCCACAACCTGCGGGTTCTGCTTTACTTGCTTGGCAAGGGCGGGCCAGTCGTTGAGCGGCTGTCCGGTTTCCAGAGTGGCATGGGGCACCATGCCCAATACCCGGGTGCGCATCTCGTGATCGAAACCGTTCATCACCGACAACACCACGATCATCACCACCACGCCCAGGGCGAGGCCGATCATCGAGGTCAGGGAAATGAACGAGACGAAGTGGTTGCGACGCTTGGCACGGGTGTAACGCGTACCGATGAATACGAAGAGAGGTCTGAACATGTCGGGGCTTGTTCGGATGAAAGAGGAACGTCCTTGTGGCGGGGCTTGAATAGCAGCTTTACACTCAGACCACCGCCGCTACCATGGGTTCGCCATGTCGACATTAGATGAAGAAGATCGCCGCGAATACTACCGTATCGACGATAGGATCGCACTGGAAATTAGCCCGCTGAGTGCTACTGAAGCCCTCGGCCCAGACTTATTGCAAGATGATTCACCACTCTTCAATCTGCTCAGTGAGCTGCACCTGAGCGAATTCGAGTCCCAGCACCTGCTGCGCCAGCTCAGCGACAAGGATCGCACCCTGGCCGCTTTCCTCAAGGCGCAGAACAAACGTATCGACCTGCTCAGCGCTGTGGTTGCACAAACCCTGCTCGGACACCTGAGCGCACCACAAGCGGTGGTGCTGTCGGAGGGCGGTATCGAGTTCAACCAGGCCCAACCGCTCGCTGCTGGCAGCCGAGTCGCAGTGAAGATGGTATTGATGCCGCAAGCCTTGGGTTTGCTGCTGCGCGCCAGAGTCACCCACTGTGATCAGCAGCCTGATGACCTGTATGAAATCGGTACCGAGTTCGTCGAGATGACTGACGCCCAGCGCCAGCTGCTGGCCCGCTATATCCTCCAACGACAGGCGCAACTAAGGCGCCAGGCGCTGGAACAGAACGCCCCGAGCGCTTCTTGAGTCTCACCCTTTCTTGAAGGAACAAACGTGACCCAGATTTACGGCCACCGCGGCGCCAAGGGCGAAGCCCCCGAAAACACCCTGACCAGCTTCCAGCAATGTCTCAAGCACGGCGTACGTCGTTGCGAGCTGGACCTGCACCTGTCAGCTGACAACGAGCTGATGGTGATCCACGACCCGACACTCAAACGCACCACCGGTCGACGCGGCAAAATCGCCGAACACACAGCCGCGGATCTGGCGACCTACGATGCGCGCAAGGGTGGCCCGGGCTGGGTATCACCCTGCCCGATTCCTCGACTTGAAGAGTTGTTTGAGAAGTGCGATTTCGAGCACTGGCAACTGGAGGTCAAGAGCGCCTCGCGCACCCGTGCCGTGACCACGGTGCTGGCCATTCGCGAAATGGCCCAGCAGTTCGGCCTGCTCGACAAAATCACCATCACCTCCAGCTCACGGGAAGTACTGGGTGCAGCCCTTGAGCTGACGCCGGATATTTCTCGCGGACTGGTCGCCGAATACGCTTGGCTCGACCCGTTGAAGGTCGCCCAGAACTATGGCTGCAACTTGCTGGCGTTGAACTGGACACTGTGCACCCCTGAGCGCCTGATCAAGGCTCAGGGCCAGGGTTTGCACGTGTCGGTGTGGACAGTCAACGAGCCGGCGCTGATGCGCAGGCTCGCCGACTTCGGCGTAGACAGCCTGATTACAGACTTTCCCGGTTTGGCCAGCGCCACCCTCGAGAATCGCTGAAATCGGTCTCCCCGGCCGGCTCAGGCCACCGGCCGGAGCCGCTCAAAAAAGCCGGTTGAGGCCGTCGTAGGCCGCTACCCGATAGGCTTCGGCCATGGTCGGGTAGTTGAAGGTGGTGTTGACGAAATACTTCAGGGTATTGCGCTCACCCGGCTGATCCATGATCGCCTGACCGATATGGACAATCTCCGACGCCTGATAACCGAAGCAGTGTACGCCGAGGATTTCCAGGGTCTCACGATGGAACAGGATCTTCAGCATGCCTTGCGGCTCACCGGCGATCTGCGCCCGCGCCATGCCTTTGAAGAAGGCCTTGCCGACCTCGTAAGGCACCTTGGCCTGGGTCAGTTCCTGCTCGTTCTTGCCGATCGAGCTAATCTCCGGGATGGTGTAGATGCCGGTCGGCACGTCGTTGACGAAGCGCCAGCTGCCATTGTCGACGATGCTGCCAGCGGCCGAGCGACCCTGGTCGTGCGCAGCACTGGCCAGGCTTGGCCAGCCGATCACGTCACCCGCACCATAGATGTTTGGCACGTGGGTACGGTAGTTCTCATCGACTTCGATCTGGCCACGGCTGTTGACCTTGATACCGATGTTTTCCAGACCCAGCTTGTCAGTGTTGCCGGTACGGCCGTTGCACCAGAGCAAGGCATCGGCCTTGATCTTCTTGCCCGACTTCAGGTGCAGGATCACACCGTTGTCCAGGCCTTCAACGCGCTCGTAGTCTTCATTGTGGCGAACGGTGATGTTGTTGTTGCTGAAGTGGTAGCTCAGCGCCTGGGAAATTTCCGAGTCGAGGAAGCTCAGCAGCTGACCACGGTTATCTACCAGTTCCACCAGCACACCCAGGCCGCTGAAGATCGAGGCGTACTCGCAACCAATGACGCCAGCGCCGTAAACGATCAGTTTGCGCGGGGTGTGACCGAGGCTGAGGATGGTGTCGCTATCGTAGATCCGCGGGTGATGGAAATCGATATCGGCCGGACGGTACGGACGCGAACCGGTGGCGATGATGATGTGCTTGGCCACCAGTTTCTCGACCACACCGTTGGCGCAGACCACTTCGATGGTTTGCTCATCGGCGAAGCTGCCGGTACCGAAGAACACATCGACACGGTTGCGGGCGTAGTAGCCGGTGCGCGAAGCAACCTGCTTGGCGATGACTTTCTCAGCGCTTTTAAGCACGTCAGGGAACGAGAACCAGCGCGGCTCACCAATGGCCCGGAACATCGGGTTGGTGTTGAACTGCATGATCTGGCGCACCGAGTGACGCAGGGCCTTGGACGGGATGGTGCCCAGGTGGGTGCAGTTGCCGCCGACCTGGCGACGGCTATCGACCATCGCCACCTTGCGTCCTGCTTTGGCAGCATTCATTGCCGCCCCTTCTCCTGCGGGGCCGGAACCCAGCACCACTACGTCGTAGTTGTAGACAGCCATGCGTACTCCTTCAGAACAGGCCCGCTCACCACATTGGCAAGCGGGGCTAAATCATGTCGCCAGCGGCGCCATGAAAAAATTCGGGTGCAGTCTAATCAAGCTTGAACGCCGCGCACATTAACCCTTGGTCGCGTCGTAGGCTATTTTTCTCTGCACTACATGTGTTCATCACGGGGCTTGCCCCGTGATGCCTTTCAATCCTTATCCACTCGCGCAAACGCCGGGGTGCTTCGAGAGACGAAGCCATCGGCAACCCGGGTCACGAACACTGCGGCAATCTCGTGCCGGAGGGCAAAATCCCAACCCTGCTGCGGCCCAAGGATCAACAACAGGGTTGAATAACCGTCGGCCATCAGCGTCGAGCGCGCAAATACCGTCACCGCCGCCAGCTCATGCTTCACCGGCCGCCCCAGACGCGCATCGAAGGTGTGCGAATAGCGCTGGCCATTGTCCTCGAAATAATTGCGATAGTCACCGGAGGTCGATACGCCAAAACCATCCACCGCCAGTACTTGCTGGGCGATCTGGCGATCCTCGCGGGGCAATTCGACAGCCACTTTCCAGCTGCTGCCATCCGGTTTTCGTCCCAACGCTTTGAGTTCACCGGTGATCTCGACCAGCAAATCCGCGACGCCCAAGGCATTGAGCCGCTCAACCAGCAGATCGACTGCATGCCCGGCAGCGATGCTGTTGAAGTCCACTTGCACCGGCGCATCCTTGCACAGTTGCTCGCCCACTATGCGCAAATGCCCATGCCCAACGCGTTGGCGCGTAGCAGCCAACGCCTGTGCATCAGGTACTTTCTCGAACCGTGACTGCGGACCAAACCCCCATAGATCGAGCAACGGTTCTACGGTCAGGTCAAACGCACCGTCGCTTTGCTGCGACAGCTGCTCACCGACACGTATCAGTTCCAGCACATCAGCAGGCATGTACTGGCAGCTGTTGGCGGGCAAGCGGTTGAACGTTTCGGTCAGCGAGTCGCTACGATAGGTGGAGAAACGCTTATCGACCCCCTCGAGGATGGCTTCAACCTCACGCTTGACCTGCCCAGGTGCCGGCCCCTGCGGCGTACGTACGTACTGTACGGTGTAACTGCTGCCCATAGTCGGGCCGCTGATTCGCTCAAGCGTATCGCCCTGGCCACAGCCCAACAGACTCACCAGTACACTCACCAGCAACACGTTGCGCATCGGTCCTCCTGGAAACTCAGACAAAAAAAACGGGAACCCTGAGGTTCCCGTCTTTCACAACCAAGCCAAGCTTAGCGTGGGAAAGCTGGCGGGTTTACACCGGCCATGTCTTCCATCACGCGCACAACCTGGCAGCTGTAACCGAATTCGTTGTCGTACCAGACGTACAGGACAACACGGTTATCGTTGCAGATGGTGGCTTCGGCATCGACTACACCGGCGTGGCGCGAACCTACGAAGTCGGTGGACACCACTTCCTGGGAGCTGACGTAATCGATCTGCTTGTGCAGATCCGAGTGCATGGCCATCTGGCGCAGGTACTCGTTGATTTCTTCGCGGTTGGTGGCCTTTTCCAGATTCAGGTTGAGGATAGCCATCGACACGTTCGGCGTAGGAACGCGAATCGCGTTACCGGTCAGCTTGCCCTTGAGCACTGGCAGTGCCTTGGCGGCTGCGGTGGCAGCACCGGTCTCGGTGATGACCATGTTCAGCGGCGCGGCGCGGCCACGACGGCTGCCCTTGTGGAAGTTGTCGATCAGGTTCTGGTCGTTGGTGAACGAGTGAACGGTTTCGACGTGGCCGTTGACGATGCCGTACTTGTCATTCACCGCCTTGAGCACCGGCACGATGGCGTTGGTGGTGCACGAAGCTGCCGAGATGATCTTGTCGTCGGCAGTGATATCGCCATGGTTGATACCGTGAACGATGTTCTTCAGCGCGCCCTTGCCAGGTGCGGTGAGAATCACACGACCAGCACCCGGGCAGGCCAGGTGCTGGCCCAGGCCGTCGGCGTCACGCCATACACCGGTGTTATCGACGATCAGCGCGTTCTCGATGCCGTACTGGGTGTAGTCGACTTCGCTCGGGCTCTTGGCGTAGATAACCTGGATCAGGTTGCCGTTGGCGGTGATGGTGTTGTGTTCTTCATCGATGGTGATGGTGCCATCGAACGGGCCGTGAACCGAGTCACGACGCAGCAGGCTGGCACGCTTGACCAGATCGTTCTCGGCACCTTTGCGCACGACGATGGCGCGCAGACGCAGACCGTCGCCACCACCGGTTTTTTCGATCAGGATGCGCGCCAACAGGCGGCCGATACGACCGAAGCCGTACAGCACAACGTCGGTGCCTTTGCGCGCCGAAACGTTCTGCTGGCCAACCACATCAGCCATTTCTTCACGCACGAACTGCTCGGCGCTACGGCCGTTGCCTTCCTGCTTGAACTTATTGGCCAGCTTGCCCAGGTCGACCGAAGCGGCGCCCAGTTTCAGCTCGCTCATGGCTTTGAGCAGCGGGAATGTCTCGTGGACAGAGAGTTCGGTTTCGTCGGTTTGGCGATGACGAGCAAAGCGGTGCGCTTTGAGGATCGAGATCACCGAACGGTTGATCAGGCTGCGGCCATAGATCGAGCTCACCACATTGTTATTGCGGTAGAGCTGACCGATAAGCGGGATCATCGCTTCTGCAAGTGCTTCACGATCAATCCACTCACCAAGACACTGGTCGGGCTTCTGAGTCACGGGAACCTTCCACATGTAGGGACAGAAAAAAGGGGCTACATTATGACGCCCCGCAGCCCATCGAGCAATGAGCGCCTGTCGCCACTCTGTCACTACATGTATTTAGCCTGCGCAAACCTGACAGCACGGGCCTGTGACCGGTACAATTGGCGTCTTTGTCGCAACGCTTGGAGCTCGACCTCCCGTGCCTGTTCTGCGTCTACCGCACCTGTCGGCCACTGCCGGCAAACAAACCTGGGGCAACCTGCCGGGTGCCGCCCTGAGCCTGGCGATTGCCGAGGCTGCCAGCGCCGCCAAGCGCTTCACCCTGCTACTGACCGCCGACAGCCAGAGCGCTGACCGGCTCGAGCAGGAGCTGCGCTTTTTCGCACCCGAGCTGCCGGTACTGCCTTTTCCCGATTGGGAAACCCTGCCCTACGACCTGTTCTCACCGCATCAGGACATCATCTCCCAGCGGATCGCCAGCCTGTACCGGCTGCCGGAGCTTGATCACGGCATTCTCGTGGTGCCGATCACCACCGCCCTGCACCGCCTGGCGCCGACGAGCTTCCTGCTGGGTAGCAGCCTAGTGCTGGACATCGGCCAGAAGCTCGATGTCGAACAGATGCGCACGCGCCTGGAAGCCAGTGGCTATCGCTGCGTCGACACGGTGTATGAGCATGGCGAATTCGCCGTCCGTGGCGCGCTGATCGACCTGTTCCCGATGGGCAGCAAACTACCCTACCGCATCGACCTGTTCGATGACGAAATCGAGACCCTGCGCACCTTCGACCCGGAAACCCAGCGCTCGATCGACAAGGTCGAGTCGGTACGGCTGTTGCCGGCCCGCGAGTTTCCGCTGCAAAAAGAGGCTGTAACCCGCTTCAAGGCACGCTTTCGCGAGCGCTTCGACGTCGATTTTCGCCGTTGCCCGATCTTCCAGGACCTGTCCAGCGGCATTACCCCGGCCGGTATCGAGTACTACCTGCCGCTGTTCTTCGAAGACACCTCGACCCTGTTCGACTACCTGCCGCAGGACACCCAGGTGTTTTCCCTGCCGGGTGTCGAACAGGCCGCCGAGCATTTCTGGAGCGATGTGCGCAACCGCTACGAGGAGCGCCGCATCGACCCGTCGCGGCCCTTGTTGCCGCCGGCCGAGCTGTTCCTGCCAGTGGAAGACTGCTTTGCCCGGCTCAAAAGCTGGCCGCGGGTGGTGGTCAGCCAGGATGACGTTGATAGCGGCGTCGGCCGCGAGCGTTTCCCGGCCCAGACCTTGCCGAACCTGGCCATCGAAGCCAAGGCCAACCAGCCACTGGCAGCGCTGTCGGGCTTTCTCGAGCAATTTTCTGGCCGCGTGCTGTTCACCGCCGAATCGGCGGGCCGTCGCGAGGTACTGCTGGAGTTGCTCGAGCGCCTGAAGCTGCGCCCGCAAACCGTCGACAGCTGGAACGCTTTCGTCGCCGGCAAAGAGCGCCTGGCAATCACCATTGCACCGCTGGACGAGGGCCTGCTGCTCGACGACCCGGCCATCGCACTGGTCGCCGAGAGCCCGCTGTTCGGTCAACGGGTCATGCAGCGCCGGCGCCGCGACAAACGCAGCGACGCCAACAACGATGCGGTGATCAAAAACCTCACCGAGCTGCGCGAAGGCGCGCCGGTGGTGCATATCGATCACGGCGTGGGCCGCTACCTGGGCCTGGCGACCTTGGAGATCGACAACCAGGCCGCCGAGTTCCTCACGCTGGAATACGCCGAGGGTGCCAAGCTCTACGTGCCGGTGGCCAACCTGCACCTGATCGCCCGCTACACCGGCAGCGACGACGCCCTGGCGCCGCTGCACCGCCTTGGCTCCGAAGCCTGGCAGAAAGCCAAGCGCAAGGCCGCCGAACAGGTGCGCGACGTGGCTGCCGAACTACTCGACATCTATGCCCGTCGCGCCGCGCGCAAAGGTTATGCCTTCGCCGACCCGTCAGTGGATTACGCCACCTTCAGTGCCGGCTTTGCGTTCGAAGAAACCCCGGACCAACAGAGCGCCATCGAAGCGGTGCGCGAAGACATGCTGGCGGCCAAACCGATGGATCGCCTGGTCTGCGGCGACGTCGGCTTCGGCAAGACCGAAGTGGCCATGCGTGCCGCCTTCATCGCCGTACACGGCGGTCGCCAAGTCGCCATCCTGGTACCAACCACCCTGCTCGCCCAGCAGCATTACAACAGCTTCCGCGACCGCTTTGCCGACTGGCCGGTGACCGTCGAAGTGATGAGCCGCTTCAAGTCGCCCAAAGAGGTCGCCGCCGCCGTCGCCGACCTGGCCGAAGGCAAGATCGACATCGTTATCGGCACCCACAAGCTGCTGCAGGACGACGTCAAGATCAAGGACCTGGGTCTGGTGATCATCGACGAAGAGCACCGTTTTGGCGTGCGCCAGAAAGAACAACTCAAGGCCCTGCGCAGCGAGGTGGACATCCTCACACTGACCGCCACACCGATCCCGCGCACCCTGAACATGGCCGTGGCCGGCATGCGCGACCTGTCGATCATCGCCACCCCGCCAGCACGCCGGCTGTCGGTGCGCACCTTCGTCATGGAGCAGAACAAGAGCACGGTCAAAGAAGCACTGCTGCGTGAGCTGCTGCGCGGCGGCCAGGTCTATTACCTGCACAACGATGTAAAGAGCATCGAAAAGTGCGCCGCCGACCTCGCCGAACTGGTCCCCGAAGCGCGTATCGGCATCGGCCACGGGCAGATGCGCGAGCGTGAACTCGAACAGGTGATGAGCGACTTCTACCACAAGCGCTTCAACGTGCTGATCGCCTCGACCATCATCGAGACCGGCATCGACGTGCCCAGCGCCAACACCATCATCATCGAGCGTGCCGACAAGTTCGGCCTGGCCCAGTTGCACCAGTTGCGTGGCCGGGTCGGACGCAGCCACCACCAGGCCTACGCCTATCTGCTCACCCCGCCGCGCCAGCAGATCACCCCGGACGCCGAAAAACGCCTGGAGGCTATCGCCAACACCCAGGACCTGGGCGCCGGTTTCGTCCTGGCCACCAACGACCTGGAGATCCGCGGCGCCGGCGAACTGCTCGGCGAAGGCCAGAGTGGGCAGATCCAGGCGGTCGGCTTCACCCTGTACATGGAAATGCTCGAACGCGCAGTCAAGGCCATCCGCAAAGGCACTCAGCCGAACCTCGATCAGCCGCTCGGTGGTGGCCCGGAAATCAACCTGCGCTTGCCTGCGTTGATTCCCGAAGACTACCTGCCGGATGTGCATGCACGCCTTATCCTGTACAAGCGCATCGCCTCAGCGGTGGACGAAGACGGCCTCAAGGACCTGCAGGTCGAGATGATCGACCGCTTCGGCCTGCTGCCCGACCCGACCAAAAACCTGGTGCGCCTGACCTTGCTCAAGCTGCAGGCGGAAAAACTCGGCATCAAGAAAGTCGATGCCGGCCCCAACGGCGGCAAGATCGAGTTCGAGGCCGAGACCCCGGTCGATCCGCTGGCATTGATCAAGCTGATCCAGGGCCAGCCCAAACGCTACAAGTTCGAAGGTGCTACCCAGTTCAAATTCATGGTGCCGATGGAGCGCCCGGAAGAACGCTTCAACAACCTTGAGGCGCTGTTCGAGCGCCTGACCCCACAATCTGCGTGAAGGAAGATCCATGCGTGTCATTCGTTACCTGCCCCTGCTGCTGGCGTTGTTCACTCCAGCAGCTTTTGCTGAAGGCGTTTATCAGGTCGAATTGATCCTGGTACGGCAGAACGCTGTGCCGGCGATTACCAGCCAGTCAGCCCCGGAAGACTGGAGAAACGGCGCCCAGGCCATTGCCGAAGGCGACCTGCGCCAACCGGCCATGAGCGACGAAGCAGCCAAGCTAAGTGCCGACAGCCAGTACACCGTACTGCTGCATAAAGCCTGGAAACAGGACACCGGCACCATCGCTATCAGTGACGGCAAGGAACAGTTCGGGCACTTCCCGATCGAGGGCAACCTGAACCTCAAGGAAGAGCGCTTCATCAGCGTCGAGGCCAGCCTCTGGGTCAACCAGTTCGACGGCAATGGCGCAGTGATCCAGAGCGAACAGCTCAAGCAGAGCAACAGCACGGTAAAAAATGGCGAACTGACCTTCCTTGATGGTGGGCACCTGGCCTTGCTGCTCAAGGTTACGGCCAATCGGCCCGTCAGTGCACCCACTCCTGCGCCGGAGATGATGGAGCAGTAGTCTAATGCCGAAAACGCTGCGACAAGTGCTCGAAGATAGCGACTGGGCTCTGTCCTTCCCGCACAATGCGCTGGACAGAGGGTTCCACTATGCCGAACAACACCGGGTAAAGGTGATATCCCTTGAGGATTACAACTTTACCTCGGTCTGTCGCGGTTCAGGCGCGAACATCTACACCCAGTCCATCAGCGTAAGGCCACCAGGCAAGCACTTCGCTTCGTTGAACGCCGACTGTACCTGCCCGGTCGGCTTCGACTGCAAGCACTGCGCAGCAGCCTTGTACCACCTGATGACACTTCCCGCGCTACCGGCAGGAACGCAACAGAATGACGGCGAGCAGCTAAGCCCTGCGCTGGAGCACTGGCTGGAATGCCTGAAAAAATCAGGTCGCGATGCCGATAAACGTGCCGAGCACAGCACGCGCACCCTGATCTACGAACTTGAGTTCCAGGCAAACGGCATAGCCACTATCACACCGTACAAGTGCAAGCGCCTCAAGGATGGCCACTTCACAGACCTCAAGGTGATCCTTTACCCGCACGAAATACTGCGACAAAACCCTGGCTACCTGGCCGAAAGCGACGCGAAATTTTTGCGCATGGTTGTTGCCGGAACGTCCACCGGTGCTTTTTCGAGCGGTGTGAACCTCGAAGGCAGTGAAGGCGCCGAGCTGCTTGAACACGCACTTGCCACCGAGCGCCTGTTTCTGACGGCAGATGAACAACCACTCAAACCAGGCCCGACCCTGACAGGCGAGTTTCGCTGGGAAAAACTCAAAAACGAAAACTACAGAGGCTGCTGGTACCACCAGGGCAAGATGCGCAAACAGGTACTGGCCTTGAAACCGCTGTACTACGTTGATGCCGAACAGGGCCAGATTGGTCTGCTCAGCCACAGCTATGATGAAGTAATTGCTTGCTCCCTCGCTTTGGCACCGCTGGTGCCTGAAAGCCAGGTGGTTAATTTCAGCCACAGGATCCAGACCCTCAACCGGCAGATCCCCACCCCCAGAACATTGAGCGAGACGATCATCGACGGTATTGCCCCCACGCCCCACCTGATTCTGGGCAGCCACGAGTTCAGCGCTTATGTGCCGCAATCGGGCAGGATGCAACGCCAGCACCAGCACCGCGCCGCCCTGTCCTTTGTATATGACGGCATCCGCGCCAGTGGCAAGCAAGGCGCGGAAATCACACGCCTTGACGGCACTACCAACCAGCGCATCCAGCGCCAGCCTGACGCCGAGAAGCTGATACGCCAGACACTGCTGCGCCTGGGCTTCAAAGTGGCCACCCGCCAAAGCAAAGCACTCCCAGAAAGCGCGGGTGAGCTTCTGGAACTGGCAACCGAAGGCGCCTGGTTACGCTTTATGCTCAACGACCTGCCGGCCCTGCGCGAGCAAGGCTGGGAGATCGAATACACCGACGATTTCGCTTTCAATCTCGCCGAGGTCGATGACTGGTACGCCCATATTGACGAGGCTAGCGGGCGCGACTGGTTCGACCTGGAAGTGGGCATTGAGGTCAATGGCCAGCGCTTGAGCCTGCTGCCCATTCTGCTCAATGTACTGCGCACCCACCCGGAACTGCTCAACCCTGCCCAGTTGAACAGGCGGCGCGACGACGAAAGCCTTCTGGTGCAGATTCCCGCCCCCCAGGGTGAGGTACGCCGCAGCCTGCAAGTAGCACTTCCGTACGGCCGGCTCAAGCCAGTACTGGCAACGCTGGGCGACTTCTACCTGCGCGAGCCGGGCGAAGCCAGCGTGCGCCTGCCGACGCTGGACGCCACCCGCCTCAACGCGCTGGAAGACATTGCGCTGAACTGGCAAGGCGGCGAGCGGGTGCGCAACCTGGGCGAACGTCTGCGTGATATCCGCCTGCAACCGGCACAGATCCCGGCGGGCCTCAACGCCATGCTACGCACCTATCAGCTGGAAGGCCTGAGCTGGATGCAGGCCCTGCGCGAGCTGGAAGTGGGCGGCATCCTCGCCGACGACATGGGCCTGGGCAAGACCCTGCAGACCCTGGCGCACCTGCTTACCGAAAAAAACGCCGGACGCCTGACCCGCCCGGCCATGGTGGTGATGCCGACCAGCCTGATCCCCAACTGGCAGGACGAAGCGCAGCGCTTTGCGCCCGGCCTGAGGGTCCTGGCCCTGCAAGGCCTGGGCCGGCGCAAGCACTTCGACAAACTGCAAGACTACGACCTGCTGCTGACCACCTATGCCCTGTTGCCCAAGGATCTGGAACACTTCAAAGGCCTGATGCTGCATGTGCTGATCCTCGACGAAGCCCAGTACATCAAGAGCCCGGGCAGCAAGGCCGCCCAGGCCGCACGCCAGCTTGAAGCCCGTCAGCGTCTGTGCCTGAGCGGCACGCCCCTGGAAAACCACCTGGGCGAGTTGTGGTCGCTGTTCCACTTCCTGCTGCCTGGCTGGCTGGGCGATGCCAAGGCCTTCAACCGCGACTACCGCACACCGATCGAACGCCAAGGCAACAACGAGCGCCTGCAGCACCTCAACGCACGGATCAAGCCGTTCCTGCTGCGGCGCACCAAGGAGCAGGTAGCCACCGAACTACCGGCCAAGACCGAGATGATCCATTGGGTCGATCTCAGCGATGCCCAGCGCGATGTCTACGAGACCATGCGCCTGGCCATGGACCAGAAAGTGCGCGCCGAGATCACCCGCAAGGGCGTGGCCCGCAGTCAGATCATCATTCTTGAAGCGCTGCTTAAACTGCGCCAGGTCTGCTGCGATTTGCGCCTGCTCAACAGCGAAGCATCGACTGCCCGCGGCACCCATTCCGGCAAGCTCACCAGCCTGATGGAGATGCTCGAAGAACTGCTCGCCGAAGGTCGTCGAGTGCTGTTGTTCTCGCAGTTCACCAGCATGTTGCGACTGATTGAAAACGAGCTTGAGCAGCGTGGTATTGCCTATGCCCTGCTGACCGGCGAAACCCGCGATCGCCGCGCGCCGGTACAGGACTTCCAGAACGGTCGCTTGCAGATTTTCCTGATCAGCCTCAAGGCCGGTGGCGTGGGCCTGAACCTGACCGCTGCCGATACCGTGATCCATTACGATCCCTGGTGGAATCCAGCGGCGGAAAACCAGGCCACCGACCGTGCCTATCGGATTGGCCAGGAAAAACCAGTGTTCGTCTACAAGCTGATTACCCGAGGCACGGTGGAAGAAAAAATCCAGCAGCTGCAGCAAGAGAAGTCGGCTCTGGCGGCTGGGGTTCTGGATGGGCGTCAGGCGGGGGATTGGCGTTTGGCGGCGGAGGATATCGATGCATTGTTTGCGCCGTTGCCTGGCAAGCGCAAGGCTTCGAAAGCGGGTTGAATTCATCGCGGGACAAGCCCGCTCCCACAGGAAGGTGAGAATCCCTGTGGGAGCGGGCTTGCCCCGCGAAATCAGTCGACCAACTGCGCCTCTTTCAAAGCCCCCAGTGCCTCCAGCCAGCGCGGCTGCTGACGATAATCGGTACGCGCAAAGCCCTGCCCACGCATCTGTGCAATACGTGGCGACGGCTTGACCTTAAGACGTTGCGCCGCTGTCAGCGCCTGCTCGGCAGCGGTCCGGTCATTACACACCAGACCCATATCACACCCGGCACTCAACGCCGCCTCGATACGACTGGCCGCATCACCCACCACATGAGCACCCGCCATCGACAGGTCATCACTGAAAATCACCCCGTCAAAGCCCAGCTCGCCACGCAGGATGTCCTGCAACCAGCGGCGCGAGAAGCCCGCCGGCTGGCTGTCGACCTGCGGATAGATGACATGTGCCGGCATCACCGCCGCCAGCTGGCCGCTGAGTCGCGCGAACGGCACCAGATCGACGGCACGGATCTGCTCAAGGCTGCGCTCGTCAGTTGGGATGGCGACATGAGAGTCGGCCTCAGCCCAACCATGGCCCGGGAAGTGCTTGCCGCAGGCAGCCATGCCTGCGGCGTTCATACCACGGATAAAGGCACCGGCCAGGGCAGTGGCACGTTGCGGATCCCCTTCGAACGCGCGACTGCCAACCACGGCGCTGCGTTGGTGATCGAGGTCCAGAACCGGGGCGAAACTCAGGTCCAGACCAACCGCCAGCACTTCGGTAGCCATCAGCCAGCCACACTGCTCAGCCAGGTACTCGGCATTGTCGTTATCAGCAATTGCACGCATGGCCGGCAGTCTTACAAAGCCCTGGCGCAAACGCTGCACCCGGCCGCCTTCCTGATCCACAGCAAGAATCAGGTCCGGGCGGATAGCACGGATCGAGGCGGTCAGTTCGCGCACCTGGCGCGGGCTTTCGATGTTACGGGCAAAGATGATCAGACCGGCCACTTCGGGCTGGCGCAACAGCTGGCGATCTTCGGCGGTCAGCCAGGTACCGGCGATGTCGACCATCAAGGAGCCTTGCAGGCTGGCACTCATAATTGATCCTTCAGTTCAGGGGCGCGTCGACCCATTCGGGGCACGCGGCTTCTTCGATTCGCACCAGGCAATGCACTGGCACCTGGTCAAACAGGCGCAACAGGTCGGCATTGCGCAGGCGCACACAGCCATGGGACAACGGCACGCCCATAGGTTCGCAATCAGGCGTGCCATGCAGATAAATGTAGCGACGGAAGGTGTCGACCATCCCCAGACGGTTGAATCCCGGCTCACAACCGCTAAGCCAGAGGATACGGCTGAGGATCCAGTCACGGCCGGGAAATTGCTCTTGCAGTTCAGGCGACCACGTCTCGCCGGTCCAGCGCCGCCCGCGCAGTACCGCACCCTGCGGCAGCCCGGCACCAATCTTTGCCCGGACCTGATGCAGGCCACGGGGTGTGCAACCGGAGCCATTGCGTTCACCGGCCCCCTTAAGCGCGGTGGAGACAGGCAGACGCAAGCGCAATTGCCCTTGGGCGAACCCGTAGAGGCATTGATCGGCAAGGGAAATGTGCAGTAAATCGAGACTGGGCATGGGCGCTAGCTTAGCCGATGCGGCTCGCCGCGCCCAGCCATGGCATCAGGCCTTGGCGGCGACCGTGGTGCTTGAAGACTTGCTGCGCGGACGCAGCTGCGCGGCGGCCATGGCTCCGTCAGTGACACCGCTATCGGCGCGCATACCGGCGGCAAGGAACGGCACCATCAGGCGCATGACCTGTTCGATCGAGGTGTTAACGCCGAAATCAGTTTCGGAAATGGCCCGCAGCGCCTTGATCCCGGACATGCTGAATGCCGCGGCACCGAGCATGAAGTGCACGCGCCAGAACAGCTCGATGGGCGGAATACGCGGCGCGGCCTCGTTGACCAGCAGCATATAACGGCGGAACACCTTGCCGTACATGTCTTCCAGGTAACGCCGCAAGTGCCCCTGGCTCTGACTGAAGGCCAGGCCCAGCAGGCGCATGAAGATCGACAGGTCGTTACCGCTGCGCGGTTGTACCACCAGCGCCTGCTCGACCAGCATTTCCAGCAGCTCTTCAAGACTTGGCTTGTGTTCTGGACGGGCCTGACGACGCTCCAGCTCGCGCTCGAGGCTGGTGCAGAAAGGACCGAGGAAACGCGAGAAGACCGCCTGGATCAGGGCCTTCTTGGACCCGAAATGGTAGTTCACCGCCGCCAGGTTGACGCCGGCCTTGCTGGTGATCAGCCGTAATGAGGTTTCGGCAAAACCTTTTTCCGCGAACAACTGCTCGGCAGCATCGAGAATGCGTTCAACGGTTTCCGACTGGGCCATGACTACTCCGCCTGACAAACACTTGTTTGAAACATACGTTTCAAAGCGGTGATTTGTCAAGTCCGCGCAGCCGTTTTGTGCCTACCCGGTCACGTATTAAATCACAGCTGCAGGCCGCAAGCTGCAAGGACATCTGCCCCTGCCCCGGGTTTTCTTGCAGCCTGATGCTTGCAGCCTGCCACTCACTGTATATAATCCCAGTCACTGTATAAAAAGACAGAGCGATCGACATGCTAAAACTGACGCCACGCCAAGCTGAGATTCTGGCTTTTATCAAGCGCTGCCTGGAAGACAACGGCTTCCCGCCCACCCGCGCAGAAATCGCCCAGGAGCTGGGTTTCAAGTCTCCGAATGCCGCCGAGGAACACCTCAAGGCCCTGGCCCGCAAGGGCGCAATCGAGATGACCCCGGGCGCCTCGCGCGGCATCCGCATCCCCGGCCTTGAAGCCAAGACCGAAGACAGCGGCTTGCCGATCATCGGCCGTGTCGCAGCCGGTGCCCCGATCCTTGCCCAGCAACACATCGAGGAATCCTGCAACATCAACCCGGCCTTCTTCCATCCCCGGGCCGACTACCTGTTGCGCGTTCACGGCATGAGCATGAAGGATGTCGGCATTGTCGATGGCGACCTCCTCGCCGTACACACCTGCCGCGAAGCCCGCAATGGCCAGATCGTGGTTGCCCGCCTGGGTGACGAGGTCACAGTCAAGCGCTTCAAGCGTGAAGGCAGCAAAGTCTGGCTGATTGCTGAAAACCCCGAATTCGCCCCCATCGAAGTCAACCTGAAAGACCAGGAGCTGGTGATCGAGGGCTTGAGTGTCGGCGTCATTCGCCGGTAAAGGAGGCGTCATGCAGTTCCCCCCAGCGTCACAGAACGTACCGCAGCAAGCACAATTGCCCCTGTTCGAAGCATTCCTGGCCCAGCCAGTGCTGCCCGGACTGAAAGCCGCCAAGCCTGTGCCGCACCCTGGCGCAGCTCAGGTTTTCAGCGAGCTGTCTTTCCGTGGTGCGCTGGGCAACTGCCAGAGCCTGCTGGCCCCCATGTTGCGCGAACTGAGCGAGCTGAGCGAAGAGCAGGACGAGCGCTGGCTGACCCTGATCGCCCCACCGGCCAGCCTGACCCAGGCATGGCTACGCGAAGCGGGCTTGAACCGCGAGCGCATTCTGCTACTGCAACCACGCGGCAACCAGAGCGCCCTGCAACTGGCCTGTGAAGCCCTGCGCCTGGGCCGCAGCCATACCGTGGTCAGTTGGCTGAGCACGGTCAGCAGCAGCGCTCGCCAGCAACTGAGCAACGCCGCACGCGCTGGAGACGCACAAAGTCTGAACATCCGCCTTGGCTGATACTCAGGTTCAAGTATTGATTGGTTGCGCCAGGCTTCCTCAGGACGAGGAAGCCATGTATGGCGATCAATGCAGAACGCGGGGCCCGTCGTCTCGTTCGACTTCGCCTTCCACCAGCTTGCCGGCCATCTGCACGCCAACACTGAGCATGGCCTTGGCCACTTCCACGTGCTGACCTTGCAAGAAAGCCTTGGCGTCCTCGGAGAAATCCAGGGTTACCAGGGAGCCTTCGTCCTCGGCACGGCGCAACTCGATCCGGCCATCAGGCAACTCGACAATTTCTAGAAAGGACGTTGGCATAAGGGGCTGTTCTCCACGAAAGGGCAGTATTGTACCAGCGAGCGCCCCAATCAGCACTCACTCAAGCCCTCGCGAAAACGAACGGTCAGGCCCTTGAGATTCTGCCGCCAGCTTTCCAGCTCTTCCCGCGAAAGTGGCGCCACCTCAGGCTCTTCAAGGCTCACAGCCTGAATCAAAGGCTGGGTGACGTCGGTTTTCGGCGTTTTTTTCGCGACCGGCGGTCGGAACAAATCGGCATAAGCGCTTAACAGTTGCGCCAGCCAGGTTTCCCGCTGCTCAGCCAGTTCGACCAGCTCCGCCATCTCAGGAATCGCCACCGCCGCCAGCACTTCGCGAGTCAGCAGCAACTCTGCGCGTGGTGCACCGGCCTGCGGCAAGCGGTAAAAACCGGCAATCTCGTGACACAAACCCAGCAGTGCACCGTACAGGTGAAACAGCGCCGATTCACGCTCAGCCTGAATCAAGGCCTGGGCATTCATAGCCCGGCTTTCCTGTGCCCTGCCCATGGCTTCGAGGGCCAGGCCGGCAAAGTAAATCTTCTGATTGGTGCGGGTGTAAAGTTCCTGGGCCATTTGGGTGCCCTCCGAAAGGCTGCAAGGCGATCTGTGAATTTACACCATTGCAGGCCTGAAAAGCATCGCGGGGCAAGTCGGGTCGCCGCACCGCCGCTCCTACAGGGATCACCTGTGGGAGCGGCGGTGCGGCGACCCGACTTGCCCCGCGATTTGATCAATAAAGATCGATCAGCGCTTATCCTCAACCTTCCAGGCATTGCCGTCGTAGAACGCACGCCAGCCAGTCGGCTTACCCTCGACCTCGGTCTGCACGTACTGCTCCTTGGTCTTGCGGCTGTAGCGGATCACTGCCGGACGGCCATCAGGATCTTTCTTCGGCGCCTCGCAGAGGAAGTGGTACTTCGGATCGATTTCGTCTTTATGCGGAATGATTTCGATCACCAGCGGCGCACGGGTCTCGCGGTTTTTCGGGAACTGGCTGGCGGCCAGGAACAGACCCGAAGCACCATCACGCAGGACGTAGGTGTCATTGACCTTTTCGCACTTGAGCTCCGGCATTTTCACCGCATCCATCTTCGGCGGCGCCGCTTCGCCGCTCTTGAGCAGCTTGCGGGTGTTCTTGCACTCGGCGTTGGTGCAGCCGAAGAACTTCCCGAAACGACCGGTCTTGAGCTGCATTTCGCTACCGCACTTGTCGCACTCCAGGCTCGGCCCTTCGTAGCCTTTGATGCGGTAATTGCCCTCTTCGATCTCGTAGCCGGTGCAATCAGGATTGTTACCGCAGATGTGCAGCTTGCGCTTCTCATCGAGCAGGTAGGCATCCATGGCCGTCGAGCAGATCGGGCAACGGTGCTTGTTGAGCAGCACGCGCGATTCCGATTCACCCTCGTCGTCGGCCGCGATTTCATCGCCCGGAACCAGGTTCACGGTGGCCTTGCAACGTTCTTTCGGCGGCAGGCTGTAGCCCGAGCAGCCGAGGAACACGCCGGTAGATGCGGTACGAATCATCATCGGCCGCCCGCAATCCTTGCACGCGATGTTGGTCAGGGTCGGCTGGTTGGCACGCATGCCCTTCTCGCCATCCTCGGCCAGCTTCAGCTTGTTGCTGAAATCGCCGTAGAACTCGTCCAGCACGTTTTTCCAGTCGCGTTCGCCCTGGGCCACATCGTCGAGGTTCTCTTCCATGCCGGCAGTGAAGCCGTAGTCCATCAGGTTGGAGAAGCTCTCCGACAGACGTTCGGTGACGATGTCGCCCATTTTCTCGGAATAGAACCGACGGTTATGCAGGGTCACGTAGCCGCGATCCTGAATGGTCGAAATGATCGCCGCGTAGGTGGAGGGACGGCCAATACCACGCTTTTCCATTTCCTTGACCAGACTGGCCTCGGAGAAACGCGCAGGCGGCTTGGTGAAGTGCTGGCTCGGATCAAGCTGGATCAACTTGAGCACTTCGCCCTGGTTCATCTCCGGCAGCACGTCATCGTCGCCCGGTTTGCTCTGTTGCGGCAGGACCCGAGTGTAACCGTCAAACTTGAGGATACGGCCCTTGGCGCGCAGCTCGAAGTCGCCAGCGTTGACACTGACGGTGGTCGACAGGTACTGCGCCGGTGGCATCTGGCAGGCCAGGAACTGGCGCCAGATCAGCTCATACAGACGCTCGGCGTCACGCTCCATGCCACTGAGCTTGGTCGGGTGCGTGTTGACGTCGGAAGGGCGAATCGCTTCGTGCGCCTCCTGGGCACCCTCTTTGCTGCCGTAGACGATCGGCGCTTCCGGCAGGTACTGCTTGCCGAATTCGCTTTCGATGTAACTGCGGGCCATATCCACCGCATCGACCGAAAGGTTGGTCGAATCGGTACGCATATAGGTGATGTAGCCGGCTTCGTACAGACGCTGGGCCATCATCATGGTCTTCTTCACCCCGAAGCCCAGACGATTGCTCGCGGCCTGTTGCAGGGTAGAAGTAATGAAGGGGGCCGACGGCTTGCTGCTGGTCGGACGGTCTTCACGCTTGGCAACGGTGTAGCTGGAAGACTTGAGCTTTTCCAGCGCGGCCATGGCCTGGGCTTCGTTGAGCGGCTTGAAAGCTTCGCCCTTCTCGCGGGCCACTTCGAAACGCACCTTGGCGTCCTTGGCGGTCCCCAGGTCGGCATGCACTTCCCAGTACTCTTCCGGGATGAAGGCGCGAATCTCACGCTCACGCTCGACAACCAGCTTCACGGCAACCGATTGCACACGACCGGCAGACAGGCCGCGGGCGATTTTCTGCCACAGCAATGGCGAGACCATGTAACCCACCACGCGGTCAAGGAAGCGCCGCGCCTGCTGGGCATTGACCCGATCGATATCCAGCTCGCCTGGCTGCGAGAAGGCTTCCTGGATGGCCTTCTTGGTGATTTCGTTGAACACCACACGCTTGTAGCGGCTGTCATCACCACCGATGGCTTCGCGCAGGTGCCAGGCAATGGCTTCCCCCTCGCGATCCAAGTCGGTTGCGAGATAGATGGTGTCGGCATCTTTGGCCAGACGACGCAGTTCTTCGATAACCTTTTCCTTGCCTGGAAGGATCTCGTACTTGGCTTTCCAGCCGTGGTCCGGATCAACCCCCATGCGCGCGACCAGTTGCTTGCGCGCCTTTTCTTTCGGCGACAGGGCTGGCGCTTCGCCGGCGGCGGCCTTGCCACGCTTGGCAGCAGGCTCTTTGCTGGCGCTGGCCGAACCGCTGGTGGGCAGGTCTCGGATATGGCCGATACTCGACTTCACCACGTACTGGCTGCCCAGGTACTTGTTGATGGTCTTGGCCTTAGCCGGGGATTCCACAATGACCAGCGATTTGCCCATGGATCGGAAAATTCCTGAATACTGAAAATAAAAACACGGCAGGTACCTGACGCGGCACCGCTATATATAGTGGCAACAGAGTGAGGTCAAGCGCGAGGCGTTAGCCACCCTCGGCATCTGGCCGGGAAAACAGTTCGGCTTCAGCCTTGACCAAAGCAAAGCGCGGCACTTGCTCGCCGTCAACCTCGACCGACTCCATAAACATCGAAAGGGGTCGAACCCAGAGGCCGAACTCGCCGTACAGGGCCTGGTAGAACACCACCCACTCCTCGGTTTCGGAATGGCGCGCCGTGCCGAACACACGATACTCAGGCCCCTTGTAATGCCGGTATACGCCTGGTTGTATCTGCATGTTGCTCGCCCTCTTGAAAAAAAATCCTGCAAAAACAAAAACCGGGGCACCAGGCCCCGGTTTCCATCAGCGAAACGCTTAAACGCGTTCGAAGACGGTGGTGATACCTTGGCCCAGACCGATGCACATGGTCGAAACGCCGAAGGTCCCGCCATTCTGCTTCATGACATTGAGCAGAGTGCCGGAAATCCGCGCACCAGAGCAACCGAAAGGATGGCCCAGGGCGATAGCGCCGCCGTGCAGGTTAACCTTCTCATCCATCTTGTCGAGCACTTTCAGATCTTTCAGCACTGGCAGGGCCTGTGCGGCGAAAGCTTCGTTGAGCTCGAAGAAGTCGATATCGGCGACGCTCAGGCCGGCACGCTTGAGCGCTTTCTGCGTTGCTGGCACCGGACCGTAGCCCATGATCGCCGGATCAACACCGGCCACCGCCATGGAACGGATCACCGCCAGCGGCTGGATGCCCAGGTCTTGAGCGCGCTGTGCCGACATGACGATCATGCACGACGCACCGTCAGTGATCTGCGACGAAGTGCCCGCAGTCACGGTACCACCTTTAGGATTGAACGCAGGCTTGAGGGCTGCGAGACTTTCCAGGGTGGTGTCCGGGCGAATGGTTTCATCGTAGTCGAAGACCTTGAGGAAGCCGTTCTCGTCGTAGCCCTGCATCGGGATGATTTCATCCTTGAACTTGCCTTCGACCGTCGCCTTGTGGGCAAGCTGGTGCGAACGCAGGCCGAACAGGTCCTGCTGCTCACGGCTGATGCCATGCATCTTGCCGAGCATTTCAGCAGTCAGGCCCATCATGCCCGAGGCCTTGGCGGCGTACAGCGACATGTGCGGGTTCGGGTCGACACCGTGCATCATGCTGACGTGCCCCATGTGCTCCACGCCACCGACGACGAAAACGTCGCCGTTGCCGGTCATGATCGCCTGCGCTGCGGTGTGCAGGGCGCTCATCGACGAGCCGCACAGACGGCTGACGGTCTGGCCGGCCGCAGTGTGAGGGATCTGGGTCATCAACGACGCCATGCGGGCGATGTTCCAGCCCTGCTCCAGGGTCTGGTTGACGCAGCCCCAGATCACGTCCTCGACTTCGTTAGGGTCGACTTTGGTGTTGCGCTCCAGCACCTTGCTGATCAGGTGCGCGGACATGTCTTCGGCGCGGGTATTGCGGTGCATGCCACCCTTGGAGCGGCCCATCGGCGTGCGACCGAAGTCGACAATCACCACGTCTCTTGGATTCAGGCTCATATATTCTCTCGCTCTCTATCGTTGGGCGCTTAACCGAAGAAGCTCTGGCCGTTTTTGGCCATTTCACGCAGCTTCGCGGTGGGGTGATACAGCGGACCCAGATCGGCGTACTTGTCTGCCAGGGCAACGAATTCAGCGACACCGATCGAATCGATGTAACGCAGCGCACCACCGCGGAACGGAGGGAAACCGATACCGTAGACCAGACCCATGTCGGCTTCGGCGGCGGTTTCAACGATACCGTCTTCCAGGCAACGAACGGTTTCCAGGCACAGCGGGACCATCATCCAGTTGATGATGTCTTCGTCAGTGACTTCACGCTGCTCGTAGACGACCGGCTTGAGCACTTCGAGGACGGCCGCGTCGGCGACTTTCTTCGGCTTGCCGCGCTTGTCGGTCTCGTAGGCGTAGAAGCCCTTGCCGTTCTTCTGGCCCAAACGGTTGGCTTCGTAGAGCGCGTCGACGGCCGAACGACGGTCGTCCTTCATGCGGTCCGGGAAGCCTTCGGCCATGACGTCACGGCCGTGATGGCCAGTGTCGATGCCGACCACATCCATCAGATAGGCCGGGCCCATCGGCCAGCCGAATTTTTCCATGACCTTGTCGATGCGCACGAAGTCGACACCGGCGCTGACCAGCTTGGCGAAACCGCCGAAGTACGGGAACAGCACGCGGTTGACCAAAAAGCCCGGGCAGTCGTTGACCACGATCGGGTTCTTGCCCATTTTCTTGGCGTAGGCAACGGTGGTGGCAACGGCCACATCGCTGGACTTCTCACCACGGATGACTTCGACCAGCGGCATCATGTGCACCGGGTTGAAGAAGTGCATGCCGACAAAGTTTTCTGGACGCTTGAGCGCCTTGGCCAGCAGGTTGATGGAGATGGTCGAGGTGTTGGAAGCGAGGATGGCGTCTTCCTTCACCTGGCCTTCCACTTCAGCCAGTACCGCTTGCTTGACCTTCGGGTTCTCGACCACTGCCTCAACGACGATATCGACGTTGGCGAAGTCGCCATAGGACAGGGTCGGACGAATCGCATTCAGCGCTTCAGCCATTTTCGCCGGGGTCAGGCGGCCCTTCTCAACGCGCTTGCCGAGCAGCTTGGAGGCTTCGTTCAAGCCCAGCTGAATAGCGCCTTCGTTGATGTCCTTCATCAGGATCGGGGTGCCCTTGACCGCCGACTGGTAAGCAATACCGCCACCCATGATGCCGGCGCCAAGTACGGCAGCCTGCTTCACGTCATGAGCGATTTCGTCGTGGGCCTTGGCTTTGCGCTTGAGTTCCTGGTCGTTGAGGAACAGACCGATCAGGCTCTCGGCCACCGAGGTCTTGGCCAGTTTGACGAAGCCAGCGGCTTCGACTTCCAGGGCTTTGTCACGACCGAAGTTGGCAGCCTTCTGGATGCTCTTGATCGCCTCGACCGGCGCCGGGTAGTTCGGGCCTGCTTGACCGGCAACGAAACCTTTGGCGGTTTCGAACGACATCATCTGCTCGATAGCGTTGAGCTTGAGCTTCTCAAGCTTGGGCTGACGCTTGGCCTTGTGATCGAATTCGCCGCTGATGGCGCGCTTGATCAGGTCCAGCGCTGCGGCCTGCAGCAGCTCCGGGGCTACCACGGCATCGACGGCGCCGACTTTCAGAGCGTCTTCAGCACGGTTTTCCTTGCCGGCGGCAATCCACTCGATGGCGTTGTCGGCACCGATGATGCGTGGCAGGCGCACGGTGCCGCCAAAGCCTGGGTAGATACCCAGTTTGACTTCCGGCAGGCCGATTTTGGCGTTGCTGGACATCACGCGGTAGTCGGCAGCCAGGCACATTTCCAGACCGCCGCCCAGCGCGATGCCGTTGATCGCGGCAACAGTCGGCACGGCCAGGTCTTCGAAGTCGCTGAAAATCCGGTTGGCTTCCAGGTTGCCGGTGACCAGTTCGGCCTCGGGCAGCTTGAAGTTATCGACAAACTCAGTGATATCCGCGCCGACGATGAACACGTCCTTGCCACTGCTGACAATTACGCCTTTGATCGAGGCGTCGGCCTTGATGGTGTCTACGGCCTGACGCAATTCGTTCAGGGTAAGACGGTTGAACTTGTTGACGGACTCACCCTTGAGGTCGAACTGCAGTTCGACGATGCCGCTTTCAAGAGCCTTAACCGTGATGGCTTTACCTTCGTAAATCATCAACTGATCTCCACGATATGGAAGCTGAACTGTACACGCCGAACGCTGGTGAAAGACCCGGCCGGCCGTTGGCCGTGATTTGCCGAATCCTTGCGCCAGGCACACCCGTCAGCGCGATAGTCGGGATTCTGTAAGAGCCTTCTGACAATACAAACGCTCAATTCATACGCCCGTTTGATTTGGGTATGCACACATTCAACGAAAAAATCGCCGTTGTCAAATGCCCGAAAGCAGCGTGAAAGCGCGACTTTACGGTCACTTTCTGCTGATCGTGGGCAAACACCGGCTTCGGTGATCAATGCGTATTCACACCAACGATAATGGACAAAGGCTTACACGCGCATGCACAGGGTCAATACACGCCAGGCGCGAACAAAAAGGGCAGGAAAAACGGCGGGTAGCGCACAGCCCGCTACACTGGGAAGGATTCAAGACTTAGACCGGCCTGCCTGGCCCGCCTGCCCGATGCGTGTATCGGGCTTTTTATTGAGCGTGATCAGGCCAGGGCTTTGAGTACCGCGGCAATATCCTGCAATACAGCTGTTTCACCCCGCTCTCCCCAATAGAGGGCAACCATCTGCGGGCCGGCTTCAACCTTATAGACGCTTTCAGGCAAGCGGGCAAAATGTTCTGCAAGCACAGGATCGGCACACGGCTCACGCCATTGGTTGAGCCAGGTGCCCGGAGTGGTTTGCCAGTAACTCCAGCTGTCTGCCCTGCCCTGGCGCCGCGGTCGTACGTACTGCGCGCAGGGGCTCGGCGGCTCTTTGGGCAGCCAGTGCGGCCACTGCTGCGGCGCCAGCTGCATGTTCAAGCCCATGCGTCGGGCTTCCATGCGCAGGGCCATGCGGCCACTCTGGTTACGCGAAGGACGCAACCAGGCCAAGGGGCTGAGAATCAGCGCAAGGATTGACACCACTACCCAGACCGTCATATCTGTTATTCCCATAAAGCTTTGCAAATGAGCTGGTTAGCCGAGGTTCTGAGCGATCAGCCTGAAAACGACCATACTTGAACTATCGCGACTGTCAGGAGAGCCTCTCATGCCCTACGAACACATACTGGTTGCCGTCGACCTGACCGAAGAATGCGATCCGGTCATCAAGCGCGCCATGACACTGGCCGCATCGACCGAGACCAAAGTTTCTCTGGTGCATATCGTCGAGCCTATGGCCATGGCGTTTGGTGGTGATGTGCCGATGGACCTGTCCCAGCTGCAACAACAACAGTTCGACCAGGCCAAAGAGCGCATGGACCGCCTGTTCGTCAAATATCCCGACATCAAGCGCGGCGATTCGCACCTGACCTACGGCCAGCCCCGCCAAGAGATCCATCAGCTGGCCAAGGAGAATGCGTGCGACCTGATCGTGGTCGGCAGCCACGGCCGTCACGGCCTGGCACTGCTGCTGGGCTCCACCGCCAACGACGTCCTGCACGGCGCACCTTGTGATGTGCTTGCCGTACGCCTGCAGAAAAAAGAGTAACCAGGGTAGCCCGGCGCAGTCTGCGCCGGGCCCTTTTCCTTAGCTATCGAGTTCAGCCCAACGCTCAACCAGCACATCGAGCTCGGCTTGCATCTGTTCCAGACGCGCCAACACGGCAGAGGTCTGATCAATCGGACGCTGGTAGAAGGCCGGATCGGAAATTTCTTCCTGTACCGCCGCCATCTTCTGTTCCAGTTCGTCAATCTGACCCGGCAGAGCCTCCAGCTCGCGCTGCAACTTGTAGCTGAGCTTTTTCTTCGCTGTCTCGGCGGCCGGAGCCGCAACCGGAGCCGGCTCAGCGGCTTCAACCACCGCCGTGTTCAGCTCTGATTTGCCCGACTTGCTCTCGGTAACGCCAAGCAATTTTGGCGAGCCACCCTGACGAATCCAGTCCTGGTAACCACCGACGTATTCGCGCACCTTGCCCTCACCTTCGAAGACCAGGGTGCTGGTGACCACGTTGTCGAGGAAGGCCCGGTCGTGGCTGACCATCAGCACGGTACCCTTGAATGCAGACAGCACTTCTTCGAGCAGCTCGAGGGTTTCCACGTCGAGGTCGTTGGTCGGTTCGTCGAGCACCAGCAGGTTGGCCGGCTTGCTGAACAGCTTGGCCAGCAGCAACCGCGCGCGCTCACCACCGGACAGCGCCTTGACCGGCGTGCGGGCACGCTGCGGACTGAACAGGAAGTCGCCGAGGTAGCTCAGGACGTGCCGGTTCTGGCCGTCGATCTCGATGAAGTCGCGACCTTCGGACAAGTTGTCGATGACGGTCTTTTCCAGGTCCAGCTGATGGCGCAGCTGGTCGAAATAAGCCACTTCCAGACGGGTGCCGGACTCGACCTTACCGCTAGTGGGTTCGAGATCGCCGAGCATCAGTTTGAGCAAGGTGGTCTTGCCGGTACCGTTGGCGCCGAGCAGACCGATGCGGTCCTCGCGCTGCAGGACCATGGAGAAGTCCTTGACCAGTTGCGGGCCGCCAGGGTGACTGAAGCTGACATTCTCCAGCACCATCACCTGCTTGCCGGATTTCTCCGCAACGTCAAGCTGGATATTGGCCTTGCCGGTACGCTCGCGGCGCTCGCTGCGCTCCACGCGCAGGGCCTTGAGAGCACGCACACGGCCTTCGTTACGGGTACGCCGGGCCTTGATGCCCTGACGAATCCACACCTCTTCCTGGGCCAGCTTCTTGTCGAACAGCGCGTTGGCCGTTTCTTCAGCGGCCAGCGCAGCTTCCTTGTGCACCAGAAAGCTGGCGTAGTCGCCGTTCCAGTCAATCAGGCCACCACGGTCCAGCTCGAGAATGCGCGTGGCCAGGTTTTGCAGGAAGGAACGGTCGTGGGTGATGAACAGCACGGCGCCGCCGAAGCCGCTGAGGGCCTCTTCAAGCCAGGCAATGGCGCCGATGTCCAAGTGGTTGGTAGGTTCGTCGAGCAGTAGCAGGTCTGGCTCGGACACCAGCGCCTGGGCCAGCAGCACGCGCCGGCGCCAGCCACCGGAGAGCTCGGCCAGCGTCTTGTCGGCCGGCAGTTGCAGGCGGCTCAGAGTACTGTCGACCAGTTGCTGCAAGCGCCAGCCGTCACGCGCTTCCAGATCGTGCTGGACGTGCATGAGCTTTTCCAGATCGGCATCGCTGTGGATGTTCTGGCTCAGGTGGTGATATTCAGCCAGCAAGGCGCCAACACCGTCGAGGCCCTCGGCCACCACGTCGAACACTGTACGACCATCGGCCACCGGCAGTTCCTGCGGCAGCTCGCCAATCTTCAACCCAGGAGCGCGCCAGACATCGCCATCGTCAGGCTTCTGATCGCCCTTGACCAGGCGCAGCATGCTCGACTTGCCAGTACCATTGCGGCCGATAATGCACACCCGCTCACCACGGGCGATCTGCCACGACACCTTGTCCAACAACGGCATGGCGCCGAACGCAAGGGACACATCGCTTAATTTGAGCAGGGTCATGATCTTCTCCAAAAACCGGGCGCGCATTCTACCCGACTTGGGCCTGCTTCACATTAAACAGACGTGCCACCGGACAGATCCGACGGCAGGCCATGTGATTACAACTGGATACAAGCACAATGCTTTCATCCACCCATGGCAAACGGCTAAGCTTAAACAATGTAATCCCAACAGTGCTGGCTTCGCCGTCACTTTTCATGGTCAAACTGCCCGGACGTATCATGCGCAGCCGCCTGTTAAATCTAGTTTCCTGCCTGCTTCTCTCGGCTTCCGCAGCCAGCGTCGCCCAGGCCACCGACATCACCGTGCAGCGCCAGTACTATGACGAGGCCAAGCGCGCCCTGGCCAAGGGTGACAAGGGCCCCTACCTGCGTTACGCGCAAGCGTTGAGCGACTATCCGCTGACGCCTTACCTGGCCTACGACGAGCTGACCGCGCGTCTGAAAACCGCCAGCAATGCCGAGATCGAGAAATTCCTCGCCGCGCATGGCGACCTACCCCAGGCCAACTGGATGAAATTGCGCTGGTTGCGCTGGCTGGCCGAACGCGGCGAGTGGGAGACCTTCAGCCGTTACTACGACCCGAAGTTGAACTTCACCGAACTCGACTGCCTCAATGGTCAGCGTCAGCTGATCCAGGGCCAGCGCGCCGAAGGCTATGCCTCGGCAGAAAAACTCTGGCTGGTGGGCAAGTCCCAACCCGCCGCCTGCGATGCCTTGTTCGACCGCTGGGCCGCCGAAGGCCAGCTCAACGAGCAGAAGCGCTGGCAGCGCACCAAGCTGGCAGCTCAGGCGCGCAACTATGCCCTGGCCAACAGCCTGACCAGAACCCTCACCACCCTCGCCCCTCAGGGTCGCTTGCTGATTGAGGTGGCACAGAAGCCACAGCTGTTGAACCAGCCTGGACGCTTCGTACCGGTCAACGAGGCCATGTCCGATGTGGTCAGCCTGGGCCTGCGCCGCCTGGCGCGCCAGGACCCGGAGCGGGCCATGCGCCTGCTGGACGACTATGCCAACCGCATGCATTTCTCCCGCGACGAGAAAGTCGCCATCGCCCGCGAAATCGGCCTGACCCTGGCCCGTCGCTACGACCCGCGGGCCCTGGACCTGATGACCCGCTACGACCCCGAACTGCGCGACAACACCGTCACTGAATGGCGTCTGCGCCTGCTGCTGCGTTTGGGGCGCTGGGACGATGCCTACCAACTGACCAAACGCCTGCCTGCAGACCTGGCCACCAGCAGCCGCTGGCGCTACTGGCAAGCGCGCAGCCTGGAACTGGCGCAGCCGAAGAACCCGCAAATTCCGCTGTTGTACCAGACCGTGGCCCGCGAGCGTGACTTCTACGGCTTTCTTGCCGCAGACCGGGCGAAAACCCCTTACCAGCTGAACAACAAGCCACTGGTACTGAGCCCGGCCTTGATGAACAAGGTGCGCAACACACCGGGTATTCGTCGCGCCCTGGAATTCCATGCCCGCGGTCAGATCGTCGACGGTCGCCGCGAGTGGTACCACGTCAGCCGCCACTTCAACCGCGACGAAATGGTTGCCCAGGCGCGCCTGGCCTATGACATGCGCTGGTACTTCCCGGCGATTCGTACCATCAGCCAGGCAAAATACTGGGATGACCTGGACATCCGCTTCCCGATGGCGCATCGCGACACCCTGGTGCGCGAAGCCAAGGTTCGTGGCCTGCACTCAAGCTGGGTGTTCGCCATCACTCGCCAGGAAAGCGCCTTCATGGAGGACGCCCGCTCCAGCGTTGGCGCCAGCGGCCTGATGCAGCTGATGCCGGCCACTGCCAAGGAGACTGCACGCAAGTTCAGCATCCCGCTGGCTTCCCCGGCCCAGGTGTTCAACCCGGACAAGAACATTCAGCTCGGTGCGGCGTACCTGAGCCAGGTGCACAGCCAGTTCAACGGCAACCGGGTACTCGCTTCGGCCGCCTATAACGCAGGCCCTGGCCGTGTACGGCAATGGCTGCGTGGCGCCGACCACCTGAGCTTCGATGTCTGGGTGGAATCGATCCCGTTTGATGAGACCCGTCAGTATGTGCAAAACGTACTGTCTTACTCGGTGATCTACGGGCAGAAGCTCAACTCACCGCAGCCGCTGGTGGACTGGCATGAGCACTATTTCGATGACCAGTAGTTGAGTGCAATCGCGGGGGCAAGCCCGCTCCCACAGAAGTTGCCGACCTGTGGGAGCGGGCTTGCCCCGCGATTTGATTACTCCAGCACCGTCACCGGCATCCCCACCTCAAGCACCCCGCTACCATCAGCCACCAGGTTCTGCCCGAACAGCACATCGCCTTCCTTCTGCCGATAGGTTTTGAGTGTGGTCAGGGGTTCGCGATCCGCACTGCGCTCGCCGGTCTGCGGATCAATGGTAGTCATGATGCAACGCTCGCAAGGCTTGAGTACACGAAACTCCACCGCGCCGATACGGATTCGCTTCCAGCCATCCTCGGCAAAGGCTTCTGCGCCCTCCACCACCAGGTTGGGACGAAAGCGCTGCATCTCCAGCGGCCGCCCGACCTTCTCTACCAGATCATCGAGCGACGCCTGGCCGATCAACAGCAAGGGGAAACCGTCGGCAAAAGCCACCCGATCACTGTTCAGGCCATAGCCTCCAGGCAGGAACCGGCTGCGCTCTTCGGGCACATAGACCAGTCGCACCTCTTTGCCAATAAATTCGCTGAGCCACTGTGCAGCGGCATCACCGGCATCCGGGACGCGAAAAGTGTCGCGCCAGATGGTGACACCGCGCAGATCGCTGCCAGTCTGCGGTACGGCAACCTTCAACGCAGTCCGCCCAGGCGCTTCCAGGGTCAGCCCGCCATCAACCCCGTGCAACGCCGTCAACTGGCTCATCTGCGGATACGCGCGCTGGGTCAGGAAGCGGCCATTGTCACGCTCTGCAAGCATCCAGCGACGGTCGCCTTCCAATCCCAGCAGACCCAGCGACGACGTTTGCAGCGCCTGGCCGCGCGCGGATTTGAGCGGATATCGGTACAACGCACTCAATTGCATCGGTGACCTGTCCTTTTGCCGGTTTAAAGCCTTAGCTTATACCGACTCAGGCCGTCGCTTCATCCAGCATCAGGCGTTGGCGAACAACATCGACCAACTTGTCAGGCTGAAACTTGGAGAGGAAGTTGTCACAACCGACTTTCTTCACCATCGACTCGTTGAAACTGCCCGACAGCGAGGTGTGCAACACTACATGCAACGGGCGCAGACGTGGGTCGTTACGGATCTCGGTAGTCAGGCGGTAGCCGTCCATCTCGGGCATCTCGGCATCAGTGAAAATCATCAACAGCTTTTCACACATATCTTCGCCAGCGTCGGCCCAGCCTTTGAGCATGCGCAAGGCTTTGAGGCCATCACTGGCGACATGCATTTTCACCCCCAACTGAGACAATGTCTCGCGCAGCTGAGCCAAGGCCACAGTGGAATCGTCAACCAACAGCACCTCGCGACCTCGGGCCCGCGCCAACACCGGGTCCTCCAACTTGGAGCGCGAGACCTTGGCACTGTAAGGCACAATTTCGGCCAGCACTTTCTCTACGTCGATGATCTCCACCAGTTGCTCATCGACCTTGCTGATCGCCGTCAGGTAATGCTGACGACCGGCACTGGTGGGTGGCGGCATGATGGCTTCCCAGTTCATGTTGACGATACGGTCGACCCCACCGACCAGGAACGCCTGCACAGAACGGTTGTACTCAGTGACAATAATGGTACTGCCTGGCCCCGGCGTAAGCGGGCGCATGCCGATAGCCTGGGACAGATCGATCACCGGCAATGTCTGCCCGCGCAGGTTGACTACACCACAGACGAAAGCATGACGCTGCGGCATCAAGGTCAGTTTGGGCATCTGCAGCACCTCCTGAACCTTGAACACGTTGATCGCGAACAACTGTCGCCCGGCCAGGCGGAACATCAGGATTTCCAGGCGGTTCTCACCCACCAGCTGCGTTCTTTGGTCTACTGTGTCGAGAATGCCAGCCATTAAAGAACCCCCAGGCTTGTTCCAAGAAATGAACCCATTGGCCCTGTATCGGCCAGATCAGGCACAGCTTGACCCCCTGAAGAAAATGCTCAGCCGGTCATTGATGTCATTTTAACATCATGCTTTACTGCGCTCAGCCCCTTCCTGTCGTAAACACCCGCAAAGGGTCGTAATCACATCACCCCACCAGGGAAACCCCTAGTGACAATCGGGTGAGACCTGATGTTCGCGATATCCATTAGCCATTAATGTGACGCCATTCTCATTGCATGAACGGAGTCAGGCTTTTGTCAGCGACCGCCTCGTTGTGGCCAGCCCCTGCTCCAGCCTTTTGTGCTGGAGCCAAATGATGGCTAACGAATCACTGAACAGCTGCGCCCTGCAGGATTTCCTCGTGGACGCCCAGGTTCTGCTGACCCAGGCCGAAGAGTGCCTGCAGCACCTGGAACTGATCGACAACGATCCGGATGCCTGCCACTGCCTCAACGATACCTTGGCTACGCTAGTGAGTCGCGCCCAGACCTTGGGGCTCGTGGAGGTGGCCAGCTACAGCAAGCAACTGCAGCACTTACTGAAAACTGCTCACAACCCGTCGCGACTGCCCGGCAGCGCCTTGCCGGCGCTGGAAGAGTGTCTGACCCTGCTGGCCTGGCAATTGGAACTGGTTGACCCGCACACCGGCCGCTTAAGCCTGGATACAGATGAACAGGTGGTGCTACTGGACAACCTGGCGGTCGCCCTGAACCCGACCTCGACCCGTGCTTCCTGCAGCTCAAGCATGCCCCCCTGCAAACACCCACCGTACACACCCCACGAGACAACTGGGCGCCCAACTACAGAAAACTAAAGGGTAATAGACAAAGATCCAGCACTGGCTATCGGCAGTGCTCTGCGCTACGCACTGGCCAGCAACTTTTCCCGTTTTCTGATTAATTCTGCAATCGTTTTCACAACTGCAGATTTAATTCATTTAGTGGAAATCTTACAGCGCTCAAAGTAGTGGCAAAGTGACAGCCTAGCACCCATCACGGCAGCCTGTATCAGCCCATAAAACCTGACGATTCATACAGTTATCAGAGTTCGCCACCCTTGGGACTTGAAGTGATACCATGCGTGCAGATGAAGGTTAGTCAGACCCTGGCCAATCATGCCCTCGAAGGTTCTATCTCTTGGCGCAGGTATTCATCACACCGCCCGGCGCCGACATTTAAATGATTTTGAAGGCAATACGACAACGCCCCTAGTTTGACCTGTTCAAGGCTTTCTTCAGCGATATTTCAGTGGCTTCATTTTATATGCTCTCAAGCCTCAATAGATTCAAGCTCTGGCGCCCCGGAGCCGCTCTGCTGCGCGGGCTGACCGCGCTCTTGTGCCTGGCCTCGATCATCGCCAACCTGGCGCTGTACCTCTACGCGTTGCCGATGCCGGCCGGCGTGCTGATCCTGCACATCGTCGCGATGCTAAGCATTGGCTGGCACCTGCGTCGCTGGGCACGCTCGATTGCTCTGCGCCCGGCAGAACTTGCCGATCGTCTGCTCAAGGTCCAGGAGAGCGAGCGCCAGCGCCTGAGCCGGGAGCTGCACGACGATATTGGCCAACTACTGACAGCCGCCAAACTCCAGGCTGACTGGCTGCAACGCCGGGTGCCAGGCGAACTGCAGGAGCACTGCGCCACCCTGCGCAGCACCCTGGACGACACCCTGGCCAATGTCCGTGACGTCTCGGCCATTCTCAACCCACGCCAGCTTTCCAGCCTGGGGTTGGAGGCCAGTTTGCGCGCACACTTGCTGCGCACCCTGGAAAACACCAGCGTGCACTGGAGCCTTGAGTGCCGCCAGCGCCTGGGCGGGATACCTGAAGACATGGCCATCGCTGCCTTCCGCATCACCCAGGAGGCGGTCACCAACATGCTTCGCCATGCCAGCGCGCATAACCTGATCGTCTGCATTGAGCGCCAGCCTGAAGGCCTGGCCTTGTCCATCAGCGACGATGGCCTGGGTTTCTTGCCCGCCAGCAACCCGGCGGATGAAGGACAATGCGGCATGGCCGGCATGCTTGAACGTGCCGCACTGCTTGATGGCACACTGTCAGTCAGCAGCCAGCCAGGCAAGGGTACTCGAATCGATGCCCTGCTTCCCTGGCCTCCACGCACCCTTGAACGCGCCAAGACAAATAACGCCCCATGACCTGTAAATTGCTACTGGTAGATGACCACTCACTGATTCGCGCCGGTGTTCGCGCCCTGGTCTCGGATATTCCCGGTTACACGGTGGTGGGTGAAGGCAATGACGGCAATCAGGTTGCCGAACTCGTACTGCAACTGGATCCAGACATTGTCCTGCTGGACATTTCGATGCGCGCGACCAACGGCCTGGACGCCCTCACCCAGCTAGGCGCCAGCGGCTGTCGCAGCAAAGTACTGATCCTGTCAATGCACACCGATCCTGACCTGATCATGCAGGCCCTGGAAAGCGGCGCCCATGGCTACCTGCTCAAGGACACCACCGCCACCGAACTGGAACAGGCCCTGGCTGCACTGCGCAACGGCGAGCGCTACCTGAGCCCGGCGATCGCCCACACCGTGATCAATCAGGCCCTGCTGCGAACCCAGAGCGTCAAGGCACCGACCTCGGATAACCACAACCTGACGGCCCGCCAACTGGAAATCCTGCGCTTGATCGTGCGCGGCAAATCCACTCGCGAGATTGCCCACGGGTTGGGCCTGAGCATCAAGACCGTAGAAACTCACCGCTCACAAATCATGAAACGCCTACAGATCTACGACGTTGCCGGCCTGGTACTGTTTGCCGTACGCGAGCAGATCATCAGCCTCGACGACTGAGCAACGGCGAGTCAGACGGCAGGTGTACCCGCAAGGCGCCTGCCAGCACCTCGAAACGTAGACTGTCACCCTGCAGCGGCTCGCCATCGAGGTTGATATCCAGCCCTTGCGAACACTTGATTTCAACCCAGGGCAGGCGCGCCCGCACAAACATGTTCTCCAGGCCCAGGCCGTCGCTTAACAGGCTGCGCAAAGTGCCCACCACCTCCTCTGGAGCCGGCAAAATGCTGATATCCAACAGCCCGTCATCCACTTGCGCCTGCGGGCAAAGCACATGCCCACCACCTGCCTGCCGACCATTGCCGATCCCCAGGGCCAGCAAGTCACCCCGCCATTGGAAATCCGGCCCATGCAACGCCACCGAGGCCGCGCTGAGCTCGCTGAATCGCGACAGGCCGGTGAACAGATACGCTGCCGCACCCAGCACTTTCTTCAGGTCTTCAGAGGTATTGGCGGTGATCTGGCTGCCAAAACCGCCGGTAGCCATATTGAGAAACACCTGCTCACCCACCTGCCCCAGATCAATGCACCGGGCAGGCGTTTCCAGCAACCCGAGCGCCTGCTCAGGCTCCAGCGGTACACCTGCAGCCCGGGCAAAATCATTGGCGGTCCCCAACGGCAGAAGCACCAGACTTGCCTGGGAAGCGACCCGCACCATGGCTTCGGCGACATCGCGCAAAGTGCCGTCTCCACCACCGGCCACCACGTACCGGTAGCCGCCCGCCTGCGCCTCGTTAACCAGCCGTGCGGCATCGCCGGCCTCCCAGGTAAGGCGCACATCAAGCTGCCAGCCACGCCCGCGCAGCGCAGCGACGGCGGCACGCACCTGTTCGTTCATGGCCTGCTTGCCATGCAGGATGATCAAGGTTTTGTGCTGCGTCATGGTGCCTCCCCGGCGAAAGAAAGCTTGAGCATCTCGACCACAGGACAAGGGCATTTACTGCACGCCCAATAGTCGATCGAATGGAAAATTTGCCGGGCATTCACACAAATATCATTGAAAGCAGGAACGCCCGGGCGCATCATTCGACAAATATTTGGCCCTCAAGGAAGATGCTGATGGTAAAAGTCATTTTATTGACTTATTACGCGAGCGCCTGCCAGGTCCCGGTTTCCCTTTACTGCACTGTAGTTTCAGTGCCCTGACTCAAGGCTGTGAAATGAGCGTTCTGATCCCCTGCATCATCGCCGGCGGCGCCGGCACTCGCCTTTGGCCGGTTTCCCGCGAAACCATGCCTAAACCGTTCATGCGCCTGCCTGATGGCCAGAGCCTGCTGCAAAAGACCTTTTCCCGCGCCAGTGCGCTGCCAGACGTCGAACGGGTCCTGACGGTAACCAACCGTGAAGTGTATTTCCGTACTCAGGATGAGTACCGCCAGTTGAACCAGAGCGGCATGAGCCTGGACTTCATCCTCGAGCCCTTTGGCCGCAATACTGCTCCAGCCATCGCAGCGGCCGCCCTGCACTGCGCCAAGCTGTATGGCGAAAGCGCCTTGCTGCTGGTGCTGCCCGCCGACCACCTGATCAGCGACCTGCCAGCCTTCGAACAGGCGGTGGCACAAGCCCGCGATCTGGCGCAACAAGGTTGGCTGACCACCTTCGGCCTGGTGCCCAGCCACGCCGAAACCGGATTTGGCTATATCGAGAAAGGCCAGGCCCTGGGGGCGCAAGGCTACAAAGTGCAGCGTTTTGTCGAAAAGCCCGATGCAGCCACTGCCCAGCGTTACCTGGAGGGTGGCCAGCACCTGTGGAATGCCGGCATGTTCTGCATGCGCGTCGATGCAATCCTGGCAGAACTGGACCGCCACGTTCCGGACCTGCTCGCCAGCGTCCACCATTGCCTGCAACACAGTCCGAGCAAACAGGGTGAGGGTGAACTGCAGCTGGAACTGGACTCGCAGACCTTCGAGAGGGTACCGGACATCTCCATCGATTACGCCGTCATGGAAGCCTCCAATCAGGTGGCCGTACTACCCGCTGACCTGGGCTGGAGCGACATCGGCTGCTGGCAGGCGGTACGCGGTCTGAAGGAAGCCGACCAGAATGGCAACCAGTGCAATGGCGAGACCGTCCTGCACGACGTCTCCAATTGCTACATCGACTCGCCCCGCCGCCTGGTCGGCGCTGTGGGCCTCGACAACCTGATCATCATCGACACCCCCGACGCCCTGCTGATCGCCGATGCCGCGCGCAGCCAGGAGGTCAAAGTGATCGCTCAGCAGCTCAAGCACCAGGGCCATGATGCCTATCGCCTGCACCGCACTGTGAACCGTCCATGGGGCATGTACACGGTGCTCGAGGAAGGTCCGCGCTTCAAGATCAAGCGCATCGTGGTTCGCCCTCAAGCATCGCTGTCACTGCAGATGCACCACCATCGCAGTGAACACTGGATCGTGGTCAGCGGTATGGCCTGCGTGACCAACGGTGAAGACGAGTTTCTGCTCGACACCAATGAATCGACCTTTATCAAACCGGGGCGGGTACATCGCCTGACCAACCCCGGCGTGATCGACCTGGTCATGATCGAAGTACAAAGTGGCGAATATATGGGCGAGGACGACATCGTGCGCTTTACTGATATCTATGGACGCGCCCCGGAACCAGCCAGCAGCTGACCCCCAGGCGTGTCCTTTGATATCTGCATGCCGTTACCCGCCTGGTGATAGAGGAAAAGGGGTCATGCGCGTACTCTGGACACTGCCTTACCTGCCCTGGCCAACCACCAGTGGCGGCAAAACCCGGCAATACCACCTGCTGCGCAGCCTGGCGCAGCGTGGCCACCAGATCACCTTGCTGGTGCAGTCGAAAATCCCGCCCAGCGAGGCGGCACGCCAGGCGCTCGAGCCCCTGCTCGAACGCCTGATCGTGTTACCCAGGCGCCCGCTGCATAGTCCGCTGAACTTGCTGGCTGCGGTATACGCCGACTATCCCATGCGAGCCAGTGTCAACGGCCTGGCTCCGCACCTGCGCCATCAATTCGAACAACTGCTGGAAGAACGCTGGGATGTGATCCAGATCGAGCACAGCTATAGCTTCCAGCCGTTCGAAAAGGCCCTGCAAGCTCGACGCCTGCCCTTCCTGCTCAGTGAACACACTATCGAATCGGTATCCGGTGCCGCCTGCCATGACCGCCTGCCACTATGGCTGCGACCGTTCAATGCCTTCGACCGCTGGCGCTACCGGCGCTGGGAAAACCGGGTACTGAGCCAGGCCCACGAAGTGGTGGCGGTCAGCCCCAAGGATGTCGAACACATCAGCCGATTGACCGGCTTTCCCGCTTCGCTGGTGATCAATGGCGTGGACTGCGCGCATTACCAGGATATCCAGCCGTCGCTGCATAGCCAGCGCCTGCTGTTTGTCGGCAACTTCGAGTACAGCGCCAGTCTCGAAGCGATCGAATGGGCACTGGAGGATATCCTTCCGCAGGTCTGGCAGAGCAACCCGGCGGTACGCTTGGCCATCGTCGGACATGCCTTGCCGGACAGCTGGAAATCGCGCTGGAACGACCCGCGAATCGAATGGGTCGGCTACCTGCCTGACCTGCGTGAGCTGCAACGTCATTCGGCAATTTTTTTCGCCCCGCTGCGTTATGCCGGTGGTTCGAAAATCAAAGTGCTGGAAGCCATGGCCGCTGGCTTACCTGTCGTCACTACCGCCAAGGGCGTCTGCGGCCTGCAGGTGACCCAGGGCGAACACTACCTGGGCAGTGACGATGGCGATCAACTGGCCTTGCTCATCACCCAATTGCTCAACCAGCCTTGGCGCATGCGCCAGTTATCCGAAGCCGCGCGTCAGTTCGTCCATGAGCGCCACGACTGGAGCATTGCTGCGGCCCAGCTGGAAAGCGTGCACACGCGCCTGAGCCAGCGCGCGCCCACACTGAGCAATCTGAGCGACAACGGTTTGCTCAGTCGCTCAGCCGAGTAGTTCACTCAAGGGAATGAACTGCACGGTATCGCCTTTGGCGGGTGTAGTGCCCTCACGGACCTCCACCAGGCCCTCGGCCCAGGCAGCGCTGCGCAGCACGCCAGAACTCTGGTTCTTGTAGATCTGCGCACACCCCTGGTCCAGCCGCGCGCGCAGGTACTCCCGACGACTGCCAGCTTTGGGCCAGTCAAAACCGGCTGGTACCGGGAACTGCAGAGGGGTCACCTCCCTCACACCCTGGCGGCGCAGCAGATACGGGCGGGTCAGCAGACCGAAGGTCACCAGGGTCGAAGCCGGATTGCCAGGCAAGCCGATCACCGGCACGCCTTTGTAGTGGCCGAAGGTCAATGGTTTGCCGGGCTTGATCGCCAGCTTCCAGAGCGCCAGTTCGCCTGCTTCGCGCAAGGCCAGGCCCAGGTAATCGGCCTCGCCCACGGAAACACCACCGGTCGACAGGATCAAATCGACCTGACCCAATCCCGCCAGACAATCACGGGTTTTTTGCAGGTCGTCGGCAAGGATCCCGGCATCGATCACCTCGCAGCCCAGGCGCTGCAGCCAACTGACCAGCAGGCGGCGATTACTGTTGTAGATCTGCCCTGGCCCCAGCGGCAAGCCCGGCTCTACCAGCTCATCGCCGGTAGACAACACCGCAACCTTGACCCTGCGCACCACCATGAGCGTGGCGCAACCCAGCGTTGCCGCCAGCCCCAGCTCAATCGGCCCCAGCCGGGTACCCGCCGCCAGCACCGACTCACCGACACGGGTTTCCTGGCCTTGCGGACGTATATTCTGACCCGCGCGCATCGGCTCGCTGAAGCGCACCCGCTGATCCTCGAGGACCTCGGCGTTCTCCTGCATCTCGACGCAATCGGCACCCGCCGGCAACGGTGCACCGGTAAAGATCCTCGCACAGGTGCCTGACTGCAATGGCTCCGGGGCGTGACCGGCGAAAATCCGCTGACTGACCGGCAACGCCTCGCCCTGCCAGTCAGCCAGGCGCAAGGCATAACCGTCCATGGCACTGTTGGGCCAAGGCGGCAGATCCAGACTGGCAATCAGCGCTTCGGCCAGCACCCGCCCCTCAGCCTGTGCCAAGGCTACCTGCTCGGTCTCGACGATGGGCGCGGACTCAGCCAGTGCCAGTAAGCGTGCCAGTGCGTCTTCAACCGGCATCAACGGCTTGTTCACAGGTACCTCAACCACGGCTGGCGCAGGGCTCGGCCTGCTTGAGATGGGTAACGAAGTTGCACGGACGATGACGGGCATCGAGTTGCTCGGCAAGGATGCCATCCCAACCGGTGCGCACAGCATTGGTCGAACCCGGCAGGCAGCAGACCAGGGTACCGTTGGCCAACCCGGCCAGGGCACGCGACTGCACCGTTGAAGTACCGATGTCCGCCAGGGAGATGTGGCGGAACAGCTCACCGAAGCCATCGACCTGTTTATCCAGCAGGCAGGCAACGGCTTCTGGAGTGCTATCACGACCGGTGAAGCCGGTGCCACCGGTAATCAACACCACCTGCACCTGCTCATCGGCAATCCAGGTGGCGACCTGGGCGCGAATCTTGTACAGATCGTCTTTGAGCAACACCCGTGCAGCGAGACCGTGGCCGGCTTCGGTCAGACGATCGACAAACACCTGACCAGAGGTGTCGGTTTCCAGGGTACGGGTATCGCTGACCGTCAATACCGCGATGTTCAGCGGCACGAAAGGTACATCTGCCTTGGCTTTCATGGGACCTTGATCCATTGAGGGAGTATGGGCGGTGTTATATCACAGCCCTGCCCGGCTCGCGCCCATGACCCGGCCCGGACGTGCCGCCGATCAATAGTGCCGCGCAGTAGCTATGCTGCAATGGACAAGGAACTTGCGCCGTCGCCATGCGTCTCAAGGACATTACGCACCACCCTTTACTGGAGAAACATGATGATTCAACGGACCTTCCCCGCCTTCCTGCTCGCTCTGGGCCTGGGCACTCTGGCCGGTTGCTCCTCGCCAACCGTCATCACCTTGAACGACGGTCGCGAAATCCAGGCGGTCGACACGCCGCAATATGACGATGAATCAGGCTTCTACGAATTTGAACAGCTCGATGGCAAACGTACACGCATCAACAAAGATCAGGTGCGTACCGTCAAGGACCTCTGATACCTGCGACAGCCCCTCTCAGGGGGGCTTGTCGAGGAGAAAATTCTGAGTAATATTTTCTCCATCGGAGTGTAGCGCAGCCAGGTAGCGCGTCTCGTTCGGGACGAGAAGGCCGCAGGTTCGAATCCTGTCTCTCCGACCAGATCACTCGACAAAAGCCCGCTCTCGTGCGCGGGCTTTTTCGTACCTGCTATTACGACAAACTGCACTGGCCAGCATTGCACCGCGATGACAGGGGCAGCAAAATGCGCGCCTTTCGAACTTAGAGGTTGGAACACATGCGTAAGACTCTTGCCGTCCTGACACTGGGCCTGCTGTGTGCACAAGGCGCGATGGCCGGCGATGGCCAGACTGCCCTGGGCGGCGGCCTGGGTGGCGTACTGGGTAACGTAGTCGGGAAACAGCTCGGCGGCAGCACCGGTGCTGCGATTGGTGCCGGCGTCGGTGGCGCAGCAGGCAGCGCCATGGCCGCGAAGAAGGGCAACAAGACCAAAGCGGCCATTGGTGGCGGTCTGGGTTCGGCCGGCGGTTCGCTGATCGGTGGCAAGCTCGGTGGTAGTACCGGCTCGACGATCGGTGCCGGCCTGGGTGGCGCAGCCGGCGGTGCACTGGGTAACAACCTGGCCGATAAGCATCGTTGATTCAGAGCTTGCCCCGCAATACTTTTGCAGAGCATAAACAAAACAGCCCCCTGAACAGGGGGCTGTTTGCTACTACCGATTCAAACCTTACAGCGCAGGCTCAGCCTGTACTGCAGCAGCCTCTTCCGGCAGCACCGGAACGTACAGCAGACCCAGGCGCGAGCTGCTCCATTCACGGGTCTTGTTGGTCAGCTCAAGGTTGTTGTTGAGCTTCTGGCCATAGGTCGGAACGATTTCCTTCAGTTTGGCCTGCCACTCAGGGGTCTTGATGCGATCCTTGTAGGTCTTCTCCAGCACACTAAGCATGATCGGCGCGGCAGTCGACGCACCTGGCGATGCACCCAGCAACGCGGCGATGGTGCCATCCTGGGCAGCGACGACTTCAGTACCGAACTGCAGTACGCCGCCGTGTACCGGATCCTTCTTGATCACCTGGACGCGTTGACCGGCCTGCAGCAGTTTCCAGTCTTCGTTCTTTGCGTTCGGGAAGTATTCACGCAGGGCTTGCATACGGTCATCGAAGCTGAGCATCAACTGCCCCATCAGGTAGGTGCTCAGGTCGATGTTATCGATACCGGCATGGGTCATCGGCATGATGTTGTGGGTGGTCAGTGCCGCGAACATGTCCAGCAGCGAACCGTTCTTGAGGAACTTGGTCGAGAAGGTCGCGAACGGGCCGAACAGCAGGACTTCCTTGCCGTCGATCACACGGGTGTCCAGGTGCGGAACGGACATTGGCGGTGCACCGACCGAAGCCTTGCCGTACAGCTTGGCCTTGTGACGGGCAACGATGTCCTGGTTGTCGGTCATCAGGAACTGACCGCCGACCGGGAAGCCTGCGTAGCCATCAGCCTCGGGAATACCGGACTTCTGCAGCAGCTTCAGGGCGCCACCACCGGCACCGATAAAGACGAACTTGGCCTTCACGCTGCGCTCAACGCCCTTGTTGGCCAGGTCAGCAACGACCACGGTCCAGGTGTTGTCAGCGTTGCGCACGATGTCACGCACTTCGTGCTGCACATGCAGCTTGACGTTGTCGTGCTTGGTCAGCGAGGCGATCAACTGGCGGGTGATTTCGCCGAAGTTGACGTCGGTACCGATCGCCATACGGGTTGCGGCGATCTTCTGGTCGGCAGCGCGGCCTTCCATCACGATCGGCACCCACTTCTGGATCTGGGTGTGATCTTCGGAATATTCCATGCCGCGGAACAGCGAGCTGTGCTGCAGGGCTTCATGACGCTTCTTGAGGAATTCGACGTTCTTGTCGCCCCAGACGAAGCTCATGTGCGGCACGTTGTTGATGAACGACTTCGGATTGCTCAGCACATTCTGCTCGACCTGGTAGGCCCAGAACTGCTTGGAGATCTCGAACTGCTCGTTGACTCCGACTGCCTTGCTGATGTCGATCTTGCCGTCGGCACCTTCGCTGGTGTAGTTCAGCTCGCAAAAGGCGGAGTGACCGGTACCGGCGTTGTTCCAGGCGTTGGAGCTTTCTTCGGCGACCTTGTCCAGGCGCTCATAGATGTCGATCGACCAGGTCGGTTCCAGCTCATTGAGGTAAGTCCCGAGACTTGCACTCATGATGCCGCCGCCGATCAGCAGTACATCTACGGTTTTCTCTGGCTCGCTGGGCTTGGAGCAACCGATGACACTCAGGCATAGGAGCGTCAGCAGGATTTTTTTCATAATTCAATCCAATTGAGGTGAAGTAATTGGCAATGACCGCTCACCCGTTGTGCACGCCCGGATTCTTGTTGTTGCTCGCGCAGACCAAAGCTTAGCGGGGCTCGGCGTTCAGGCAAGCAGCCTGGACGCGCGGGCAATGGTTGGCAGCTGGGGTTGTTCGATGGATCGGGAACGGTCGTCACCCTGACGATGGGCATTAAAGCCTGACGCCGGGTGCTTGCATGGCCTAGGCCTGACCGCCTTCAAGCACGAAGCAGGCCAACTTTTGCCAGACCAACGACTAATAGCTAGGACGAGTCGTCGCACCCCATCTTTAAAGGTTTTTCTGGCGGCAATCCGCCACATCGCCGTCCCTGCCGTGCGAAATATGGCGGATTTCCCCCTTTTTCAAGCGTTTAGCCGCGCGGTGACCTCGCCGAGCTGCCCCGACAGGCCATGCAGGCGATGCCCGGCCTGCTCGGTATGTTGCACCGCCTGCTGATTGGCGGTGGCGATGCGGGTGATCTCCACCAGATTGCGGGAGATGTCTTCAGCCACGCTGGTCTGCTCTTCGGCGGCCGTGGCGATCTGGCGGTTCATGTCGCGGATCGCCTCCACCGCCAGGGTAATGCGCTGCAGCATCTGGCCGGCACGCTGGACCTGCTCGGCACCCTCCTCACTGCGCTGCTGACCGCTTTCAATGGCCTTGACCGCCTCCAGGGCGCCGGACTGTACGGCACTGATAATCTGGTTGATCTCGGCAATCGAGGCGGCTGTGCGCTGCGCCAGGCTGCGCACTTCATCAGCGACCACGGCAAAGCCGCGACCGGCCTCCCCCGCCCGCGCCGCCTCAATGGCGGCGTTGAGCGCCAGCAGGTTGGTCTGCTCGGCAATCCCGCGAATCACCTCCAGCACCTTGCCGATCCTGGCACTGTCGGCCTCCAGATGGCGAATCACCGCCGCTGTACCGGCAATCTCCTGATTGACCGTGGCAATAGTGTCGATGGTGGCCTGCATCACCTGCTCGCCCGCCTGGGCACTATGATCGGCGTCATCGGCCGCGCGCGCGGCTTCAGCGGCATGGCGCGCCACTTCCTGAGCGGTGGCAGACATCTCGTGCATAGCCGTGGCCACCTGGTCGGTACGCTGGAACTGGTCATCGGTTCCACGAGCCATACCACCGGCAATGTTGCGCAGTTCGCCACTGGCCGTTTCCAGCTCACCGGCATTGTTCTGCAGGCGGGCAAACGTATCGGCGAGGAAGTCGCGCAAGGTGTTGGCGGCCACGGCCAGACGACCCAGCTCATCCTGACGGTCACTGGCTACCCGCGCCTCGAAACGTCCCTGACTCAACTGGGCGACATACTCGATCAGGCCACGGATCGGCTCGATCAGGCTGCGATTAACCAGCCAGAGACTGAACAGACCGACCAACAGTGCCGAACCGAACATCACCAACAGCCCCAGCCACACGGTGCGTTCAGCCGACTGATTGATGGCCTGGGCACGTGCCTGGGCGTCGCTACGCAGTTGGCTTACCAGTTCACTCATCTGCTCACTGGTCGCGCGATCCACGCCCTTGACCGCTTGATCCCCCGCCGTCGGGTCAGCCCCTGCCGCGAGGAACGCCTGACGCCCTTGTGCATAAGCCTGGCCCAACTGACGGTGGCTTTCCTTGAGCTGTTCGGCACGCGCCTTGAGCGTTGCGTCGCTAGTCTGAATCAACTGGTCAAGTATGCCCTGCACCTGCTGCTCACGGGCAAGGAACTGCTGCCAGTACTTGTCCAGGTCGGCCGGTTGCTTACCGCGCAACAGCACGTTTTTCCACTCCTGGACTTGAACCTTGAACTGCAGATTGGCCTCGTCAATCAACTGCGAGGCCTGCAATGGCCCGTCGATCAATTGCCCATAACCACGCACGCTGGACGACAGCAATTGAAAGCAGACCAGCGCGATCATCAGTATCGCCAACAGGCTGCCACCAAGTAGCGCGAGGATTTGCACTCTGAGGGATTTACGCAACATCGGAAGGAATCTCGGAACAAGGAGGAAGGAAACGACGCTTGATTGCATCGACCAGGCAAAGACGTCCTTGTCCTTGTTCACCGGCAACCGGCGCAGGCGAAAAAAAAGCTGCCATCATTCGACAGCAGCCTGATTCGAGCATGACGCAACAGCTGGAGGAGATAGTCTCAGGGGATTGCTACAGAAATGTGACAGCCTGTGGAACGCTGTCACATTTCCGTCACGACGTTGAACTGCAAGGCCGCCAGCCGCGCATACAACGGGCTTTGCTTAATCAATTGGCGATGCGTGCCGATAGCGACCAGGCGGCCCTGATCAATCACCGCGATACGGTCGGCATGCTGCACGGTGGCCAGGCGGTGAGCGATCACCAGGGTGGTGCGCCCGCTCATCAAGGTCGGTAGCGCCTGCTGGATCAGGTGCTCGCTCTGGGCATCGAGGGCACTGGTGGCCTCGTCCAGCAGCAGGATCGGCGCATCCACCAGCAAGGCCCGGGCGATGGCCAGGCGTTGACGCTGGCCGCCCGACAAGCCCAGGCCGGCATCGCCCAGGTGGGTCTGATAGCCCTGAGGCAGTTGCAGGATGAAATCATGGGCATGGGCACTGCGCGCGGCGGCTTCAACCTGCGCAGTGCTGGCATCGGCTCGGCCGTAACGAATGTTTTCCTCAACGGTACCGAAGAACAGCGCCGGGTTCTGCGCGACCAGGGCGAAGTGTCGGCGCAGGTCCTGCGGGTCCAGTCGCTTCAGGTCCTGGCCGTCCAGAAGGATTTGCCCTTGCTGAGGGTCATAGAAACGCAACAGCAGGTCAAACAAGGTCGATTTGCCCGCCCCCGAAGGCCCGACCAGCGCCAGCGTCTCCCCGGGTTCGATGATCAGGCCCAAGCCGTCGATCGCCGCAGGCTCAGGCCGCGACGGGTAGGCAAAGCGTACATCGCGAAGCTCAAGCCGACCGCTGACCCGCGACGCCGAGCGCTCCAGCCCCTGTGAAGGTGCACTGATTTCGCTGCGAGCGGCCAGCAACTCGGCAATTCGCTCCGCGGCTCCGGCAGCGCGTTGCAGCTCGCCGATCACCTCGCTAAGGGTGCCAAAGGCACCGCCAACGATAAGGCTATAGAACACGAAGGCTGCCAGTTCGCCCGCAGATATGCGCCCGGCAATCACATCCATGCCACCAACCCAGAGCATGACCCCCACAGCCCCAAGCACCAGCACGATCACCAGGGTAATCAGCCAGGCGCGCTGCAGGATGCGCTTACGCGCGACAGAGAAGGCCGCCTCTACAGTGTGACCGAAATGCTGCTGATCGCTGGCCTGGTGGTTGTAAGCCTGAACTGTCTTGATCTGCCCGAGGGTTTCAGCCACATAGCTGCCGACATCGGCTACCCGGTCCTGGCTCTGGCGCGACAGACTGCGCACCCGCCGCCCGAAGATCAGAATCGGCGCCAGCACCAGCGGCAACGCCAGCACCACGATGCTGGTGAGCTTGGGGTTGGTGACGAATAACAGCACGATACCGCCCAGCACCATCAGGGCATTGCGCAGGAACATCGACAACGACGAGCCGATCACCGATTGCAGCAAGGTGGTGTCGGCGGTCAGCCGTGACTGGATCTCCGAACTGCGATTACTCTCGAAAAAGCCAGGGTGAAGGTAAATCAGGTGAGCAAACACCTGCTGCCGGATATCGGCCACACAGCGTTCGCCGATCCACGACACCAGGTAAAAGCGGCTGAAAGTGCCAATGGCCAAGGCCAGCACCAGCATCAGGAAAAAACCTATGGACTGATTGAGCAGTTGCGGTGAACGGGTCATGAAGCCCTGATCGACCAACAGGCGGATACCCTGACCCAAGGACAAGGTGATGCCGGCAGTAACGACCAGGGCGAGCAAGGCCAGCAGGACCTGTTTGCGATACGGGCGAATGAAACGCCAGCCCAGACGCATTGCCTGACGCTGGCGAGGGGAAAAGCGATTGAGCATGTAGGGACCAGAAATCAGCTGTTTTACCCAGCGTACACCTGACCGCTCGCCCTACGCCAAGAAACGCCAGGGAAATGACCGCTTTTAAGGTTAGCCCTGCTGATCACTAGACCATTTCGTTCTAACGTACCACTGGAGGTTTACCCGGCTTTCTGGTGGACTGGAAGCATCGCACAGTGATAACCAAAAGAGCTGTCACAGGCCGGTCACGAGGCGATTCTAGTCTGAGCTTGCAACCTGATGAGGAGACAGGAAATGAGTTTGCAACAAGGCAATACCCAGCCCAAAGCCGCGCCGAACCCGCAGACACCTGTCGGCGGTTCGATCATCGGCCCAGACGGCAAAGAAATCACCATCACCGAAGCGATGGTTCAGGAGGCCTGCCAAAAGCTGGAGCAAAGCCGTAAAGACCCCGCCAAGAAAGACTGAACCTCCCGAATTTTTCAACCCGGCATAAGCGCCGGGTTTTTATTGCCTGTGTTTTACACCAGCACCCCACCCAGGGCCCGGACCATCTGTGCCAGGTTTGGTGCCTCTCCGTGCAGACGTACCATCAGCCCCTCAATCTCGCGACGTGGCGGATAGTGCTTGCGCAAGGCATCGAACGCGGCCTTCTGCTCAAGCACATCACTGCTCAGACTGCGACGGAAATCGGCATCATCCCGGCGCGGGTCATACACCGCCCGGCACAGGGTAGCCAAGGCCCAAGCCGGGTCGGTTTCAGCTTGCAGGCCGATCTCGGCCAGCCAAGGCTGGGGCAACAGATCCGCCAGTTGCACCGACGCAGGCTCACCACGCCAGGCACAGAAGGCCTGGTAAATCTGTGCCGTGCCGCGCTGCTTGCCATCCAGGCTGTAGCCAGCGATATGCGGGGTGGCCAGCACGCAGAGGTCGGCAAGCTCCAGGTCGACCTGCGGCTCACCCTCCCAGACATCCAGCACTGCCAGCACATCTTCACGCTCCAGCAACAGCTCACGCAGTGCGGTGTTGTCGATCACAGGCCCCCGGCTGGCGTTGATCAGCCAGGTCCCCGGGCGCAGCGCCGTCAATTGCTCGTGATCCAGCAAGTGCCAGGTGGCGTGTTCGCCCTGGCGGGTCAATGGGGTGTGCAGACTGATCACATCGCACTCGGCAAGAACCCCCTCCAGGCTGACATAGTCGCCGCCCTCCCGGGCCTGGCGCGGCGGATCACACACCAGGACTTTCCAGCCCAGCCCGCGCAACACCTCAACCAGCCGCCCGCCGACCTCACCTGCGCCAACCACACCATAGGTGCGGCCAAGCAAGTCGGCACCATCGAGTTCCGCCAGAGTCAGCAAGCTGCCCAGCACGTAGTCGACTACCCCACGTGCATTGCAGCCCGGTGCACTCGACCACTGGATACCGGCTTGGGCGAAGTAATCCAGCGCCAGGTGGTCGGTGCCAATGGTGCAAGTACCGACGAAACGCACCTTGCTGCCTTCAAGCAGCGCCTGGTCGACACGGGTCACCGAGCGCACCAGGAGGACATCGGCATCCTTCACACAGGCGGCGTCAATGGCGCGTCCTGGATAGCGGCGGATTTCGCCAAAACCTGCAAAGAAGGCATCGAGCAGTGGAATATTCTCGTCGGCAACAATCAGCATGGCGCTCTCCTATCGGGATGCGCAGTGTAGGCCCATGCAGGGGCGCTAATCCAGCCGCAGACAAAAGCGCCGGGTGGATTTCCTGACCAATGCGTCAAAGCGTAGACTAGTAGGCTTTGCGCACCTTTTTGGACACCTGTCTTGTGACACTTCAGACCTGTAACACCCTTTCCCCTCCCCTGTCCCGCTCCGCTCGCGTGCGGACCGAACTGCGCAGCCTGTTGCTGCTGGCCACACCGATCATCATTGCCCAGCTGGCCACCACCGCCATGGGCTTCGTCGATGCGGTAATGGCCGGTCGGGTCAGCCCGCGCGACTTGGCGGCGGTGGCATTGGGTAACTCGATCTGGATTCCGGTGTTCCTGCTGATGACCGGCATCCTGCTGGCCACCACACCGAAGGTGGCGCAACGCTTTGGCGCTGGCCAGCATGACGAAATCGGGCCATTGGTGCGCCAGGCCTTGTGGCTGGCAGTCGCTGTCAGCCTGATCGCCAGTGGCTTGCTGATCAGCGCCGAACCGATCCTGCAGGTGATGAATGTCGATCCGCAACTGGTCGAGCCGAGCATGGGCTATCTGCAAGGTATTGCCTTCGGCTTCCCCGGCATTGCCCTCTACTACGTGCTGCGCTGCTACAGCGACGGCCTTGGCCGCACCCGCCCGAGCATGGTCATTGGCTGCCTGGGCCTGCTGCTGAATATCCCGCTGAACTACATCCTGATCTACGGCCACTTCGGCCTGCCCGCCTTGGGGGGCGTTGGCTGCGGCTGGGCCAGCGGTATCGTCATGTGGTTCATGGCCCTGAGCATGGCCGCCTGGACCCGCTGGGCTCCGACCTACCAGAGCAGCCGGGTGCTGGTACGTTTTGAGCGCCCACAATGGGTGGTGATCAAACGCCTGATGGGTGTTGGCCTGCCAATCGGCATCGCAGTGTTCGCCGAATCGAGCATCTTCGCGGTGATCGCCCTGCTGATCGGTAGCCTCGGTGCGACCGTGGTGGCCGGCCACCAGATCGCCCTGAACATCAGTTCGCTGCTGTTCATGATTCCGTATTCACTGGGGATGGCGGTGACGGTACGGGTGGGCCAGGCAATCGGTGCCGGCGAGCCGCGCCAGGCGCGCTTTGCCGCGCTGGTGGGGTTGGCCGCCGCCCTGGTGTTCGCCTGTTTCTCGGCGGGCCTGATCCTGCTGATGCGCGAGCCGATCGCCTCGATCTACACCCCGGACACGGCGGTTATCCAGATTGCCGCGATGCTGATCGTGTATGCCGCGCTGTACCAGTTCTCCGACGCTATCCAGGTGATCGCGGCGGGCGCCCTGCGTGGCTACCAGGACACCCGGGTGACCATGATCCTGACCCTGTTCGCCTACTGGGGCATCGGCTTGCCGGTGGGTTACGTACTGGGTCTGACCGACTACTTCGGCCCTGCCAGTGGCCCCAACGGCTTGTGGGAAGGCTTGATCGCCGGCTTGACCTGCGCGGCCTTGATGCTGTCGATTCGCCTGGCGCGCAGCAGTGGCAAACACATTCGCCGGGCGCAGCGCACTTAGTCGAGCTTCTTGCGGATCCAGTACAGGTAGGTGCCGGCGTCTTCCTGTTGCTGGACCAGTTCATGGCCGAGGAACACGCAGAACTTGGGGATATCGCGACGGGTCGACGGATCGGTGGCGATCACCTTGAGCAGGCCGCCGGCCGCCAGGTCGCGCACGTGCTGGTGCAACATCATCACCGGCTCCGGGCAGTTGAGGCCGGTGGCGTCAAGGATCGCATCTGGGGTGAAATCAGTCATGTAGAACTCCGGGAACAATCAGCTATTGTCGCTCAACCAGGCCTTGGGGTCATCCCGCTCCTACCGCGGTTTCAGGTCCAGGCGGCGCAGGTGGCAGGTCACCTCTTCGCGGTCGTGATACAGCTGCTTGCAGCCAATCGAGACCTTGACCTTGCGCGCCTTGAATCCCTCTTCAATCCGCTCCAGCAAGCGGCGCACTTCGGCATAACGCTGCTTCATCGGCAGCTTGAGGTTGACCACCGCCTCCCGGCACAAGCCCTCGCCCAACCAGGTTTCCAGCAGCGCCGCGCTGCGCGCAGGCTTCTCGACGATATCGCAAACCATCCAGTCCACCATCTGCCTGGGCTTGTAGGTAAAGCCATCTGCCATCAGGTGCTGGACCAGGCCGGTGTCCATCAGGCTCTCGGCCATTGGGCCGTTATCGATGGCGGTAACCAGCATGCCGCGTTTGACCAGCTGGTAGGTCCAGCCACCCGGCGCCGCGCCCAGATCAACGCCAGTCATGTCATCGGACAGCCGTGCATCCCACTGCTCGCGGGGAATAAAATGATGCCAGGCTTCCTCCAGCTTGAGGGTCGAGCGGCTCGGCGCTTCACGTGGAAACTTCAGGCGCGGGATCCCCATCGGCCACATCGCCGAATTGTCCGCTGCGGCAACACCGACAAATACCCGTCGGCCACTGACAAAGGTCAGCAGCAGCCGCGGTTTGCTTAGGTCTTCCACCAGGCGCCCAGCCTTGGTCAACGCCTTGCGCAGCGGCACCTCGAACTTGCGGCAGAAGGTCGACAGCTCCTTGCCATCATTGGTGTCCATCACCTCCAGCCACACACTGCCAAACACCGGATAATCACCCAGGGACTCGAGCAGCACACTGATACGGTCGGTTTCCGGCAGTTCGATGAAACTACCGCGCGCCCACTGGCGGGGAAAAATCAGTTGCGCAAAGCGCAGTTCGCGCATCAGGCGTTCGGCGCCTTCGCCATCGTTGCAGATGAACTCGGCACAGGCGCTCTGCGGCTTGGCCTTGGCGTAGCCGGCGACGTCCAGCCGGGCGGCATGCTCGGCGATTTCGGCACAGACTTCACTCTCGAAGCCGGGCCGGCAATGCATAAACAGGGTATTCATCTTCACTCCAGGACGGCTGGCGGCCAATGGCCCCAACCCTGACCGGGCGCAATACACTGCGCCGGCAAATGCGCGAATGATAAAGCAAGTTCGGAACCGGCGACATGCCCCGCCGGTCCAGTACTTGGTCAGGTGCGCCAAACAGGTCTAACCTGACCGCTCAGCCAGGTCCGTGCCGTGCGGACCGTCACAGAGGCGGTGAACCGGCGACAGCAAGGAAGATCGCCGAACACCTACGCAGAAGGAGTTGGCAATGCCCTCGCTCGATAGCCTGAAAACCCTCAAGACCCTGACAGTCGCTAACTGTGTCTATCACTACTTCAGCCTGACCGAAGCTGCCAAGCGCCTCGGCGATCTGCAGCGCCTGCCCATGTCGCTGAAAGTGCTGCTGGAAAACCTGCTGCGCTGGGAAGACGCCAAGACCGTCACCCGCGCCGACCTTGGCGCCCTGGCCGACTGGCTCAAAGAGCGCCGCTCCGATCGCGAAATCCAGTACCGCCCGGCCCGGGTGTTGATGCAGGATTTCACCGGGGTTCCCGCCGTTGTCGACCTGGCGGCCATGCGCGCCGCCATGGCCAAGGCCGGCGGTGACCCGCAGCGGATCAATCCGCTGTCGCCGGTAGATCTGGTCATAGACCACTCGGTGATGGTCGACCGCTACGCCAGCCAACAAGCCTTCGCGCAGAACGTCGACATCGAAATGCAGCGCAACGGTGAACGCTATGCCTTCCTGCGCTGGGGCCAGAATGCCTTCGATAACTTCAGCGTGGTGCCACCAGGCACCGGCATCTGCCACCAGGTCAACCTGGAGTACCTGGGGCGTACCGTGTGGACCCGTGAAGAAGACGGTCGCACCTACGCCTTCCCCGACACCCTGGTCGGCACTGACTCGCACACCACCATGATCAACGGACTCGGCGTGCTTGGCTGGGGCGTCGGCGGCATCGAAGCCGAGGCAGCCATGCTCGGCCAACCGGTGTCGATGCTGATTCCGGAAGTGATCGGCTTCAAGCTGACCGGCAGGCTGCGCGAAGGCATCACCGCCACCGACCTGGTGCTGACTGTCACGCAGATGCTGCGCAAGAAAGGCGTAGTCGGCAAATTCGTCGAATTCTACGGTGACGGCCTGGCTGACCTGGCGCTGGCCGACCGCGCCACCATCGCCAACATGGCCCCGGAATACGGTGCCACCTGTGGCTTTTTCCCAGTCGATCAGGTGACCCTGGATTACCTGCGCCTGTCCGGCCGCCCCGAGGACACGGTGAAACTGGTCGAAGCCTACTGCAAGGAACAGGGCCTGTGGCGTTTGCCTGGCCAGGAGCCGGTATTCACCGACACCCTGGCCCTGGACATGCATGAAGTCGAAGCCAGCCTGGCCGGCCCCAAGCGGCCACAAGACCGGGTCGCCCTGTCGCAGGTCAGCCAGGCTTTCGACAGTTTCCTTGGTTTGCAGCTGCGCACCTCGAACAAGGACGTCGGCCGCCTGGAAAGTGAAGGCAGCGGTGGCGTCGCCGTGGGCAATACCGACCAGGCCGGTGAAGTCAGCTATGAACATGAAGGTCAGCGCCACCTGCTGCGCGACGGCGCCGTGGTAATTGCTGCGATTACTTCCTGCACCAACACCTCCAACCCCAGCGTGATGATGGCCGCCGGCCTGGTAGCGAAAAAAGCCGTCGAGAAAGGCCTGAAACGCAAACCCTGGGTCAAGAGTTCACTGGCCCCCGGCTCCAAGGTGGTGACCGACTACTACAAGGCGGCTGGCCTGACGCCCTATCTGAATGAACTGGGCTTCGACCTGGTCGGCTACGGCTGCACCACCTGCATCGGTAACTCCGGGCCGCTGGACGACGCCATCGAGAAAGCCATCACCGGCGCCGACCTCACCGTTGCCTCAGTGCTGTCGGGCAACCGCAACTTCGAAGGCCGAGTGCACCCGCTGGTGAAAACCAACTGGCTGGCATCTCCACCGTTGGTGGTGGCCTATGCCCTGGCCGGGAGCGTGCGCCTGGACTTGAGCTGCGAAGCACTGGGTACCGGCAAGGATGGCCAGCCGGTGTACCTGCGTGACATCTGGCCGAGCCAGCAGGAAATCGCCGCGGCGGTCGCCAGTGTCGATACGGCGATGTTCCACAAGGAATACGCCGAAGTCTTCGCCGGAGACGCCCAATGGCAGGCGATTGAAGTACCGCAGGCGGCTACCTACGTCTGGCAGGATGACTCCACCTATATCCAGCACCCACCATTCTTCGAGGACATCACCGGCCCCTTGCCAGTGATCGAGGATATTCGCGGCGCGCGGATACTGGCTCTGCTCGGCGACTCGGTGACCACTGACCACATCTCCCCGGCCGGCAACATCAAGGTCGACAGCCCGGCCGGCCACTACCTGCGCGATAAAGGCGTAGAGCCGCGCGACTTCAACTCCTACGGTTCGCGCCGCGGCAACCATGAAGTGATGATGCGCGGCACCTTCGCCAACATCCGCATCCGCAACGAAATGCTTGGTGGCGAAGAAGGTGGCAACACCCTGTATGTGCCGACCGGCGAGAAGATGGCGATCTACGATGCGGCCATGCGTTACCGGGCCGAAGGCACCCCACTGGTAGTAATCGCCGGTCAGGAGTACGGCACTGGCTCCAGCCGCGACTGGGCGGCCAAAGGCACCAACCTGTTGGGGATCAAAGCGGTGCTGGCGGAAAGCTTTGAGCGTATTCACCGCTCCAACCTGGTGGGCATGGGTGTATTGCCACTGCAATTCATTGCCGGACAAACCCGCAAGAGCCTGGGCCTCGATGGCAGCGAGCGTATCGATATCCTCGGTTTGAGCAACGCGCGGATCCAGCCGCACATGAACCTGAGCCTGCAAATCACCCGTCAGGATGGCCGTCAGGAGCAGATCGAAGTGCTGTGCCGGATTGATACGCTCAACGAGGTTGAATACTTCAAATCGGGCGGCATCCTGCACTATGTACTGCGGCAATTGATCGCAGCGTGAAGCACGGGTCCGGCCCTTTGTGGCCGGGCCTTTGCCGACTTGCTCCGCTCGCGGTGAGCACCCGTTGCAGGCGGTGATAGCGCAGGCATGCGTGTCCTGGGCGACACCTGGGGAGTCGTATAGCTCACGCTTTCACCGAACAATGGAATCTGCATGCCTGTTTCCCAATGGATCGGACTGGCCCTGTTGGGCCTTGGTTACGTCTTTTCCCTCGTCAATGGCAACCTGGGCCTGCACGCATTGCCCAGCCTGATTGCCCTGCTGTGCGCCGGATTGCTGGTTTACCGGCCGGGGCGCTGGCAGCAATTGTCTGGCCATGCCCTGTTCGTGCTATTGGCCATAGGCTTGGCGTTGCACTGGCTGCCGGGGTTCCACGGTGCCAAGGTCATCGACAAGGTGGTGTTGAGCGAAGGCGCCGTGCCCTTTTCCATGTACCTGAACCTGGACAAGCCATTGATCGGCTTCTGGTTATTGCTGGCCTGTCCCTGGGTACTGACGATGGGTGGCAAGCGCCTGCTGCCGAGCCTGGCCACAACGTTGCCGGCGGTGATTGCCGCCTGCCTGGGCGGTGCCTGGCTGCTGGGTATGATTGCCTGGGCGCCGAAATGGCCGGAGCACGCCTGGCTCTGGGTGCTGAACAACCTGTTGCTGGTCAGCCTGACCGAAGAGCTGCTGTTTCGTGGCTACCTCCAGGGCGGCCTCCAACGTTTACTCAAGAATCAGCACCTGGCCCTGCTCCTGGCCGCCGGCCTGTTCGGCCTCGCGCACCTGGGCGCTGGCTGGCAGTGGGTACTGCTCGCCTCCCTGGCCGGCATTGGTTATGGTCTGGCTTACCGCTACGGCGGCTTGATCGCCGCAGTACTCTGCCATTTCGGCCTGAACCTGGCACACTTCGCCGGTTTTACCTATCCGATGCTGATACCTTCGTGAACACGCGGTCACTTGCTGACTTTTGCAAAATATCATTCAACAAACCCCCCACGCTGCCGATAACCCTCGAAAGCCTTGTGGATTGAACAGCTAATGCGTAATAACCAGCCAATAACTCAGCGCGAACGGACTTTCCCTGCTCAACAACGCTTGATCTCAACCACCGATACCAAGGGTGTCATCACCTATTGCAACGACGCCTTCGTCGAGATCAGTGGTTTTTCCCGCGAAGAGCTGACGCGCGCGCCGCACAACCTGGTGCGCCACCCCGATGTCCCGCCTGCGGTGTTCGCGCACATGTGGGCCACGCTCAAGCAAGGCTTGCCATGGATGGGCATCGTCAAGAACCGCTGCAAGAGCGGTGACCACTACTGGGTCAACGCCTACGTCACCCCGGTCTTCGAAAATAACCAAGTGGTTGGCTTTGAGTCGGTACGGGTCAAGCCGACTGCCGAGCAGGTCCGCAGGGCCGAGGCTTTGTACCTGCGCATCAACCAGGGCCGTACGGCGATCCCGCGTCGCGACAAGTGGTTGCCCGTGATGCAAGACTGGTTGCCGTTCATTCTGGTCAGTCAGGTCGGTTTCCTGATCGGTAACTGGCTTGGCCACTCCTGGGGCTTCGCCTTGGCCGCCGCCCTGTCGGTGCCACTCGGCCTGCTGGGCTTGAGCTGGCAGCAACGCGGCCTCAAGCGTCTGCTACGCCTGGCCGAGCAGTCCACCTCCGATCCGTTGATCGCGCAAATGTACACCGACAGCCGCGGTGTCCAGGCGCGCCTGGAAATGGCCATGCTCAGTCAGGATGCGCGGATGAAGACCTGCCTGACCCGCCTGCAGGACACGGCAGAGCATCTCAACGAACAGGCCCAACAGTCCGACAGCCTGGCCCACAACAGTTCTTCGGGCCTGGAGCGGCAACGGGTCGAGACCGAACAGGTCGCTGCCGCAGTCAACCAGATGGCCGCCACCACCCAGGAAGTGGCCAACCACGTGCAGCGCACCGCCGACGCTACCCAAGAGGCCAATCGCCTGACTGGCCGTGGCCGTGACATCGCCGGTGAAACCCGCGAAGCCATCCAGCGCCTGTCGGCGGCGGTCGGCGAAACCGGCCTGACCGTCACCCAGCTGGCGCGCGACAGCGATGAAATTGGCGGCGTGGTCGATGTGATCAAAGGCATTGCCGACCAGACCAACCTGTTGGCGCTCAACGCCGCCATTGAAGCTGCGCGAGCCGGCGAAATGGGTCGCGGCTTTGCCGTGGTGGCCGATGAAGTTCGCCAACTGGCCCAGCGCACCAGCGAATCGACCGGCCAGATCCACAGCCTGATCGCCAAGCTGCAGCAAACCGCCAGCAATGCCGTGCAAACCATGGAGTCGGGGCACCGTCAGGCCGAAGAAGGTGTGGCGCGAGTTATGGAAGCCGACCAGGCGCTGGTCGGTATCAGCGAAGCGGTGGCTAACATTACCGACATGACCACCCAGATCGCGGCTGCCACCGAAGAGCAGACGGCTGTGGCCGACGAGATCAGCCGCAATATCAGCACCATCGCCGAACTGGCTGACCAGACGTCAGAGCAGGCCCAGCATTCGGCCCTGCTCAGTGAAGAGCTGACTCGCACGGCGACCACTCAGTACTCGCTGGTCGAGCGCTTCAACCGTTGAAAAGACGGCGCATCCGCTTGCGGATGCGCCGTTTCCCGCCTTACCAGTCGAGCGTCAGCCGGCTTTCGAAATACCGCGACTCACCGCTCAGCGGATCCTTGAAACGCAAACTCTGCGCCAGCAACTTCAGCGGCTTGCTGTAGTCATCCTGATCCTGAACCACGTGCGGATAAAACGGATCGTTGCAGATGCTCGCACCGAGCGCCGTCATATGCACACGTAACTGGTGCGTTTTGCCCGTGATGGGTGACAATCCATAGCGCCACAGTTCGCCATTTTTCTCCAGCACTTGGGCCAAGGTTTCGCTGTTGCTCTGCCCTTCGACTTCCTGCATGCGGAAAAACGGCTCGCCATTGACCATACGACTCTTGTGCGTCAACGGAAACTCAAGCAGCGGCAGGGCCCGGGCAATGGCCTGGTAGTGCTTGTCAATCTGGCGGTTGGGGAACAGCGATTGATAGGCCGAGCGGCTCTGCGGATTGGCGGAAAACAACACCAGCCCGGCAGTGTGACGATCGATACGATGCAAAGGCACCAGGTTCGGATTGCCCAGACGACGAATCAACCGACGCAGCAACGTGTGTTCGACATACTCGCCAGTTGGCGTGACCGGTAGAAAGTGCGGTTTGTCTGCTACTACCAGGTGCTCGTCAACATGCAGAATCTGCTCTTCGAAGGGGATCGGCTTCTCGTTGGGCACTTCCCGAAAATAATGAATGCGCAGTCCCGGTTTGTAAGCCAGTGCCACATTGATCGGTTCACCCTGAGCATCCAGTACCCTCCCTCGGGTGATCCGGTCAAGCCACTGCTCGCGCCCGATGGCCTTGAAATGTTCGCTCAGGCAGTCGAGCACGGTCACCCAGTTGCCGGGCGGCAGGCACACGGTGCTGGCTTGATGCTGGGCCGGATCGAAAGGGGCAATGGCCATGGGAACGCTCGTGACAGATAGACCACGCATTATCCCGCAAGCCTGGCGCCTCAGCCAGTCCGGCTTGCAACAGCCTCGGTGTACTCCTTGAGCCAGCGCAACACCTCAACCGCCTCCCAGCGACCCGGGTCGTACAGCGCATACAACAATCCCTGATAGCCGACCACATCCAGCGCACGGTGATAACCGGCACGCTGGAACAATGCTTCGATTTCGGCGAAACAGGTGTTGAAGTGCAGCTTGTTGAAAGGCGTCTTGCCCTCCAGCACCAGGCCATCGAGGCGCAACTCGAGCACCGCCTCGCTGACCATGGCGGTGGGCATACGATTGACGGTGTATTTCAGTTGTTCGACATTGACCATGGTTTGGATCCTCGAGGCAAACGCCACCCCAATACTGTATTTATATACAGCATATTCAGAGTTGTCGGACGCGTCAATCAGACAGCACTCAGACCAACCCGGGAAGGTAGCCCGTGCCCCTGCGAATGGTCAGCAATTGCCGACGCTCAGGCGTCAGGGAGAGCCCCACATGCACCCATTGGTCGAACTCGAGAATCAGTTGATCGAACATCAACGGACTGTCTGCCACAACGCGCGCCAACAACTCAGGTGTCAACCCTGGCACATTGATGTCCGCTGCCAGACCGTCGGTATGAGCGCTCTGAAGCGAACCGCCAATGACCTCGTTCAATTGAATGCAGCGATAACCGCTGCTGACCAGCACCGGTTTATCGACCAACTGGCGTATCTGTTCCAGTAAAGCGCAGAGCCGGCGAAGGTTGACGAGCGTTTGGGCATCCGGGGTGTTGTCGATACCCAAACGCGCGGCGCTCTCCGATACCGTCATTTCAGCCAGCGTGAAGTGTTCGCTCAGGTACATGGTCCGCTCCTTGGTATGCGTAAAAACACCCAGGGATTGTCCACACCCGCGCCCTGCCTTGCACGGCAGGAAATTTCTCCGCCAAAGCGGTTATTTCAACGCAGGAAGGCCACCACTTGCTCGGCATCGAACGGCCAGTTCAGCTCGGCACCTGTATCGCATCGACGCAGCACCGGAATCAATAGTCCATAACGAGCCAGTTGCGACTCGTCATCGGCAATATCCACCAGTTCAACCAGCAGGCCATGCTCGACAAAAGGCATCAACAAGGCTTCGGCCACTTCACACAGGTGGCAACCCAGGGTGCCGAACAATTGGCATTCAGGAAGCATTTATGGGTACCGACAAAAGAAAGAAGGGATCATTATTCTAGGTCTGCCGCCGGGGGCCGTCGAGCGCAAGGCTCCGGCACCTGCTCCGTGACGGACGACTGATCCTGATCAGCGTCCGACCAGCAGCTATGGTTCATGCTTAATGGTTTTTTGCAGCTTTCCTACATGGAGCTTGTTGTGTTTGCCAACCTGTTAATCATTCTGGCCTCATCGCTGGTCGTCATTGCCTGCTTCAGGCGCCTGAAGCTGCCACCTGTCCTGGGCTATTTGTGTGTTGGCCTGTTTGTCGGCCCCACGGCCCTGAATTGGGTCAACGAAAGCGAAGCGTTGCCGGACCTTGCGGAAATGGGCGTGGTGTTCCTGCTGTTCTCACTGGGCCTTGAATTTTCCCTTTCGAAGATGCTCGCCTTGCGCAAAGTGGTGTTTGGCCTGGGTAGCCTACAGGTGATCTGCTCAGCGGCTCTCCTCGCAGGACTTCTGGTGCTGCTCGACATGCCAGCCAATGCAGCGCTGCTGCTGGGTGCCGGGCTGGCGCTGTCATCCACGGCAATCGTCAGCAAGGAACTGACGAGCCTTGGGGAGATTTTCAGCAGTCACGGGCAAAACGCCATTGGCGTGCTGCTGTTCCAGGATGTGGTGGCCGTGTTGCTGTTGACCTTGGTCCCAGTGTTCGCCGGCGAAGGTGGCCAAGCCTGGTATTGGGCCTTGCCATTGACCCTGGGTAAAACCGTCCTGCTATTTGTTGGCTTGCTGCTGGCCAGCCGTTGGTTGCTGCCGCGCCTGTTCCATGAAGTTGCCAGCTCGCATTCGGCGGAGTTGTTCGTACTGCTGGCACTGGTGATTGTGTTGCTCACTGCCTGGCTGACTCACCTGCTTGGCCTGTCGCCGGCGTTGGGCGCATTCCTGGCCGGCATGCTGCTGGGTGAGAGTAACTATCGTCATCAGATCGAAGCGGACATCCGCCCGTTCCGCGATATTCTTCTGGGGCTGTTTTTTGTCAGCATCGGCATGCTCATCGATCTGCAGCTCTTTGCCACCCATGGTCTGGAAATTCTCGCCCTGACCCTAGGCCTGCTGCTGGTCAAAGGCTGCATGGTCGCCGCACTGGTTCGGGTGCATGGCAGCGATGCCGAAACTGCCTGGCGCAGCGGCCTGGCCTTGGCTCAGGGTGGCGAGTTCTGTTTCGCCCTGATGGCACAGATGCAGCAAACCCATTTGCTGCCTGAAGCCCTTGGCAATCTGTTGCTGGCCGCGACCTTCTGTTCGATGCTGGTCACCCCGCTGCTACTGCGTGCCGCCCCCAGCATTGCCGCCCACCTGCACCGCAAGCCCAACGAGGAAGTCCAGCTGGAGGCAATCGAGGCGCAAAGCGCCTCAATGAGCGGTCATGTGTTGATCTGCGGCTATGGCCGGGTTGGACAATCGATCGGGCGCTTCCTGCGCCGGGAAAACATCCCCTTCATTGCCCTGGATGACGACCCGGTAAGGGTTCAGGAAGCTGCGGCTGGCGAAAGCTGCGTGCACTACGGCGACTCGCGGCGCGGCGAATTGCTCAGCGCCATCGGCCTTGAGCGTGCACGCCTGCTGGTGATTGCGGTGGATAAAACCGACATCGCAATGAGCGTGCTCAAAGCGGCTCGGGAACGTCACACCCAAGTGCAGATTCTGGTGCGCACCCGTGATGACAGCCAGCATGAAGAGCTGCGTACGGCAGGTGCGACCGCCGTTGTACCTGAACTGCTCGAATCGAGTCTGATGCTCGCTTCCCATGCACTGGTCATGCTTGGCCTGCCAATTGACCACGTACAAGCACGCATCGACGAAGTGCGCCAGACACGCTACCGCATGCTACAGGCGTTCTATCAAGGCGCCCAGACCAGCCCGGTCGACAGCGAAGGCCAGCCCAAAGCGATGATGCACGCAGTCAACCTTGACGCCGAGGCCTATGCCTGCGGACGCCCTCTGACCGAACTGGACCTGGAGCAGTTCGGTGTCGAACTGCAGGCCGTACAACGCAATGGCGAAGAGCTGGCAATGAGCGCCGACACTTGCCTGCATGCTGGCGACGCAGTGCTGCTCAGCGGCCCGTTACCCGCCCTGGCAGCCTGTGAGGCACGCCTGGTCGCCGGGCGCTGATCAATCCTGGCTGGTGGCGCCGATCTTGTGGATCGACAGGTCGGCGCCGTAATACTCCTGCTCCTGGTTCAAGCGCAGACCGAGCAACATCTTGATCACGCCATACACGGCAAAGCCGCCCACTAGCGCTACCAGCACCCCGACCAGACTGCCGATCAATTGGCTGATCAGGCTGACGCCACCCAGGCCACCGAGCGCTGTCTGACCGAAAATCCCGCAGGCGATGCCACCCCACACACCGCACAAACCGTGCAGCGGCCAGACGCCCAGCACATCGTCGATTTTCCAGGTGTTCTGCGCTGCAATAAAACACCACACAAACAAAGCCCCGGCAATCGCTCCAGTGGCTAACGCCCCGACCGGATGCATCAGGTCCGAGCCTGCACACACTGCCACCAATCCAGCCAACGGACCGTTGTGCAAAAAACCCGGGTCATTGCGCCCGACCAGCAAAGCCGCCACCGTGCCACCGACCATAGCCATCAGCGAGTTGACCGCGACCAGACCGCTGACCCCCTGCAGGGTCTGGGCACTCATGACATTGAAGCCGAACCAGCCGACGATCAGAATCCACGAACCCAGCGCCAGAAAGGGAATGTTCGAAGGGGCGAACGCCACCAGCTTGCCATCGCGGTAACGCCCGTTGCGCGGGCCGAGCAGCAGCACTGCCGCCAAAGCCAGCCAACCGCCCATGGCATGTACCACCACGGAGCCGGCAAAGTCATGGAAGCTGGCGCCAAACTGTGCCTGCAACCAGGCCTGCAAGCCCAGATTGCCATTCCAGACGATGCCTTCGAAGAAGGGATAGACAAAAGCGACAATCAGCGCCGTAGCGCACATCTGCGGAGCAAAGCGGGCCCGTTCAGCGATACCGCCGGAAATGATTGCCGGAATCGCTGCGGCAAAGGTCAGCAAGAAAAAGAACTTCACCAGACTGTAACCATGCTCATGACTGAGCACCGCCGCAGGCTGCAGAAAATTCACGCCATAGGAAATCCAGTAGCCGACGAAGAAGTACGCCAGGGTTGATACAGCAAAATCACTGAGAATCTTCGACAGCGCGTTAACCTGGTTCTTATGGCGCACGGTACCCACTTCGAGGAAGGCAAACCCGGCGTGCATAGCCAGCACCATAACAGCGCCCAGCAGAATGAAGAGTGTGTTGGAGCCGTGGATCAGACTGTCCACCGCACTTTGCAGGTTTTCCATGGAATCGGCAGGCCTTTCGAAAGCGCCAAGACAGCGCGGAGTGACTCCTTTTTGCACCAGCCTGGATCATGCGAACGCCACCTCCCTGGCCGATCCTGCTGATATCTGGAGTTTTTCCTTGGGTTTGTCGTGGATTGGGTTAAGGTTTACAGGACCGGTTGCCCTCGGTGCGCGAACTTGGCGCAGGCACCGGACCTGAGCGCACCCTGGAACAGCAAAACCTGTACCAGCATTTTCACTGAACCTTCGCCAGCGCTCGCGACTCGAAATAGCCACACACTCTTAGGGAGAGCCCCATGACCAGCAAATCGGCAAAGACTGCTCAAGACATATTGATGGCTGATTTTCAGGCGTTGGTCCGTGACACCGAGAAATTGCTGGAACACACCGCCAACCTGGCCGGGGATCAGGCCGACGAATTACGCGCTCAGATCCACGAGAGACTGACACGTGCCCGGGAAACCCTGCAGCTGACCCAAGAATCCGTCCGCGAGCACGGCCAGGCAGCCCTGAGTGCGACTGAAGACTATGTACAGAGCAACCCCTGGCAATCGATCGGCATCGCCGCCGGGGTCGGTTTTCTGATTGGTCTGCTGGCCAATCGGCGCTGAGGTCGGCTATGGAAAGCGAATCCAACGGCACTAGCACTGCGTCGGGCAAACGCTTGGGCGCAGCCGTACTCGGCCTGTTGCACGGCCATGTCGAGCTGTTCGGCATAGAACTGCAGGAGCAGAAAGCGCGCACGCTGGACCTGTTGCTGTTTGCTGGCCTGGCACTGGTGTTTGCCCTGCTATTGCTGGTTGCGCTCTCGGCCCTGGTACTGGTGCTGCTCTGGGACAGTTACCGCTTGTCCGGCATCGTCGGCCTGTGTGTGTTCCATGGCTTGGCGGCGCTGTTCTGCGCCCTGCGCCTGAGAGCGGCGGTGCACGATGAATCGTCACCCTTCAGCTCGACCCTCGAAGAACTTGCCAAGGACCGGGAGCGCCTGTTGCCATGAGCCTGCCTGAGCTACCGAAAACCACCAACCGGCGTGAGCTGCGCAAGGCGCTGGTACGCCTGCGCCTGGAGATGCACCGCCAGGAAATCCGTCATGAGTCCGGGCAGTTGCTCTCCCCCCTGACCCGTCTGCGCGCCATGGGCGACAGCCTGCAGGGTGGACTGGGCATCAAGCATGCACCATTGTGGGGGATCGCTGCGGTGGTGGTGCTGGGATTCCTGACCGGCAAGGGTGCCAAAAGCGGTAGCCTGAGCTGGATGATTCGCCTGGGCAGCAGCCTGCTGCCGTTGCTCAAGCTGGTCATGCCGGGCGCTGCCAGCAAACGCTGAGTATCGGACCCGCTCCCACAGATAGACTTGCAGGTACCGCACCGACACGGGAAGCTAGGCGCCTGCCCCTGTTTTGGAGAACCGGCCTTGGACTGGCACACCCTGCTCACCCGCGAACGTCTCGGCAAGACCCTGCACAGCCCTGAAGAGCTGGGCCGCAGCCCCTTCCACAAGGACCATGACCGGATCATTTTCTCCGGTGCCTTCCGCCGCTTGGGACGCAAGACTCAAGTGCACCCGGTATCCAGCAACGATCATATCCACACACGCCTGACCCATTCGCTGGAAGTCAGCTGCGTCGGCCGCTCACTGGGCATGCGTGTCGGTGAAACGCTGCGTCGCCAGTTGCCTGAATGGTGCGAGCCAAGCGATCTTGGCATGGTCGTGCAATCAGCCTGCCTTGCTCACGACATCGGCAACCCGCCCTTTGGCCACTCCGGTGAAGATGCCATTCGCCACTGGTTCCAGCAGGCAGCCGGGCGCGGCTGGCTCGATGCAATGAGCGACGCCGAGCGTGCCGACTTTCTCAATTTCGAAGGCAATGCCCAGGGCTTCCGGGTCCTGACCCAACTGGAGTATCACCAGTTCGACGGCGGCACCCGCCTGACCTACGCAACTCTCGGCACATACCTGAAATACCCCTGGACCGCCCGCCACGCCGACGCGCTGGGCTACAAGAAGCACAAGTTCGGCTGCTATCAGAGCGAACTGCCATTACTGGAGCAGATTGCCGGCAAACTCGGCCTGCCGCAGATTGAAGATCAACGCTGGGCCCGACACCCCTTGGTGTACCTGATGGAAGCCGCCGACGACATCTGCTACGCCCTGATCGACCTCGAAGACGGCCTGGAAATGGAGCTGCTCGACTATCCAGAAGTGGAATCGCTGCTGTTGAATCTGGTAGGTGACGATCTGCCGGAAACCTACCGTCAGCTGGGCCCAGGTGATTCACGTCGGCGCAAGCTGGCGATTCTGCGCGGCAAGGCCATCGAGCACCTGACCAATGCCGCCGCCCGCGCATTTGTCGAACAACAGGATGCCTTGCTGTCGGGCCGCTTGCATGGCGACCTGGTCGAGCACATGCACGGCCCAGCCAAACGCTGCGTCCTGCAGGCCAAGGACATGGCACGCCAGAAGATCTTCCAGGACAAGCGCAAAACACTGCATGAAATCGGCGCCTACACCACCCTCGAAATACTGCTCAACTCTTTCTGCGGCGCGGCACTTGAACAACATGGTGGCCGCACGCCGTCGTTCAAGAGCCGACGCACCCTCGACCTGCTCGGCAATAGTGCCCCAAACCCCGATGCACCACTGTATACATCGTTCCTGCGCATGATCGACTTCATTGCCGGGATGACAGACAGCTATGCCAGTGAAATGGCACGGGAAATGACGGGGCGTTCAAGCCCGGTGTAACTGCATTACGCGTCAGCCTGGTGTGAGGAGCAGTGTCGGACTCACACCAGGCTACCTGTTAATACATATCACTGCAGGACCAGGACTACATAATACAAAGCACATTAAACAAACCAAATAAACAGAAACATAAAGTTACCAACCACCACTCTCTCGGCAATAACGTGAAACAACACTTGTAGTCCATGCCTGTATTTAGAGTCGGACAATTCCTATATAGCACTTAACTCCCTTTCTGTTCGTGTGTGCCCTGTTCCATCTGCGTTAAGGTGCCAGCTTAATCGACACCTTTCCTGGATAATTTCACCATGCAATCTGTATTTATCATCGACGATCACCCAGTCATTCGCCTGGCTGTGCGCATGCTCCTGGAGAATGAAGGCTATTGCGTGGCTGGAGAGTCGGACAACGGCGTGGACGCCATGCAGATGGTCCGCGAATGCCTACCCGACCTGGTCATCAAGGTTTTCTAGACAGAACAAACAGAAAAATACATTTCTCACTATTTTTCAGTTACTTATGATGCAGATTGACACCGTAATTTGACACCTAACATCGAACGGCTAGGCTTCCTTTCAGATCCTCGAAAACAGGAATGCTGCCGTGCTGACATGCCAGATCACCGACAACACCCTGATTTTTGAGTGGCCAGAAAATGCTGCAGTCAAAGGTACGCAAACCCATAGATGCAAGCGAGGCAAACACCACACTCTTAAACAATCTAAAATACTGGTGCAATGCGTAATAAACGTTTGTTCCAGATTATCACCAAGCAGCTATAACGCGGTATTCAAAGGCTTGGACGTCATCATTGCCACGCTTACAACTGATGTCTGGCCGACTCACAACGATACATACCAGTGGCAGAACATCGTTGTAACCATGTTTGAAAAGACTTTAAAAAGGAGCCTCCCACTTGAGACAAAGATCACATACTGGTACCAAGCCCAGCGGATATTAAAAGAACTCTCCCGCGCGGGGGCAATCCCACCTTCAGTAACTATCCCGCATACAAAAAACAACATACGACTTGGCGAAAACGCGACACCACCCATTGGCTATAATGGCAAAAAAATTAAAGCAGCCAAACTACCAGAAGACATACTTCCAAAAAAATTCATTATAGAACGAGACCTGCACAAGCCAGACGACATCTACCTTTCAGAGTTCAAGAGCGAACTGGAAAGCAGCATTAACATAGTTTCAGATTCACTCAATAACTATTGGGAGGAAATGTTAAAAACCCACGCCATCGGCAAATCACTAATAGATAGCCTTCCAATTCAAGAACGAGAAATCGTACCTAGGAATAACGGACTTGACGACAACGGAGTGCATGTCTGCTCGCCCTCTAACACAGCAGCACTACCGTGGCTTTTATTTTTGATAAAAAATATGTTTGAGTCTGGTCAAATCAGCGAGCTCTCTGTTCGAGAACTACATAGAAAAAAAATCGGCGTTTCGAAAAAAAGGATAACAGCGCTATTCCAACAAGCAAAAAAAATCTGCCCCACGAAATATCTTAATAGAAGTGTAGCCAGCGAGCATGTTAGCCGACTTATAGGCACCCTAAGCGCTCTCGACTGCAATGCAGCAATAGCAATACTTGTAATAAACAACCCTTCCTTTACCCCCGAAGCCATCTCCAAAGCCGATTTATATATGGAAAATGGTGATTGCTATTTACAATTAGACACTGATAACGGACATGCCAGATTTTCCATATCTAAGCCAAGGGCACTTAGCCGAAAAGTCTCTTACCTAAACAAAATCAGCCGAACGGTTGTATCAACAATTGTCGACTGCACCTTCAGCTTTAGATGCTTCTTCAAGGAGCGCGGGGACAGAAACTGGAGACGACTTTTCTTATATATGGGCTCAAGAGGCCCAGCAACCAACCCCAAAAAAAATAGCAACAACAGTATAAAAAAAGGCAGCCTAAGAAGTAGGCTATCTGTCGATTTGGCTAACCATAAAACCTCAATAGATTTGTCGCCTAGAGCTCTTCGCGCAACACAAGGAATAATCGCATTTCTAAGGACGGGCAGCCTTGCGGTGGCTGCGATGGTACTGGGAAATACTATTGATGTCACTGAAACAAACTATGTACCTCGATGGCTGGTGAAAAGATTTGCAAACCGCACGCACAGGATCCTGACTCAGAAGTTGATTGTGGTTGCGACCCATGGGTATCCATGGGCTTTAGACGCAAGCGACTTCCTTACTTCTGATTACCTGCATCTTTTCATTGTTCGAATTCTCGAAGAGGCCACAGGGAATGATCCATTTGCAGTAATTGCTCGCAGACGACTGTCGGCCAATGCTCACACGACTACAAGCATCCCTCCAAAAACAGGGGATCTCTACTTACGAATTCATTCCTCTATCCTGGCAGCCCTCTACTCGTATGATAAAAAAGTTTCCGATATGCCCCAAGAAGAGCAGTTTCGGATTCATCCCACAACAAACCTAAGTCACCAATCCGTATGCAGCATAGCCAAGTTATTTAAATCAATTGCCGAGATCGATATCGACACTGCAAGCGAAGCCGATTTCCAAGTGGCGCTCATCTTAGGTGGTGATTGTCTGGATGAAATGAAAGCCGCACATCAGCAAGCACTATTAGAGGTACCGTATTACGACTCTGTTTTCATCAACGCGCAACACCCAAAGTAACTCTCTGATGCGAGGGGGAAAATCCAGATGCCGAGAAGAAAGTCAGTACAAATTTCAGATGAAGATCAAGTAGAGCAGCTCATAGAAAGGGCTCGCAAACTCTTACCCCAAAGGAAGCTCAGCTATGAAGCAGACTGGTTGATTTCAGGCAAGATCGGCAGTGAGCAGTGGATCGTAGTTGATGACTACGATAAACAGACAACGTTCGAGATCAGGTTTGATGCCAGGTTGCCTGACGGTAGTCTGCTCACCGAGCCGAAAAATATTCGATTACTAGCTCCAATTCAGAAAGTGGCGTTTCATTTGAGAATGGGAAATCTAGAACACTTCTATGTGGGGCATAGGCATTGGATGCGGATCATCGCCACCCCTATAAACCTGGCAAGATGGCTTGTTCTCAATGCAGAAGTATTTCAGCCTCAACGCTACGGTTTTCGCTTACTGACGGACGATCATATGAGGGCTTACCTTAAAGAATACTCTCACGGCGGGCTAGCCAACACGTTAAAGTTGGGGGAAAGGTTTTTGACTTTACTGCATGAGCAGACCAAAACCAGCTTATCCATTCACGAAATTTTTGAGAAAAGACTTTGCTTAGACGAAGGTTTCATTATCGAATCGGCCCGATGGCTTAATACTCAAGACGCGTACGTCAACTGCAAGGACTCTAAAGAACAAAAAGTATCTCGCAAGTACCTTGAGCGAATCCTGGGGTGCTCAGCATTTCTCTTCGAAAAATATCCGAGCATTGCCAATATCATTAATCAGTTCAACTTACGTCGTGCCTGTTCGCCAACCGACATGATTGAATTAACTCCTTTGGAGGATAGACGCATCACAAAGGAATCCAACATTGTACGAAAAACGATGCGTGCCCAGATAAAAGAAATCAAAATCTTTGTATCTGCCCATAACCATTTGTCTGATGAAATTCCATTCCTATCAACATCGGTATTTAGAGAGAAATATGATGACAATCTTGCAATGGACGGACATACACACCTTATCCCACTTGAGGTTGGCCTCGACGCCATCAACAATGCGGCTGAGATGATTGTCGTTTACGGTAAACAGATAGTCGAAGCAGCTTCATTCTTCGCTGGCGAGTATACACATCTGAGAAGCTCCACAACACAAAGTAGATGTACCACTATCATCAATCGACTAGCACACCGCAAAAGGAATGACTGGCACTCTGAGCCCAAGTACGGAAATGTCCCTCTTTTTGAAAGGTACAACGTAACCACCTTCAGTTCCCAATCACGCACACTTAGCATCGAAGCCGGAATTACATTTAAAACACTTCAGCAAGCGTTTTACGGCGCATGTGCACTTTTGATCGGTATGTGCAAGCCTATCCGTGATGGTGAGCTACATAAATTGGAGCTTAACTGCTTAGATCTGGAGTTTGAGGGGGGTGGTGCAGTACTAAGCTTTGCATTAGAAAAGAGCGGCGTACTCGGCGAAAACCAGAATATACAGCGCCCCATCCCTTCAGTTGTCGCCAGAGCTATTCAACTCTTACAGGTTTTGTCAGCAAAGCTCCGGCACATATATGATGACCAATCAGGCCCTGTCGCCGCCCTTCTCTTCTACATCCCTTCGTTTACTGTCTTAAGGCCAACAGGTAAGGCATTGTCGGAGTCACTTAATCATTGCATTGATAAATTTTGCTTAGTATTCGACCCTCCCCGAGACCCACTGGGAAACCCTTGGACAATTCGTGTCCATCAGATGAGAAAATTCTTTCTCCTGGTAATGTACAAGCATCACAATAGTGACTTACGCCGCACCTTGGGTTATGCAGCAGGTCACATCGACGAAAATCAAATTGATGAATATACCGCCTTCTCACATGACGACCCTGAATGCGTAAAATACGAAAGTGAGTGCATAAGTGATCTTCTGGTATCGCTGGAGCAAGGTCAAGTCACCCCCGACGGCCATGATGGTCTACAGGCTCTATACAGCCACGTATGCAACCATTTCAACGTCACCAAAGTGCAAAGCCTGAGCCACGCTAATTTCATACGCTTCCTCAATATGCTACAGCGCAATGGCAAGTACAAGAGCACAGTGTACACTGTAGAGATCAAAGGCTCTGATGGCACATTGACAACCATAGAATTCGCCATCAAATTCGAAGGATTGCAAGATGACCAATTCGACCGAGGATAACATTGAGGCACGACTCGACTGGCTCAACCGCATCATTTCGCATGAAATTACGCCCAATGATGCTGAAGTCGAATCATTGTCTGATCTTCGTACATTCCTAGCATTCGCCATCAAAGGGTGTTTCACTCAAAAGGCATACAACACCATCAAGGCGTACACCGTAAAGCACCGGAGCATTGCCACGCCGCATCACTATCCAAACACTTGGGAATACCTCAAAGAGTTGAGAACGCTAGCGCACCATGAAACTGCAGCTAAAGCACGGCTTGTCGAGGGAGAAAAAAATTTAAAGGATTTGGAAAACCGAGCCTTATTGGAGGCTCATTTATGCGGAATGGCTTACATAGAAGCATATGAATTTCTTCGCACCCTACTCAAAGAGCCATCACTATCCGACCTCCTCGAAGCAAAGATAGAAAACTTCATATCGATTACTAACGTGAAATACTCTCACATCACCTCACATGCGTCCCGAGAGGGCGGAGCCCTCCAGGTCATTCAGGGAGGTAAACCTTAATGGCGCAGCTTTATAGGTTATTAAGCGACATCAAACTCCCGACTGGCGCTTCGCCCACGATGCGTACTAAACAGCACATCGTTACATACTCAAAATTTAAATCCCTGCCGTTGATGTTCTGGCCTAATGGCACACCGTGCCATCTGGTGAATCTTTGGCTTATGGAAATTGCGCTAAGCAGCTCCGGCAAGGAGTCAGCAAAAACCGATGCAACATTAATCACTCACTTAATACGTTTTTGTTTTACTCGTGACATATCATTCTATGATCTCAGCGATGCATACTTCAAACTATTTTCGCGAGAGCTTGCTAACGAAACGAAACCTGGAGTCACCCAGGCCACTCGCCTTGCTCGACTTTCAAATCAAACTTATTCTATTCAGCAAATCAGCTTGAACTTTCTTTTTTGGCTACAACAGAATCATCCACCCCACAATCACCTGCCTTTGATTGGTGTAGAGATTGATAAGCCTCGCGTAGTCATTGAGTTTAGATACTCTCCGCACAGCAACCGCAAATACCTTTGGCATCCAGAGCTCGTGACTAAGGCACCACCTTTAAACGATAAGTTCCCAATGCCAGAGAAATACATCGCGAAGCTAAGAACCGCAGTTTATCAACGTCACCACAAGCTAATTAAACGCACACCGAGGCCTAATGGGTCATTCAACCATCATACGGTGGCGACTTTGAAGTACCTTTATAGTCGCCGCATGTTTACAATTAACATGATGACTAATTTCGGATTGCGCCCTGAAGAACTGGAGGAAATGCCACTTGATGAAAACTTAAACATCATTAACACCCTTGCCGTTGTTTTACCAACAAAAAAGATCCGACACCAGAGCATCAGCCGTCGTTTAACAGTTACAATGGGGCTCGCGGTAACACTGCAAGCTTACTTCGATGACCGTGACGAATTCATAAAGTATCTAATCACCCACAAAAAGCTATCAACATCACCCAAAAACATACTTCTCGGCAAGGACGGTGCTCCTCTAATCAAAGCTTCCTTGACAAAAGAGTTTGACAGGCTGTGCCTGGACGCAGGACTGGACGACAGAAAGGTCTGCCTCTCAATGTTTCGTCATAGATTTATAAGCCGGGAGGTTAAGGCCGAGCTCCTTCTCCGCTTCCGAAATAACCCCGAGCTTTTGGCCGAGCTCACGCCGGCACTAAGGGAAAATGTCGCCCGAGCGGTGATGCCTAAGACTGGTCATCGTAGGCCCGAATCGATATGGCACTACGTCGATGAGCAGTACAAACTTCTGGCCACTCCGGATTCGCACGAAGCACTTCAGTCAATCAAGGATGACTTGGAGCACACCAAGAATGCACTGGAAGACCTTACATTCCGCCAACACTTCAACACTAAGGATCAGACGACTAGCCACCTTGAGGGCATGCGTCAAATGATCCGTGATATAGAAGAGCGTCTTTATGCTGCTGAAAAGCCAAGAGGTAGGGATGATACCCCGTGAAACCATCCTCACCGCCAGGCTGCCGGTGGAATAGGTCTTCGGCGAAAGCGGAAGCTTGCAGCCGATCCGACAAACGTCGACCAAAGTCTCAAGTCAGCGGGTCAACCGGCTGCCCCACTAGCCTGGTCGCGCTGGGCAGCACTTAGCAGGCAACGCTCGATGAACTGAAGCTCCTGGCCAAGCTCTTCAGCACGCTTTTCCAGCGCGCTCAACGCCGCTTGGTGCTCCTTCTGCACATGCTCCGGCGCCTTGACGAGCCCTGGCAGCTTCCTCCTACCTTTCTCGATCTTGTCGTTCACCTCGGTAAGGAACTTCTCCCCTGACTCCTTTTTCCTGGCCGTGAAGAGCTGGCACTCCAGGAAGCGGATAGCATCGTAGATGCGCAAGACCTCGCCACTGGTCTTGGCGTGCACGAAGTTCAGGCTGCCCTCGTCGAAGGCGTGATGCTCCTGGTTCTGTCCACCCCAGTTGACCAAGTCATTCTTGATGAAATTGAAGTACGACAGGTCGTAGTCAATGAATGGTTCAATCAGCGAGAACGTGTGCTCCAGGCTGACCTGCAGGTACATGCTCTTCTTGAGCTGCGACTTGTTGAAGTTCGCCGTGACTGTGACGCCGTTTTCGATGCAGAACTCAAGCACCATGGATTCGAACCAGATACGACAGTACAGCAACGCCTGGCGGACGTCGAACACCGAAAGCGCCACGTACACCTTCTTCTGGAAGCCACCCGCGTGATCAATCACAACGATGCCCTTGTTCGTGTAGCTGAGCACATGACTGGCGTGCTGGTCGCATTGTGGGTGACGGTCGGCGATGATGCAGAAGCGCTCCCAGAACAGACGGTCATGGGTGGTGACCACCATTTGAATCCGGCGCAGGTAGGCATCGCTGAAGAACAGGTCGATGATGTTTGATCGGTGCTCGGTGTCGATCGCATTGACGACGTCATCGAAGACGATGAGCGGGAAATTGTTTTTTTCAGCCATGGCCAAGAGAATGGACAGGCCCAACGCCCTCAGATGCCCTTCACTAAGCACAGAAAACGCATCGAGCAGTGACCCGTCCACGTTGGTGATCTTGATGCGATAGCTATCCGCCTGCCGGTCGAAGCTCAACGACGCGATCTGCTCATGGTCATCGTCGTGGTTGTTGATCGCGCGGTAGTACTCGGCAGCCTTGGCTTCGATCCCGGTGATTCGCGTTTTCTCCAGCTCAAGCTTGTAATCCAGCAGGTCGCGGTACAGGGTTCGGTACTCAGCTTCCAGATCCTTGAGCAACTGGTTGAAGTGGCTGTTGTCGACTGCATCGTTGAGCAATGTCGCTTTCTGCTTGATCAGGTCTGCCATCTGGTCGTTGGCGACCTTGAACTCGCGTATCGCCAGTTTTTTGCTGTCGAACTGCTGCTTCAGCGATTCATCAATTGCTTTGAGCTGCGTCACCCGAGCTTCAAGGCGAGCTGCCTGGGCCTCTGCCTGGCCAACCTCCCGACGCTTGCGCTCACAGGTACGTAGGTAAACTTCGATCTGCTCTGCACTCTCCGTGCAGAGCTTCAGAAACGAATCGAGAACGGACGGCGCCACTTCCGAGCGATCAGTAGCGGCATGAAATTCTGCAAGCACCGCTTCCAACGCGTCCGTTTTCAGCGGGCAAGGCACGTCGACATGCTCATTGCCTTTCACCGCGCTGATTCCGCTTGCGACTCGTGAAGCCCAGAGCGCAATCCGGGCGTCATTTCGCTGCCTGAACTGCTTAAGGGACTCCAATTCACTCAGCGCCCTGATCTGGTCTCGCGCCCTTTCAAACGGATTTACCACCACCCGGTCGAGAGGCGTCAGGCATGCGGGACAGCTATCCGCAACCTGCAACTGCTCGATAGCCTCCAAAGCCTCGAAGACTGCGCGATAGTTGACGTCGCTGGCCCTCTGCATGAATACCTTCTCAATATCGGCTCTGCGGTGGAGCAAGCGCTGGGCGATGGCACAGATGCGCTTCACCTGCTCAAGCGGTATAGAGAACGGTGCCTTGGCGGCTCGCAGGCGCTCGGCGCCACGAATATGCATTTCTACCGTCTTACGCAACCGCAAGACCTTTGGACGAACGTCGAAGTCTTGGTCGGCCCTCAGCCCCAGCAGCCTACAACTCTCTGAGATCGATGTTTGTAAGTCTGCCCTGTGCTTACGCCGCAGTTGACTCAGGTTGACTCGGGTGCGCTCTAGGGCCTCCAGTGCCTCAGCCTGGTCGGCACGCATGAAGGCTTTGAGCGAGAAGCTTTCAGGCCGGACAAACCGAGAAATGACCTCCTGGAGTTCCTCCAAGCCAAACAAGGTGGCCAGGACATCACTCTCGGCGCTGCCCGTATCCTTGGAGCCCAAGAGTGAGAATTCTTGAAGACGGTTCCGGTCTATGAAGCAGCCCGACCAGCTGATGCTTCGCTTGACTGGTAGCTTGTCCGTACCCATCAGCATGAGCTTGGGCTTGTCCGCTCCCCGTGCGATGTACTGATTGACCTTGGTCTTGCGCCTGGCCGCTTCTTTGATATCGCCAGTCGTGCCGATTTCCAGCGCCTCGCACAACGATGATTTGCCGCCGCCATTGGGTGCATAGAAGATGTTCTTCAGCTTGCTGAAGCGAATGAACGTGCCTGTGTCGTCAGGGCCAAACTCTCCGAAGCCTCGGAAGTTTTTCACGCGAAGGTAGTCCAACGTACCAAGGCCGGAAGGCGGTATCCGATCCAGTTCCGGCTTGTTTTCGAGAACCTTTTTGAAGCGCGCAGCGATACGTTGATAGTTGCGACCCAGCAACTGATCAGCCGCCGACGTGATGTGCGCCTTGATATGGTCGGAGTAGCGTCCCTTGGCCTGATTGGCCTGGTACATACACCAAAGCAGGGCAAGGTATGCGTCAGTACGCCCTTCAAGATTCTGCCTGGCAAAACTCAAAAGGTACTGACTCATTGCGCCTCCTCCCTGATGCGCATGATCGTAGCCGGACTGAAATCAGAAAGCCATTACCACCAAACAGGTGCCGAGGGCTTTCGCTAGTGTTGCGCGCTGCCAATCTGCAGCCGGTATCTCGCCTGGTTCAACTCGGCTTCTGTATGCCGAAGCTCGTCCTTGAGCTCCGTCCACATCAAAACCAGGGTGGCGATCTTTTCACGGGAGGCCGTCAACTCCTCCCCCATCACCGCCAGCTCGTTCTCAAGCAGAAGGCACTGCTGCCGCAGCAACTCCTCCTGCGAGAAGAAGACAAAGCGGTCGTCGACGGTCTCGTCTAGGTTGTTCATAGCGCTCGTAACCGCAAGGAGTACAAATGTTCTCCTCGCAAGCTTAGCGAGATATACTGTATGCATCAACAGTATCTCGACGTATCGCTGCGCGTCACCTACCGGCACGCCATCGCTAGCCCGCGTGATAGAGTGCAGGCCGCTCTGGCAGCGGGTTCGGCGTGGAGGTCACTGAAGACAAGCTCAAACGGAGGAACGGTCTATGTCACTGAAGTCGTCGTTCGCCACGGTACTGAAGACGCTTCGCAGCAAGCGAAATATCTCGCAGCGGGACTTTGGAGATACCAGCAGGACGTTCCTCTCCAAGCTGGAAGGCGCTCGATCCAGCCTTACGTTGGACAAGCTTGACCAGGTCAGCCAGCGGTTGGAGCTGAGCCCATTGACGTTGCTGACGCTCACCTTGAGCCTGGAAGCCGGCAAACCTGCTGTCGAACTCATCGACCACCTTCGCTCAGAAATTGAAGGCCTGGAGCGCGATGGAGGTCTGCCAGGACTGGAGCACGCAACCCGAGGCATCGCTGCCCGCGCGCCGCGCAGATCGCAAAATCCTCAGGATACGCAGACCTTGCAGGCGGAACTCTGCTTCACGGCATCCTGAACCACCAACACATAGCGCATTTAAATGCGCCGGCACGCGTCATTGACCCAGCTTCAGCGCATTAAATTCCACTGCCGTTATGACATGGCTTGAAATTCTGCATTGCAAGATTCAATGCCTGCTCGTTCTATCCATGAACCTGCAGAACAATGTTCGCAACGCGAGGGCATGCCGCTCGAAGGGCATAGATGGGAAAGAGATGACACTGGAAGAACGCAAGGCCTACATTCAGGCCGTGGCCGATGAGGTTGCACAGGGCAAGCTGACACGCTCGGCGGCGTCGTTAAACGTCTTCGTGAAAACCAGCTGGGCATGAGCCAGTAGCGGTTTGCCATGGCCGGCATAATTTCAAAACGGGCCTTGGCGCAGCTGGAGGCGGATAACGGGAATCCGACGCTCTCGACTTTGGAAACCGTACTCAACAAGTTCGGTCAAACGATCAGCTTGTCTCACTTGAACCCGGCGGAACTCAATGCCGCGATCGCTCTGAGAAGAAAAACAGGACTTGCCTTTGCTGCCCCAGCGCACCCTCCTTACTCGCCGTCAGACAAATAAACTTGCCCGACGGGTCGTTCGGTTTTCGCGCTGTGACGATCAGCGATCACGAAACCCAGGATTCCACTACATCCGACCCGTACTGGGCTTTCCACTCCTTGAGCAGCTTGTGATTGCCGCCTTTGGTTTCAATGATTTCGCCATTATTTGGGTTTTTGTACTGCTTGATTTGCCGGGCACGACGTGGCGTTTTCTCAGCGACAGCCGGAGCAGCGCGACGATTGGATTGTGGATCCAGAATGTTAATGATGTCACGCAGGCTGAAGCCATATTTATTAAGCAAATCGCGAAGCTTCTCTTCGAATTCAATTTCTTTCTTTAGCTCCGAGCTGCCTTTAAGCTGCTCAAGCTCAGCCAACTGCTGGGCGAGCTTTTGCTCAAGCTGGCGAAACTCTGCTAGACGGGACATTTCAGCACCTTAATACGTTGATGTAATGAAAATACTAACCTACTCCACTGAATCAATGTAACTTCTTTCTTCACTTAAAAAGTTATTAATGCGAATGACAAAGTAAGGCTTAATATCCTCGTGCCTTCCTCTCAAGCTCGTCGAGTCGCACCACCACGCGTTTGAGCTCTTCGTCTCTGCTCCACTCATCAGGCGCAGGCTGCTCGTGTGGTAACCCCGCAAACGAGGCCAGCTTTTTGATAATATCAGCTACCTGTAGCCCCAACTTGGCATAGCCGTGCTGCCTGTGCCAGAAAAACTCAGGATGATCCGGTGGGCTATAGTCGTATTCATAGATCGCGCTCAGCTTGCCATGGAGTTTGTCTTGCTGATCAGGGATCCGAATGATCGCGTACATCAAATTCTTCGGCAGCAATCGCCAATCGATATCCATGCCCAATGGGTTGAACGTGGGTAGCGGCTTGACGGTATCCCATTGGCCATTCTCTCCTGATGGCTGTCCGTGGATTGTCCCATCGTCACACGCGACTTCCAGGCATTCGGTAGCCAAGCGATCGAGATGGGATATCAAGATGATGCCGGCATACGAAATATCTCGCTTTCTGTTCTGCCGTTGAGCCCACCATTCTTTCGTCAGGATGAAGAAATTACCCAACAGAACGCCAGCGATACCCGCCCCTGCGCCGATGATGGCCGAAACGTTTCCTGAATCCACAGACAATTCCCCCATGCTGGTTTTCGCCGTGGCTACAGTATGTGTTCGGCTGATGACAGCGCAACAGACCCTGACCGGATTACGCGTCCATCCATAGTCACAACGCGGCCTTCAAGCGTCACTCGCTTCTCCCCTAATGTAGTAATACCCACCGTCAAGCCCGCCACAGTAGGCTGGGTCGTCATCTGGGCATTGCGAATTCAGCACGCTGAAGTAGGTGCTTTTGATCCCATGCTTTTGCTCCAACTCCTTGGCGATTTCAAGGGCGATTTCCTCCCGTTCACGAAGATCTCGGCCAGGATCCAGTTCGTCCAAGGATGCAAGATAGCGGCCCATCTTGTTGACCTTGATTCGACCCGTCGTCACCAGGGCTCTGACGTAGCGATGGGTATTGTCCTCAAACCAGAGCCAACAGCCTCCACGTTCATGAACTGGCCCCTTCAAACGCGAACTGCCATGTATCAACACGCAAGACGAAAAGTCGAGCGTTGAAACGTGCGCCTCTAAGCTGCTCATCCATAGAGGAGCGTCCCAATCCATGCAGGAAGCAAGGACAGTCTCTTCAATTTTATCTTTGCTAATACCTTCAGCGTTTGCGGCTAGCTTGTCACAAACTAGGATGTGACTGAAGTGCTGGCAAGACACTATTTTGCGATCTATTAGGGTCAGTATGTCGTACCGAACTTCACGAGCCGTTTTCATATCTGGGACGACTACTCCTATCCCTGACCATTTCTTCACCTGAAGCTTGAGACCAGGAGTCGTGTTCCCTTCAAATCCGTTGGCCTCGATTTTCTCGATGCAACGCTGATAGTTTCCCGGGTACGTCCATCGCCAATCTGAGCATTTGGACATGTACCTAGATGGCCTGAGCCCCCCAGACTTCGCCATCTCCCGCAGTTCCATCAAACGCGCGCACAACGTGTCCATGTCTTCTGGATCAGCCTGCTCACATGGTTCAAATCGCTGAATGCCGCATTTCATGGCAGTTCTCAACGGAAAAGTGAGCGCATATTGAGTGACCACCCCATCCTGCGGCCTCGCCCCCTCACGCAAATCGATCAGTTCAGCAGGTTTAAAATCCGTGAAGGACACCGCTGCCTTTGGGCCGAGGATCGTTCGCTTCCCCTCTTGAACACCGTACGTGGCCCACACGTGATGAAAGCGCAAGGCATAGCGGAGCAGAAAACCAGCAGACCACTGATCGTCGTCATTCAAGCAGTTGGGGGGAAATGCCTCAGGTATGAATTCCGGGCACGACCGTCCCTTCAGATCGACATCTCGAAAGAAGTGAGCCAGACGGGAACAGAACATCAGATCGATTTTCTTCGACATGTCGTAGATCTCCATTTCTGAAGACGGTAAGGCCTAGCCCTCAAGAATTAAGGTGTAGGTCTCGCCAACTACCGTGCCCTGTGAAAATAGACGCGAAAGTGCTACGACGCAAGGTCAGATAACTAAAAAATTAACTCAATCAAAAACAACTTTCGAGTAATGCATATATTGACCACTAAACTCCACGCCCTCATTGAAAATATACCTACAGACCAACAAATAAAAATCTTTTAAAACCCATCACTTCGGATACTAAGAAAGCAAAACCACATCTAAAATAATCTAGAAAAAATGGCAAACACATTAAACTAGCTATAACTTCCTAACAGAAAGCCAACCAAAACATGAAGAACCAGAACTACCCAAAATTTGTGAAAGTTTAGGCTCCATCTGGCGTTAGACGGTCTAGATGAGAGTCATCAAGATAGCTTCATGCGCGGGGAATGAATGGCGCTCTCAATGAAGTGTTGCGCTAGGGCAGCCCAACACTCGTAGCTGGTATTCGGATACCGCTTTCCAAAGCGCTTCGGCCTCAAGCCTCAGACGCTCTACCTCATCGCCTGGCAGATCTGTCGCCACGGCATCGTGGTAGCGCTTAAGGGCATCCAGCGCACTGGTCATGAGCGGATTGCCCGCCTCCAAGATAGCGAACGCTTCCTTTTTCATTCGCATGCCCTCCGGCCCATGACGCTGCGCCAACCTTGTTACTGAAGGAGTGATTTCACTTTCGAGCTGAGAGTTGTAACGACGACCACGCCCAGGGCACGGCACCTCCAAGGCCCGTCTCGTCTGCGAGAGTTCGAGATGGGTTGTGGGCACCCTGAAGTCACATCACAATGCCACTCTAGATGGCGTTACGCATCTTCACAACCTTCGGGTTTGCGCTTAGCAACCTGACGTGTAGCGCATGCCCTATTTACTCAGGAAGGAAGTGCACCGGGCGCCAAGCGTTGGTACCGGTGCTGGTACCAGATGCTCACAAAACTCTCTCCCCCTTGGTGGACTCGATGGCTTCCATCGTCAGCGCACGCTCTGAACATTTCCGCTGCCAGCATTGAGATTCACACGCGAAAAGGCACTGAGAGCGTTGAGTGGACAGCGATCAGTCATCGCCCCAAGAGGTCTCCCATTTGGTTTCTGCACATGGCATCCATCAGCACGCCACGCGGAACCTCATGCCTTTACTTTCGCACAGAGCAGCAACGAGATGCCGCCTGGGAAGCGCTCACAAGAGCTTGGTACAACCCACGAATTACTACAGCCCAAACTCACCTAAAGGCTTTCGAAGAGGCTCTGCTGAGCGAACGCTACCTCCGGACGTCCAGATGGGAGCCTTACAGACTGCATGCTCTGTCATGGGCAAGCGCGTGCCCTCCTGCCCCACCTAAAGGCCTTCTCACACTTGAGCAGCAAAACCACCTGGCCCAGATGAGGGATCTCACTCAGCATCCCGAGAAATGGCTTGAGAAATCCCGTGACGCCTACGTTACTCAGGCCCTGATCGACCATCACGACTTGTTCGAAGTTGTCGAAAGTGATCCGCTGACCACTGACCAGCGCAAGGCTTGTGTAATCGATGAAGACAACAACCTCATCCTCGCCGGCGCCGGTACCGGCAAGACCAGTACTGTAATTGGACGGGTCGCTTTTTTGGTTAACAGTGGGCAGGCCAAGCCCGAGGAAATTCTACTCCTAGCGTACGGCAAGAAAGCCGCCAAAGAGCTGAGAGAACGACTGAAGAGCAAGCTTGGCATTGAGGGCATCACAGCGGAAACCTTCCACCGACTGGGGCGATGCATAGTGATGGAGGCTGAAAAGAAGAAGATTGCCATCAGCCCCATGGCGACCGACAAGAAGCTGAAAGAAAATTTCGTCGAAACCGTTTTCAAAGCCAAGCAGCACGAACCCGCATACCGAGAGCTACTGCTGAGCTACTTTGAGCAGTGGCTGTACCCAGTGCGCAACCCTTTCGACTTCAACTCACTGGGCGAATACTACCGGTTCCTGGAAGACAATGAGGTTCGCACGCTGAAGGGGGAGGCAGTCAAAGGCTTTGGCGAGTGCGACATCGCGAATTTCCTGTTCAGAAATGGCATTGAATACAAGTACGAGGCCATCTACGACAGCGCGATACGCCTGCAGGCCCGTGGTGCCTACTGCCCCGACTTTTATCTCCCGGAGTTTGGGATCTACATCGAACACTTCGGCACGGATCGCCAGGGCGATACCGCCCCCTACATTGATCGAACCCAATACCACAGCGACATGGGGTGGAAACGCGAGGTTCACAAGCTGGGTGGTACGACGCTGATCGAAACCTTCCACTATGAAAAGCAGGAAGGCGAGTTGCTGAAGGTGCTGGAGCAACGTCTGGTCAACGCAGGTGTAGTATTCAATCCGCTGCCCCCAGAGGCCGTGCTTGAGACCCTCCGTGAATTCGGAATCATCAGCAAATTTTCGCTGATTTTGACAGACATGCTCGGCTTGCTCAGAGCGGCGAACCTCAATGATCAAGAGCTAGCGGACTTGATCGCTCGATCCGCCGATCCACTGCAGATCAGCGCAGCCCTTACCCTCCTCGCCCCTATTGTCGAGGCGTACGTGGAAGCGCTTAAGGCAGAAGGGAAAATGGACTTTGATGACATGATCAGCAAAGCCAACCAGTATGTCCTCGACGGCGGCTTTAGAAGCCCATGGAAATTCATTGTCGTTGATGAGTTTCAAGATATCGCCAAATCTCGAACCGACCTGGTGCAGGCACTGCGTAAATGCCAAGACAACGTCTCACTGTTTTGCGTAGGCGATGATTGGCAGTCCATCTTCAGGTTCACTGGGAGTGACATCAGCTACACCGCCGATTTCGAGAGAATCTTCGGCGCCACCAAGTCCAGTGAGCTCAAGAAAACATTCCGCTTCAACAGCATGATTGGTGCAGTGGCCAGTCGCTTCGTCATGCAAAATGACCGGCAAATCACCAAGGACATAAAGTCCCATACCGTCGTGGATACACCGACCGTGTCGTTGCTTAGAGCTCCTCTGGGGGAAGACTCCGCCAAAGCTGAGACGATTGAACACACGTTAGAACGCATCAGCCAAACCGCGAAGCCAAACTCCTCGGTTTACTTCCTTGCGAGGTTCAAGTTTGACTTGCCCGACCTCGAACCTCTGGCAAGCCAGTACCCCAACCTCACGTTCAAAAAAGATTCAATCCACAGCTCCAAAGGCAAAGAGGCGGACTACGTCATAATCCTAGGCCTGGCAAAGGGCAAGTACGGACTGCCCTCAGAGATCGTGACTCATCCCCTTATCGAAGCTCTGCAGCCAAAAGTAGAACCCTACCCTCACGCTGAAGAGCGCCGACTGTTCTATGTGGCGTTGACGCGCGCAAAGCACCGCGTCTACCTGCTGTGCGACATGATGCGCTGTTCCCCCTTCGTACGAGAGCTGATTGAGGGCAAATATCCTCTGGAGCTTGAGGAGTTCGAAGCCGCCCCCGAACAGGTCAATGCACTCGCGGCCAACTGTCCAGTGTGCACCCAGGGCAATCTGGTTAACCGGGTAAGAAAATCTGACAGGGCCCCATTCATTGGTTGCTCGAACTTCCCTCAATGCACCCACAGAGAGAGCGGTTGTCCGTCATGTAAGGCACCGATGACCCGATCAGGACGGTATCGCCTCTGCGTGTCGCCAAGCTGTGATGGTTGGGTTGCTGTCTGCCCCAAAACGGGTGGGAAGATGGTTTTCCGCGACAAAGTAAACAAATGGGGATGCTCGCATTACAAGGGCGTGGAAAATGGATCTTGCAGGCACATGGAGGGGCACATTGAAGCCCCACCGATCAAGCCAGGCATCTGAGTAGTTGCAGAGAACAGCCACTGCTCGTCGCGGGCACTGCGATCCTCTCAGGTGGTAGCTCTGCCCCTGGTATAGCAAGTGGGCAGCCTCGTTGGATGCCATGCCCTGCGCATTCTGCATAGCGCTCCCTTTACCTAGCGTTTTGGATGCAGTAATCATACAAATATTCTGCTCATACGAAATTTTTTGGATGTATAATCCCGCCACCCGAAACCCGAGTATCTCGATATGATCCAAACCCGCCAACCCACCATTCCCGAGTTATTGATCCAGCATGTCCCTCGAAACTTGGTCATGGGTACCGAGGATGCCTTTGAGGTAGGCGCGCTCCGCGCCTATTTGGCTACAAAGGACATGGACGACAATCACCGGAAGAATGCGCTGGGACAGATGCGGGCCTTCCATATGAACGAGTTCTTTGAAGAGACGTTACGTGCCGCCGACGCCGTCCATACACCCCTAAAAGGGAATGGCGTTGTTCTGGGCCACGCAGGCATCTTCAAATTCGGTCGAGTGAACATGTCCTCCACCCTATGGAACAACGTCCGGCGCGGCGCCATCCGCCGACAGCTTGCAGAGGCAAATCAGGCCATGACGCAGCTGGTACAGCCATCGCTGTTCGCTCCGGAACCTATCACCTCAGGCACGTTCTTTTTCGTGGCATGTTTCAGCGGCTCACTCACCCAACAGCCTGAAAAACCTCTGGAGATTCACATCGCGGTGCCCGATTCGGAAATGAAGGGTTGGCTTTTCCGAGAGCCGTTGAGTAAGTTCCTGGCTCGATACGACGAAGCACCTCAGCAAGTCGACTTGGCGATGCCGAAGCTCAAAACAGGTCTGCTCGAAACGGGCCTACTCGAAACAGGACAAGACACAGAATCATGAGTCGTGGAATCACAGGGTTTGAGCCGGGGCGGCTTGTACAAGCACTCGCGGCTCGCGGGCTTTCTCAAGTCGCGCTGGCAAGCATGGTGGGGGTCTCCCCTGCCACGATAAGCAAGTGGAAAAGCGGGCAGCAATTTCCCGAGGCTGAAGCCTTAAGCAACCTATCCAAGGTCATCAATGTTACACCGGAGTGGTTCACTCGCCCTTTACCTGAGAAGTGCTCCCTCCCCTTGTTCCGAAGCAATGCCTCGGCGCATGCCAGCGCCCGAACGATGCTTGAAGCCCGCCTCGAATGGGCGCAAGACATCGCATTAGCCCTCGGTGAGTTCGTGGACTTCCCCGAAGTGAACCTGCCAAAGCGCACATTCACTGATCCTGAACAGATCACCAGTGCCGATATCGAAGAAGCTGCCGATGAATGTAGGGAGCTTTGGGGGCTCGGTCGACGTGCGATCCCTGACCTGGCAATGGCGGTTGAGGGTGCCGGCGTTATCTTGGTGCGCGAAGAGACTGGCGTTGCAACCATCGAGGGACTGTCGGCGTGGAGTCAGGTGCTGAACCGTCCGCTTGTGCTGCTTTCCGCTGACAAGCAAAACGGCTTCCGCAGCCGCTTCGACTTAGCTCACGAACTTGGTCACTTAATCCTGCACAAAGGAATTGAGCGGTCGACTGACCCTGTTCGCCACAAAATGATGGAAGACCAAGCGCACCGTTTCGCAGGAGCCTTCTTGCTCCCAGCCGAGACATTCGCTGCGGAAGTCAGGAGCCCAGTCACCCTAGACAGCCTCCTGCTGCTCAAACAGCGCTGGGGCGTTTCTGTGGCTGCAATGGTCATGCGCTTGTGGGCATTGAAGGTGATCGATGATGACGCGAAAGGCCTACTCTTCAAGCGCCGCTCTGCTCGTTGGGGCGTGAAAGCCGAGCCCGGTGATGACGGTCGCGCACCTGAGCAAACGCGTCTTCTGAGACGTACTATTGAGCTGCTGGCCTCTTCGGGCGTCCTACCAGTGAACGGAGTCGCTGCCTACATTGGCTTGGCTGCAACGGACATCGAGATGCTGACAGGCTTGCCGAATCGCTACCTCAGTGGGAATGCCGAAGTGGTGCACTTGGCCAAGCTCAAGGGTAACGGCAGCCCCATGACTGTTGCGCACAAAACGCAGGATGCGGGAGTTGTGGTTCCTTTCAGTCGCGGCAAATGATTTTCGCGGAGGCCAAGCAGTTTGGCCTTCCTCGACTTCTGACATCCTTAGTAGCTGATCACCTGCCAAGTGGACGACGCATGCCGCTCCAAGGATTTCCAAGCCTGCCGACCACCTTAACGAACTTGCGCCCAGCCGCTTTGGTTGAGAATTCAAGTAAAGCGGAAAACTGACCGGATCCGAGTCCAGGAAGCTGCGGGACACCTTTGACCTGCGAGAACAAGAGCTTAAAGCTGCATAGGGGCAACTGACGCACAGGCAGCCACGCTCGTGAAATACTCACTATCTACTGCTGTAGTCAGATGGCAGGACAACCTTACGGACATCCAGCCAATTTTTAGCCTGGTAAGCCGGCCTTTTCCATTTGCGAGAGAATATGCTCTTTGAAGCGGCTCCGCCGGGTGGTGTCGTGCATACATGACTCGATGAGCCTCTCTGCGATGCGGGGAGTATTGTTCAGTACCTGCTTCACGATCTCCCTCATTTCACCCAATGGCCTGCCCTGTTGGGCAAGGTGTTTCTCAAGCTCCTTGCGGAACTTCGCCTTAGAAAACTGGGGCAACCCAACTCTCAGCGCGTCAGGTGCAAGCTGCATGAAGACCACCGGCCCAACAACTTCCAGTGCATGGTCGAACTCGTCGTAGCTAGAAATCTGAAGCTCGTCGTATCTCAGGGATTTGCCCCCATCGTTTATCAGCGATTTGTAGATGATTCGTGTCTCATCTTCGACGTCTGCGGTGCGCACCTCGTCCTTGTAACCGAAGTAAAACGCGAAGGGGAGCTTCTCTGCTACCTTGGCAACCGTCTTAACAAACGCAAATGAGTAGCAAAAACCTGCGATTACCGTTAGTTCGCCATGGGCTGTGTCCGTAATAGCCCGCAGATCTTGACCATATTCCTGCCAGCCAATGAAATCACCACTGGGCATGGCCAAGCCTTTCTGAACATCCCCATGGCCGTCGATGAAGACCAGCGGAAGCATCCCCTTTTTGCATGTATCCCGGATCTTGCTCATTGCAGCAGACCAATCGCCTCGATGTCTGCATAGCTCATGATGGACGTGAGATATGTCGTGTGTGATGTTCTGGGTCGACTGAGCGATCAGTGTGTCGCAGATCTCCTCGTGGCGAGTTCGAGCAGATTGCTTGTCGCGTTCGCCGAGGCAATCGATGAGAAAAATGGTGTTGGCGTCGGAGGCAATCGTTCGCTCGACATTAATCGTCGTCACTTCCATGGCGGTCATCGGAAATCCCCTCATAGGCCGGTTATGAGGCAAAGCTTGCCAGACTACATTCTTCGCACACCAGCCACACTTGCCCCTCTGACCACCCTTACTGATACCCTTGGTCTACTAGGTGATCGAACTGGCAGCGTTTCAGCCGCGTGCCGGAGGCTTGAGAAGTGCGAAGATCATTCGTGTACGCACTGATCTGCGAGCTGGAGTCACCTAACAATCCAGAAATCTACAGCATTGCGTACCATGAAGCAGGGATTGTGCCTGCCCGCCCGTTCAAGAATGCCACTTGAAGCGGTAATCATCGGCGACACGCCCCGCTGCAACCGTGATGGGCCAGGGTCGATCGGCATCCGAGGCTTCCACCTGGGTCACGCACGCTCAGGAGCGATTCATGATTTGAAACAATTCGCGTATCTTGCCGTCAATGCGCATGGTGGCAGGCGTTGATAAGTGATGACACTTCGCCTAATCTACCTGTGTCACAGCCACTGAACGGTCGTTTTCAGCGAGCACCACGCTCCTCCGCACCGTTGGTAGGCCGCAGGGGTTTGGTGTACAATGGCCCCTTGAATCAGGAGGATTTATGACTGCTTTCCTCAAAAATTTATTGGGTAAAAAAGACCTTGTGTCCAAGGTCTTGAAACGTCGCAGCTCTAACAAGGCCGTGAGCGCCTTTGCGCGCAGTCTGAGCACCGAGAGCGCCGCCACCATCAACGCTCGCTTCGCGAAGGTCAAGCGTGTGGCTTCTCGATAGAATGCGTAAGAAAGGCCCCAAAAAACCGCCTTCCAAGCACTTCCTGCCCCAACCCTCCACCAACGACGAAAAGTCGGTGGTGGAGCACAATGTCATGTACGAAAAGCTGGTCGACAACCCAGATGACATGGTTGGGCAACTCGCTTATTGCATGTACAAGCAGAGCAAGCAGCTGTATCTGCAGCAATTCGCGACGCGAAATCATCGGCAGCCCTCCGACGCTGAAGTCCGCAACCACGTCTATTGCGCAGAATTACCTGCCGTGGATATGTACAAAGACTCCGCCAACAAGCTGTTCAACGACTATCTGGCTGACGCTATCCAGGACAAGCTGGATGAGATGGAAAAGCGCTACAAAGCTGAGCTGTGGCTTTTCATCAAGCGACACAAACCTGAGTCGAAGTTCGAGCAGTTCCTGCATGGTTCCAAAGCGCTCTTCTTCGGAGGCGTAGGCGGTGTCGTAGGCAATGCACTCACAACCCTTATCGCCATCCTTCTTCTGTTCGGGGCGGCGTCTAGCGTTACCCGCGACGACTTCGCGCAGAGCACGAAAGAGCGGATCATTTCCGGCTTGGCCGAAACCTTCGGTGTCGGTATCTCAATCAGACCCGCACCGAAACCCGGATTGCCTGTCGAGTCAGCGTCAGCCACCCCTACACGCTAAGCGGCCCGGCTAAGCGCTTTCACCGTCTTGGGCCCTCTCTACGAGGGCCTTATTAATGGGACGGTACCTCACTGCATCGATAACGTGCTGACCGAGGCTTCCTTCCACATACTAGATGCGAGGGGCATCAAGTTGCCTTGGCCCCCGGACGCCACCGCTATCCTGGAACTCCCACTGCAATGCCGTTTCTACGTAAATGGCATGCGAGAACAGGGCTATGTTGCTTCCTGACGGATCCTGAACCGACTTGAAGATCACGCCGTCGATACGAGGCTCTATGCAGATGGCCAGGTATTCGGCGATGAACTGCGACACCAGATAGTTTCTCTCCGATCCGGGGAGAACCGGCGCAGTAATCATATCGTGCAGGTATTTTAGGAACTCTCTGCGCCCAGACTTCAGGAAGTAATCGGGATCGAAGACGCTCGGCTCGGGCCCAAGATCGGCTGCTTCGAATCGTTCGAAGTCCAGCATGCTGACGGGTTCAGTCAACCTGAACTCCCCACTGACGACAGTGCCACCGACCGGTGGCCGAAGCTCAGCCACACAGGCTTGAATCGCCCCGGACGTCCTGCGTTTTGCAGTTAAGCTCGGTTATTTAGGTTTCCCAGAATTCCAAAAGGCTTGGCTACACGAGCTTCAACTGAAGCTCAGCTCTCCGCTGGTAGACGGCAGCTAGATCGCCTATGGCGCTGCTGCAGTCGCTGGCTGCGTACCGATCAGCCCCTGAGCCACTGCGTCTGCTTTCGCATTGGCCTGGGCAACCTCCTGAGCGAGATCTACCGGCTTGGTGACGATCGCACTATTGATAGCTGCCCAAGCCTCGACCTCCGTTCTACTCTGCTGCACGCCCTGCCGCTCCAAAGCCTTCTTCATCAGGCCTGCCGCGACATCAGGCTCATACTCATTGGCCAGATCGGCATACTGGCTGTACTGGGCCACTAGGTTAGCCGTACCGCTGGGTTTGCTGGAACTTGAGTCATTCGCCATGACTGATCCTCCCTCACTGGATGCTGATTGGATGTTGGGTGGGTACCCCTGACCTGCAGGCAAATACACGCTTATCTTCCATCCTGCTTTTGAATGAACAGCCATGAAAAAACGGTCTGGGAGTAGCCACAAGGTAAGGGTAGCTAACACGCCCCTCAAGCGCTCCAGCACACGTCGAACGGTATGAACACACCTGTTCTTGCGAGCTTTACGTCTTCCAATCCAGCGTTCAGACACTCAAATCCAAATCTGCCCCTCCAAGATTTTCGCACTCGAAATCTCACACGGGGCGCCCAGCGTAGCTCAGTGTGTGGCTTGGGGGTGTAGATGATCGCCGCTACATCTCACCGCAAGCTGCCCAGAACAGGTTAGACGCGATGAACGTGGATGACCTTTTCTCAAGAGATCGGTAACCAAGGAGCGTACCTAATGATCAATGTGCCCGGCTCAACGAAGCACCCGAGGCCAGGTCGGACGAGAACGACTGGCACCCTTTTCCAACGCACGTGCCAGTTCATCGAGTGCATTACACAAGCGTTGATCCTCCTGTGCGTCGCCAGAACTGGGCTGTAACAGGCGAGAATATCTAATTAATTCTTCGATATGTTTAACGCTGAGCTCCAGTTCAATCAGCACCCTAACGTCAAGCGCAAACTCCTCAACTCGATCGAATAAAATAGGAATCACGCGAACCTCACTGAATCCCGCATTTCCCGGAGAACCTAGTAGGTATCCGTAACAAGCATTATTTTGAACTAGCACAACTATCAGTAATTTATTAAACTCTCGACTCCTACCCATAACCCAAGCCTCAAGGAGTTGCGGAGATCCGGTTGAATTGGCAATAAAATTATTTAGTTCCACCATCGACTTGGGCCATACGATTTGCGCCCATTCCGCATCAACAGAGAGAGGAACTAGCAAGCAATACCCTTCCCTTAAGCTCGCAATCATTTTATTGTGGTGGAGGGTAATACCTAACGGGTCGACTTCGTAATACGGCACGAAAAAGAGCGTACCGATCATTTGCTTACCGCCAGAGAAATTGGCCGCAACTCGAAATTCCGCTGCCCCATCAAACTGGGGAAGATCAACGCGAGCAGAGGCAAATTTCGGGTTTTCTGTAACTTGTCGATACCTCAGGCAAAAACGACCCCACTCTGCATACACATCCTTCATGTCGCCTCTCCGAAAATGATGAGCAGATTGAGTTCAATGGCACAGCGCTTAATGAAAGAAAATTTTTCCCGAATGGCCCCACTCAATAACTGCTATTGTGTGAAACGCGATTATATGGCTGGAATTACATATGGCTTAGAGCCGTAGAGCTAACCACATCGCAGCAAGGTTTGATTAACAGCCGTACCCGTGTTCAATTCGCTCAAGCACACTCTTCACTGCTTGATATCCAGCCTCATCGCGAGCACGCACCAACGCAGCAACACCACCGAATTCAGCCAGGGGACGAGCCAACCATGCATCGGCCTTGGCTTTGCTGCCAAACACCTGCTCGGCCTGATGCCGAATCAGCTCCTCAAAATTCATTTCTGTTTTCATGGAACATGATTCCCTCGCACCTTGCGCGTTCATCTCTTGGGCGAATAACCTATGGCTTGAATTCAGATATTTTCTAATGCCAGCAGTGCAGGAAGACTTACATATTTTCTTTTGCCGGGCCCGGCCAAAAAGAAACTTGTGTTCATACTCTCAAAAATATAGCTATCTAATACACGCTGAAAGCTAGAGCGTATTACACCTGCTCGGGAGCCTTCAGCCCTACTGTCGTACACCACGGTCTTGGCAAAGACTACTGTTGGCTGCAGCCCCTTCGCTCTAAGGTCATCCTCGACGTCACTTGGCAGCATTATGTCAAGCAGGAACCAATTCCTTACCACATAAAACGATCGGCCCTGATTATTTGCCCATGCAGTCTCCACGATAAGCTCGTCTGATTGGCCGTCCCCTTCCAAGGGAACGCCGTGTTCGGATAAAAGTTCTGCTACCAATGCTGCTTCCACTGTACCTACCTGACTCATCTTGGTGCGCTACATCTTCCATCGCTTCATTGCGGGGTATGTCGGGCTCAGTGGAGAGCGCCCTCGAACCAAGGGCTACCACCTTCCGGCGACCAGTCGCAAATTACATAGGTGCTGCCGTTTGCCGTCTGAAACAGGTGGTACGCACCACGCTCTATGCGCCTTCTCCATGGAGACGTTCGGATTACTGAACCATCCCGGAACCGGCCTCGGCTCTCGCAATAAACAATGCCAACCAAGCAATTAATTGTCTGATCGCACACAGCGCAGCAGAGGAAACCTGTTATTGCCATACCAAACTTCTCGGCCATCGCGCGTTCCACGCTACCTGGCACCAAGCCGGGTGCCGTTTCTACTGGCGACTGCTGGCTAGCCAAAAACTCAAATTTTCTGGCCATATCAGTGCACTTGATGAAAGGGCTAAACAGCCCTTTTCTGGTAATGCCTGTATTCACCCATGATGTCACCGACTAAAAAGACCAGATCAGAGTCTGTCGCTGGAGGGATGAAGGCTGAGAGTTCAGTGTGCCAATCGGAATAGACCAGAATTTTCATGAAGCTGCCCCCCCAGAGCTACCTGTTAGCTCAGTGCCGTCGATTAAGCGATATATTGAGATCATCCCTAGCCTGCAGAATGACGGGCGTCTTGCCCTAGCAGCTGCACAGCTCACCGCATTCGTTCCACTCATTTGACTATACGACATTGAGTGGAACCATGCAAACCGGGCATACAGTCGGAATTTACGGATACCCCCGAATGCTCAGGCAAGCGATCGCCGCAGCGTTGATCCACGTTCGTCAGCAACAGCAAGTGCTACTGACTGACCTTGAGGAAGGCGTAACCGCTTCACACCTCAGCCGCGTCGAGCGCGCCGAGCGTGGCGTAACGGTAGAAAAGCTCGATGAGATCGCTCGACAACTCGGTGTCCATCCCCTCACCCTGCTCGCGCTGGCTTACGGCGCAGATGAGGTTGTCCGCCCTACAGATCTCTTGAAGCAGGTGTCCAAAGAAGTGGCGACGCTGGGGGGATCGGTAGCGCCGCTTGTGATCAAACCTGAGACCCGAACACACTCCCGGGTGGCGGCGGCTAATGAGCGTCGTGAACAGGTGCAGCGCCTGAAGAGCCAAGGGTTGACCAAGGCTGAGGTGGCTCGGGAGCTTGGGGTTTCCAAGCAGACGGTTGGGAGGCACTGGTAACCATCCCTAGAGCTGTTCCTAGTGAGGTAGCCGGATACAAAAGGTCACTCGCTATGATCATTTCCGATGTGACGGCCATCACGAGCGAAAGCCCCCAAGTATCTACGACACTTACGGCATGCTCTATCCCCCACAGCGCTGGGTGCCGAACATGACTAACCGACTCGGACTCCATGAGGCGACCATTAGATCTTTGATGGTCGCATTTGCCACAGTCATTCGATCCTTAGCTACCCCGTATTTGACTATCCAGATCAGCTCCACTCCCTTATGTCAGGAGGCCGACTCTGGAAGCGCCTCAGCTAGAGCAGATGGATGAATGACGTCTTTAGTGTTCGCACCTAGCCCCAAATACCAACGACCAATGTCGGTTACAGCAATTTGCTCCGAACCTAACTCAAGAATATCGGCTCGGACAATCAGATCAAAAACTTCGTTATCCTTCGCCTGGCTGATCTCCATTGGCGTTGAGCACGTCTGGTCGATAGCTGCTTTGGCTTGCGTCTTGGTGTCGAAAAGTTCCAGGATGCGCACGTCACCATCTCGATGCTCCGCATGCACGAGCTCAGGCGCACCAGGCTTTCCAATGAAGAACACAGAGCGCTTCTTGAATCCGAGCACATGAGGATGTTTTGGGCCACGGCGAATCAGCCAGATGCCATTCGGCCCACGAGCCGTGCGGTGGGGGATCAGCATCAATTGACGAGTTTTCATGCTTTCAAAAGAACGCAATGACAAGGACGGTTTACCGACACTGATGAGTGTGCTGCCACACCGAAGCGTCGCGCGCTCACCGCATGCTTCACTCCACGTGCCTGTCGGTTCAGTTCGGGTCGTCACACGCCATATGGCGGGGAGGAGCTCAAGAGTCTTTTGCGCCATATCCTTCCCATACTTTACCAGCCTTGCGTCTCTGCGCGACAGTGCCGTTTCTGGAATAGGGTTCATCATCTCCTCGTCCAAGGGAAAATAATCCCACTCCAGGATGCCCTGCCGATACCAACTTGCCGCGAGTTCCATATCTTCGTTGTTGGTTCGCAATTGCTCCCCGCGCAGCGGGATGCAATCCGTATCGCGAGGAGCTCGGCCGGCGTCAGGATCGGGGGTGATGGAGTCGATACGCAACTGCCAGCTTTTCACCTCCCCATCCTGATCTGCCCAAATCAGCACCGCATCGCTGAAGTCAGCCCCCGAACTGTTCTCCTGAGGCTCACCGTCGTAAAAACGCACCCCTGGCGTAGCACCGAAGAATGCCCGCGTGTAGATTTTTGGCAGCGGTTTGGCACCCGAAGCTTTCGTGTACTTTACGACAACGTCCAGGTCACCGCATGTCAGCGCACCACGCGCATAGGAACCCACCACCCAAACCGCATTCACGGTCAAGCGGCAGACTGCTGATCTATCAAAAACCGTGTACTCAAATTCACGTGTCGATACTTTGTCGAGCGCCTCGCAAATACGGATCAGCTGCTTAGTGAACCGCTCCCTTGGGTACCGCTTTTCCTGTGTGTCCACTGCAGAGCTCTCCGTGTAAATGGAGCTCAGGTTGCCCGGGGTGGAACTGGCTGGCAATAGCTCCGTGCCACCTTCTCCCCTCACTCCATGCAGGCAGAGGTGGCGCTTCCAGATTGATCACGATAAAGAGGCGCCAACGGGGCGCCTTGAAGACAGCTATTTAGAGGCTTTCTCGACCCAAAAGGCATAGAGTTGCTCGGCCTGATCCAGCCTGTCCAGAGTGGGTTTATTCTTCAACCCTGCAATCCGGCTCGCAAGCTTCTCCAGTTCATCCGCAGCCTTTGGCGCCCAGCCGTTACCAACAGCCCATGCGCGCAACGCCATGGCATCCAGCGTGTGATCTTTTCTTCGCAAGATCCTGAGCGTTCGATCAACCCGCTCTTTGTCCGAGTTATGGAGCACACTAGTTGCCACACCCGCCGTTGCGGTCAGCCCTTTCATCGCCTGCAAAACAACACCATCAGCCGCTGCAGATATCGTCTGCCGAGGCTGTTTACCTTCGACCAAGGGCGACCAAGACGTCATCCAGCCATTGATTACGTCTTTTGCAAAAGGCAATGCAATCACGCCCGCCACCTGCCCAAACCCATCGACCTTGTCCATCATGCTTTGGCTGGCGTAGGCGCATATGACCAAAGTATTTGGCGTCAAACCCGATAACGTACGTTCAGTCTTCAGGGTGACGGGTACTCCGCTCAACACAGCAGTCTCGCCTTTATTGAGGGCCTTGGTCGCCTCCGCCCCCAAGAAAGAAGCCAGGGATGTGGAGCCTTTGAGGTTTGCCATGGCCGGGATCACCAGCACGATCTCTTTGATCTTGTGCTTGGCGTCACTGCATAGCGCTTCGGCATGCTTAAAAGCGGCCCTGAATGCGTCATCGAAAAATACTACTCTAACCACTTGGCTTCTAACTCCTTGTAACCCGGCCTCGGCGGTACCGACCACCTCGGACTCGCGATTGATGAATTTAAGGGGTTGCCTTCTGCGCCTTAAGCAGAGCTCTGAAATTGATGGAGCTCATCCACTCTGCGAGCTTTTCCACTTCGTCTACTGCCTGGTGGAGAGCTTCACGGGTAACGTGAACAGCGGGTGCCATCATCCAACTGCCTCCTCTGCTCGCCAGAAGGCTCATCTCATGGATGCTGACGAACAGTGGGTTTGGATGCTTGCGAAGCGACCCGACAACGTGGTTTGCCCGTGTAGAAGTTATCGAGGTCGCATGCTGGCTTGCGTTTCGAGACAAAACCACCTGCTCCAAGATGGAGAAATTCGCAGGGCAATTGCTCCAGTCAACGCCAATCTTAGCGAAGCAGGTTCGATAGCCACGGATGAAACCCTTGCTGAAAACGTTCTTTCCCAACGATTTTTCAAAGTCTAAACCTAAGTTTTTCTCGTGGGTCACGAAGAAAATTTTAAGCGACTCTGAGAGCATCGACACACAGGTCTGGCCAACTACCTGAAAACCTGTTTGCGCTCGCAGCCACTCCTCCAAAAACGCTGGTTCGTCACTCATGGTTTGCGGGTTGAACGGGGGCGGCTGAAACGGTGGCACACCGCTCTCGATTTTTTGCATGGTCTCAGCGAATGGCGCTATGGCTTCGTCGTAGTAATGCTTAATGAATGTGGTGCGCTCTTTGAGGAAAAAATCAACATCCAATTTCCGTACCTCTCCATGAAGAGAGGGGCCGCCCTGTCACAGCCCCTCCTAGCTAAACCTACAGGCCATGACACTCCAGCATCGGGATTCTTCCTGGCGTACGTTTCGGATATATGATGTCCAGCCAGCGTATAGGGGTGTCGGGGTCGAACTGGACGTCCTTCATGCAAGGCAGCCGCGGGAAATCTTCTACCGCGGCGGCCAGGGCATCTTGGGCATCCTGAAATTGGCCTGCGGCCCGGTACCGTTCTACCAGCGCGAGAGCCATACAGGCTTCGACCAGCAATGGCACCTTGATTCCTGTGGGCTTGAAGCACTGGGCGTAATAGCGATTTAGGTGATCAAGGTGTACTGACGGCAGCCATTCTGTGTCGTCCCCCGTTAGTGCCTGACCAATCAGTGACTCCAGGCCAGGCTGATTGAGGAGAGCAACATCTGCCTGCTTCAGCATCGACTCACCAGCTTCGCCGCCCAGGTAGTGATGCTTCACGTAGATGAATGCCAGCAGGGCCGCCTTCGGAGATTTCTTCAACCCATTCTTAATTTTGAAACCCGCTTCTACGACCGGGCGCAAATTCTTCAGTCGTCGGTGGGGGTAGTCATTCAACGCCTGGCTAAGAAGCGCCACTAACCCTTCAAAGAATCGCGAACAGGTCTCTGCATCCAGGCCTGCGGGGTCATAGACCCACATCGAGGGATCCCACGAAATCCGCAACACGCCAGGGTTGTCATACTCATAGGCGCAGGGCTCATGATCAATTTTGTCGGCGCGACGTACGAACTCCATGATCACCGCACGCACCAGGCGGAAAAGGCCCTGGAACGTGAACATGAGCTTGTCATCATCGGCGTAGGTTTCCGCGTGGCCGGAAAAGTGGAGAAATTCTTTGGTCAGCGGCTTGAGCGTGTGGACATAGTCAGAACGCGTCCCATAGAGGCTCTTGAGCGCGGCCACAAACTCCCGCCTACCGATGGGATACTTTTCTTTGTCGGCCTGCGTTGAGTAATAGTCCGCCGGCAGGTACTCCAAAATGAACTTGGAAAAGCGGTGCCCCAGACGCAAGTGCTCGGTCGAAAGGATGCTATCGCGTACTGCCTGCGCGTCTGCCGCTTCGAGGTTCTCCAACGCCTTGTCGATAGGCTTGCGCTTCTCATCTGGCATTTCCTCCCAGACAACCACGTAGCCATCAAAATCCTGGGCTAGCGACTCGATGCTAATGACCAGCAATGCATAGGCCAGATCGAGGTCGTCGCTCATCCTGTGAACCGCAGCGACGTAGGATCTGATTGCCTTGAGCACGCTTTGGTACGTGCTCCGCTTCAGACCTATCAACTGGTTCGCGAACTCGCCGAATGCCTCCAGTTCCTGGGTGCTCACCCTTAACGATGGGTCGTAGAACCGTGACAACCGTTCGCTGGGGTGCGACTCCCCCACGCGAACACGCTGGTGCAGCAAGCGTTCGGCGAGGTGTACGTCAGGACTGAATATTGCCCGTAAACCGAACGAGGCTACGTCTGCAAAATCATCGATGTACGCCCCCATCATGCGTGAAGCGATGAGGCCTGCCGCAGGCGTCCCCTCGATGTGTTCTTTCATCTCATAACACAGGGCATGAGGCGTGGTCATCGTGTCAAAGGCATTGAGCGTCCCGACTGCGCTGCTGAAAGCTTCGCCACTGCCCAGATCGAGGTTGGTGTACACCACTCCTCGAAGCGTGTTGACTTGGGAATTGTGCCGCTCAGTAAAAAGCTTTCCGGTGGCCGCCTGGAGCATGGATATTCCTTGAGTGGAAGAGTCTGACGCGCACGGTGCGGGTTGCCCCTTCGGTTCCGACCGGGGTGCCCTCAGCCGAGCGCTGAGAGACACTGCCAGATACACAAGGGGTTGTTCAAGCCGGATTTTTCAAATTAACGTCATCACATGAGCATGGATGACTAGCCACGCGAAATTTTAAATGGATATAATCCCGAAAAACGAAACCAGGGCGACTCTCTATGATCCAAACCCGCAACCCCTCTATCGCCGATTTGCTGATTGCTCACGTACCACGGAACCTTGTGATGGGTGTCGAAGACGCCTGTGTAGCTGGAGCCCTGCTCGCTCACCTCAAAACGAAGGATATGGACAGCAAGCATCGCAAAAACGCTTTGGGGCAGATGCGGGCTTTCCACATGAACGAGATGTTCAGCCAAGCCCTTGTAGCTGCAGACGCTGAACACACCCCGCTCAAGGGAAATGGCGTCGTAGTGGGCCAGGCAGGTATGTTCAAGTTTTGCCGGGTGAACATGTCCTCGAAGCTGTGGAACAATTGCAAACGCAGCGCAGTCCGCCGCCAGCTCGCTGAGGCCAATCAGGGGATGACCCAGATCGTTCAGCCTTCGCTGTTCGCCCCACAAGACATCACCTCCGGTACGTTCTTCTTCGTGGCGTGCTTCAGTGGATCGCTGAACATCCAGCCGGAGAAACCGCTAGAGATTCACATCGCTGTACCTGATCCGCAGATGGGGGGCTGGTTGTTCCGCGAGCCCCTTCTGAAGTTCTTGGCACGCTATGATGAGGCTCCTCAGCACCAGGTCGACCTGGCAGTGCCGAAGCTCAAAGTTGGAATTATCGAAACGGGACAGCACACCGCATCATGAGTCGTGGAATCACAGGTTTTGAGCCCGGCCGCCTTGTTCAAGCGCTCGCGGCTCGTGGGCTTTCTCAAGTATCGCTCGCCTCTATGGCGGGGGTCTCGCCTGCAACCATCAGTAAGTGGAAATCAGGTCAACAATCTCCTGAGGCCGATGCACTCGTCAACCTTTCAAGGGTCATCAACGTAACCCCTGAATGGTTCACCAGACCCATGCCGGAGAAATGCTCGTTACCGCTTTTCCGAAGCAACGCCTCTGCTCATGTGAACGCTCGCGCAATGCTCGAAGCGCGCCTGGAGTGGGCTCAGGACATCGCCCTAGCACTGGGTGAGTTTGTGAATTTTCCGGACGTCAATCTGCCGAAACGCGCTTTCACAGATCCGGAGCAAATTACCAGTGCGGATATCGAAGAAGCCGCAGATGAATGCCGAAACCTTTGGAATCTGGGCCGTCGTACAATCCCTGATCTCGCCATGGCGGTCGAGGGTGCCGGTGTCATTCTGGTTCGGGAAGAAACCGGCGTAGCGACAATCGAAGGGCTGTCCGCCTGGAGCCAGGCGTTGAATCGCCCGCTCATCTTGCTCTCAGCAGACAAAGGCAACGGGTTTCGCAGTCGATTCGACCTTGCCCATGAACTCGGCCACCTGATACTGCACAAGGGCATTGAGCGGTCTACCGATCCTGCGCGACACAAGCTCATGGAAGACCAAGCACACCGCTTTGCCGGAGCATTCTTGCTTCCTGCGGAAACCTTCGCATCGGATGTGAAGCTCCCCGTCACCCTGGACAGCCTCTTGTTGTTGAAGCAGCGCTGGGGCGTTTCGGTTGCAGCAATGGTTATGCGCCTGTGGGCGCTGAAAGTCATTGACGACGATGCAAAAGGACTCCTGTTCAAACGCCGCTCTGCCAGATGGGGAGTCAAGGCTGAGCCCGGGGATGATGGTCGCGCACCTGAGCAGGTTCGACTGCTCAAGCGCACAATAGAGCTCCTCGCTTCCTCTGGCGTCATGCCGTTAGATGCCGTCTCGGCCTACATCGGCCTGGCCAACAACGATATTGAGATGCTGACAGGTCTTCCTGAACACTATCTCAGCGGTAAAGCCGCAGTAGTTCATTTGGCCAAGCTCAAAAGCCTCACCGCATCGGCACAGATACAACCCAACGAATCAGGTGTTGTACTTCCCTTCAATCGACGCAAGTAGAACATTGGCGGGTCGTGGAATACGACCCGCCCCTGATCCAGACTCATTGAGGTGCTGCCGATAGTAGGCTTCGTGCCTAAAGCTGTACCGCCCCCTCTGCATGCACGCCTCAGTAACACGAGAGGTGCGAAGCGGCCATTAAATCTGCCTATCCTGGTTTTTTCCCGGTGATTTTGTACTTTTGATCACGCCACTTCGGCACTATCAGAGGTCACACCCAATGGGCATTTTGCTATCCACCAAATGCGCCGAGAAAGCCCTTCGCTCGACCAGCGCCGTTTACCACATCGTTAAAGCAACCTATCAGCATGGTGAAGAAGCCGTCATCAACGAAATGGCCAGACGGATCAGAGACAACACCGGTGTAGGCTATGGTGAAGCGGTTACCACTGCCGCCGTCCGCCACGAAGAAATCATGAATCTCTCGGAAAAAGGCGCCGAGTACAAGGCACTCAGCGAAGACCTCACTCGTGCCAACTCTGCACACTCTTCCCCACTGCCAGCCTGAGACGCCACGATGAAGAAGCAATCCGATGAGTTTCTGAACGAGCTTCAAGAATATGAGCTGGCAGAGCTGAAAAAGTCTCTCAAGCATGCCACCGACCCGTTGAGCGCAGAAGCACTGCTTGGCTTCGAGGAGCTGGAGTTTCGCACGCTGACTGGGCGATACCCGCTCAATGCCTGTAAAGGGGTAGCTGAACACATCGTCCACCATCTGCTTGATGATGCCGATAAAAAACGGATCTTCGCCTCCCCGTATGAACTTGGAAGCCCAGAGGTACTCGATGGCAAGGCAGTGCGCCAGAGCCCCCTGATTGCTCACCTTGAGACTATCAGTCCCTTGGCGCCGGGCGCGACGATTCAAAATGTCGACAGTGTCGTGAAAGCGCTTAAACGCGTGATACAGGATCTGACCGGAAATAGGTTTCAGACCTATACGGAGGCCTCACCCGTTTTTCCCTGTGATGCAATAAACCATTCGTTTGCGATTAAGGCACTATGCACGCTCTATCGCTATCGCATGTGGGAGCCCAAAATTTTCAGTCGCTTCGCGATTCCGGAATCAGGCGAGCGATGGAACCTAGAGCTGCGCGACCTTTCTCCACTGAAGTGGGATGACGATACGGCTCGAAATGGCGTGGCGCTCTACTCTGACTTGAAACAGAGCCTGACCTTCGGCATGAGCTATGACGAGGTGATCAGCATCCTGCCTACGATGGAGCGCGTTGCTAACCGCTTCGCTCAAAGCGGCTTTGCCTCCACACAGGTGCTGGCGTTGTATCTGGAAAATCCTGGCATAAATCACCTCACTATTAAACAAAGTGACCTAGCTGAACATCTGCCTTTGCGGAGCAATCGTCCAGCAAACAGACTCGATATCGATCTCTATGCAGGTCTGGTACGGAGGGAGGTCAAACTGCGCCTGTTAGGCAAAGCGTCACTGAACAGCCTCTTGGTAAGCGATGACGCTCATCTGCCGAAGTGCGAGGTGTGGTCGAGAGACTCCGTCTTTGAGGTGGTCATGGCTCTCCGAGCGCGGGACTGGGACACCTTTCGACTCAAGCTCGCCAAGCTGCTCGGCCAGAGCTACTCCGACGCAGAACTTAACTCCGCCTACGATCGGCATTTGAATTTGACGTGGATCGTCAAAAGCCCTTGGGAAGAGGATCCCACTTTTAACCTGCTTGAGACATTGGCAGCCTTCATCACGTGCTTAGGGAAGGATGTCGACACTGTACGCACCAAGGCTTACTGGTACGGGAAAACCACCAGTTCGAACAATCCCCTCTTCTATCTCGACCAGGTGAAGGATTTCAAAAGCACCGAACGGGTTCCTGAGCACTACCTTGAATTCTGGTTCCGACGCTACACGCTGATGGTATCCAGGCTCGTCGGACGAGAAGACCTCTGGCACCACCAGAATGAACTCGAACAATTCGAGGGTGAGCGCATCGCCGCGGTGCTTGATACCTACGACATTTTCACCGCGGTCAAAATGCTGAACACCTATTTTGATTACGTGCCTGACATCGCCGGCCCACGAGAGCGGATTAAGCTCACGTTCCAAGACTGAGCTATAAGCCTAAAGCATCGCCCCCTCTTCATGCTTGAGCCGCGCAATGGCTCAAGCTACTTTCCCCAAGCCCCTACTTACCCGACAACTGCAAAGCCCGAATTGAAGCAGTGATCGCGCGAGCACACTCAAGAACTGCCGGAGCTAGACGTTGCTCAGCCTCCCCCATCGCCTACCGACTGATATGCGCCAAGGCGTGCACCGCTCCACGGGTCAGCCCTCGCTACTACGAATCGGAGCAGCCAAAGCTATGTCCCCCGAGGAACAATTCCCCATAATTTGTGGCGAACCCTTTTCTGCGCTCCGGGTACATTGACTTCTCTCCCTCTGGAAAGCGACGCTGTACGCAGTCGGATGCATCCAAGGAGTGGCAATTATGAAGTCGAACCGTACTGAGCTCGCGCTAATTGCTCGCGGCATCAACAGCGATCTTGCAAAACAGCTACGCAAGCAAGGGCTGTACTTGAAGACGCTCAGATTGATGGACACGCAAGAACTGAAGAGCTACGGACTCAGCCCGGATGACATCACCTCTATCCATGAGGGTGCAAGACCCCCTATTCCCATACCCGACTTGATCAAAGTGCTGTTTGCCAATCGTTGGCTTTGCTGCGTATGTCGAGACTCCAGCCAGCCCATCGTTGTTCATCACATTCGGCCATGGGCAGAGAGCCGAGACCATTCTCCGGCTAACCTTGCAGTGCTTTGTAGCACACACCACAGTGAGGCACACACCAAGCGCGCCCTTGACATGGCATTGTCAGCTGACCGCCTCATTGGCCTTAAGGCCGCCTGGGAAGATGAGGTTAAACGTCTGGATCGACTCGATGTGCATACTGCGACGCAAAGCCAAGGTTGCCACTGGTGGTATTTCAACCACTTGAGATTGTACGAACTCGCTCAAGAGGGCGGAGTAACGTTCACTAGGCTTGCTGGCTATCCGGAAACCTTTGATGCAGGTTCATGCACCAAGGACGGCATGGCCGTAAGAAAGGGATCCGAGGGCCTGCTGCACAGCGGCGCCAGTGCTCAATATCTTTATCTCTATATGACCGAGATGCTGAGAGCGGTGATGCACGGCAGCGTCATCAGAAACATCTCAGACGAACTTGACCGGGGCAAGCTATCGGCTTGGATAGTGGAAGGTGACCTAGTTCTCGTGCAGGGCCGTTACATTTTCAACAATTGTGGCCCCGCTACCATCGCTAGTGACCCCGTGATGGGAAAACGGTCAGTGAACAATGTAGAAATTCAGTTCGCATTTGATCGCAACGAGGGCACTTCCGTCTCAGCGCGCTCTTTATGGTTGAGAGGATCACAGGATCTCGCCTGCTTGATAAAGGTCAATCGCCTTGAGCGGGTCATGCAAAAGGTAGTGATCACCGGCACCGTCTTGGCCATACGGAACGCTCACCCCGACATCAAAAAACGAGCCTACGAGATCAATCTGTATAAATCAGGGCTTGCAGGTGTGATCTGGGATGAGGACGAGGCAACCGAAGACCAAGACCAAGACCAAGACCAAGACCAAGACGACTTTAAAGCAGCAGCTCAACCCTGATGCACCTATTGCTGGCAAAGCGATGGAGTAATCTGTACTCATTCATAATTTTATGATCCCTACCATGATGTGTCTGTTCGTCAGAGGTATCCGCAGTTACGTATGAGTCTCTGAGGGACGCCATGCAAGCCACCTGCATATTGTGGGATCTCACTGGCGATGTTATCCAAGACTGAAGGAACCGCTGAATGGATCAAGGAATGCACCAGGTCGTAGTGATTGATGAAACAGTCGTGCACGTCGAACAGCTCGTCAAAGCGCTCAGGTCACATCACATCGTCGTGCTCAATTGCATAATGCGTGGGACGGCTCAAAAGCTACAGAAGGACGCCGAGCTGATGATGAAAAACTGGAGCCACGAAGGGCCCGACGTCTACTACAACGAGTTTGAGATCAAGATCGAGGGCGAGAGATGGTTTGCCCCTACCATGACTCACTCTGAGCTGAATGACCTGAACCTGACGGACACCTGGAATCTGGTGCAGCGTGCTATGGAAATATGGGTGGCACGTGGGCGAGCGAATCACTTCATCTACACCAACAGAACACGAGACACTCAGCCTTCGGAGTAATGATTCGGCCCTCCCCCTCGGGCCTGGGGCACCGGAATCGAGAACCGGGGCTAGGGCGGCGCAGCAAACGGGCAAAAAAAAGCCCGCGATGGGGAGAGGGCCGGATGAATCATTGGGAGTACAAGCATGCTAAGGCTGCAGGTGTGAAAATCTTGTGATCCATTTCTGCCGCGTCGACCCACATGAGGCACCCGCTGCAGTCCTGCTCTGCACCTTTGCTCAGAATGCAGCTTCTAGATCTGCGACGAGAACATTTACAGATCGATAACCGAGATAATCCTCTCGTAGGGAACAGTTACGCCTCTACCCAGGAAGGTGTGCGTGAACGGCATGTACTCCAACCCATTAGCGACCCTGTACAGGTAATGCCACAAACCAGTGGTGTAACGCTCCTGATCCTCTACCTTTCCAATGAATTTCACGATCACTGGCTTTAAGCTTCTGCTGAGGATTTCTATCAAATCTGTTGCTGCTTCGGTAGGGCCGCACCACCCTCCCCACCTAGGGCCGATGAACATTTCAGGGGTTTCGTAGTTTTCACCAATCCCATATTTCGCATCTTCAAAGGTATCGAACGCATAAGGGCCGCCACCTGACTTCAAAGTCCCACCCCCTTCGAGATCGGTTCTTTCTCGTATATTCACTTCGCAAATAGCGAGTATCTGATCAAAATCATAGCCCTCATAGGAACTACGAGTTTTGTGCAAAAACTCAACTGCGCCTTCACCCGACGAAAGAAGCCCATTATCAAACCAAGTCTCACTACCATCATAGCGAGCCCGATGGTAATACGCGGCTTCCTGAAATTCACAGTTGAGCTTACCATTAACATTATCAGCCATCAGCCAAGGGAAAAACTCAGAATCAAAACTATTGAAATCTTGCTGTAAAAAATCTGGCCAATCGCCGAGATACACCCTCTCAATCTCTGCTGCCTCGACACCGTGAATCAGTGACAGCGTTCTTATTGCATCCTTCGGATCATCACAGCTAAATATTTTTAGATCAGGCTCATCAGTTACCATGCGCACTCCCTTGATCGAATGGCTAGTTTTGTGCGAGCGTTTGCCAGGCGCACAAATCACAAGCTACCGTTCGTCGAAAAGCCTCTAAACCAATATATACTTAAATCGAAACATTATACAAGTAAGCATCTGATTTAACACAGATTTGTTTAAGATAACTTAGCGCTCAGCTCGACCCTCAATACCACGAAGAGAACGACCTCCACCTTCGACTTGAAAACAGGAAGCAACCTCTTACCCTTGATCTACGAGTCCGTAATCGAGTAAAAAATCATGGCAAATGTGGAGTCAGTCAGCCTGCAGCGCAAAGAACCAGAAATTGCCCGTTGCTCGCGCCTGTTTTTTGCTGAGCATGATCTGATTGACCGTAAGGACGGCAGCCTTGTCGCCTCGATCTACTCAACCCATCAACATACGGATATCAACGTCCATTACCGAGATAGCGTAGGCGTTCAGACGTTTGCGGTTCTTTGGGATAAACACGGCCTTGACAATCGACTTTTCCACGTAGTTGAAGAAGCAATTGCCTTGGACGTTTTGGCCCCCGTTCAACTTATTCATCATTCAGAAGGTCTACTGACGCTCCTCCTGGATCCTTCATTCCGCCAAGGTACAGATCAGTTCGTGGAATTTTGGCAGTGCATCGCTTCAAATGTCATCTGTGATTGTTGGGATCTACGCCTCATGTGCGAAACCCAGATTCGCCATTTTACCGAGGGTCGCCAATTTCGCACTTACGCCAAAAGCATTCTAGCTGTTGAAACGCTCGGTATTGTGGACCTAAACCTTGACCATTTTCTATTCAAGGAGGAATGGCATCAGACCATGTTGGACATGTACAAAGATGAACCTCGTGGAGCCGATCCTAAAGATGACCAGTCAGCGTTTGATTTTTTCGATGATGACTTGCCGTTCTAGATAACGTTTACTCATGATCAGCACGAGCTGCTCAAGCGGATCCTTCGAATCCCCCGCTTGCGCGACCATCAGGAACCTACAGGAAACATCAGGCGATGGGCGATCAGGAATGGCTGGCTGCCCAAGGCGGCTGAACGTTTGGAGGTGCTAGCCGAGAAGGCATTCGCCTTGCGATCAAAGCCCAATCTTGAAAGTCCCAATCATGCCGAACAGAGCTATCAACGCTGGACTCAAGCAGCGCGCTCATGACTGCTTTATCCGGATAATGGCCATAAAGTTGGAGGCCGATCTCCGTCTCTGACACGCGATGACCGGATTCGCGCCTGTAGGGCCCGCAAAGGGCCCTCCGAAGAGTCAAAAGCCGTACCCCTAGCATCAATGCTTAGAGGGGAAATTACTCACACCTGGGCGAAATGCGCTGGGTTCCTCTTTTTGATTGGCCACTTCAGATCCGGTCTCTCTATGATGCAGAGGGATGGGGTTACCTGGGGTTCAGTCAGCTTCACATCCTGAGGTCGGGTGTTGAAACCTTGCATCGGAAAATCATCAAGACCTGTTCTGTCCACTCCCCTTCACAATCGCACCTTTGTCTCCACTCGCCAGAACTGCAGCAAGGCTGGGAGCTAAGGAGGTGTGGTGATGAATGAGGGTTGGGGTCAGCGATGGTTTGACACCAAAATAGCCCTTGTCTAGAAAATCCTCGATATCAGCATTCCCAGGCTCGACGGCCTGGAAGTATTGTCACGCTTTCATAGCATGGCCATTCCGCTGAAAATCCTGGTGCTTACCGCACAGTCGCCGGCGTTGTTTGCCGTACGCTGCATGCACTCCGGCGCTGCCGGCTATGTATGCAAACAGGAAGACCTGAGCGAGTTGCTCAGCGCGATCAAAGCGGTTTTGTCGGGTTACAACTACTTCCCTAGCCAGGCCATCAGCAACTTGCGCCCTCACGGCAATGAACACTGCGAGCTGGAACTGTTCAAACAAGTCAACGATCGGGAATTGATGGTCCTGCAACTCTTTGCCCAAGGCAGAAGCAACAAAGAAATCGCCCAAGGGATGTTCCTCAGCAACAAAACTGTCAGCACCTATAAAAAGCGCTTGATGCAGAAGCTCAAAGTCAAGTCATTGGTTGAACTCATTGAAATGGCCAAACGCAATGCTCTGGTTTGAATCAAGCCATGCCTAGCCGCACCCTCCATTGTTGCCTGTGCAGCATCCTGGCCTGCCTGTGCCTGCTATCTACGGCAAGTGCCGACGAAGTTCAGGCCAGCCAGTACAGGTTGCTCAGCCGCTCGCAACCGCTAGGTGTGAACCTGCCGTTGAGTACGGCGCAACGACGCTGGATCGCAGGTAAAAGGCAATTGCTGCTGGGTACTTCGGCACCGGATTATCCGCCCTTCGACATGACCGCCAGCGGTCGCGACTACGAGGGCCTGACTGCCGACATTGCTGGAATTCTGCAAAACACGCTGGGTTTGCCGATTCAGGTCCGACGCTTTGCCAGCCGCCAGGCAGCGGTAAGAGCCCTTACCCTGGGGCAGATAGACCTGCTCGGCAGTGCCAATGGCTTCGAAGCCGCTACACCGGGGGTGGTACTTTCCAGACCCTACGCCATCGATCAACCGGTGCTGGTGACCCGCGAAAACGAAAGCCGCCCCCTTGATACTGGCCTGACTGGCCTGCGCCTGAGCATGGTCTATCACTACTTGCCACCGGCAGAGATAAAGGCCAACTACCCAAAGGCAACGATTCAGACCTACCCCTCCTATCTGAATGCCCTCAATGCCGTCGCGTTCGATCAGGCCGACGTATTTCTCGGCGATACTATTTCCACCCATTACATGATCAATCAGGGCCACCTGCAGAACGTCAAGATGGCCAATTTCAGCAAACACGAACCGGTCGGCTTCAGCTTTGCCGTACAGCAAAGCAACCTCACGCTGCTGCAGTTGATCAACGCCACACTCGACAACCTTTCAAGCACTGCCCGTGAAGACATTTTCAAACGCTGGAGCGCAGGCAGCGACATACTCCTGACTGATCGCAAACTGCAACTCTCGCAACGTGAAGAACACTGGCTGAGCAAGCACCCGGTGGTACGTGTAGTGGTCAACGAAACCGCAGCGCCACTGACATTTTTCGACAACGCCGGTAACTTTCGCGGGATTGCCGCCGACCTGCTTGAGCTAATCCGCTTGCGCACCGGTTTGCGTTTCGAAGTACAGCGCGCCAGCGGTATCAGCGACATGATCGATCGTGTCAACCACAACCGGGCCGATGTGATTGCCGCCATCTCGCCCAGCAAGCAGCGGGAAAGCACCCTGCATATCAGCCGCCCCTACCTGGAAAACTCCTATGTGCTGATGACTCGAACGGGAGCGGACCAACCCACCTCGCTGGATCAACTGTCAGGACGACGCGTGGCCCTGACCCGCGACAGCCCTCTGATCGACAGACTGCGTGCACGAGTGGCCGGTATCCAGCTGGTGGAGACCGAAAGCGCCGTTCACTCCACATCCTTACTGGCCAGCGGCCAAGTCGATGCTGCCATCACTGCGCTGATCAACGCCAACTTCAGCCTGGCGACCCAGCATGGGCTGGTCATTCGAGCCTCGGTCGGCGCCGAACCTGCAACTTTTTCGATGGCGACCGCCAGGCATTCCCAGGAGCTGGCTTCGATTCTGAACAAGGCACTGCTGAGTATCGCGCCGGAAGAACTGGGCGTTATCAACAGCCGTTGGCGCGGTTACAGCACTGAAACCGATGCCTACTGGAGCCAGTACCACCAACTGGTCTTGCAAATCGTATTGGGCACCAGCGTGCTACTGCTGTTGTCACTGGCCTGGAATGCCTGGATGCGCCGCCAGATCAAGCAACGCGAGGCAGCAGAGCGCGCCTTGGGCGATCAGCTCGAATTCATGCGCACATTGCTCAACGGTACGCCCCACCCCATGTACGTACGTGACCGTGAAGGGCTGCTGCAAAGTTGCAACGACAGCTACCTGGAGGCCGTTCAGTTACAGCTTGATGAGGTGCTGGGCAAGCGTCTGGAGGATGGCGCACTGGGCGACAGCTGCTATGCCAGCCAGATTCAGGCCGACTACCAGCACGTGATGCGTGAGGGCGCGCCCCTGATCATTGACCGCCCGCTGCTGATCAATGGCAGGGCAATGACCATTTACCACTGGATCCTGCCCTACCGGGATTCGCTCGGTGAAGTCCAGGGTATCATCGGCGGCTGGATCGATATCAGCGAACGGCGCCAGCTGATCCAGGACCTGAGCCAGGCCAAGCAGCAGGCCGATGACGCCAATCGCGCCAAGAGCACCTTTCTGGCAACCATCAGCCATGAAATCCGTACCCCGATGAACGCCATCCTTGGCATGCTCGAGCTAGCCCTCGAAAAAGCCAACCAGGGACAGCTGGATCGACCGGCAGTCGAAGTGGCCTACAGTTCGGCCAACGACTTGCTGGCCCTGATCGGCGACATACTCGACATCGCCCGCATCGAGTCCGGGCACCTTGCTCTGGCACCGGAACGGGTCGGCCTGATAGCGCTGGTGGAGTCTGTCGGACGCGTGTTCGATGGTCTGGCGCGCCAGAAAAACCTGTGCCTGATGATCCGTATCGACCCCAGCGCGCGCGTCGACGTTCAACTGGACCCGCTACGGGTGAAACAAATCCTTTCGAACCTGGTCAGCAATGCAATCAAATTCACCGAGCACGGTCAGGTCATCATCGAGCTGAGCCTGGAGCCTGGCCCCGAGCCGGGTCTTGCCAGGCTTGAACTGACCGTACAGGACACGGGTATCGGCATTCGCGAACAGGACCAGCAACGCCTGTTCCTGCCCTTCGCCCAAGCCAACCCCGATAGTAAGCTGGCACGTAGCGGTACAGGCCTGGGTCTGTCGATCAGTCGCGACCTGTGCCACCTGATGGGCGGTAATTTGACCCTGCACAGTGTGTTTGGCCAGGGTACCCGCGTGCAGGTCAGCATGCCGGTGACGCTGATGACCAGCCAGCCCGACGAGCCTGCCGTGATTCCCGAACCCTGCCTATCCGTGGCCGCGCTGAAAGTACTGGTGGTCGACGACCATCCGGCCAATCTGTTGCTGCTGACCCAGCAACTGAACTACCTGGGGTTGCAGCACCGCAGTGTCGACAATGGCCTGGAGGCTCTGGAGATATGGCGGCGAGAGGCATTCGATGTGCTGATCATCGACTGCAACATGCCAGGCATCGATGGCTACCAATTCGCCCAGGCGGTACGCGCTGATGAAAACGCACAACAATGGCCACGCAGCACCCTGCTGGGTTACACCGCCAATGCGCAACCAGAAGTCCGCAGGCGATGCCAGCAAGCCGGCATGGATGACTGCCTGCTCAAGCCGATCAGCCTCAAGGCGCTGGGCCAGCGTCTGGCCAGGATACAACCGCTCCCCCAACGCACCAGCGCCACCCACTCGGCCCTGTTCAACCTGCAAGGCCTGGAGCCCGTGGTGGGCAGCAGCGCCGTCGACCTGCAAGCCTTGCTGAAACAGCTTAAACAGAGCTTTAGCAAGGACCGGATAGCGCTGGCGGAGCTTGACCCTGAACTGCAACCCGAACAGTTGAAGGACGAAGCGCATCGTATTCTCGGCGCCGCGCGGATCATTCAGGCCAATGCCTTGATCGATGCCTGCGAACAGCTGGAATCAGACTGCCAGGCGAATGCGCCGGCACCCACGCTCGAGCTTCACCAGCAACAGCTGGCGGCAGCCATGGCAGAGGTGGAGCAAGCACTTGAGCGACTCTTGCACCCAGGGGGCTCAGCCAGTACGGCGGCAAAGGTGAGCTGAAAACAAAACGGCGGCCACTGGGGCCGCCGTTTCTTCAGGCATCAGGCAACCGGATTGATCGGGTTTTCCGGATACCAGGCGTCCAGCAGCGGGCTGACTTCGATCTTGGTCAGCTCGTTGCGGCCTTTGAGCCAGTCTTCAACGGCAGCGCGTTGTTCTTCAGTGACCGAGCCGCGATCTGCTTTGCAAACCAGACCGAAGTCGTCGCCGCCAACATAGTCCAGACCATTGGCATCCATAGCGTCTGCCAGGAACGCATCGAGGAAGGCATCAACGGCTTCGTCGGTCAGGTCTTCCTTGAACTCCAGGTTCAGTTCAAAACCCAGCTCCTGGAATTCATCCACGCAGAGTTTTTTGCGCAGACGGCGGGAACGGTTAGTGGCCATGAAACAATCCTCTTGAGTAATAACGCGGCGCACTTTACCAGTTTCACCACGAGGTTGCCGGAATAAAAGCCGATAAGCCACCCTTTCGCACTGCCCCATCACCCTGCGCCTTGGGGCATAATGCGCACTATATTTTTCACACCGGGGCCTTCACCTTTCCTTGCTCCGTTTTTTTCACCCCTCGCTCGCAGGGTTTATTGCACATGATCAGATCTCTACGTCCTCTTCTGCTTGCCGGCCTGCTTCTGCCCGTTGCCTTGACTTCCCAGGCTGCGGCCGTCAACACCACGCTGCCTGCCAAAGTACAGCAGGCGCTGAAAACCAATAAATTGCAGGACTCGGCCCTGTCGCTGGTGATGCTGCCGCTCAACGGCCCTGGCACACCAACCGTGTTCAATGCCGATATCTCGGTCAACCCGGCCTCGACCATGAAGCTGGTCACCACCTATGCGGCCCTGGAGCTGCTCGGCCCGACGCACCAGTGGAAAACCGAGTTCTACAGCGACGGCCCGCTGCGTAATGGCACCCTGCAGGGTAACCTCTACCTCAAAGGCGGCGGTGACCCGAAACTGAACATGGAAAAGCTCTGGCTGTTGATGCGCGACCTGCGCGCCAATGGGGTGCAAACCATCAGTGGCGACCTGGTGCTCGACCGCAGTCACTTCGTCCAACCCGTGCTCCCCCAGTTCAATGATGACGGCGGCGACGAAAACAAGCCGTTTCTGGTCAAGCCCGACTCCTTGCTGATCAACCTCAAGGCCCTGCGCTTTGTCGCCCGCAACGACGGCGGCAAGGTGCTGGTATCGGTCGAACCACCGATTGCCAGCATCCGTATCGACAACCAGGTCAAGGCAGTCAATAGCAAGCAATGCAGCGGCGACGTGCGCTATAACCCGGTCACCCGGGCAGACGGCGTCACCGTTGTGGTCAGCGGTCAGTTGGCTGATGGCTGCAACTCGCAGACCTACCTGTCGCTGCTCGACCACCCGACCTATGCCGCCGGTGCGGTACGGGCCATCTGGAATGAACTGGGTGGTACCATCCAGGGCCGCGACCGGATCGACAGCGTACCGAAAAGTGCGCGCCTGCTGGCACGCGCCTTTTCGCCTGACCTGGTCGAGATCATTCGCGATATCAACAAATACAGTAACAACACCATGGCCCAGCAGTTGTTCCTGAGCCTGGGCGCGCAGTTCCGCACCGATGCCGATGGCGACGACGCCCATGCAGCGCAGCGTGTGGTACGCCAGTGGCTGGCGAAAAAGGGCATCACTGCACCGCATCTGATCATGGAGAACGGCTCCGGGTTGTCTCGCGCCGAGCGGGTCAGCACCCGGGAAATGGCCGCCCTGCTGCAGGCTGCCTGGAAAAGCCCATATGCTGCCGAATTCATCAGCTCAATGCCGCTGGTAGGCATGGATGGCACCATGCGCAAGCGCCTCAAGCGTACCGCGATGACCGGCGAGGCTCATATCAAGACCGGCACCCTGAACACCGTACGCGCCATTGCCGGCTACAGCCGCGACAGCAACGGCAACACCTGGGCGGTGGCAGCGATCCTCAACGATCCAAAGCCCTGGGGTGCTTCAGCTGTGCTCGATCAGGTGCTGCTGGACCTCTATCGCCAGCCGAAACTGGTCAACAGTACCGCTGCCGTTCAGCCCTGAGTACTCAGGGCAGTTCTGCCTCGACCCGGTCGCGGCCAGCTTGTTTGGCCGCATAGACGCCGGAATCGGCGCGTAGCAACAAGGCATCGGCGCCCTCCCCCGGGCGCCAGCCGGCCACGCCAAAACTGGCCGTGACCTGCCCGACGCCCTCGACGACGACGTTGCGCACCCCCTGCCACAACTCCAGGGCCAGCGAGTGCGCCTGCTCGGCGTTACTGCCAGGGCACAGGACCATGAACTCCTCCCCTCCCAGGCGACAGAACACGTCGGTGCGCCGCAGGCGGTGACTGATGCGCTGGCACAGATTGCGCAACACATGGTCACCCACGGCATGACCAAACTGGTCGTTGATGCGCTTGAAGTGATCGATATCCAGCATGATGATCGCCAGGTCCTGCTGGTCGCGCTGCGCGCGCTCAAGCTCGACCTTCAAACGCTCCTGGAAATAGCGCCGATTATGAATACCGGTCAGCGAGTCGGTCACCGACAGCGCGCGCAGTTCTTCTTCAACCCGCTTCAGATCGGAGATATCCGTCAGATAGCCGTGCCACAGCGTACTGCCGTCCTCCTCCGGCTCAGGAGTCGCCTCGCCCCGCACCCAGCGCTGACCTGCCAGTGGCAACACCACTCGGTACTCTTCACGCCAAGGTGTCAGGTGATCGGCTGAATGGCGGATCGAACTGCGCACGCGTAACAGGTCATCCGGGTGGATCCGCTCAAATACCGCCGTAGCATCCTGGCGCAACAGCTCAAGTTCAATCTCGTAGATGTCACGCAAGCCTTCACTGGCATAGGTGAAACAAGAACTGCCATCCGGGCGCAGGCGAAACTGATAAATGCCGCCAGGCACCTCGGCACTGAGCTTGTCCAGCAAGCGGTCACGGGCCGCCAGAGCTTCATGCACACGCTTGCGCTCAGTGACATCGATACAGATCGCCAAGTGACCGACCCACAGGCCATGCTCATCGAGCACCGCCGTGACCAGCATGTTGGCAAGCAGGTGGCCACCATCCTTGCGCTGCAGTGTCCACTCACCTGCCTCGTTGCCCCCTTCCTGGACGGTTTGCGCAAACATTGCCTGGGCGGGCGTGATTTCGCGCCCATAACGGTGGCTCAGGTCCCGGGCCCGCTGGTGCAGTTCTTGTGGTGAAATCAGCGCCTCAAGGGTCAAACTTCCCACTGCTTCGGCACTGCTGTAGCCAAGCAGGCGCTCGGCGCCAGCATTGAAGGTGCTGATCACGCCACGCAGATTGGTGGCGATGATCGCAACCTGGGTCGCCGCATCCAGCACACTGCGCAACTGATTGTGGGTATCACGCAATGACTGCTCACTGATGCGCAGCTCGCCAGTGCGCTGCTCGACCAAGGTCAGGGCGCGCTGACGCTGGCTGAACAGACTGAACAGCAAGGCACTGAGCAATACACTGAGCAAACCACCAAGAAACACCACGGCAGGGACTGCCGAAGAGCGGTTGGCCTGCATGAACGCCAGACTTGGACGGATATCGAGCTGATAGTCATGGTCGGCCAAGTGCAACAGATGACTGGCGGCCAGCGCTGAGGAGGTACCCCGATTATCCGACTGGAACAGCACCTCATGCTGGCTGTCCGGCCCGGACAGGTCGCGAATACGCACCACCAGGTTGTCCTCGACTGAATTGGGCAAACCTTCAGCCATCAGCTGGCGCAGGCTGATCACCGCCATGACATAACCGCGCGGTTCAGGGCCTGGATCGAGGGGTGCGAACACCGGAGCCACCATCAGCACCCCGCGGGCATACGCAGGCTCTACATCCGTAAGGTTAAGCGGCGCAGAGACGGCCATGCCGCCAGGCTTCGAGGCACGCTGCAGGGTGTCCCGGTGCAGGGTTTGGGAAAGCAGGTCGAGCCCCAGCGGCTGGCGCTGCAGGCTCAATGCCTGGGTAAACAGCACCGGGTAGTACACCGGGCGTACCGGTGATACGCGCAAACTGCCGTCATCTGTCAGTTGCTGAATTTCGTAGGGGTGGCCAAGGACCTGACTCGCGCGCCGCTCAAACGCATGGCGTGCCGCCCCCGGCACCTGCGGCGCCCAGGAATAGGCCTGGGTGCGATGCAACAAGGGCCGCGCATAACCGTTGAATTCTTCGGGGGTGATTTCAGTAGCAAAAACGAAGAACCGGCGCAGCCCATCCAGGCGCTGCACCTGATCCTCGAAGCGTTCTTTGATACGGCTGTAACGCTCACTGGCGAGCAATTCGAAGCGTTGGCGCAACTGTTGCTGGTACAACTCGTAGGTTGCCAACGCCAGAAAAGCGGTCAACAGTCCGCCGGCCACCAATGCCACGAGGGCAACCAGCCAAGCGGACACTTCTTCGCTGACAAAGCCGAGCATCTTTGGACGAACGCCATGCATCGACATAGTTGATAACACTCATAACGCCAGTATGCAGCGTTTCCCAGGCCTTTCTTCAGTTATAGCCATTAGCCACTAATGAAGCAATCTACGGCCTGGGAGAAGATCACCTTCAACGTGCTTGAATGCGCCACGCTCGATGAATCCTGGTGTTACGGGCGAAGTCCGGATCCAGAGTCTGCGCACTGATTTCCTCTACCGCATAACGCTCGGCCAGACGTTCGTCGAGCTGGAACTTGCGGAAGTTGTTGGAGAAATACAGCACACCGCCTGGTGCCAGACGCGCGACCGCCAGGTCGAGCAATTCGACATGGTCACGCTGGACATCGAACACACCTTCCATGCGCTTGGAGTTGGAGAAGGTCGGTGGATCGATGAAGATCAAGTCGAACTCATCACGGCACGCTTGCAGCCAGGCCATGACATCACCCTGCTCCAGACGGTTCTTGTCGGAGAAGCCATTGAGCGACAGGTTGCGCCGTGCCCAGTCCAGGTAAGTCCGTGACAGGTCGACGCTGGTGGTGCTGCGCGCACCGCCCTTGGCCGCATGTACGCTGGCGGTCGCGGTGTAGCAGAACAGGTTGAGGAAACGCTTGCCGGCGGCCTCGCGCTGGATACGCATGCGCATCGGCCGATGATCCAGGAACAGCCCGGTATCCAGGTAGTCGGTCAGATTGACCAGCAACTTGACGCCACCTTCGCTGACCTCCAGGAACTGGCCCTGGGTGCTCTGGCGTTCGTACTGACGGGTACCGCTCTGACGCTCGCGACGCTTGACCACCACCCGGCTCTGGTCGATGCCCAGTGCCTGGGGAATTGCGGCCAGGGCATCGAACAGGCGGGCCTGGGCTTTCTCCGGATCAATCGAACGCGGTGCTGCGTATTCCTGGACGTGTACCCAGTCCTGATACAAGTCGATGGCCAAGGCATACTCAGGCATGTCGGCATCATACAGACGATAGCAACTGACCTGTTCGCGCTTGGCCCACTTGCCCAGCTGCTTGAGATTCTTCTGCAGGCGATTGGCGAACATTTGCCCACCTTCACTCAAGCGCGCCGGCTCGCTGGCAACGGCTGCCGGTGAACGCTGGCCTTCGCTACCCTGAGCGTCACGCTCGGGCTGGCGACGTTCGCCGGTGACGAACTGGTCAGGCTGCACCTTGATCAGCAGCAGCTTGCACGGCAGCGCACCGTTCCAGAACGCGTACTGTTTGTGGCTGCGAATACCCATGCGCTTACCCAGGTCCGGAGCGCCAGTAAACACCGCCGCCTCCCAGTTCAGGCACGATTGACGCAAGCGCTCACCGAGATTCTGGTAGAGATACAACAGGCTGGCTTCATCACCCAGGCGCTCGCCATAGGGAGGGTTACAGATCACCAGGCCCTTCTGGTTCTGGTCTGGACGCGGCTCGAAACTGCCGACCTCGCCCTGGTAGATTTTCACCCAGTCGCTAAGACCGGCACGTTCGACGTTGTTACGCCCCGGCTGGATCAGCCGCGGGTCGGCTTCGTAGCCACGAATCCACAACGGCGGACGGGCAAGACCAGCCTGCGCCCGCGCCTGCGCTTCATCATGCAGCTTGCGCCACAACGCCGGTACATGGCCAAGCCAGGCACTGAAGCCCCAGCGCTCGCGCTTGAGGTTGGGGGCGATGTCGGCGGCAATCATCGCCGCTTCCACCAGGAACGTACCCACACCACACATCGGGTCAGCCAGCGCCCCGCCGTCGGCGGCAATACGCGGCCAGCCGGCACGGATCAGCACGGCGGCGGCAAGGTTTTCCTTGAGCGGCGCAGCCCCCTGCTGCAGGCGGTAACCGCGCTGGTGCAGGCTGTGCCCCGACAGGTCCAGGGACAAAATTGCTTCACCACGGTCCAGACGCAGGTGCACGCGCAAGTCAGGGTTGAGCTTGTCAACCGAAGGTCGCTCGCCATCGCGGGTACGCAACTTGTCGACAATGGCATCCTTGACCTTCAGGGCGCCGAAATGGGTGTTGTCGATACCCGAGCCATGGCCGCTGAACTCCACGGCCAGCGAACCACTGGCTTGCAGATGGTCCTGCCATTCGACCTCATGTACACCATCGTACAGGTCGTCGGCGTTCTTCATGTTGAAACGCTTGAGCACCAGCAGCACGCGGTTACCCAAGCGTGACCAGAGGCACAAGCGGTAGGCGGTTTCCATGTCGGCCGAGCCGCGAATGGCCGAGGTGTGTTCACGCACCTCTTCAAGGCCCAGGCCGCGGGCCTCTTCGGCGAGCAGGCCTTCAAGACCTTTAGGGCAGGTTAGGTAGAGTTCGAAACGGTCCGACATGTGGTATCCAGTGCCTTGAGCAATTAGTGGAGGGCAAGCGCATCGCCTTCCGATGTTTAATCGAACGCCTTTCCAGCGAGCGTTCGAATGGCACCGCGATGAGTGCCGGGCCACCCGGGCAATCTGACCTTTCGCCAGGGGCAGAAAAGTCTTTGATCGACGGGCAGAATGAAAATTTCACGACTGGCAGGGGGAAAAATGACCCTTCGTCGTATTGACTGCCTTGTTACAAATTATCACCCGGCGATAGCCAAGTGACTTCAATTCTTATCAAACCCTGATCATAGCGGGCTTTGCGTCGGATCCAGGCCTGACGCATTTATTTACTTATCCTTTGACCCTAGGAAAGGTTACGTCCTTATGACAAAACGATCATTCACACTGTGTCGTGCATTGGTTAGAACTCATCTCAGGTTGTCACCGCAACGGGGCAACACTTTCGCTCGCGACGCCGGCAGCGAGCGCAAACCGGCAGAACGATTCTGCCCGGCCTCCTGGAGGCCGACGGGACATTACAGTCAACAAGTGAGGGCAACACCCTATGAGAAGACTTAAGCGTGATCCGTTGGAACGAGCATTTTCACGTGGCTACCAATATGGGGTCACCGGCAAATCCCGCGAGCTTTGCCCTTTTACTCTACCGTCTGTACGCCAGGCATGGATCAATGGCTGGCGCGAAGGACGCGGCGACAACTGGGACGGTATGACCGGCACTGCGGGTATTCATAGACTCAACGAACTTCACGCCGTTGGCTGAACGAGGATCTGAATTCATTCACCATGCACGCCCCATCCGGGCGGCGGGCTAAGGCCCAGGGGCCCCTTTAAGGGGCCCTTTTTTATGCCTGCAGTTCAGCGCGGCATGGCAGCGATAGCGTCCACGGCTTCGCGGATCAGCGCAGGCCCCTTGTAGATGAACCCCGAATAGATCTGCACCAGGCTGGCACCGGCAGCGATCTTCTGTGCCGCATGCTTGCCCTCAGTGATGCCACCGGCGGCAATGATCGGCAACTTTGCGCCCAGTTCACCTGCCAGCACCTTGACGATATGCGTGCTCTTTTCCAGTACCGGCGCGCCCGACAGGCCACCGGCCTCGTCGCCATGGGGCAAGCCTTCGACACCCTCGCGGCCCAGCGTGGTGTTGGTGGCAATCACCGCATCCATGCCTGACTCGACCAGCGCCGCTGCCACCAACGCGGTTTCTTCATCGCTCATGTCCGGGGCAATCTTGATCGCCAACGGTACGTGCTTGCCATACTGCGCAGCCAGTTGCCCGCGGCGCTCGGCCAGGGCATCGAGCAATTGCTTGAGCGAGTCGCCGAACTGCAGGCTACGCAGGCCTGGGGTGTTGGGCGAACTGACGTTGACGGTAATGTAGCTGGCGTGGTTGTAGACCTTGTCCAGACAGATCAGGTAGTCGTCTACCGCGCGTTCGACCGGGGTATCGAAATTCTTGCCGATGTTGATGCCCAGCACGCCGCGATACTTCGCCGCCTGCACGCGGTTCAGCAAGTTATCGACACCCAGGTTGTTGAAGCCCATACGGTTGATGATCGCCTCGGCTTGTGGCAAGCGGAACAGGCGCGGCTTGGGGTTACCTGGCTGCGGACGGGGTGTGACCGTGCCGATCTCGACAAAACCGAAGCCCAGCTGGGCAAAACCGTCGATGGCGGCACCGTTCTTGTCCAAACCTGCCGCCAGCCCCACCGGGTTGGCGAACTCCAGGCCCATGACCGTCACCGGCAAAGCGGCCGGGGCCTTGGTCAGCAACCCGTTCAGGCCCAGGCGGCCACCGGCGCCGATCAGGTCCAGGGACAGGTCATGGGAGGTCTCCGGGGAGAGCTTGAACAGCAGCTGGCGGGCCAGGGTATACATGGGCGGGCTTAGCTCGACGTGAGTGAGGGGGCGATTATATAGATGGCATCGTCCGGGGGACAGCGCCGCCTTGGCATATGCGTTGCTTTGTTGACTCTTGACACCGGCCACGCAAGCGGCACGGCCTGACCTTCGATACAGGCGCGATACTGTGAACAACGATACCCCCACCACTCCACTGGCCTGGGTCAACGGCAGCGATGCGCCGGAAAAGCACAGTCTGAACATCGGCTTCATGGCCCTGAGCGACTGCGCCTCAGTAGTGGTTGCCGCGACCCAGGGCTTTGCCCAACCCTATGGCCTGAGCCTGAACCTCAAGCGCCAGAGCTCCTGGGCTGGCTTGCGCGACAAACTGGTCAGCGGCGAGCTGGATGCCGCCCATAGTCTGTATGGGCTGATTTATGCCGTGCACCTGGGCATTGGCGGCACCGGAGCCACAGACATGGCGGTGCTGATGGGGCTCAACCAGAATGGCCAAGGCATCAATCTGTCGGCGCCGCTGCAGCGTCAGAGCGTGACCCGTCCCGAGGCACTGGAGCGTTTCGTGCACCAAAGCAGGACAAAACTCACCTTTGCCCAGACCTTTCCGACCGGTACTCACGCCATGTGGCTGTATTACTGGCTGGCCAGCCAGGGCATCCACCCACTGCATGACGTCAACAGCGTTGTGGTACCGCCGGCGCAGATGCTTGCTCATCTGCAAGCCGGGCGCATTGACGGCTTCTGTGTCGGCGAACCCTGGTCGGCCGACGCCGTCGAGCAGGGCCAGGGGATCACCTTGGCTACCAGTCAATCGATCTGGCCTGATCACCCTGAGAAAGTCCTCGGCTGTACCCGCGCTTTTGTTGAGCAGTACCCCAATACCGCCAGAGCGCTGGTCAAAGCGATTCTGGCCGCCAGCCGCTTCATCGAGCAAAGCCCGGAAAACCGTCGTAGCACAGCCCAGCTGCTGAGCGGCCAGGCCTACCTGGACACGCCCTTGAACAGTATCGAACCGCGCTTGCTCGGCGACTACCACGACGGCCTTGGCAATCACTGGCACGACCCACATGCCTTGCGCCTGCATGACAACGGCCGGGCCAACCTGCCCTACCTGTCCGACGGCATGTGGTTCATGACCCAATTCCGCCGCTGGGGCCTGCTGCGCGAAGATCCCGACTACCTGGGCGTGGCGCGCCAGGTGCAACAACTGGCGCTGTACCGCGACGCCGCCAGCGCCATCGGCGTGCCTTGCAGTGAGCAGAACATGCGCCGAAGCCAGTTGATCGATGGCAGCTATTGGGATGGCAGCGACCCCGCCAGCTACGCCCGCAGCTTTGCCCTGCACGCGCTGGCGCAAACGCCCGCCGCCCTCGCCCGCCGCTGATCAGGGGAGGCCATGATGCTGCGAATCCTGTTGATCGACGACACCGAAAAGAAAGTCGGGCGCCTGAAAGCCGCACTGGTTGAAGCCGGCTTTGAAGTTATCGAAGAGTCAGGGCTGACCATCGACCTGCCGGCACGCGTCGAAACGGTGCGACCAGATGTGGTGCTGATCGATACTGAGTCACCGGGCCGGGATGTGATGGAGCAAGTGATCCTGGTCAGTCGCGACCGGCCACGGCCAATTGTCATGTTTACCGACGAGCACGACCCGAGCGTGATGCGCCAGGCGATCCAGGCCGGGGTCAGCGCTTACATCGTCGAAGGCATCCATGCGGCGCGGCTGCAGCCGATCCTCGACGTGGCCATGGCCCGCTTCGAGAGCGACCAGGCGCTCAAGGCCCAGCTGCAAGCCCGCGACCAGCAACTGGCCGAGCGCAAACGTATCGAGCTGGCCAAGGGGCTGCTGATGAAAATGAAGGACTGCAATGAAGAACAGGCTTACACCCTGATGCGTCGCCAGGCCATGAGCAAGCAGCAGAAGTTGATCCAGGTGGCCGAACAGATCATCGCCATGAGCGACTTGCTCGGCTGACGCTACCCTGGCCTGGCTTTTGCAAATGCTATTCGCACAGGTAGCCAACGGCGGTTGCCCCTTCACGACAAAGACGTCGCATCCCCCTCGCAGCAGCGGGCCGGGAGGCGGCGTCTTTTGCGTTTCTGCCCCTTGAGGGCGCGACCTGCAGTGCAACGTTCAACGAGGTGTTCGATGAATACGAGTTTCTGGAAGTCCGGGCATGTTCCCACGCTGTTCGCCGCCTTTTTGTATTTCGACCTGAGCTTTATGGTCTGGTACCTGCTCGGCCCCCTGGCGGTGCAAATTGCCACCGACCTGCAACTGACCACCCAGCAGCGCGGCCTGATGGTGGCCACACCGATTCTGGCCGGCGCCATCCTGCGCTTCGTGATGGGCATCCTGGTAGACCGCCTGTCACCGAAAACCGCCGGCCTGATTGGCCAGGTGATCGTCATCATCGCCTTGTTCTGCGCCTGGAACCTGGGCATACACAGCTATGAGCAGGCGTTGCTGCTGGGGGTGTTCCTCGGCGTCGCCGGCGCCTCCTTTGCCGTCTCTCTGCCACTGGCCTCGCAGTGGTACCCGGCCCAGCACCAGGGCAAGGCCATGGGCATTGCCGGCGCGGGTAACTCCGGCACCGTGTTCGCCGCACTGCTGGCGCCGGTCCTGGCCGCCAGTTTTGGCTGGAACACTGTTTTCGGCTTTGCCGTGGTACCGCTAGTGCTGACCCTGGTGCTGTTCGCCCTGCTCGCGCGCAACGCCCCACAAAGGCCCAAGCCCAAGGCCATGGCCGACTACCTCAAAGCCCTGGGTGATCGCGACAGCTGGTGGTTCATGTTCTTCTACAGCGTCACCTTTGGTGGCTTCATCGGCCTGGCCAGCGCCCTGCCCGGCTACTTCAACGACCAGTACGGCCTGAGCCCGGTCACTGCCGGCTACTACACCGCCGCCTGCGTCTTTGCCGGCAGCCTGATGCGCCCTCTGGGTGGCGCCCTGGCGGATCGCTTTGGGGGGATCCGTACCCTGCTGGCGATGTACACCGTAGCCGCCCTCTGCATTGCCGCAGTCGGTTTCAATCTGCCCAGTTCGGTGGCGGCACTGGCTTTGTTCGTCAGCGCCATGCTCGGCCTTGGCGCAGGCAACGGCGCAGTGTTCCAGCTGGTACCGCAGCGCTTTCGCCAGGAAATCGGGGTGATGACAGGCCTGATCGGCATGGCCGGTGGTATCGGCGGTTTCCTCCTGGCCGCCGGCCTTGGCGCGATCAAACAGCACAGCGGTGACTATCAACTGGGGCTCTGGCTGTTCGCCAGCCTCGGCGTGCTGGCCTGGTTCGGCCTGCACGGCGTCAAACAACGCTGGCGCACCACCTGGGGCTCGGCTGCCGTCACTGCAGCGCGGGTCTGAGGCAGCGCCATGAGCCTGCAACTGAGCTTCGCCCACGCCAGCGCCACCGGGCCTAGAGAAGAGAACCAGGATGCCTTGCGCCTGGTCACGCCCAACCCGGAACTGGCCGCCAGCAAAGGCTATCTGTTCGCCCTCGCCGACGGCGTCAGCCAGTGCGCCGACGGCGGCCTGGCCGCGCGGACAAGCCTGCAGGCGCTAGCTCTGGACTATTACGCCACACCGCCAACCTGGGGCGTGGCCCAGGCCCTCGACCGCCTGTTGCTGGCACAGAATCGCTGGCTGCGCGCCAATGGCGGTGGCCAGCCCCTACTGACCACCCTCAGCGCCCTGGTGTTGCGCGGCCGGCGCTTCACCCTGGCACATGTCGGCGACTGCCGTATCTATCGCTGGGCCGCCGGTCAACTGCAGCGCATCAGCGAGGATCACGTCTGGGATCAGCCCGGCATGCAGCATGTGCTAAAGCGCGCCCTGGGCCTGGATCAGCACCTGCAGGTCGACTACCTCGAAGGCGACCTGCACGCGGGTGAATGCTTCGTCCTGCTCAGCGATGGCGTCTGGGCCAGCCTCAGCGAATCACAGATCAGGGCGGTATTGCGTGAACAGATTGATTTGCAGGATGCAGCGCAAACGCTGGTCAGCTCGGCCCATCACAGCGGCAGCCAGGACAACGCCAGCGCATTGCTGGTGCGGATCGATCAGTTGGGCGCGAGCAACCTTGGCGATTCCCTGGCGCAATTGCAGCAATGGCCGCTGCCTGCCCCCCTGCGTAGCGGTCAATCGATCGATGGCTGGACGATCGAGCAGCCCCTCAGCCAGAGCCGGCAGTCCCTGCTATATCGGGTTCACGACAACCAGCAACACGCCTGGTTGCTGAAAACCCTGCCCGAGCAGCGCAAGGATGAACCTGGCGCACTGCAAAGCCTGCTGCTCGAAGAATGGTTCCTGCGCCGGGTTGCCGGGCGCTTCTTCCCCGAAGTGCACCCAGCCAGCCAACGCCAGCACCTGTATTACCTGATGCGTGAATACCCGGGTCAGACCCTTGAGCAATTGTTCGCCCGTACCGGCCCTTTGCCGCTGGTGGATTGGCAAGCGCTTGCCCAGCAACTGCTGCAGGCCGTGGGTATGCTGCACCGGCGCAACATCCTCCATCGCGATATCAAACCGCAGAACCTGCACCTGGGTGACGATGGCCAGCTGCGCCTGCTGGACTTCGGCCTGGCCTTCTGCCCAGGACTCTCTGAAGACCGCGCCCATGAACTCCCCGGCACCCCGTCGTTCATTGCCCCGGAAGCGTTCGGCGGCGAGCCACCCAGCGCCCGGCAGGACTTGTATAGCGTCGGCGTAACGCTGTTCTATCTGCTGACCGGTCACTACCCCTATGGCGAAATCGAAGCGTTCCAGCGCCCACGTTTTATCCAGCCCACCAGCGCTGCGCGCTACCGTCCAGACCTGCCCGAGTGGCTGGAACATAACCTGACCCAGGCGTTGCTCGCCGACCCGCAACAACGTTTTGAAACCGCCGAGCAATGGCTGTTGCTGCTCGAACAAGGCGAACGCCAGCACCTGAGCGTACGCCCGCGGCCTCTGCTCGAACGCGAGCCACTGAAGGTCTGGCGCAGCCTGGCGCTGCTGTCTTTGTTACTCAACCTGATCCTGCTGTTCTGCCTGCTAAAAGGCTGACGGCGTCCTTTGCCGATGAGGAATACCCGATGAATGCGAAAGTCTGGCTGATTGGTGCGGGGCCCGGCGACCCGGAGCTGCTGACCCTCAAGGCTGTGCGTGCCCTGGCTGAAGCCGATGTGGTACTGATCGACGACCTGGTCAACCCGCTGATCCTCGCCCACTGCCCTCAGGCACGCGTGGTTGCCGTTGGCAAACGTGGCGGCTGCCGCTCCACACCTCAGGCCTTCATCCAGCGCCTGATGCTGCGTTATGCACGCCAGGGCCGTTGTGTGGCCCGACTCAAGGGCGGTGACCCGTGCATCTTCGGACGCGGTGGCGAAGAAGCCGCCTGGCTGCAGGCTCAAGGTATCGAAACCGAACTGGTCAATGGCATTACCGCCGGTCTTGCCGGGGCAACCCAATGCGGCATTTCCCTGACCTTGCGCGGCGTGAGCCGGGGCGTGACCCTGGTCACCGCGCACACCCAGGATGACAGCCCGCTGAACTGGCAGGCGCTCGCCCAGGGGGGCACCACCCTGGTGGTGTACATGGGCGTGAGCAAACTCGGCGAGGTCCAGCAAGGACTGCTGGCAGCTGGCCTGGCAGCCGACACGCCGGTGGCGATGATCGAGAATGCGTCCCTACCCCAACAGCGCGAACAGCGCAGCACCTTGATGCAGCTATGCGCGGACGCTGCGCACTTCAAGCTGTGCAGCCCGGCGATCCTGGTGATTGGCGAAGTGGCGGCCCGAGAAGCGTCAGGCAGTACCCTGCTGCAGATACCAGCCTGAATCGCGAGTAAAGAAAAGCCCGGCCTAGGCCGGGCTTTTCCGTGAAGCGCTTACCAATTACTTGGCTTGGGCTTCTACTTGTGCTTCTACGCGACGGTTAACAGCGCGACCAGCGTCGGTGGCGTTGTCAGCAACCGGACGGGTTTCACCGTAGCCAACCGATTCAACGCGGCTCGACTCAACACCGTACTCGTTGGTCAGAACTTGCTTAACGGCGCTTGCACGACGCTCAGACAGCTTCTGGTTGTAAGCGTCAGGACCGACGGAGTCAGTGTGACCTTCAACAGTGGTGGTGGTCTGTGGGTACTGCTTCATGAAGTCAGCCAGGTTTTTGATGTCACCGTAGCTGTTCTGCTTGACGACCGACTTGTCGAAGTCGAACTTGACGTCCAGCTCAACACGTACGACTTCGGCAACAGCCGGGCAGCCGTCAGCGTCAACGGTAACGTTGGCTGGGGTGTCAGGGCACTTGTCGACGTTGTCGCAAACGCCGTCGTTGTCGCTGTCGGAGCAGACTTCAGCAACTGGAGCCGGAGCTGGAGCAGCGCCACCGCTACCACCGAAGTTCAGACCCAGACCGACGGTTGGACCCCACTCGGTGTTGCCGTTGTCGATGTTGTACATGGCTTCAACGCCGGCACGGGCGAAGAACATGTCGGTGATGTACCACTTGGCACCGGCGCCCAGGTTGGCGAAGGTGGAGTGGTCACGACCGTTGTTGGCAGCCTGACCGATGCTCTCGTGCGCGAAACCAGCGGAAACGTAAGGACGCACTGCGTCGCCTACGGTACCCAGGTGGTAGGTAGCGTCGAGCTTGGCTTTGGAACCTTTGATGTCCTTGTTGAAGACATCGCCACGAACGTTGTGAGTTTCGTTGTAACCCAGATCCAGCGACAGGTCGTCGGTCAGGAAGTAACCGAGGCGAACACCAGGGTTGGTGCCGTCATTCTGAAAATTGCGCTCGGTATCGTAGTACTGCTTGGTAACGTTACCTTCGATCTCAACCGCGCCTTGGCCTTGTGCCAGAGCGCCAAGCGAAGTTACGGCTACAAGAGAACCAATGGCCAAGCCCAAGGTGTTTTTCAATTTCATCCGTTAATTCCCCATCTGGTGATAGTTAAGCAGTCCCACCAACATCCGGGGGACAACTCGACGACAAGTTTAGCAGAACTTGCCGGTACGTTAGAGATATTTGCGCGCCACTAAGTTTCAGCAAGGCCCGCAAATTTCTCACGTAGCTTGTCTAGCGCACGTTTGTAGCGCATTTTCGTTGCGCTCAGGCCCATATGCATGATATCTGCGATTTCCTGAAATTCCAGCTCTGCGACAAATCGTAGCACCAAAATTTCCCGGTCAATAGGATTTACATGCACTAGCCATTTATCCAGTCCACCCTTTTCTTCCGGTTTCGGCGCCTTCTCTTCCGAGGCTTCCTCAAGTGGATCAAGACTCAAGGCATCCATCAGTCGACGCTTGCGCCGCTCCTTGCGGTACTGGGTGATGCACTCGTTATAGGTGATGCTGTAGAGCCAGGTCTTGAACTTCGATTTACCCTCGAAGTTCTTCAGGCCATAGAGCACCTTGAGCATCACCTCCTGACAGACATCATCAGCATCCCGATCGTTCCCCAGATAACGTGCACACACGTTAAAAAGAGTCCGCTGGTAACGCCGCATGAGCTCCTCATACGCGCGAGTAACATGAAACAGCTCCACATGCGAACGCGCCACCAACTCCTCATCAGTGAGCTCGCGGGGGTCGTAACGCATGGGCAGCGAGTGAACTTTATTCAAAACGAATCTGGCCGACAGTCAGGTCAATGTCGCCGCTTACCCCTGCCTGGGGTAATTTTGCGGCGGCATACATTAGCAGGATTACCCGGTTAGCGGCTATTGACTCGCTGCTCGAGAAGAATCCGGTTGGACAACGAGACCAGCTCGCCGTCATCGGTCAGCAGGGTCGTCTTGACCGTCCCGATCTCCTCGATCTGCCCTTCGACCTCTCCAACCTGCACGTGTTGGCCTACTTGATAAAGCTCTCGCACATAGATTCCAGCCAGAATCTGCCCGGCAATTTCGCGACTGCCCAGGCCCATTGCCAAGGCAACGGCCAGACCAACGGTAATCAATCCAATGACGATTACGTGGTTGAGCAGATCGGTCTTGACCTCAAGCTGGCTGATTGCCACTGAAATACTGATGATGATCACCAGGCCCTGGGCGATACGACCGACACCGGCGGCGTACTCCAGGCCGATGCCTTCGGCGGCGCCGCGCACCAGGCCGTTGACCAACTGCGCCAGCAGCACGCCCGCCAGTAGCACCAGTGCCGCCCCAAACACCTTCGGCAGGTACAGCGCCAGCATGTCCAGCGTTGCCGAAACGCGTTCAAGACCAAGGGATTCAGCGGCCGAGACCAGGAAGATCAACAACACGAACCAGTAAACGATCTTGCCGATCAACGTCGAGATCGGCACCTGGATACCGACCCGATCCAGCATCTTGGTCAGGCCGGTGCCGCCCATCAGGCGGTCCAGACCGAGCTTGGCCAACAGTTTGGAGAGCAAGGTGTCGAGCAGCTTGGCCACGACAAAACCGAGCAGCACCACAACCAGGGCGCCAAACAGATTGGGGATGAAGTTCGCCACTTTGGTCCACAGCGCGGTCATCGCGGTGAGCAAGCTCTGGGTCCAGAGATTAAGTTCCATATTCAATCGGCCTTATCAGCTTTACGAGCGGTAGCGTTACGGCGGACCGGCGCTACATGCGCCGAACCATTGTTCACGGCAATCATCAACGCCTGGCTCCAGCGGCCAAGCAGGCTGAACAGATCGCCCGCACCCACCTGACGGTTGGCGGTTTTCAGGACACGCCCAAGGCAGGCATCGTCGTCGCGCTCGCGCCCGGACGGTGATGCCTTGAGCAGGTCTCGCAGGGATTCTTCAAACGGATCGTGCATGGGCACCTCGCGCAATATCTGTCAAAGACGAGGTCGCCTCGGCGCGGGTCACATGAACCGGGTAGACAGTTAATGACTGATTGTTCAGCAAATGCACCGGATCACACCCAGCGCAGCCGGCGGAACAACCACCACTGCCCCAACGCCAGCGCCAGTACCAGCAAGCTGGCGAAGAGAAAACCATAGGGGCTTTCAGACCCCGGAATGCCGCCGACGTTGATGCCCAGCAGCCCGGTGACAAAACTCATGGGCAGAAAGATGCAGGTGATGATGCCAAAGCGGTACATGGTCCGGTTCATCCGTTCGGCACGCCGACGGTCTTCGCTTTCCAGCACCAGGGCAGCCCGCTCACGGGTCAGCTCCAGCTCCTCAAGGTAGCGGATCAGGCTGTTGTTCAGCTCGTTCCAGTAATCGGCATCGTCTTCGGCGAACCAGCTCCACTTGTTGCGCGCCAATTGCGCGTATAACTCGCGCTGCGGCGCGAGAAAACGGCGCAGGCCGGCGGCGCGACGGCGAATCTGCTGCAAGGCAACCTGTTCCGGTGCATACCGCTGGTCGGCTTCGAGCTTTTCTTCCTCAAGGTCGACCACCTCCGAGAGGTCGCTGACCAGCGCCTGAACCTTCTCGGTCAGTAACTGCGCCATGCTCAGCAACAGCTCAGAGGCGGTCTTCGGGCCACGGCCTTCGGCCAGTTGCTGCAACAGTTCGTCACTGGCGCGCAATGGCCGCAAGCGCAGGGAAATTACCCGCTGCGCCTGGGCGAAGATGCGTACCGAAACCATGTCTTCGGGCTCTGCGCCCGGATTGAGGTTGACCCCGCGCAGAAACAGCAGCATCTGCTCTTGCGGCAAGGCCAGCAGGCGTGGGCGGGTATTTTCTTCGAGGAGCAGGTCGCAGACGAATTCGCTCAGGCCACTGTCGCGGCGCAGCCAGGTCCGGGTCTGGGGATGACTGCGATCCCAATGCAGCCAGAGGCTCTGCTCTGGCTGCAGCTGCAGGTCGTCCAGTTCAGTTCGAGCAATCGAACGCGCACCGCCTTTACCATCGAGCACCAGGGCATGCACCAGCCCCCACTGCGCGTTTTCTTCCTCGAACATTCCTGCTCCACTTCGCGGCTTCAGTGCTTACTCCGGCATTTTAAGCGGACTTGGCGAGACAATCACACCATTGTTGTCAGCGTAGATGTACTCGCCCGGACGGAATGTCACCCCGGCAAAGGTCACCACCACGTTGAGATCACCGATGCCGCGCTTGTCGGTCTTCATCGGGTGGCTGGCCAAGGCCTGCACGCCAACGTCAGTCTGCGCCAGGACATCGACGTCACGCACGCAGCCGTAGATCACCAGGCCTTCCCAGTGGTTCTTCGCGGCCTTCTCGGCAAGCATGTCGCCCAGCAGCGCCCGACGCAGCGAACCGCCACCGTCGACCACCAGAACTTTGCCCTTGCCATCCAGGTCAACCTGCTCCTTGACCAGCGAGTTGTCCTCGAAGCACTTGATGGTGACGATCTCACCACCGAAGGAATCGCGGCCACCGAAGTTGCTGAACATCGGCTCCAGCACCTGTACCAGTTCCGGGTAGGCGTCGCACAGATCGGGGGTGAGATAATGCATGGGAAGCTCCTGTCGGTTGCCAAGACAAAGGGATGTCACAGTTTCAATCAGTTAACGAGGCCCAGCGATCACGCTTCAGGCTCAAGGCTACACGTCGGCGCCAATCCGGTCACCTGCTGCGCAGTATCATTGAGCAAAGCAGTCAAAGGGTCGTGCAGCCAGCGTTCGACCAGCGGCCATACCTGTGCCTGCGCCGGCTTGCTGACCAGCATATCGATGTGCCCGAAGTTGTCGAAGCCCTCCTCGCGCCCCAGGCGAACGAATTGCTTGTGCTCGCAACCCAGCTGTTCAAACAGCTTGCGACAGGCCCACACCGGGTCCTGATGGTCGCCTGCAGCGGCTACCGCCAACACCGGCACATCGACCTCAGCCAGCCCGGCCCACCAGTCGCGATCCTTGTCGCCGAAACGGCCGAACAGCCCGAACCAGCGCATGCTTTCCAGGGCCAGGCCGATCGGCTCGTCCTCCGGGCCACGTTTGAGCCGCGCGCCGGAAATCTGCCCGAAGCGCTTGAGCAACAGGCGCCCGCCCCACTCCACTGGCGGTAGTTTCAACGGCCAGTAGGTGCGGCTGACCTGGGTACCAAAAAACGCCGCGCTGGCCACCTGCTCGGGCGCCAGGTACTGACCGCCGAGCGCGGCGGCCAGAGTGGTACCGCCCAGGGAGTGGCCGATCCAGTGCGCGGCACGGCCGCACTGCTCGCTGACAAAGGCGGCGATGACCGGCAAATCGTAACGGGCATAGTCGGCGACACGGTTGTGTCGATAAGCGTGGTTGCGCGGCGACAGGCCGTGACCGCGCATTTCCGGAATCCACACATCAAAACCGGCGCGCGCCAGATACGCCCCCAGGCCAACACCCCGGGGCGAATACCAAAAGCGCCGATTGGAAAAGCTGCCGTGCAGCAAAATCACCGGGGCGCCGCGCACCTCGGCCTGGTCAGCCAGACCGAGGCGGGTGACCGCCAACTCAACGGTGCGATCCGGGCTGTTACCGGCTTTGATCCGGTAGACGTCTTCGCTCAGATCACCGCGACGTTCGGCACTGAGCAAGGCCACGGGAAATAGAGAACTGCTGCTTTGCATAGGTTTCTTGCACGAAAAAGGGCGGGTACCATCACTGGAACACGCCCTGGAATACGGTCGAAACCTTCACCGGCCAGCGAAGGCCGGGTGAAGGTTCCGGTTCAACGCCTCAGTTCGCAGCCTGACCTTCGGCCAGGAAGAACCAGGTTTCGAGTACCGAATCCGGGTTCAGCGAGACGCTTTCGATGCCCTGCTCCATCAGCCACTTGGCCAGGTCCGGGTGGTCGGATGGGCCCTGGCCACAGATGCCGATGTACTTGCCAGCCTTGTTACAAGCCTGAATGGCGTTGGCCAGCAGCTTCTTGACCGCAGGGTTACGCTCGTCGAACAGGTGAGCAATGATCCCCGAGTCGCGGTCCAGGCCCAGGGTCAGCTGGGTCAGGTCATTGGAACCGATGGAGAAGCCGTCGAAGTACTCGAGGAACTCTTCGGCGAGGATGGCGTTGGACGGCAGCTCGCACATCATGATCACGCGCAGACCGTTGTCGCCGCGAGCCAGGCCGTTTTCAGCAAGCAGGTCGACGACCTGGCTGGCTTCACCCAGGGTACGTACGAACGGCACCATGATCTCGACGTTGGTCAGGCCCATTTCGTTGCGCACGCGCTTGAGTGCGCGGCACTCCAGCTCGAAGCAGTCACGGAAGGTTTCGCTGATGTAACGCGAGGCGCCACGGAAGCCCAGCATCGGGTTTTCTTCTTCCGGCTCGTAGAGTTTGCCGCCGATCAGGTTGGCGTATTCGTTGGACTTGAAGTCCGACAGACGCACGATGACCTTCTTCGGCCAGAACGCCGCAGCCAGGGTACTGATGCCTTCGACCAGTTTTTCAACGTAGAAGCCGACCGGATCGTTGTAACCGGCGATGCGCTTGTCGACGCTTTCTTTCAACTCGGCCGGCAGGCCGGCGTAGTTCAGCAGTGCCTTGGGGTGCACGCCGATCATGCGGTTGATGATGAACTCCAGACGTGCCAGGCCGACACCGGCGTTGGGCAGCTGGGCAAAATCGAACGCGCGATCAGGGTTACCGACGTTCATCATGATCTTGAACGGCAGATCAGGCATGGCATCGACAGAGTTCTGGCGAACGTCAAAGCCCAGCTCGCCTTCGAAGATCAAACCGGTGTCGCCTTCGGCGCAGGAAACGGTCACACCCTGGCCATCTTTGAGCAACTGGGTGGCGTTGCCGCAACCGACCACTGCCGGAATACCCAGTTCACGGGCGATGATCGCCGCGTGGCAGGTACGCCCGCCGCGGTTGGTGACGATGGCGCTGGCGCGCTTCATTACCGGTTCCCAATCCGGGTCGGTCATGTCGGATACCAGCACGTCGCCAGCCTGGACCTTGTCCATCTCCGACACGTCTTTGATGATCCGCACCTTGCCGGCGCCGATGCGCTGGCCAATGGCACGGCCTTCAACCAGCACGGTGCCGGTTTCCTTGAGCAGGTAACGCTCCATGACGTTAGCTTGGGAACGGCTCTTCACGGTTTCAGGGCGGGCCTGAACGATGTACAGCTTGCCGTCATCGCCGTCTTTGGCCCACTCGATGTCCATCGGGCACTTGTAGTGCTTCTCGATGATCATGGCCTGTTTGGCCAGCTCGCTGACCTCGGCGTCGCTCAGGCAGAAACGGGCGCGGTCGGCTTTGTCGACATCAACGGTCTTGACCGAACGACCGGCCTTGGCTTCTTCGCCGTAGACCATCTTGATGGCCTTGCTGCCCAGGTTGCGACGCAGGATGGCCGGGCGACCGGCTTCCAGCGTGCCTTTGTGGACATAAAATTCATCCGGGTTGACCGCGCCCTGAACAACGGTTTCACCCAGGCCGTAGGCGCCAGTGATGAACACTACATCACGGAAGCCCGATTCGGTGTCGAGGGTGAACATCACGCCGGCGGTGCCGGTTTCCGAACGCACCATGCGCTGCACGCCTGCCGACAGGGCCACCAGCTTGTGGTCGAAACCCTGGTGCACGCGGTAGGAAATGGCGCGGTCATTGAACAGCGAAGCGAACACTTCCTTGGCGGCGCGGATGACGTTGTCGACGCCACGGATGTTCAGGAAGGTTTCCTGCTGACCGGCGAACGAAGCGTCTGGCAGGTCTTCGGCGGTGGCCGAGGAACGTACGGCGACGGCCATGTTCGGGTTGCCCTGGGACATTTCAGCAAAGGCGGCGCGGATTTCAGTGTTCAGGCGCTCGGGGAACTCGGCTTCCATGATCCACTGGCGGATCTGTGCACCGGTGCGGGCCAGGGCATTGACGTCATCGACATCCAGCGCGTCGAGCGCGGCGTGGATCTGGGCGTTGAGCCCACTCTGCTCGAGAAAATCACGGTACGCCTGAGCCGTAGTGGCAAAGCCGCCGGGGACCGATACACCGGCACCCGCGAGGTTACTGATCATCTCGCCGAGGGATGCGTTCTTGCCCCCCACATGCTCCACATCATGGACGCCGAGCTTATCGAGGGAAACTACGTACTCTACCAAGGTGATCTCTCCACTAACTGTGTTGGAAAAGCTCAGGTCGCCCGCCTGCCAGCTCTGGCTTGGCCGGGCGCTTGTGGCCTGGACCCGGAAAATAAGTGAGAATGCCGAACACGATGTTCGGTAAACCGAACCTATCATATCCAAGAATTCTCACCAGCTTAAGGCCCAAGGCGCAAATGAAACGATCTGCTTTCTTTATTTCCGACGGCACCGGTATCACTGCCGAGACGCTGGGACAGAGTCTTCTGGCGCAATTCGATACCATTCCGTTCAATAAATACACACGCCCGTACATCGACAGCGTGGAAAAAGCGCGGGCCATGGTACAGCAAATCAACAGCGCCGCAGAAAAGGACGGTGTCCGTCCGATCATCTTCGATACCATCGTCAATCAGGATATACGCGAGGTCCTGGCCACCTCCAATGGTTTCATGATCGACATTTTCTCGACCTTCCTGGCCCCGCTGGAGCAGGAACTGACCGCGCATTCGTCCTATTCGGTGGGCAAATCCCACTCCATCGGCGGCAACTCCAACTACATGGAGCGCATCGAGGCGGTCAACTTCGCCCTGGACAACGATGATGGCGCCCGCACTCACTACTACGACAAGGCCGACCTGATCCTGGTGGGCGTTTCGCGCTGCGGCAAAACCCCGACCTGTCTGTACATGGCCATGCAATTCGGCATCCGCGCGGCCAACTACCCGCTGACCGAAGACGACATGGAACGCCTGCAACTGCCCCAGGCCTTGAAAAACCACCAGCACAAGCTGTTCGGCCTGACCATCGACCCGGACCGGCTGACCGCCATTCGTCATGAGCGCAAGCCCAACAGCCGCTATGCCAGCTTCGCCCAGTGCGAGTTCGAAGTGCGCGAGGTGGAGAACCTGTTCCGCCGCGAGAACATTGCCCACATCAATTCCACGCATTTCTCGGTGGAAGAGATTGCGGCGAAGATTCTGGTCGAGAAAGGTGTGGAGCGACGTTTCAAGTAAGCTTCATCGGCTTCATCGGCTTCATCGGCTTCATCGGCTTCATCGCCGGCAAGGCCGGTTCCTACAATGGAACGGTGCATGAAGCTCCTGTAGGAGCCGGCCTTGCCGGCGATGAGGCCCCAGCAGACGAAAAAAAGCCCCGGCAGATGCCGGGGCTTTTTCATTTCAGCTCAGACTCAGGACGGCACCACCGCCGCCTGTCCGCTCATGGCCAGATCCACCAGCTCGCGGTTGGCCACCGCATACATGGCGTAATCAGTACCGGTCGCGGCACGCAGCTCGTCAAGCATGGCGCGCCAGCGCACGACCATCACACGGTGCTGCCCCAGCCACAGGGCAACCCGGGCATCCATGTCTTCCGGCGCATCAGCCATCTGCAGGACCGAGATGGTGATTGCCCGCTGCTGCAGGTCGATATCATCGCGGAACGACTCGCGGGCCAGGGCCTGCCAGTTGTTTTCCACCGACAGGTTGCTGATTTCCTGCAGGTACCAGGTGAGGTCCAGCGCACTGCCCACCGCGAAGAAGGCCTTGGCCACTTCAGCCGGGTCCTGGCCGGTGACGTCGGACGCTTCGATAATCGGCAACAGCGTGTACAAATGCGTGGTACCGGCCACCATACGCGCCAGCAGCTCCGGTACACCGGCCTCGACGAAGCCCTGGTAACGGGTCATCCAGCGCTCACGGGTCGGCCCTTCCAGCAGCTCATCAAGCTTCAGCCCCAACGCGGCGATCTTCGGCCCGAAGTGCGCGACGTCACGCCCGGCGTCCTGCTCGTTACGACGGCTACGCAGGAACCAGCGTGTAGCGCGGCGGCCCAGACGCATCAACTCGTCCATCAGGGTCAGCTGGATTTCCGCGGGCACCTGGTAGTCCAGCGCTTCGATCTGACGGAACCAGTGCGGCAGGTGGAAGATATCCCGCACGATCACGTAAGCACCGGCGACGTTCGCCGGGCTCATGCCGGTGGACTCTTTCAGGCGCTGAACGAAGGTAATGCCCATGTTGTTGACCAGATCGTTGGCGATCTGGGTGCTGACGATTTCGCGTTTCAGGCGATGGCGACGCATGGCCTCGGCGAATTTGCTCACCAGTGATGGTGGGAACGCGGTTTCCATGTCGCGCGTCAGGTAGTCGTCATCCGGCACCCGCGACTTGAGCAGCTGTTCCTTGAGGTCGATCTTGCTGTAGGAGATCAGCACCGACAGTTCGGCGCGAGTCAGGCCCTGGCCGGCAGCCAGGCGCTCGGCCAGCTGTTCTTCGGTTGGCAGGAATTCGATGGCCCGATCCAGCTTGCCACGGCTTTCCAGGTCAGCCATCAACCGCTTGTACTCGGCGATGCGTTCGCGAGCCCGACGCGCCGCCAGGGACAGCGCCTGGGTCTGCTTGTAGTTGTTGCCCAGCACCAGCCCGGAAACTTCCTCGGTCATGCTGCCCAGCAGCTGGTTACGCTGCTTCTCGGTCATATCACCGGCCTGCACCACTTCGTTGAGCAGGATCTTGATGTTGACCTCGTGGTCAGAGCAGTCCACACCACCGGCGTTGTCGATAAAGTCGGTGTTGGTGGCGCCGCCGTTGAGGCCGAATTCGACACGACCCAACTGGGTCATGCCGAGGTTACCGCCCTCGCCCACCACCTTGCAGCGCAGCTCGTTACCGTCGACACGCAGGGCGTCGTTGGCCTTGTCGCCAACATCGGCGTGGCTTTCTTCGCTGGACTTGACGTAGGTACCGATACCGCCGTTCCACAGCAGGTCCACCGGCGCTTTGAGCAAGGCGTTGAGCAGCTCGGTCGGGGTCAGCTTGTCGGCTTCGATGGCGAAGCGCTCTTTCATCTGCGGGGTAATGGCGATGCTTTTCGCGCTGCGCGGGAAGATTCCGCCCCCTTCAGACATGATGCTGGTGTCGTAGTCGCTCCAGGCTGAACGCGGCAGGTCGAACAGACGCTTGCGCTCGGCAAAGCTGCTGGCTGGCTCCGGATTCGGGTCGATGAAGATGTGCAGGTGGTTGAAAGCAGCGACCAGCTGCAGCTTCTCGGACATCAGCAAGCCGTTGCCAAACACGTCGCCGGCCATGTCACCGACACCGACCACGGTGATCGGGTCTTCCTGGACGTTGATGCCGCGTTCACGGAAGTGACGCTGCACGCCGACCCAGGCGCCACGGGCAGTGATACCCATTTTCTTGTGGTCGTAACCGGCCGAGCCACCAGAGGCGAACGCATCGCCGAGCCAGAAGCCGTAGTCGATGGCAATGCCGTTGGCGATGTCGGAGAAGGTCGCGGTGCCTTTGTCGGCTGCCACTACCAGGTACGGGTCGTCATCGTCGTGACGCACAACGTTGGCCGGCGGCACCAGGGCGCCGTCCTTGAGGTTGTCGGTGATATCCAGCAGCCCGGAAATGAAGATCCGGTAGCAGGCGATGCCTTCAGCCTGGATATCGTCGCGGCTGCCGCCCAGCGGCAAGCGGCGCGGCAGGAAGCCACCCTTGGCCCCGACCGGCACGATCACCGAGTTCTTCACCTGCTGGGCTTTTACCAGGCCCAGCACTTCGGTACGGAAGTCTTCTTCACGGTCCGACCAGCGCAGACCACCGCGGGCGACGTTGCCGAAGCGCAGGTGCACGCCCTCGACGCGCGGCGAGTAGACGAAAATCTCGAACTTCGGTACTGGCTTGGGCAGTTCGGGAATCAGCTTGGGATTGAACTTGAAGCTGAAGTACGACTTGACCTGGCCGTGGGCGTCAGTCTGGTAGAAGTTGGTGCGCAGGGTGGCCTTGATCAGGTCCAGGTAGCGACGCAGGATGCGGTCTTCGTTGAGCACCTGGACTTCGTCCAGAGCGGTCAGGATGGCCTGCTCCAGACGTTGCTGCTTGTCGTCCAGGTCTTCGCTGGTGAGCTTGCGCGCCAGGTAGAAGCGGGTCTTGAACAACCGGGTCAACTCGCGGGCGATGTCGGTGTGGTTGTTCAGGGTGCTGGCGATGTAACCCAGGTCGAAGCCCAGGCGGATCTGCTTGAGGTAGCGGGCATAGGCCCGCAGCAGCGCCACGTCACGCCATGGCAGACCGGCGGTCAGTACCAGGCGGTTGAAGGCATCGTTTTCCGCATCGCCATTGACGATGTGGACGAAGGCATCCTGCAGGGTGTCGTTGAGCTGCTGGATATCCAGGTTCAGGCCTTCGCTGTAGGTGAAGGCAAAGTCATGGATCCAGAACTCACGGCCGCTGGCATGCTTGAGGCGATACGGGAACTCGCCGAGCACGCGCAGGCCGAGGTTTTCCAGGATCGGCAGGACGTCCGACAGCGCCAACGGGGTGTCGGCGTGGTACAGCTTGCAGTGCAACTGCTGTTTGCCGGCCTGGGTCAACGGCTGGTAGAAGCTCATGACCAGCGGTTTGCGCTCGGACAGGGTCAGCAGATGCTGCATGTCGACCACTGCCGAATGGGCGGCGAAGCGCTCGCGGTAGCCGGCCGGGAAGCCTTTCGGGAAGTCGGCTAGAACGTTGGTACCCTGGGCTTCGCCGAAGCTTTCGACAATCAGGCTGGCGTAGTCATCCTGCCACGAACGGCAGGCCTGGATGACTTCGTTTTCCAGTTGTTGCGGGTCGATGTCGATACGGTTTTTCGGATCGACGCGCAGGATCAGCTGCACGCGGGCCAGCACCGACTCGGAGAAGAAGGTCCAGAACTCGCAGTCACTGGCCTTCAGGCGATCCATCAGCACCTGCTGGATCTTCTGCCGTACCTCGGTGGAGTAGATATCGCGCGGCACATAGGCCAGGCAGTAGCAGAAACGTCCGTACGGATCCTTGCGCAGGAACACGCGGATCTTGTTGCGCTCCTGGATCTGCACGATCGACATGACAGTGCTGAACAGCTCGTCGACCGGGGTCTGGAACAGGTCGTCACGCGGCAGTACTTCGAGGACCTGGGCCAGTTCCTTACCCAGGTGGGCTTTAGGGTCGAAGTGTGAGCGGCGCTCGACTTCGGCCACCTTGCCACGGATATAGGGGATGTTGCGCACGCTCTCGCCATACACCGAGGAGGTGTACAGGCCCATGAAACGGCATTCCTTGATGACCTTGCCGTCGGCATCCAGTTGGCGGATCGAGACGTAATCCGGGTAGGCCGGACGGTGCACACGGCTCGGATAAGCGGCCTTGGCAAAGGACAGCAGCAGCGGCTCGTTGAGGTAGTTGACCGCGTAGTCTTCGATACGCAGGTCTTCGGCGGTGAGCCCTGCGCGCAACAAGCGGGTCAGACCGAGGAACGACTGCTCGTCATACACCAGTTGACCGCCCTGGGCATCGGCACGGACCACGAACTCTTCATAACCGAGGAAAGTGAAGTGGTTGCCCACCAGCCATTCCAGGAAGTCCTTGACCTCGGCCTTCTCGGCCTGGGCCGGGGCATAGGCGGTTTGTTCGACCAGTGCCAGCAGTTCGCGCAGCTTGGCTTTCATCGGCTCGAAATCGGCCACCGCAACGCGCACCTCGGCCAGCACTTGCTCCAGCTCGCGGCTCAGCACATTGAGCTCGGCGGCGTTGGCGCAGCGGTCGATTTCCAGGTACATCAGCGACTCTTGCGAAATACCCTCGCCCTGAGTGCCCTTGGGCAGGATTTCCAGCAGCTCGCCCTTGGCCCCGCGACGCACGCTCAGTACGGTGGTCTGCAGGGTATGGATGCTGTAACCACGGCGGTTGAGCTCGGTGCGTACCGAGTCGACCAGGAAGGGCAGGTCATGGTGCAGTACTTCGACCGCGGTGTGGGTCGACTGCCAGCCATGACGCTCGTAATCGGGGTTGTAGACGTGAACCTGAGGGTGGGCTGGGTCGAAGCGTTCGATGATGCGCCAGGCCGACAGGGTGCAACCGGCCAGGTCCGACAGGCGGCGCTGGGTGAGTTCGTCTAGAGAAATGATGCCGAAGAACTGTTCGGCGAACATCGCCACTTGTGGCAGTGCCTGTTCGCTGATGTGCTGCGCCAGGGCCGCTTGCAGTTGGTGCTGGAAGTCGGCTTTGCTGGCTGCGGTGAAAAACGCCATCTGTGGTACTCCGCTGGGCTTTGTTATGGAGTGAAGCGTCGCGCGCCTCCACCCTCTACGGATCAACGATAGCCAACCCGTAGCAGGAGGACGGAAAAACCATCGGAACAGGTGTAAATCATGACTCACAAGTCACATGCACCCGTTCCACGGATGGGCATCTGCAAAAACGACTGCTCCAGGCAGAGCTGTGTCTTTACGGGTGACCATCGACAGCGCAGCTTAACGAGTGCCCGCCCGCCCCTGCTTGCGGTGCTGCGACATATTCGGTCATTGAGGTGCAGGTGCACGTTTATCCAGGGACCGAAGACTGGCAGAATCGGGTTTCAACTTATTGATCGAGCCGCTCATGCAACTGACCACCGCCCTGCTCTTCGCCACCCCTTGCGATGATGAAGAAGACAACATGGCCACCTTGTGCTGCCACAGCGACAAGGGGCGGATGTTCCTCATGACCCGCTACCCGGACGAAGAGCGTGTGGACATCACCCTCGACGACCATTACGCCCCGGTCGAAGGCTTGAAGGTGACCCTGAGCAAAGCAAGCTTGCTGATCGAGGTTGCACCTCTGGATGCCGACGCCCTCGGTGGCGACGATCACCTGGAAATCATCCTGAGCAGCGATGGCACTGATCTGGCCGAGGTCGAAGAGACCTTGCAGAACATCCTCAAGGGCACTGGCACCTACATCAGCGAGCTGTGATCGCGACTGCGGTTTCTTGACAAGAAACCCTCCCGAAGGCATTGTCTGACAACCTGATTAATGAGCAATACCCCATGCTTGAGCTTCAGCGCCCCGATACGCTGGTTGAACGCGTCGTCGGTGCCATCCGTGCAGAGATCGATTCCGGGCGCCTGGCGGCCGAATCGCGCCTGCCCACCGAACAGCAACTGGCCGAACAGCTGAACGTCAGCCGCTCGGTTGTGCGCGAGGCGGTGGCCCAGCTCAAGGCCGATGGTGTGTTGATCGCCCGCCGCGGCCTGGGTTCATACATTTCGCAAACCCCGACCGGCACGGTGTTCCGCTTTCCTTCCGGCCAGGGTCGGCGCCCGGACCTGGTGCAGATGTTCGAAGTGCGCCTGTGGATCGAAACCCAGGCTGCCTCGGTTGCCGCCCAGCGCCGCGATGCTGCGGACCTTGCGCGAATGAACAAGGCCCTGCAGGAGATGCTCGACAAGCGTAGTGACTTTGCCGCTGCGGCCGCCGCCGATGTCGAGTTCCACCGCGCCATCGCCGACGCCAGCAAAAACGATTATTTCGTGGCCTTCCACGACTTTCTCCGTGGCCAGCTGGCCGCCGCGCGCAAAACCGCCTGGGAAAACTCGGCCGCCCACTCGGTGGGTGGTTCGGCGGATGCCAACCGCGAACACCAGGCGCTGTACCAGGCCATCGCCGACGGCGACCGGCATGCCGCCGCCGCCTGCGCCGAAGCCCACCTGCGCGCCTCGGCCAAACGCCTGAAACTGGATTTACCAAGCATCGATTGAACCCTTGAACTGCCATGAATAGCGGGCGCTGGTGCACAGCGTCCTTTTGTTTGACCGACTTAGTCTGACAACCTGATAAGCAGACTCTCTGACAAGAACAAGCCAAGGTGACACCTGCATGATTTACGACTACTGCATCATCGGCGGCGGCATCGTCGGCCTCGCCACCGCCATGGCGCTGCTTGAACGCCAGCCAGGCGCCTCGTTGCTGATCCTGGAAAAGGAAGCGAGCCTGGCCAGGCACCAGACCGGTCACAACAGTGGCGTCATCCATGCGGGCATCTACTACGCCCCCGGCAGCCTCAAGGCCGACCTGTGCAAACGCGGCGCCGAGGCGACCAAGGCGTTCTGCACCGAGCACAAGATCAGGTTCGATGTCTGCGGCAAACTGCTGGTGGCCTCTACCCCGCTGGAGGTTCAGCGCATGCAGGCCCTGTACGAGCGTTCACAGCAAAATGGCCTGAAAGTCGAACGCCTCGACGCTACCGAACTGCAACGCCGCGAGCCGAACATCGTCGGCCTCGGCGGGCTGTTTCTCGATGCCACCGGCATCGTCGACTACAAGCAGGTATGCCAGGCCATGGCCCGGGTGATCCAGGCCGCGGGTGGCGAGGTACAGTTGTCGACCAGCGTGCGCGCGATCGTCGAGAGCGCCGACAGTGTCACCATCAGCAGTGATGACAAGGTCTGGCAGGCCCGTCAGCTGGTGGCCTGTGCCGGTCTGCAGTCGGATCGCCTGGCGGCACTGGCCGGGGTCAAGATTGATCATCAGATCATCCCCTTTCGCGGTGAATACTTCCGCCTGCCGGCCAGCAAGAACGACATCGTCAACCACTTGATCTACCCGATCCCCGACCCTGAGCTGCCGTTTCTCGGCGTGCACCTGACGCGAATGATCGACGGCAGCGTAACAGTCGGGCCCAACGCCGTGCTGGGTCTGGGCCGGGAGAACTACAAGAAGTTCTCGGTGAACTGGCGCGACGTCGCTGATTACGCACGCTTCCCCGGCTTCTGGAAAACCATCTGGGCCAACCTCGGCTCCGGCACCACCGAAATGAAGAACTCGCTGTTCAAGGGCGGCTACCTGGAGCAATGCCGCAAGTATTGCCCATCACTGAACATCGAAGACCTGCTGCCCTATGAAGCCGGGATCCGCGCCCAGGCGGTGATGCGCGACGGCACCCTGGTCCACGACTTCCTGTTCGCCGAGACGCCACGCATGGTGCATGTCTGCAATGCCCCGTCGCCGGCCGCCACCTCGGCGATCCCGATCGGCCAGATGATCGCCGACAGGATCTTCAAGACCCGCTGAAACCCTGCTGAACACCATAACTACAAAGACAAAAAGGAAACCTCCGATGTCGGTACATGAGGCGGCTGTGGCCGCGACAGAAACCCCACAACAGAAGAAAAAGCGCCTGCGCAAGGTCGCGGCTGCCACCATCTTCGGCTCGATGCTGGAGTGGTATGACTTCTACCTGTACGCCACCATGGCGGCGATCGTTTTCTCCAAGGTGTTCTTCGACCCCAGCAATCCGGCCGTGGCCTCGCTGCTGGCCTTTTCCACCTTTGCCATCGGCTTTATCGCCCGGCCCTTCGGCGGCATTCTGTTCGGCTACCTGGGCGACCGTTTCGGGCGCAAACAGGTGCTGGTCATCACCTTCTGCCTGATGGGTGTGTGCACCACCCTGATCGGCTTGATCCCCAGCTATGCCTCGATCGGCATCTGGGCACCGATCATCCTCGTTCTGGTACGTGTCATTCAGGGGCTGGGGGCCGGTGCCGAGCTCTCCGCCGCAGCGGTCACCTCCTATGAGCATGCCAGTGAAGGCAAGCGCGGCAGCCAGGGTGCCTGGCCGGCACTGGGACTGAACCTGGGCTTGTTGCTGTCGTCGCTGACCGTGTACTTGTTGACCATGAACGGCAACGAGTTCCTGCTCTCCGGTGGCTGGCGCATCCCCTTCATCTGCAGCATCGTGCTGGTCGCCGTCGGCCTGTGGGTGCGCAGGAGCATCCCGGAAACCCCGGATTTCAAAGAGCTCGATAAAACCCCGAGCAAAGCGCAGGTGTCACCGCTCAAGCTGCTGTTCAAAAACGACCTCAAGGGTCTCGCCGTGGTGTTCTTCGTCGCCATCGGCTACAACGCCCTGAGCTACATCTTCAAGACCTTCTCCCTGGCCTACCTGACCCAGTACAAAGGCGTTGAGGCCCATGTCACTTCGCTGTCAGTGACCATCGCCAGCCTAGTGGCGATTATCGCCGTACCGTTCTTCGGCTGGCTGTGCGACAAGTGGAGCAGCAAGACTGTGCTGATGCTCGGCGGGGTTTTCTCGGTACTGTTCGCCTATCCGTTCCTGGCCCTGCTCAACACTGGCGAGCCGACGATGATCTACCTGGCAATCGCCATCGGTACCGGCCTCCTCGCGCCGATGATGTTCGCCCCGCAGGGCTCGTTCCTCAGCCGCCAGTTCCCGACCCAGACCCGTTCCTCAGGCTTCGGTACCGGTCGCGAGATCGGTACTGCCGTGGCCGGTGGCCTGGCACCACTGGGTGGCCTGGCCCTGGTGGCCAGCTCCGCGACCCACTCTACCGATGGTGTGGCAGTGATCCTGGCGGTGGCGGCAGTGCTAGTGGTGGTATTTGCCTTCTGTGACCAAGGGCGCAAGCATTCCAGCTTCAAGAACTGAGACAATGCCTCACCCACCCGCGTAGTCTTCGGACTACGCGGGCCCCGTCTGCTTCGCAGTCTGTAGCCTTACCGGGGTTTCCACTACAGTGACTTTTGCGTAACACTGCAGCCCCTGATAGCGCTCCGCGCCTTTGCCCGGCGCCATCCTGACCTAAACCTGTTCCCTGACCGGTCGAGACCTGCTCCGATGGTGTCCATCTACCAACTCAAACCTGCCTTCCAGAACCTCCTGCGACCGCTGGTCAAACGCCTGCACGCGCGCCACATCAGCGCCAATCAGATCACCTTGCTGGCAGGTGCCTGCTCGGTGCTGCTTGGCTGCCTGATCGCCCTGTTTGCTCAACATGCCTGGCTGTTCATCCTGATTCCGTTGTGGATGATCCTGCGCATGGCCCTCAACGCCATTGACGGTATGCTGGCCAGAGAGTTCGGCCAGCAATCGCACCTGGGGGCGTACCTCAACGAACTGTGCGACATCGTTGCCGACAGTGCGCTGATCCTGCCTTTCGCACTGGTTCCAGGCGTCAGCGCGTTTGCTGTGGTGCTGGTTGCGCTATTGGCGGTGTTCAGCGAGTACACTGGCGTGCTTGGGCCAATGGTCGGCGCCTCACGCCGCTATGACGGGCCTATGGGCAAAAGCGACCGCGCCTTTGTGCTCGGTACCTTGGCCATTGCGATTGCACTGGGTTGGCTGAGCGCCGCCTGGATCAACGGTGTATTCACCGTGATCGCCGTGTTGTTGGTGTATACCCTGATCAACCGGGTGCGCCAGGGACTCAAAGAAGTAAAGGAAAACGCTCCATCAGCATAAGGAAGCTGCAATGCGCGAAGCTCAGGATCAGACCTTCACCACCCATGACGGCGTAGCGCTGTTCTATCGCCACTGGCCAGCCCGCAGCGCCGCGCCGGACGAGCCGCGCAAGGCCGTGCTGCTGTTTCACCGGGGGCACGAACACTCCGGGCGCATTGCCCACCTGGTAGACGAACTGGATCTGGCAGACGTCGACTTCTTCGCCTGGGATGCCCGTGGTCACGGCCAGTCACCCGGCGCCCGCGGCGACAGCCCAAGCTTTGCCACCAGCGCCCGGGACGTACAGACCTTCTGCGAGCATCTGGCCCAGGCCCATGGCATCGACGAAGAGAATATCGCCGTGATTGCCCAAAGCGTAGGCGCGGTGATTGCCGCCACCTGGGTCCACGACTATGCCCCGCGTATCCGTGCACTGGTGCTCGCCTCTCCGGCGTTCAAAGTCAAACTTTATGTACCCCTGGCCCGGCCGGGGCTGGCCTTGCTGCGTAAGCTGCGCGGCAACTTTTTCGTCGACAGCTACGTCAAAGCGCGCTTTCTCAGTCACGACCCGCAGCGCATAGCGTCCTATGACCAGGACCCGCTGATCACCAAGAGCATTTCGGTCAATGTGCTCCTGGGCCTCTACGAAGCCGGCGAACGCGTGGTCGCCGATGCCCAGGCGATCGGGGTACCGACCCAGCTGCTGATCTCCGGCGCCGACTTCGTGGTGCATCGCAAACCCCAGGAGCAGTTTTTCGAGCGCCTGGGCAGCGTGCACAAGGAAAAGCACATTCTGCCGGGGTTCTACCACGACACCCTGGGGGAAAAGGATCGTGCACCGGTCATCGCCCGCATACGCCGCTTTATCCTGCAGAATTTCGCCAGCCCCTCGAATCGCCCATCATTGCTGAACGCCGACCGCCTCGGCGCCACCTGCGCCGAGGCCGAATCGCTGGCCACCACACTGCCGCGCAACTCCCTGCGCGACCTGTACTGGCGCATGACCCGTGCCAGCCTCAGCCTGGGTAGCAAACTGTCGTCCGGGGTAAAGCTGGGCTTTGACACCGGTTTCGACTCGGGCAGCACACTCGACTACGTGTACCGCAACCGCGCCACCGGGCTTTCTCCAATTGGCCGGCTGATCGATCGCAATTACCTCGACTCCATCGGCTGGCGAGGCATCCGCCAACGCAAGCTGCACGTCGAAGAGCTGCTGCGCCTGGCGATCATCGGGTTACGCGAACAGCAGCAGCCTGTGCGCATCGTCGACATCGCCGCAGGCCACGGGCGCTATATCCTTGAGGCCGTACAAGGCATGAGCCCGTTGCCGGAGTCGATCCTGCTGCGTGACTACAGCGACATCAACGTGCGCGATGGCAGCGCGCTGATCGCTGAAAAAGGCCTTGGCGACATCGCCCGATTCGTCAAAGGTGATGCATTCGACGGCCAGGACCTGGCTACGCTGTCGCCAAAACCGAACCTGGCGGTGGTCTCCGGGCTCTATGAGCTGTTTGCCGACAATCAGATGGTCAGTCGCTCCCTGGCAGGGCTTGCCGATGCCATCGAACCTGGCGGTTATCTGGTCTACACCGGGCAACCCTGGCACCCGCAACTGGAGCTGATCGCCCGCGCCCTGACCAGCCACCGCGCCGGCCAGGCCTGGGTGATGCGCCGCCGCAGCCAGGCCGAGATGGACCAGTTGGTGGAAGCAGCAGGCTTTCGCAAAGTGACCCAGCGCATCGACCAATGGGGGATTTTCAGCGTATCGCTCGCCCAGCGGGTGCAATGATGAGCCTAAGCGCCACCGCCCCGGTGACCGCACGCGAACCTGGCCTGCTCAAACCCGCAGTACTCTGGCTGTTGCTATTGGCGCCCCTGTTTTTCGGCACGTACGGCTTCGCCACCTGGGTCACCGCCCAGCGCGAAGATGTCGCCAGCCTGGTGTTTGCCTGGGAACAGCATGTGCCGTTCTGGCCCTGGACCATCGTGCCCTACTGGTCCATCGACCTGCTGTACGGCTTTTCCCTGTTGCTGCCGCGCAGCCGCCAGGCCCTCAAGCGCCATGCCCTGCGCCTGCTCACTGCCCAGCTGATTGCCGTCAGTTGTTTCTTGCTCTGGCCTTTGCGCTTCACTTTCGAGCGACCCGAGCTGGACGGTGTGTTCGGCTGGCTGTTTGCCGTACTCGCAGGCTTCGACAAACCGTTCAACCAGGCCCCCTCATTGCACATCGCCCTGCTGGTAGTGCTGTGGGTGTGCTACGCGCAGCATTGCCGGGGGCTGTGGCGCTGGCTGGTGCATGGCTGGTTTGCCTTGATCGGCGTATCGGTACTGACCACCTACCAGCATCACTTCATTGATGTGCCCACCGGCGCCTTGGCCGGCTGGCTCTGTGTCTGGCTGTGGCCACTGGAGCGTCCCGGCATGTTGCAACGGCTACAGCTGACACGCGATCGAAAACGCTGGCAGCTGGCCGTGCGCTACACACTCGGCGCTGCACTGTTTGCCATCCCTGCCTTCGCCCTGGGCGGTGGCGGGTTGTGGTTGCTCTGGCCTGCGACCGCACTGCTGCTGGTGGCGCTGAACTACGCGCTGTTCGATGCCGCCGGCTTTCAGAAAGACGCCAACGGTCGCTTGAGCGCCGCCGCATGCTGGTTGTTGGCGCCTTATCTGGCAGCGGCCTGGATCAACTCACGGCTGTGGACGCACAAACACCCGCAGCCTGACCGGGTAATCGATGACGTCTGGCTAGGGCGCATCCCCACCACCGCGCAATTACGCCACAGCCCGTTCAATGCCGTGCTCGACCTGTGCGCCGAACTCCCCCTCAACGCGGGAACCGTGGCTTATCAGGCAGTGCCGGTGCTCGATCTGACAGCACCGACGACGGCGCAATGCCTTGAGCTGGCCTTGGCGCTGGAGCGCCTGCGCCAGCAGGGCCCGGTGCTGGTCTGCTGCGCCCTGGGCTACTCCCGCAGTGCAACGGCAGTGGCAGCCTGGTTGCTACACAGTGGCCGGGCTGCCAGTGTTGACGCTGCCCTCGAACGGCTTCAGCAGGCTCGCCCGCAGGTGGTTCTGCACGCTGCGCACCGTCAGGCCCTGACGCCATTGAGTAAAAAGCAGTCGAGGGTGTATGACCACTGAAATGCAACTGTACTGTGTCGCCAGCCTGCTGCGCCGCGGACGCAGCCTGGATCAATTATCCACCGGGCTGACATTGCTGGGCGTGTTGCTCGGGCTCGGCCCCTGGTGGCTGGCCACGTTCAACCCCTGGCCGCTGGCGCTCGGCTGCGCGTTGCTGATACTGGGGGCCGTGCAGAAATACTGGGCACTGAGGGTGGCCTTCGATGCCGATCTGTTCCAACGGCTGGCCGATACCCCGTCAACACTGGACGACAAGACCCAAGCGCTGGATCACGCCCTGGCTTCACTTGGCCTGCAAGCTGCCGAACACGGCGGCCGAGCGTGGCCTGAACGCAGTCGCGGCGCCTTGGCGCTGCTGCGCCGTCAAGCGCTCATGCTCGCGGCACAACTACTCCTGACCCTGGGCTGCCTGCTGGCCAGCCCCTGGTGGACCACAGCCGGATAAGGAATCCCTATGCTCGCACCCTTGGTCGCGCACCTCATCACCTCAGCCGCACGCTCCATCACCGGTGCCCGCAGCCTGTGGCTCGGCTGCGGCCCGGAGCCTGTGCAACGCATCTACTTTGCCAATCACAGCAGCCATGGCGATTTCGTCTTGCTGTGGGCCTCGCTGCCGCCGGCTTTGCGCAGAACCACTCGGCCGGTGGCGGGTGCTGATTACTGGCAAACCACTGCCGTGCGCCGCTACGTGATCAATCAGGTGTTCAATGGCGTATTGATCGACCGTGAGCGCCATGACCCACAGGCCAACCCCCTGCAACCCATGCTCGATGCCCTGGAGGGTGGTGACTCCCTGATCATTTTCCCCGAAGGCACGCGTAATCAGGAAGACGGCCTGCTGCCGTTCAAAAGCGGAATCTTTCACCTGGCCACAGCGTACCCACAGGTGCAACTGGTTCCGGTGTGGATCGCCAACCTCAATCGGGTCATGCCCAAGGGCCGTGTACTGCCGTTGCCGTTGCTCTGCACTACCAGCTTCGGCACACCGCTGCAGCTCGAAGACGGTGAGAGCAAAGCACAATTTCTTCAACGTAGCCGTGCCGCGTTGCTGGACCTGGCCCCGGAGCATTGCTGAACATGGATAACCAGACTCTGACGTTATTTGCCGGCATCGGCGCGCTGCTGCTGTCGGCCTCGCTGATCGGCTTGATCCTCAAATGGCGTAGCGGCGGCGCAACCAGTGCCGTGATCGACAACCTCAATGCGCGGATCAATGCCTGGTGGGTGATGGTGCTGGTCATTGGCATCGCCTTCTGGCTGGGCAACGGCGCAGTGATCCTGCTTTTCTACGCCGTATCGTTCTATGCCTTGCGTGAATTCCTCACCCTGACCCCGACCCGGCGCAGCGACTACCCGGCCCTGGTGGCAGCCTTCTATCTGGCACTACCGCTGCAATACCTGCTGATTTACGCCGACTGGTATGGATTGTTCTCGATCTTCATCCCGGTCTATGTGTTCTTGCTTCTACCGATCCTCGCGTCCCTGGGCGGTGACAGCGCGCATTTTCTCGAGCGCGCCTCCAAAGTCCAGTGGGGCCTGATGATTGCGGTGTACTGCATATCGTTCGTGCCAGCCCTGCTGACCCTGGACATCGCCGGTTATGAGGGCCGCAACCTGTTGCTGATTGCTTACCTGGTGATCGTCGTGCAACTGTCCGATGTGCTGCAGTACGTCTGCGGCAAACTGTTCGGCAAGCACAAGATCGCCCCCAACCTGTCACCGTCGAAAACCGTCGAAGGCTTTGTCGGCGGCCTGTTACTGGCGTCGCTGATCGGCGCTGCGCTGTGGTGGATCACCCCGTTCAACCTCTGGCAGTCGTTCCTGATAGCGCTGCTGATCAACCTGCTGGGTTTTGCCGGCGGCATCGTCATGTCCGCGATCAAACGCGACCGTGGTGTCAAGGATTGGGGGCACATGATCGAAGGCCACGGCGGCATGCTCGATCGCCTGGACTCGGTGTGCTTTGCCGCACCGATCTTCTTTCACCTGGTGCGTTACTGGTGGACCTGAGATCGCTCGCGGGGCAAGCCCGCTCCTACCCCGGTCGGTGGGAGCCGGCTCGCCCCGCGATGTGTGGTCGATTTGCACAAAATTACCTGCCGCCATTAGTAGCCTGAGGCCCGGATAGATTAAAGTAACAACCCCCGCCCGGGCGCTTTCACGCCGCACGCCCAGGCTTTTGTCCAGGAATCGTCAACGATGGAACACCGTGAGGCGCTGATCGCGCTGCGCACCTTTCTTTCAACCCAGATCCTGGGTCAGGAAAAGCTCGTCGAGCGCTTGCTCATCGTCCTCCTGGCTGACGGCCACATGCTGGTTGAAGGCGCCCCCGGCCTGGCCAAGACCAAGGCCATCAAGGAACTGGCCGAAGGCGTCGAAGCCGAGTTCCATCGTATCCAGTTCACCCCCGACCTGCTCCCGGCCGATATCACCGGTACCGAGATCTATCGCCCGGAAACCGGCAGTTTCGTGTTCCAGCAAGGGCCGATCTTCCACAATCTGGTACTGGCCGACGAAATCAACCGGGCCCCGGCCAAGGTTCAGTCGGCGCTGCTTGAGGCCATGGCCGAACGCCAGGTCAGCGTCGGGCGCAGCACCTACGAGCTGTCGCCATTGTTCCTGGTCATGGCCACGCAGAACCCGATCGAGCAGGAAGGTACCTACCCGCTGCCAGAAGCCCAGCTCGACCGTTTCCTCATGCATGTGAAAATCGGTTTCCCGGATGCTTCCGTGGAACGCCGGATTCTCCAGCAGGCCCGTGGCGAAGCACTCAATGGCGAGGCCAAACCGGAACGACGAGTCAGCCAGCAGGCGATCTTCGCCGCCCGCAAGGAAATCCTCGGCCTGTATATGGCCGATGCGGTAGAGGAATACCTGGTACAGCTGGTCATGGCCACCCGCACGCCGGGCAAATTCGACCTGGAGCTCGCCGACTGGATCGCCTATGGCGCCAGCCCGCGTGGCTCGATCGCCCTGGACCGTTGCGCGCGCGCCCACGCCTGGCTGGCCGGGCGCGACTTCGTCAGCCCGGAAGACATCCAGGCCGTGCTGTTCGACGTGCTGCGCCACCGCATCATTCTTTCCTTCGAGGCCGAGGCCGCCGGGATCGATCAGGACCGGGTAATCCAGCGCGTCCTCGACGTCGTCGCCGTCGCCTGACGCCATGCCCGATAGCCTGCTGACCGCGCCCGGAATCCGTATCAGCCTCGCCGAGCTGATCGAGATGCGTCATCGTGTGCGCGAAGTGCAATTGTTCTCCCGGCCCGGCCAGCGCAGCCCGCTGGTGGGGCTGCACCACTCGAAACTGCGTGGCCGCGGGGTCGACTTCGACCAGGTGCGGGTCTACCAGGCCGGCGACGATGTGCGCAATATCGACTGGCGGGTGACCGCGCGCACCCAGGAGCCACACACCAAACTCTTTCATGAGGAACGTGAGCGGCCGATATTCATTCTCGTCGAACAAAGCCAGCGCCTGTTCTTCGGCTCGGGACTGATGTTCAAATCGGTGCTCGCAGCCCAGGCTGCGGCGCTGATCGGCTGGGCCGCCTTGGGTCATAACGACCGCATCGGTGGCCTGGTGTTCGGTGACAACGAGCACTACGAAATCAAACCTCGGCGCAGCAAGCAGAGCCTGCTGCAATTGCTCAACCGCCTGGCCCGGGTCAACCAGTCGCTGCATACCGAAGCCAAGCCGCAGGCTGACAGCCTCGGACTGGCCCTGCGCCGCGCCCGCGAAGTACTGCGCCCGGGCAGCCTGGCAATCATCATCTGCGACGAGCGCGCCTTGAGCCCGGCGGTGGAGCAGCAACTGAGCCTGCTGTCGCGCCACTGCGACCTGCTCCTGTTGCCGCTGTCCGACCCGCTCGACCACGCCCTGCCCGCCGCCGGCCTGCTGCGTTTTGCCCAGCACGGTGCGCAACTGGAGCTCGACACGCTCGACCCGACCTTGCGCCGCAGCTACCGTCAACAGAGCGAAGCGCGTATCGAGCGCTGGGAGCTGCTGGCACAAAAGCTTCGGGTGGTGCTGATGCCCTTGAGCACGCAAAGCGAAATGATCGAACAACTGCGTGAGTACCTCAACGCGCAACGACCGGGGAAAGCCCAGTGAACCCGCTGGAGCAACTGCAACCACTGATCAGCCCGGCGCCAATCAGTTGGTGGCCACTGGCCCCAGGCTGGTGGCTGTTGCTTGCCCTGCTGCCGTTGCTGGGTTGGGGCGTGTGGCGCCTACGACACTGGCGCCCAGGCAAAAAGCCTATCGTGCGCGCCGAACTGCCCCTGGACCCGATCCGTATCGAAGCGCTGGCGGAGCTCGCGCGCCTGCCCAAACCCTATGACGGTGAGCCGGCCGGCGCTTGGCTGCAGCAGATCAACGCGCTGCTCAAACGCCTGTGCCGCAACCATTACCCGGGTAGCCACAGCCATACCCTCAATGGCCGGCAGTGGCTGGCCTTTCTCGACAACCGTTGCCCAGCCGCCGGCCTGACCCGCTGGATGGTCCTGGTCGAAGGCGCCTACAAGCCCGAATGCAAGCTCGATGACAAGGCCATCGCCGGACTTAGTCAAGCGGTCGAAACCTGGATCCGTAAACATGTTTGAACTGGCCTGGCCATGGGTTTTCCTGCTGTTGCCGCTGCCTTGGCTGGCGCGCTTGCTGCTGCCTGGCGCCGACAGTGGCGAACCGGTACTCAAAGTCAGTTTTCTCAATGAACTCGAAGGTCTGGCCGGGCGCCGTGCACGTCTGAACCTGCCGACCTGGCGTCAGCAGGCACCCTTCGTCGTGGTCTGGCTGTTACTGCTGCTGGCCGCCGCCCGCCCGCAGTGGCTGGGCGAGCCGGTGCCGGTGTCCGCCAGCGGCCGCGACCTGCTGGTGGCGGTGGATGTCTCCGGCTCCATGGACTTTCCCGACATGCACTGGCAGGACGAAGAAGTCAGCCGTCTGACCTTGGTCAAGACTCTGCTCGGCGACTTCCTTGAAGCCCGCCAGGGCGACCGTGTCGGCCTGATCCTGTTCGGCAGCCAGGCCTACCTGCAAGCACCGCTGACCTTCGATCGACGTACCGTACGCACCTTCCTCGACGAAGCGCAGATCGGCATTGCCGGCAAGAACACCGCCATCGGCGATGCCATTGGCCTGGCACTCAAGCGCCTGCGCCAGCGCCCGGCGCAGAGCCGGGTATTGGTGTTGGTCACTGACGGCGCCAACAATGGCGGACAGATCCACCCACTGACCGCCGCCCGCCTGGCCGCCCAGGAAAATGTACGGATCTACACCATCGGCATCGGCGCCGACCCGGAAGAAACCGGCACTGCCGGCTTGCTCGGCCTCAACCCGAGCCTGGACCTGGACGAGGCCTCACTCAAGGAAATCGCCGGGCTGACCGGCGGCACCTATTTCCGCGCCCGTGACGGCGAACAGCTACGGGATATCGATGGTGCCCTGGACCGCCTGGAACCGGTGGCCCAGCAACCGACCCAGGCGCGTACCGCCGAGGCCTTGTACAGCTGGCCGCTGGCGCTGGCCTTGCTGCTCAGCGTATTGCTGGTCATCCAGGAACAATGGCCGGACAACCGCCTGCAACGTCTGCTACGCCGCCCCAGCTTTCTGGTTCCACATCCGCAGTGGCGTGAGCGGCTCAAGCGCCTGCGTCTGAGGAGACGCCGATGATGGCTCTATGGCCCCAATGGCTGCGCCCGGCCTGGCTGATCGTTTTGCCCCTGCTCGCCTGGTTGCTATGGAAACTCTGGCACCGGCAGAAACGCGCCGGACGCTGGCAAATGATCCTGCCGCCCAGTTTCCATGCCGTACTGCTGGGCGGTGGTAGTGGCCGCGACAGTAAACTGCCGTGGATTGCCCTGGGCCTGGCCTGGCTGCTCAGCGTACTGGCCTTGGTCGGCCCCAGTTGGCAACGCCTGGAAGAAACCCGCCAGCGTCCTGCCGACCCGCTGGTAATCCTGCTCGAGCTGACCCCGCAGATGCTCGCCGAAGATGTCGCGCCAACCCGCCTGGAACAGGCTCGGCGCAAAATTCTCGACCTGCTTGAGCATCGCCGCGACAGCCAGACCGCAATTATCGTCTATGCCGGTAGCGCCCACACCCTGGTGCCGCTGTCGGACGACCTGGCCACCAGCCGCAACCTGCTTGAAGCCCTCGCCCCGTCGATCATGCCCCAGACCGGCCAGCGCGCCGACCTCGCCGTGCGCAAGGGCCTGGCCTTGCTGGCCCAGGCTGGCCTGGGCCAGGGTCGCTTGCTGCTGCTGGGCTCGTCCTTGAGCCCGCAGGAACGCGAAGGCATCAAGCAAGCCCTGGGACGCCAGGGTCCTAGCCTGCTGATGCTGGGTATCGGTACCGCTCAAGGCGCCCCGGTCAAGCAAGCCAATGGTGAATTCCTCAAGGACGATCAGGGCGGTATCCTGCTGCCACGTCTGGACAGCGCCAGCCTTAAAGCATTTATCAGCAGCACCGGCGGGCGCTATCGCAACGCCCGTATCGATGACCTCGACCTGCGCGGTCTGCGCCTGTTCGATAACCCGAAAAGCCTGCGCGACGATGGTCAGACGCTGCAGTTGGACAGTTGGGCCGATCAGGGCTACTGGCTGCTGTTGCCGCTGCTGCTGTTGGCAGCCTGCGCCGGCCGCCGTGGCTGGCTGTTCTGCCTGCCGCTGTTGCTGGTGTTGCCGCAACCCGGCTATGCCTTCGAGTTCAGTGACCTGTGGCTACGTCCCGACCAGCAAGGCCAGCGATTACTTGAGCAACAGCGCCCGAATGAAGCCGCCGAGCACTTCCAGAATCGCCAATGGAAAGGCCTGGCCCTCTATGAAGCTGGCGACTACGACGCTGCCGCGCGCCTGTTCGCCCAAGGCAACAGTGCTGCAGACCACTACAATCGCGGCAACGCCCTGGCGCGTAGTGGGGAACTTGAAGCGGCGCTGGATGCCTATGAACAGGCGCTGGAGCGCCAGCCGGAATTGCAGCCTGCCTTGAGCAACAAGGCCCTGGTCGAACAGTTGCTGCAACAACGTCAGGCCGAACAGCCCGAGCAACCGCCCGAGCAAAACCAGCAGAGCGACGCAAACGCCCAAACCGACAGCAACAGCAGCACCCAGAACAATCAGGATCCGCCCAGCGAAAAGCCTGCGCAACAGCCCAGCGACACCCACAAGGACGACAGCAACAGCAGTGAGCAGGCACAGCACCTGGCCAACAACGGCGATGATGAAGAAACCACCCGGCCACCCCAGCGCCCGCTCGACAGCACCCTGGATGCCGAACAGCGCCAGGCGCTGGAACAATGGCTGCGGCAGATCCCGGACAACCCGGCAGAACTGCTTCGGCGTAAATTCTGGTACGAACAGCAACAACATCAGGAACCCCATCGATGAGTCGCGTCTGCGTCTTTGTACTCGGCCTCTTACTCTGCCTGCAGGTGCAGGCCGCGTCGCTGCTCGCCAGCGTCGATCGCGCACGCCTGAACGCCGGCGAAACCCTTGAGCTGACCTTGCAGACCAGAGACGTAACCCAGTTCGGCAAACCGGACCTGAGCCCTCTGGAGGCCAATTTCGAAGTACGTGACACCCGCCAGGTCAACAGCCTCAACAGCCTCGACGACCAGAGCGCTGCCGGCACCCGCTGGATCATCACCCTGCTGCCACGCCAGAGCGGCAGCGTGGAAATTCCAGCCCTGCAACTGGGCGAGCTACGTAGCGAGCCGATCAGTCTGCAAATCCTCACTCAGCAAGCCAGCAACGAGAACCACGGCCCGGTGTTCATCGATGCCAGCCTCGATCAACCCGAAGTCTACGTGCAAGCCCAGGCGGTACTGACCCTGAGCATCTATCACTCGGTGCCGCTGTACGATGACAGCAGCTTGAGCCCGTTGCAGATCGACAACGCCAAGGTCGAACCACTGGGTGAATCGCGGACCTTCGAGAAGGATATCGACGGTGTGCGCCACGGGGTGATCGAAATGCGCTATGCGATCTACCCGCAGCAAAGCGGTGACCTCACCATCCCGGCGCTGGCGTTCAGCGCCACGGCTGCACAGAATGATGCCGAGCAAGAACTCAATGCACCCATGGCCGGCAAACCAGTACGTGTCGATTCCACACCGTTGGTGCTGACGGTCAACCCGATCCCCGCCGACTATCCGGTCAATGCGCCCTGGCTGCCAACCAGCAACCTGAGCCTGGAGGAACACTGGAGCCCCGACCCGGCGCAACAGCAGACCCAGATTGGCGACTCCCTGACCCGTACCGTGACGGTACAGGCCGAAGGCCTGTCCAGTGCCCAGTTGCCACCGCTGCCAGCTACCGAAGTGACCGGCCTGCGCCGTTACCCGGACCAGCCGCAACTGCGCAACCAGGTCAATGACCGGGGCTTGCTCGGCATCCGCGAAGAACGTGAAGCGTTGGTCCCGACCCACAGCGGCAACCTGGAACTGCCAGCTCAGGAGGTGTTCTGGTGGAACACCCGTGAAGACCACCTGGAGCACAGCAGCCTGCCGGCGCGCAGCCTGCAGATCCAGGACAATCCGGCCCTGAGCGCCGACAAACCGGCCAACATCGACCCGGTCAGTGTCACCACCCGACCGCTCTGGCCCTGGCAACTAAGTACCGCGTTGCTGGCCCTGACCACCCTGCTCGGCTTCGCCCTGTGGTGGCGCGCCCGTTCGCAACCGGCGGTGCTACGTGCAGCCCAGAGCGGACCAAGCCCACGCACCCTGCTCGATGATCTCAAGCGTGCGTGCCAGGCCAACGATCCGCAGGCCACCCGCCAGGCTCTGGACGCCTGGGCCCGACAACAGCCAGAAACCCTGGCGGAAATCGCCGCCCGCTTCGTACCGTTGTCCGATGCTCTGGATGGTCTGAACGGTGCCCTCTACAGCGAAAGCGGGCAGTATTGGCAAGGTGATGAACTGTGGCGTGCCATCGGCACCATTCCAGCAGCTGAACAGGTTCAGCCGACTGCGAGCGAAAACGGCAGCCTGCCGCCGTTGTATCCCAAATAACCCCAAGGCGTGACGCTCAACGCGTTGCGCCGGCAATCTGCGGAACCCTTCATGCGTCTGTTTCACACCTCCGACTGGCACCTGGGACAAACCCTGCATGGCCAGGAACGCGACTTCGAACACGCCTGTTTCCTTGACTGGCTGCTCGGCCAGCTCAAGCTGCGCCAACCTGATGCGCTGCTGATTGCGGGCGATATCTTCGACACGGTCAACCCACCGGTCAAAGCCCAGGAGCGCCTCTACGACTTTATCGTCCAGGCCCACGAGCAGCAGCCAAAACTGAACATCGTGATGATCGCCGGTAACCACGACTCGGGCTCGCGCATCGAACTGCCAGCACCGTTGATGCGGCGTCTGCGCACCCACGCCCTGGGGCGGGTGCAATGGCTCGATGACGGTATCCTGGACAGCGATCGCCTGCTGATTCCGCTGACCAACGCCCGCGGCAAGGTCGCGGCCTGGTGCCTGGCCCTGCCCTTCCTGCGGCCGGCCGAAGTGACCGGCGCGCAGCTGGGCGATGACTACCTGCGCGGTATCGGCCAGGTGCACGAGCGCCTGATCGAAGCCGCACTGGAACGACGCAAGCCGGGCCAGGCGCTGATCGCTGTCAGCCATGCACACATGGCCGGCGGTTCGGTCTCGCAAGACTCCGAGCGCAGCCTGATCATCGGCAACGCCGAAGCCCTGCCCGCCAGCCTGTTCAGCAAGGACATCAGCTACGTCGCTCTGGGCCACCTGCACAAACCGCAGCGGGTCAACCGCGAGGAGCGCATCCGCTACAGCGGCTCGCCGATCCCGCTGTCATTCTCGGAAATTGGCTATCAGCACCAGATCCTCGAAATCGAACTCGATGGCAGCACACTGGCCAGTGTCGAAACGCGTCTGATACCCCGCGCAGTTCACCTGCAACGCCTCGGTCCGGCACCGCTGGCGGAGATACTTGAGCAACTGGCCGAGCTGCCGGTAGTCGATCTGCTCGATGACCCGCAGCGCCAACCCTGGCTGGAAGTGCGCGTGCGCCTCGACGAGCCGCAACCGGACCTGCGCCAGCAACTGGAAAGCGCCCTGCACGGCAAGGCCGTACGCCTGGTGCGCATCGGCGCCGAATACGCGGGTAACCGTGAAGGTGAAGCGCTGGATGACGTCGCCCTGGTGGAGCTGGACCAGATGACGCCACAGGAACTGTTCAGCCGCGCCTGGGCCCAGGCCTATGGCAACGCCGTGGACGAACAGACCCTGGCCGACTTCGCCCTGTTGTTGCAGGACGTTCAACAGCAAGAGGAGCAGCCATGAAGATTCTCGCCATCCGCCTGAAAAACCTGGCCTCTCTGGCTGGCCCGTTTGAAATCGACTTCACTGCAGAGCCTTTGGCCAGCGCTGGCCTGTTCGCCATCACCGGGCCTACCGGTGCCGGCAAAAGCACGCTGCTCGATGCCCTGTGCCTGGCGCTGTTCGGCGCCGTGCCACGGCTGAGCAATATCGGCCGCGAAACCAAGTTGCCGGAAGTCGACAGCGACATCCTCACCAGCGACCCGCGCACCCTGCTGCGTCGCGGCACCGGCAGTGGCTTTGCCGAAGTCGACTTCGTTGGTGTCGATGGCCGTCGTTATCGCGCCCGCTGGGAAGCCAACCGCGCCCGCGACAAAGCCAACGGCAAACTGCAAGGCAGCCGCCAGAGCCTGCACGACCTGGACAGCGAGCAACTGCTGAGCAACCAGAGCAAAGGTGAATACAAGCAACTGATCGAAGCTTGCCTGGGCCTGAACTTCGAGCAGTTCACCCGGGCCGTGATGCTGGCCCAGAGCGAGTTCAGCGCCTTCCTCAAGGCCGACGACAAAGACCGTAGCGAGCTGCTGGAAAAGCTCACCAACACGGCGATCTACAGCCAGTTGGGGCGTCGCGCCTACAGCAAGAGCAAAGAAGCCGAAGAACTCCACAAGGCCCTTGAAGACCAGGCCGCCGGCGTCATGCCGATGACGCCTGAAGCCCGTGCCGAACTCGACCAACGTTATGCTCAGGCTCTGGAGCGACTCAAGGGCGAGCAGGCGCAACTGCGTCAACTCGAACTGCAACGCGCCTGGCTGACCGAACTGCAGCAGCTGCAAGCTCAGGTACACAGTAGCAACGAGCAACTGCACAGCGCCCAGCAACACAGCGACAGCCTGCAGGGTGAGCGCCAGAACCTGGTGCATCTGGAACAACTGGCTCCGCAGCGTCATCAGTTCACCCGTCTGCAGACGTTGAGCAGCCAGCTTTCCCCCCTGGCCGCCAGCATCAGCGCCTTGCGTCAACAGTACGACGCACTACAGACGCGTCAGCAACAACTGCACAGCCAACAGCACGACGCCCAACAGGCGCTGAACCAGGCCCTGAGCCGGCAAAGCGAAAGTACGCCCTTGCTGCGCCAGGCCTTTGCCGAGCAGAACACCCTGGCACGCCTGTCCCAGGAACTGGGCAACTGCCAGACGCTTAAACAGCAAGCCGAGCAAGCTTGCAGCGAAGGCCAGCTACAGTTGCTCAACCTCACCGAGCAACAGCAACTGAGCGCAGAACGCCTCGGTCAGATCAGCGAGCAACTGGCCCAGAGTGCATCCCTGGCAGGCTTGAGCGAAGCCTGGAACGCCTACCGCGATCGCCTGCAACAGGTGATGCAACTGGGCAACCGCCTCAATCAGGGCCGCGCCGAATTGCCCAGCCTGCACACCCGTGCCGAGCAGGCAAGCGCCGTACTCGAGCAACAGCGCGCCGCCATCGCCCTGCTCTACCACGAAGCCCAGGCCGAACCCGAAGCCCTGGCCGAACAGATCGGCCTGCTTGGCGAGCTGCTGCAGAATAATCGCCAGCAGCAACGCCAGGTGGAAGCGCTCAACCGGCTGTGGAGCCAGCAGCAGGAACTGCAACAACGGCTCAATACCCTGCGTGAGCGCCAGCAAATCGCTCTGATGCAGCGTGAGCAGCTGATCAGCGAAGGCCTCAACGGCAAGAACCAGCTGACCGCCGCCGAACAAACGCTAACGGTCACCCGGCAACTGCTCGAACGCCAACGTTTGGCCCGCAGCCAGAGCGTCGAAGAACTGCGCGCCCAACTTCAGGACGATCAGCCCTGCCCGGTATGCGGTAGCCAGGAGCATCCCTACCACCAACCTGAAGCCTTGCTGCAAAGTCTCGGGCGGCATGACCAGGATGAAGAGCGCAACGCCCAGCAGGCAGTCGATGAGTTGAAGAAGCAGCTGGACGAACTGCGCACGCAATTGGGCGGCGTCAACGGTCAGATCAAGGAGTACCTGCTTCAGCAGGAGCAACTGGCCGAGCAGCTGCAAGGCCTGGTACCCAACCTGCAGGCACACCCGCTCTTCCCTGCCTTGTCCGATCAGGAGGTGAGCCAGCGCACGGCCTGGCTGGAGCTGCAGTCCCGCCGTCTGAACGATGACATCAACCGCGACGAGCAGCGCCAGAACACCCTGCTGACCCTGCAAAAAGATGCCGCCCGCCTGCAGCAGCAACTGCAAGCCGCGAGCGAAGCCAGCCAGCAGGCCAACCAGCATCTGCAGCGACAGCAGCAAGCCCTGGGCGCCGATCAAGAGCGTCTGGAACAGGAGCTGGCAAGCTTCGCCACGCTGCTGCCCGCCGACACCCTGGAAGAACTTCGCCGTGAGCCGGCCGCAACCTTCCTGCGTCTGGACCAGCAACTGGCCCAGCGTCTGGACCTGCTGCAGCGACAAAAGGATGAGCAGCTTGAGCACAGCGAACGCCAGCAGCCCCTGGACAAGGCTCAGCCCCAGCAACAGGCGCGGGCGCAAAAACAGCAGGAGTTGCAGGCGCAGTTCGCCGAGCTTGAACGCCAACAGCAGCAGAGTAAGGCCAGTCTTGCCAGCCTGCTCGCTGAGCAACCCAGCGCCGAGCAATGGCAGCAGCACCTGGAACAGGCGGTAGAGTATGCGCGCCAGCAACAAGCACAAGCAGCCCAGCAATTGCAGGACACCCAGGCACGGCTGATTGAACTGGCGGCCGAACTCAAAGCCAAGGGCGAGCGCTTGGCTGCCCTGGAACAAGAACACGCTGAGGTGCGCAGTCAGATCGAGCAATGGCGCCAGGGTCATCCGCAGCTGGACGACAGCGGCCTGGAGCAATTGCTGGCCCTGGATGACAATGCTGTCAGCCAGCTGCGTCAGCGCCTGCAAGACAGTGAGAAAGCACTGGAACAAGCGCACATTCTGCTTAAGGAACGTCAGCAGCGCCTGGAGCAACATCAAGCCCTGGCCACATTGGAGCTACCTGCCGAAGCGCTGGAGCAAGCACTCCAAGCCCTGCACGAACAGCTCTCGGCCAGCGAGCAGGCCTGTGCCGAACTACGTGCCGAGCAAGCTGATGACCAGCGCCGCCAACAAGCCAACCAGGCCCTGGCCGAGCAAATTGCCCAGGCCTACTTTGAATGGCAACGCTGGGCGCGGCTCAATGCCCTGATCGGCTCGGCCACCGGCGATACCTTCCGCAAGATCGCCCAGGGCTACAACCTCGACTTGCTGGTGCATCACGCCAACGCCCAGCTGCGCCAGCTGGCCCGGCGCTATCGCCTCAAGCGTGGCGGCAGCCTGCTGGGCTTGCTGGTGCTGGATACTGAAATGGGCGATGAGCTGCGCTCAGTGCACTCATTGTCCGGTGGCGAGACCTTCCTGGTGTCCCTGGCCCTGGCCTTGGGCCTGGCGTCGATGGCTTCGAGCACCTTGCGCATCGAATCGCTGTTTATCGACGAAGGCTTCGGCAGCCTCGATCCGGAGTCGCTGCAACTGGCCATGGACGCCCTTGATGGCCTGCAGGCCCAGGGCCGCAAGGTTGCGGTGATTTCCCATGTGCAGGAAATGCACGAGCGGATCCCGGTGCAGATCCAGGTACGCCGTCAGGGTAATGGTTTGAGTACGCTGGAGGTCAGTGGATGATTCTCTACTCGTTCCGCCGTTGCCCCTGGGCCATGCGCGCACGGCTGGCGCTGCGTTATAGCGAATGTCCGGTGGAAATCCGGGAGGTCAGCCTCAAGGCCAAGCCGGCCGAGTTACTCACGCTTTCGCCCAAAGGCACGGTGCCGGTACTGAGCGCGGATGATCAGGTGCTTGATGAAAGCCTGGATATCATGCGCTGGGCCCTGGCCCGGCATGATCCGCAGGACTGGCTGCTACGCGCCAATCCGCAGGCGGCGCAAGCGGCCGATGCGCTGATCGCCCGCAACGACCGGGATTTCAAGGCCCAGGTCAATCTGTACAAATACGCCGAACGCTACCCGGAGCACTCGCGTGAAGACTACCGCACGCAAGCTGAAGGCTGGTTGACTGAACTGGATGAGCGACTGATGCAACGAGCGTTCCTGTTCGCCGATCACCCGAGCCTGGCCGATGCCGCCCTGCTGCCGTTGATACGCCAGTTCGCCGGGGTCGAACCGGACTGGTTCGCCAGCGCACCCTACCCGCACTTGCGTGCGTGGTTGCAGGGTTGGCTGGCTTCGGCATTGTTCAAGGCAATTATGGCGCGGTGATACTGTACGACCCGGTCCACCGCGCTCAATGGGTTTACACAGCTAGAATCGGTGAAGAGTAGAGGAACAGCAGTACCGCCACGACGCGCCAGATCATGCTTGATCTCCTGATCGAGAAGAGTCAAAAATTTAGCGTCAAATTCAATAACATGGCGATATGCCATTACCAGAATCTTTACACCTCTCAGGGCAATGGCTATTGACCGTCAATCGATGAACTTGAGGTCCGACGGCGCGTCCTGGGGCAGCTTCTGCAGCGTTTCACCGAGCATGCCGCTACGTGGATCGCGGCGGATCACCACGATCTCGTTGCTTTTCTGGTTGGCCACCAGCAGGAACTTGCCAGACGGGTCGATGGTGAACTCCCGCGGATGATCACCCTCGACACTGCGGCGCTGCACCTGCATCAACTTGCCGCTGTCTTCATCCACAGCGAAAACCAGCAACTCATTGGCCGTCCCACGGTTGCTGACATACAGAAAACGCCCGTCAGCCGACAGATGCAAGGCGCCTGCGGCCTTGGCCGAGGCATCGTTCTGCTCGGTCAGCGGCAGGCGCTGAAGCTCCAGCAGCTTGCCGTCCTGATGGGCGAAGACCACCACTTGCGCGCTCATTTCCAGGGTCAGGTAGGCCTGTTTGCCGTCGCTGCTGAACAACAGATGACGCGGCCCGCTACCCGGTGGCAGATCAATCGCTGCCGGATCGGCCGGGCTCAGCGGATGCTTGGGACTGGCGCCGTCATAACGGTAGATGAACACCTTGTCGGCGCCCAGGTCGCTGGCAAACACATAATGCCCATCAGGCGAGGACACCACCGAATGCACATGCGGGCCGGCCTGGCGCTGCGGGTTTGAGCCGCTGGCCTTGTGCTGGTCCTGCTGCACCGAAGCCGCGAGCTTACCGTCCTTGGCCACCGGCAACACGCTCAGGTTGCCGCCGGGGGTCGGCTGTACGCCATAGTTGGCCACGAACAGGTAGCGCTGGTCATGACTGAGACTGGCATGGGTCGGCTCGTCGCCGGCGCTGCCGACCTGATTGAGGGGCTTGAGGCTGCCGTCTTTGGCGTTGATGGAAAAACTGCTGGCCTGGCCTTTACCGGTACCGTTCTCGTTGACCGCGAAAAGCAGGCGATTGTCGATCGACAGGGTCAACCAGGAGGGATTCTCGCTCTTGAGCACCTGCAACGGCTTGGCATCGATCTGGCCACTGTCACTGTTGAACGCGTAACGGTAGAGCCCTTCACTGGCGCCCTCGGTGTAACTGCCCACCAGCAGTTGCGCGCCGTGGGCGGTGGCAAACACACTCATGGCACTAGCGATCAGCAGGGTCGTCAGCTGGCGTTTCATCGTCATCTTCGTCCGGGGCGCGAAAGGCACTCATACAGACTAGCCGATGCTCGGCGGTGTCGGCAGCGATCAGCCAATCCCCTCCTTCTGCACGGGCGGCGGCGATTTGCTCAGGGGTGAAAGACCACTTCTTCAGGGCCCGGCCATCCATGCACTCAAGGTGCAGACCGGTGTCGTCGAAGGTGAAGTCGAAGGCGTGCAGGCCGTCAATCAGGAGCATGTCGCAAGTCTGCAGGGCTTGGGAAAGGGTTGTCATCAGGCAGGTATCATCAGGCTAAAAAAATTAATGATACCTGAAAGCATCGCGGGGCAAGCCCGCTCCCACAGGATCTGGGTGATCCCTATAGAAGCGGGCTTGCCCTGCGATAACCCTCAATGCGCGAAAATCGAACGGCTCTCCTTGCCCGCCATTTTCTCCGGCTTGATCAGGAACCGCGCCAGTGCTGGCAGCAGCCACAGTGCACCGAACATGTTCCACAGCAGCATGAAGGTCAGCATCAGGCCCATATCCGCCTGGAACTTGATCGCCGAGAAGATCCAGGTGCACACACCGATGGCCAGGCACAGGCCGGTGAACAGCACCGCTTTACCGGTGGACTTGAGGGTCTGGTAGTAAGCCTCCTGCAACGGCAACCCGGCACGCAGGAAACTTTCCAGGCGGCTGTAGATATAAATGCCGTAGTCCACACCGATACCGACACCCAGCGCCACCACCGGCAAGGTCGCGACCTTGACGCCGATGCCCATGAAGGCCATCAGCGCGTTACCGAGCACCGAGGTCAGGACCAACGGCAGCACAATGCACAGGGTCGCGGCAAAGGAGCGGAAGGTGATCATGCACATCACCGCTACACAGATGTACACAAGGATCAGGATGGTCAGCTCGGCCGACTTGATCACTTCGTTGGTGGCCGCCTCGATACCGGCGTTACCCGCTGCCAGGAGGAACTCCAGGCCTTCCTTGTTGTGGGTATCGGCAAATTCCTGTACCGCCTTGACCGCCCGATCGAGGGTCTCGGCCTTGTGGTCGTTGAGGAACACCAGCACCGGCGCCAGCGAGCAGTCGGCGTTGTACAGGCCATCGGCACGGGAGATCGAACTGTTGAGTACATCCGGGTTACGCGACAGGCTTTCCCATTTCAGGTTGCCTTCGTTCATGCCCTTGATCATCTGTTTGGACACAGTAACCAGGGAAATCGCCGATTGCACGCCCGGGGTGTTTTCCATCTTCCACATCAGCTCGTCAATCGGCGCCATGGTCGAGTAGATCGAGCAACCCTCGGTCGGGGTCTTGACCATCACCACCAGCACGTCGGAGCTGGTCGAATAGTTGTTGATGATGAAGCTGTTGTCCTTGTTGTAGCGCGAATCCGGACGCAGTTCCGGTGCGCCCTGATCGAGGTCGCCGATCTTCAGGTTCTGGCTGTACCAAAGGCCGCCACCGAAGGCCAGCAAGGCCAGGACGATGGACACCGGGGCAACTTTGGCGCTGGCAAAATTCGACAGCAAGCGCCAGAACGGATGCTCGCGGGTCGCGTCTTTCTTGCTGCGCTCAATGGCCTTCTTGCTGATGCCGACATAGGAAATCGCTACCGGCAACAGGATCAGGTTGGTGAACACGATCACCGCCACGCCGATCGACGCGCCAATGGCCAGCTCGCGAATCACGCCGATGTCGATAATCAGCAAGGTGATGAAACCCACGGCGTCGGCCAGAATCGCAATCATCCCCGGCAGGAACAACTGGCGGAAGGTACGCCGGGCGGCGGTCAGGGCGTTCTCGGCCTCGCTCGACTGCAGGGCGATACCGTTGATTTTCTGCACCCCGTGGGAAATACCGATAGCGAAGATCAGGAACGGCACCAGCATCGAATACGGATCGAGGCCGAAACCTACCGCATGCATCAGCCCCAGTTGCCAGACCACCGCCACCAGGGTGGTGATCAGCACGGCGATGGTGCTGCGAATACACCAGGTGAACCAGTACAGCAGGATCCAGGTGATCACCAGGGCGATACCGAAGAACATCGCCACCATGACCAGGCCATCGATCAGGTCACCGACTTTCTTGGCAAAACCAACGATGTGCACCTTCACATTGGGGTTCTGCGCCTGGAACTTGTCGCGGATCTTTTCTTCCAGTTGATGGGAGAACTGCTGATAGTCGAGCTTGATCAGCTTGCTCTGGTCCTGCGGATCCGGGTAGGACTCCAGCAGCGGCACGTCAATGATGCTCGACTTGAAGTTGTTGCCCACCAGACGCCCGACCTGCCCGGACTTGAGCACGTTGTTGCGCAACTGGTCGAGACTGTCGGCCGAGCCGTCGTAGGTATTGGGGATGACTTCACCACCGGCGAAGCCCTCTTCGGTCACCTCGGTCCAGCGCACGCTGGGACTCCACAGCGATTTGAGCCCGGAGCGGTCGACGCCGGGAATGTAGAAGACCTCGTCGTGAACCTGGCGCAAGGTCTCCATGTAGTCCTTGCTGAAGATATCGCCATCGGTGGCTTCCACCGAAATGCGCACGGTATTGCCGAGGTTGGCCAGGTCGTTGCGGTGCTCAAGCATCTTCTCGATGAAGGGGTGCTCAAGCGGAATCATCTTCTCGAAGCTGGTCGAAGGACGGATCTGCGTGGCCTGCCAGAACAGGAACACACTGACCAGCAGGCAGATGAGGATCACCACCGGACGGTTATTGAAAATCAGGCGCTCAAGCAGCGTCGCCTTGTCCTGATGGTGGTGTTGCTGCTGATTCATGCTGAACTGCTCCTGCTGGCTCATGGCTGCACTCCTTCGGCACCCTGGGCCGAGGCCAGGTGCACGCCACCCTGGCCGACCAGCACCAGGCCTTCGCCGTTTCTGCCGCTGACGCCCGCCAGAGCGATGCGATCGGCGCGGTTGTAAACGCTGAAAGTCTGGCCATCGTCGCTGCTGCGCAGGACGCTGCCGCCATTGCCGACCAACACCAGGCTGCCATCATCGAGAAGCGTAGCGCTTGCCAGGCCAAATTCGAGGGCACCGCGGGCGGCTTTCAATTCGATCTGTTGCCAACTGTCGCCGAAATCCGTGGAGCGGTAGAGGTTACCGCGTAACCCATAAGCCAGCAGTGTGCGTGGCTGGGCAGTGCCGATCACGCCGAACAGCGAACCCTGGTAAGGGCCTTCGAGCTTCTGCCAGGTCTGGCCGTCGTCACTGGAGCGGAACATGCTGCCCTGCTCACCGACGATGAACAGGCCAGCGTCCTTCACTTGCGCGATGCCATTGAGGTGGAACTGGTCTTCGTTGTCCAGGCGATCGGCAACGTCGCTCCACTGCTTGCCACCGTCGGTGGTTTCCAGCAATGCACCGTAGGCGCCCACAGCAAAGCCGTGCTCGGCGTCCTTGAACCAGACATCCAGCAATGGCGCTTCGCGTTGCAGGTCTTCGAATTGCTTGGTCCAGGTTACGCCGCCATCTGCGCTGACGAGAATCTGCGCATCATGACCAACAGCCCAGCCGTGCTTGTCGTCGACAAAATACACCGCCGTGAGCAATTGCCGGGTCGGCACCTTGGATTGGGTCCAGGACTTGCCCTGGTCATCGGAGAAGAGAATATGACCGCGATCGCCAACTGCGACCAGGCGTGCGCCTGCGCGGGTCACGTCGAGCAACAGGCTCTTTTCGGCCTTGGCCGATTCGGTGGAGTAAACCTGCGTCTCGGACGCTGCTGCCCCGACCGTGCTGGCCCACAGCCCCATTGCCATCACCAGCACTGCGCTGGCGGCCAATACCCCTGGTCGTGCGCGCGCTGCGCAACCGGGACCTGCCATGTACGGCTCGGTCATAGATCTGTCCCCCGATTATTGTTATTTGGGTCAATCTATTTGCAGGTACTGCCAGAACCGTGTTCCAGAGCCCCGCAAACGCTGAAAGCCATCCTATCGGGGTTTGCGAAGGGCTGACAACGAACGGGACGTTATCTTTTGTTAAGCGGGCAATCGCCTGTAGGAGCCAGCCTTGCTGGCGAAGGGGCCCGCTGCGCGGTCCATCGCCGGCAAAGCCGGCTCCCACACTGGCCATCAAGCCAGGCTCTTGCTCACCACTTCATACACATCGCTGGACAGCGAACCCGACGTCAGGATGCGCTCCAGTTCGGCCTTCATCAGCGCCTGACGGGCGCTATCGTACTTGCGCCAGCGAGTCAGCGGCGCCAGCTGGCGCGAGGCGATCTGTGGGTTGAGGGCGTTAAGCTCGATCACCAGGTCGGCCTGGAAGCGATAGCCAGAGCCATCGGCCGCATGGAAGTTGACCAGGTTCTGTCCGGCGAAAGCGCCGATCAAGGCACGCACCTTGTTCGGGTTTTTCATCGTGAACGCCGGATGCTGCATCAGCGCCTTGACCCGTGCCAGGCCACCCGGCAGGGTGCTGGCCGCCTGCACGCTGAACCATTGGTCCATGACCAGCGGGTTGTCCTTGAAGTTTTCGGCGAAGACTTCCAGCGCCTTGCCCCGCTCGGCCTCGAACGGCGAGTTGACCAGCACGGCCAGCGCGGTAAGACGCTCGGTCATGTTGTCACAGGCGTCGAACTGCTCCAGGGTCGCGCTCAGTACTTCAGGCTTGCCACTGAGCATCAGGTACGACAGAACGATGTTCTGCAGGCTGCGACGGGCGAAATGCTCGGCCTCGGCAACATACTCGGTGCCTCGCGAGACACCGCGATTGGCCTGGTAGCGTGCATTCAGGGCGTCGAACAACTGATCGGCGATCTGCTTGCGGGCGAACTCGCGTGCCGCGTGAATGGCATCGACATCCGCCACTTCGCTGATTTCGGTGAGGTAGGCTTCACTTGGCAGCGAGAGCATCTCGGCGACCATGGCCTGATCTAGTTGCTCGTTGGCCAGTACCGTGCCCAACGCTGTGACCAGACGCTGGTCGAGCACCAGGGCACTGCCCTGCTGATACTGAGCAATCAACTCTTGCAGCACCTGCACCGACAGCTGCTGGCCGGCTTCCCAACGATTGAAACCGTCGCTGTCGTGCTGCATGAGGAACATCAGTTGATCGCGATCGTAAGGGAAACTCAACTTCACCGGCGCACTGAAGCCGCGCAGCAGCGACGGCAGTGGTTTGCTGGCGACGTCGACGAATGTGAAGGTTTGCTCGGCTTCGGTCACCGACAGCACGCGCGAGGTGCCAGCCGCCGCCGTTTCACCTTGCAGGCGCAGCTCGATGTCATTGCCCTGGGCATCGAGCAGTCCGAGTTCGACCGGTATCACGAACGGCTTTTTCTCGACCTTGTCCGGGGTCGCCGGGTAGCTCTGGCGGAAGGTCAGGCTGTAGGTCTGCGCAGCGCTGTCGTAACACTCGCTGACCGCCAGACGCGGGGTGCCGGCCTGGCTGTACCAGCGCTTGAACTGGGTCAGGTCGACGCCGTTGGCATCTTCCATGGCCTTGATGAAGTCGTCGCAGGTCACGGCCTGGCCGTCATGGCGTTCGAAGTACAGGTCGCTGCCTTTGCGGAACCCTTCGGCCCCCAGCAAGGTACGCACCATGCGCACCACTTCCGAGCCCTTCTCGTAGACGGTCAGGGTGTAGAAGTTGGAGATCTCGATGAAACTGTCCGGGCGCACAGCGTGTGCCATGGGGCCGGCATCTTCGGCGAACTGGTGGGTACGCAGGTAGGCCACGTCCTCGATACGCTTGACCGTGCGCGAGTTCATGTCGGCGCTGAACTCCGAATCGCGGAATACCGTGAAGCCTTCCTTGAGCGACAGCTGGAACCAGTCGCGGCAGGTCACGCGGTTGCCCGACCAGTTGTGGAAGTATTCATGGGCCACCACCGCCTCGACCCGCTGATGCGCGGCATCGGTGGCGGTTTCGGCGCGGGCCAGCACACAGCTGGAGTTGAAGATGTTCAGGCCCTTGTTTTCCATGGCGCCCATGTTGAAGTCGTTGACCGCGACGATCATGAAGATGTCCAGGTCGTACTCGCGGCCATAGACCTCTTCGTCCCAGCGCATGGACTTCTTCAGGCTGGTCATGGCGTGCTGGCACTTGTCGATGTTTTCCGGCTCGACATAGATGCGCAGGGTCACGTCACGGCCCGACTGGCGGGTGAACGTGTCTTCGACACACCACAGGTCACCGGCCACCAGGGCAAACAGGTAGGCCGGTTTCATGAACGGGTCTTCCCAGGTTGCCCAGTGCCGGCCGTCTTCTTGCGGGCCGCTACCGACCGGGTTGCCGTTGGACAGCAACACCGGATAGCGATGCTGTTCGGCGATCACCGTGGTGGTGAATTTGCTCATCACATCCGGGCGGTCGAGGTAGTAGGTGATCTTGCGGAAGCCCTCGGCTTCGCACTGAGTGCAGAACATGCTGCCGGACTTGTACAGGCCTTCCAGCGCGGTGTTGCTTTGCGGATGGATCTTCACGCTGGTGTCGAGGGTGAAGGTCGCGGCCTTGGGCTGCACGGTCAGGTGACTGTCGTCGAGCTGGTAGTCGCCAGCACTTAGGGCCTGGTCGTCCAGGGCCACGCTGAGCAGCTCCAGCTGCTGGCCATCGAGGACCAGCGGCGGCAGACCGGCGCCACGGGCGGGGTTGCGGCGCATGACCAGCTGCGCGTGGACCAGGCTGTGGTCCTCGAACAGTTCGAAGGTCAGGTGCGTCTCGTCGATCAGGTACTCGGGCGCCTGATAGTCCTTGAGGTAGATCACTTGCGGCTGTTCGGTACGCATGTGGCGGTCCTTTTTACTGATGCACGGCGAGCTGGTACGCCGTGTACTTGCGAATATTGATCACACCGGTATCGAAGATCAGGTACTGGCCCTTGATGCCCAGCAGCGTGCCTTCAGCCACCGGGTTCTTGTCCAGGTTGAAGCTGACGATCTTGCTTGGATAGGCCTCGACCGGGTAACGGATCTCCAGGACTTCGGCGTCACTCAGCGGCTGAATGGCCTGCAGGCCAAAGCGAGCCTGCAAGGCCGTCAGGCCCTCGGCGCAACTGTCGAACAACTGATCGCGCACCGCCAGCAGGTCAACCGCTTCGGCATCGCCTTTGAGCAGTGCTCGCCAATTGGTGCGATCAGCGACCTGGCTGCGGAACAGGTCTTCAACCAGCCCCGACTGCTGGCGAGTGGCAACCCGCACGATCGGTAGAGCCTGGCTGGCACCCTGGTCAAGCCAGCGAGTGGGCAGCTGGCTGGCACGGGTGATGCCAACCTTGATACCCGAGGAGTTGGCCAGGTACACCACATGATCGGTCATGCAGAACTGCTCGCCCCAGGAAGGCTCACGGCAGGTGCCCTGGTCGTAGTGGCATTTTTCCGGAGCCATGATGCACACATCACACTGGGCCAGCTTGGTCATGCACGGGTAGCAGTAGCCCTGACTGAAGCTGGTCTTGGTCTTGCGACCGCAGTGGCTGCAATGGATGGCACCGAGGTATTCCAGGCGCAGGGTCTTGCCGATCAACGGATTGACCGGTACTTCCTGCTCGCCCAGACGAAAAGCGTACTGCACCACCGGCGCGTCGAGACGCGCCGACATTTTGCTGATGGAGCCGCGGCCAAGTTCGATCAATGGACCGCATCCGACTTGAACAGGATATTGGCCACCGGTGCCGACTTCGAGCTGCATTCTTGCGGGCCCATGTAACCGGTACGTTGCTCTTCCGGCAGGTTCTGCATCTCCCAGGCGATCACCGCCTGCAGCGACAGTTCTTTCTGCTCGGTGGTGAGCTTGCGCCCGTCCGCCCATTTGCCCAGTTCCACGGCCAGTTTCAGGCTCTCGTAGATTTCCGGGGTGATGTTTTCGATCATTTGCGCAAAAGTGGACATAGCGTCTCCCAAATCAAGCCGTCAGTTTACGCCGGGCCAGCGCCCCGCCCAAGAGCCCGCTGAGACAACCGACCAACAACCCGCCGACGTGGGCGGCGTTGGCGATCTGGCCGAAGCCCAGCAGGCTGACCAGTCCGGACAGGCACAGCAGCAGCCAGACCAGCATCATTACCAGGACCCCACGCGGCATGCGATAGACCGGATTGGGCGCCAGCCACTGGTACAGCCAGACGTGCCCAAGCAAGCCGTAGAGCACCCCGGACAGACCACCGAACAGGCTCGGCCCGCCAAACAGGTATTGCGCGGCATTGGATACCAGACTGAACAGCAGGGTCAGGCTGAGCAGCGACCAAGGCCCCTGGCGCAGCTCGATACGCCGGCCCAGTTCCCAGTACCACAGCGCGTTCATGGCCAGATGGAGGATGCCGAAATGCACCAGCATCGGCGTAAACAGGCGCCACCATTGGCCGTCGGCCAGGCTCGCGGCCAGCGGGGTGAAGTACAAGTAGTCGCCCTGTACGCGAAAATCGAGAAAGGTCAGCCAGCTCAGGGTGGCAAAGTTGTCACCCAGGCCGGTCAGCCCGGCGACGATCAGGCATAGCAACAACACCACTGCCGTGGCCTTGCTGGTTCGCAACTGTTCGGCGAAGCCCGGTCGCGCAGGCGGTGTCAGGGCGTTCTCGGCGGGCAGCTGGAAATCGGCATCGCCCTCGGGAAAGCGCTGGTACAGTTCGCGCACGTCCTCGGCGAGGTTTTCCGCCACCCACAGCACTTGATCACCGCCCTCCTCGCTGACCCGGTGCGGCACCTGTAAACGCCGCAGCAAGCCGACAAAACCGCTGAGGTCGGTGTTCAAAGGCATGCGTAACACCACCACTGCAGTCATTGGTTGGCCTCCGGCCGGTCGACATCGACCCAGACGAACTTGCGCGGGTCGATTCGGGTTTCATCATCGAGACGGTAAGCGACCAGTTTGCCATAGAGCACCGCACTGTAATCCAGGCAGGCCAGGTTGGAGCGAATCGGTGCTGGCTTGCCGCTGCGCCAGTAATGGCCGACGAACAGCATCGGCTCGTCTTCGCCGTAGCGCAGCAAGGCATTCTTCTGACTGTGGCTCAATGGCGTACTGGCAACATTCTCGGGCAAGGCGTCGGGCTGGAACACGATATCGCCGTAGGTTTGCGGGTCTTCTTCCCAGAACTTGGTGCGGAAGAAAGCGCGGGTCAGGCCGTCACCACCGGTCAGCGTCAGCCCGTCCGGCAGGCGCATGTCGGTGCCGCGCAGCAAGCGGTTGCAGACCATCGCGGCAAAACTGTCAGGCTCTGCAGACGCCTGGATGAAATGTTCATCGATGCAGCCGTCCGGGTGATGCTGGCGCAGCGGTTCAATCAGCCGCGGATCCCAGCAGGCATGGACCAGGCGGAAACGTCCGGCATCGAGAAACAGCGGTAATTCATAGAACCATTCGAGAAAATCATGCCAGTCGCCCGGATGCTGCTCGAACTGGGTGAGGGTTTCGTAGATCAACCGGCCGTGGCGCGGGGTGTGCTCGCGCACGAACTGCTTGCCACTCTCCGGCAAGGCCGGGGTGTTCCAGCCCAGGGCATTGTACTCATGATTGCCCATGATGCAGCGGGCCTGGCCGGCATCGACCATGTCGTGAACGATATGCAGCGCCTCGCGAATCCGCGGGCCACGGTCGATGATATCGCCAAGGAACAGCGCCTGGCGCTGAGCGTGGCGCCAGACCCCGCCCTGGCGTTTATAGCCGAGGGCATCGAGCAAGCGTTCGAGGGTGTGTGCACAGCCGTGCACGTCACCAATCAGGTCGTAACTACGGGCTGGATCGAGCATCACTCGCCTCCACCACCCAGGCGGCTGCCCCAACCGAGTTTGGTCCGGCAGACCTCGTAATAATTGTGATCCAGTGGGTGGATCAGGCGCAGCTTCTGCGGCTTCTTGTTCACTGTGATGGTGTCGCCGGGGGCGCAGGTGAAGTGGTTCTGGCCGTCACAGGAAATCTGCGGGTAGATCTGCAGGTCCTTGGATACCACGATCTTCAGCTCGCTGTTGCCGTCGACCACAATTGGCCGCCCGGACAGGGTATGCGGGTACATCGGCACAATGACAATGGCATCAAGTTTCGGGTGCATGATCGGCCCGCCCGCCGACAGCGCGTAGGCAGTCGAGCCGGTCGGGGTGGCGACGATCAGACCGTCGGCCTTCTGGCTGCAGACGAACTGGCCGTCGATGTAGATCTCGAACTCGATCATCCGCGTCGACTTGCCCGGGTGCAGCACCACGTCATTGAGCGCGTCACCCTGGCCGATCGCTTCGGCATGCCGACGCACTTCGGCCTGGAGCAGGAAACGGTTTTCCACCAGGTAATGGCCATCGAGCACTTCGGCGACCTTTACTTCCAGCTCGTCAGGGCGGATATCGGTGAGAAAGCCCAGGCTGCCACGGTTGATGCCCAGCACCGGGGTGTTGTGCTTGGCCAGGGCACGGGCGGCGCCGAGCAGGCTGCCATCACCGCCAACGACGATGACCAGGTCGCAGACTTCACCCAGCAGCTTGCGCGAAGAGGTCTGCAGGCCGTGACCGGGCAGGACTTCGGCGATGGTGTCTTCGAGGATGACGTGCAGATGCCGTTCCAGCAGGAATTTTTTCAGTCGGCGAATAGTATCGAGCACCTGCGAGCTACCGAGGCGGCCGATGATACCGATATTGCGAAATTGCTCCATGGGGCTCCTGCTAGGCACTACAGCGGGTAAAGAGGCGGGACTCGCCAAAGCGTCGATTATGGGCGAAAGCGCCGGGCAGCGGCAAACACTGGAGAAAATCGCCAAGGCCCGCAGCTTAGCGGCTATGCTCGCTGGATGAGCCCCTTTCCCGGTCTGATCGACCTGCCCCGCCAGTTGCGCCAGCCCCAGGTGCGCGACCTGGCCTGGGTCATCCTCGCGCCGCCGATGCTGCGCGACACGCCCTGGCCCCAGCGTCATCCGCTGGCTGCCAGTGACTGGGTTGCGTACCCCGAACGGCTGCAACAGTGGCTGTGCGCCCTGGACAGGGACAGCCATGCGTTGGATCACTGGCTGGCGCAGACTGTAACCCGGCGCCTGGGCCTGTACTACGAACGTCTCTGGCAGTTTGCCTTGCAGCAGGTGCCCGGAGTCGAATTACTGGCCGCCAACTTGCCGATCCGTACCGGCGGCCACACCCTTGGCGAGCTGGATATTCTCCTGCGCGACGCTGAAGGCGTGCATCACCAGGAGCTGGCCATCAAGCTCTACCTGGGGCCGCCGGGCGGCGATGGCAAGGACCCGGCGCACTGGCTGGGCCCGGGCTGCCATGACCGCCTGGACCGCAAGCTTGCGCACCTGGCCGATCACCAATTGCCGATTTCCGCCCGGGCTGAAAGCCGCGAGGCCCTGGCGGCGCTGGATATCGAGCAGTTCAGCGCGCAGCTGTGGCTCGCCGGTTATCTGTTCTATCCCTGGCCCGGCCATGCCGATTCACCTGAAGGCTCACACCCCGAGCATTTGCGTGGGCAGTGGTTGCATCAGCGCGACTGGCCAGCTTTTGTCGAACACAGCCATGGCTGCTGGCAACCGTTGCCCCGACAGGCCTGGCTGGCGCCGGCGCGGTGTGTGGCTGAAGAGTGCTGGAGCCAAGCGCGCTTGAGTGCCTGGCTGCAAGCGCTGGATCCGCTGGCGCCGGCGCAGTTGCTGGTGCGTTTGGTGGAAGGTGTGGACAGGGATTGGGAGGAAGCACAGCGGGTGTTTCTGGTGTCCGATGCGTGGCCAAACCTGTCAGGGCGACTGTAGTTGATCGCGGGGCAAAGCGGCGGATTCTAGCGGCAGATCAATGTGGCGTTGGAAATTTTCTGTTGCAATAAGCGAGTAATCGGCTGCCCAGCGATTACAGTGACGTCACTGCGCCAAAAGAGCGCGGATCCAGACCTGATCACGAGGAATGACCATGACCCTGAAGATGCCCCAGGCCCGTTACAGCGGCCTGTCGATAACCTTGCACTGGTTGATGCTGGTGCTATTGGCTGCGGTATACGCCCTGATCGAGCTGCGCGGACTGTTCCCCAAGGACAGCGTCGAGCGCAACCTGATGAAAGACCTGCACTTTATGCTTGGCCTGACGGTGTTCGTGCTGGTCTGGTTGCGCCTGGCCCTGCGCCTGGGCCGCCCGACGCCACCGATCATCCCGGCCCCTGCGGCCTGGCAGACCGGCCTTGCGCACCTGATGCACCTGGCTCTGTACCTGCTGATGATCGGCCTGCCGATTGCCGGCTGGTTGATTCTCAGCGCGGCCAACAAACCGATTCCGTTCTATGGCTTCGAACTGCCAGCACTGATCGCGCCAGACCCGGATATGGCCAAGTTCATCAAGGGCTGGCACGAGCGCATCGGCAACTGGGGCTACTGGCTGATCGGCCTGCACGCTCTGGCCGGGCTCTACCATCACTATGTGCAGCGTGATAACACCCTGGTGCGCATGCTGCCGCGTAACAACTAGGCAAAACCGCGGCGGCCCTGCAGGCCGCCGCTGTGCAGGAAAATCAAGCGCGTGCCGGGGGCAAACGCACCGGCCTCAAGTTGTTCGCGTAGCGCCAGCAGCGCCTTGCCGGTGTACAACGGCTCCAGCGGCACACCGGACTCTGCCTCACAGGCATTGATAAACGCCAGCAAAGCTTCATCGACCTTGGCAAAGCCACCGCGACTGGCTTCGTACAGATAGTATCCGCTGTTCCCAGCCAAGTCCTGCACCTGAGCCGGCACGCCATGGTCCAGCGGTACAGCCAACGCGCCGTGGACCCGATGTGCCCCGCCTTCGGCCAGCACCAGCCCCGCCAAGGTCGTACCGGTTCCCGCCGCCAGCCACCACCCGTCATAGTCCAGCCAGCCCAGATTCGCCAACTGCGCCTTCGCTTGTTCAACAATCAAGGCGCAGCCTTTGACGCCTAGAGGACCGCCACCACCTTCAGGCACGCAGTGCCAGCCCGGGTACTGCGCCTGCCAGGGCAGCCAGAAATCCGGTTGATGACGCGCCCGATAGCCGGCGTAACCCAGCCAATGCAACTGCATGCCGAAGGCTTGCAGGTCGCGAACGGTAGCGGTGTCGTGAAAATGACCGCGCAATAGCCCTGCCGTGGCAAAGCCGAAGCGTTTGCCGGCAGCCGCCAACGCGTGCAGGTGATTGGAGTGGGCCCCGCCCAGGCTGATGACGCCCGGCGCACCGGTGTGCTCGGCCAGACGCAAGTGTTCGAGAAGCTTGAACCACTTGTTACCGCTGATCAGCGGGTCGATCAGGTCCAGGCGCAGCACCGCCAGCTCGACGCCGAACGGGCGTAGCCAGTTCAGGTCCAGGCGCTGCAAAGGTGCATTGGGAAGCGCGTCAAAACCGCTCATGTACGCATCACTGCCACAAGAAAGCAGCAGTTTAACAGCGCGGCGGGATAGACACCCCGCCGCGCACAGCACTCAGAGCTCGGCAGCCAGGCGCGACCCCTGATTGATCGCCCGCTTGGCGTCGAGCTCGGCGGCCACGTCGGCGCCACCGATCAGGTGCACTGACTGGCCTGCGGCCAACAGACCATCCTGCAGCTCGCGCAGCGGGTCCTGGCCGGCACAGATCACCACGTTATCGACGGGCAATACCTGCGGCTCGCCCTCGGCGATACGAATATGCAGGCCAGCGTCGTCGATATTCAGGTACTCGACGCTGTTGAGCATCTGCACCTGCTTGTTCTTCAGCCCCGTACGGTGAATCCAGCCAGTGGTCTTGCCCAGACCGTCACCGACCTTGGACTTCTTGCGCTGCAGGAGGAATACCTGACGCGCCGGGGCATGAGGTTCTGGCTTGATTCCGGCCACGCCTCCGCGAGCCTCTAGTGCGGTATCGATACCCCACTCCTTCCAGAACGCTTCGCGATCCTGGCTGGTGGCCTTGCCCTGGTGCACCAAGTATTCGGAGACGTCAAAACCAATACCGCCCGCACCGATCACCGCGACTTTCTGACCCACCGGCTTGCGCTCAAGCAGCACATCCAGGTAGCTCAGCACCTTGCCGTGCTCGATCCCCGGGATCGCCGGCAGACGCGGAGCGATGCCGGTGGCCAGGATAATCTCGTCATACCCGCCTGCCACCAGTTGCTCGACATCGACGCGCGTGTTCAGGCACAGCTCGACGCCGGTGGTCTGCAGCTTGCGTTTGAAGTAGCGCAGGGTTTCGTAGAACTCTTCTTTGCCAGGCACGCGCTTGGCCACGTTGAACTGACCACCGATCTCGCTGGCCGAGTCGAACAACGTCACCTGATGACCGCGCTCAGCGGCCACGGTGGCAGCGGCGAGCCCGGCAGGACCGGCACCGACCACGGCGATCTGCTTGACCTGGGTGACCGGCAGGTAATTGAGCTCGGTTTCATGACAGGCCCGCGGGTTGACCAGGCAGCTGGTCAGCTTGCCGCCGAAGGTGTGATCCAGGCAGGCCTGGTTGCAGCCGATGCAGGTGTTGATCTCGTCGCCACGCCCGGCAGCCGCCTTGTTGACGAACTCAGGGTCGGCAAGGAACGGACGCGCCATCGAGACCATGTCGGCATCCCCCTCGGCGAGGATCTGCTCGGCGACTTCCGGCGTATTGATGCGGTTGGTGGTAATCAGCGGGATCTGCACCGCGCCGCGTAGCTTGGCCGTGACCTTGCTGAACGCCGCCCGTGGCACCTTGGTGGCGATGGTCGGGATCCGCGCCTCGTGCCAGCCGATACCAGTGTTGATAATCGTTGCGCCGGCCTTTTCGATCGCCTGGGCCAATTGCACGATCTCTTCCCAGTTGCTGCCGCCTTCGATCAGGTCAAGCATCGACAGACGGAAGATGATGATGAAATTCGGGCCGACGGCCTCACGCACGCGGGTAACGATATCCACCGCCAGGCGCATGCGGTTTTCGTAGCTGCCACCCCAGCGGTCGGTACGCTGGTTGGTGTGGGCGGCGAGGAACTGGTTGATGAAGTATCCTTCCGAGCCCATGATTTCGACACCGTCGTACTCGGCGCTTTGTGCCAGCAGCGAACAATTGACGAAGTCCTGGATCTGCTTCTCGATGCCCTCTTCGTCCAGCTCATGCGGCTTGAACGGGTTGATTGGCGCCTGGATGGCGCTTGGCGCCACCGACTTGGGGCTGTAGGCATAACGACCGGCATGCAGAATCTGCATGCAGATCTTGCCACCGGCCGCATGCACGGCCTGGGTGACGATACGGTGTTTTTCCGCTTCTTCCGGGGTGCTCAGTTTGGCGGCGCCGGAATACACTCCGCCCTCCACGTTCGGGCCAATACCGCCGGTGACCATCAGGCCGACACCACCACGGGCGCGCTCGGCAAAATAGGCAGCCATGCGCTCGAAACCACCTGGTTTTTCTTCAAGGCCGGTGTGCATCGAACCCATCAGGGTGCGGTTGCGCAGGGTGGTGAAACCCAGGTCCAGCGGGGCAAGCAGGTGCGGGTAACGAGCAGCAGCCATAGTGAACTCCACAACAGGCGTAATCACGGGATGCGGGCGCCTCGCACGAGTGGCGGGGCCCGTCGGTTGTCTGTGGCCGACATTAAAGAGCAAGCTGCGATGGCTCAATGACCGAAAGTGACAAGTTATTGATCCTACTGCACTCGAGGTCTACCCCAGGCGCTGAATCCCTTGCTGGCGCAGGTGTGTAAAAACGGTTTGGCATCCGCTGCCAGGGGACAGGCCCATGGTTTGTCGCACTACCTGCTCCAGGACGCTATAGAAAGTTTTGATATGGACCTGCTTCAGGGCCTGCGGCCGGGTCACCAAGTAGACGTCCATACCGGGAATTTGCAGTTCGGGAAACAACTCGATCAAGTCGGTGGCCAAAATACGAGGCAGAACTGCGGTTCCTACGCCCCGCCGCACCGCTTCGAGCTGCGCTGCAAAGGTGCTGACACTGATCTGCGCGCAGCCCAGGTTCGCGGCCTTGGCGGCACGCATCTGCGGCAACATATCCAGCGGAGGAAGTAACGCGATAATGTTGGCAGTGGCCGGTGTCACTGCTGGAAAACGTTGCAGATAACTTGCGTCGGCGAAGACCCCGTAAGCGAGTGTCCCCACAGATCGATAAATCAGCGACGGTTCGCCCAGATGGGCTGTTCGCAATGCAATGTCAGCCACGCCGCGAGAGATCTTGTGAAAATCGGCGGTGACCTGCAATTCCACCGAGCACCCAGGGTGCAAAGTTGTAAAGCGACTTGCTGCTTCAAGCATGCAAGAAGCGAATCCTTCGCCTGCGCTTACAAGAATTCGCCCGGACAACGAAGAGTGCGATCCAGACGCAGTGACCACTTGCCCCCGCAAACCAGCTTCGGCAGCCACGGCAACCTCTACAAGGGATTGCCCTCTCGAAGTCAGCCAGCATCCTTCGACGCCCCTTTCGACCAGTGGCTCACCAAGTGCGACTTCAAGCTGGGTCAATCGGCGTGACACGGTAGACGCCGCCAGTCCCAGCAACTGGCCCGCTTGAAGAAAGCTGCCGCGCCGTGAAACGGCCAATAGCAGACGAAGATCATCCCAGTTCGCTTGCATCGACATCGGCCTCTCCTTCCGTGGTTTGCATAAACGCAAAGCCATTATGCAACAGTCGGCGTTTTTCAACAGAGGCCTTGAGGGTATATCTGCATCCCCAATGAGCAGATGGAGCCGAAAAAAATGAACATGGCGTCTTGCCAATACTCGGACCTGGCCGCTAGTGCTTTTAACCGCCGTGATGTAGACGCGCTGCTGGCACTGGTTCACGAAGACTTTGTCTACCTTGATGGCATGGGAATACAAAGCGGTCGGGAGGCCATGCGCAGACGTGAGCTTGCGCTTGTTGAGGCCTTTCCTGATGCGCAAGTGATCCTGACGCCTTTTGTTATCACCGAGGATCGCTTGGCGCTGACGGGTCTGCTGTCAGGCACTTTTTCTGCCCCACTGGTGCTGCCGGGGCGGGTAATAGCGCCCCATGGCCGACAGATCAGCCTGCACTACGCAGCACATTTCACTTTCAAAGGGCGACTGGCCATCCGAGAGGAGGCTTTCTTTGACAGCGCGGCGCTGTTACTGCCACTGGATCAGGAAGAGGCTTGAGCCATGCGTAGAGCATTCGTTACTGGCGCCACCGGCCTGCTAGGCAACAACCTCGTTCGTGAATTGGTCGCACAAGGCTACGCAGTCAAAGCCTTGGTCCGCTCGAGAGCCAAGGGGGAAATGCAGTTCATCGACCTGCCGACTGTCGAGTTGGTCGTTGGGGATATGGCCGACGTCGGGGCTTTCGCAGCATCGCTGCAAGGCAGTGATACGGTGTTCCATACCGCGGCATTCTTTCGCGATAACTACAAGGGCGGCAACCACCAGAGCACTCTGGAAAAGATCAATGTCGCCGCAACCCTCGATCTGCTCACCCACGCTTACCGTGCCGGTGTACGACGGTTCATCCACACGTCCTCGATCGCGGTTCTGCATGGGGGACCTGATACTGATATCGATGAAACATGCCTGCGGGCCGAGGCCGACGCAGATGACTATTACCGTAGCAAGATACTCGCAGATCGAGTCGTCCTGGCGTTTTTGCAAACCCATCCCGAGATGCATGCGTGCCTGGTTCTACCGGGCTGGATGTGGGGGCCGGGTGACCTGGGACCAACCTCCTCGGGGCAATTGATCGACGATGTGGTGAACAGAAAATTGCCCGGGTTGATCCCTGGCACTTTCTCCGTTGTCGATGCCCGTGACGTGGCGTTGGCGCAGATAGCCGCCGCTGACAAAGGACGCAGGGGTGAACGTTACCTTGCAGCCGGCCGAAACATGACGCTGCGTGAACTGGTCCCCCTCATTGGGCGTATAGCCGGCGTGAAGACCCCGGTTCGGCAAATTCCACTGCCGGCTTTATACCTGTTGGCGGCAGTGCAGGAGATTTATGCGCGGCTTACCAGTAAACCGATTTTGCTGAGCATGGCGACAGTGCGACTGTTGACACGAGAAAAAAACCGTACCTGTTTCAACCCTCGCAAGAGTGAAGAGGAGCTTGGCCTGAGTTTTCGCGGGATAGAGCAAACCCTCAGCGATACCATCGCCTGGTACCGTAAACATGGAGGGGACAAACTGGACAAACATATGAACAGTTGACTGCAATCATCCCGCTCCCGGTTGTCTAGTTTCCAGCCTGCCCACATTGTCGGCATGCCTGCTAGTCTGCCGGGATCTTCTGCTGAGCCCGAACAACTGATGACGTCATCCACGTTTGCAAAAGCGTCTGGCTTAGCCCCAGGGACGCTGCTAGAGCATCATAGATTCAAATAAACCAAGCCCTCTACCAAGAGATCATTCTGATCACATCTCAGGAAAGGTCTTCTTTTCCATAAGCGATGGCAATTTTTCAGTGAATCCGCTGTGTTAGCTTACTGATTTTGCTTTAATGCAAGCTCATTTTTTAATGAAAATCGAAGTTCATGCGAAAACTTCTGTTGAGCGCCCTGGCGCTGGTTGTCATTGCTGCGCTCTGCGGCTACGGGTTCTGGACCGGGCAACGACCGAGCGGGCATTACCTGTCGGACTTGCGCATCGAACTGGCCCTGAGTGAAGGCATTCCCGCCGACCACGGCAACCTGCTTGGGGTCGAGCCGCAGCTGTATCCCAGTGACTACCAGAACCTGCAGCGCCTGCACCGCAAGTTGGCTGCCTATCTGCAGCAGGCTCGCGACCAGGGCCTGATCAATGCCCGAACCATCGTCATCCTGCCCGAACACATCGGCACCTGGCTCTGGGCCCGGGGCGAAAAGAACGAGCTCTATCAGGTCAGCCAACGCCGTGAAGCCTGGCAATGGCTGGAGCTGAGCAACCCGATCAGCTACGGCCTGGCCCTGCTCGGCGCCGAAGGTGATGACCGGCGCGCCGATGCTCACCTGCGCATGAAGGCGCAGCAGATGGCCAACGACTACCAGCAGCTGTTCGGCGGCCTGGCCAGGGAATTCGGCGTGACCCTGGTGGCGGGTTCGATTGTCCTGCCCTCCCCTTATGTCGAGCGCGGCACCCTCAAAGTCGGCTCAGGCGCCTTGTACAACAGCAGCCTGGTGTTCGCCGGCGATGGCTCGGTACTCGGCCAGCCCCAGCGTCAACAACACCCGGACAGTGAAGTACGCCGCTACATCGACAGCGGTATCGACCAGCCACTGCAAGTTCTGCAAACCCCGGCCGGACGCCTGGGCGTGCTGATCGGCAGCGACAGCTGGTACCCGAGCAATCAGCAACAACTGGCCAATCAGTCGGCGCAGTTCATCGCCAATCCCGCGTTCCTGGGTGGTAAAGACAGCTGGAATGCGCCCTGGCGCGGCAACCGCCATCAACCGCTGGCGGCTTCACTGCCGTTCAAACCCGGCGAACTCAGCGAAGCCCAGGCTTGGCAACAGCTGACCCTGAAGGCCAACCCCAGCGACATGAGCAGCATGAGTGTATTCCAGCGTGGGCGTTTCTGGGATGTGGTCGCCGATGGTCAGGGTTTTGCCAACCGCGCCGGTCTCAACCTGAACGGCAACCGCACCTCAGGTGCGCGCCTGCTGAACCTGTGGCTGTAGGTCGGCCATGAACCGCCCACGGATGCGCTTGGGTGACCTGTCGGTTGGTTTTATCCAGCCCCTGAGTGAAACCCTGCAGCAACGCGGTATCGAGCCCACAGCGCTGCTACAGCGCTACGGTCTGGGCACTGCACGCCTGGCCGAAGCGGGTGCGCGCTTGTCCATCCCGCGTTACATGCACCTGGGCCATGCAGCCATCGAACTGACCGGTGATCCGGCCCTGGGCCTGCACATGGGCCGCATCAGTCGCCTCAGCCAGGCAGGCCTGGCCGGGGTCACTGCGGCCCAGGCCCCCACTGTCGGCGAAGCAGCGCGCACCTTGCTGCGCTTCGAGCCGTTGTACGCCGCCAACTACCGCGGCCATTCGAGTTTCCACGCCGACAGCGGCGGTGCCTGGCTGCGCTTCTACTCCATCAGCCCTTACAACGCCTATAACCGCTTTGTGGTGGATTCGCTGCTGTCCGGCTGGCTCGCACAGTTGTCGAGCCTGGCCGGCGTAAACCTGGTGGCCGAACGGATAGAGATCGAGTTCGAGGCACCCGCCTACGCCGCCCACTATCAGGCGCTGTGCAGCACCCCTGTGCAATTTGGCGCGCAGACCAACCAATTACGCCTGAGCCAGGCAAGCCTTGCACTACGTAATCCGGCGCATTGCCCCAGCACCTGGCAGCATCTGTTGAAGTTATGTGAAGCGGAACTTGAGCAACGCACGCGAATCCGCAGCCTGGGCGAACGCATCGCACATTTGCTCGGACCGCTGCTCAATGGCGGCCGGGAACCGGATCTGGAGGAAGTGGCGCAGCACCTGCAACTGCCGACATGGACCTTGCGGCGCAAGCTGGCCGAGGAAGGCACGCAGTTTCGCGCCATCCTCAACGATACCCGCCGCGACCTGGCCATGGCCTACATCCGTGACACGGAGCTGGCCTTTGGCGAGATCGCCTATCTGCTCGGATTTGCTTCGGCCGAAGCCTTTCAGCGCGCATTCAAACGCTGGAACGGCATGACCCCGGGCGAGTTTCGCCGCAGCCAGCGGCGTACCGGCTGAAACTACAGCTCGGTGGCGTCGTCGGCAGGCTCGGGTGGATCAAGCTCAAAGGCGCGGTATTCGAGTAGTTCTTCTTGATAGTCGTCCATCGTCTGCTCCGTCGTTTCTCATTCATTTCATTGATTTGTCATCGAGCCTAAAGTGCCGCGATGAAAGAAAAATGACAATGACGCTTATCAAACAACGTAGCAGCAGATGGAAAAATTATCCGCCCCTACTGCGGCGCCTGTTCAGGGCTGCTGACAGGCGCTGCCGGCGCCACACTCGATACCGGTTCAGCTGCTGCAGGCGCAGGCTGCTCAGCATTGATCGGCGTCGCCTCGAGCGGTGGAGCCACCGGCATCGAACCCTTGCTGTCATCGACTACAGGCGCCGACGCGGCCTCGACGACCGGCACCTGCTGGGCTGGCGCCGCAGCCGGCTCAATCGCCGCAGGTGCTGGCACAGGAGCCGCTGCTTCGGCCGGGACCACGGCAACAGGTGCCGGCACAGGGACACTCTCAGGGATGCCCAAGGCTGGCGCAGGCGTCTCTACCGGCTTTTCCAGCGAGGCCTTTTTCTTCTGCTCCTTGGGCAGGAAGCTTTCGACCAGGGCAAAGTAACGCTCGTAGAACTTGGCCGAGGTCACGGTCTCGCTGGCCACCTTGACCATCGAATCGTCGGTGGAGCCAATCGGCATCGATAACGAGCCCAGCACGCCTACCCCGACACTGGCCGAGGTATTGGATTTTTTCAGCGCGTAACGATCCTGCAAGGCGTTGGCAAACATGGTCGAGCGCTGCTCGTCGCCGCTGTCGCGGGCACAGACCACGTTGAAGCTGATCTGCAGGTGCGATTCGCCGGTCTGCTGAAAGCTCTTGTTGCCATTGACCTGCCCGGCATCGCTGCTGGTGATGATGTAACCCTGGCTGAGCAAGGCACGCCGGGCCGCTTCGCAAGTGCTGGCTTCGCTGACCGGGAAGCTGCGCGAATAGGTACCCGAGTCGTCGAAATTCTCGTGTTCGTAGATGGCAGCTTTCTTCGAAGAACAGCCGGAAACACCCGCCAGCACCAGGGCCAGCCCGAGCGCACTGAAGACGGTTGACTTTGACATTGCAAATCCTGAGTAAAACGATCGGTGCCTATTGTGCAACACAACGGCGGATCACTGAAACCGTAGCCGGGCAATCACCACAGAAAATTCATCGGTGGGAGCAAATGACAGGCACAAAAAAAGCGACCCTTGGGTCGCTTTCTTTGTGATTTCAATATGGCGCAGCGGACGGGACTCGAACCCGCGACCCCCGGCGTGACAGGCCGGTATTCTAACCGACTGAACTACCGCTGCGTGTCGTGCAAACCTGGATTGCGCAAATGCCGCTGATCTCAGGCACAAAAAAAGCGAACCTTGGGTCGCTCTCTTTGTAGCTTTGAGGAGTTCAAGGGCCTCAAAGCAAATATGGCGCAGCGGACGGGACTCGAACCCGCGACCCCCGGCGTGACAGGCCGGTATTCTAACCGACTGAACTACCGCTGCGTATCACACAAGCTTTCGCCTGTTTGAAACTGGGATCTGGCCTGAAGGCTTCGGTGCCTTCTGACCTCAAACCGGCGGTTAAACCGATCTGGAGAAAAGTGGCGCAGCGGACGGGACTCGAACCCGCGACCCCCGGCGTGACAGGCCGGTATTCTAACCGACTGAACTACCGCTGCGCATATGGACTTGCGTCCTGTTCCTCTCTGGTAACACCTTCTTGCGAAAGTGTCGGGCCAGGAACATCTCAGGAAGTGGTGGGTGATGACGGGATCGAACCGCCGACCCTCTGCTTGTAAGGCAGATGCTCTCCCGGCTGAGCTAATCACCCGTGTGCTTCGCTGAGGTGGCGAAATTTACGCAGGTATCGAACCTAAGTCAATACCCCCATTGAAGTTTTTTTCAAAAAGGGCAAAAAAGCAGTGTTACGTGTAGATCATCTTCTTGGTCATGCCGCCGTCGACCACGAACTCCTGGCCGGTGACAAAGCCGGCATTGCGCGACAGCAACCAGGCAACCATGGCCGCCACGTCCTCCACTGTCCCTACCCTGCCCGCCGGATGCTGGGCATGATCGGTTTCGCTCAGCGGCTCGGCGCGACGCTGGGACGGATCCCGGGCATCGATCCAGCCCGGGCTCACGGCATTGACGCGGATTTCCGGCCCCAGACTTACAGCCAAGGCATGGGTGAGCGCCAGCAGGCCGCCCTTGCTTGCCGCATAGGCTTCTGTATCGGGTTCGGATTGAGCGGCGCGGGTTGATGCCAGGTTGACGATGGCACCGCCGTGAGCGCGCAGATAAGGCGCACAGTGCTTGGCCAGCAGCATCGGCCCGCCCAGATTGACCGCCAGCACGCGATTCCAGTAAGCCAGGCTGAGGGTCTCCAGGGTGGTGTTGTGCGGATCGGCAATGGCTGCATTGCACACCAGCGCGTCGAGTCGACCGAACTGGCCAAGCACTTCAGCCACCCCGGTCTTGACCTGGGCTTCATCGGCAACATCCATGCCGATGAACCAGGCATTGTCTCCCAGCACCTTGGCCGCCTTGGCCCCGCGCACCCGATCGAGGTCGGTGAGTACCACCTGCCAGCCCTCGGCGATCAGCCAGGCAGCAATGCCCAGGCCGATCCCCCGCGCCGCACCGGTCACCAGGGCGACGCGGCCATTATGGCTGCTGTCGCCCACCGACCAGTCGATCACAGCGCCGCCAGACCGCGGGCCAGATCGGCCTTGAGGTCAGCAACATCTTCCAGGCCTACGGCAACCCGGATCAGGCTGTCGCGAATCCCTGCAGCCTCACGTTCCTGCGGCGACAGACGGCCGTGGGAAGTGGTACCCGGATGGGTGATGGTGGTCTTGCTGTCACCCAGATTGGCGGTGATCGAAATCAGTCGCGTGGCATCGATGAAGCGCCAGGCGCCTTCTTTACCGCCCTTGACCTCAAAGCTCACCACGGCTCCGAAGCCGCTCATCTGCTGCTTGGCCAGCTCATGCTGCGGATGGCTCTGCAGGCCGGCGTAGTGAACCTTTTCGATGCCGTCCTGCTGCTCCAGCCACTCAGCCAGGGCTTGCGCGTTGGCACAGTGGGCACGCATACGCAGGTTGAGGGTTTCCAGGCCCTTGAGGAAGATCCAGGCGTTGAACGGACTCAGCGACGGCCCTGCAGTGCGCAGAAAGCCCACCACTTCCTTCATCTGCTCGCTACGCCCGGCAACCACCCCCCCCATGCAACGACCCTGGCCGTCGATGAACTTGGTCGCCGAGTGCACGACAATGTCGGCGCCCAGCTTCAGCGGCTGCTGCAAGGCCGGGGTGCTGAAACAGTTGTCGACCACCAGCTGTGCACCCTTGGCATGAGCAATCTCGGCCAGTGCGGCGATATCCACCAGCTCAGCCAGCGGATTGGACGGCGATTCGACGAACAGCAGCTTGGTGTTGGCCTTGATCGCCGCGTCCCAGCCAGCGAGGTCCACCAGCGGTACGTAGTCGACCTGCACACCAAAACGCTTGAAGTACTTCTCGAACAGGCTGATGGTCGAGCCGAATACGCTCTGGGAGACCAGCACGTGGTCGCCAGCGCTGCACAGGGCCATTACCGTGGAGAGGATCGCCGACATACCGGTGGAGGTAGCCACCGCCTGCTCGGCGCCTTCCAGGGCGGCAATGCGCTCTTCGAACGCGCGTACGGTCGGGTTGGTGTAGCGTGAATAGACGTTGCCTGGAACCTCGCCGGCGAACCGTGCAGCGGCATCGGCCGCTGTCCGGAACACGTAGCTGGAGGTGAAGAACAGCGGGTCGCTGTGCTCACCTTCCGGCGTGCGATGCTGGCCGGCGCGTACCGCCAGCGTATCGAAAGCGACCCCTTCGAGGTCGCTGTCCAGGCGCCCGGCATCCCATTCCTGTGTCATGCCGCTGCTCCTAACTCAGTTGTTGTAGAGGTCGATGATTGCGCTGACCGCCTGGTTCTTGACCTTGGAGGCGTCGTTACGCGCCTGCTCGATCTTGTCCAGGTAGGCCTCGTCGATGTCGCCGGTAACGTACTTGCCGTCGAACACCGCGCAGTCGAAATGCTCGATCTTGACCTTGCCACCGCCAACCGCTTCGATCAGGTCCGGCAGGTCCTGGTAGACCAGCCAGTCGGCGCCGATCAGCTCGGCGACATCTTCGGTGCTGCGGTTGTGGGCGATCAGTTCATGAGCGCTCGGCATATCGATGCCGTAGACGTTAGGGTAACGCACAGCCGGCGCTGCCGAGCAGAAGTAGACGTTCTTCGCCCCGGCCTCGCGGGCCATCTGGATGATCTGCTTGCAGGTGGTGCCACGGACGATGGAGTCATCCACCAGCATCACGTTCTTGCCACGGAATTCCAGCTCGATGGCGTTGAGCTTCTGGCGCACCGACTTCTTGCGCGCGGCCTGGCCGGGCATGATGAAGGTACGGCCGATGTAGCGGTTCTTGACGAAACCTTCACGGAACTTGACGCCCAAGTGGTTGGCCAGTTCCAGCGCGGCGGTACGGCTGGTGTCAGGAATCGGGATAACCACGTCGATGTCATGATTCGGACGCTCGCGCTGGATTTTCTCGGCCAGCTTCTCGCCCATGCGCAGACGCGCCTTGTAGACCGAAACACCGTCGATGATCGAGTCAGGACGTGCCAGATAGACGTGTTCGAAGATGCACGGCGACAGCTGCGGGTTGGTCGCGCACTGACGGGTGTGCAGCTTGCCTTCTTCGGTGATGTACACCGCTTCGCCCGGCGCCAGATCGCGGATCAGGGTGAAGCCGAGGACGTCCAGCGACACACTTTCGGAGGCGATCATGTACTCCACACCTTCGTCGGTGTGGCGCTGACCGAAGACGATCGGGCGAATGCCATTAGGGTCACGGAAGCCAACGATGCCGTAGCCGGTGATCATCGCCACCACCGCATAACCGCCTACACAGCGGTTGTGCACGTCAGTGACCGCCGCAAATACGTCTTCTTCGGTTGGCTGCAGCTTGCCGCGCACCGCCAATTCGTGGGCGAAGACGTTGAGCAGGACTTCGGAGTCGGAACTGGTGTTGACGTGGCGCAGATCGGACTCGTAGATCTCTTTGGCCAACTGCTCAACGTTGGTCAGGTTGCCGTTGTGCGCCAGGGTGATGCCGTACGGCGAGTTGACGTAGAACGGCTGAGCCTCGGCCGAAGTCGAACTGCCCGCAGTCGGGTAACGCACATGGCCGATACCCATGTGTCCGACCAGGCGCTGCATATGGCGCTGCTGGAACACATCACGAACCAGACCGTTGTCCTTGCGCAGGAATAACCGGCCATCATGGCTGGTCACAATACCGGCAGCGTCCTGGCCGCGGTGCTGGAGGACGGTTAGCGCGTCATACAGCGCCTGATTGACGTTCGACTTACCGACGATACCGACGATGCCACACATGCGACGCAACCCCTACTTAATGAAACTGGACTGAACAGCTCTCAAGGCGTTTTGGGCCCCAGAAGCTGTTCCTTGAACGGGAGATCAGCCGGTGCGCTGATCCCGCTGGCTAGCCACTGACTGGTGAACCCCAGAATAAGGTTTTTCGACCAGTCAGCCACCAATAGAAATTGTGGTATCAGGCGAGATTCCTGCCACCACTGATCCTGTTGTACCGGCCCCAGGCTCAACAGCCCGACAGCCACCACCACCAGCAAGGCTCCACGGGCGGCACCGAAGGCCATGCCCAGGAAGCGGTCGGTCCCGGAAAGCCCGGTGACGCGAATCAGCTCGCCAATGAGAAAATTGATCATGGCCCCCACCAGCAGGGTGGCGACGAAAAGAATGGCACATCCGGCGATGACCCGGGCCGAAGGCGTCTGGATGTAAGACTCCAGGTACTGCGACAGCGAGCCACCGAACATCCAGGCCACAGCGCCGGCAATGATCCAGGTAAGCAGCGACAAGGCTTCTTTGACAAAGCCGCGCTTGAGACTGATCAGCGAAGAAATGGCGATGATCGCGAAAATCGCCCAGTCGACCCAGGTAAATGCCACAGTGTTGCCTGCAAACGGATAAGGCGGCGCATTTTACCAGAGCAGCGGGCTGTCGGTAAGCAGTGATTTGTCGCCCGGCACTGACCGGGCGACGATCAATCAACTGCGCTCAGGCTGGAAGCGTACGACGATGCCATTGAGCTTCTGCTGGCGACTGATCACATCACGCAGACGCTCAGCCTCGGCGCGCTCGATCAACGGCCCGACATATACCCGATTCATGCCGCCGGCCGAACGGATATAGGCGTTGTAACCCTGGCTGCGCAGGGTTTTCTGCAGGTTCTCGGCACCGGCCCGATTGGACAGGCTGGCCAATTGCACCGACCAGCTGACCGGCAGACCATTGGCGTCGATCTTGCCTGCTACGGGCTTGGTAGCGCTGGCGACGGCAGGAGCAGGTTTGACTTCCGGCTTGACCGCTGGCGGCGGCGTTACAGGTTTGGCCGCAACGGTTGGCGCCGGAACTGGAGCCGGGACAGGTACTGGCACCGCAGCGGGCGCTGGAGTGATCGGAGTACTGGGTGCCTGGGCTGGCACGCTAGACTCATCGACGACCACCGGGTTTTCTTCTGGCAATACCTGAGGCTCAGGCACTGGCACAGGCTCGACCTGCACGGCCGGCATGCTCGGCGCTGCCGGAGCCTCAGGCGCTTCGACGCGCACCTGACGCATCTCGTCTTCCCGGGAAAACAACATCGGCAGGAAGATCACCGCCAGTGCCACCAGCACCAGGGCGCCCACCATCCGCTGCTTGACCACTTTATCCAGCAATGCCATTTGCCCCATCCTCCGTGGCCTGCCGATCCAGCCACTGCAAGGCTTCGCCGACACAGAAAAACGATCCGAACAGCAGGATTTCATCATCCGCCGTTGCCAGCGCGCACTGCCCGTCAAGGGCTGCAGCCACGCTGGAATAAGACTTCACATCAGCGCCGAGGTTCGCCAGCGTCGCTTCAAGCTCGCTCGCCGGACGACTGCGCGCAGTATCCAGGGGCGCCACTGCCCACCCCTGAACCGCTCCCAACAAGGGTTGTACCACCCCGGCCAGGTCTTTGTCGGCCAACAGGCCGAACACCGCCAGGCGCTGGCCCGATACCGGCCGTGCAGCCAGACGCTGAGCCAGGTACTCGGCAGCGTGCGGGTTGTGGCCGACATCCATGAGGATAGTCAATGCCTTGCCCTGCCAGCGAAACCTGCGACGATCCAGACGACCGACCATCCGCGTCGAATGCAAGGCCGCGGCGATCTGCCCGGCGTCCCACGGCAGGTCCAGCAACAGATAGGCTTGCACCGCGAGGGCAGCGTTTTCCATCGGCAGGTCGAGCAACGGCAGATCGTGCAGCTCGACTACCTGGCCGCGACTGTCCACACCGCGCCACTGCCAATACTGATCAGTGCTGGCGAGATCGAAGTCACGCCCACGCAGAAAGAACGGACAGTTCAGCTCGCGAGCCTTGTCCAGCAGCGGTTGCGGTGGATTCAGGTCGCCGCACAGCGCAGGTTTGCCCTGACGGAAGATGCCGGCTTTTTCAAAGGCCACCGATTCACGGGTATCGCCCAGGTAATCGGCATGGTCAACGCCGACGCTGGTGACCAGCGCCATATCGGCATCTACGATATTGACCGTATCCAGACGCCCGCCCAGGCCGACCTCAAGCACCACGGCATCCAGCGCCGACTGCTTGAACAGCCAGAACGCCGCCAGGGTACCGGCCTCGAAGTAGGTCAGGGAAATTTCACCGCGAGCGGCTTCAACGGCGGCAAACGCCTCGCACAGCTGCTGATCGGCGGCTTCCTTGCCGTCGATCTGCACGCGCTCGTTGTAACGCAGCAGGTGCGGCGAACTGTAGACCCCGACCTTGAGCCCCTGGGCACGCAACAAGGCGGCCACAAAGGCGCAGGTCGAGCCCTTGCCATTGGTGCCGGTCACGGTAATCACCCGTGGCGCCGGCTTGCCCAGCCCGAGCCTGGCCGCAACCTGTTGCGAACGCGCCAGGCCCATGTCGATGGCCGAGGGATGCAACCGCTCGAGATAGGCGAGCCAGTCGCCAAGGGTACGTTGGGTCATACGGTGGCAGGCGCAGGCGGTACGACGATCGGCTCAAGTACCGGCTCGACGAACTTCGGCGTCGGCAGGCCCATCATCTGCGCCAGCAGGTTGCCCAGGCGATGACGCAGCTCCTGACGCGGGATGATCATGTCGATTGCACCGTGCTCCAGGAGGAACTCGCTGCGCTGGAAGCCTTCTGGCAGCTTCTCACGCACGGTTTGCTCGATCACCCGCGGACCTGCAAAGCCGATCAGCGCTTTTGGCTCACCGACGATTACGTCGCCGAGCATTGCCAGGCTCGCGGAGACACCGCCGTAGACCGGGTCGGTCAGCACCGAGATAAACGGAATGCCTTCTTCGCGCAAACGCGCCAGCACTGCCGAGGTCTTGGCCATCTGCATCAGCGAGATCAGCGCTTCCTGCATGCGGGCACCACCGGAGGCCGAGAAGCAGACCATCGGGCAGCGGTTTTCCAGGGCGTAATTGGCAGCACGAACGAAGCGCTCGCCGACGATGGCACCCATCGAGCCACCCATGAACGAGAATTCGAAGGCGCTGACCACGATCGGCATACCCAGCAGAGTACCGCTCATGGAAATCAGCGCATCTTTTTCGCCGGTCTGCTTCTGTGCGGCAGTCAGACGGTCCTTGTACTTCTTGCCATCACGAAACTTCAGGCGGTCGACCGGCTCCAGATCGGCACCCAGTTCGACGCGGCCTTCGGCATCCAGGAAGATGTCAATGCGCGCACGTGCACCAATGCGCATGTGATGGTTGCACTTGGGGCAGACATCCAGGGTCTTTTCCAGCTCCGGACGATACAGCACGGCTTCGCAAGACGGGCACTTGTGCCACAGCCCTTCAGGCACCGAACTCTTCTTCACCTCGGAACGCATGATCGAAGGGATCAGTTTGTCTACTAACCAGTTGCTCATGCTTTCTTTCTCCAGTAACGACGACCGGCAGGCTTTGGCTGCCAGGTTCGCGCGTATGCCCTTGAGCTCAATTCATGTATGACGCGATGATGGCCGGGCTCCGACGCCCCGCGTACAGCGAGGCGCCCCGATACCCTTCCATCGTCAACCTGTATGGGCGACGCCCGTGGCGTCGCCCGCTAATTTCGACCGGCCCTGCGGCGCGATCCGGCAGCAATGGGCTGCGAAAGCTATGGACGATGGCGCGCGGCCAGCCGTCACATCCACAACAACAGACGTCATCACGCCTGCTTGACCGCCTTGATAAAGGCCTCGATCCGCGCGGCATCCTTGATACCCTTGGCTTGCTCGACACCACCGCTGACATCCACGGCATAAGGCCGCACCTGGGCGATGGCACTGGCAACGTTGTCCGGCGACAGACCACCGGCCAGGATGATCGGCTTGCTCAGTTTCTCCGGCACCAGCGACCAGTCGAATGCCTCACCCGTGCCTCCCGGCACGCCGGCAACATAGGTATCGAGAAGAATTCCGCTGGCCTCGCTGTACAGCCTGCACGCCGCCTCTAGGTCATCCCCCGGGCGCACTCGCAAGGCCTTGATCCATGGTCTGTTATGACCAGCACAGTCCGCCGGGGTTTCATCCCCGTGGAACTGCAGCAGATCCAGCGGTACCGCGTCGAGGATCTCGCCCAGCTCGCAACGGCTGGCATTGACGAACAGCCCCACGGTGGTCACGAACGGCGGCAACGCGGCGATGATCGCCCGCGCCTGCTGCACATCGACCGCCCGCGGGCTCTTGGCATAGAACACCAGACCAATGGCATCAGCGCCCGCCTCAGCCGCAGCCAACGCGTCCTCAATGCGGGTAATCCCACAGATTTTGCTGCGAACGGCGCTCATGAGCTGTGAACCTCGGCTGATCTTGAAAGTCCCGGATGTTAGCAAATGGCGTGTGGGTCGTCAGCCGTCAGTGACTCGTAACCGGTGAGAAAGTGTGGACCGATGTAACGCTCGGGCAAGGCGAACTCGTCGTGGTACTCCACCTGCACCAGATACAAGCCGAACGGATGCGCGGTGACGCCACCCGTGCGCCGCTCACGACTCTCCAGCACTTCCCGGGCCCATTCCACCGGACGCTCGCCGGCACCGATGGTCATCAATACACCGGCAATGTTACGCACCATATGGTGCAGGAAGGCGCTGGCGCGGATATCCAGGACAATCATCTTGCCGTGGCGGGTCACGCGCAGGTGATGGATGTTCTTGATCGGTGACTTGGCCTGGCACTGGCCCGCGCGAAAGGCACTGAAATCATGGGTGCCCAGCAGATACTCGGCGGCCAGGGCCATGCGCTCGACATCCAGCGGCCGGTGGTTCCAGGTGACTTCCTGACCCATGTGCGCCGGGCGGATCTGATCGTTGTAGATCACATAGCGGTAACGCCGGGCGATGGCTTTGAAGCGGGCATGAAAATGCGCCGGCATTTCCTTGGCCCAGGCCACGCTGATGTCGTGCGGCAGGTTGATGTTGGCGCCCATGGTCCAGGCTTTCATGCTGCGCACCACCTGGGTATCGAAATGCACCACCTGACCGCAGGCATGCACACCGGCATCGGTACGCCCGGCGCAGAGCAGCGACACCGGCGAATCGGCCACTTTGGACAAAGCCTCTTCAAGGGTCTGCTGGACGCTCGGCACGCCATCGGCCTGACGCTGCCATCCGCGGTAGCGCGAGCCTTTGTATTCGACGCCCAGGGCGATGCGGAAGAAGCCTTCGGCCGCCGATTCGGCAACCGTGTTATCAATGATTTCCAAGAAGATACAGCCTGTCGATTAAGCAGATGGCGGGAATTATAACGACAACGGCAGCCACCAGGGCTGCCGTCGGACGTACAAGGGCAGGACTCAGACCAGACGCGAAAGCATCTCTTCGGCTTCCTGCTTCTGGGCATCGCTACCCTCTTTGCACACTTCGTCGAGAATGTCGCGGGCACCGTCATGGTCGCCCATGTCGATGTAGGCGCGCGCCAGGTCGAGCTTGGTTGCAGCCTCATCGGCGCCGCCCAGGTAGTCGAACTCCAGGTCATCACCGAGATCGTCGTTCAAGGCGTCTTGCGCGGTGAAGTGCGGCTCGATCGACGGTTGTTCCAGGCTTTGCGACAACTTGTCGAGCTCGGCGTTGACGTCATCGAGTTCGGAAGCAAAGCTCTTGGCGGCATCGGACTCGTCATCCAGCGACAGCGACAGGTCGAAATCCTCCGGCAGCTCCAGCTCGCTCAATGGGTCGAATTCCGGCATTGTCTCGTCGAAGGCAGCCAGTTCGGCAGCGATATCGACGGGTTCATCAAGTGCCGGCACGGCAGCGTGATCGCCCGTAACATCGAGATCGAAATCAGACAAGTCGTCGAGCGTGACAGGGGCCTGCTCGGCCGGCACTTCAAGTTCCGGCTCGGCAACCGACGCTTCGAGCACAGACTCGGGCGCAAAGTCCGCCACCTCAATTTCTGGCGCAGACTCGCCAAGCTGCAGCGGCTCGTTCAGCTCCAGACCCTGCAGGTCATCGTCCAGACTCAGGTCGAAGGCGCTGTCCAGATCATCCTCGGCCAGCGGTTCCAGCGCCGACTCCAGCTCAGGCTCCAATTCGGCGACCGGAGCAGGTTCTGGTTCTGGCTCTAGCTGCACTTCAGGCTGTGCCTGCGGCTCGTCCTGCAACAACGCCTGGACGTACTGGGCGTCCAGCTCGGCGGCCAGGGCAGCCGCACCAAGGCCGCCGGCTGCAGCCAATGCCACCATCGCCGGGAAACGGCTCTTGAGGGCTTCGACATCGGCATGGTTCTGACCAGTAGCGATCAACTGGCGTTCATGACCGACAAAGGCGTCACGGTCACCCTGACGCGCATAGACTTCCATCAACTTCAAGCGCAGGTCACTACGCCCTGGCGCCGCAGCGACTGCAGGCTCCAGCAGATCAGCAGCATGGTTCAGGCGACCACGGGCAATGCTCGCTTCCACTTCGTCGAGCAGCGCATCACCACTTGGCGCTGGCGCTGCATCGGCGGCCGGAGCAACCAACGGCGCAGCCATTGGTTGCGGCTGGGCAGGCGCTTGCTCAAGCGGTTTGACCTCAACCTTCCTGGCTTCCACGGCAGGCGCTTCAGCAGCACTGGCCGCCGCAGCCGAGGCGGCCACCACGGCCGGCGCCAGCGTCACGCTTGGTGCTGGCACTTCCAGGCCTTCGAAGCTGCTTGGCGGCAGATCCAGATCTGGACCGCGCTCACCCTCTTCAGCCAGCGCCCGGGCCATGCGCAGGTGTTTTTCCGCTTCCTGATCGGCTTTGCGCTTGCGCGCCAGCAGCAACAGCAACAGGAGCAGCACCAACAACGCGGAAGCACCGATCAGCGCCAGCAACACAGGATTGCCGAGCAGGTCGTCGAGCATCTTGCTGGAACTGCCAGCATTTGCCTCTTCGGCTGCAGGTGCCGAGCTGTCGAGCGGTGCGGTATCGACCGCTGCAGGTGCCGGAGTAACGACCGGCTCGCTTGGCGCTGGCTGCAATTCGGCGGAAATGGCCGGCTGCTGAGCCACTTCAGGCGCAGACTCCTGACCGGCAGCCCCCTGGGCTTCGAGCCTGGCCAATTGATCGCTTTTCAGGGCGATCAGGCGCTCCATCTTGTCCAGTTGGCTCTGCAGATCGCTCATGCGACTCTTCAATTCGGCGTTGTCACGCCGCGTGGTATCGAGGCGCTCCTCAGCAACGGCGAGTTTATCGCTGACGGCCTTGCTATCTCCGGCAGCCGTTTTGCTGCCAGGCGCTACCAGGCGCAGGTTGTCTTGATTGGCAATCCGCGCCGGAGCCGCCTCGATGCCGGTGCGGCGAGTGGCGTCCAGCTGCCGGGCACGCGGACCCAGGCGCCGACCTTCACGCCAGGCGGCGTACTGCTCGGCAACCTCAGCCACAGCCTGGCCCTGAGGAATACTCATGACCTGCTGCTGATCGGGCATGCGTAGGACCTGGCCGGTTTTCAGCAGGTTGATATTGCCGTTGATAAAGGCATCGGGGTTCAACGCCTGAATGGCCAGCATGGCCTGCTGCACCGAGCCGCCCTGACGCGCTTTCGAGGCAATTTCCCACAGCGTGTCACGCCGCACCGTGGTGTAGTTGGCCGGCGCGCTGAGCGCCGGACTGATCGCCGACTCAGGCTTCGCCCCCGGCAACGCTGCCTGGTTGACCAGCACGCTGTAGTCGCGCAACAGGCGCCCGCTCGGCCACATCACCTGGACCAGGAACTTGACCATCGGTGCCGGCAGCGCCTGGCTGGAGGTCACCCGCAACACGCTCTTGCCGTTGGGATTGATCACCGGCGTGAAGGTCAAGTCGTTGAGGTAGGACGGGCGCTCGATCCCGGCCTTGGCGAACTCTTCGGGTGGCGCCAGGCTCGGAGCCATCTCAGCGGCGGTCAGATCGCGTACATCGAGCAGTTCGATTTCGGCATCCAGCGGCTGGTTCTGCGCCGACTTGAGGGTCAGTTCGCCCAAGCCGAGGGCATGCGCCATACCGGACGACAGCGCCGACGCCGCGGCTATTGCTAAGACCAGTTTGCGAATTCGAAGCATGACCTCTTCCTTTGAAAGAACCGTCCCCGGCGACCGAGCAAAATCTCGGTAAAAATTAGCTGCAAGTATCTTTTACACAACATGTTTTATCAACAATTGCGCCAACTGCACGGCGTTCAAGGCCGCGCCTTTGCGCACGTTGTCGGTGGTCAGCCAGAGGTTGAGCTGCTCGGTTTCGTCGATTCCACCGCGCACCCGTCCAACATAGACCACGTCCTGACCGACTGCGTCACCGACCGGGGTTGGATAATCCCCGTCCTCGACCAGCTCGATACTGTCCGCAGACTCCAGCGCAGCATTGACTGCCGCCAGGTCGATCGGTTCACGACTTTGCACCGATACACTGTAGCTATCGCCGAAAAACACCGGGACTTGAATACAGCTGACGGAAATCTTCAGCGCCGGCAAGTCCAGCACTTCGCGCAGCTCGCTGAGCAAGCGACGCTCAAGCACACCATGCCCCTCGGCATCGCTGGCGCCTACCTGAGCCAGCAGGTTGAAGGCCATTTGCCGGTCAAAGAAGCGCGGCTCCAGAGGCCGTGCATTGAGCAGCTCGGCAGTCTGGCGCGCCAGCTCATTGACCGCCTCGCGGCCTTGGGCCGAGACCGCCAGGCAGGCAGTGACATTGATCCGCTCGATGTCGAGCAGGCCTTTGAGCGGGGCCAGGGCGACGGCCAATGCCACTGCGCCGGCACTTGGACTGCTCACTTGCAGTGGCTTGGGCAGGTTTTCGAGCCGTATGGCGTTGGCCTCAGGGACCACGGCTGGCGCCTGCTCGACAGGCAAGCCGCCAGACAGATCGATCACCGCGCAACCGGCCGCCTGGGCCCGCGGGGCAAAACTGCGGGTGACGGCTGGGCCGGCAGCGAAAAAAGCCAGTTTGACCTTGCTGAAATCGAAGCTGTCGACCTCACGAACACGCAGACTCTTGCTGCGGAACATCACACCGCTGCCAGCTGACTCATTGCTGGCCAGCAGGTGCAGGGTACCCACTGGAAAATCCTGCTCTTCGAGAATCTGCACGAGGGTTTCACCGACAGTACCGGTGGCACCGATCACGGCAATATCAATAGGCTGGCTCATGGGGAAATCCTCTGCTGGAACGGCGGGAGCGGCACTTTACACCACAATCGCGGGGCAAGCCCGCGCCTACCAGGCAAAGAAAAAAAAAGCCCATACTGTCTCCAGTACGGGCTTCGGGTCCTGTCGGCGTCAGGTCAACGCTCCAGCAGAATCCGCAGCATGCGCCGCAGCGGTTCGGCCGCGCCCCACAGCAGCTGGTCGCCAACGGTGAAAGCGCCCAGGTATTGCGAACCCATGTTCAGCTTGCGCAGACGCCCCACCGGAATGTTCAAGGTACCGGTGACATTGGTCGGGCTCAGTTCCTGCATGCTGATTTCGCGCTGGTTCGGTACCAGCTTCACCCATGGATTGTGCTGGCTGATCATGCCTTCGATATCAGCGATCGGCACATCTTTGTTCAGCTTGATGGTCAGCGCCTGGCTGTGGCAACGCATCGCACCGATGCGCACGCAGATGCCGTCAACCGGGATCGGGCTCTTGAAGCGACCGAGGATCTTGTTGGTCTCGGCCTGGGCCTTCCACTCTTCACGGCTCTGGCCGTTAGGCAGTTCCTTGTCGATCCACGGGATCAGGCTGCCAGCCAGCGGTACACCGAAGTTTTCGGTCGGGTAGGCTTCGCTGCGCATGGCCTCGGCCACCTTGCGGTCAATGTCGAGGATGGCGCTGGCCGGGTTGGCCAGGTCGTCAGCCACGGCGGCGTGGGTCGCGCCCATCTGGCGGATCAGCTCGCGCATATTCTGCGCGCCGGCACCGGAAGCCGCCTGATAGGTCATGGCGCTCATCCACTCGACCAGGCCAGCCTCGAACAGGCCGCCCAGGCCCATCAGCATCAGGCTGACAGTGCAGTTGCCACCGATGTAATTCTTGGTGCCCGCATCGAGCTGCTGGTCGATCACCTTGCGGTTGACCGGATCCAGAACGATGACCGCATCATCCTGCATACGCAGGCTGGAGGCGGCATCGATCCAGTAGCCCTGCCAGCCGGCTTCACGCAGCTTGGGGAAAACTTCGTTGGTGTAGTCGCCACCCTGACAGGTCAGGATCACATCGAGGGTCTTGAGTTCTTCAATGCTGTACGCGTCCTTGAGCGGAGCAATATCCTTGCCCACTGCCGGACCCTGGCCACCTACGTTGGAAGTGGTGAAGAACACCGGCTCGATGAGATCGAAATCCTGCTCTTCCAGCATCCGCTGCATGAGCACGGAACCGACCATACCGCGCCAACCGATCAGACCTACACGTTTCATCGCAACTACACCTTTGCTAAAAAGTGGGCCGCTGCTTCACAAGGAAAAACAGCAGCGGGCCCGAGAGATTACAGATTCCGCAGCGCTGCGACTACTGCGTCGCCCATTTCCTGCGTACCTACCTTGCTGCAACCGGCCGACCAGATGTCCCCCGTGCGCAGCCCCTGATCCAGCACCAGGCTGACGGCGTTTTCAATAGCTTCGGCTGCCGCCTGCTGATTGAAGCTGTAACGCAACATCATCGACACCGACAAAATGGTTGCCAGCGGGTTGGCAATGCCCTGCCCGGCGATGTCTGGCGCCGAGCCGTGGCACGGTTCGTACATGCCCTTGTTGTTGGCATCCAGGGACGCTGAAGGCAGCATGCCAATGGAGCCGGTGAGCATGGAAGCTTCATCCGACAAGATGTCACCAAACATGTTATCGGTGACCATCACATCGAACTGCTTGGGCGCACGGACCAGTTGCATGGCGGCGTTGTCGACGTACATGTGGCTGAGTTCCACATCCGGGTAGTCCTTGGCCACTTCTTCGACAATCTCGCGCCACAGCTGGCTGGAGGCCAGGACGTTGGCCTTGTCCACCGAGCAGAGCTTCTTGCCGCGAACCCGGGCCATGTCGAAACCGACACGGGCGATACGGCGGATTTCGCTCTCGCTGTACGGCAGGGTGTCGTAGGACTGACGCTCGCCACCTTCCAGCTCGCGGGTACCACGTGGGGCGCCGAAGTAGATGCCACCGGTCAGCTCGCGAACGATGAGGATGTCCAGACCGGAAACGATTTCAGGCTTGAGCGAGGAAGCATCGGCCAGTTGCGGATAGAGGATGGCCGGACGCAGGTTGGCGAACAGGCCCAGTTGCGAACGGATCTTCAGCAGGCCGCGCTCAGGGCGGATGTCACGCTCGAGTTTGTCCCACTTGGGGCCTCCCACGGCACCCAGCAATACGGCGTCGGCCTTGCGTGCACGCTCCAGAGTCTCATCAGCCAGCGGTACACCGTGCTTGTCGATGGCTGCGCCACCGATCACATCATGGGACAGGCTGAATCCGAGCTGGAACTTGTCGTTGGCCAGCTCCAGCACCTTGACCGCCTCGGCCATGATTTCCGGACCAATGCCATCGCCTGGGAGAATCAGAATCTGCTTGCTCATGGGTTCCTCTTGTTCGAATCAAGCGACACGCCGCAGCGGCCTGCCGGAAAAAATAATCAGCGTTCGGCCCAGAGCACCAGAACATCGGTGCTGAACGAGCCATCGGCTTCAATCTGGTAATACTGCCGTACTTCTTCGCCCATCGCCTGCTGCAAATGGCGTATGGCACCACGCATCACCTCTGGCGTACGCATGCGCTCGACCCAGGAACTGTATTCAAGGCGCAGACGCTGACGCGTGTGGCTGCGGGTGAACAAGCCGGCTTCACTGACCTGCTGCAACCACTGCGCTGCCGAATAGTCACGCACATGACTGGTATCGCGCAGCACTTCGACGCTTTGCAGGTAGGTATCGAGCAATGCGCTGCCCGGCGACATAACGTCGATGAATGCCGCTACGCCACCCGGTTTGAGCACCCGGCGCACTTCACGCAGGGCCAGGCCGAGGTCGCTCCAGTGGTGTGCCGAGTAGCGGCTGAAGACATAATCGAAGCTCGCGTCGGCGAACGGCAAGTGCTCGGCGGCACCGCGTTCGGTGACGATATTGTCGAAGTGCCGTTCGGCGGCGGTAGCCGCTACCACGTCGAGCATCTGCTGCGACAGGTCGTAGGCCACCACTTCGCGCACCAACGGCGCCACATGAAAACTCACATGCCCGGCACCGCAGCCCAGGTCCAACACCCGCGCGCGCCCCTGCCCGGCCAGTTCGGCCTGCAGCAAAGCGAATTCGCTGCCCTGGGCGTGCACGGCACTGCTCAGGTAGGCGTTGGCTTGCTCGCCGAACTGGCGCTGAACGACATCCTTATGGGTGGTGCTGGTCATCTGGATCTCCTGGGGTTTTATCGCGGGGCAAGCCTGCTCCCACAGTGTCGGTGGGAGCGGGCTTGCCCCGCGATGTTTTCAATCAAACATCACGAAACAACCAAGGCTGACTAGCCCGATGCTTGGCTTCGAACGTGGCGATCGCGTCGCTGTCCTGCAAGGTCAGACCGATATCGTCCAGACCGTTGAGCAGGCAGTGTTTGCGAAACGCATCGATCTCGAAACTCAACACTTTGCCATCAGGACGGGTCACTGTCTGCGCCTGCAAGTCGATGGTCAACTGATAGCCTGGATCGGTTTCGACCTGCTTGAACAGTTCATCGACTTCTTCATCGCTGAGAATGATCGGCAGCAAACCGTTCTTGAAGCTGTTGTTGAAGAAGATGTCGGCGTAGCTCGGGGCGATGATGCTGCGGAAACCGTACTCTTCAAGAGCCCATGGCGCATGCTCACGGCTCGAACCGCAACCGAAGTTCTCGCGGGCGAGCAACACGCTGGCGCCCTGATAACGGTCGTGGTTCAAGACGAAGTCCGGGTTCTTCGGCCGCTTGCTGTTGTCCTGGTACGGCTGGCCGACATCCAGGTAACGCCATTCATCGAACAGATTGGGGCCAAAACCGGTGCGTTTGATCGACTTGAGGAACTGCTTGGGAATGATCTGATCGGTGTCGACGTTGGCACGATCCAAAGGTGCGACCAGGCCAGTGTGCTGGGTAAAGGCTTTCATGCTGCGCTCCCTTGGATCAACTCACGTACGTCGACAAAACGACCGGTTACAGCGGCGGCGGCGGCCATGGCCGGGCTCACCAGATGGGTACGACCGCCAGCCCCCTGACGGCCTTCGAAGTTGCGGTTGGACGTCGAAGCGCAATGCTCACCACTCTCCAGGCGGTCCGGATTCATCGCCAGGCACATCGAGCAGCCCGGCTCACGCCATTCAAAACCGGCTTCGAGGAAAATCTTGTCCAGCCCCTCTTTCTCGGCCTGGGCTTTAACCAGGCCCGAGCCTGGCACGACGATGGCCTGCTTGATGGTCGAAGCCACCTTGCGCCCCTTGGCGATCTCGGCAGCAGCGCGCAAGTCTTCGATCCGCGAGTTGGTGCACGAACCGATGAAGACCCGATCGAGCTGGATATCGGTGATCGCCTGATTGGCGCTCAAGCCCATGTACTTCAAGGCACGCTCAATGGAACCGCGCTTGACCAGATCGGCTTCGGCAGCCGGGTCAGGCACGCGCTGATCAACCGCCAGGACCATTTCCGGCGAAGTGCCCCAGCTGACCTGCGGCTTGATTTGCGCAGCGTCCAGCTCGATCACCGTGTCGAACACTGCATCGGCGTCGGATACCAGGTCTTGCCAGGCCTCTACCGCTTGCTGCCACTGCTCGCCCTTCGGCGCATACGGGCGACCCTTGACGTACTCGATGGTCTTCTCATCGGTCGCCACCAGGCCCACGCGAGCACCGGCTTCGATGGACATGTTGCAGATGGTCATGCGGCCTTCGACGGACAGCTCGCGAATCGCGCTACCGGCGAACTCCATTGCGTGACCGTTGCCACCCGCGGTGCCAATCTTGCCAATCACCGCCAGGACGATGTCCTTGGCCGTGACGCCGAACGGCAACTGACCTTCCACGCGCACCAGCATGTTTTTCATTTTTTTGGCCACCAGGCACTGGGTGGCGAGCACATGCTCGACCTCCGAAGTACCGATGCCATGGGCCAGGGCGCCAAAGGCACCGTGGGTGGAGGTGTGCGAATCGCCGCAGACCACGGTCATGCCCGGCAAAGTCGCGCCCTGCTCCGGGCCAATGACGTGAACGATGCCCTGACGCACATCATTCATCTTGAATTCGGTGATGCCATACTCATCGCAGTTTTCATCGAGGGTCTGCACCTGCAAACGCGACACCTGGTCGACAATGGCGTCGATACCGCCCTTGCGTTCCGGGGTGGTCGGCACGTTGTGGTCAGGCGTGGCGATGTTGGCATCGATGCGCCAGGGTTTGCGGTTGGCCAGGCGCAGGCCTTCGAAGGCTTGCGGTGACGTCACTTCGTGAATGATGTGACGGTCGATATAGATCAGCGCCGAACCATCGTCGCGCTGCTTGACCAAATGCGAATCCCAGAGCTTGTCGTAGAGCGTTTTGCCGGCCATCAGACTGTTCCTCATCAGCGTCTTTCTATGCCAATAACCACTTGGCTTGTACGGACGATGCTATGACGGTAGATTGAATAACTCAAATTCATAATTTTTATGCTTTGGATAACCCAAAGGAATAGATAAGCAGTGGACTTCGCCAACCTTAATGCCTTTATCGCCGTGGCTGAAACCGGCAGTTTTTCCGGGGCAGGCGAGCGCTTGCATCTCACTCAGCCCGCCATCAGCAAACGCATTGCCGGACTTGAACAGCAACTGGATGTACGCCTGTTCGATCGCCTGGGTCGCGACATCAATCTCACCGAGGCGGGCCGTGCCCTGTTGCCGCGCGCCTATCAGATCGTCAACGTACTGGATGATACCCGTCGCGCCCTGAGCAATCTCACCGGTGAAGTGACCGGTCGCCTGACCCTTGCCACCAGCCACCATATCGGCTTGCACCGCTTGCCTCCGGTTTTACGGGCCTTTACCCGCCAGTACCCGGCAGTGGCATTAGATATTCAGTTTCTGGATTCGGAAGCTGCCTACGACGAAATCCTCCATGGCCGCGCCGAAATTGCCGTGATTACCCTGGCCCCGGAGCCGCACCATTTGGTCCGCGCTGTGCCCGTCTGGGACGATCCACTGGATTTCGTCGCCGCCCCCGAACACCCGCTGGCCCGAAACAACACCGTCAACCTGGCCGACATTGCCCATCACCCCGCGGTTTTTCCCGGCGGCAACACATTTACACACCATATTGTCCAGCACCTGTTCGAAGCCCAAGGGCTGACGCCGAACATCGCCATGAGCACCAACTACCTGGAAACCATCAAGATGATGGTCTCCATTGGCCTGGCCTGGAGTGTGCTGCCGCGCACTATGCTCGATGAGCAAGTTGCGCCTATCACTTTGCCGGGCATACAGCTGTCGCGCCAGCTAGGCTACATTCTGCACACCGAACGGACGCTATCGAATGCGGCCAAAGCCTTCATGGCACTGCTCGACAGCCAAGCAGGTGGCCACGAGCTATTGAGGTAACCCCGGCCAGAACAACTCTCAAGGACGCGTCACCTGCCAAAGGTCTGGTATCGATGCCCAAATCAGCAAATCGCTTTCCGCGTCTGCCGCGCATCCATGCGGCAGACCCCCAGGCATTGGAGCAGACCTGGGAAAACGCACCGCAACTGCTGGCGGCGTTGAATGGCGCGCGCCTGGGCGCCTGGTTCTGGAATGTCGAGACCGGCCAGATCAGCTGGTCCAGGGGTACCCAGGCGCTGTTCGGCTTTGACCCCGAGCAACCGCTACCCAACGACCTGGATTACCTAGATCTGCTGCCAGCCGAAGACCGCGCCCGCACCTTGCAGGCCTTTAATGCGGTGATCAACGGCGAACCGGTGGAACAGGCCTTGCGCCACCGTATCCGCTGGCCCGACGGCAGCCTGCATTGGCTGGAAATCAATGGCAGCCTGGCCAAAGACAAGCACGGCCGCCCGCAGATGATCGGGGTAATCCGCGAAATCACCCGCCAGCGGGAGCGGGAAACCGCGCTGATCAATTCGGAAAAGCGCTTTGCCACGCTGTTTCATCTGAGTCCCAATGTGGTGCTGCTGACCCGCCGCTCCGATGGTCTGATCCATGAGGTCAATCAGCACTTCGAACAGACGCTCGGCTGGCCCGGCCACCAGGTGATCAACAAAACCACCATCGAGCTTGGCCTGTGGGCCAATCCGCAACAACGCAACCTGGTACTTGAAGCCACGCGTGGCAACAGCGGCCCGGTCACCCTGGAAGTGCAGTTTTGCGCCAGCAACGGCAAGGTCCATGACGGCATCCTCAGCACCCAGAACATTGAGCTCGAAGGCACTGTCTACCTGCTCAGCACCTTCGTCGACACCAGCGAACGCAAACGCGCAGAGCAGGCCCTCAAAGACAGTCAGGAACGCCTGGACCTGGCTCTGGATTCCGCCCAGATGGGCACCTGGGACTGGCATATCCCCAGCGGCATGCTCTATGGATCGGCACGCGCCGCCGAACTGCACGGCCTGGAGCCGGTGCCTTTCCATGAGTCGTTCGAGACATTTTTCGAGGGTGTACCGGAGCACGAACGCAAAAACATGCACAAGACCTATCGCAGCTTGCGCGAAGGTCCGGCCGGCAACTACCAGATCACCTACCAGATCCAGCTGGAAAACGGCACCTCACGCTACATTGAAAGCCGTGCCCGGCTGTACCGCGACGACCAGGGCAAGCCGCTGCGCATGGTCGGCACCCTGCTTGACATCACCGACCAGGTTGAACGCGAGCAACGCCTGACCAGCTCGGAAGAAAAGTTCGCCAGCCTGTTCCAGGCCAGCCCCGACCCTATCTGCGTCACGCGCCAGGACAGCGGCCAGTTCATCGAGATCAACCCGGCATTCACCCAGACCTTCGGCTGGGACGCACAGCACGTCATCGGTCGTACTGCCGAGGAAATCGGCTTGTGGGCCGAATCTGCCGAACGCGCCCGGCGCATCGAACAGGTGATTCGTGATGAAGCCCTGAACAATGTCGCCGTGGTGATCAACCACAAAGACGGCCAGCCCCTGACCTGTGTGATCTCCAGCCGCCTGATCACCGTCGACGACCAGCCTTGCAGCGTCACCACCCTGCGCGACATCACCCAACAACAGCGGGCCGAAGCCGCGCTCAAATCCAGCGAGGAGAAGTTCGCCAAAGCGTTCCACTCCAGTCCCGACGCCATCACCATTACCGAACTCGACAGCGGTCGCTACCTGGAGGTCAACGATGGTTTCTGCCGGTTGACCGGCTACAGCGCCAGCGAAGTGATCGGCCGCACCGCGAACGAAATCGGCATCTGGGCCGACGACAAGCAGCGTGCGATCCTGGTCTCGGAACTCCAGGAAAAGGGTCGGGTACACCACCGGGAAATGCTAGGGCGCAACAAACGCGGGGAAATCCTCACTGTCGAGGTGTCAATCGAACCGATTGTCCTCAACGAATCGCAATGCCTGCTGCTCACCGCCCGTGATGTCAGTCAGCTGAAGAACGCCCAGGCGCAGATCCGCCACCTGGCCTATCACGACCCGCTGACCAACTTGCCCAATCGCGCCCTGTTGATGGACCGTTTGAGCCAGCAGATCGCTTTGCTCAAGCGCCACAATTTGCGCGGCGCCCTGCTATTTCTCGACCTTGACCACTTCAAACACATCAATGATTCCCTCGGCCATCCGGTCGGCGACACAGTGTTGAAAATCATCACCGCACGCCTTGAAGCCAGCGTGCGCCTGGAGGACACCGTGGCGCGCCTGGGGGGGGACGAGTTCGTGGTATTGATCAGTGGCCTGGAAGGCAGCCGCGACGAAGTCACGGAAAAAGTCCGCGAACTGGCCGATACCCTGCGCGAATTACTGGCCGAACCGATGTCCCTGGACGGCCAGCGCCTGCAGGTCACGCCCAGCATCGGCGTGGCACTGATTCCCGATCATGGCTCGACCCCCGCCGACCTGCTCAAACGCGCCGACATTGCCCTGTATCGCGCCAAAGACTCCGGACGCAATACCACTCAACTGTTCCACACCACCATGCAAAAAGCCGCCAGCGAACGCTTGCGTATGGAAAGCGACCTGCGCCTGGCCCTGGCCCGTGGCGAACTGGCCCTGCACTTCCAGCCCCAGGTCGATGCCCGTGACAATCGCATTATCGGCGCCGAAGTGCTGTTGCGCTGGCACCACCCGCAACTGGGCCAGCAGCCGCCTGCGCAGTTCATCCAGGTGCTGGAAGAAAGTGGCCTGATCCTCGAAGTCGGCAGCTGGATACTCGACGAAGCCTGCGACGCCTGTGCCGGCATGTTGCGTGACCATTTGATCGACGCCGATGCGTTCAGCCTGTGTGTAAACATCAGCCCGCGACAGTTCCGCCAGAACGACTTTGTCGAGCGGGTATTGCGCAGCCTTGATGACTTCGGCCTGCCGTACAAGATGCTCAAGCTGGAGATCACTGAAGGCATTGTCATCCAGAATCTGGAAGACACCATCAGCAAAATGCGTGAGCTCAAGCGTTATGGGGTGAGCTTTGCCATGGATGATTTCGGTACCGGCTATTCATCGCTGACCTACCTCAAGCGGCTGCCGGTGGATGCGCTGAAGATCGACCAGTCGTTCGTGCGTGATGCGCCAGAGGATCCCAACGATGCGGAGATTGTCCGGGCCATTGTGGCCATGGCCCGGAGCCTGGATCTGGCGGTGATTGCCGAAGGGGTGGAGCTGTCTGAGCAGCTGGAGTTTCTCGAGCGGCTGGGGTGTTATTTGTATCAGGGGTATTTGCACAGCCGGCCGTTGCCGTTGGGGGAGTTTCGGCAGTTGTTGCTGGAAACGCCGGCGTTGTAGGAGTGCGCTTGCCCCGCGATGAGGCCCCTCGGTTTGTGGACATATCCAGAACGCTGTCTAGTCCTGAAATAGGTTTACACCTTTTCAGGTAGGCCGTTAGGCCTCAGAACGCCCGATGCACCGCATCGGGCGTTTTGTTTTTCAGGGCCATGTGTGGCCGCTCCGTATTGTAGATTTGCACTGCCTCGTCAACCATCTGCCTCGCCTGCTCCAGGTCTCCAGGGCTGCTCAACAGCAGCTCCATCTTGAGGATTCCGTTGATTCGCTCGGCTAGTGCGTTCTGGTAGCAGTCATATCCATCAGTCATTGAGCACTGAACTCCGTGCCGGTGATGAAGGGACTGGTACAGCGCCGAGCAGTATTGGATGCCTCTATCCGAATGATGGACTAGTGGCTGGCGACGACATCGCTTTCGTAATGCCTGCTTGAAGGCTTGTG
>NZ_PVZN01000020.1 GCF_003024385.1 Pseudomonas sp. BBP2017
TCATTTTTCAGGACATCAACGACCGTCTCAAAGAACTGAGCCTTCTGGCTCATTAACTCAAGCTGCTGCTCAAGCTCTTTGATCCGCTGCTCTGGAGTGAGCGTTTTGGGGACAGACATCGCGCAGCTCCTCTCGTCTCGGATCGAGGCCCCCTGGCTCCAATCCTGCCGACCATGCTTACGCAACCATACCAGAACCGTTGATCGACCCTGGATGCCATACCGCTCCTGAGCCTGACCGTAGGTCATCTCGCCTTTTTCGATCTGATCAACCACTGCCAATTTAAAAGACAGCGAGTAATCACGCTGAGTACGCTTAACACCTTGCGCCATCTGGATCTCCGGAAATTCGGGATGGGAGGTGTAAACCATATTCAGGACGGGACAAAAACATAAAAAAAGGCCCTCGAAAGGGCCTTTTTACTGAGCCGGTGCGCTTAACGCTCCAGATCGGCGATCTTGCCTGGTTTGCCATCCCACTCTTCAGCGTCCGGCAGGGCATCCTTACGCTCGGTGATGTTCGGCCAGATATCTGCCAGCTCGGCATTGAGCTCGATGAAGTTCTCCATGCCACTTGGCACTTCGTCTTCCGAGAAAATGGCTTGGGCAGGGCATTCAGGCTCGCACAGCGCGCAGTCGATGCACTCATCCGGGTGAATGACCAGGAAGTTCGGGCCTTCGTAGAAGCAGTCCACCGGACAGACTTCTACGCAGTCGGTGTACTTGCACTTGATGCAGTTGTCGGTGACGACGAAGGTCATTTCTAATTCTCTCCTCAGGCGACGGCAGCGATACCCTTCCAGACAGGGACGCTCGGTTTGGTCGTTCGGCTGCAAGCCAGGCTAGTAACCTGCAGCACCGCCAAACCGCGCGGGATTCTATCAGCTTGTGCGGGCTCGCGTTATAACAGAGTCTTCAGTGTATAGAGCATTTCGATAGCTTGACGCGGCGTCATGTCGTCCAGGTCAAGCTTCCCGAGCTTCTCGATGGCCGGGTGAGGCAGGCTGGCAAACAGGTCGCTTTGGTGCGGAACATCTGCCGCACCTTTGGGCTGCACAGGCATTTCATGTGGCAGGCTGGCGGTTTCCAGACGGCCCAGGTGTTCGCGTGCGCGCTGGATCACCGGTGTCGGCACACCCGCCAGCTGGGCCACGGCCAGGCCGTAGCTCTGGCTGGCAGGTCCTGGCAGCACGTGGTGGAGGAACACGATGCGTTCGTTATGCTCGGTGGCATTGAGGTGGACGTTGGCTACCAGCGGCTCGCTGTCCGGCAGCACCGTGAGCTCGAAGTAGTGGGTGGCAAACAACGTGTAAGCGCGCAATTGCGCCAGACGTTCGGCTGCGGCCCAGGCCAGGGACAGACCGTCGAAGGTACTGGTGCCACGGCCGACTTCGTCCATCAACACCAGGCTGCGCTCGGTGGCATTGTGCAGAATGTTGGCGGTTTCGCTCATTTCGACCATGAAGGTCGAGCGCCCACCGGCCAGGTCGTCGCTGGAGCCGATACGGGTGAAAATCCGGTCGACCAGCGACAGCTCGCAGCTGGCCGCCGGCACGAAGCTGCCGATGTGCGCCATCAGCACGATCAGTGCGGTCTGACGCATGTAAGTGGATTTACCGCCCATGTTCGGGCCGGTGATCACCAGCATGCGGGTGTTGTCATCCAGCGCCAGATCGTTGGCCACGAACGGCGTGGTCAGTACCTGCTCGACCACCGGGTGGCGGCCCTGGCTGATGCGCATGCACGGCTCGTCGACGAACGACGGGCAGTTCAGGTCGAGGTTCAGCGCGCGCTCGGCGAGGTTGCTCAGTACATCCAGCTCGGCCAGCGCGGCGGCGGTGTCCTGCAACGGTGCCAGATGACCGATCAGGGTTTCCAGCAGCGCATCGTAGAGCATCTTCTCGCGGGCCAGGGCGCGGCTCTTGGCGGACAGCGCCTTGTCTTCGAAGGTTTTCAGCTCTGGGGTGATGAAACGTTCGGCGCCCTTGAGGGTCTGGCGGCGAATGTAGTCGGCGGGCGCCTGTTCCGCCTGTTTGCTCGGCAGCTCGATGAAATAGCCGTGCACACGGTTGTAGCCGACCTTCAGGTTGGCAAGGCCGGTGCGGGCCTTTTCCCGCGCTTCGAGGTCGATCAGGAACTGGCCGGCGTTCTCGCTCATCGCCAGCAGCTCGTCCAGCTCGCTGTCGTAGCCGGTTTTCAGCACGCCGCCGTCGCGGATCACCGCCGGCGGGTTGTCGATAATGGCTTTGGCCAGCAGGTCGGCCAGTTCCGGGTAGGTCCCGGCGATGGCCGCCAGCAGCGCCAGGTGTGGCGCTTCCAGCTCGGCCATGGCGTTCTGCAGCTCGGGCAGGGCGCCGAGGGCATCGCGCAGGCGCGCCAGGTCGCGAGGGCGGGCGTTACGCAAACCGATACGGGCGAGGATCCGCTCGATGTCGCCGATTTCCTTGAGCTGCGGCTGCAGTTTTTCAAAGCGGTAGCTGTCGAGCAGGCAGCGAATCGAGCCTTGACGTGCCTGCAGGACTTTCAGATCGCGTAGCGGACGGTTCAGCCAGCGGGTCAGCAGACGGCTGCCCATGGCGGTCTGGCAGCGGTCGATGACCGACTGCAAGGTGTTGTCGCGGCCACCGGCCAGGTTTACGTCCAGCTCGAGGTTGCGGCGGCTGGCGCCGTCGAGCACCACGGTGTCGTCCAGGCGCTCATGCTTGAGGCTGCGCAGGTGCGGCAGGGCAGTGCGCTGGGTTTCCTTGGCATAACCCAGCAGGCAACCGGCGGCGCCGATGGCCAGGGTCAGCTTCTCGCAGCCAAAGCCTTTGAGGTCCTGGGTTGCGAACTGCTGGCAGAGGCTCTTGCGTGCCGAGTCGCGGTCGAAATCCCAGGGCGCACGGCGGCGCGCGCCACGGCGTTTCTCTGCCGGCAGGCCTTGTGGCCAGTCATCCGGGATCAGCAGCTCGACCGGATTGATGCGTTCAAGCTCGGCCAGCAGGTTTTCCCAGCCCTTGATCTCCAGCACGGTGAAGTTGCCACTGGTGATATCCAGTACGGCCAGACCGAACAGGCGCTCGTCACCCAGCACGGCGGCGATCAGGTTGTCGCGGCGCTCATCGAGCAGCGCCTCGTCGCTGACCGTGCCCGGAGTAATGATGCGCACCACCTGGCGTTCGACCGGGCCCTTGCTGGTGGCCGGGTCGCCGATCTGTTCACAGATCACCACCGATTCGCCCAGCTTCACCAGCTTGGCCAGGTAGCCCTCGGCCGCATGGAAGGGGATACCGCACATGGGAATCGACTGGCCCGCCGATTGCCCGCGGGCCGTCAGGGTAATGTCCAGGAGTTTTGCGGCCTTCTTCGCATCTTCATAGAAGATTTCGTAGAAGTCGCCCATGCGGTAGAACATCAGTTGATCTGGATGCTGGTTTTTCAGCTTCCAGTACTGCTGCATCATCGGGGTGTGTGCGGAAAGATCGCTCATTACAGAAACTTGGCTCGCAGTGTCGTTTAGACCAAAGGCAAGCGGGCAATGGTACAGGGATTTTGTCTGCGATGCCGAGGCGAACTGCCACGCGCGACCTTTCAGCATCCTCGGCCATGTGTTCTGTTGCCTGGGAGTCGAGCAGTCGGCGTCGACTGATTAAGGAGTGTCGGCAGGGAAAGTAAATGGGGAATGGAAAAGGCACTCCCCGGTTACGCTGCCGGACGTTAGCTGGTGTAGGGTAGTCGGCAGTCTTTCAAGGAGTTTGCCATGGACCCGATCACTGCGCTTTCCGCCCGCCTGGGCGAACACCTGCGCCGCTTCAATGCCCAGGTGACCACCGCCGAATCCTGCACTGGCGGTGGTATTGCTGAAGCCATCACGCGGATTCCGGGCAGTTCGGCCTGGTTCGAAGCCGGTTACGTGACCTACTCCAACCCGCAAAAGACCCGTCAGCTGGCCGTTCCGGAAACCCTGTTCGCCGAGGTCGGGGCGGTCAGCCAGGAAGTGGTCGAGGCCATGGTCCGCGGCGCCCAGGCTGCCAGTGGTGCGCGCTTTGCCGTGGCGGTCAGTGGCGTGGCCGGTCCGGACGGTGGCTCAGCGGCAAAACCGGTGGGTACCGTATGGCTGGCCTGGGCCGATGGCAATCACGTCAGCAGCGAGCGCAGGCACTTCGATGGCGACCGCGATGCGGTACGCCGACAAACGGTAATCGCCGCGCTAGAGGGCTTGTTACAGCTTGGTGCAGAGTAAATCGCAATTCGGGGGTAGGCGGGAAGAAAACCCTGTGGAATAATACTGGCTACTTATACAGGTGTTCTGGCCGTCAGGCCCTATCGATTACGTGAGGACTTCAATGGACGACAACAAGAAGCGCGCCTTGGCTGCGGCCCTGGGGCAAATCGAGCGTCAATTCGGTAAAGGCGCGGTCATGCGCATGGGCGACCACGAGCGTCAGGCGATTCCGGCCATTTCTACCGGCTCCCTGGGCCTGGATATTGCCCTGGGCATTGGCGGTCTGCCAAAAGGTCGTATCGTCGAGATCTACGGTCCTGAGTCGTCCGGTAAAACCACGCTGACCCTGTCGGTCATCGCCCAGGCCCAGAAAATGGGCGCTACCTGCGCCTTCGTCGACGCCGAGCACGCCCTCGACCCCGAGTACGCTGGCAAGCTGGGCGTCAATGTCGACGACCTGCTGGTCTCGCAGCCTGACACTGGCGAACAGGCCCTGGAAATCACCGACATGCTGGTGCGCTCCAACGCCGTTGACGTAATCATCGTCGACTCCGTGGCCGCCCTGGTACCCAAGGCCGAGATCGAAGGCGAAATGGGCGACATGCACGTCGGTCTGCAAGCCCGCCTGATGTCCCAGGCACTGCGTAAAATCACCGGTAACATCAAGAACGCCAACTGCCTGGTGATCTTCATCAACCAGATCCGCATGAAGATCGGCGTGATGTTTGGCAGCCCGGAAACCACCACCGGTGGTAACGCACTGAAGTTCTACGCTTCGGTCCGTCTCGACATCCGCCGTACCGGCGCGGTGAAGGAAGGCGACGAAGTGGTCGGCAGCGAAACCCGCGTCAAGATCGTCAAGAACAAGGTGGCACCGCCATTCCGTCAGGCTGAATTCCAGATCCTCTACGGCAAGGGCATCTACCGCAACGGCGAGATCATCGACCTCGGTGTGCTGCACGGCTTCCTGGAAAAATCCGGTGCCTGGTACAGCTACCAGGGCAGCAAGATCGGTCAGGGCAAGGCCAACTCGGCCAAGTTCCTCCAGGACAACCCGGAAATCGCCGCGACCCTTGAGAAGCAGATTCGCGACAAGCTGCTCAACGCCGGTGCTGTTGAGGCTGCTGGCAAGGCTGCAGTGGTTAACGCCGAGCCTGAAGACGAAACCGAAACTGAAGCCGGCTACTGATCGTCCCCATGTCCGCCGTACTCGACACTCCCGTCGCCGTAAGGCGGACAGCCATGGACCTGCTCGCACGCCGCGAGCATGGTCGAGTCGAGCTGACGCGCAAGTTGCGTCAGCGCGGCGCTCCCCCCGAATTGATTGACCAGGAGCTCGACCGCTTGACGGAAGAGGGCCTGCTCAGTGAAGCCCGCTACCTGGAAAGCTTTATCAGCTATCGCTCGCGTTCTGGCTACGGCCCGGCACGCATTCGCGAAGAGCTGAGCCAGCGCGGTCTGCAACGCGGCGATATCGACCAGGCCCTGCGCGAGAGCGGTGTGGATTGGGCGGGGCAGTTGCAGGATGTCTGGCAGCGCAAGTTCTCCGGGCAGCTACCCAGCGATCCGCGCAGCCGCGCACAGCAAACCCGTTTTCTGGTCTACCGTGGCTTTTCCATGGAGCTGGTCGGCCGCCTGTTGAGCGGCCGAGGGTTGGACGACTAACGGCGGGTCAAGTGACCTTGAGTGCTTCGCGGGCCCGTTGTGTTGTGTGCATTGGCTCGGGTTTGGCCCAGTTCTCCGACAGGTTGATGAAGTCCACCAACTCGCGCAGGCGTCCCTGGTCGCGGCCATTGAAGGTGAAGGTCAGGCGCGTCAGGTGACTGAAGCGCGGCTCGTCGTGGTGTTCTCCGGCATAGGCGTGCTGGTGGTACTGGCCACTCAGGCGCAAGTCGGCAAACCCCTCCTGCAGATCAAGCAACGCGCCCTCGCTAAGTGGGTGGTGCATGCGAATCACGAACTGGTTTTTCAACCAGCGGCTGGAGTGGTAGTTGCTGTAGAACTGGTTGATCTCCTCCACGGCTTCTTCGGCACTCTGTACCAGGCGCAGTAGCTTCAGGTCGCTGGGCAGGATGTAGCGGTTTTCTTCCAGCTGGCGGGTAATGAAATTCAGTGCGTCCTGCCAGAAGGTGCCACCCGGCGAGTCCAATAGCACCACCGGCACCAGCGGGCTCTTGCCGGTCTGGATCAGCGTGAGCACTTCCAGCGCTTCATCCAGCGTGCCGAAGCCGCCTGGACACAGCACCAGAGCATCCGCTTCCTTGACGAAGAACAGCTTGCGAATGAAGAAGAAGTGGAATGGCAGCAGTTTGTCAGTGCCGTTTACGGTGGGGTTGGCATGCTGCTCGAACGGCAGGGTGATGTTGAAACCCAGGCTGTGATCGACACCTGCGCCTTCATGTGCGGCAGCCATGATGCCACCACCAGCGCCAGTGATGACCATCAGGTTGGAGCGAGCCAGGGTCGCGCCCAGCTCCCTGGCCAGGGCATACATGGGGTGTTCGATCGGGGTGCGGGCTGAACCGAACACGGTGACCTTGCGCCGGCCCTTGTACTGTTCAAGGGTGCGGAAGGCATGATCCAGTTCGCGTAGGGCTTGCAGGGTAATCTTGGCGTTCCAGCGGTTGCTGTCATCATGGGCCATGCGCAAGACCGTCAGCATCATGTCACGGTACAACGGCAAGTTGGGGCTGTCGGAGGCAACCAGCTTCAGTTGTTCATCCAGGTGGCTCAGGTCGATTCCCAGGCTTTTGAAGTGACTCGATATCAGCTCATTCGGTTGGTAAGGCATTCAACGTCTCCTTCTGCAGCAAAACCTCTGACCGGGCCTGTACGGTTTCCGGCCGCGACACTGCGTGTGTCGCTGGCTGCCGTGGCTCGAGTGTGCGCCTCGAGCAGTGCAGTAGACCTGCAAGGTCTTAGTGCAGTGATGATGGGCTCTTTTTTGTTGTTGTCGCTCAGCAATGCCAATGCAAGGCGTCGGCAGGCATCCCCCCGTGCGAGCCCGGAAATGGCGGGCGCTTGCTATCAATCTAGACCCTGGCGGATGTTTATGCCGAAAGGATCTCGTTGCATCAGCCAGGAGAGGCGAATTGGAGACAGACCGCTCATCAGGCCTGGTCCGCGCCCGGCGTGGGTCTGGTTAACTGGAAGTCTGAGCGACTGTCGCTGTGCAGGGAGGCTGTTACATGCAACGGCTTAATCTGGAGCTTGATGCGCAGCTGTTCGAGCTGCTCGAGCGTTCGGCTCAGGCCAATAACTTAAGTCTTGAAGAAGAGTGCCTGCGCCGCTTGGGGGGAGCAGGGCGGCACTCACGCTATGTCCAGGCCCTGGTGGCTGAACTGCGCGCCGATGAAAAGCAGCGGCGCGACAGCGAGAGCGAGCAAGTGGCGTAGGCTTACTTGGCCGGTTTCACACCGCAACTGGCGGCATCAAACGCCTGTTCGCTGATCGGGCGGTTAGTCTTGTACTCAGTGAAGCGATAGGTCAACACCGCGCCTTTGGCGAGCAACTGGCGGTAACCGGAGTTCTTGCACACGCTATCTCCCAGCTGGCTGCGGACCCTGTTAGGGTCGGCCTGCATCTTTTGTGCATGGCTAGGCAGCACGCTCAGGTGGTTGATCAGTTGCTTGCCTTCGACGGTGTAACCCTGGTCGAGGATGTCTTCGTTGATCGCTCGCGGCGTGCCCACGCTGCTTTCAGTGGCAACTTTTTGCAGCATCTTGCTCAGCTCGTATTCCTGCTTGGAGGCAGCGTTGGCGGCCAGGGGCAGGGCGAGCAACAGGCTCAGGGACGGGGCGATGAAGCGCAACATGAGTTTCTCCTGGTTCGGTAACTGGCAATTGGACCGGCAACTGCGCACGGTGTTCCGTCACGCGCGAAGTCGTGGTGCCAGCGGGTAGCAACAGGGTGTGGATTATAAGGGAGTCGGCGCTATGGCTGCACGGCAAATACCGTCTGCCGCAAGCCCGGCTCTGATAAACTGCAGCGGTTCTCCTGTCTTGCCGAGTCCGTGCTGTGCCATCTCTTTCCTGCCTATATAGTCTGCTGTCATGAGCCATGCCGTATCGCGCCTACGCGCCGACCGCCTGGCGCGCAGTGTCAAACCTTTCGTTGCGCGCGGTTCACGGGCGCCACGCTGTCCGCAATGCCGGGTGATTTTCAGCCATTGCCTGTGTGCCTGGCGTCCGCAGGTGCCATCCGATTCAGCCATGTGCCTGTTGATGCACGATACTGAGCCATTGAAGCCAAGTAACACCGGCTGGCTGATCGCTGACCTGATTGCTGACACCTCGGCGTTCGGCTGGCAGCGTACTTCGGTCGATGAAGCTTTGCTGGCCTTGCTCGATCAGCCGCACTGGCAGCCTTACATCGTTTTTCCCGGTGAGTTCGTGGCACCGCAAAGGGTGGTCAGTGAGGTGGTACGCGAGCCCGGCAAACGTCCTTTGTTCATCCTGCTCGATGCGACCTGGACCGAAGCGCGCAAGATGTTTCGCAAAAGCCCCTATCTCGATCGCTTCCCGGTGCTCAGTCTGCAACCGGAGCAGCTGTCGCGCTACCGCTTGCGCCGCTCCAAGCGAGATGATCATTTCTGCACTGCCGAAGTGGCGGCCATGTGTCTGGAACTGGCGGGTGACCAGCGTGCCGCCGAAGCTCTGGATGCCTACCTGGATGTGTTCAGTACGCACTACTTGAGTGCCAAGCATCAGTGGTCAATTGATGAGCAGGATGCAGTCCACCAGCGTTTGCATACCTTCCTATAGTACAAGGGGCAGGTGTCGCGCATTGAGTCATAATGGGCAGGCTGGCGACCATTGCATGCTTGACAGGACCGGGCAATCAACTTGACCACCCGGTTCTGGCTCGGCATCCTTGGCGCCGATTCGGGCATATACAAGGCTTGAAACACCGTTTTCCTGGCCTTGAAGTGCCTTTTGGGTGTGCGGCACTGTCGTCAACACTTTGAGTTGCCCGCCAGGCGCCTATTCTTCCTCCCTGCGCCTGCACAGAACAGGATCATTAGATCGATGGCCACGTACGAAATCCTGATTGCCGATGACCACCCGCTGTTTCGCAGTGCCCTGCGTCAGGCTGTAACCCTGGGCCTGGGGCCCGATGTCCGCCTGGTAGAGGTGGCGAGCATTGCCGAGCTGGAAAGCCGCCTCGCCGAGAAGTCTGACTGGGACCTGGTGTTGCTGGATCTCAACATGCCAGGCGCCTACGGTTTCTCCGGGCTGGTCCTGCTGCGCGGCCAGTACCCACAGATTCCGGTGGTGATGGTGTCGGCTCAGGAAGAAGCCGCCGTGGTGGTGAAGTCGCGCGAATTTGGCGCCAGTGGCTTTATTCCCAAGTCCAGCTCTCTGGAAGTGATTCAGGAAGCGGTGAAAAAGGTCCTTGAGGGGGACATCTGGTGGCCGCCACAAGCTTTTGAAAAAGTCGACGTCTCAGCCGAAGCCAAGGCCGCCAGTGAGGGCCTTGCCAGCCTCACCCCGCAGCAATTCCGGGTGTTGACCATGGTCTGTGAAGGCTTGTTGAACAAGCAGATCGCCTACGAGCTGAACGTGTCGGAAGCGACCATCAAGGCCCACGTCACGGCGATTTTCCGCAAACTCGGGGTGCGTACCCGGACTCAGGCTGCACTGCTCTTGCAACAACTGGAATCGGTTGCGGCGAGCTGAGACCGCGGTCTTCACGCTTTTTTGACCCTATCTGCACTAGGCTGCAGCGTATTTTTCAGTGGATGAAGTGACCCTCTATGTCATCGCCTTTCAAGGGCCAGACTGGCCTCAAACGTATTTTCAACGCTGCCGGCTATTCGTTTGACGGTCTGCGCGCAGCCTTCACCGGTGAAGCGGCTTTCCGCCAGTTGGTGCTGCTCAATGTGCTGTTGGTCCCGCTGGCGTTCTGGCTAGAGGTCAGCCGTGCCGAGCGGGCAATCCTGATTGCCGTGTGCCTGCTGGGCCTGATCGTTGAGTTGCTCAATTCCGCAGTCGAGGCGGCGATCGACCGGATTTCCCTGGACCGCCACCCGCTGTCGAAAAACGCCAAGGATATGGGCAGCGCTGCCCAGCTTGTCGCCATGACACTGGTGGCGGTGGTCTGGGCGGTAATTCTTGTCTAGGCAATGTTGGGCAGGACGATTTCGTCGCTGCGCTGCACACCAGCGGTAAAGGTACGGCACAGCTCGAGAAACTCGCGCATGGCAGAGGTCTGGTACTTCTGCTTGTGCCAGATGAAGTAGAACTGCCGGGCCAGGTCCAGCTCCGGTGTTTCCACCGCGACCAGGCTGCCGCGACGAAATGCGTCGCGCAATGCCAGGCGGGAGATACAGCCGATGCCCAGGCCTGATTCGACGGCACGCTTGATCGCTTCGGTGTGTTCAAGCTCCAGGCGGATGTTCAGGTTGGAGCGGTGATGACGCATCGCCTGGTCGAAGGTCAGGCGGGTGCCGGAGCCTTGCTCACGCAAAATCCACGCTTCGTGGGTCAGCTCTTCCAGGCTGGCCTGGCCGCGTTGGGCCAGCGGGTGCTGTGGCGCGCAAAACACCACCAGTTCGTCTTCAACCCAAGGTTGCACTTCAAGATCGGCATGGTTGCAGTCGCCTTCGATTAGACCCAGATCAATTTCATAATGGGCAACCTGGTGCACGATATTGGCAGTGTTCTGCACATGGAGCTTGACCTGACTTTCCGGGTGGACCTGCATGAAGCTGCCGATCAGCAGCGTGGCCAGGTAGTTACCGATGGTCAGGGTGGCGCCGACTGCCAGCGAGCCGAAACCGGACTTGCCGTTGAGCAGGTCTTCGATTTCCTTGGCCTGGTCGAGCAGCGCCACAGCCTGCGGCAGCAGTTGATGACCCAGGGCGTTGAGGCTCAGGCGTTTGCCGGCGCGGTCGAACAGCTGGCAGCTGGACTGGCGTTCAAGTTCGGTGATCGAGGTACTGGCGGCCGACTGCGATAACGCCAGTATTCCCGCGGCTCGCGAGACGCTTTGATACTGGGCTACGGCGACGAACACCTGGAGCTGACGAAGCGTAAATCGCATATCTATATAACCGATAAGACATATCTTGATAATTCATTTAACAGATATTGTCGCTCGCACTAAACTATCGCGCAATCGCGCTCTAGGTTAGCGCTGCGTTTTATTTCAGGAGCCCGTACATGAGCAACATGAACCACGAACGTGTCCTCAGTGTTCACCACTGGAATGACACCCTGTTCAGCTTCAAGTGCACCCGTGATCCGGGCCTGCGCTTCGAGAACGGTCAGTTCGTGATGATCGGCCTGCAACAGCCCAACGGCCGCCCGCTCATGCGCGCCTACTCGATCGCCAGCCCGAACTGGGAAGAGCATCTGGAGTTCTTCAGCATCAAGGTGCCGGACGGCCCGCTGACCTCGCAGCTGCAGCACCTGAAGGAAGGCGACGAGATCATCATCAGCAAGAAGCCTACCGGTACTCTGGTACTCGACGACCTGAACCCGGGCAAGCACTTGTACCTGCTGAGCACCGGTACTGGCCTGGCGCCGTTCATGAGCGTCATCCAGGATCCGGAAACCTACGAGCGCTTTGAAAAAGTGATCCTGGTGCACGGTGTCCGTTACGTTAACGAAGTCGCCTACCGCGAGTTCATCACCGAGCACCTGCCGCAGAACGAGTTCTTCGGTGAGGCGCTGCGTGACAAGCTGATCTACTACCCGACCGTGACCCGCGAGCCGTTCGAAAACCAGGGCCGTCTGACCGATCTGATGCGCAGCGGCAAGCTGTTCAGCGACATCGGCCTGCCACCGATCAACCCGCAGGACGATCGTGCGATGATCTGTGGTAGCCCGAGCATGCTGGACGAAACCAGCGAAGTGCTCGACAGCTTCGGCCTGAAGATCTCGGCGCGTATGCGTGAGCCGGGCGACTACCTGATCGAGCGTGCATTCGTCGAGAAGTAATCGACACGCTGGACATAAAAAACGCGGGCCTCGGCCTGCGTTTTTTATGAACGGGCAGTTGTCAGCGATCCATGACCACTTCCAGCACGCGGATCTGATCCGGCTGTGGATAGTGCCAGCGCACCTGCACATCCCAGAACTTCACCCCGTATACACGCTCGGGCGGGGGGATCTGATAGGCCGGGCGCGGGTCCTGGGCCAGGCACTGTTCGATCAGCTCTACCAGCGGCTCTGCAAGGCGCAAGGCGTGCTCGCGGGCCTGGGGCAGGGCAGTATCACTCCAGGCAACCGCAATCGGCGCTGGCGGCGCGCTGGCCATCTGGTTGGTCGCACCACTGACCGCATCGGCATAAGGTACATAGGGCTTGATGTCGAGCACCGGGGTACCGTCGAGCAGGTCGATGCCCGACAGCAGCAGGCGCCCGGCTTCAACCTTCTCCAGACGCACCACCGACTGACCGATGCCGTTGGGCCGGTGCGTCGCCCGAGTGGCAAACACGCCCATGGAGGTGTTGCCACCCAGGCGCGGAGGGCGCACCTTGAGCCGTGGCTTGTCTTCCAGGGCCTGGTGAAACAGGAACAGCAACCACACATGGCTGACCTGTTCGAGCCCGGCCACCGCGTCACCGCTGTCAAAGGGCGGCACCAGTTCCAGCACACCGCGCGCAGCGGGCGCCAGCTGGGGCTGGCGCGGGATCGCGAACTTTTCCTTGAAGCAGGAGCGGACGAAGCCGACCGGGGCGACGCTGTAGTTCATCGACGTCTCAGCCACGGACCCGCAGGGTCAGGCCCTTGAGGAAGTTACGCAGCAACTGGTCGCCACACGGGCGGTAGTTGTTGTGTCCGACCTTGCGGAACAGGGCGCTGAGCTCTGGCTTGGACACCGGAAAATCAGCCGCCTTGAGGATCGCGTGCAGGTCGTCTTCCTTGAGCTCGAAGGCCACCCGCAGCTTCTTCATGATGATGTTGTTGGTCACCGGCAATTCAACCGGCTGCGCAGGACGGCTGTCGTCCTTGCCACGCTTGAAGATCACCAGACCATCGAGAAAGTGCGCGATGACTTCGTCAGGGCAGCGCACGAAACCTTCTTCGTCTTCTTTCTTGAGGTACGAGACGATATCGTCGGTGGCGACGTCGAAGCCGCTGAGCTTGATGATGTCGGTCAGTTTGGCGTCGTTGACGTCCAGCAGGTAGCGCAGGCTGCGCAATACATCGTTGTGAATCATGGTGACAATCCTGTTCGGGGCGCCGCCTGAGTGACAGCGCCTTGTTGCTAGAATTTTTCGCTGGCCGACAGATAGCGCCACTGGCCCAGGGGCAGCTTGCTCATGGACACGCCACCGAGGCGAATACGCCGCATGCTCAGCGGGGTGACCCCAACGCTGCTGCACAGCAAGGCAATCAGCCCCGGCTGCGGGTTTTTCAGGACCATGCGCAGGCGCGTTTCGTTCTGCCAGCTGGCCTTGATCTTCGGCAGCTCCTTGCCCTTCCAGGTGAACCCGCGGTTCAGGCGCTCCAGGCCATGGGCAATCATTTCGCCACTGACTTCAACCACATACTCCTGTTCGAGCTTCGCCAGGTCTGAGTCAAGCTTGCGGGTTACCCGCCAGTCCTGGGTGAACACTTGCAGGCCGCTGGCGCCTTGTTGCAAAGGTGCTACGTTGTTCAAGCGGGCGAAGTGGCCTTTGAGCGGGCGCCGCTCATGACTGAGTTCTGCGCAAAAGCTGGCGACCGTAATGCTGTTGCAGGCGCTGTCGATGTCTTGGTCGGCGGGCTGGTGGAGCAGCAGGGTAGCCGGCTCCAGGGCTTCGGCGCGGGCGCCGGCCTGCAGTTCGACCTTCTGCTCGCCCACTTTGAATTGCGGCTCGTCGACGATCACACCGTCCACGGTGACCCAGCCGCCTTCGATGTACAGTTCAGCCTCCCGTCGGGAACAACCGACCAGTTCGATGAGGCGTTTGGAAAGGCGAATGGGTTCAGACATGACGACAGCCGTAGGCATAGGGAAGGTGCCCATTGTAACCGTGCAGACGGGCCCAGGTCCGGCAACATTCGCCCGTCGGGCCATTTATCTGTGATTTCGCTGCATTTCAGAAAGGTATGACGTCTGCTGTCAGCCAGTTTGAGCGGCTTTTGTCTGAATCAGCCTCAGATGCAGTAAGGGGTAGGGTTGACCCATACCGTCTGTTTCCGAGCGGCCGACCACCTCGAACCCTTGGCGCAGATAGAAGCCCAGGGCCTGCGGGTTTTGTTCGTTGACATCGAGTTGAACGGCATTGAGTTCGTCAATGGCGTAGTGCAACAAGCACTTGCCCAGCCCCTGGCCACGCACAGCCGGATCGATAAAGAGCATTTCCACGCGCCCGGCGGCAACTCCGGCAAATCCGGTAATACGCTGCTTGGCATCCTTGCAGCAGATCAGCATCACTGCATCCAGGTACTGACTGACAAGCAGCTTGCGCAACAGGCAAATGTAGCTGTCGGGCAGAAAATCATGGGTGGCCCGCACAGACGCCTCCCATACCCGTGCCAACTCCGGATAGTCGCTTAACCTGGGGGTGTGCACGCTGTTGTACCTGTACATCGCTCCGCTCTCCTTGGGCAACAGAGACAACGATAGTTGCAAAAAAAAGCCCCGCCAGGGTCGGCAGGGCTATTTTCAGCAGGGCGCGATCAGATCGGCTCGGCCCACATGTCGTACTCGTCGGCGTCGGTGACCCGGCAGCGTACGGTATCACCCGGTTTGAAACCGTGGTTGCCGTCGATGAACACGTTACCGTCGATCTCCGGGGCGTCGAAGTAGCTGCGGCCTACCGAGCCTTCTTCTTCCACTTCGTCGATCAGTACGTCGATTTCGCGGCCGATACGCAGTTGCAGGCGGGCACTGCTGATTGCCTGCTGGTGGGCCATGAAGCGATCCCAGCGTTCTTGCTTGATGTCGTCGGGGACGACTTCCAGGCCCAGGTCGTTGGCTGGAGCGCCTTCGACGGGCGAGTACTGGAAGCAGCCGACGCGGTCGAGCTGGGCTTCGGTCAGCCAGTCGAGCAGGTACTGGAAGTCTTCTTCGGTCTCGCCCGGGAAGCCCACGATGAAGGTGGAGCGGATGATCAGCTGCGGGCATTGTTCGCGCCACTTCTTGATGCGCGCCAGGGTCCGGTCTTCAAAGGCCGGACGCTTCATCGACTTGAGTACTTTCGGGCTGGCGTGCTGGAACGGGATGTCCAGGTACGGCAGGATTTTGCCGGCGGCCATCAGCGGGATGATGTCGTCGACGTTCGGGTACGGATAAACGTAGTGCAGGCGAACCCAGGCGCCGAGGCTGCTCAGTGCTTCGCACAGTTCGAGCATGCGGGTCTTGACCGGGCGACCGTTCCAGAAGTCGGTCTTGTATTTGACGTCTACACCGTAGGCGCTGGTGTCCTGGGAGATCACCAGGATCTCCTTGACCCCGGCCTTGACCAGGCGCTCGGCCTCGCTGAGGACTTCGCCGACCGGACGGCTGACCAGCTTGCCGCGCATCGACGGGATGATGCAAAAACTGCAGCTGTGGTTGCAGCCTTCGGAAATCTTCAGGTAGGCGTAGTGGCGTGGGGTCAGCTTGACGCCTTGTGGTGGCACCAGGTCGATCAGCGGGTTGTGGTCCTGGCGCGGCGGTACCACTTCGTGCACGGCATTGACCACTTGCTCGTACTGCTGCGGGCCGGTCACGGCCAGTACGCTCGGGTGCACGTCACGAATGCTGCCTTCCTCGACACCCATGCAGCCGGTGACGATGACCTTGCCGTTTTCCTTGATGGCTTCACCGATCACCTCAAGGGACTCGGCCTTGGCGCTGTCGATGAAGCCACAGGTGTTGACCACCACCACATCGGCATCCTGATAGGTGGGCACGACTTCATAGCCTTCCATACGCAGTTGGGTCAGGATACGCTCGGAATCGACCAGGGCTTTGGGGCAGCCTAGGGAAACGAAGCCGACCTTTGGCGTGGTTGGCGCAGGAGTGGTGGACATGACTAACCTCGGTGTAATGGGGACAGTCGTGCGCAAGCGCCGCTGTCCTGTTGGGCGCCAGGCTTTGTACGAAAAGTGCCTGCGCGTCGATCATGCTGCGTTGAAAACAGGCTCGGAATGCTCATTTACAATCAGTAAACTCCGCTTCCTCGCCTGTTTTCGCCATGCCTGATCGCCGCTCGGCGACGTTTCGTTCAAACCCTAGCAGCGCCTCTGATCAAAAAGTGCGCAATTCTAGCGGTGCGCAACGGAGTTGACCAGCTTTAAACGGGAGAAATGCGACGAGTGCTTTGCGTTGGCAAAGCCACCGACTGCCGCCTGCTGGCCTGCATAGGCTCATGCGTGCCGTATAGAGGTGTTACAGTGGTTCTTCGCGGCTGATTAGGCAGGTAGCTGTTTGCACAAATCAGTGCTCAGCAACGCCGGTCTTGCCTTGGCGATTTTCGATATCACTGATCAAACGCTTGGCCAGTGCCGGGTAGTTCTCGTCAAAATGATGCCCGCCTGGCAGCTTCAGGCGCTCGCCAACCGCGGTGTGGTCGGTGCAGCCACTTTCATGGGCTTCTTCTTCACCATAGATGCAGATCACTTTCGTTGCCGGCAACTTGGCCATCTCCGGCCCGGTAGGCGCTTCCTTGCCAGCGTTGCCCAGCCAGCCTTCGACTTCGATCTCGAAACTGCCGCTGCGGGCGAAGGCCAGCAGGATGACAGCGTCAACACGTTGCTGGTCTTCAGCGGGAAGTCGGTTGTAGATCGCCGGCAGGACGTCTGCGCCGAAAGAGTAGCCGGTCAGTACGAAACGCTTGGTGCCCCATTTCTGACGGTAGTGCTGCATCAGCTCCGACAGGTCAATGGCACTTTGCTCCGGGGTCTTGTGCTGCCAGTAGTAGCGCAGGGTGTCGATGCCGACCACGGGATAGCCACGTTTGGCCATTTCTCCGGCGACATCGCGGTCCAGGTCACGCCAGCCACCGTCGCCGGAGAGGAACAGGGTCACGGTGTCGGTGGTCTGGCCCGCCGGGACTTCGACCACCGGGATACTCATGGCATTGCCTGCGTCACCCACCAGCGCCTGGGTCAGTTGTGCCTTGAGCACTTGCGGCAGGTGGATGTTGTAATCGCTGATGCTGGTTTCGGCGTTGGCTTGGTCGCGTACGAAGGCTGCGCTGGCGTCGTCCGGGTTGTCGTTCCAGGCGACGCTCCAGTGGCCGTGAGCCGCCGACTTGGGCAGTGGTGTGGCGCAGCCGGGGCGCTCGACGCTGAAATCCACCGAGATAGCCTGGGCCTTGTCGTCACTCTGGCTGGCCAGCCAGTCCCAGGCTTGGGCCGCGCCGGGGCCGATACCGGCAACCAGGGTTACAGGGCCTTGCAGTTGTTGAAGCGCTTGTTGCAAGGCGGTGTGTTGCAAGGTGCAGTCGGCTGGCGGCAGGATCACCTGGATCAACTGCGCTTCACCACTCTGGCTCAGGTTCAGCAGTTGTTTATCTGTCAGGGCCTGATCCTGGGGTACGACAATGGCCACCCGGGCTTTGGCGTGGGTGCCAGGGGAGACCCGGGTCAGGCTGCTGCCATCTAGCTGAGTCAGATGTTCCAGGTGTGGTTCAGGCGCTGGACGGGTCCACAGCCAGAAGCCCAGGGCAGCGACCAGCAAGCCCAAGAGCAATGTGGCCAGAAGGTGTAGCCAGTAGTGTCGAATCATCAGCGCTTCACCAATCCGCTCAGGCCGCCGGCGATCAGCGCGGCGGTGTCAGCCAGTGCCACCAGCGGATCGAGTCCGGCAGGCACAGCCATGTAACGGGGTTCCCAGTCGGGTTGGAACTTGTCCTTGAAGCGCCGCAGGCCCTGGAAATTGTAGAGTTGCTCGCCACGCTGGAACACCATCGAACCCAGGCGTTGGGTCAAGGGTGCGCCACGACGAGGTTGCAGGCCTGAAAGCGGCACCATGCCCAGGCTGAAGCGAGCGTAGCCTTGATGCTTATAGTGCAGGATCAGACCGATCATCATGAACTCCATGGTCAGCTTCGGCGCCTGTGGATGGGCACGCATCAGGTCGAGGCTGGCCAGTTCGCGGCTGTGGGTTTCCAGCAAGTTGGCAAAGGCTACCGGGCGTCCCTCGAAGCGGATCAGGGCAATCCGAAAATGTTGCAGGTACTCGGGGCTGAAGCGCCCCAGGGAGAAGCCCTTCTCGCGCACGTTCTTGCCGCTCAGCCAGGCATCGGAGATGACCTTGAGCTCCTCAAGCGGGGCTTGTCCCGGTTCATGTACTTCCAGGCTCAAGCCGTCGCGGCCACCTCGGTTCCAGGTGTAGCGCAGGTCTTTCATCTCCTTGCCCTTGGCGTCCAGGTCAAAGCGCTTGAGGTCGACCCGCGCCTCTTCGCCGAGCTTGATCGCGGTCAGACCGATGTCCATGTAGAACGGCAGGTTCTCGGCGCGCACCTGGTAGAACACCGGGCGGGCGTGGTGCAGGTCACACAGGTCGCGGAACTGCCAGATCATTTCGGCACGCTTGTGCACCGGGCCGATCGGATCGTACAGGGCAACCAGACTGCGGCCTCGGTGGGCGTACATGAGGAAGGCATCGTCATCGGGATGGAACAGCAGCGCCTTGTCCCCGGTCAGCGCCAGGCCGCCATCGGGTTGGTCTGAGGCTTGCAGAATGCGCTGGGCGCGCTGCAGTTCTTCAGTGTTTGGCAGGTGAATCACCGGGCGAGCGGTACGCAGCAACCAGGTCAGGGCGACCGCCACCAGCAGCACCGCGCTACCCAGGGCCGAGCGCAGGCCGCGTGGGGCGTCGGCGTCCAGGGTGAATTGCCACCACAATTGATGGCTGTAGGGCACATCCTGATAGGCGAATAGCAGCAGCCAGATCGATGCGCCCAGGACGCAGGCGCTGGCTGCCAGGTAGACAGGCGAGAAGGGCAGTTCCAGCAAGCGGCTGGGGCGGTAAAAGGAGCGCCGGAACAGTGCCAGCAGGCAGGCGGTGAAGGTCAGGATACTGGCTTCTTCCCAGTCAAAGCCCTTGAGCAGCGAGAGCAGGGCGCCGACCAGCAGCAAGATGGTGGTCAGCATCCAGGCGGCGGACAGTCGCCGGCGCAGGCCCTGGGCCAGCAGCAGGCATAGCACGCCAATCAGGCTGGCGCCGAAATGCGAGGCGTCGATCAGTCGGTGGGGTATGAGAAAGCCCAGATGTTCGAGACGTTCGTCGATCTCCGGGGTTGCACCGGAAAACAGCAGCACCACACCGGAGAGGAACACCAGTACTGCCAGCACCGGGGCTGCCAGTCCCGATGCTGCTTTGATTGCCTGGCGGGTAACCAGAAACCGCCGTGCTTCGTTGCTCAGCAACAAGGCGCAGGCCAGCAGCAATGGCAGTACCACATAGATCAAGCGATAGAGCAGTAAAGCGGCGGCCAGGGGCGCGGCGCCAAGTTGATCGGCGAAAGCGGCCAGCAGAATCGCCTCGAATACTCCGACACCACCGGGAACATGGCTCAGCACCCCGGCAGCCAGGGCCAGCAGGTACACCAGCAGGAATGCAGCAAAAGGCGGTGCTTGCGGCAGGAGCAGGTAGAGCACGGTCGCGGCAGCAGCGACGTCCAGTGCGGTGATCCCCAGTTGCAGGACGGTCAGGCGGGCGCCGGGCAGGCGCAGGGTGCGCCGACCGACCCGCACCAGCAGGTTGTCTACCTGCGGCTGCTCCGGCAGACGTCGACGGTACAGACCATAGGTCAGCAGCGCTGCCAGGCCCAGTACAGCCAGGGCGATGCTGGCCAGTAGCATTTGGGGAAGGTGCAAGGCTGACGCCGCCGCAGGCAGATTGCTCAGGGTTGCCAGGGCTGCCAGCGGTGGCAGTGCACAACCGAGCGAAAGGCTGGCGAACAGGGTCATGCGCGCTACTTCGGCGGCACCAACACCCTGACGGGCATACAGTCGATAACGCACCGATCCGCCAGAGAGCAGTGACAGGCCGACGGCGTTACCAATGGCGAACGCACTGAATCCACCCATGATCAGGGTTAGGGGTGGCAATTGAACGCCTGCATAGCGGCTGGCTGACCACTCGTAACCCAGAAGGATGATGAAACCGGCGATCGTTGCCAGGAATGCACCGGTCAGGGCTACGGGAGGCACACTGAGCAGGGAGTCGTGCAGGGCATAGATGTCCAGTTCGCTGAGCAGATGGCGGCAAGCGATCAGGGCGATGGTGAACAACAGCAAGGTCAGCGCCAGGCCAATCGGTTGGCGGTAGCGGCTCAAGCGGTCAAGCCTGCGCAAATGCTGGGCGGTATTAGGTAAGGTGGAGGTAACGAGCACTTCGGTTTCAAAGCTCTGGCTGCGCATCAAGCACCTCGTGGGTGGTGCAAGCCAGGAGGAAAGTATCCAGCCAAGGTAGCAATCCCTATGGAAAGTAGTGGCGACTATGATCGGGCCGCTGCCTGCCTGGGGGATAGTTAAAGAAAATTTATATTGTCGCAGGGGCTTGGGGAGGGGAGGCTGAATCGCAGATGCAAAAAAGGCCACTTTTTGCAAAGTGGCCTTTTCTGTTGTTTGGTTGCGGGAGCCGGATTTGAACCGACGACCTTCGGGTTATGAGCCCGACGAGCTACCAGGCTGCTCCATCCCGCGTCTGATGTGGCGGATTCTACAGTCTTTGGTCAGGCTGTCAACGCTTAATTGTTGATTTACAATAAATTTATGCCTGAGTACTTTCTTCAGTGCAAAGAAAAAGGCCACTCCGAAGAGTGGCCTTTTCTTAATCTGGTTGCGGGAGCCGGATTTGAACCGACGACCTTCGGGTTATGAGCCCGACGAGCTACCAGGCTGCTCCATCCCGCGCCTGTGAGATGAATTCTACAGTTATGCGCCAGAGTGTCAAGCGTTCATTTCAAGAAATCCTTTTTTGTTCAAATGCTTAGCGTCTTGAGTTAGCACTGCAAGGCAGCTGTGCTGGGGGTTGCAGGGTGATTGTGTGTATGTTTATCCAGTGTCTTTGGTGCGCGCAGCGCGGTGGAATGAGATACTGCCTACACGATTGTTCACCTGTAGCTACGGTTGCCGATGTCCCAGCGCAAGATCATCCATATTGATTGCGATTGCTTTTACGCCGCTATTGAAATGCGAGACGACCCGCGCCTGTCTGGACGGCCGCTGGCTGTAGGGGGTTCAGCTGAGCGCCGTGGTGTCATCGCCACCTGTAACTATGAGGCGCGGGCTTATGGCGTGCGTTCGGCAATGTCGTCCCGGCATGCCCTGAACCTGTGCCCCGATCTGTTGATCGTCAAGCCGCGCATGGATGCCTATAAAGAAGCATCCAGGGAAATACACACGATCTTTCGCGACTACACCGATCTGATCGAACCCTTGTCGCTGGACGAAGCCTATCTGGATGTCTCGGACAGCTCCTGGTTTGCCGGTAGTGCGACGCGGATTGCCGCCGATATTCGCCGTCGGGTTGCTCAGCAATTGCATATCACCGTGTCGGCCGGGGTGGCGCCGAACAAGTTTCTGGCCAAGATCGCCAGTGACTGGCGCAAGCCCAATGGCTTGTTTGTGATTACGCCCAGCGAAGTCGAAGAATTTGTTGCTGCGCTGCCGGTCGGCAAGTTGCACGGCGTGGGCAAGGTGACTGCGGACAAGCTCGGGCGCCTGGGCATCACCAACTGCTTGGAGCTGCGCGATTGGAGCCGCCTGGCGCTGGCCCGTGAGTTCGGCAGTTTTGGCGAGCGTCTGTGGGGGCTGGCGCGGGGTATCGATGATCGCGCGGTGCACAACGACAGTCGTCGTCAGTCAGTCAGTGTCGAAAATACCTACGACACGGATCTACCAGATCTGGCCAGCTGCCTGGAGAAATTGCCAGAACTGATGGAGACCCTGGCCGGACGCGTGGCGCGTATCGATGACAGTTACCGGCCGGGCAAACCCTTCGTCAAAGTGAAGTTCCACGATTTTACCCAGACCACCCTGGAGCAGGCCGGTGCCGGGCGTGACCTGGGCAGTTATCAGCAATTGCTCAGTCAGGCGTTTGCCCGTGGTGGCAAGCCGGTGAGGCTGCTGGGTATCGGCGTGCGCTTGCAGGATTTGCGCGCAGGGCATGAGCAACTGGAGCTGTTTAGTCGCGATTGATTGAATAGATACAGATGGCCATCGCGGGGCAAGCCCGCTCCCACAGTGGGAGCGGGCTTGCCCCGCGATAGATCAATGTAAGCCAGGGTCGGCGACCAGGCGGCCGGCATCCTTGGTCAGGGACTGGAGAAACTCCTGTTGCAGCTCGGGATCGTTACGGGTCAGCTCGATCAGGCTCTGCTCCAGCTCGCTGGCTTCTTCTTCCAGCCCCAGTTCAGACAGGCGCTTGACCCGGTGCACCCACTGACTGACTTCATCGTCTTCCAGGTCGTCAAAGATCAGGTCATGGGCTTCGACCAGCTTGCCGCGCAAGTTGCTGCTGATCAGCAGGCTGGCATCAGCGCGGACGTTGTTGTCTTCATCGGCGGTTTGCAGGTGCAGGGTACCGATGTGGGTCAGGTTCTGCTCGGAGAACGGGCTGTCGAGCAGATTCAGTAGCAGTACGCCGTTGCGATCGGTCGTCAGCGCATGGTTTACCTTGCCCGCCTTGACCTCAACCGGACGATCACTCCACGGCAGGCTGGTGTACTCCTGGCGTTTGTCCTTTTGTACCTCGGTGATCCCGGCAAGGTTTTGCTGGGCGCGGCCATTGGACTGAGCGTTCATGAACGGATTGAGGCCGTCTACACCGTAGCTGAACCAGTCGCGGGTAACGCTATCGGGCAGGTTGCCCAGTGCGAAGACATTAACCACGTTGGCACCGACGCCGGCCACCACAGCCACCGCGCCCAGGGGAATCTCGTAGACTTCCCGCCAGGGTTGGTAGGGCGTGTAGCGATCATAACGACGGGTGACTTCGAACTCGGTGACTTCGAAGTTCTTCTGTTCGTGGATGCGCACACGCCGCTGGGGCAGTTCGAGTACCTTGGGGTCCCCGACATCGATCTGCAGGCTGTGTTCGAGCAGCTTGCGCTCGATGCGTTCCTCATGCTCGCTGCGCTGGGACATCTGGTTGGCGCAACCGCTGAGCAACAGGGCGCCGCTCAGTGCGGCGCCCCCCAGGATAAAGGTACTTCGCTTGAACATGATTACTCTTGCGTTGGCTTAGCGGCGGATGCGGGCTTGCAGGAACGACAGCACCTCGGCCACTGGCAGCGGTTGCGCGTCACGTTCGGTGCGGTGCTTGTATTCCAGGTTGCCATCGGCCAGGCCGCGGTCGCTGACCACGATGCGGTGCGGAATGCCGATCAGTTCCATGTCGGCAAACTTGATCCCCGGGCTGGTCTTCTTGTCGCGGTCGTCCAGCAGCACTTCGAAACCGGCGGCGGTCAGTTCGGCGTAGAGCTTGTCGGTGGCTTCGCGAACCTGTTCGGTTTCGTAGCGCAGCGGTACCAGGGCGATCTGGAACGGGGCCAGGGTGTCGCTCCAGATGATGCCGTTGTCGTCATAGTTCTGCTCGATGGCCGCAGCCACCACGCGGGACACGCCGATACCGTAGCAACCCATGCTCAGGGTTACTGGCTTGCCGTTTTCACCCAGTACCTGGCACTTGAGTGCTTCGCTGTACTTGGTGCCGAGCTGGAAGATGTGCCCGACTTCGATGCCGCGCTTGATCACCAGGGTGCCCTGGCCATCGGGGCTTGGGTCGCCTTCGACGACATTGCGCAGGTCGGCCACTTGCGGAACGGGCAGGTCACGCTCCCAGTTGACGCCGAAGTAGTGCTTGTCGTCGATGTTGGCACCCACGCCGAAGTCGCTCATCAGTGCGACCGAACGGTCGATGATGCACGGCAGTGGCAGGTTCAGCGGGCCGAGCGAGCCTGCGCCAGCGCCGATGGCGTTACGCAGTTCTTCATCGCTGGCCATCACCAGCGGGCTGGCGACCTCTGGCAGGTTGGCGGCCTTGATTTCGTTCAGCTCGTGGTCGCCACGAACGATCAGGGCAATCAGCTTGCCCTCTTCGGCGGCGTGGACGATCAGGGTCTTGACGGTCTTTTCGACCGGCAGGCCATAGTTTTCCACCAGCTGGGCGATGGTCTTGGCGTCCGGGGTGTCGACCAGGCGCAGTTCTTCGGTAGGCGCCAGGCGCACGGTTTCCCGTGGAATGGCCTCGGCCTTCTCGATGTTGGCGGCGTAGTCGGAGCTGTCGCTGAAGATCACATCGTCTTCACCGGACTCGGCCAGCACATGGAATTCGTGGGAGTAGCTACCGCCGATCGAGCCGGTGTCGGCTTGCACAGGACGGAAGTCCAGGCCCAGGCGGGTAAAGATGTTGCTGTAGGCCAGGTGCATGCGCTCGTAGGTTTCCTGCAGGGAAGCCTGGTCGGCATGGAAGGAGTAAGCGTCCTTCATGATGAACTCGCGGCCACGCATCAGGCCAAAGCGTGGACGGATTTCGTCACGGAACTTGGTCTGGATCTGATACATGTTCAGTGGCAGCTGTTTATAGCTGTTGAGCTCGTTGCGGGCCAGATCGGTGATCACTTCTTCGTGGGTCGGGCCCACGCAGAATTCACGACCGTGGCGGTCCTTCAGGCGCAGCAGCTCGGGGCCGTACTGTTCCCAGCGACCGGATTCCTGCCACAGCTCGGCAGGCTGGATGCTCGGCATCAGCACTTCGAGGGCGCCAGCGGCGTTCATTTCCTCGCGGACCACGGCCTCAACCTTGCGCATTACCCGAAGGCCCATCGGCAGCCAGGTATACAGGCCGGATGCGAGCTTGCGGATCATGCCGGCACGCAGCATGAGCTGGTGGCTGATGACGACCGCGTCGGAAGGGGTTTCTTTCTGGGTAGCGAGCAAATATTGACTGGTGCGCATAGTAGGCCGTTGTCGGTTGCTTAAGACTTTAAATGACCCCGCATTGTACGGGGGCGATTCGATGGCGTACAGGATGCCGGAGCACGAAGGCGTTGTCAGCCCGGATCGAGACAAGAAAAAGCCCGGCAGTGCCGGGCTCTTTCGTACTGGGAATGCTGAAAGCCCGGGGCTTACAGGATGCTCAGCGGGTACTCGACGATCAGACGCAGTTCGTCGATCGATGGCGAACCGTAGTAAACGCCGTCGCCAGAGCGGTAGGTGGCCTGACGGATACGGAAGCTCAGGTCCTTGGCAGCGCCTTCTTGCAGGACGTACTTGGCTTCGATGTCACGTTCCCACTCTTTACCGTCGCTGGTGCCTTCGACGTTGGCGCCTTCACCGGTAACGTAACGGGCCATGAAGCTAAGGCCTGGAACGCCATAGCTGGCCATGTTCAGGTCGTAGCGAGCCTGCCAGGATTTTTCGTCTTCGGCGTTGAAGTCGGAACGGGCCACGGAGTTGGCCAGGAAGATGGTACCGCCACCATCGATACCGTAGGCGTAGTCACCATCACCGGTAACGCGCTGGTGGGCCAGGGTGAAGGTGTGGGCGCCGATGTTGTAAGCGGCCGACAGGCTGTAAGCCTGGTTGTCCAGCTCGGTCACGCCGTCATAGGTGCGGACTTTGCCTTCGCCATCGCTCTTGGTGTCGTAGAAGTTGACATCGAAGACCAGGCCTTGTTCATCATTGATAGGCAATGCCCAGTTGATGTTGGCGTAGTACTTGCGCCAGTAGTCTTCTACTTTCGAGTAGTACAGGCTGGTGCTCAGGGTGTCGGTGAAGGCGTAGGTACCACCGATCACGTCTGCCGATGTCAGGTTCAAACTGTCGCGGTTGGTCTGTTCCTGGGCGGTGAGGCTGGTGAAGTGACCGGCATGAAGGGTCAGACCTTTGATTTCGTCGCTGGTGATCAGCGTGCCCTGAGCGATTTCTGGCAGCAGGCGGCTGTCATCGGTAGCGAAGACCGGCAGCGCGGTGAACTGGTCACCGACTTTCAATACGGTGTCGGAGATGCGGAGCTTAACAGCGCCACCGCCTTTGGAGTAGTCGTCCTGCGAACGGCCATCTTCGCCCTCCGGGAACAGGCCGGTACCGGCGCGACCCTTGCCGCTGTCCAGTTTCAGGCCGAGCATGCCGATGGCGTCAACACCAAAGCCTACGATGCCTTGGGTAAAGCCCGACTCGTAGGTGCCCACAAAGCCCAAGCCGGTTTCTTCACGGCGGCTTTGCTCATCGCTCGGGTTGTTACGGAAGTCGCGGCTGAAATACAGCATGCGAGTTTTAACGCTCAGTTGGCTGTCTTCGACAAAGCCCTTGGACTCACTTTGAGACGAGGCGAATGCCATCTGCGAGGTGCCCGCTGCAACAGCCAGGGCGATCATGCTCCACTTCATCACGCGCATCGTGATTTGCTCCTTTGGTTTTTTAGGAAGAGTACTGCCGTCGCCATTGGTTTTTTTTTGCGGCGCGGCTCTTTCTTTTTGTGTCGGCGGAAATGTATATCACGCAGACTGCAGTTGGCGATATGGGGAGAAAGAACCTTTCGGTAACTTTACGGTCATGTCGCTAACGGTTAAGTCCCTGTCGCAAATCACGTCCCGATTTTGCGGGGCGTACAACTCCAGCGCTGTTCCGGGCGGCTTAAGGATAGGTAAAAACAATCTAGCCCCCGACCCCGAAACTCCCTGGTTTACCCATGCAACTGTTGTTATTTGTCGCGCTTCACCGCATCAATGCAGGTGTCGTGCCGACTGTGGCGGATGAGAATGCAACAAGCGTGCTCAAAATCGCGAGCAGTTCACAAAATTTTCACGTTTAGCCGGAAAACGGTCTCAAAGTGCCGTAAATCCGGGGGGCTAAGATCCAAACGTTTGTATGGGAGAGGCGTTCTGGAATAAGGGGAAAAGCTGTCTTTTAAGTCAAGGCGTTACCGTAAAAGCGCTGTGCTGGGTAGTTTTCGGATACTTTGGGTGCCAGGCGCATGAGGTGAGCATCATTTTGGTGCGAAAAGTAGCGTTTCAGGGTGCGGCGGGCTGTTACCGGTTCGTTTATCGGGAACAGAGGGGAGAAAAGCGGCCAAACCGGTGCGTTTCTGCTTTTTACTGACTACCTGGCAATGCTCCGCTACGCGAACAGAGGTATCCTGCAGCATTGGGTCTGTGGCGCTGGGTTGGCTGTGCCCGGGCCAGGTATTAAACGGTTGTAGGAGATACCCCTGTGTTTGATCTGGATCAACGTCTTCAAGAGGACACCTATGTGCTCGGGGACTTTCCTCTTTGTCGGCTATTGCTGAGCAAGGACGCCAACTACCCCTGGTTTATTCTGGTGCCGCGTCGCGCTGATATCAGTGAATTGTTTCAACTGGATGACAGCGATCAGGCGCAGCTCTGGAAAGAAACCACAGCCTTGGCCGAAAACCTCAAGGACAGTTTTGCTGCTGATAAAATGAATGTTGCTACCTTGGGTAATGTCGTCAGTCAACTTCATATGCACGTCATAGTGCGACGGCGCAACGATCCGGCCTGGCCTGCTCCGGTCTGGGGAAACAAGCCGGCAACTGCTTATACCGCCGAGCAGCTTGCGGATGTGCGCAAGCGTCTGGCGACAGTGCTCGATGACAACTTCACATTCGCCGAGGTGTGAGAAATGACACTTGAAGCGCGGGTAAACGAACTGGAAAGCCGTCTGGCCTTCCAGGACGATACAATCCAGGCCCTTAATGATGTGCTGGTCGAACAGCAGCGGGTGGTTGAACGCCTGCAGTTGCAGATGGCGGCACTGCTCAAACGCTACGAGGAAATGGTCGGCCAGTACCAGAGTAGCGAGGAAGAGGCGCCGCCGCCGCACTATTGAGCGGTAGCCTCCAGAGATGAAAAAAAAACCGCGGTCGCCCAGGCGCCGCGGTTTTTTATTTGTCGCAGGATCAGCGCCGTGGGGCGGCGATCACGTCTTCGGCTTGCAGGCCTTTGTCGCGGTTCATCACCGAGAACTCCACGCGCTGGCCTTCGACCAGAACACGGTGGCCTTCGCCGCGAATAGCGCGAAAGTGCACAAAGATGTCATCACCCGAGTCGCGGGAGATGAAGCCGAAGCCCTTGGAAGTGTTGAACCACTTGACCGTACCGGTATCGCGGTTACTCATGTCGTACTGGGTGTGTTGGCTGCGCACACTGGCCGTTTTGAGGAAGCCGGCGATCAAGTGCAGTGCGACGGCCAGCAGGGTGGCGGCCAGCGCCGGCAGGTTGCCCAGTTCCGGGCGGGCCAGCAGGGTCAGGGTTTGCAGTGCCACGGCCAGCACCAGCAAAACACTGGCCAGGCGCTGGAGGTGCAGGCGTGCGCCTTTGTAGTGCTGGGGTAGCACGGGGGCGAGAAGCAGGTTGAGCAGGCCGAACAGCGCCAGGTAAATGGCATCCGGTTGCTGCAGCAGGGGGATTGCATCGGTTCTTAGGCTGGGCATGAAGGACAGCAGCAAAGCTGCAGCGCCCGTCAACAGGTGGACGATCTTGAACATGTTGGTTGGCTCACATTGATAAGGCATATCACAGGAAGAGCTGACATCACGGCGCGCATTGGCTTGAGAAGCGCAAAAACGTGAGAAAAGGCCAGCCTATGCGCCCCTGCACTGACAATCGTCAGGGTCGGCACGCTGCCTATTTAACAGCAAAGCCCAAGGCTTCTCAAATCATCGGCAAACCGTGTGTCGCTTGCTCCAGGCCCGAGCTGTCGGTGCCTGCAGTGCTGTGTCGCAGGTGCAGCGCTGCAGCCAGTGGCAAGTCTTGATGCAGCGGGGTGTACCTGCTTGATCGTCAATCATCATGGGAAGGGGAATCGCATGGCTATTGATATCGGTATCAGCGAAGAAGACTGCAAGTCCATTGTCGATGGATTGTCGCGGCTCTTGTCGGATATCTAGTCTGGCAGGGCATTGATCGTTAATAAGGAAGGCCTTCTGGCGTGATGCGATCCATCGCATCTTGCCGAGCAATCCTACAGCGAGAGTAAGCAGGTCTGCTGGAAGCAAAGCGCAGCGCAGCGCTTTATTAGGGTGTCTCTCTGAGTGATGACTATTGCTCGGGGTTATTTCCCTGTTAGTCAGATCGCGTGGTGTTTGTATGTCTTCATGGATGAATTGCACAGGGCGTGTGGCGGGCGGGGCGGGCAAGGCGGGGGTCGATCCGTTCGAAGCGAACTTCAATATGGGCTTGGCCCAGCCGCTGTCGCGCTCGGTGCGTTTGAACGGATTTGCCACTTGCCTGCGCCTGGAAGAGGTCTATTGGCGAATTCTTGAGCGCATCGCCGAGGTGAACCAGTGTTCGGTCAACGCCGTGTTGTCCTACGTGGACCGCGAGGTACACCTGCGTTATGGCGGGGTGAAAAATTTCAGTGGCCTGATCCGGGTGGTCTGCGTGGTCTTTCTACTGGGCACACAGGTGACACGCTAGTCGGTTGCCGGGCTGCACAGCACTCCTTAACCATATATAATCCCGCTCTTTACTGCCTGAACCAGCCTGCGCTGTGGTTAACGAGACACGCCTATGCCCCTGTACGACTATCAATGTGCCGCCTGTGATCACCAGATGGAAGTCCTCCAGAAGATCAGTGCCGAACCGCTGACCGACTGCCCGGCGTGTCAGAAGCCCGAGCTGAAGAAGCTGATTTCTGCCCCAGGGTTCCGCCTGGGCGGTACAGGCTGGTACGAAACCGACTTCAAGACCGGTGCGAAAAAGAACCTTGCAGGCGGCGACAAGGCCGACTGAGTTGAAACGCACTGGCAGGGTCTTGCACTATTAGCCCTTTGTGGCGCCAAGACCTCCACTGAACACACGAATGACGAGAAGCGAAACCACCATCATGATGCGCAGCCATTATTGCGGCCAACTGAACGAGAGCCTGGAAGGTCAGGAAATTACCCTTTGCGGATGGGTCCATCGTCGCCGCGACCACGGCGGGGTGATTTTCCTCGATATCCGTGACCGCGAAGGCATGGCCCAGGTCGTTTTCGACCCGGATCGCGCAGACAGCTTCGCCGCCGCTGATCGCGTGCGTAGCGAGTACGTGGTGCAGATCACCGGTAAGGTGCGTCCGCGTCCAGCTGGCGCGGTGAACGCCAACATGGCCTCCGGTGCCATCGAAGTGCTGGGTTACGAGCTGACCGTACTGAACGAAGCGGAAACCCCGCCGTTCCCGCTCAACGAGTACTCCGACGTCGGCGAAGAAACCCGCCTGCGCTATCGTTTCATCGACCTGCGTCGTCCGGAAATGGCCGAGAAGCTGCGCCTGCGCTCGCGGATCACTTCCAGCATCCGTCGCTATCTCGACGAAAACGGCTTCCTCGATGTCGAAACGCCGATCCTCACCCGTGCCACCCCAGAGGGCGCGCGTGACTACCTGGTGCCGAGCCGCACCCACGCTGGCAGCTTCTTCGCCCTGCCGCAGTCGCCACAGCTGTTCAAGCAACTGCTGATGGTTGCCGGTTTCGACCGCTACTACCAGATCGCCAAGTGCTTCCGCGACGAAGACCTGCGCGCCGACCGTCAGCCGGAATTCACCCAGATCGACATTGAGACCAGCTTCCTCAATGAATCCGAGATCATGGGCCTGACCGAGAACATGATCCGCAAGCTGTTCAAGGAAGTCCTGGACCTGGAATTCGGCGAATTCCCGCACATGACCTTCGAAGAAGCCATGCGCCGCTACGGTTCCGACAAACCAGACCTGCGTAACCCGCTGGAACTGGTCGACGTTGCCGATCAGCTCAAGGACGTCGAGTTCAAGGTCTTCAGTGGCCCGGCCAACGATCCGAAGTGCCGCGTTGCCGCCCTGCGCGTGCCGGGCGCCGCCAGCATGCCGCGCAGCCGCATCGACGAGTACACCAAGTTCGTCGGCATCTATGGTGCCAAGGGCCTGGCGTACATCAAGGTCAACGAACGCGCCAAGGGCGTTGAAGGCCTGCAGTCGCCAATCGTCAAGAACATCCCTGAGGCCAACCTCAACGTGATCCTCGATCGCGTTGGTGCGGTCGACGGCGACATCGTGTTCTTCGGTGCCGACAAGGCCAAGATCGTCAGCGAGGCGCTGGGCGCCCTGCGGATCAAGGTCGGTAACGACTTCAACCTGCACACCTGCGAGTGGGCACCGATGTGGGTTGTCGACTTCCCGATGTTCGAAGAGAACGACGACGGCAGCTTCACTGCGCTGCACCACCCGTTCACCGCGCCCAAGTGCAGCCCTGAAGAGCTGGAGGCCAACCCGGCCACCGCGCTGTCGCGTGCCTACGACATGGTCCTCAACGGTACCGAGCTGGGTGGCGGTTCGATCCGTATCCACCGCAAAGAAATGCAACAGGCGGTGTTCCGTCTGCTGGGTATCGAGGCTGCTGAACAGGAAGAGAAATTCGGCTTCCTGCTCGACGCCCTGAAGTTCGGCGCACCACCGCACGGTGGTCTGGCCTTCGGTCTGGACCGTCTGGTCATGCTGATGACCGGCGCCCAGTCGATCCGTGAAGTCATTGCCTTCCCGAAAACCCAGAGCGCCGCGTGCGTCATGACCCAGGCACCTGGCCTGGTCGACGCCAAGGCCCTGCGTGAGTTGCACATCCGTCTGCGTGAACAGCCCAAGGCTGAGTAAGCGGGCCCCGGGCGCATCCAGATGGATGCGCCTTTGCGTTAAGCAGTACTGATTTTGTAGTTCCTGCCCGGTTTGCGCCGGGTAGGGGCATGGCATTGTTTCAAAGGATTCGGAGTCGTTATGGCTGGTCATTCCAAATGGGCAAACATCAAGCACCGTAAAGAGCGTCAAGACGCCAAGCGGGGCAAGATCTTCACCAAGTGGATCCGTGAACTGACCGTCGCTGCCAAGCAGGGCGGTGGCGATCCGGGCTCCAACCCGCGTCTGCGTCTGGCTCTGGACAAGGCCCTGGGTGCCAACATGAGTCGCGACATCATCGACCGGGCGATTGCCCGTGGTGCTGGCGCGACCGAAGCCGATAACGTTGAAGAGCTCAGCTACGAGGGCTATGGTCCGGGTGGTGTGGCGATCATGGTCGAGGCCATGACCGACAACCGCAACCGTACCGCTGCTGCCGTGCGCCATGCTTTCAGCAAATGCGGCGGTAACCTCGGCACCGACGGTTCCGTGGCCTATCTGTTCGAGCGCAAGGGGCAGATCAGCTTTGCTGCGGGCGTCGATGAGGATGCGCTGATGGAAGCGGCGATGGAGGCCGATGCTGATGACGTGGTCAGCAATGAAGACGGCTCCTTTGATGTGTTCACCTCCTTTGCCAGCTTCTATGCCGTGCGTAACGCGCTGGAAGAAGCAGGCTTCAAGGCGGCGGATGCGGAAATCGTCATGCAGCCGACCACCAGTGCCGAGCTGGACCTGGATGGCGCGCAAAAGGTGCTCAAGCTGATCGATATGCTTGAGGACCTGGATGACGTGCAGAACGTTTATTCCAATGCCGAGATTCCCGACGAAGTCATGGAGCAGCTCGGCTAGGCTTCAATACTGTTCACTTGGTTGAGAGCGAGGCCGGATCTGCCTGCAGTTGCATTGCACCTGCAAGCCGGTCCGGCTTCTGTTTTATTTAGTGCGGCGCGAATCTGCGTCATTGAATGTGCAGGCGTTATGACTCTGATTCTTGGCATCGACCCTGGCTCGCGCATCACCGGCTACGGCGTGGTGCGTCAGGGGCTTCGGGGCTGTGAATATGTGGCTTCCGGGTGTATTCGAACCGGTAGCGGCGAGTTGCCGGAGCGCTTGCAGATCGTGTTTCGTGGCGTGCGTGAGATCATCAGCCAGTACGGCCCGGTGACCATGGGCATCGAACGCGTGTTCATGGCGCGCAACGCCGATTCGGCGCTAAAACTGGGGCAGGCGCGCGGCGCGGCCATTGTCGCGGCCATCGAAGAAGGGCTGGAGATCGCCGAATACAGTGCAACCCAGGTCAAGCAAGCCGTCGCCGGTACCGGTGGGGCCAACAAGGAGCAAGTGCAGATGATGGTCATGCACCTGCTCAAGTTGACCCAGAAGCCACAGATCGATGCCTCCGATGCCCTGGCCATTGCCCTGTGTCATGCCCATACCCGCTCCAGCCTGTTGCCTCACGGCCTGGGCACCGCGCGCAGTCGCAGCGGGCGCTTGCGGCTCTGATAGCATCAAGCGCTGAAACAAATTTTGACCGGGCAATGCCATCGGCCATTGCATTTGCTGTTAGGGTTGACCGGTTGTTTGCCGGCGCCCATGAGGAAGGATTGCAACGTGATTGGACGTTTGCGCGGCACCCTGGCTGAAAAGCAGCCGCCGCACCTGATTATTGATGTCAATGGCCTGGGCTACGAGCTCGAAGTGCCAATGACCACGCTGTACCGCCTGCCCAAGGTGGGCGAGGCGGTGACCTTGCACACCCATCTGGTGGTGCGTGAGGATGCTCATCTGTTGTACGGCTTCCATGAGAAGCGCGAGCGAGAGCTGTTCCGCGAACTGATCCGGCTCAACGGCGTCGGCCCCAAGCTGGCCCTGGCGTTGATGTCGGGCCTGGATGTCGATGAGCTGGTGCGCTGCGTCCAGGCTCAGGATGCTTCGGCCCTGGTCAAAGTGCCCGGTGTCGGCAAGAAGACCGCCGAGCGGCTGTTGGTCGAGCTCAAGGACCGGTTCAAGGCCTGGGAAACTTCACCGGCCATGTTCGCTCTGGTGCCCAATGGGCCGCTGCCGCTGGCCACCGTCTCCAGTGCCGAAGCCGATGCCGTCAGTGCTTTGATCTCTCTGGGTTACAAACCCCAGGAAGCCAGCAAGGCCGTGGCCGCCGTCGATGCCAAAGGTTTGAGCAGCGAAGAGCTGATCCGTCGCAGCCTGAAGGGAATGATCTAAGTGATAGAAGCCGATCGACTGATAGCCGCCACCGGGCGTGACCGTGAAGAGGTCCAGGACCGGGCGATCCGTCCGCTGCGCCTGGCCGAGTATATCGGCCAGCCGGTGGTGCGTGAGCAGATGGCCCTGTTCATCGAGGCAGCACGCGGGCGCAGCGAGTCGCTGGATCACACCCTGATCTTCGGCCCGCCGGGGCTGGGTAAGACCACTTTGGCCAATATCATCGCTCAGGAAATGGGCGTGTCGATCAAGAGCACCTCGGGGCCTATTCTTGAGCGTCCGGGGGATTTGGCGGCGTTGTTGACCAACCTTGAGCCGCACGATGTGTTGTTCATTGACGAAATCCACCGCCTGTCACCGATCGTCGAAGAAGTGCTGTACCCGGCCATGGAGGACTTTCAGCTCGATATCATGATCGGTGAAGGCCCGGCGGCGCGCTCGATCAAACTCGACCTGCCGCCGTTCACCCTGGTCGGCGCCACCACCCGCGCCGGCATGCTGACCAATCCGTTGCGTGACCGCTTCGGTATTGTCCAGCGTCTGGAGTTCTACAACACCGAAGACCTGGCAACCATCGTCAGCCGTTCCGGTGGCATTCTCGGTCTGCCGATTGAAGATGAAGGGGCCTTCGAGATTGCCCGGCGCGCTCGCGGCACACCGCGAATCGCCAACCGCTTGCTGCGTCGGGTGCGAGATTTTGCCGAAGTGCGGGGCAAGGGCCATATCACCAAGCCGATTGCCGACATGGCGTTGAACCTGCTGGATGTCGACGAGCGCGGTTTCGATCATCAGGACCGCCGCTTGCTGCTGACCATGATCGAGAAGTTCGACGGTGGTCCGGTCGGCGTCGACAGCCTGGCGGCGGCCATCAGTGAGGAGCGTCACACCATCGAGGACGTGCTCGAGCCTTACCTGATCCAGCAGGGCTATATCATGCGCACGCCGCGGGGGCGGGTGGTGACCCGGCATGCCTACCTGCATTTCGGGCTGAACATCCCCAACCGCCTCGGTGAGTCGGTCAATGGCGAAGGTTTTTCCGCCCCGCCCGATGAATGACAGATTTATCTGCTGTTTTCGTGGTCCTATCGGCAGTCATGGAAGGACCACGCTGGCAATACGACATAATCGATGAAAAACAGTTGCCGGAGCGGATTGGCAAGCTGAGGAGTAAGCACTAGAGTATGCGCGCGCAAAATGGGCTTGAGCCGTTCGCACATCATTGTCGGGTCTATTACGAAGACACTGATGCGGGCGGCGTGGTGTATTACGTCAATTACCTGAAATTCATGGAGCGTGCCCGCACCGAGCGGTTACGCGCACTGGGCTTTGCCCAGTCGGCCTTGGCGCAGGACAACCTGTTGTTCGTGGTCCACTCCAGCGAGGCGCGCTATCACGCGCCAGCGCGATTGGACGACGAATTGCGGGTTACCGCGCAAGTGCTTGAATTGAACCGCGCCAGCCTGCGCTTCGTGCAGCAGGTCTGGCGCGAAAAAGATGCAACGCTGCTCTGCGAAGGGCAGTTCCTGGTGGCCTGTGTGCGCGCCGATACTTTCAAACCCCGGGCCATTCCCCCAGCGCTGCGTACGGCTTTTGCCGAGGCTGGCGATCCGGGTACTCATTCAAATGCAGGAGATTAAGCGTGGAAGCTAACGTCGTCGACCATACCTCCATGTGGAGCCTGGTCAGCAATGCCAGCATCGTGGTACAGCTGGTCATGCTGATTCTGGTTGCCGCATCGGTAACGTCATGGATCATGATTTTTCAGCGCAGCACCATGCTGCGCGCCGGTCGTCGAGCCCTGGACAGCTTCGAAGAGCGCTTCTGGTCGGGGATCGACCTGTCCAAGCTGTACCGTCAGGCAGGCAGCAACCCGGACCCGGACTCGGGGGTCGAGCAGGTGTTCCGTGCCGGCTTCAAGGAGTTCTCCCGTCTGCGCCAACAGCCTGGCGTTGACCCTGATGCGGTCATGGAAGGTGTTGGCCGCGCCATGCGCGTAGCGATCTCCCGCGAGGAAGAAAAGCTCGAACAGAGCCTGCCGTTCCTGGCGACCGTCGGTTCCACCAGCCCGTACATCGGTCTGTTCGGTACCGTGTGGGGCATCATGAACTCCTTCCGCGGCCTGGCCAGTGCCCAGCAGGCAACCCTGGCCACCGTCGCCCCGGGTATCGCCGAGGCCCTGATTGCTACCGCGATCGGCCTGTTTGCCGCGATTCCAGCGGTTATTGCCTACAACCGTTTCGCAGCCCGCAGTGAAGTCTTGATCGGCCGTTACTACACGTTCGCCGACGAGTTCCAGGCCATCCTGCACCGTAAAGTGCACACCAGCGAAGAGTGATCAGGTAAAAGCCCATGGCCCGAGTTCGCCACAAACGCAAGCCGGTCGCCGAGATGAACGTGGTGCCCTACATCGACGTGATGTTGGTACTGCTGGTCATTTTCATGGTGACCGCACCGATGCTCAACCAGGGCGTGAAGGTCGACCTGCCCAAGGTTTCCAGTGAAGCCTTGCCGCAGGACAACAACGTCCAGGTCCTGACCATTTCGATCAAGGCTGACAAGACCTATTTCTGGAACCTTGGCAGTGAAGTCGACACCGAAAAGCAGATGGACAAGGCCATGACCTTGCCGCAAATGACCGACGCCGTGACCAAAATCATCGCCGCCGGACGTGACCAGGGCAAACAGACCCAGGTCTTCATCCGTGGCGACAAGTCCGTCGACTACGGCGCGGTCATGGGTGCCATGGGCGGGTTGCAGAAGGCAGGTGTCGGTAACGTTGGCCTGATTACCGAGGCGCCCTGATGCAACAGCGAGAGCCATCCGCCTCGGAAAGCTATTTCTGGCCCAGCGTCTGGGCCATTGCGCTGCACGTTCTGGTGTTCGGCATGCTGTTCGTCAGTTTTGCCATGACCCCGGAGTTGCCGCCGGCCAAGCCTATTGTCCAGGCAACCCTGTACCAGCTGAAATCGAAAAGTCAGGCCACCACCCAGACCAATCAGAAGATTGCGGGTGAAGCGAAGAAAACCGCTTCGCGCCAGACCGAAGAAGAACAGATGGAGCAGAAAAAGGTCGAGCAGCAAGCAGTGAAGGCTGCGGAACAAAAGAAGGAAGAAGCTGCTCAAAAGGCTGAAGAAGCGCGCGCCGAAGCCGAGGCCAAGAAGTCCGAGGAAGCCAAGAAGGCTGACGAGGCGAAGAAAACCGCCGAAGCCAAGAAAGCCGAAGAGGCCAAGAAGGCCGCCGAGAAGCAACAGGCTGATATCGCCAAGAAGAAGGCCGAAGAGCAAGCCAAGAAAAAGGCTGACGAAGAGGTCAAGAAGCAGGCGGCTGAAGAAGCCAAGAAAAAAGCAGCCGAGGACGCCAAGAAGAAGGCGTCCGAGGATGCCAAGAAAAAAGCGGTGGCCGAAGAAGCGAAGAAAAAGGCCGCTGAAGACGCGAAGAAGAAAGCTGCAGCTGATGCGGCCAAGAAGAAGGCGCAGGATGCAGCCCGCAAGGCGGCGGAAGACAAGAAAGCCCAGGCCCTGGCCGAGCTTCTGTCCGACACCACCGAGCGGCAACAGGCATTGGCTGACGAGCAGGGCGACCAGGTAGCCGGCGACTTCGACGACCTGATCCGTGCACGTGCGGCCGAAGGCTGGGCACGTCCGCCTTCTGCGCGCAAGAACATGACGGTGGTTCTGCAGATCGGCATGCTGCCTGATGGCACCATTACTTCGGTGAGCGTAGCGCGCTCCAGTGGCGATGGTCCGTTTGACAGCTCGGCAGTTGCCGCGGTCAAGAACATTGGTCGTTTAACCGAGATGCAGGGCTTGAAACCGAGCGAATTCAATCCCTATCGTTCATTCAAGATGACATTCACACCTGAGGATCTAGCCTTGTGATTAAACTTCTTCGAGGACTGCTGGTCGTTCTCTGCTGCGCAGCAGGGATGGCCGTGGCAGAGGAAAAGAACATTCGGGTCACCAGCGGCAGTGACCGTGCCACGCCTATCGCAGTTGTGCCTTTCGGTCTGCAGGGCGGTAGCGTGCTGCCGGAAGACATGGCTGACATTATCGGTAATGACCTGCGCAACTCCGGTTATTACTCGCCGATCCCGCGGCAGAACATGATTAGCCAGCCGAGCCAGGCCAGCGAAGTGATCTTCCGTGACTGGAAAGCCCTGGGCGCCCAGTACGTCATGGTCGGTAGCATTGTGCCGGCCGGCGGTCGCCTGCAAGTGCAGTACGCACTGTTCAACGTCGCCACCGAGCAGCAAGTGCTGACCGGCAGCGTCACCGGCAGTGTCGATCAGCTGCGCGACATGTCGCACTACATCGCCGACCAGTCGTTCGAGAAGCTCACCGGAATCAAGGGTGCGTTCTCTACCCGCATGCTGTACGTGACTGCTGAGCGCTTTTCCGCCAACAACACGCGTTACACCCTGCAGCGTTCGGACTACGACGGTGCGCGTGCTGTGACCCTGCTGCAATCGCGTGAGCCGATCCTGTCGCCGCGTTTTGCCCCCGATGGCAAGCGCATCGCCTATGTGTCGTTCGAGCAGAAGCGTCCGCGTATCTTCGTACAGCACATTGATACCGGCCGTCGTGAGCAGATCACCAACTTCGAAGGGCTCAACGGTGCGCCGGCCTGGTCGCCGGACGGTTCGCGCCTGGCGTTCGTATTGTCCAAAGACGGCAACCCGGATATCTATGTGATGAACATGGGCTCGCGTCAGCTGTCGCGTGTTACCGCAGGTCCTGGTATCAACACCGAACCGTTCTGGGGTAAAGATGGTTCGACCATCTATTTCACTTCCGACCGTGGCGGTAAACCGCAGATCTATAAAACCAATGTTTCCGGTGGTGGTGCTGAGCGTGTAACTTTTGTAGGAAACTACAACGCCAACCCCAAACTTTCGGCAGATGAAAAGACCTTGGTGATGATTCATCGTCAACAAGGATTCACCAACTTCAAGGTGGCTGCACAAGATTTGCAGCGCGGTAGTGTAAAGATTCTCTCTGAAACAAGTCTTGATGAGTCTCCTACTGTCGCGCCCAACGGCACCATGCTAATCTACGCCACCCGCCAGCAGGGCCGGGGAGTCTTGATGCTCGTCTCTCTCAACGGACGCGTGAGGCTCCCGCTTCCGACCGCTCAAGGCGAAGTCAGAGAACCGTCCTGGTCCCCTTACCTGAACTGACGCGGCGCTTTACGTTTTACTTAACACATTGGGGTTCATTAGGAGTTTCACGATGGAAATGCTGAAGTTTGGTAAGTTTGCTGCGCTGGCTCTGGCCATGGCCGTAGCTGTAGGTTGCTCTTCGAAAGGCGGCGACGACGCTGGTCAAGGCGCTGTTGACCCTAACGCTGGCTACGGTGCCAACACTGGCGCTGTTGACGGCAGCCTGAGCGAAGAAGCAGCTCTGCGCGCAATCACCACCTTCTACTTCGAATACGACAGCTCGGACCTGAAGCCAGAAGCCATGCGCGCTCTGGACGTTCATGCCAAGGATCTGAAAGGCAACGGCGCTCGCGTCGTGCTGGAAGGTAACACCGACGAGCGCGGTACTCGCGAATACAACATGGCTCTGGGCGAGCGTCGTGCGAAAGCCGTTCAGCGCTACCTGGTACTGCAAGGCGTCTCTCCTGCTCAGCTGGAACTGGTTTCCTACGGCGAAGAGCGTCCAGTTGCCACCGGCAACGACGAGCAGTCCTGGGCTCAGAACCGTCGCGTCGAACTGCGTAAGTAATTCGATATGCGAATGTGCCGTCGTGCTGTAACCGTCCTGGCGCTCAGCCTGCCACTCGTGGCTTGGGCTGAGGTTCCTGTTGTTGATGACAACGCTGGCTATAGCGGCGCAAGCAGCTATCCGCCATCGGGTTATGGTACGAACGGCGCCTACGCCGGGGGAGGGGTTACAGCCCCTGCCTCGGCGCAGGGTCAGCTGTTCATGCAACTGCAGCAGATGCAGGATCAGCTATCGCGTCAACAAGGCATCATCGAAGAGCTGCAAAACGATGTTGCGCGCATGAAACAGGAAAGCCTGGAGCGTTACCAGGACCTGGATCGGCGTATCGGAACCGGGGCGCCTGCGCCCGAGGCTCCACAGAATTCTCCCGCCGGTGGCGAAGCCGCTGGCGCCGCTGCAGGTGCTGCCGCTGCGCAGCCACCCGCAGCCAGTAGCGAACCTGGCGATCCGGCTAAAGAGAAGCTCTACTACGACGCTGCTTTTGACCTGATCAAAGCCAAGGATTTCGACAAGGCCAGCCAGGCGTTCAACGCCTTCCTGCGCAAGTACCCCAACAGTCAGTACGCCGGCAACGCCCAGTACTGGCTGGGTGAAGTGAACCTGGCCAAGGGCGACCTGCAAGCCGCAGGGCAAGCCTTCGCCAAGGTCAGCCAGTTGTATCCCAAGCACAACAAGGTGCCGGATTCGCTGTACAAGCTGGCCGACGTAGAGCGCCGCCTGGGTCATACTGACCGGGTCAAAGGCATTTTGCAGCAAGTCATTACCCAGTACCCGGGGACCTCGGCTGCACAATTGGCCCAGCGCGACCTGCAGAAGCTCTAAGTCAGTCGTTTCAAAAGAAACCCGCGCCAGTCGCGGGTTTTTTCGTTAGAATCTCAGCCCTTTTATTGAAATACGCTGCTGTGAACTACGCGATGACGGGTTTGCAGCGGTGCCTGACGGAGGCGGACAGCCTGTTTAGCTGTTACGCCCGTGGCGACTATGCAAGACACATTACGTATTACCGAAGTTTTTTACTCTTTGCAGGGTGAAACGCGTACCGCTGGCCTGCCCACGGTTTTTGTCCGTCTCACCGGCTGCCCGCTGCGCTGTCAGTACTGCGACAGCGAATACGCCTTTAGCGGCGGCAGCATTCGCACCCTTGATTCGATCCTCGAGCAAGTCGCAGGCTTCAAGCCGCGCTATGTCTGCGTCACCGGTGGAGAACCGCTGGCCCAGCCCAATGCCATTGCTCTGCTCACGCAGTTGTGTGACGCGGGTTATGAAGTGTCGCTGGAGACCAGTGGCGCTCTGGATATTTCCAGGGTGGATCCGCGTGTCAGCCGGGTTGTAGACCTGAAAACCCCAGGCTCTGAGGAAGTGCACCGTAACCGTTACGAGAACATCGAGCTGCTGACCGCCAATGATCAGGTCAAGTTCGTCATCTGTTCGCGTGAAGACTACGACTGGGCGGTGTCCAAACTCATTCAGTACGGGCTGGAGAAGCGCGCAGGTGAAGTGCTGTTCTCGCCAAGCCACCATCAGGTGAGCGCCACCGACCTTGCCGACTGGATTGTGGCCGATAATTTGCCGGTTCGCTTTCAGATGCAGTTGCACAAACTGCTCTGGAATGACGAGCCGGGACGCTGACAGGAGCGCGATGCAATGACTGACAAACGTGCGGTAATTCTGCTTTCCGGGGGCCTCGACTCGGCTACCGTGGTGGCCATGGCCAAGGCCGAAGGCTACCAGTGCTACACCATGAGTTTCGACTACGGCCAGCGCCATCGTGCTGAGCTGAACGCCGCTGCGCGGGTCGCCCGTGACCTGGGTGTGGTCGAGCACAAGGTGATCGGCTTGAACCTGGACGGCATTGGCGGGTCGGCCCTGACCGACGCCAGCATCGACGTGCCAGAGGCACCGACCGAGGGCATCCCGGTCACTTACGTGCCGGCGCGCAATACCGTGTTCCTGTCCCTGGCCCTGGGCTGGGCAGAGGTGCTGGAGGCGCGGGATATTTTCATCGGCGTCAACGCCGTGGACTATTCGGGTTATCCGGATTGCCGTCCGGAATTTGTCGAAGCGTTCGAGCGCATGGCCAACCTGGCTACCAAGGCCGGGGTCGAGGGCCGGGGTTTCCGCATCCAGGCCCCCCTGCAGAACCTGAGCAAGGCACAAATCGTCCAGGCCGGTATTGCCCGTGGCGTGGACTACAGCCTGACGGTTTCCTGCTATCAGGCCGACGATGAAGGCCGTGCCTGCGGTAAATGCGACAGCTGCCGCCTGCGTGCCGACGGCTTCAAGGCAGCGGGTGTAGAAGACCCGACACGATATTTTTAAATTATTTTGCGATGGGGTGTTGATTTCCTGTTAGAAATCAGTATTATACGCGCCATCCAACGGGTCGTTAGCTCAGTTGGTAGAGCAGTTGGCTTTTAACCAATTGGTCGTAGGTTCGAATCCTACACGACCCACCATACGCTGTAAGTCAAAGCCCGCGTCCTGCAAAGGTCGCGGGCTTTTTCGTTTTGTGTGTCGAACTCAGTGGCCGGGCTTGCCTTAGAGCGCGGTGTGACTGACACACCGCGATCGCGGGACAAGTTCGCTCTTACCTTAGAACGCGTAGGTAGCCGAGAGGATCGCCGAACGGGCATCGCCATATTCGATGGCTGAAGAGCGAGCATCGGTACCGTTCTGCTGACGCACACGTTCGACGTAGTCTTTGTCGAACAGGTTGTTGACGTTCAGCTGCAGGTCGAGGTTCTCGTTGACCCGGTAACCGACCATCGCGTTGTGCAACCAGTAGGCGTCAAGCTTGGCGGTGGTACTGGAGGTCACGTTGCGCTCGCTGACGTAACGTGCGCCATAACCCAGGGTCCAGCCAGCGGGCAGCTCGTAGGTGGTCCAGAGGTTGAGCGAGCGCGGGGGCGTGTTGCCCAGCGCCTGGCCCTCACGGGCGATGCCAGCGGCGGTGTCGGCGGCTTCAAGGGTTTCACTGTCGAGGAAGGTGTAGTTAGCGAACACATCCCATTGCTCAGTGATGTGACCGGTCACACCCACTTCCACGCCTTGTACGCGCTGTTTACCCGCCAGTTGGGTCGAGCCGTCGGCCATGGTTTCGCGGGCGTTGCTCTTCTCCACGCGGAACAGCGCTGCATCCAGCTCCAGACGCTTATCCAGCAGCTCCCATTTGGTCCCCAGTTCCCAGGTCTCGTTTTTCTCTGGCGCCAGGTCTTCGGTCGCAGCCGTCAGGCCTCCGCCGTTTGAGGCGAGGTTTTCGGCGGAGGGGTTGAACGAGTTGCCCCAGGCGACGTAGATACGTCCGTTCTCTGTCGGTTTGTAAACCAGGCCCGCGCGGCCGCTGAGTTTTTCGTCGGTGGATTCGAGGTCGGAGGTCTTGACGTGAGCTGCTGAGTAGCCCTGAGATTCACCTTTGAACTTGTCATAGCGCAGCCCCAGGTTCAGGTCCCATTGCTCGTGCAGGGCGATGGTGTCGAACACATAGAGTGCCTGGTTGGTCAGTTCAGTTTCGGTGTAGCCGCTGGTGGCCTTGTTGATCGGGCCAGACCAGTGGCCGGGCGGATTGCTCAAGTCATAACCGTCGCTTGGGTACAAGGTAGCGCCCAGGCCATGGTTGTAGGTCTTCAGGTCCAGGGTTTCTCGTGAGACCTCCACGCCAGTGACCAGGTCATGGCGCATGCCCAGCACATTGAAGTTGCTGATCAGGTTGGTCTGGTTGATCCACATTTCGGTGGTCGCATCGCGGCCATAGCCCTGTGGGCCTGCCGGACGGTAGCGGCCCGAGGGGACACCCTCGGTGTTGACGTGCGAGGCGGACACAGTGGTGTCACGGGCGATATGGCTATAGCGGGTGAGGTTCTGCAGGCGCAGGTTGTCGTTGAAGTCGTGCTCGAAGTTGGCTGTGAGCGAGCTTTGCTCGATCTCTTCTTTATCAAGGTTTTTCCAGCCGAAATAGTCTTCGCGATCGACGCCACCCAATCTCTTGCCGTCGAGGGCCGGTACCCCATAGTCAGGCAGGTTGTCGTCCACCTGATGGAACGCACTCAGGGTCAGGCGCGTGGATTCGCTCAGCCCCAGGCGCAGGGACGGGGCGATACCCCAACGCTCACGATCAATTTCCTCGCGACCGGCGACATCGTTCTGGTGGCCCATGAGGTTGACCCGGAACGCACTGTTATCACCCACGCCCTCCAGAGGCTGGTTGCTGTCCAGGGTCATGCGGTAGTAGTTGTCGGTACCGACACTGCCACCCAGGCGGGTGAAGGCGCGATCCTGCGGCTGCTTGCTGATGATGTTGATGCTGCCGCCGGTAGTACCGGCACCGCCGAACACCGAGTTCGGCCCCTTGATCACTTCGACTTGCTCGACATTGAAGGTGTCGGTGCGATTGGTCTGGGCGCTGTCGCGCAAGCCGTCAATCTGGATGTTGCTGTTGGCCGAGAAGCCACGGATGTTGATGCTGTCACCCGAGCCACCGCCGCCTTCGCCAGCGTTGAAGGTGATGCCTGAGACGTTGGACAGCACTTGGCGAAGGCTCAGGGCTTGCTGCTCCTGAATCACCTGGGCAGGCACTACAGTGATGGTCTGAGGGGTATCGAGCAGTGATGTGGCGATTTTGCTCGATGCTGAGTGCTCGGTTTTGTAGGTGCTGTCGGGTTTGGCGTCAACGTTGATGTTGTCCAGTTGCAGGGGCTTTTGCTGCGATTGCTCGGCGAGCGCAAGACTGCTTGAAGACGCAACGGCTAAGCCAAGGGCGGAAGCGATGAAGGGGCTGGAGGAACGGGTGAGGGAGGGCGAGCCTGGCATGTTGAGTGCGACCTAATGAGACAAAAAATTATTTGTTATTGAGAATCATTGGTAATCGTATATGCACTCTGTCGCATTTGAGAAACATTTTCACATGCTTCAAATGTAAGTAAATGTTACAAGCTGCTGAGGGCGTTGGCGGCGGGGGAGGTTTGCAAGGCTAAAGCCATCTGGTCGTCAGATAGTCGTCAGGCCTTGCGGGCAAGGTACTGGAAAGGCTCAGACTGATTTATAGTAGCCGCCTCTCCAATGGTGTCTTCGGGATTAGGGAAGTCGTGTGTTTTTGAGGTTTGTTCTGATCGCCGTAATACTGGCGATATCGGCGTGCAGTTCCCACACCCCCAGCCCGCATGTCTCCGCCAACAAAGCCATGAACGGTGGCTACAAGGTCAAGCGCGGCGATACTTTGTATTCGATTGCCTCGCGTCATGGCTGGAGTTTCAAGGAGCTGGCGCGTGTCAACGGGATCAGCCCGCCTTACGCAGTCAATGTCGGCCAGACTATCCGTTTTACTGGTTCGACAACCACGACGAGAACCGCGACCAGTACTGTCAGCAAGAGCAAGCCCACTGCCGTGGTCAGCAAGGTGACCTTGCGCGGTTGGGCGTGGCCGCTGCAAGGCACAGTGATCGGCCGTTACTCCGCAGCCGACAAACTCAGCAAGGGCATTCGCATTGCCGCTACGCAGGGACAGGCGGTTTTCGCTAGCCTCGGCGGTAAGGTGGCGTTCGCAACCAATATCCGCGGCTATGGCAACCTGATCATCCTCCAGCACGGCACGTCCCACGCCAGTGTCTACGGCCATAACAGCAGGCTGCTGGTCAAGGAGGGGCAAACCGTCAGCAAAGGCCAGAAGATCGCCGAAGCAGGTGATCTGGATGCCGATCGCGTGCAGCTGTACTTCGAGATTCGACAGAACGGCAAACCGGTAAATCCGCTGAGCGTACTGCCAGCCGAAGGCTGAACTACTGGTACTTGATCACGATACCTTTGAGTTTGCGTCCTTCGACCGAATGTATGTCACGGTCCCACAGCGGTCCGCTGACGTAGGCCGACAGCGGCGCAGCACTTCGACATTGGCGGCGTTGGTGGGGGTTGAGTGGGCAACCCCGACGTACTTGGTAGTGCGTGCATCAATGCTGCTGCAGCCGGCCAACACCAGCAGCAGCGCGCCTGACAAGCAGAGCTTGCTGACCATACCCTCCAGTGCCCGTTGCCCAGCGCAACCGCAACTTAGCTGACAGTAGCTGCAATTGAGTCGCAGGCAAGAGCCTGGAGAAGGGCGGGGGCGCAAGGCTCAGCCCAGTACCTCGCGCAGCCGGTACCACATCATGCCCAGGGCCAGCAGCGGTGAGCGCAGGGCCTTGCCGCCGGGGAAAGTCATGTGCGGCACGGCGCTGAACACATCCATGCCCTGGCTGTGGCCAACATCGATTGCCTCGGCCAGCAGGCGTGCGGTCCAGTGGGTGACGTTCAGGCCATGCCCGGAGTACCCCATGGCGTAGTACACGTTGGGGTGTTGCGACAGGCGGCCAACCTGAGGAAAGCGATTGGCGGTGATGCCGATCTTGCCGCCCCACTGAAATTCGATGCGGGTGTCGGCCAGTTGCGGGAACACCTTGAGCATCTTCGGTCGCATGTACGCTGCGATATCCAGCGGGTCGCGCCCGGAGTAATGACAGGCACCGCCGAACAGCAGGCGCCGGTCTGCTGTGAGCCGGTAATAGTCCAGGCCGACTTTCTGGTCGCACAGCGCCAGGTTCTGCGGGATCAGTTCTTTGGCCTGCGCGGCTGACAAGGGTTCGGTGGTGATGATGTAACTGCCAGCGGGCAGTACTTTGCCGCTGAGGCGCGGCTCGAGCTCTTCCAGGTGAGCGTTGCAGGCCAGCACCAGGCTGCCGGCTCGTACACTGCCGTGAGCGCAGCGTACCTGTGCGGTGGCACCGTGGTTGATCTCCAGCACCGGGCTGTGTTCAAAGATCCGTACACCCAGAGAGGCTGCCACACGCGCTTCGCCCAGTACCAGGTTGAGCGGATGCAAGTGGCCCGAGCCACGGTCGATCAAGCCACCAGCGTACGCCGAGGAGGCGACCACTTCGTGCATCTGCCCAGGGCCAACCAATTGGGTTTCGTGGCGGTAGTCCAAGGCTGCCAGGCTGTCCTGCTCGGCGCGAAAGGCGGCGAACTGGGCCGGGGTATTGGCCAGTTCGCAAAAGCCCCAGCGCAGGTCGCAGTCGATGTTGTGCTCGTTGATGCGCTTGGCTACCACTTCGACTGATTCGATGCCGGCACGCTGCAGGTATTTCACCCCGTCCTCGCCGACGTAGCGGGCAAAACCTTCGACCTCATGGCCGATACCGCGAATCAGCTGACCGCCGTTGCGCCCGCTGGCGCCCCAGCCGATGCGCCGGGCTTCCAGAAGGATCACCGAGAGACCGCGCTGGGCCAGTTCGATAGCAGTATTGACGCCGGTAAAACCGCCGCCGATCACGCACACGTCGGCACTGAGCTCAGCGCTCAGCACAGGGTGTTCAGGCATCTCACCGACCGATGCCCGGTAGTAGGAGCTGGCGTGTTGCGCAGCAGGATTCATAGAGGCTCCCTGGTTCATTTGTTCGACTTCACTTTGCTCCAGGAGCGGGTCATTACGCGCATGATCTGCGGGGTTGGGGTATTGGATACATACAGTTTGTCCAGCACCGCTTGCGGCGGGTACACCTCGGGGTTGTTGACCAGATCGGCGTCCATGTACTGCTGGGACGGTGGAACGGCGTTGGCGTAACCGACGGTGGCGCTGACCTTGGCGATCACTTGCGGGTCGAGCAGGTAGTTAACAAAGGCATAGGCTTCTTTCGGGTTGCTGGCGTCGGCGGGAATGGCCAGCAGATCGAACCACAGGTTGGCGCCTTCCTTGGGAATGGCATAGGCAATGTTGACGCCGTTGTTGGCTTCCTTGGCGCGGTTGGCCGCCTGGAAGACATCGCCGGAGTAGCCGAAGGCCACGCAGATATCACCGTTGGCCAGGTCCGAGACGTACTTGGAGGAGTGGAAGTAGGTGATGTACGGGCGCAGGGTCAGCAGCTTGGCCTCGGCCTTTTTGTAGTCCTCGACACTGTTGCTGCGCGGGTCCATGCCCATGTAGTTGAGGATCGACGGGAACAGTTCATCCGCCGAGTCCATGAAGGACACACCGCATTTGCTCAGCTTCTTGAGGTTCTCCGGTTCGAACATCACCGCCCATGAGTCGATGTGATCGATCCCCAGCACCTGCTTGACCTTGTCGACGTTGTAGCCGATGCCATTGGTGCCCCACAGGTAGGGTACCGAATGCTGATTGCCGGCGTCGTTCTCTTCCAGGGCCTTGAGCAGCACCGGGTCGAGGTTCTTCCAGTTCGGCAATTGCTCGCGGTCGAGTTTCAGGAACGCGCCAGCTTTGACCTGGCGCGCGAGAAAGTGGTTGGAAGGCACGACCACGTCGTAGCCGGTGCGACCGGCCAGCAACTTGCCTTCCAGGGTTTCGTTGGAGTCGAACACGTCATAGATGACCTTGATACCGGTGCTGCCCTGGAAATCCGCCAGGGTGGTTTCACCGATATAGTCGGTCCAGTTGTACACGCTGACACTGGGCTGGGCCTGGGCCACGGCGCTGACCAGCAGCGCCAGGGTTGCACTTGCAACTGTTTTAAATGAACGCATATCGACACCTCTTGGAATTGTTTTATCGATGTTTGTTACGCCGCACGGCTCAGACGCTGAGCAGCAAGAACTCCCGCTCCCACGAGCTGATCACGCGCTTGAAGTTTTCGTGCTCGGCACGCTTGACCGCCACATAGCCACGCACGAACCTGCTGCCCAGGTGCTGCTCGACGCTCGGGCAGTCTTCCATGTTGGCCAAGGCGTCTTCGATGGTGATCGGCAGGCGCAGGTTGCGCCGCTCATAGGCGCGGCCCTGCACCGGCGCGCTGGGGTTGATCTTTTCGACCATGCCCAGGTAGCCGCACAGCAGGCTCGCGGCAATCGCCAGGTAAGGGTTGGCGTCGGCGCCGGGTAGGCGGTTTTCCACGCGCATGGCCTCGGGGCTCGAGGTCGGCACGCGCAGGCCCACAGTACGGTTCTCTTCACCCCACTCGACGTTCACCGGCGCCGAGGTGTCGGGCAGGAAGCGGCGGAATGAGTTGACGTTGGGGGCGAACATTGGCAACACCTTGGGGATGTACTTCTGCAGACCACCGATGTGCTGCAGGAACAGCTCGCTCATCTGCCCATCTTCATTGACGAAGATCGGTTTGCCGGTGGCGATGTCGACCACGCTCTGGTGCAGGTGCATGGCGCTGCCGGGTTCGTCGCCCACAGGCTTGGCCATGAAGGTGGCGGTGACATTGTGCTTGAGCGCTGCCTCACGCATGGTGCGTTTGAACACGGTGATCTGGTCGGCCAGGTCGAGGGCGTCGCCGTGGCGGAAGTTGATCTCCATCTGCGCCGGGCCGTCTTCGTGGATCAGCGTGTCGAGGTCCAGGCCCTGGGCTTCGCACCAGTCGTAGACGTCTTCGAACAGCGGGTCGAATTCGTTGGCGGCATCAATGGAGAACGACTGCCGACCGCTTTCGGCGCGGCCTGAACGGCCCAGCGGGGCCTGCAGAGGCAGGTCCGGGTCTTCGCAGCGCTGGGTCAGGTAGAACTCCATCTCGGGCGCGACGATCGGCTGCCAGCCCTTGTCGGCATACAGCTTGAGCACTTTTTTCAGGACGTTGCGTGGCGACAGTTCAATCGGGTTGCCCTGCTTGTCGAAGGTGTCGTGGATGACGATGGCGGTCGGCTCGATAGCCCACGGCACCACGTATACAGCAGCTGAGTCCGGGCGGCAGATCATGTCGATGTCGGCCGGATCAAGCAGGTCGTAGTAGATGTCGTCGTCGACGAAATCCCCGGTTACCGTTTGCAACAACACACTTTCCGGCAGGCGCATGCCTCGCTCATGCAGGAACTTGTTGGTGGGTGCGATTTTGCCGCGGGCGATACCGGTCAGGTCACTGACCACGCACTCGACTTCGGTAATCTTGTGTTCTTTCAGCCACGCAGACAGCTGATCGAAAGGGGCATTCATAAAGACCTCGTTATTGGTTTTATTCCGCGCCAGGACCAGCGATCAAGGCCGGTATGCCGTCTGGACGACTTCCCCTGCAGCGCGTTGAGGTCTATCTTGGGTGAGCCTTGAACATCCATCTATCCACTTTTCGCAGGATAAAACGCACCAAAAGAGTGCGTAAAGAGCAGCTCATGACAGCGGCAAATCCGTTTCAGGTACAAGCTTTCAGCACCGCCGACGTCGGCGAACAAGTGCGTGCCACGCCCAGTTGGACCCAGCATTACCAGCAGATGTCGCCTGGGCATTTTGCCGGTCAGGTGCGTTGTCTGGACCTGCAGGGCGTGGAGATCTATGAAGAATTCATGAACACCCGGGTCGAGCAGAACTTCAGTGCGCCAGCGGGTGCCCTGGCGTTCTGTTTCGATCGCACCGACAACAGCCTGTACCTGCTCAACGGCGAGAGCCGCAACATCTGGATTACTCCGGAGAACTACCAGGAAGTGGCTGTGGTGTTCGGCCCGGCGTTCGTCCAGCGTCACAGCCTGGACATCGCCCGCCTCGAAGGGCTGTTCATGGCGCCGCTCAATTCGGAGCAGAACGCGCTGTTCGGGCGCTGGTTGAGCAGCACCCTGACGCGCCTGGGGCAGGAGACCGACCTGCCGAACCGTGAAGCGCTGGCCGAGCAACTGCTTGAAGACTGCCTGTTCATTCTCGACAACGCCTGCGTGCGCCTGGACCGCAGCGGCCTGTGGCGGCGTACCGAGGAGCGCATGATCATGCGCCGGGTTGGCGAATGGGCCGCCGACTGCCCGGAAGAAACGCTCAACTTGCTGGAACTGGCACAGGTCGCCGGGGTGTCGTTGCGCCAGCTGCAGCAGGCGTTCAAGGCCTTTACCGGTATGACCCCGGCGCACTGGTTGCGTTTGCGTCGCCTGAACAGCGCGCGTCGCGAGCTGCTGGGGGCGCGGGCGGGCGCCAGTACCGTGGCCGAAGTGGCCATGCATTGGTCGTTCTGGCATCTGGGGCGGTTCTCCAGCAGCTACCAGCAATTGTTCAAAGAGTTGCCCAGCGAAACGCTGAAACGAGCACAGCAGCGCACTTGAGCTGTGAAAAGCCGGGTATCTGACGCTGTCGGCCATAGGGCCAGCAGTGGTATGTTCTGTCGAATAAATGAAGTCGATAGATTGGAAAGACCATGCCAAGAGCCTCCCACCAAGACCTGCGTCGCGCGTTTCGTCAACTCCTTGCTTCCCCTGCCTGTTACCACACGGCTTCCGTGTTTGACCCGATGTCGGCGCGTATCGCCGCCGATCTGGGTTTCGAGGTAGGTATTCTGGGTGGTTCGGTCGCTTCCCTGCAGGTGCTGGCTGCGCCTGATTTCGCCCTGATTACCCTTAGCGAGTTCGCCGAGCAGGCCACGCGTATTGGCCGGGTGGCGCAGTTGCCGGTGATTGCCGACGCCGACCACGGCTACGGCAATGCCTTGAACGTCATGCGCACGGTCACCGAGCTGGAGCGTGCCGGCATCGCCGCGCTGACGATTGAAGACACCCTGCTGCCTGCCCAGTTCGGGCGCAAGTCCACCGACCTGATCAGCATTGCCGAGGGCGTCGGCAAAATTCGTGCGGCCCTGGAGGCGCGCGTCGATCCGGAGCTGTCGATCATCGCCCGGACCAACGCCGCGTTGATCCCGGTTGAAGAAGTGATTGCCCGCACCGTGGCCTATCAGAACGCCGGCGCCGACGCACTGTGCATGGTCGGCATCCGCGACTTCGAACACCTCGAACAGATCGCCGAACACCTGAGTGTGCCGTTGATGCTGGTGACCTACGGCAACCCGCAGTTGCACGACGATGCACGCCTGGCGCAACTGGGTGTACGCATTGCCGTAGACGGCCACGGCGCTTATTTTGCCGCGATCAAGGCCACCTACGACTGCCTGCGTGAACAACGGCGGATCACCAGCAGTGCCTCGGATCTGAGCGCTACCGAACTTACCCATACCTACACGGTACCTGGCGATTACATCGTCTGGGCCCGTGAGTACATGGATGTCAACGAATAGGCCACAGGCCTTGCAGCAACAACTCTCAACAAATGGACAAGCGGAACAATTCATGAAGAAGACAGTAGGTGTACTTTCAGGCCTGGTAGTTGCCGTGGCTGCAGCCTGCACGGCCGGTGCCTGGTACACCGGCAAGCAATTGCCTGAAGTGCTCGAGCAGGCCATGGCGCAAGCCAATGTTCAGCTCAAGCAGTCGTCGGGGTTGAGCGGCAAAGTGACCCTGGAACTGACGTCGCTGGAGTCACACCTGTTCTCCAGTACTGCGCATTACCGGGTCAAGGTCACAGAGCTTAAGGGCGCTGATGCGTCGGGAAGTTTCGAGCTGGGTTTTGTCGATCATATCGAGCACGGCCCGCTGCCCTGGAGTCGGCTCAAGGCGTTGAAACTCATGCCGGTGATGGCGGCCAGCAACTACGCCTTGGAGAAGGACGCGTTCACCGCCGAGTGGTTCGCCGCCAGCGGTGAGGTGCCGCCGGTATTCGGGCAGAACAGCCTGGGCTACGACGGCTCGACAGAAGGCACGCTGACCATGCCGCCGATGCAAGTGACCGAGGTGGGTGGGGCCACGACCAAATTCTCCGGTCTGGTGCTTCAGGCCAGCGGCACGCGCGATGGCGAGCAGATCAAGTTCAGTGGTGCTGCGCCGAGCTTTAGCCTGAACCATGTCGATGAGCAAAGCGGGCGGTTGAAGATAGAGCTCAAGAACCTGAGCCTTGTCGGTGACTTGAACAAGACACCCTATGGTTTCTATGTCGGGCGCACCGACATGATGCTCGACCAGGTCAGTGCGAGTATCGGCGAGGAGCAGAAAGTACTGTTGTTGAAGCAACTTGAGCAGCGCAGCGAGTCCCGGGCGGATGGCGATCAGTTTGGCGGGAGCATTGTCTACAAAGTTGGCGACATCAACTTTGATGGCCAGCCGGTAGGTTCCAGTGCAATGGTCTGGAACATGAAGAACATTGATATGCCAGCCATGCAGACCTTGCTTGCCTGGTACCAGAGCCGTCTGCCGGAGTTCGAGGCAGCAGCAGCGCAAGGTCAGGTTTTGCCGTCCTTGCCGATGACCGAGGCAGAAAAAGCCCAGGTCAGCGCCAATGTCCAGCAACTACTGGCCGCGAAGCCGCAGATTGCCCTGGAGGACTTCTCGTTCAAGACTGCCAATGGGGAAAGTCACTTCAAGCTGAGTGTCGATCTGGGCAAGCCGTCTTCCCTGGAGCTGCCATCGGCTGAACTGTACAAACAGATGATCACCCAGGTGCAAAGCACACTGCAGTTGTCCAAACCCATGATTGGCGACCTGGCAACCTTGCAGGCCCGCCTGCAGGGCCAGAGCGACGCGCAGGTGCTTGCCCAGCAAGCGTCGCAAACCGGGGAAATGGTCGGCATGATGGCCGTGCAGAGCCAGATGGCCACGGTGCAGGGCAACGACATCCTGGCGAGCGTGCACTACGCCGACGGCATGATCGACTTCAATGGCCAGAAAATGACCGTCGAGCAGTTTGCCAGCCTGATCATGGCCAACCTTGGCGCCATGCGCCCGACCGAAGGCTGATGGCTTGCCCCGGGGCGACAAGTCAGTCGTTCCGGGGCTTGTTTCACTAAAAAAACCTTTTGAATTCATCCGATTATCTGTAGCCTTCGGCATCCTATAAAACCCGAGGCCGCAGAAGGTCTTTGGTTCTGCCTGCAATGCCGTTCAGCGCTTTGCCTGCAGAGCCGGCAACCGATTTGCCAGGGCTCGGTGATACACTCGACTTACGCGCTCAAGCGCCTGCAGGTCCAGCGATCATGACCCATATTTCCGAACGCCTTTTGGTCCAAGCCCACCTCGATGCCAAGCAGCCCAAGCCGCTGACACCCGAGCAAGAGGCTGACTACCGCGCCGCCATCGCCGCCGAGCTCAAGGCGCAGAATGCGGTGCTGGTTGCCCATTACTACTGTGATCCAGTGATCCAGGCACTGGCCGAGGAAACCGGCGGCTGCGTGTCCGACTCGCTGGAAATGGCCCGTTTCGGCAACAAGCACCCAGCCAGCACAGTGATCGTCGCCGGCGTGCGCTTCATGGGCGAGACGGCAAAAATCCTCAACCCGGAAAAGCGCGTACTGATGCCGACCCTGGAAGCGACCTGTTCGCTTGACCTGGGTTGCCCGGTCGAAGAGTTTTCGGCGTTCTGCGACAAACACCCGGAACGCACCGTGGTGGTTTATGCCAACACCTCGGCGGCGGTCAAAGCCCGTGCCGACTGGGTGGTGACCTCCAGCTGCGCGCTGGAAATCGTCGAGAGCCTGATGGACAACGGCGAAACCATCATCTGGGGCCCGGACCAGCACTTGGGCCGTTACATCCAGAAACAGACCGGCGCTGACATGCTGCTCTGGGATGGCGCCTGCATCGTCCATGAAGAGTTCAAGTCGCGGCAGTTGGCCGATATGAAGGCCTTGTACCCCGATGCCGCGATCCTGGTGCACCCGGAGTCGCCGGAAGCAGTGATTGATCTGGCGGATGCCGTCGGCTCTACCAGTCAGCTTATTGCTGCGGCGCAAACCCTGCCGAACAAGACCTTCATCGTCGCTACTGACCGCGGTATCTTCTACAAGATGCAGCAGCTGTGCCCGGACAAGGTCTTCATCGAGGCGCCAACGGCCGGTAACGGGGCGGCCTGCCGTAGCTGCGCCCATTGCCCGTGGATGGCCATGAACACCTTGGAGCGCACCCTGCAGTGCCTGCGTGAGGGCAGCAACGAGATATTCGTCGAACCTGCGCTGATTCCCCAGGCGATCAAGCCGCTCAAGCGCATGCTCGATTTTACCCAGGCGGCGCGGATGAAGTTGTCGGGTAACGCTTGAGGGATCTATCGCGGGGCAAGCCCGCTCCCATAGGGATCACCTAACCCCCGGTGGGAACGGGCTTGCCCCGCGATGCTTTTCAAATCACTAGCGCATCATGTCCTTGACCATCCGCTGCTGCTCCAGCAGCTCGCGCTGACGCGCATCGATCTTCGACGCCAGTACGAAGTTGTTGCCAGCCCGCTGCTTGGCATAGTCGAGCTGCTGCAGCGCCTGATCAAAGTCGCCCACCAGGGCAAAGTACTCGGCACGCGCCTGGTGCAAGCCGATGGTATTGCCGGACAAACCGCGAACCTCAGCCACGTCATACCAGACATCCGGATCATCCGGGCGATTCTTGAGCAGCGCATCCAGGGCCTTTTCCGCTTCAGCCGGACGGTTTTGCTTAAGCAGCAGGTCAATCCGCGCCTGTTGCAACGGGTAATTCGCCGGGTACAACGTACGCATGCGCTCGACCCGCTGCTGGGCATCGGCCAGACGATTGTTGGTAACGTCCAGGTCGATCTGCGCCAGGTTGTAGGTGACGTCGTTGGGCGCCTTGTCCAGCAAGGGCTTGAGCGCATCCCGCGCCTCGTTGAGGCGGCCACCTTTGATCAGCGCCAGGGCCAGACCGTAGCGGGCTGAGTCGAGCTTCGGGTTCTCATCCAGCTGGGCGCGGAAGCGTTTGGCGGCAAGGCCTGGGGTGCCTTCATAGATCAATGCCACCCGCGCGCGGATCAGTTGATAGCGCTGACTGTCTTCGGTGCCGCCCGTGGGCGCTTGCTCTGCACGGTTGCGGGTGTCAGCAATCCGTGATTCGGTGACCGGGTGAGTCAGGAGGAATTCCGGCGGCTTGGCATCGTAGCGGTACTGACGCATCAGGCGTTCGAACATGCTTGGCATGTTGCGCGGGTCGTAGCCGGCTTTTTCCAGGTTCTGGATGCCGATACGGTCGGCTTCCTGTTCGTTTTGCCGGGAGAAGCGCCGCTGCTCCTGAATCGCTGCAGCCTGGGTGCCGGCAATCGCGGCGATACCGGCATCGCCGGCACCGGCGGCGGCAGCGACGATGCCGACCAGCAGCGCACCCATCATCGGCAGTTGCATACGCTGCTGAGCCTCGACGCCGCGGGCAAAGTGGCGTTGCGACAAGTGCGCCAGTTCGTGGGCCAGTACCGAGGCATACTCGCCTTCGCTCTGGGCGTTGAGGAACAGGCCACCGTTGACCCCGACAATCCCGCCTGGGGCGGCAAAGGCATTGAGCTCACGGCTGTCGATGAGGATGAATTCCAGGCGTCGATCTTGCAGCTGGCTGGTTTCAGCCAGGCGGTAGACGCTGGTTTCGACATAGTCCTTGAGCTGGGGATCGTTCAGTTGATTGACATTGCCCCGCAGCAGACTCAGCCAGGCACGGCCCAACTGATGTTCCTGTTGCGGGGAAACAATGGCAGAACTGGCGTCGCCAAGTGACGGCAGGTCGTCGGCATGGCTGGGCAGCGCCATCAAACAGGCCAGCGTCAGCAGGGTAGGGCGCAGTAAATTCATGCACGAAGCTCTGGTCGACAAAGAACCTTACTGTAGCTGGCTCACACGTTGACGACCAGTGGCGGTATTCTACGAAGCTTGATTGATTCTGCCTGCCTGGAGCAACCGATGAGCGATATCCTGACGTTTGACGCTGAACTCGACGCCTGCGGCCTGAACTGCCCGCTACCGTTGCTCAAGGCGAAGATGGAGCTCAATCGTCTGGCCAGTGGCGCGGTACTCAAGGTGATCGCCACCGATGCCGGGTCGCAACGCGATTTTCGCACTTTTGCCAAATTGGCCGGTCATACGCTGCTGCTCGAAACTGCCGAGGAAGGTGTGTACACCTATTGGCTGCGCAAAGCCTGAGTTTTTTTCCTAAGGATCGTCAATGTTCAAGGTGCTTCGCGACTGGATGCAACGCTACTTCTCCGATGAAGAAGCAGTGGTATTGGCGGTCTTGCTGTTTCTGGCCTTCACTGCCGTCCTGACCCTGGGCGGTATGCTCGCTCCGGTGCTTGCCGGTATGGTCCTGGCGTTCCTCATGCAAGGGCTGGTCAACGCCCTGGAGCGGTTGCGGGTGCCGACTCGCTATGCCGTCGGCCTGGTCTTCGCCCTGTTCATGGGCGCCCTGGCGGTGTTTCTGCTGGTTCTGGTGCCGTTGCTCTGGCATCAGTTGATCACCCTGTTCAACGAGCTGCCAGGCATGCTGGGCAAGTGGCAATCGCTCTTGCTGTTGTTGCCTGAGCGATATCCACATCTGGTTTCCGATGAGCAGGTGCTGCGCGCGATCGAGGCCATGCGCGGCGAGATCGGCAAGTTCGGGCAGTGGGCGTTGACTTTTTCGCTGTCCAGCCTGCCGTTGCTGGTCAATATCATGATCTACCTGGTGCTGGTGCCGATCCTGGTGTTCTTCTTTCTCAAGGACCGCGAGCTGATTGCCCGCTGGGTCAGTGGTTACCTACCGCGTGAGCGGGGGTTGATGACCCGGGTGGCCGAGGAAATGAACCGCCAGATTGCCAACTACATTCGCGGCAAAGGCATCGAGATCCTGATCTGTGGTGTGGCGACCTACATCGCCTTCATCGCCCTGGGGCTCAACTATGCGGCGCTGCTGGCGTTGCTGGTGGGGTTGTCGGTGGTGGTGCCGTATGTCGGCGCGGTGGTGGTCACAGTGCCAGTCACCCTGATTGCCTTGTTCCAGTGGGGCTGGGGCGATCAGTTCATCTACCTGATGGCGGTGTACGCAATCATCCAGGCCCTGGATGGCAACGTATTGGTGCCGCTGCTGTTCTCTGAGGCGGTGAGCCTGCACCCGGTAGCGATCATCTGTGCGGTGTTGCTGTTTGGCGGGCTGTGGGGGTTCTGGGGGATCTTCTTTGCGATTCCGCTGGCGACCCTGTTCAAGGCGGTGCTTGATGCCTGGCCGCGGCGGGAGCCCGTAGTCGCGCCGCTACTTTAAAGCCGCGCGGGTGTAGGAGCCGGCATTGCCGGCTCCTACAAAGGCTTTACGCCTTGTTCAGCGCCTGCGCTTGCGCCAGTACCGCATCCACATGCCCTGGTACTTTCACGCCGCGCCAGGCCTTGCGCAGCACACCGTTCTTGTCGATCAAGAAAGTGCTGCGATCAACGCCCATGTATTCCTTGCCATAAAGCTTCTTCAGCTTGATCACGTCGAACAACTGGCACAGGGCTTCGTCCTTGTCGCTGATCAGCTCGAAAGGGAACGCCTGCTTGGCCTTGAAGTTTTCGTGCGACTTGATGCCGTCACGCGAAACACCGAAAACCACAGTGTTGGCCGCTTCGAAGGCAGCATGCTGATCGCGAAAGCCCTGGCCTTCGGTGGTGCAGCCCGGGGTGCTGTCCTTGGGGTAGAAGTACAGCACCACTTGCTTGCCCTTCAGATCAGCCAGGCTGACGCTCTGGTCGCTGGTGGCCTGGGCCTGGAAATCGGCGACAGGTTGGTCGAGTTCAACGGCCATGGATAGCTTCCTTACAGTGGGTTCTGTGGGCGCCAGGGTTCGATCAGCGCATCCAGGTTCAGAGCGTCGGAGAAGTCCAGGAACTGGTCACGCAACCAGCTGATCTGGGTGCCGGCCGGCAGGGTCACGGTGAACGTGGCGTTGAGCATGGTGCCGCCGGTCTGTGGCGCCTGGTAGGTGTCGCAGGTCAGGTTTTCCAGCTCGACATGGTGGTCGATGAAAAACTGGCACAGCTCGTTGATGATGTCCGGGCGATAGGCAGCGCTGACATAGGCGACATACGGCAGGGCCAGCGGGCGCACTTCAAGCTCGGCGCTACGTACCACATTCACGGTAAAGGTGTGCTTCTTGGCCAGGCCCGGCAGGGCGCCTTCAAAGCGCGCCAGGGCGTCCCAGCTGCCGGCAACCTGCAGGACCAGCGCACTGCACTCGCCGTGGCGGGTCAGGCGCGAGGTGACGACCGAGCAGCGATTGTCGTTACTGGCCCGGCACAGGATGTTGGTCAGTTCCATGGGATTGGCGCCCAGAGCACTGATGACAAGGAATTGTTCGCGAACGGTGGGGGTGGACATGCAGCATTCCTAAAGCGATGAGCGGTCGGTACCCGACAGGTCAGAATGGCGGGAAGGCGTGGTCCCGGGGCTCAGGATCGAGGCTTTGGGCACTGCCTGCGCAGGTTGTCGGCAGCCCGGCGGGCCGCTGTGTACCGATCAAAGAGAGAAGGGTAGCGAAAATGGCCGCCGAGGGGAATGCTCAAGCCTCCTGCTTCGCTTGTGCAAGGCCGATGGCGCCAGTACCATTACCGCTCTCTTTTTCCGGCAGGAGCAGTTTCATGATTGCGGGCAGTATGGTGGCATTGGTCACACCCATGGATGCACAAGGGCGTCTTGATTGGGACAGCCTCAGCAAACTCGTGGACTTCCACCTGAAAAACGGCACCCACGCCATCGTTGCCGTCGGTACCACCGGCGAGTCGGCGACCCTCGATGTCGATGAGCACATTGAAGTCATCAAGGCTGTGGTCAAGCAGGTCAATGGCCGTATTCCGGTGATCGCCGGTACCGGCGCCAACTCGACCCGCGAAGCCGTCGAACTGACCCGTAATGCCAAAGAAGCCGGTGCCGACGCCTGCCTGCTGGTAGTTCCGTACTACAACAAGCCGACCCAGGAAGGCCTGTACCAGCACTTCAAGCACATTGCCGAAGCCGTCGATATCCCGCAGATCCTCTACAACGTACCTGGCCGCACCTCCTGCGACATGCAGGCCGAAACGGTGATCCGTCTGTCGAGCGTGCCGAACATCATCGGTATCAAAGAAGCCACTGGCGACCTGAAACGCGCCAAGGCCATTCTTGATGGCGTGAGCAAGGACTTCATCGTGCTGTCCGGCGATGATCCGACCGCTGTCGAGCTGATCCTGCTGGGCGGCAAAGGTAACATCTCGGTTACCGCCAACGTCGCTCCGCGCGAAATGGCCGATCTGTGCGAAGCCGCCCTTGCGGGCAATGCCGAGAAGGCTCGCGCGATCAACGAAAAACTCATGCCCCTGCACAAAGACCTGTTCATCGAAGCCAACCCGATTCCGGTGAAGTGGGCTTTGGTCGAAATGGGCCTGATGCATAAAGGCATCCGCCTGCCACTGACCTGGCTGAGCGAATCCTGTCACGATACGGTACGCCAGGCGATGCGCCAGTGCGGCCTGCAGTTTTAATTGAGGACGTACACCGCATGAAGCGATTGGCTGGTCTTTCCGCCCTTGCCTTGATCATTTCCAGCACCAGTGGTTGTGGCTGGCTCTGGGGCGAAGAGGGTTACTTCCGTGACCGTGGCAGCGATTATCTGGAGGCCACGCAGAAGGCGCCGATGCAACTGCCACCGGACATCAGCGGCGCCAAGCGTCTTGATCCGCTACTGCCGATCCCGCGCAATGTCGCCGACGACAACGTCAAGGGCGAGTTCGAGGTGCCGCGTCCACAGCCACTGAGCGCTGGCGCCGACATCAGCGATTTCAGCCTGCAGAAAAGCGGCAGTGCCCGTTGGGTCCTGGCCCAGCGCGCCCCGGCCGAAGTCTGGCCGGTGGCCCGGCAGTTCTTTGAAGACAACGGTTTCCGCATTGCCGAAGAGCGCCCGCAGACCGGTGAGTTCAATACCACCTGGCAGCGTTTTGACGAGCTCTCCGGGGCCATGGCCAGCCGTCTGGCCAGTGCCTCGAGCAGCCGCGACAACGAAGTGCGTGCCCGTATCCGCATTGAGCCGGGCGTGCAGCGCAACACCAGTGAAGTCTACATTGTCAGCGTTGAGCGTCCCGCGGGCAGCACCGCCGAGCCTGGTTTCCCGGCCCGTTCGGAAAACACCGGGGTCGATGCCATGCTGGTCGACGAAATGCTCGCCAGCATGACCCGTAGCGCCGAGAAGGGCGGTTCGGTGTCGTTGCTCGCTGCGCGTGATTTCGATGCGCCAAGCCGTGTCAGCCTGAGCGAAGACGGTAGCGGCAACCCGGTACTGAACCTGGGTGCTGATCTCGATCGCGCCTGGTCCAGCGTCGGCCGTGCCCTGGAACAGGGCGAATGGCGGGTGGAAGACATCAACCGCAGCCTGGGCCTGTACTACATCAACCTGGCGGAAAAAGCCGAGGTCAAAGACCAGGAGCCTGGCTTCTTCGGCAAGCTGTTCGGCAGCGCGCCGAGCAAGGAAGAGCGCGAAGCCCGTGCCGAGCGTTATCAGGTACGCCTGAGCAAGGTTGGCGACAGCGTCCAGGTCACCGTCGAGAAGAACATCAACACCGTGGCTCCGGCTGACGTCGCCCGCCGCGTGCTGAGCGTGATTCAGGACAACCTGGGTTAAGTGCGCTTCGCCGTACTTGGAAGTGGAAGCCAGGGAAATGGCACGCTGATCGCCAGTGACAACACCCTTGTCCTGGTTGACTGCGGCTTCTCCCTGCGTGAGACCGAGCGGCGCCTGGCGCTGCTCGGCGTTTCTGCCCTGCAGTTGAGTGCCGTGCTGGTAACCCACGAACATGCCGACCACGTGCATGGGGTCGGTTTGCTGGCGCGGCGCTACAATGTACCGGTCTACCTCAGCCGCGGTACCTTGCGCGGCATGCGCAAACCGGTCGAGGCGGCAGGCTTTCTGGCGGCAAACGAGACCCTGCAGATCGGCGCCTTGAGCATCCGCGCCGTGGGCGTGACCCACGACGCGCTGGAGCCGTTGCAGTATGTGTTTGACGACGGAAGCCGACGTTTCGGTGTGTTGACTGACCTTGGCTCCTACGACGCCGCCTTGCTGGAAAGTTATCAGGGCCTGGATGCCTTGCTGATCGAGGCCAACCACTGTCGCGACCTGCTGGGACGCGGGCCTTACCCGATGTTTCTCAAACAGCGGGTGAGTGGCGACTACGGACATTTGAACAACCACCAGGCCGCGCGCCTGGTGTCGGAGCTGGACTGGCAGAACCTGCAACATCTGGTGCTGGCCCATCTCAGTAGCAAGAACAACCAGCCACAGCTGGCCCGGCAATGTTTCGTCGACACCCTCGGGTGCGACCCGGACTGGCTGCAAGTGGCCAACCAGGATTGCGGGCTCGACTGGCGCGAAATCGCCTAGCCCATCTTATTTAGCAAGCGGAGCCCATCATGGAAAAACGTGAAGAACTCTACCGCGGCAAAGCCAAGTCGGTTTACAAAACCGACGACGCTGACCGCTTGATCCTGCTGTTTCGCAACGACACCTCGGCGTTCGACGGCAAACGTATCGAACAGCTCGACCGCAAGGGTATGGTGAACAACAAGTTCAACGCCTTCATCATGCAGAAGCTTGAAGAAGCCGGCATTCCTACCCAGTTCGACAAACTGCTGGGCGACAACGAGTGCCTGGTCAAGAAGCTCGACATGATCCCGGTTGAATGCGTCGTGCGTAACTACGCCGCCGGCAGCCTGGTCAAGCGTCTGGGCGTGGAAGAGGGCATCAAGCTTGAGCCTTCGACCTTCGAACTGTTCCTCAAGAACGACGAGAAGGGTGATCCGTTCATCAACGAATCCCACGTTGTCGCCTTCGGCTGGGGTACTGCCGAGCAACTGGTGAAGATGAAAGCCCTGTCGCTCAAGGTCAACGAAGTGCTGAGCAAGCTGTTCGACGATGCAGGCCTGCTGCTGGTCGACTTCAAGCTGGAATTCGGCGTATTCCACGGCGAGATCGTCCTGGGTGACGAGTTCAGCCCGGACGGCTGCCGCCTGTGGGACAAAGAAACCCGCAAGAAGATGGACAAGGACCGCTTCCGCCAGGGTCTGGGCGACGTCATTGAAGCCTACGAAGAAGTTGCCAAACGCCTGGGCGTGCCGCTGTAACCGGCAAGTTCACGCAAGCGCCTGATACCACGCGAATTTTTTTCGCAAACAGGCTTTGCCTTTGGGCAAACTGCTGGTATCATGCGCGCCACTGGAGAGATGCCGGAGTGGCCGAACGGGACGGATTCGAAATCCGTTGTACTGGCAACAGTACCTAGGGTTCAAATCCCTATCTCTCCGCCATACGTATAAAACCCTCGCAAGTCACTGATTTGCGGGGGTTTTTCGTTTTTGGGTTCTGATCATTGTACGTAGAGATAGTACGTAAAACTTTTGCCGTCTTTAGGAAATTTCAGTCAAACCCTCGGCTGTCGATTGCTAATTTAGGCCAGTAACGTAATAGCCTAGGGATTTCTAGGTTCTAAGCCCATTGCATCGGCCCGCTTACAACCTCAAGCGGGCGATCAGTGTCTTGGGGGCCAAGCAAATGATGCGACTGGTGGGCTGAAGAGCCTTTTTCAGCACAAAAACAAACGCCCCGAACAAGTTGGGGCGTTTGGTCTTGGGCCTGTCAGTGTGTTTTCACACAGTCTGAATCGGCTCCTTTTTTCATGCGTGCTTCTGGTGTATCAAATCTTCAAGGGCGTTCTTTTGGTTATTCAGGGCTTGGAGCTCCTGAGTAGCTGCCTCTAACGCTACGGGGTGAGTCATGGAAAGGACGATTGCCATTGCCAGACCCATTTCCACACAAGCGAGCAAGCCCCACTCATAGCCGTGGTTTCCGACCGCATACAGACCCACATTTTCAAACTGGGTGAATCCCTCTGCATCGTCGATGATTCTGGTGTGAAGGGTGACTGTCTTGGCGTTGGGATGTGCGCCAAAGTCGATGGCGCTTTCGTACAGCGTGTACATCCAGTCGCCTAGTCCCTGTCCACGGGCATTTACGATTTTTTGGGCTGCCTTGATGGGAGACTGAAAGGCATTTTTGCAGGCTTTCAGAGCTTCTGGTGAGTTGTTCCGGCTTATCCAGATTTCAGTCAGAGACTGAGTTTCGTCCTCTGCCATCAGAAGGGCATAACAACCGGTTTCCAGTGCTGTTCTGAGGATTGGATGAACACCAGCAGCGTGACCAGTCAAACCCACGCGGAATGCAGTCATCAGCAGGAAGCGAGCGTTGATGAGCATGGAGTGTATAACCAGCTCGTCAGGTGCTACGGCGGGTCCGCTGACGTGTTTTCTCATGTAGGAGTCAAGGCTATCCATCATCGTCAGGAAGGGCGAGCCTGCAGCCAGGATTTCATCCAGATTCTCGGTCCCGGCGTTCAGGTAAGCGCGGAACGAATCATCACCATTGCTACTGAACATCATTGACCTCGCTACGTTTGTTTTTCAGCTCAGCCTTGTACTGAGCCGCCTCTTCCTCGATACGCTCCATCGTCCAGCCAGCTTGCAGCCAGATAGGTTCAAGGAGAGCCGTTAAGCGTTTGTCAGTCGCTGAAAACAGCTCAATGTCTTCGTTCAAGGCAGTGACAATTTCGTCGAAACCTCCCGCGTACAGTACGTCCATACTCTCGCGAAAGAACGTGTGTGCAAGGTGGTTTCTACGCTTGTTCGACCGATGAATCAGGGATTCCAGATCGGTTGGCACGGTCGTGATCTTCTTGAGTGAGTGGACCAACGCACCGAAGGTTTTAGAGAAACTTCCGTCGAAAAAATCTTCGTATTCCTCGTCCGTCCAATCTCCTTTTCGAGGCAAGAAATCGAGAAAGAACAGGGCGTTTACTATCCCATGCTCCAGAACCTGCGCCATATGCATTGCGGCGCCGTAGTACGCGCATACCTCTTTGAATTGGAGTGACTGAGGGTCAAGTTCTTCCATCGAAAATCCTATGCCTACTGGTCGTTCGTTAGGTATATCAAGAATCATAACCAGCGAACCTGCTTGGCTCCAGCGACAGTACTACGGCTTGTTTGGTATTCGGGGCTTCCCTATGATCGGATCAAGCCAAAGGGGGAGGGCGTTCATGATTGATGATGACTACGAGCATGACCGGGACTATGTGCCTGCATACCTTCCTCCGGATCAAATTCCCCAATACGCGCTGGGCGAGGCTCTGAAATCGCTGACGCTATTCAGCACCGACATGAATCTTGTCAGTCAGTCGATGAACCTGACCATCGTTGACGAATTCGTGATGCATCTGGAGTACGACTACCTCCGCGCTAAATTCAACGAAACCCCTAATCCCTACAATTCGATCTTCCTTGCTGCTCAGTCGCAGATGTGGATTTTCAGCGCCTATGAGGTTATGCGAACGTGGACTCAGAAGGCCAAGGGGTACGTCCACACAGCCAAAAACGCGGGGCTTCACCAAAAGCTTGAAAACCTGCGCCGGGACCGGGGGTACGTGAACTACACAGCTCTTCAAAGAGCTGACGAGGTCCAGTCTCTGATTGATGCCCCATCGCTTGTGAAGGCGCTAGAGGACGATCTGGCTCGCATCAGTTTCCTCTTCACAAGGCTGGAAACACTGCGTGTGGCTCTGGCTAAGCATGAGGTCAGGAAACGTCCTAATGCGATGATGGTAGGTAGCACCGTAGGATTTATGAATCGTGAATGCGGCTCGCTTGAGTACCAGATGAACAGCGGCATGATTATTCAAGGCAATATTTCTCGTAGGGACATTGCTGATGGAATCCGGGCGATTCCTGAATTCACGGTCCCCACGCCAGAGGAAGTGAAGAGCTATGAACAGTTCATGCGGGGGCTGTCTGATGATGAGGCAATAGAGCTTTTCAAAGGCTTTGAGTGAGCTTGAGATAAGGGGAATGGCGAACGTTAGGCGTGCGTCTGATATAGATTCTGGCCAATTCGTTTGCGTTTGACGTAGATTGGACGGACGTTAGAAGTGATGGTCGAAGAGGGCGCTGTAACTCCTGTACAGGGCGTCGAAGCGTTCCCAGTCCGTTGTGCCAGTGCGTGAGTAGGTCTTGATCAGCGTTCCTTTAACTGCTGTCTTGCCCTTGAACAGGACGCTATTCGACATTTCATAATACTCAGCAAGGTCATCATCCGTGGCGTTCTTCGGCACTGGATACCGTCCAGCCCACACAACGCTGTGCTGATAGAAATTCAGGATCTTTTTCTGGGCCGGATTGCGCTTCACGCCAAGCAGGTGCGCCAGATTGTTTAGGTCATGGTGTTCCGGTGGCTTTTTCCTGAGACTGACCAGCGCCGCTTTCATTACGACCTCCAGCGATAGCCCACACAGCATGTGGTAGACAGGGAAGCACGCATGCATCATGTCGAAGCCTTCCCGCAATCCAAGCTCCTTTGCCGAGTCCTTTCCTCGATCATCCGACATTGAGAGCCACACTGCCCCGGCAGAAGCGTGCAGATCGTTTGCCCGGTGAAGCCATAGATTTTCATGGCTACGGTCCTCCACGAGGGTCATGCGTGAACCTGGTGTGTTGTACTGCTCGAATTCGTTGTCGTCATCATCAGTCATTGGTAAAGCATTTCCGTACGTTCCGCTCGCCTTTTAGGTTGATCAGTCCATTGCTCGCTTTCATGACTCCATATGTCGTCAATCAGTCCGTGCGTGGTGCTTTCGCTTCCCAGGTGCTTAATAGGTAAAGGGCAAGCGAGCCTGCCAGATTGACCGCCAGTTCAGCATGGCGTGGGGCTGGTTTCACGCCAGCTTTCCCGGTTCCGTGGGAATCGCTCAAGCGGTTCCTTAAAGCGCCCAATCCTTCTACTACGGACGTGCAGCCGCCAAGGATCTGCTTGAAGACCTTCTCTGTGTGTTGAGAAGGGGCGAGGTTCAGCAATTCTGCGGTTTGACGATACAGCTTGTTTAGATCCGGAGTTTCGTCGTACTCGATCCTAGCTTCTTCCAATATGTGCTTGCAGACCGATTCGAGAAGGGTACGCGCCATTGTGATAGCACCTTCAGGATCTGCGGTGCGTCGCTCCAGCGATTTTGTCCAAGCGACCCTCACATGCTCGGAGTCGAAACGCTCGATTGCTCCAGTTACCACATGATCCGCTGGTGATGAACCACCTTTTTCAACGTATTCCAAGAGCGGACGAAACTCGTCCCATAGGTAGGTTCGGCGCTCGGCATAGGTGCCGTACTTGTTCTTGATAAACTGCCAAAACTGACTGAGGCTGCGGCAGGTGTTCACGCACCGTGGAACCATCGTGGCAAGGGTAGGATCGTCGAGAACGGCGCGCCTGAGCATCAGATATGCCGTGTCGTCCTCATTACCGCCAGTAGCCTGTGAAACAAGTATGTGCTGGAGAGCTTCTGCTTCTTCTGAGAGTGGATGCATAGGCGTGCCCTTAACCAATGGGGTATGTCATTCGGTCATCTTAAGGCTTGAACCCTGCGGTTCCAACCATGTCGCGCCCGTTTGAGGCTGATTGGCGGTGTATACTGAGCCAGGACTGAAAAATTTTTTATAAATACGTCGTTCTAGATGCGATGACAGCAGCTGTCTGTGTATTCGGTCAGTTTTAGGGGGTATTTCTGGTGGGGAATTTTCACGGATTTAAGTTCTAGTTTCGGACCTGTATGAGTCGATGTTGGTTTTCCTTCTGTAAGCCTCTATTCTTTTGATACAAAGGTCTTTTCTTCATGAGTGTACCATCCCGCGCTGTTTTCTGAATGTCGCTCACAGGCCGCGATATAGGCCTTGGCACGATGTGAAAAATATTATGGAAAACTGTCAGTTTTTGAGTTTTGGTAGCATAAATAGATGTGTACCTAAATAAAGCTTCTTTGAATGTTTAGTTTGGCCTGGTTTCAGGTATACAATGGATACAGGTCGAAACCATAATCGACCAAAAATTCGAACAGTATCATTTCCTAAAAAGCGGCTTTGAACGCTGGGTGTAGGTGGCTGTGCGATAATGTTGCTGAAACAAGGTCGTCCGGGAAGTCGGAAATCGGATGGTCTGCAACCGCTATCGCCAAATTAGAACAATGAATTATGGACACTGACAGGATGACGGCTCTGGGAAAAAGATACAACCGTCGATTTGACTAAAATTCGCCATACTGGACTTAGTTGAATTCCGTAGCTGCCGCGAGGCGGAAAACAGACTGTAATCGTGCATAGGGTTACCCGCGCGAGCTAACTACCATCAAGGTATATGCTGTCGAAGTATGGGCCGTGCCGGGGACGCCTTCAGGTTCTCGATGGACTTTCTCTTGATAGGGAAAATCCGTCCGTAACTTCCTTCAGGTTTTCTTTCAAAAGCTTTCAAGTAAACAAAGAGAATATCGCCGAAGGCGATGCCCGAAGGGCATTCTAGACTTTTGGATTTGATAGGTGTGATAGTTGGTCTTTGTGGGAGGGGAATGATTCCATATAGGGTTGTCTAGTTTAAGAAAGCTTCTATTCTTTGTGTGATTCGCTGATCAACTATGACAATATATAAGCTCGACAAGTCTTCAGGTTTTGTGGCCGATCAACGAGTTCCCATCAAGATTTTAATAGTTTCAGGTGGGTCTGACTCTTTTAGTTTGACCTCTGGGCTTGCAATTCCCTGTATCGTTAATGCATTACAACAAAACTTACTTGCCTGTGCAGGTTGCATGTTTCGGTACCATCTCAAATCATTGTGTAGCATGGAATTGAATAGATCCGCACATCATGAGTGTCGACGAGACGCTACTGGGGGATGGCGTGACTTTGCGCGCCCCCTGCAAGTCTTTTATGTCTAAATGCCATAGAGAGTCTGTCAGAGCACTTTAGGTACCATCACGGTACTGGTAGCATGTACCTGGTACCAAGTACCATCTAGATTTATGTGCGTGACAGTTCCACATGTCTGCAATGTATTTGGGTTGATTGTTGAGTTAAATTCAGTCATTCGGCAGGCACATCTGATCAGTGTGCAAATAAACATCTGGGTCGATTTTGGGTTTCTACGAATAGCTTCCGGTCATCGTAATGACTTGAATAGTTCATATGCTGTTAGCGGAAGTCTGTCAATCTGGCCCGATTCTAAAATCCTAATTGATGTGCGTGCCTCAGTTCCATCAATTTGACCGTAAAATATATAATAATGCCCACGTTCAAAAGTTTTCCAGTTTCGCTTCTCAAATATACGAGGGTCGCAGTGTCCGCTAAGTGTATGGTCTGGGGATGGGAAGTTGAAGAAAACTCGATGTGTTCCTTTTACAATGGTTGTGGGCTGTCCGAAAAGTAGAACGCTTTTTCCAATGTATCGAGTGATATTCTTTTGAATTTTTTCAATGGGCACGATTAAATCGCCGAGGCGTATTGCGTCCTGTCCATCAAATTGCACGAAAACATTGAGTGTCTTTTGAGCTAGATACACTAACCTTTTTACTGTTCGAAACTCGCCTGAATTAAGTAAGCTTCCATTCTCATCGAAGATTAATTCGAAACCCCGCCCTTTGCCTGATGATCCTCCTTGAACCACACGCTTGTTTTTTTGAGATTGCTTTTGGTCTACTTCATCTTCTTCGGGCTCGTCATCTTCCAAGCTTTTCCAACCAGCGAAGGTTACAAGGTTGATCGCTTTTTTCCCTTTCCCGCTTCCTTCTGAAGATCCACCTTTGCCAGGTTTTCTATGTATGCAAGCGACGTCGTCAAATCCACGAATGTGAAAATAGAACGCATCGACATTATCTTTTCGTTTCGCTTGCTTTCTTGGCATTCGACTGCACAAAACACCGCAGTCCGGACAGTATACAAGCCCGTGATGTTCCTCATCGACGTAAAGTTCTGGAGGTAGTTTTTGGGCATCTTCCAGTAGCTCAGGGGCCACTCTGGTCGGTGGCTCTTCTTGCGGATAGAAGGCGACATTTGGAATGGAAATTTGTGACATACGTTCCTTGTACAGTCGGTGATTTGATTGATGATCGTATACCCATTTTTGGTTCTGTGGTAGCCAATAGCCATTCTTCGTGTTCCGTTCTTTAGTCGTAAGGTCTCTCCGTGATGAGTTTTTACCAACGGATCAACAAACGACTGTTAAACGATACCCGTGAATCAGCCTTATTAAGGTATCAAAAAAATAGGCTTGACCGAAGATTGTGATACCATTACAGTGATCCTACGTTAAATGATCCCTTGGGTGATGCTGATGTCCCGTACCTTCCTTTACTGCCGCGTCAGCACGTCAAACCAGTTCACTGAGAACCAGGTCCAGGATGTAAAGAACGCTGGCTTCGACGTACAAGCGAGCCGGGTAATTGAAGAGACCATTTCGGGCAGCGTCCCTGTCAGTGAGCGTCCTGGCTTTCAGAAGCTTCTTGAGCGGATGGAGTCAGGAGATGTGATGATCGTCACCAAGCTGGACCGCCTTGGCCGCAACGCTATGGATGTCAGGCAGACGGTAGAACAACTGGCAGCCACTGGAATTCGCGTTCACTGCCTTGCCCTTGGCGGCGTAGACCTGACCAGCGCAGCAGGTAAGATGACGATGCAGGTACTTGGTGCCGTCGCTGAGTTTGAGCGTGATCTACTGATCGAACGCACCCAGTCGGGCTTGCGGCGTGCCAAGTCAGAAGGTAAGAAGCTGGGGCGTCCGGTGGCTGTTAAGACTACGATTGACGTCCAGCGATTGAAAGCCAAGGGTTACATTCAAACCCAGGTCTCAGCGGAATTAGGAATCGGCATTGCCACTGTGAAACGTCATTGGAACACTATAAGCCATTTGCCTGACGTTCGCTCATGATGTAAGAATGTGGGGTTGTGCGGGCTATTGTAATCACATGCAGGGGCAATATATGTTGTGATCTTACGTGTGGCGATGACAGCTAAGTTATTACTCGCTTCATGTCTACCATCGATAGCTTTAAGAAGGGTTGTGTATGAAAGAGTTAGTTGGGAAATGTTATTCGTGTGGTAACCCGGGAAAATATAATATTATGTTAGCGGTAACGGGGGATAGGTTGTACTTGCCGAATCAGATAGTTCGGGAGTCTGAACCACCTCATCCTGGTCATGGGGCACATAGCTTTTGCCAAGCATGCATGCGGGCAATTGAGGACTCTATACGTGCAACGGTTCTCTACCTCAAGTCAGAAAGTAAGCTATAAAAATTTGGCACCTACGATCAGTTAGCCACAAAGCTTTGAAGGTATGGTCGTAAATGTCAAATTTCAAAAGTAATGATGCATCGCGGATCTTTGATCTTGGCAGCAAAGATCCGCTATTTATCCCAGCAAAAATGCTAAACGCGCACACCTGATTTAGAGGTTTGGGCAGCAAGGGTGGTTGCAAATTCGAAAATTTCTGCGGTAACCGCAGTTACGTGATGGTTTGTGTCAATGGCAATCCACCCTGTGGAATTACCAACAAACAACCCTTTGCTACAGTCCAATATTTTTTTGTCCCCCCAGCTAAAGCTTGGGCCTAAGTAGTGCTTAGAATCAACGATGACTTTGGATAGTTTCTGACTTTGGCCGTACCCATCAACTCCACGGACAGAATGACCACGAGCAATAAAGAATCCATTCTCAATTGTATAGCGAATTTTAACGTTCATGTCGGGAGCAATGATGTCCGATGAGCGAGGATTTCGTATCCCATAATCACCAAAGCTCAAGTTTGCATTGGGATTTGCAGAAACGAATCCTTTCCAGGCGAGCATTTCTTTGCGGACCATGGTGTCTGATGAATCGCGCTCTTTGACCGCTTTTTCAATAGAGTCAGGGATTGAACTTGCGGTAATAATTATGGTTTCAAATCCAAGTCCAATCAAAGTCGAGTGTGATTCATCCATTATTTCTGTGATTTCAGATATCGGAAGCTTTGTTACGTCCCCGATGTCCACGATAACTTTTATATCCGAGGCTTCGACTCCGATTGTAATGCATATATCTTCGATGATACTTTCAAAGTGATCAACGTCCGCCATATCCTCAAGTGCGATTTCATCAAGGCGAATGCAAAACCTTTCGCCAGATTTCAATGTCATGTTTTTGATGTCTTGGCGGTATTGCGCATCATCCCAGCGTGCGTAGCCTACTACCGGATTGACATTCACACCAAGTGATGAGAGGAGAGATGACATATGCCCTAGAACCTGGCTGCCGCCTTCAGTCGTAAAGTTAACTGGCCATTGGGATGCATCGACGATTATTGACTTACCTTTAAATACTGCCGCTATTTTTCTTGCCTTGTTGTCCATCCAGTATTCATACGGTGTGTCGGATTTTTTAACCGCTACCTCGTATTCTTTTGCGGAAATCTTAGGTATTTCCAAAATTGGAGTGCACCGACTCAGCACTGTATTCGGCATGTTTTTAAACGCATCAAATTCGCCTTGCTTCGCTCGTACAACCGGATAGTAGTGCTGATTCATATCGGTACACCTATATGGTTTCAAAGTGTTTTCGAACTTCGCCATGGCCGACGAGATCGGTGAATTGATTGTAGTTTCCTGTTTCTTTACGCAATCGCCCAGCAATTATTGATGGATGAATTTTAAGTTCTTTAGATAGTGCAAGAATGCTCTCTTTGCTGGGTGAAACATACGCCCCAGAACTCTTCCATTGCGATCTAGGTATGAATGAATCACGAGCGATCCTGTTAGCTTCTGCTTCACGTCTATCGTCAGATGAGTGTTCCAAGTCATCAAGAATTACTTCATCCGGCGTTTTTATATGTTTCCATATGTGAGCAAGCTCATGGATCAAGGTAAACCAGAAGTTGTCGAGCCGATCATTTCTCAGGGTTAACGCAATGATAGGAGTTCCGTCAGTATCCATTAATGCGGCACCATCCAACATTGTGCCTTTCAGTTGAGGTTCTATTACAACTGAAATTCCTATGCTTTTGATTAAATCGATTGCAAGTTTAGGCCCGTCTTCGTTAATGCTAAGGCTGACAATCTTCTTTATTAAATTTTCGTTAACTGAATTGCTGTTGTATATGGTCTTTCCAGAGGTTTCTTCTCTGGATTTTTGAATTACACGCGCTAACCATGCATGTAATGTGTATGTGGTGGTTTGTGTTAACGCATCTCCAGATAAGGTTCGCCTAAATGCCGCATTTTCAGTTTGTAATCCAGCGCCCGCAATGAAACTTTTGACTATGTCTTCAGCAGCTTGTTTGGATTTCTCAGTTGCGGTTCTAATCCATCCGCGTGTAATCATTTCTTTTATTGGGAACTTTGACCAGTCTATTATGCTGTTGTCGGCCTTGACTTCAATTTGGTCGAGACCAATCAATACTTCAGCAGAAATTCCCAATCCTATTGAAAGTGCACGAATCATCGGTACAGTCAATGGTCGCTTGCGAGCAAGTATTTCAGATACACGGCTGCGTGTACCGAAATAAGGAACCAGATCAGTTTGCCTCAATCCTTTTTCTGCCATTCTGAATAATATAGCGTCGATCGGGTCAGGCGGTTCTACCGGATATTTTTGGAGTTCATAGTTTTCAATGAGCACTGATAGTAACTCAAGTGTCTCACTTTCCTCAGTGCCAAGATCAGGTAGCTTGTTTATCAAATCCTGAACTTTTTCGAAGTACTCGAAATATTGCTGTTCCGTTTTGATAATTTTTGCTGTAGTCGTAATCATGGTTTTCTACTTAACTCTGTGATAATTGCGATTCCTTGTGCAAAAGCAATTTTCAACCAAACTTCAATACCTGTTCGTTCAATCGAGAATGAATAAAGTTCGCCATCCACGACTGTAACTGTAGGGAATTGTTCACTGACATCGTTCGCTTGCTTCCAGCTTGCGTGGGTCACTTCACTCACCCAGCTAGAAACCCAACGGTCAATCAGGACGCTTTCCCCTTTGAGCGAGGCCAACTTCTTTATACCTAGCAGCTTCATAAATCTGGCCGTGTTCCCATTTTGGGAACAAGCTACCTTCGCCAGATTTGAATGTCAAGAATCTGTTACCAAATTGGGAACACGTTTCAGGTGGGGCTAGTGGGCGGGGGCCAGATCACCCGCTGGACGTTCATGAGTGATTTGACGCCGTTTTCCCGGTTTGCAATGGGGGAGCTGTCGTCCAACGACTGAAGGTGAAGCCTGTGCGGGGGGGGGGGGAGACCCAGGGGAAGGGGTTTCGATACCACCCTATGCTCTGCCTAAAGGCCCATGGGTCCCTGTATGGGCTGACTGTGACGGTGGTTACGTACAGAGACCTGCAGATTCGAGCTAGCTTAACTGTGGAAGCTTCGAGATGGCATCGTATTTCTGTGCGGTTGTCGCCCCTTGGCTGTACACGTCAAATGTAACCAGGCCTGTTTCATGGCCGACCAGTTCGGCAATCAGAGTCCCTTGCACATTCGCCCTGACAAGCTGGGTGATGGTCGTTTTTCGGATTGAGTGGTAGACGCGATCAGGCCCGAATCCTAAAGATGTCTTGAGTCTGCCGAACGCCTTCACCATTGGGTCAGATCGAATGCCATATTTGCTACGACTATTTGTGGCGACAAGGTAACCATCCTTTGAGTTGTCCATCAGTCGCTTCACAACGCCGTTGATGGCAGGATGTAAAGGGACAACCCTGATCCCCGCCTTTGTCTTGCTATCAGTGATGTCAAAGCTTTGGATGCCGTCGATCACAATCACGTTGTCTGCCTTCAACTGGCATAGTTCCTCAATGCGGGCCCCTGTGTATATGCCAAGTAGAATCAGGTCCGCTAGGGCGTGCAGCCCTTGGGACTTTGCTGCTGTGTGCAGGCTTGAGAGGTCTTCCAAAGTGAAGTCTTTGCGTTGTGCATCGGCCCGTTCCTTGCCTCTCACTTTCGGCAGGTCGTGTTCTTCAAAGGGATTCGCCTTGTCCTTGTAATCAACCCGCCAACGGGCATCGTGCTTCATTGCCCATTTCCAGAAGACATTCCCGGCCAGCAGGTACTGAGTCAAGGTCTTGCTGCTCAAGCTAAACGAATCTAACCACGCTGACACAGCGTCAAAGTCCAACGGGCGGCCTGCTTGTGTAAGAAACTTCGACAGCTTTTCAAGCTTGGATTGTTGTTGGTCAATCGTTTTGGCCGCGACATTTCTGTTCTCACGAAAGGTCCTGAACTCGGCCAACCTTGCTTTGGTGATGGGCGATTTCGGTGTGTATCCACTGGGGTTGCTAATCAAGGCGTCCAATTCTTGGCGCTCGTCTGATGAGAACCGGTGCTTGTCGGTCATTCCGCGTTTGATTGCTTTTTTGAACACCCCATGCAGCATTTCCTGGATTCGCAGTTCTCCGTCGATTCCATTGCCCCATTCATGGTCGACAATTTTTTCAATCACAGCCGTCAACGCTGGATTTTGCGACCTGAAGATCTCGACGTCTTCGTTGCTCACCGGCAGGGGCTGGACCTGTTCACCGATGATCTTTAGTTTTCGGTTCCTTTTCATTGCCTCCAATTCGGCAACACCTGTATGCACAGCTTCTTGCCAGCCTTCGGGCAAAGGGTTGCCCTCCCGTGCGATTTTGATCTGTGCTTTCCAAGCTGCCAGGATTGGTAGCCTACGATCCAGCGCTTCCTGATAGACCCCAGTCATGAGTGAGCGTGATAGGACACGACGCCCACCAAATGCTTTTTGTACATCTGCCGGGATGGCTAGTCTTACGTGGTAAGTGCCCCCTTGAAGCTCTAGGTTGTTTGCCATTTTGAATTCCTGTTTCCGATTGTACGTATTTATTGTACGTAAAATCTCTGTAGGATCCACTGGATACAGGGTTTCATGGAGCTTTAGGCTGGATATGGAGCGTCCCTATCTCTCCGCCATATATCGAGAAACCCCTGGATCGTAAGATTCAGGGGTTTTTTGTTTTCCGATTGGATTCAGGTCCGAGTGAGAACCACAGCGTCAGTACGTTTGAACTTGATCCGCCGGCTCCAGGCGATAGCGGGGCGTTCGAACAGTACATAGGCAATGGCTGCGAATACGATGCAGATCACGATTATCAGAACAGTAGCCAGTATGTCTGAAGCAATGCCGGTCGGCATGAAGCGCCGGAAAACCCGCATGAAAGAACCCGTCACGGGCGAATGGAACAAATACAGGCTGTAGGAAATCAAGCCAATCTTCTGCACCGGGTAGCTGGACAAAAAACCAAGCGTGGCGGAACGATTGACCAGGAAGCAAAAGCCAAGGCCTGTCAGTCCGGCAGCAATGGTAAATGAGCTGTTGCTGGCAACGCCGATCAGCAGAACCAATGCGCAGTAGCCAATGGCGATATAGCGGCTTTGCTTTGTACCTGAAAGGGTTTGAGCACACAGCACCCCGGCCATGAAACTGAACCAGAACGCAATGAAGCCACCTTGCCAACCTATCGACTGAATCAGCCCGGTGGGCCACAGCAGCGCTAATACTGCGCTGATCCAGATCGGAATGTTTCGGGTTTTGAACGCTTCGCCGCCGCTGAGGTGATCGGCCAGCCAGATCAATACGGCAAAAGCGATATAAAACTGCACCTCGATACACAGTGTCCAGAACACCGAGATGATGTTTTCGATGCCAAGCACACCTTGAAGAAATGCCAGGTGCCCGAGAATGTCTGTGGCACTGGGAATGTTGACTTCGCTTTGCCCAAGCATACGTTTGGTGGCAATCACCAGTAAGCCCAGGGCAACGGCGGCATAGTAGGGTGGGGCCAGACGTACCAAGCGGCGGGCGACAAAGTTTGCGGCGTTGACGGTGTTCATTGGTACACGAGCGGTGGTCGTCGCCATGACGATGCCACTCAAGACGAAAAATATCGGTACGCCCAGGTGGCCCGCATCGAAGACTGCAGATTTCACCCAGCCCGGAATGGCTGCAAGCAGGGTTGGGATGTGGTTGCCCTCGGACAAGTGAAAGAGCACCACCCAGAAGGCTGCGAAACACCGTAATGCGTCAATCAGGGCAAGGCGATGTTTGTCGTCAGTGGTGATTCCACTCATCCCCGCCCCCTTCCTCTGGCCACAGATGCCGATCAGATTTTAAGTTCGATCACTGAGCCGAAAGCTTAGCAGCTGGAGCAACCTGTCAAGGTTACGAACAGGGTCACCAGCAGTTTTTTTAAAAAATTGAGGGTGCCCTGACAAGATTGCTATCTATGCGTTCAGCTGATACACATCAAGTAGCTGACCTTAGAGATAGCTCATGACAAATGACACTTCTGTGTTGGCTGTTCCAGGCGTCACGCCTGGATCACCCTTGCCGCCATTGCTTGCTGGAAGTGTTCGGTAGTACCTTGCACTCAGCGGAATAGTAAAATTCCCACCGGTAGTGGCGTAGTCGCTGAATAGATGGTCCTTGTTCAATGCCAGCGGTGTTTGGTTGTTGTCCATTATTTGTAATGCAATACCTTTTGCTGTCGAGCTATTGTTTAGTTCAACAATGCCTAGGCTGGCATTCCAGGCAGGCGTGGTTGGGGTTGGCTCCAAACGGTACATGACCTTTTTTATGCCGGCTGGGCAATTATTAAGTCGGATGTTGAAAGCGGTTGGTTTTGAGGATGAGCCGCTTTCGGAAAAATCGCCAAGGTCATGGTCACCCATGTCGACTTTAATATCGGGTGATTCGCATGATTGGGCTACTACTTTTACCTCTTGTGATAAGCGCATGATCATCGTTGTGAGTGCGCCGACTTTCATAAGGCCGATGTCGCCTGCGGGGATTTTGGCGTTACTTTTTATTGGCCCTATTTTTAACAGGCGCAGGCTGTTTTTGGTAGTGCTGAAGGTATAGGATTTATTGGCCTCGATCGTAGTCTTTCCGTTTGCTCCTGATGCGGGTGCCCCATTGTAAATCCATTGCCAGGCCAGACCAGTGTCATGGATTGGAAAGATGTCTGAAGTGGCTGAGTCTGTGCCTAAATTGTTTTTTACGCCCCATGATGAAACAACGGTGCAACTGAAGTCATTCGAGCCAGTAACTGTCTGGATTGGTGATTCGAAGAGTGTTGTATTGTTAGGGGTGTCTCGAGGGATTGAGAGGCTTGAGTTGATGGTTATGGTTGTTGATAGTGCTTTCGATGCGCTGGAGAAACTACAGACTGCCGCTGCATTAAAGGAGACGCAGGGCGTTATCAAGAGGCATGCTTTAATCAAAAATTTCATTGGCTTCTCTGTACGTATTAAGTATTAGGTGCGCACACCAACTTCTGCCGCTCGTAATTCAACGCTTTGTCTCGCTGTGCCAGCGCATACGAGGCCGAGCACTGCTGATTACCCCATTTGATCGTCAAGGTGCCCTGATCCTGTTCAACCAGCGCCAAGGCCTTGCCGTTTGGGTCGGAAATGGCCAGTTGTTTGCCGCTGGCGTCTTCCACTGAGGCACCGAAGGGGATCATCTGCTGCTGCGCATCGAACAGCTCGAACTGCACCCGACGCCCGGTTTTGCCGGTGTAACGTGCGACGACTATCGCACCACGGCGTGGCACCAGCTGTTGGGTGGCATTGTCGATCTCGATGTCGCCGCCCAGTTCGCGGGTATCCAGGCTGATCCAGTTGACCCGGTATGGCTGGGCGTTAGGGACTACCGCATAGCCGTTGCGCCCGGTTTCGACGCCGCTATAACTGCTGATTTTGGCCCCGCGTACGCCCGGCACCTCGGCCAGGGCAAAGGTTTCGCCGACCGTCTGACCCAGGTTGATGCCGCCTTGGTGGGCGACCACGGAACCGGCGACGTTGAGGTTCTGCGAGTCGTACCCGCGTCCCTGGCTGTAACCCAGGCTGATGTCGGCTACCGAGGTGCGGGTGTTGAGGCTGGCCGACGCCGAGTTGCCGCTGCCGCTGCTGTTGCCGCCTTGCACTGAGTAGAAGGTATCGCTGGTTTCCGACAAGTAGCCATTGATGCCGACCTGAGTGCTGTCGCCGCCTTTCTGCGTGCTGCTGGTCACGAACGCCCGCGGCGCGCGGGAGCGGCCGCCGAGGGGGAAGGACACTGACAGGCTGAGCTGGGTGTCGTTGCTTGAATAGCCGTCGTTGCTCAGGTCCCTACTGCGGGTTACGTCGATGTTGTAGCTGACCTCGCCCCAGTTGTTGCTGTAGCCGGCAGAAGCGCTCTGAGTGCCGCCACGGTTCCAGTAACGCTGGTCACTGGCATTGACATAGAGGCTGCCCAGTTCGCGATTGCGTCCCAGGCTCTGGTTGATGGTCAGGTCGGTGCGGGTCTTGGCGTTGCCGCTGCGTTTGATTGCGCCGTCGCTCAGGTCCTGGACATGGTCGGTCAGGGTTCGGTAGCCCTCGGTCGAATAGCGATACGCGGCCAGGGTGAAGTTGGTATCAGTACCGGTAAAGGTCTTCGCATACAAGGCGCGTAAGCTGTTGCCCTGGGCGGTTTGGCCTCGGGCCTGGCTTGAAGAGTGGGTGAGGTCGACCGACACCGCGCCCAGCGAGGTGTTGCGGCCCGCACCCAGGGCCAGGGCCTTGTAGTGGTCGCTGGCTTGCACACCAAGGATGCCGGTCAAGTTGCTGCTGACACCATACGCCAGGGTGCCGCTGAGCATCTGTGGCGTGGCCATGCCATCGGTGTTGCTGTTGTACTGGCCGGCCGAGAGGCTGTACTTCACTTGGCCTTCACGCACCATGATCGGCAGGCTGGAAAACGCCTGTTGGCTGACCCGGCGGCGTCCGTCGGCTTCGATGATGGTGATTTCCAGGTCGCCGTTGGAGCCACTCGGGTAGATGTCGCTGATCTCGAACGGCCCTGGCGGCACGTTGGTGGTGTAGAGAATGTAGTTGTTCTGGCGGATTTCCACGGTGGCGTTGGTTTGCGCCACGCCGCGGATGATCGGCGCATAGCCGCGTTCGCTGTCGGCTCGCATACCTTCGTCGGAGGCCAGTTTCAGGCCGCGGTAGCGCACGCTGTCGAACAGGTCGGTATCGGAAAAGATATCACCGGCGCTGAACTGGCCCTTGAGTGCCGTGACGTCGTGTTGCAGGTAGCTACGGTTGCTTTTGAAGGTGTTCGGGCGCCCGGTGCCGCTGCTGAAGTTGGACTCGTTGCGCAGCCGCCAGGCACCGAGGTTGATACCGTTACGCAGGCCAATGTTGTTGGCCATGCGGGTATCGGCATCACCCGCGCTACGGCTGCTGTTGAGCTGGTAGTTGATAAAAGCTGCGGAGACGCCGTCGTCCCACAGCTGTGGGTCGACGTAGCCGCGCAGGCCGCGCTGCATCGCCACCTGCGGCACGCTGGCAGCCAGGCGCAAGCGGCTGGCGTCGTAGCGTAGGGTGGCCTGGTCGAGCAGGGTCGGCAGGTCGTAGCAGGCCTGTGGGGCGTTGGGATCAAATTTGCCCTGTGCCTCTAGCTTGGCCAGGTCGATGCCCAGTTGCTTGAGCAAGTCGAGGGTCAGGCAAGGTTCTACGCGGCCGCTCGCGGGATTGCGATTGAAGTCGATATCACGCCGACCGACCAAGGTTTCGTTACTGTACAGGTCGACCCGATAGTTACCCGGCAGCACGCTGTTGGCGGACAACAGCAGTTGCAGGTCCACGGCCGACTGCGAGCCTTGCAGGAAGGTGGTGTTAAAGGCTAACAGTTGCGGATCGACGACATCGGCCGGGGCTTGAGCTGCGAATGACAAGCCGGGCAAGACAGCACAGATGGCCAGGGATAGGGCGCTTGGCCTCCATGGCTTGAGTATCGCGCCGTGAGACAACGCGGGCACACGTTTTCTTGCCCCAGGTGTGGGCCTGTTATCGGAAGAAAAAGACATGCAAATTGAACCTTTATCATCTCCCGGATTCAGCCGGGCACGGCGAGGTCGCGCATACAGGCATACGTGACGTTTTTTGATCGCGTTTATGGCGTGGAGGCGGAATCGACGATCCTGGCGCTGCGGGTGTCTGTAAGGCTCAAGGTGGCCCGGTACTGGTTCTGCGCGCCATAGTCATTGATACTATTGAACGTAAGTTGTAGCGGTTTAAGGGCTGTCACAGACCTGAGTGCAAATGTTTTAACTTCGCCGGGCGCCACCATGGTCGACTCTATGGCTACTTCCCTGTGCGAACCGTTCTGAAGTGTTACATCGGCCATTGATACGTGATAAAAACTTGGGTTTTTTACGACCAATGTGGTTTTCCCTGCCTGTTGGGAAAGGCTCCACTGCAAGTGTGCAGGCGCCAGCAGTGCATCGCCAGGCAAGTTGGCGGGACGAAAGAAAATCTTGATACGTTGGCGTACCGCCAACTGCAAGGTATTGGCTTTGGTGCTGCTTTGCGGGATTTCCTGGACATTGAGCCAGAGCACCGACTCCTTGTCTGTCGGCATACCGACACCTTCATAAAGAATACGCAGTAGTTGCTGTTCCTTGGCCAGTATTCGGGCCAACGGTGGCGTTACAGCAAACGGGATGCTTGCGGTGTTGTCGTTATTGTTGTCAACCCAGGATTGAATCAAGACATCCTGATTACCGTTGCGCACAGTGATGTTGGCTTCCTTATGTGCACCATCGAATACTATCCGTGTGGCACTCAATGAAATGCTGGCCGTCGCCGGAGCAGCCGAAAGCATGCCCAGTAAGCCCAGGCAGGCGGGGAGAGAGCGAAGTAGCATGGTGTTTACCCTTTGACTCGACCGTGAGCGGCGAGGCGGGGATGCCTCGCGCGAATGAAATCCTGCTGTGCGAGTTACTCGTATTGCAGGATGAACGGCAGGGTGGCATCACCACGACCGGCGGTAGCCGTGCCAGGAGCGCCTGTGGTGACGTAGGCAGCGGAGAAACTCAGCACCGCATCACCGCCTACAGTACCGGTACCATGCATGTCACTCTGGATTTTGGCGGTGGCTTTCGAGCTCAGGTCAATCAGCGCACCGTTGCTGTCGAGCAGGGCAATACCGACGTTGCTGGCGGTGCCGGTACCTTTGGTCAGGGCCAGGACATTTTTGCCAGTCACCAGGCCTGAGCCGCCGCTAGTGGCGTCAAAGATCATCGACACTTTGGTGCCCAGGTTGCAGTTGACGTTGAGGTTGAAGCCCTTACCTGTGACACGGCCCGAGGCAGGGCTTTCGGCGGTGCCCATGTCCTTGATCGAAACGTTGCCCATGTCCATGGCAATCACGCGGTCGGCGTTGGCGCCATCGACGGAGCAGGCGTCGTTGTTGATGACACCGGTAAAGCTGATTTTGCCTTTGCCGCCATCAGTGACGACAGGGTCTGCAGCAAAGACGCTGCCAGAGGCTGCGATGGCGGAAAGGGCGAGTGCGGCCAGGGAAATATTCTTCATGGTGATGTCCATTAGTGCTGGTTGGAAAAGTACTGCATGGAAATGCCCAACCACGATAATCGGCGTGGTCAGGCATGGACATCAGACGATTCTTAATAGGACTAACAAACTCAGTCACTCAGCTTATTCAGTTGAAAGTACTGCGCTCCAGGCAATAGGCCAACAGGTCCTGGTCACTGCTGACATCAAGTTTGCGCATGGCCGAAATTTTTTGTGCACTGATGGTTTTTGCACTTCTGTTCTGGCTGCGGGCAATATCGCTTACACTTTTCCCGGCAACAAATAGCCGCAATATCTCAAACTCTTTCGGCGATAGGCTGGCCATTTTTTCATCAATGGCGGTGTCGGATTCAATCACCGACGTTTTCGCAGGCTCCAGACTTCGATATATCCTTTGGCGGGCGATGGCATTGAGCGCCAGTTCGATTTCCGTGTGCAATTGATTCTTCTGAATGACTCCGACAACCCCCAGCTCCTGCAGACGGGTGAGAATCAGGTGGTTGGAGATCATGGTCAAAATCAGAATCTGCACACGCGGATAATGACGCTTGAGGTAGTCAACCAACTTCAGCCCGTCCCCATAGGGCGAGTCAGCCGGCATGTTGTAGTCGCTGATAACGATGTCGACCGTTTGCTGTTCAAGCAGTTCGATCAGGCCCTTGGAGCACACGGCCTCGCCAACCACACAAAAACGTGGGTCGCGCTCGATCAGCTCGCGTACACCGAGAAGGACGATGGGATGATCGTCAGCGATGATGACCTTGAGTTTTTCCATTAATACGGCCTGTTATACCGGTGCGAGGTGGGTGTCCATAAGGTTGCACGTAGTGGCTTGTTGATTTTACGCGAGGGTGCTCAGGATTGTCGCAAGACGTTTCAGTGCCTGCTGGACTTTCTGCGTCAGGGGAGCATCGAGTCTTGTGTTGTGCAGTTGATACTCCAGATCAATGCAGTGGCTGGCCAGGTTGCTGGCCTGAACTGCGCCGAGCGCGCCGGCCATACTATGCAGCCGCTCGGCGATGGTTCTGGCGTCTTGCTGTTCCAGGGCGCTGCGGATGAGCGCGATGTCTTGTTGCATGGTGCTGATGAATAGCGGCCGCATTGCAGGGGACAGTTTTACGCTGTCGTTGGGCGTTGCGGCAGGTGAAGCACTCAGCGTTTCGGTATCGATACGTGACGGAGCATTGTGCAGCATCGGCTTGCACAGCTTGATCAGGTGTGCCCGCAGGGTTTGCAGACTCAGCGGTTTGACGATCCAGGCGTTCATACCAACTTCCATGCAGCGTAAGCCTTCTTCGCGCATAGCGTTGGCAGTAACGCCGATGATCGGCAACCGGTTGTCGTGAGCACGTAGGGCCTTGGCCAGTTCATAACCGTTCATGACCGGCATATTGACGTCGGTGAGCACCAGGTCGAAGACCTCGGGCTGCCACAGGTGCAAGGCCTGTTCGCCATTGGCCACGACCACGGCGCTGCAACCCAAGGCCTCGAGCTGCTCCTTGAGGATGGCCTGGTTGATCGGGTTGTCTTCGGCTACCAGGATATGCAGTTGCAGGTTCACGCTACCTGGTTCGGGGGCTTCACTGGCTGGTTCGCAAGCACCTTGACGGGCTAGCACGATGGCCTGAGCTACCGCTCGCAGGTCATGCATGTCGACATCCCAATGGCCATCAGTGTATTCGGCGGGATTACGTCCACCGCTGATACAGCAGATCCGTGGCCCGCTCCAGGGCAGTTCAGGGGGGGCTGCAAGGACTTCAACCAGCAGCGCCTGAGGGTTGTCTGGTGCCTGTGGGGGGATTGTCAGAGTCGCAGCCACGCCCAGGCGCTCAAGCCAATCGCAGTAACTTTGCCCCAGTTCTGGTAGTGGCGCGCGTACGTACACAGGTGTCGGATCGCGCTCGATGGCGGGGCAGTCGGGTAGCTCGCCGGGCAACACCAACAAATTCATCTTCAGGGAAAAGCTGCTGCCAAGCCCTGGATCGCTCACCACTTTCATCTGTCCGCCCATCAATTCGCTGAGCCACTTGCAGATCGGCAGGCCCAACCCCGCACCGCCTTCGCCGGACGCATCTTTGACCTGATAGAACAGCTCGAACAGCTTGGCCTGCTGTGGTTCGCCGATGCCGATGCCGGTATCGGTGACTTGCCATTCAAGGCTGACCTTTCCCTCCGTGAGCTCCAGCACACGGGTACGCAACACCACCCGGCCGGTGTCGGTGAACTTGATGGCATTGCTCAGCAGATTGTTGAGAATCTGGCGAATCCGCATGGGATCACCGAGCACCCTGCCAGGCAATCGGGCGTCGGTGCAGGCGTACAGCAGCAATCCCTTGCGCTCGGCGAAGGCGGCGTAGGTATGCAAGGTGTCTTCGAGCATGTCCAGCGGGCAGAATTCGACCGGCTCGATGGCCATCTGTCCGGACTCAATCTTGGAGACATCCAGCACATCGCTGATGAGTTGGAAAAGGGTGGCGGAAGAGCGCTGGATGGTATTCAGGTAGGCAAGCTGGCGTGGCTCCAGCGGGGTCAGGCCAAGCAGTTCCAGGGTGCCCAACACGCCGTACAGCGGGGTGCGGATTTCATGGCTCATGGTGGCCAGGAACAGGGTCTTGGCTTCGTTGGCGGTATCGGCGGCGCGCCGGGCTTGTTCCAGGGCATGGGCATCTTCGACATGCCGGGTGACGTCGTTGAAGGCATACAGCCGCACGTCCTGGCCCTGATAACGGGTAGCGACGGAGCCGACTTGCAGGTGACGACCGTCGATCTCCAGATCGTGCTCTGCTGTATCAGCGTTGTCCTGATGATCCAGGGCTGTGACCAGCGCGACGGTGCCTTGCCATTGCTGGGCCCGCTGGTTTTTCAGCAGTATCTGCTGGTCCGCGCAGCGCACCACGCACAGTCCGGTCGGCGCGGTGTCGATCACCACGCGGCTGAACGCCTCGCTCTCGGCGATGCTTTGGTGGGCCTGGCGCGCGGGGAGGATCACCTGTTTCTTGTACCAACGGCTGGCCAGCCAGCCCAGGCCGATGATGGCCAGGAACGAGAGCAGCAAGGTGGTCAGTGACCAGAATGCATAGCGGAAAAAACTCTTGAAAGTGATGGTGTAGATGGCTGCCCAGCCGGGGCCGTCGTGGTTGACCAGCTTGAACACCAGACCTTCGGGCTTGAGGTTCATACCTTCGTGCAGATGCGACTCTGAGCGCTGGATGCCAATCAGTACTTCACCGTCCGGAGCAATCAGGGTGAAGCGGTCATACACCAGCCAGTCCATGATGCGTTCAAAGTCGTTGATCTGTGACAGGTCGAGCAGTGAGGCCGCAATACGGCGGGAGTCGCTCCCCTTGACCAACGACTGGTCGGATTTGAACTGGAGAGTGACATACGCCAACAAGCGTGCAGGTGTTGAGCGATCGGGCACTTCGACATAGCTTCGCCAATCGATCCCGTTGTTCTTCAGGTATTGGCTGTCTTGCGGGGTGCGAGCACGGACGGTGTTGAGCACGTCGACGAAAGTTTCGTTGATGTTCATCATCTTGCCGCGTGTGCGTCCGGCCGCAGGCACAGTAATGTCGTAGCTGTCGTGTGGCCCGAACAGAAACACTTGCGGTGAAGGGAAGTGCGAAGCTGACCAGAACGTACTGTAGAGGTCTGCCAGGTTTGCCCCCAGGCCAAAGATCCTGGGTTGTTCGTGGGCAATAACTTTACCCTTATCGAGTTTGACGCTGAAGGGCAATGAGAACGAAAACGCCTGCCCTTGATAAATGTTCGGTCCCTCGTTCGGCAAGGGTGAAAGCAAATGCACCTGTGGGCTTTCGTCAGACAGCTGTGTCCCCTGAGCGGTCAGTGTTCTCAGAAAGGCTTCCTGCTCCTGAATGTTCTCCAGCAGGCGGGCAAAATGAAAGCGCACCGTGTCATGGTGTTCTTCGATCAGGCGCTGGAATGACCAGAAGCTGGTGCCGACCAGCAACAACGCCAGTCCCAGCAGAATCATCACTCCCTTGTTCAGGCGTAGAGAACTACGGGTGAGGTTTTCCAGCAGGGCGTTGTCTTGCTTCATGAACAGTATCCGCAGGGCCGCAAAGTGTCGATAGCTGACGAATCTTACCTCTGATGGTGGTCGAAGGTTGAGGGTGCAGGTCAATAAAAGGTCGCCGCCCCATCCAGGTTCAAGAGCTGTTGAAACTGATCCGATGACACCGCGTGGGAAATCAGGAAGCCCTGGGCCTGGTGGCAGTCGATCTTGCGCAACAGGGCAAGCTCCTGGGCGGTTTCCACCCCTTCGGCCACCACGGTCAGGCCGAGCTTGCGGCCCAGGGCGACAATGCTGGCCAGGGCTGAGGCCATGTTTTCGTTTTGATGACATCCCTGGACCAATGCGCGGTCGATCTTCAGCTCGGTGAACGGTGCCGATACCAGATTCAGGTAGGAGCTGTAACCCTGGCCGAAATCATCCTGAGACAGGCCGAAACCTTTGATGCGCAAGCGACAGGCACCGGCGTAGAAGTTGCTGATGTCTTCTGGTGTAGAGCTCTCCATCAGTTCGAAGCAGAGCTTGCCGGGTATACCCTGATGATGAAGGACAAACTCCAGCAGACGGTCCGCCAGGTCGTGGCTATTGAGCAGGTGGGTGGGCAGGTTGATCGACACCGGAATGTCATAGCCCTGCTCGCGCCAGCGGGCCTGGGCATCCATGGCCTGTTTGAGCATCAGCCATAGCAAGCGCTCTTCCAGGCCAAAGGTTTTCAGCGCAGGCAGAAACGAGCTTGGTAACAGCACCCCCTGTTCCGGGTGCATCCAGCGCACCAGGGCTTCAGCGGCGACAATACGGCCATTGTGCAACGACTTCTTGGGCTGGAACCAGGCCTGGAACGCGCGGTCGTTAAGAGCCTGGAGGAGGGTCTGGTGGTCAAATTCGGTGACCGGTGCGGCGGCTTGCGCTGCGCTGTCATGTTTGCGCCGTAATTGCTCGGTCACGCTGCGCAGTGCGCTTGGCGAGACAGGCTTGGAGATCAGTCCGATCACTTCGACACCAAGGTTTTTCGCGACCAGGCTGGCCGCCATCAGCATGCGTCGGGAGGCGGCGCTCATGATCGCCAGGTCCGGCTTGCGGCGCAGCCCGGCCAGGTGCTGGATGAACTGCACACCATCCATGCCGGGCATCAACAGGTCGGTCAGAACAAAGTCGAAGTCACGTTGTTGCAGGCGCTGCAGCGCCTCGTTGCCGTCCTGTGCGCATTCCAGATCAAATTCACCCAGTTCGCTTAACAGATGTTGCAGGTACATACGCTGAAACGGGTGGTCTTCGACAATCAGGATGTTATAGGGCTTCACGGGTGCTTCCTTGGTAAGGCGCCAGGCAGTTGAACAGGGCTTGCAATGTAAAAGGTTTGACCAGGCAGCGGTTCATGCCAGCGGCCAGGCACAGTTCTTCTTCGCCGCGCATTGCATTGGCCGTCGCACCGATGATCGGCGCCAGGCAGCCTTGTCGACGCAGTTCTCTGGCCAAGGCATAGCCATTCATACGGGGCATGTTCACATCGCTCAGGACGACGTCGAACTGGCCAGGCTTCCAGTGCTGCAACGCTTCATCGCCATCGCTGGCCAGCACGACGGTACATCCGAGTTCTTCGAGCTGATCCTTGAGTATCAGTTGGTTGATGATGTTGTCTTCGGCGACCAGTACGCGCAGGTCCAGCTGTCTCATTTCCTGCTGCTTTACGTATTCATCACCTCTGGCGACCCATAGTCCCTGAGCCTGGCTGACAGCCTGGTGAATGGCGTTCAGGTGATTGAGGTTGACGTGCCAAACGCCGTCTTCATGCCGGGGTTCACTGCAGCCATTGCTGCTGATCAGGATCCGGGGTCCTGGCCAATCCGGCTGCAGGGGGTGCTCGATGCTGCCCGGGTGCAGCTCGAGCAGCATCTGAGCGCGGGTTGCGCCCGTCTCGGCAGGGTGGCTAATCTGCGCCCGGGCACCCCAGCGGCGTAGCCAGCCCGCGATGGATTCTGCCAGCTCGCGAATCGGTGAGACGACGTAGATGACTTCAGCCAACAAGCTGTGCGGCACAGCTGTTTCGCCAGTGCCTAAAGCTACTTCCAGGGGCAGGGTCAAGGTGAAGCTGCTGCCCAGGCCGGGTTCACTGACCATGCGCATATGGCCGTTCATCAATTGCGTCAGGCGTTGGCAGATGGGCAGCCCCAATCCGGTTCCGGCGACTACATGAGTATTGCCTTCGACCTGGTAGAAGGGTTCGAAAATGTAGGGTTGATCCTCCTCGGCAATGCCTTTGCCGGTATCCGACACTTGCCACAACAACCCTGAGCGCTCGCCTTCGCGATGCAGCAAGCGGACCCTGAGCACCACCCGCCCGCAATCGGTGAACTTCACCGCATTGCTCAGCAAGTTATTGAGGATCTGGCGGATCCGCGAGACATCGCCGATCAGTCGTTCAGGCAGGTGTGAATCGAGGCAGGCATAGAGTTGCAGGCCTTTGCTGGTGGCTGCGGCGCTGTAGCCCTGGATGACCTCATGCACCAGTTCCAGGGGGGAGAACTCGCTTACTTCCAGGACTAGTTGCCCTGCCTCGATCTTCGACACATCCAGTACATCGCAGATCAATTGCAGGAGAGTCGCCGAGGAGCCTTCGATCGCATGCAGATAGTCTTTTTGTTGGGCGTCCAGCTGGGTGCGGGACAGAAGCTCGAGGGTGCCCAGGACGCCATACAGGGGGGTGCGGATTTCGTGGCTCATGGTGGCCAGGAACAGGGTCTTGGCTTCGTTGGCCGCATCGGCCGATTGCCGGGCTTCTTCCAGCGCAGCTTCCACCTGTTTGCGCGTGCTGATGTCGCTGAAGGCACAGAACAACACGTCTTCGCCCTTGTAGCGGGTGGGCGCACTGCTCAGGTACAAGTGGCGGCCATCGGCCGTTTCAAAGCAATCGCTGCAGTCGGCATCGACCGAGTCGAATGCGGCGCGGATCCAGTTGGCGCAAAGTACGTCACGCTCAAGGCCATTGCCTAGCCATTGTTGGGCCAGATGGTTTTCCAGCACCACCTTGCCATCACTGCGACGCAGAACACACAACGCAACCGGGGCGGTTTCGATGACGTCGCGACTGAACGCTTCGCTTTCTATCAAAGCCTCAATGCGGTGGACTGCCGGGGCAATCAGGCGCTGTTCGAAACGCCGTATCAACAGCACGATCAGGGTAATGCTGAACAGGCAGAACAACAGTGAACCGAGCAGTTGTTTCCACAAACCATCCAATACTGCCAGCAGGTCGATCGAATACACCAGTTGCCAGTCAGATGACTTCAGGTGTTTGCGGATCACCAGGTGATCGGGCAACAGGCCGTTGCCGATAAAGCCGAAGAAGTTTTCACCCTGGGGGCTGAGCAGTGTCTGGCTCAGGCTCGCCTGTGGATTGTTGCTGAACACTTGCATGCCATCGGCATTGAGCATCATGAAGGCGCCGGCGCTCTGATCACTCAAGGCTCTGGATACCTCGCGCGTATCCATTTCCAGGCCCAGCCAGCCCGACTCGGGGGCGCGTTCGTCCAGGCGAATGAAAATGTACAGGTGCGAGCGTTGCTCGCTGTGGTCGGTCAACCACAATTCGCTCAATGGTGCGGCTGTACGATTCTTGAGTGCGTGCAGTTGTTCAAGCATGGCTGCAGAGAGGTCGGGCACCTGTGCCGTCGCGTTAAAGAGCCGTCTGACCTGGGCTTGCGCACCGGTACCTACGTACAGCAGGCTGACTTGCTTTTCTTGCATGTAGCTGCGCATGCGCTGGGTCAGCCAGATACTCCACAGATTGTTGGGGCTGGTACCCAACTGCAGGTGGATTTCTTCGCTCGAAGGCAGGTATACCAAAGGCTTGGCCTGTTGCGCCTTGCGCACTGTCGACAGGCTCAGGCTTTCCAGCAAGGCTTCCCGATTGGTGAAGAATGTATGGGCTTCGGCTATCGCGCTGCTCATGTAGCCACGACGTTGGGAGATGTCGTTATTGAACGTGAACAACAGAAAGTTGTAGACGCCACTCAAGATACCGATCGATAAAACGATGGCGAACAGCCGCAGCAACCATCGGGCTGCTTCGGGGTTGGATAACAACGGATTGATATGCAGCAGGTAACGTTTTAATCGCATTCGCCGACTCTATGAGGCGAGTCGGTAATTGAGTATCAGACGATCCTTAATAAGTTCGACAGTTGATGGGGGTTATCTGCGTGATCTGCGGGTGACGTTCAAGTCTCGTTCTGCTCCCGGTAAGTCTGGCGAAACTCGCCCGGTGGCATCCCGCGTCGGCTTTTGAAGGTGCGGTGGAATGAGCGCGGTTCGGTGAAACCCAGGTATTGGGCGATGTCCTGGATCGGCAAGGTGCTGTGCAGCAGGTAGTGCTCCGCCAGTTCCTGGCGCAGGTCATCGAGGATTTGCTGGTAGGAGGTGTTCGCCTGGTGCAGCTGGCGTTGCAGGGTGCGCACCGAGACGGCGAACTGCTCGGCCACCTGCTCTTTGCGCGGCAGCCCTTCCTTGAGCAGCTGGCGCAGGATGTTCTTCACCCGTTGTTCCAGCGACGCGTCTTCCAGCGTGGCCATCAGGCCCAGGGCGTGTTCTTCCAGGGTGCGCAGCAATTGTGCATCGGCCTGGCGCAAGGGCAGTTGCAGGTAGGGCAGTGGGACAATGAGCGCCGAGTAGGGCTGGTTGAACAGCACTGGGCAGTCGAAGAACTGTTCGTAGCGGGCGCGTTCGGTGTCCGCCGGCAGGGGGTGTTCGAGCCATACCGCGGTGGGCGACAGCTGAGCGTCGGCGATCCAGCGCGCATATTGCAGCCAGGAGCCAAGGACGTTTTCCACCAGATGGCGGCGGATGCGCGGGCGTTGGTGGCGGCAGGTCCAGATCAGGTGTACGTGTTCCCCCTGCGGTTCGGCGCGGCTGACGCCCATGTCCCCCACCAGCTTCTCGAACGGCATGATGCGATTCATGGCATCGCCCAGGGTCGCGCAGTTCATGGTGATGTAGCCCAGCACGTTCCAGGAGTTGGGCAATACGAATCGCGCCGAGTTGAGGCCGAACAGCGGATCACCGGAATGCTCGCAAAAGTAATCGAGCAAGCGTTCATGGGCTTCGCCCGGCACCCGCAGGCTGTTATCGCTCAGCTGTTGGGCTTGCAACCCGGCTACCGCTAACGCCGGTTCAATGGCCATGCCCAGTTGTTCGGCATGACGCACGTACTTGAGCAGCGGGGGAACCGAGCTGTAGCCAAGGGATTGCATGATCGGGTTCCTTTTGATCGAGGCAGACAGGCGCAGGTGAAGGCCCTGAAAGGTAATTTGAAACCACCGCTAAAGTAAATGGCGGCAGCCGCGTGCGTTGGCTCAATCGGCTACTCGGGCTGGCCGGATGTGACCGTGACAGGCGCGGGTGGCTGGCTACTATAGGCACCTGAACTGTTACCTGATAAGAACCATAAAAGGACACACGCATGCGACGCTGGAACGGCTGGGGGGAAGCAACCACGGTGGTCGAGCTGCCGGCCCAGGGTGCGGGGTTTCTCGCTGCCCGGGTGGGCGCCGGGTGTGCACTGTCCGACGCCACGTTGGAGGCGGCACTGGCGCGGGTTCCGGCTTCACGTCTGGCGGCGCATCCGCTGTACAGTCTGCAGGCCCATGATCGTCTGCTGCATGCCCGTGGCCAGAGCTTGCCGGACTGGCTGGCGTTACGTGAAGGGACGCTGGGGACCTACCCCGATGCGGTGGCGTTCCCGCAGAGTGTCGAGCAGATCCGCCAGTTGCTAGCGCTCGCCCACGAAAAAGACCTGTGCCTGATTCCTTACGGTGGCGGTACTTCGGTGGCAGGTCACATCAACCCGCCATCCTCTACGCGGCCGGTGCTGACCGTGTCGCTTGCGCACATGAACCGCCTGCTCGATCTCGACGAGCAGAGCCTGCTGGCCACCTTCGGCCCCGGCACCACCGGGCCGCAAGTGGAAAGCCAGTTGCGTGCCCGCGGTTACACCCTTGGGCATTTCCCGCAGTCATGGGAGTTGTCGACCCTGGGCGGCTGGGTTGCCAGTCGCTCCAGTGGCCAGCAGTCACTACGCTATGGGCGCATCGAGCAACTGTTCGCTGGCGGTACGCTGGAAACCTTCGCCGGCCCGTTGGCGATCGCGACCTTTCCCGCCTCGGCGGCAGGTCCCGATCTGCGTGAACTGGTGCTGGGCAGCGAAGGGCGCTTCGGGATCATTTCCGAGGTCAAGGTGCGGATCAGCCCGCTGCCAGCGGACGAGCGTTTTTATGGAGTGTTCCTGCCCGACTGGAACCTGGCCCTGCAAGCCATCCGCCAGTTGGCCCAGGCGCGCGTGCCGCTGTCGATGTTGCGTCTGTCGAATGCGCTGGAAACCGAGACCCAACTGGCTCTGGCCGGGCATCCGCAGCAGATCGCCTGGCTGGAAAAATACCTGGCCTTGCGCGGTGCGCGTGCCGGCAAATGCCTGTTGACCTTCGGCGTGACCGGCAACCGACAGCAGAACGCGCTGTCGCTGAAGCAGGCCCGGCAACACTTGAAGGCGTTTGGCGGGGTGTTCACCGGCACTCTGTTGGGTAACAAATGGGCGCAGAACCGCTTCCGTTTTCCTTACCTGCGCGAGAATTTGTGGAACGCCGGTTACGTGGTCGACACCCTGGAAACCGCCACCGACTGGAGCAATGTCGACAACCTGCTCAATCGCATCGAAAACAGCTTGCGCGACGGCCTGGCGGCTGAAGGCGAGCGGGTACATGTGTTTACCCACCTGTCCCATGTCTATGGTGAAGGGTCGAGCATTTACACCACCTATGTGTTCCGCCCGGCGGCGACTTATCCGGCCACCCTGACGCGCTGGCAAGCGCTCAAGCAGGCGGCCAGCCAGACCATCGTCGACAACCACGGCACGGTCAGTCATCAGCATGGCGTCGGCAAGGATCATGCCCCCTACCTGTTGCGCGAGAAGGGCGCGCTGGCACTGGATACCTTGCAGGCGCTGAGCCGGCACTTCGATCCGGCCGGGCGCCTCAATCCCGGCACCCTGTTGCAGGAGTGACAGCATGAGCCAGGACTGGAATGCCGCGTGGCGACAACAGGTACTGCCGACCCTGGCGGATGAGACCTGGGACCTGATCGTCATCGGTGGCGGCATCAGCGGTGCCGGGATCCTGCGCGAAGCGGCACGCCGTGGCTGGCGTTGCCTGCTGCTGGAGCAGCGCGACTTTGCCTGGGGCACCTCCAGCCGTTCTTCGAAGATGGTCCATGGCGGCTTGCGCTATATCGCCAAGGGCCAGTGGCGCCTGACCCGCGACTCGGTGCACGAACGCCAGCGCCTGCTCGACGAAGCACCAGGACTGGTGGAGCCCGCGAGTTTCATGATGGCGCACTACCGTGGTGATTTTCCCGGGCCGCGGGTGCTGGGTGGGCTGTTGACGGTGTACGACGCCTTGGCCGGGCGGCGCAACCATCGCTTTCACGATGCCAAAGCACTGCGTTATCTGGCACCGGGGCTGAAGGAAGAACAGTTGCTGGGGGGGACGTGTTTTGTCGATGCATTGACCGATGATGCGCGGCTGGTAATGCGTGTGCTGGCTGAAGCGCGGGCGGACGGCGCGCTGGCGCTCAATGGCGTGCGGGTCCGGCAACTGCTGCGTGACAACGGTCGGGTCTGTGGCGTGCAGGTTGAAAACGTCGAGGATGGCAAGCGGATGCAGCTGCGTTGTCGAGCGTTGGCGGTGGCAACCGGTGCCTGGGCCGAGCGCCTGCGTCCGAGCGACGCGCCCCGGCAATTGCGCCCGTTGCGCGGCAGTCATCTGCTGCTGCCCGGCTGGCGTTTGCCGGTAGCTCAAGCGATCACCTTCTTGCACGCTCGCGATCGTCGGCCGGTGTTTGTCTTCCCCTGGGAAGGCGCCACAGTGGTGGGCACCACAGACCTGGATCACCCGGACGATCTGGACCAGAGCGCGAGCATCAGCGCCGAGGAACTCGATTACCTGCTGGCAGCCTGCGCCCAGCAATTTCCCCAGGCTAACGTGGTTGCTGGCGATGTACTGTCGACCTGGTCGGGGGTGCGCCCGGTGGTGGGCAGCGTTCACGAGGGGCAGCAGGGCAAGCCGTCCAATGAAACCCGCGAGCATGTGCTGTGGCACGAGCCCGGCTGTGTGACCCTGGCCGGCGGCAAACTGACCACGTTCCGGCCTCAGGCGCTCGAAGTGCTCAAGGCCTGCGCGCAGATGCTCGGGCGTGAAGTCAATGATGACGGCGCCCCGGTGTTTGCTGCGGTACCGGCACTGCCGATTGCGCCGCTCAACAACAGCCAGTGGCGTCGCCTGGCCGGGCGTCACGGTCGCGATCTACCACGCCTGGCGCTATTGCTGGAACAGTTGGGCTGCGCCAGCGTCGGTGCCAGCGATACCTTGTGGGCGGAGCTGGCGTTTGCTTGCGACGCAGAGCTGGTCCTGCACCTTGATGACCTGCTGCTGCGCCGCACCCGTATCGGCCTGTTGCTGGCCCGGGGGGCGGAGGATTATCTACCGGCCATCCGTCAGTTGTGCCAGCCACGGCTGGGCTGGGACGACCTGCGCTGGCAGGCGGAAGAACAGCGTTATAGGGCGTTGTGGCAACGCTACCATGGCTTGCCGGAGGCCGCGCATTAAATGCCCATTGAAGAGAGCTCCATGGATAACCACAAAAACAAGCGCTACCTGCTGGCAATCGACAATGGCACCCAGAGCGTACGCGCGTTGCTGTTCGACCTGCAGGGCAATCTGTTGGGCAAAGGCAAAGTCGAGCTGCAGGCCTACACGTCGGTCCACCCTGGCTGGGCCGAGCAGGAGCCGGATTATTACTGGGCCAAGTTGGGCGAGGCGTGCCAGCTGTTGTGGCAGCAGACCGGGGTTGAGCGTACGCAAATCGCCGGTGTGTCACTGACCACCCAGCGCGGTACCGTGATCAATGTCGATGCCCAGGGCAAGGCCCTGCGTCCGGCGATCTTGTGGCTCGATCAACGCCAGGCCGAGCTCGAGGGCAGGATAAAGGGGCCATGGGGCTGGTTGTTCAAACTGGTCGGTGCGCAGGCCACCGTGGATTATTTCCGTGCCCAGGCCGAGGCCAACTGGATCGCTCGCCATCAGCCCGAGGTGTGGGGTGCGACCGACAAGTTCCTGCTGCTTTCGGGTTTCCTAACCCATCGTCTGTGCGGGCGTTTCGTCGACTCGGTGGGCTGCTGCGTGGGCTACCTGCCGTTCGACTTCAAACGCCTGCGCTGGGCTGCACCTAGCGACTGGAAATGGCAGGCGCTGGCGGTGCGTGCGGAACAATTGCCGACGCTGCTCAAACCTGGTGAAACCCTGGGCCATATCAGCGCCGAGGCGAGCCGGCATACCGGCATTCCCGAAGGGGTACCGCTGATCGCTGCGGGTGCCGACAAGGCCTGTGAAGTACTCGGTGCTGGAGTGGTCGATGCGTCCACGGTGTGCCTGTCCTATGGCACCACCGCGACCATCACCACGACGCGCTCGCGTTACCTCGAAGTTGTCCCGTTGATTCCGCCTTATCCGGCGGCGGTGCCGGATCAATACAACTGCGAAGTGATGATCTACCGTGGCTACTGGATGGTCAGCTGGTTCAAGAATGAGTTCGGTCTGCGCGAAATGCAGCAGGCCAAGGCGCAGGGGCTGGAGCCGGAGCAACTGTTCGACGCCCTGGTCAACGCAGTGCCACCCGGCGCCATGGGCCTGATGCTGCAACCCTACTGGTCGCCGGGGATTCGTGAGCCGGGCATGGAAGCCAAGGGCGCGATGATCGGCTTTGGCGACGTGCATACCCGCGCGCATATCTATCGGGCGATCCTCGAAGGGTTGGCCTACGCCTTGCGCCAGGGCAAGGAGAAGCTTGAAAAGCGCTCGAAACAGTCGATTGAGCGTCTGCGCGTTGCCGGTGGCGGGTCGCAGAGCGATGCCGCGATGCAGCTCACGGCGGATATCTTTGGCCTGCCGGCCGAGCGCCCACATGTCTATGAAGCGTCCGGCCTGGGGGCGGCTATTTGCTGCGCGGTGGGGCTTGGCCTGCATGCCGACTTTCCTTCGGCGATCGCGGCGATGACCCGGGTTGGCGCGGTGTTCATGCCGCAGCCCGAGGCGCAGCAGATCTATGAGCGGTTGTACAAGGAGGTTTACCTGCGCATGTACCGCCAGCTCAAACCGCTGTACCAGAGTATTCGGCAGATCACTGGTTATCCGGCTTAGCAAAGCTGGAACGCCCGTGCGAACGTTTCTGGCTTAAAGGCTGTAGGAGCAACACGCCTTCCGAGCTCGATCTCCATGTGATTCTGGACAACAGTTCGACCCACAAAACCGCTGCGATCAAGGCCTGGCTGGAAAAACATCCGCGCTTCAAGCTGCACTTCACACCGACCAGCGCGTCTTGGCTGAACGCAGTGGAAGGCTGGTTTTCGCAGTTGGAGAGACGGGCGCTGTATCGAGGTGTCTTCACCAGCGTTACTGATCTGAAAGCCGCGATCCGCCAATTCATCACGGCTCACAACGAGCATTCGGCCAAGCCGTTCAAATGGAGCAAGACGGCAGAGGCCATCATCAGCTCGGTACATATGGCAAAGTTGAGCGTGATGAAAAATAAGCTAATGAATTAAGCGCTCGGGACACTAGATGCGCGAATTTGCAGGCGCCATCGATCGTCCTCGTTCAAAGCTCTGCGCACCGAGAGACATTCCGAGATGTTTCGGATTACATCGCCAAAACTCAAGCGCTACAAGACAACTGAAAAATATAGTCTGGACTATTGAAGGCCCGGCCAGTCATGTTTTCAAGGCGGCTTACTTGCTCCGGCGTCAGCTCGTACTCATAGATTGCATCTTCTGGTTCACCCCAGGCCATTAGCTCAGCTAATTTATCGAACTGGTCGGCAGGTATCTCAATGCTAAAAGCTAATTGCTCGGTTTTCTTGTCGAATGCAAGAATCTCATGCTGCATTTGTCAGGCTCCTCACAAGATTATTTCGGCGTGGTTCGGCCTGCCACGGCGTCTTTTGTTTGTTCTCCCGTTTCGGGGTTGAATGTAGTTACTGATGTCGAGAAACACCTCGTTTTTGCGCCAAATAGTGTTGAGCACATCCGAGGGTTTTCGACCGGTAGGGATGGGCAATGGTGCCAAATAGTCCTTATGCGAGAGCAACCGTTTTTTCGTGGTGCCTGCCGGTGGCGTACTCATGTCTTGTCCTTGGGTTGCAGGTAATAGGCTCCGGCTCCGTTCGCGTCGAGCACATACACCGGCACCCGATCCAGCTCCGGTGTCGGATCATCCCGCAGGGCAACCACACCGTCGCTGTCACTCAGGGTGAAGGCCACACCGCGCTTACCGCCGATAAAGGTTTTGGCGCCCAGCAGTGCGGTTAACGGGGTGCGATACCACAGACGCAGGGAGACGGTGCGGGGTTTTGTACCCAGGACGCCGGGCTCGATGTTGAAGGGGCCACTGAGGCGCAAGCCTTGACCTTCCTTGAACGGTATCCAGCTACAGGTGCTGCTGGGCAGCCAGTGCGGGACCATATCCCGCCAAGTTCTGGGCCCTTGGTAAGTGTGGGGCTGGCTCAGGTCCATGCCGCTGATGTACTCATGTCTGGGGCAGCGCAGCCAATTCGGCTTCACGCTTGGCGATGGCGGCTTCCAGCTCCGGGGAGCGCTTGGCCCACTGCTCGGAGGGCAGTGGTTTGGACCATTCGATGATGGCGGGATAGGTCAGGCCTGGAGGCGGGTTCAGTTTCCAGCGTTCAAGAACATCAATAAGTAGCGTGTTGAAAATGAATATCCCGCAGAAGCCTTCCCACAATGCGGTTACAAGCCAGCCCCTCAACTTCGCAGCCTTGATAAGGTCGTCCAGATAGGTGGCCCATATGCCTTTAGATCTGTCGAAGCGTGCAGTCTGATCCTCTACTGCATCCGGCCCAATCTCCATATAACTGCGCATGCACTCCCACAACGCCATGGCGGTAGTGCCACCCCCGCAATTAAAGCCCAACGAGAAATGCTTGTTATCGTCTTTGGCCAGCGGATCAGGATTTTCAAAGCCAATGACCAACAAGCCCATGGTTGCCTTACCTGCCTGGCTCACCGACGAATGTTGCGTGGCTGCCGCTGTCACGCTTTCCCAGGGGACAATCCAGTATTCGCCATCCGCTCGTGGTACGCACACTTCACGGCGTTGCCGATTAAAGCGCACTGGTAGGGGCACCTCGCGGAACAGGCCATGGATCACCAAAAAGATAGGGAGGCCTGTAATACAAGCCCCCAGGATCAGCGCGTCAGGGTCATCTAAGAAGTAGGCTAGCCCCAAAAACAGCATCACTACTGGCCATATCACCATCACCGCCGAACCGACCCCCGGTGTCAGGATAGTTGTCGCCTCTCCGGTTTTTCCTAAAAAAGCATATCGGGGGCGGAAAGAGACTGGTCGTGCCGTACTATTCACCTGAACGCAGAGCCGCATTACTTAAGATGCTGCTTC
>NZ_PVZN01000021.1:0-9985 GCF_003024385.1 Pseudomonas sp. BBP2017
AACTCTTCTCTCAAGCTCATGGCGTCTCTCGCGTTCCAAGGCATGGTCGAATTCCCGGCAGGTTTGCTTGCCGAAAAGTGTCAACCATGTCCCCGTACACCTGTCCACCATGTCTCCGGTCCATACACCAAGAAAAAAGTAGGCCGCCGTAAGGGCGGAAGGGGCCGGCAGCGGCGCCGCATAGAATGGATAAGCTCCCATCCGAGTTCCAGTCCAGTCCAGTCCAGTCCAGTCCAGTCCAGTCCAGTCCAGTCCCAAGATACTCCCCCGGAATACCGTGAAGCCCCATAAAAAAAGAGGCCCGTAGGCCTCTTTCTATTCAAAGCAACGCGGTGGACACGTTACTCCGGCATACCATGGACAACGCCCGCAGTGTTATCCAGCAAGCTTTTGGTCGCGGTCTGGATAAACGATTCAAGCTTGTGTGTCAGCTCTTTCTGGTCCGGGCTTTCAATCAGCTCGGCCTTGAAGTTGCCACCCAGCTCGTAGCGATACATGCGCGGCGCCATGTCCTTGGACTCGATCAGGATGCGATCACCCTTGACCAGGGCAACGATCTGCTCGCTGCCTGACGGCTTGATCATGCCAAAGCCAGGATCGCCAGCCGGCAGGTTGAGCAGGTCACGCCCCCAGCACTGATGGCGGGTTTCGCCGCCCAGACGCCCCATGATGGTCGGGACGATGTCGATCTGGGTACCGACGGTGTGATTGACCGCACCGAACTTCTCCTGGATGCCTGGCGCAATCAGCAGCAGCGGTACGTTGAAACGGCCCAGGTCCAGCTCGGTTACTTGCTGGTGATTGCCGAATCCATGGTCACCGACGATGACGAACAGGGTTTCCTTGAAGTACGGCTCTTTGCGCGCTTTCTCGAAGAACTGGCCCAAAGCCCAGTCGGAGTAGCGCATTGCGGTCAGGTGCTGATCAAGGCGGCCCTGGCCGCTGACCGGCTCTACCGGCAACTGAGCAGGCAAGGCGTACGGCGTGTGGTTGGACAAGGTCTGCAGCAGTGCATAGAACGGCTTCTTGCCATAGTTCTTGGCCAGTTCTTCGGCGCCACGGTCGAACATGTCCTGATCGGACACCCCCCAGGTAGGGTCGGAGAACACCGGATTGACGAAGTCATTGCGGCCAATGAAGGTGGTCATGCCCTGGTTGCCGAAGAAGCCCGACTGGTTGTCCCAGGCGAAGTCGCCGTTGTAGACATACACATCGTCGTAGTCGCGGGCGCTGAGCAGCGCTGGCAGGCCGGACAGCTTGTGGCCACCTTCCGGGGTCTGCATCAGGTATTCGAAGCCTGGCAGGTTCGGGTAACAGGCCATGGTGGCGAACATCCCCTGGTGGGTATGGGTGCCATTGGAGAAGAAGCGGTCGAACAGCAGACCTTCTTTGGCCAGTTTGTCGAAGTACGGGGTAATGTTGTTCGGGCTGCCCAAGGCGCCTACCGAGTGACCGGCGAAGCTCTCCATGAGGATCACGACGACGTTCTTGATCGGCAGGGTATTGGCGCTCGGCGGCGTGAAATCACGGCGTATTGCAGCACTATCGGCATCGACCAGTTTGTCGTTGCCGGTCAGCAGCATGTCGCGCACAGCCTGGGTGGCCAGGGTTTGCTCGATCGTCGACTTCCAGACATTGGCGCGGTCTTCACCGAAACGGCTCTTGGCCGCGTCGATCAAGGTCAGGGTGCCATTGAGACCCAGTTGGTTGACGAAATTCGAGTCGGTGGTAAAGGCATCCCCCCAGCGCATCGGTGGGCCCTGACGCAGGGTACCGCGGGCGGAGATGACTGCCACCAGCAAAATCATGAAGAACACCACGCCGCGCACGTACCACGGGGCCAGCGCACGGCTGCCGGCCGTGTGGTTCTGGTAGGCGCCACGGGGACGGGTCAGGCGGTCGATGCCCTTGAACAACAGGCTCAGCAACCAGGTGCCAAAGATCCACGCCAACAGGTATCGCACCACCGGGAAACCGTACCAGAGCATGCTCAGTACAGTCTTGGGATCTTCCTTGACGTACTGGAATACCAGACCGTTGAGGCGCTGGTGGAACTCACGGTAGAAGTCCAGTTCCATCAGGCCGAGGAACATGACGATGCTAGAGGTGATGGTCAGCCACACCCGGAACAGGCCGCGAGCAGCCATGGCTCGGGCGCTGAGGGTGGCCAGCAGCAGCGGAATGCTCAGGTAGACAACGACACGCAAGTCGAAGCGCAGGCCATTGAGGAAACCCTCGACCACGGTCGACATCGGTGTGTCACCGATCATGTCGCTGTTGTAGATCAGCAGGCCCAAACGTACCAAACTGAGCATCAGCATGATCACCAGACCACACAACAGGGTGTAGGCCAGGTGCGATTTTAGCGTTGGTTGCAACGGGCGCGACGCAGCCCGCTGATCACTCAAGGCGTCCGTGGTAGCCATGGATTGGAAGATCCCTAGGATTCAGATTCAAGAAAGGCGAAAAAACGAATCGGCAAATGTGCACTAAACCCGAGGGCAATGCACGGCCATTCGGCGAACGGATAATTGCGAGCGCGGATTTTCCATAATCGGATGTGAAAATTTCGTTGATGGACACGCCCGGCAACGACTTGCGGTATGGTGGTCACTCCTTTCATGCCCCAGGCGCTACACCATGTATTACCGCTATCAGCCCAGTCCGCTTGGTCCGCTGTTGCTGGCCGGCGACGCTCAGGGCCTGCACCTGCTGCACATGGATGCCGCGCAGCCTTGGGAGCTGCCGGGCGGATGGCTACCTGCGCAGCATCGACTGGATGAAGTGGCGCGCCAACTGGATGAGTACTTCGCTGGCAAACGCGAGGTATTCGACGTCAGGCTGGCGCCGCTGGGTACGCCTTTTCAACGGCAAGTCTGGCAGGCCTTGCAGCGTATTCCCTACGGCACCACCTGCAGCTACAGCGACCTGGCCGGGCACATCGGCCGCCCTCGCGCCGTTCGTGCGGTCGGTACTGCCAACGGCGCCAACCCGATCGCGATCATCGTGCCCTGCCATCGGGTGATCGGCAGCAACGGCACCTTGACCGGCTATGCCGGGGGCGTGGAGCGCAAGAAGATGTTGCTGGAGCTTGAAGGAGCGTGGCTGATCTGAGCCCGCGCCTACAACCGCACATTCCCCCGCGGCCCGGCAATCGCCCAGATAATCAGGCCGAGCACCGGCAGCAGCAGGATCAACAGGATCCAGAGGATTTTCGGCCCCAACCCCACGCCGCTTTTAAGCACATTGATGATCGCCCAGATATCCAGCGCGAGGATGATCAGGCCTACCAGGCCATTGAAGGTCGAACCCATGCTGTCGCTCCGTTGAACACGTCTGCCCACAGGATAGCTGGCTATGAGCCCCATAGACGCTATTGCTTGGCGGCAGCGCGACGGCACTGGTTACACTCGGCTCATCAATAGGTTTCAGTGAGGTTCCTATGCCCCCCGCTCACAGCTCCAGCAGCCCTGCTCCGACGTCACTCTGGAGCGCCTGGCTGCAACAGGCACAAAGCACACCGTGGCTGAGCGCCGGCCTGGGCCTGAGCCTGCTGGCGGTACTCGGCCTGTTGATGGCCAGCGCCTGGAACGCTGTGCACGGCGATCATCAGGAAAACCTGCACATGGCCATGCTCGGTGGCCTGGCCGGGTTTGCCGCGACGGCCCTCGGCGCCATCATGGCCGTGGTCCTGCGCGAAGTCAGCGCGCGCAGCCAGGATGTGATGCTCGGCTTTGCCGCCGGAATGATGCTCGCCGCCAGCTCGTTCTCACTGATTCTGCCGGGCCTGGATGCTGCCCGCGAGATCACCGGCAACGGCCCCTATGCGGCAATGACCGTGGTCATCGGTATGGGGCTTGGGGTCTTGCTGATGCTTGGCCTCGATCGTTTCACCCCGCACGAACATGAAAGCACCGGCCCCTGCGGGCCGCAGGCCGAACGGATCAACCGGGTGTGGCTGTTCGTGCTGGCAATTACCCTGCACAACCTGCCCGAAGGCATGGCCATCGGTGTCAGCTTTGCCAATGGCGACCTGACTGTCGGCCTGCCGCTGACCAGCGCCATCGCCATCCAGGACATTCCCGAAGGCCTCGCCGTGGCCCTGGCCTTGCGCGCCACCGGGCTTGCGACCCTGAAAGCAGCGCTGGTGGCGATCGGCTCGGGCATGATGGAGCCGATCGGCGCGGTCATAGGCCTGGGGATTTCCACCGGCTTTGCCATCGCCTACCCGGTGAGCATGGGCCTGGCGGCCGGTGCGATGATCTTCGTGGTGTCCCACGAGGTGATTCCGGAAACCCACCGCAATGGTCACCAGACCTCGGCGACCCTCGGCCTGATGGGCGGCTTTGCGGTGATGATGTTCCTCGACACCGCCCTCGGTTAAACGTGAACCGCCACCCGCAGCGCTTCCAGAGCAGGCGCTGCGGCAATTCCCACCTCGGCGCACAGTTCCAGCACCCGCGCCAGGTCGTTAGCGCCCACCATGACCATCTGCAACTCGTCATCGAGCAACTGGCTGAAGTTCATCAGCACATAGCCACCGGCCTCCTTGTTCATCGCCCCCATCTGCACCTGGATGCGGTTGAGTGCGGTCAACGGCTCGACCTTGGCCAATTGCTTGGGCTTGAGGTTGAAGGGCACGCTCTTGTCGAAGGAGTCGACGATCTGCGCGAACAGGTCCTGATAGGTGTCGGCCTGGAACAGCACGGTGTCGGGCAGGCTGCCGACGATGACCCACTCACCCAAAGGGATCGGGAAGCTGTCGTCGTAGTTGATGTCAGGGTTGGCAGCGAGGAAGGCTTGCGGGTCGGCATAGGCCTGGGCGGCCTCGTCGGCGATGCGCTCGATGTCTTCTTCGCGCATGCAGCCGGCGCTGATTTTGCCGATGAGTTCGAGCAGTTGGGATTTCATGAAGGGGCCCTGCGACGCTGAAAAAAGTCGCCAAGGATAGCCGCAAAAGGCCCCTGAGGGTTAGCCGGCCAGCGCTTGCAACTGCGCGGCCGAATCGACCGCCACACCCTGCTCTCCCAGCAACCGGACCATCGCCAGATCGCCCTTGAACGCCGCGCCGGCCATCGGCAACTGGCCGTTGTCGTTGGTCATCAGCGGATCGGCTCCGTGCTGCAGGAGGACTTTTACCACGGTCAGTCAGTCGTCAAGCCGTGGAAAAGCCTCGGCAATCTTGTCACCGGTGAAGCGCACGACCTGACTTTCCCGTTTATTGAACATGCGAATGGCCACAAACCGCGGCTCTTCGCCCATATCCAGCCACAGCCGAGTGCCCGCCGGCACGCCGATCAGGTCGCCCTTCTCGCACAACACGGCATAGAGGTAATCGCCGATGTGCAGGTTGAACAGCCCACGCCCGGCGGCGAAAAAGCGCAGTAGTTCCTCCTCACAGGTATGCTCGTCGAGCAAGCCGGCATCCGCCTCGCGGCTGACATCGACATCTGTGCAGCCTCGTTCAGCCATCAGTGCGTCAATACATTGCCGGTAAGCCGCGATCACCTCTTGCTCGCTGGCACCCGCCTGAATCGGCGCACTGGCCTGCCAGCGCTCGAAACGCACGCCGTGCTCAGCCAGGGTCGAAGCGATATCCTCAAGGTGGGTCAGGACCTTGTTAGGGATGTCCGGGGTGGACAGGTGGTAAACGGACAGGCTGCTCATCAGAAGAAATTCCTATTGCTCGGCTTCTTTCATACGGGTCGCAATGATAACGGCTGCGGCCAGCGCTGCGACGCTGGCGATACTAAAGGTGGTGGTCGCACCCAACAGATTCCAGCTGTAGCCGGAATACAGGGCGCCCAGGGCGCCGCCGGTTCCCGCCAGGGCAGCATACAGGGCCTGACCCTGGCCTTGCTGACGGGCGCCGAAGCTACGTTGCACGAAAGCAATGGCGGCGGCGTGGAAGCTGCCGAAGGTAGCGGCGTGCAAGACCTGGGCGAACAACAGCAGCGCCAGGTGTTCGGCAAAATTACCCAGCAGCAGCCAACGCAGGGCCGCCAGGGCAACACTGGCCATCAGCACCCGGCGCAACGAGACCCGCGCCAGAATCCAGCTCATGCCGAGGAACATCAACACTTCGGCGACCACACCCAGGGCCCAGAGCATGCCGATGACACCCCGGCTGTAGCCCAGATGCTCCAGGTGCAGGGTCAGAAAGGTGTAGTAAGGCCCGTGACTGAGCTGCATCAGCGCCACACAGACATAGAACGCTGCCACGCCGGGACTGCTCAATTGCTTGAGAAACCCGCCCTGGCTGCGCTCGTTCTGCCCGGGCGGCTGGGCATTGGGCACCCAGAGGCTGGCAAGGACAATGCCCGCCATGATGATTGCTAACGCCTGCGGATAGACATCCAGGCTCAGCCCATCGAACAGCCGTCCCAGGCCGACCACGGTGAGGATGAAACCGATCGAGCCCCACAGGCGGATCTGGCTGTAGCGTGCGGTCTGGCCTTGCAGGTGCGCCAGGGTGATGACCTCGAACTGCGGCAACACCGCGTGCCAGAAGAACGCATGCAAGGCCATGACCAGCGCCAGCCAGGCATAGCTCTTGGCGAAGAAGATCAGCGAGAAGCTCAGCAGGGTCGCCAGCGCCCCCAGGCGTACGATCAGCAGGCGCCGCCCCGTGCGGTCACCGAGCCAGCCCCACAGATTGGGCGCGACACAACGCATCAGCATGGGAATGGCGACCAGTTCGCCGATCCGCGCGCTGGAAAAACCCAGGTGATGGAAATACAGCGCCAGGAAAGGCGCTGTAGAACCGAGCAAGGCGAAGTAGAACAGGTAGAAGCTGGACAGCCGCCAGTAGGGAATCGGCGCCACGGCTCAGCAGGCCGCAGCGCGTTTGCCAGGTGATGGCATTACAACTGGCCCAGCACCGGCGTGCTCACACGCACATCGGCGTTCTGACCGCGATGACGCAGCAGGTGGTCCATCAATACGATGGCCATCATCGCTTCGGCGATTGGCGTGGCACGGATGCCCACGCACGGGTCGTGACGGCCCTTGGTGATCACTTCAACCGGGTTGCCGTGCACATCGATCGAACGACCCGGGGTGGTGATGCTCGACGTCGGCTTCAGGGCCAGGTGGGCAACAATCGGCTGGCCGGAAGAAATCCCGCCAAGAATACCGCCGGCATTGTTGCTGAGAAAACCTTCCGGGGTCATTTCATCACGGTGCTCGGTGCCGCGTTGCGCCACGCTGGCGAAACCTGCGCCGATCTCCACGCCCTTGACCGCGTTGATGCTCATCAGGGCATGCGCCAGCTCGGCGTCCAGGCGGTCGAAAACCGGCTCGCCCAGGCCCGGCATGACACCTTCGGCGACCACGGTGATCTTCGCCCCGACCGAATCCTGGTCACGGCGCAGCTGGTCCATGTAAGCCTCCAGCTCCGGCACTTTGTCCGGGTCGGGGCTGAAGAATGCGTTCTGCTCCACCGACTCCCAGGTTTTGAACGGAATCTCGATCGGGCCCAGCTGGCTCATGTAGCCACGGATACGAATCCCCTGGCTGGCCAGGTACTTCTTGGCAATCGCGCCCGCAGCCACACGCATGGCGGTTTCCCGTGCCGAACTGCGGCCACCGCCACGGTAATCACGCTCACCGTACTTGTGGTGATAGGTGTAGTCGGCGTGGGCCGGACGGAACAGGTCTTTGATCGCCGAGTAGTCCTTGGACTTCTGGTCGGTGTTGCGAATCAGCAGGCCAATGGCGCAACCGGTGGTGCGGCCCTCGAAAACCCCGGAGAGGATTTCGACTTCATCGGCTTCCTGGCGCTGGGTGGTGTGTCGGCTGGTGCCGGGCTTGCGCCGGTCGAGGTCGTGCTGCAGGTCGGCCAGGGAAATTTCCAGGCCCGGCGGGCAGCCGTCGACAATGGCGACCAACGCCGGACCATGGCTTTCGCCAGCGGTGGTGACAGTGAACAGCTTGCCGTAGGTATTGCCGGACATGCAGGACGCTCCGCGAATCAGCCTGATTTGAACAAGGCCGCCAGTATACGCAGGCTAACCATTGAGTTCATCCCTGACAGCGAACCTTCTGCCCATGCGCCGGTCAAAAAGCCAACTCCTCGATAGTGGCCTGATGATGTTGCGCGTTCTCGTGATAGTCGCCCTGCTGTTCAGCGGCCTGGTGCACGCTGGCGCCCCTACGGTATTGCAACGCCCGATCAGTCTCGATACCGGCAGCGGCACGCTGTACGGTAGCCTGCTGTTGCCGCGCAGCGATCAGCCACCCCCGGTGGTGCTGATCATCCCCGGTTCCGGGCCGACCGACCGCAACGGCAACAGCCCGGACGGCGCCCACACCGACAACCTCCGGCAACTGGCCCTGGTGCTGGCGAAAAACCGCATCGCCAGTGTGCGTTACGACAAACGCGGCGTGGCCGCCAGCCAGGCCGCGACGCCGGACGAACGCGACCTGACGGTTGAACGCTATGTCGCCGATGTCGTGGCCTGGAGTCATAAACTCAAAGCCGATCCGCGTTTCGGTCAGTTGATCCTGCTGGGTCACAGTGAAGGCGCGCTGATCGCCAGCCTGGCCGCAGAGCCGGGCGGCGCCAGCGCCGTGATCAGCGTGGCAGGCAGCGGCCGGCCGATCGATGAGGTTTTTCGTGCACAACTCGCCGAGCGTATCCCGGCCCGCTACAGCGCACAGGTGATGCAGATACTGGATAACCTCAAGGCCGGGCGCACCGCGTCGAACATTCCTCGGCCCTTGCAGGATCTGCTGCGCCCGTCGGTCCAGCCTTACCTGATTTCGTTGTTTCGCCAGGACCCGGCAGCGGCGTTCGCCAGGGTCAAAGTGCCGGCCCTGATCATCCAGGGCACCCACGATGTCCAGGTCGATGTCAGCAATGCCGAGCGGCTCAAGGCCGCCAAACCCGATGCCGAACTGGCGTTGATCCAGGGCATGAACCACATGCTGAGAATTGCCCCGCAGGCAGCAAGTCAGCAGCGTGACAGTTACCTGAACCCGAAATTGCCGCAAGCTGCCGAACTGGGCGTGCGCGTCGTCGACTTTATCCACAGGCTGCCCGCAGCCTGAGCGAATTTCAGCGAAATTGCGCCTCCAGTCCCGGACGATTCTGCCGATAAGCCGATGCTGGCATCGTGATTGTGTCCAGCTTGCTGTGCACAAGAGGATTGCCGTGATGACTGAAGCCGCCCCCCAGGATGCCCCCGAAACCCCAGAGGCCGCGCCGGAACCCGCGCCGCTGCCGTGGGCCGAGGTGACTGCGGAACATTTCCAGATGCTGCGCCTGGCACCGCTGCCGACTGATCGCAACAGTGGTGCACGACCACTGCGCTTCGTTCAGTACGCTTATACCGAGCGCCACAACAAGGACATCAGCTTGTTGCGCATGAGCATTCAGTTGCCTGGGCAAAAAGTACGCAAGGAACAGAACCATCTGGACATCTGGGTCGATCATCAGCAAAAGCACGTACGAATCGGCCCGGATAGCGGCCTGCAGATCGAGCCGTTGAACCGAGGCCTGGGGCGCTTCCTGCTGGCCCAGGCCGTCAGCTGGGCGCAGCGCAAATGGTCGCACTACCGGGTCGAAGGCGCCGCGCTGGCCAACAAGGATGCCCTCAACGAGGACACCCGCCTGCGCCGTGACCATCTGTTGCACAGCCATGGCCTGGAAGTCGAATACGCCGATGCCCAGCACCTCAAGGGCCGCTACGTCGATGTGCAGGTTGGTGAGCTCAAGGGCGGCTGGAATGCGGACAAGGTGCAGCGCGTGGAAATCCTCGATGCTGCGCAGATGCTCCAGCAGGCTGAACAGAACCTGCAGGAAAAGGAAGCGCAACTGCGCGAGCGTGACGAGCGGGTCAGCAAGTACCGTCGCGAAGACAGCGGCTTGCGCTTCACCATCACCTGCCTGGTGGCCTTTGCGGTGTTTCAGGCCGGGCTGCTGATCTGGATTGCCACCCACTAAAGCATCGCGGGGCAAGCCCGCTCCCACAGGCCCTGTGGG
>NZ_PVZN01000021.1:9995-25279 GCF_003024385.1 Pseudomonas sp. BBP2017
GTGGGAGCGGGCTTGCCCCGCGATCGACTCACTGCTTACACACGCGAAGCAAACAAGCCCTGATGCTGCCGGCACTGCTCCGCGGTCAACATGAACACCCCGTGCCCGCCGCGCTCGAATTCGAGCCAGGCAAAATCCACCTCAGGGTACAGGGCCTCGACGTGCACCTGGCTGTTGCCCACTTCGACAATCAGCAAACCCTTCTCGGTCAGATGATCCGCCGCTTCGGCCAGCATGCGCCGCACCAGGTCCAGACCATCATTGCCACAGGCCAGGCCCAGTTCCGGCTCATGCTGGTACTCATCCGGCATGTCGGCGAAATCCTCGGCATCGACATACGGCGGATTGGACAGGATCAGATCGAAACGCTGCCCCGGCAAACCGTCGAAGCCATCCCCCTGCACGGTAAACACGCGCTCTTCCAGACCATGGCGCTCGATGTTCTGGTTGGCCACCTCCAGCGCTTCGAACGACAGGTCGGCCAGCACCACCTCGGCTTCAGGGAATACCTCGGCACTGACGATACCGATGCAACCGGAACCGGTGCACAGGTCGAGAATGCGCGCAGGTTCGCTGGCCAGCCACGGTTCAAAACGTTTTTCGATCAGCTCGCCGATAGGCGAACGCGGAATCAGCACGCGCTCGTCGACGATGAAGGCCAGGCCGCAGAACCACGCCTCGCCCAACAGGTAGGCGGTCGGCACGCGCTCTTCAATGCGGCGCTTGAGCAGGCGCTGCAGGTGCACCAGTTCGTCGTCTTCCAGCTGGCAGTCCAGATAGCTGTCGGCAACCTCCCAAGGCAAATGCACCGAGCCGAGTACCAGCAGCCGTGCTTCGTCCCAGGCGTTGTCGGCACCATGCCCGAAAAACAGGCCATGCTCATGGAAGCGGCTGACAGCCCAACGGATATGATCGCGCAGGGTGCGCAGGCGAGAAGTGATCACAACAGACTCCTTGAAAGACGACCTGCAATTCTAACAGCCCGATCACAGAAAAGGTTCGTCAAAACTGCCTGTAGGTGTTTCGCCGACATGGCTGCAGGCCACTAACCACGCTGCTTGTACGCGAAGCGATTCACATAAGTGCTCAGGCAGGGGACAATAGGCGAAAAGCCCTACCCAAAGGAGCCCTTGATGTCTGTTCCAATGACGATGTTCCACCTCAGCGGCCGTGGCTATCCACCCGCCAAGCTGAACAACGCCAGCCTGCTCATTATCGACGCGCAAAAAGAGTACCTCAGCGGTCCTCTGGCGCTGTCGGGCATGGACGAGGCTGTGAAGAACATCGCGAAAATGCTCGAGGCGGCGCGCAAGGCCGGTCGCCCGATCATCCACGTGCGCCACCTCGGTACCGTCGGCGGCATGTTCGATCCTCAGGGGCCGCGCGGTGAATTCATCCCGGGCCTTGAGCCGCAGGGCGATGAGATGATCATCGAGAAGCGCATGCCCAATGCCTTCAAGAACACCACCCTGCATGAAACCCTGCAGAAGTACGGGCACCTGGACCTGATCGTCTGCGGTTTCATGAGCCACTCCAGCGTCAGCACCACCGTGCGCCGGGCCAAGGACTATGGTTACCGTTGCACGCTGATCGAAGATGCCTGCGCTACCCGCGACCTGCCGTTCAAGGAGGGGGTGATTCCCGCTGCACAGATCCAGCAAAGCGAAATGGCGATCATGGCCGACAACTTTGCGTGTGTGGCTCCGACCAGCAGCCTGATCTGATCGACCATCCGACGGGCTCGCGGAACCACCTTGCGGTCGTTCGGTCAAAATCCGGATATCCATAGAGGAAATCGGCATGAAGTTGTCCGACGGTTTCGACGCCAAGCGCCTGCGCCAGCGTGAGCCACGCAATTGGGGTGCACGCCTGGCAGCGGCTTTTTCAGCGCTGCTGGCGACCCTGGGGGTACTGCTGGCCATGGCCGGCGCCGCCAGCCTGTTCGGCAACCTGCAAGCCCTGGCCGAGCTCAACGCCAACCGCGCCGGTGCCGCAGTGGTACTCGCCGGTGGCCTGGTGCTGCTGTACCTGGGCATCTGGTTCTGGCGCCGCAGCCGTTTGCGCCTGCGCCGTAGCCGCGAGCTGAACCTGTCGCCGCACCTGATGAAAAAACACGATTGACTGCAACCTGCGGGGGAGTCGCGTAAACTACGCCGCCCAGGCGGAGGCTTACATGCAAGACGACGATTTTTCCCTGTTCAAAAGCGAGATGCGCGGCGTCAAGCCGATCAAGCATGACCGCGCCGAAGTCGGCAAACCCAAGGCCGACCGCAAGCAACTGGCCGGCCTGCGTCAGGCCGCGACGGTACGCAGCGACCAGACTGTGGTCGATGGCTTGTCGGACCAGTTTGTCATCGACGTGGGCCCCGAAGACGACCTGCACTGGAGCCGTGACGGCGTCCAGGAGAGCCAGATGCGCAAGCTCAAGCTCGGCCAGATCGGCTTCGAAGGCAGCCTCGATTTGCACGGCATGAACGTGGAAAAAGCCCGCGAAACCCTCTGGGCGTTCCTCGCCGAAGCCACCCGTTTCGAAGTCCGTTGCGTGCGCGTCACCCATGGCAAGGCCGTACGCCTGGACGGCAAGAAGCCGATGATCAAGAGTCACGTCAACACCTGGCTGCGCCAACACCCGCAGGTGCTGGGGTTTACCTCGTGCCAGGCCCGTCATGGCGGTACCGGCGCGGTGTACGTGATGCTCAAACGAACCATGCTCGAAGGCCGTGACGAGTAACGCCGTACTTGCAGCGCCGCCACAGCCGCCGTACCCTTCGCGTTTGCGATAAATCCCACAGGTAGATCCATGTCCCTGGAACAGAACTACACCGCTATCCTCGGCCAGCTCGGCGAGGACATCTCCCGCGAGGGCCTGCTCGACACGCCCAAGCGGGCTGCGAAGGCCATGCAGTACCTTTGCCGCGGTTATGAACAAACCCTGGAAGAAGTGACCAACGGCGCCCTGTTCAGCTCCGATAACAGCGAAATGGTCCTGGTCAAGGACATCGAGCTGTACTCGCTGTGCGAACACCACATGCTGCCATTCATCGGCAAGGCTCACGTCGCCTACATCCCCGATGGCAAGGTCCTGGGCCTGTCCAAGGTTGCGCGGATCGTCGACATGTACGCACGTCGCCTGCAGATCCAGGAAAACCTCAGCCGTCAGGTCGCCGAGGCGATCCAGAAGGTCACCGGCGCCCTGGGCGTAGCAGTGGTCATCGAAGCCAAGCACATGTGCATGATGATGCGCGGCGTGGAAAAACAGAACTCGACCATGATCACTTCGGTGATGCTCGGCGAATTCCGTGAAAATGCCGCGACCCGCAGCGAATTTCTCAGCCTGATCAAGTAATCGGGCCTGACTGCAAGCCGACCTTTCGTGGTCGGCTTTTTTTATTCTCAGGAGTTGCCATGATCGTCAAAGCACTGCGTGTGGGCTTAGGTCAGTTGATTGTGTTCGGTGACTGGATCAGCCGCCCGGCCAAGCTCAAACGCGAACCGGCCACCCAGGCGCTGGTCGAGCAACAGGCCAAGGGTTTGAGCCTGTATCAGTTCCACGCCTGCCCGTTCTGCGTGAAAACCCGCCGCACCCTGCACCGCCTGAACGTGCCGGTGGCCCTTCGCGATGCGAAGAACAACGAACAGGATCGCCAGGCGCTGCTCAATGAAGGGGGCAAGATCAAAGTGCCATGCCTGCGCATTGAAGAGGACGGCAAGACCACCTGGATGTACGAATCCAAGGTGATCATCGATTACCTCAACAAACGTTTTGCCGCCTGATCGCTCAACCGAGCATGGTCACATGACGGGGATGGCTGGCAACTCGATCCAGCCATGCCTGAATGCCCGGATAGGCCCCCAGGTCAAACCCACCCTGCTGGGCAACATGGGTGTAGGCGTACAGCGCAACATCGGCAATCGAGTAACGATCACCGACCAGATAAGGCGTTAGCTGCAGCTGCTTCTCCATCACCCGCAACGCCTTGTAGCCGCCTTTGTGCAGAGTCTTGTATTCCTCCAGGCGCTCTTGCGGCAGGCCCAGGTAAAACTGGATGAAGCGCGCCACGGCGATGTACGGCTCATGACTGTATTGCTCGAAGAACTGCCATTGCAGCACCTGGGTACGCAAGCGCGGCTCGGTAGGCAGAAATTCAGTGCCATCGGCGAGAAAGTTCAGGATCGCGTTGGATTCCCACAGGTAAGTGCCGTCTTCAAGTTCCAGCACCGGCACCTTGCCATTGGGGTTCATCGCCAGAAACGCCGGGGTTTCCGTCTCGCCCTTGAGGATATCCACCGAGTGCCATTCATAAGGCAGATCAAGCAGGTGCAGCATCAGCTTGACCTTGTAGCAGTTACCCGACTGGTAATCACCGTAAACCTTGTACATCTCTCCCCCCATTCAATGGCTGAATCCTACCCGCCCCCATAGTTGGCGACTGTACGGCTAAATGCAATGCCTGCTGTATGGCAAGAACGGCAAGCCTGCGCGTTAGTCTGCAAAATCTGCTTACACCTAGAACAAGGATTGCCCCATGCCCGATGCCACCTCCGCGCAACTGCGCCCTTTGGCTGACTCCTCACCCTCGGCCGTGGTCGCAGGTTTTATTGCCATGTTGACCGGCTACACCAGCTCCCTGGTGCTGATGTTCCAGGCTGGCCAGGCGGCCGGCTTGACCAGTGCGCAAATCTCATCGTGGATCTGGGCCCTGTCGATCGGTATGGCAGTGTGCAGCATCGGCCTGTCGTTGCGCTATCGCACACCGGTGACCGTGGCCTGGTCGACGCCGGGTGCGGCGCTGTTGATCACCAGCCTTGGCGGGGTCAGCTATGGCGAAGCCATCGGCGCCTACATCACCTGCGCCGTGCTGGTGGTGATCTGCGGCCTGACCGGCAGTTTCGAACGCCTGGTCAAACGCATTCCAGCCTCGCTGGCATCGGCGTTGCTGGCCGGTATCCTGTTCAAGATCGGCAGCGAAATCGTCATCGCTGCCCAGCACCGTACCGCGCTGGTGCTGGGGATGTTCTTCAGTTACCTGATCATCAAACGCCTGTCGCCGCGTTATGCGGTGCTCGCCGCGCTGCTGGTGGGCACCCTCTTGTCCGGCGCCATGGGCCTGCTGGATTTCAGTGGTTTCAGCCTGGAAGTGGCAACCCCGGTGTGGACCACCCCAAGCTTTTCCCTGGCGGCCACCATCAGCATCGGCATTCCCCTGTTCGTGGTCGCCATGACCTCGCAGAACATGCCCGGCGTTGCCGTGTTGCGAGCCGACGGCTATCAGGTGCCGGCCTCACCCCTGATCTCGGTGACCGGCCTGGCCTCGTTGGTGCTGGCACCCTTCGGCTCGCATGGCATCAACCTGGCGGCCATCAGTGCGGCGATCTGTACGGGGCCGCACGCCCATGAAGACCCGAGCAAACGCTATACCGCTGCGGTGTGGTGCGGGATTTTCTACGGCATCGCGGGCGTATTCGGTGCCACCCTGGCCGCGCTGTTCGCCGCTTTGCCCAAGGAGCTGGTGCTATCGATTGCTGCCCTGGCGCTGTTCGGCTCGATCATGAACGGCCTGACGGTTGCCATGAATGAAACCAAGGAGCGTGAAGCGGCGTTGATCACCTTCATGGTCACCGCGTCGGGCTTTACCCTGTTCTCCATCGGCTCGGCGTTCTGGGGGATTGTCGCCGGGGTGTTGACGCTGATGATTCTCAACTGGCGCAAGTAATAAGATGTTGAAACTGCGAGCGGATCCATTCAATGCGCCGCTGCTGCCGGCGCCTTCCGCCTTTATGTAGCGCAGCGTAGGGCCTTATGATCTGTCCCGGCTTGCCCTGCGTGTCGTGTTACAAGTTGAAAGCGAAGCGACCGACGTCAAGAAACTCTCGATCTGCCTTGATCTCTTTCGGAAACATAATCACGGCCTCACGTTCGGATTGTGGGTATTAGAGGTGAGGGAGCAGCGGAACAGAAAGTGCACTTAAGCCCAGCACCTGCCCGCAAACCTAATCGTCCAGCTCAAATTGCAAGGCTGCCTCGAAATCCTGCCCACCATAAAAAATGCCCAGGATGGAAACCTGCTTGGCATCAACGGCAAAAACAATCACGGCCCGCTTGCGATAAGACCTGGTCGTATATCGTCCCTCTGGTTCCCTCGGTGCGGGAACGTCCGTAACTCTTCGCAATGGGTCACGATGGCGTCGGTATAACGCTGGGCAGTCTCCGGCGAAGCCGCCGTGGAAATGTAGCGATAGAGCGCAGTCAACTGTTCTAGGGCTTCCGGTGCAAACTCGACGGTATACGCCATTACGATTTTGCAGTGGCGTTCTGGTGTTCTGCCGACAACCGGGCACGCACCTGATCGGCGCTCAGCGCACGCGAAGGGTCTGCTTTCAAGGCATCGTAAGCCGGCGCTGCTTGGCCAACGAGCCAGCTTTCCAAGGCGCGATCACGGGCCAATAGCGCCCGCAGGCCATCACGGATCACTTCGCTTTCAGTGGCATACTCACCGGTAGCGACCTTGGCTTTCACCACGTCGGCCATCTGGTTGGGCAGAGTGATACTGAATTGTTGAGTGCTGCCCATGACGAACCTCCCGGGCAAAATAGGATTTAATCCTACTCCACTCTAGAAAATATGCACATGACTTCTTAGGTGCAGCCATGTGTCAATCTGGTCTATACCCAAACTGGATGTCAGGAACGCTGGCAGGTGCTTTTTTCTCGAATCGCGCTAGTACATCGGCCCACATCGTTCGGGTCTTCCTGACTGAATTTCAGCGTATTTTACAAAGAACCATTTTTACAGCCTGAAATGCCCCACCATGCCTCTGAGCTCACTGCCCAGCTGCGCCAGTTCGACACTCGAGCTGGCATTGCCCTGCATCGCCAGCGCCGACTGATCCGCGCTGCTGCGGATCTGGATGACACTGCGGCTGATCTCCTCAGCCACCGAACTCTGCTCTTCGGCCGCTGCCGCAATCTGCTGATTCATCTGCTGGATCAATGACACCGCTGCAGCAATGCTACCCAAAGCACTTTCAGCCTGCAGGGCATCGACCACCGCCAGCTTGACCAATTCGCTACTGCCCTGAATCTGCGTCACCGAAGCCTGGGCACTGCGACGCAAGCTGCTCACCAGGCTTTCGATCTCCTCGGTTGACTGCCGGGTACGCCGGGCCAAAGCACGCACCTCATCGGCCACCACTGCAAAGCCCCGGCCCTGCTCGCCTGCGCGAGCCGCTTCGATGGCGGCATTGAGAGCCAGCAGGTTGGTTTGTTCGGCAACACTCTTGATCACCTCCAGCACCGTACCAATGCTCTGGATTTCAGCACTGAGGCTTTCGATACCCTGGCTGGCCGATTCGGCAGCGCCCGCCAGCGCTTCGATCCGCTGCATGCTCTGGCGCACCACCTGCTGGCCGCTGCCAACCTTGTCGTCTGCCACCTGGGCGGCCTGCGCAGCCTCTTCGGCATTGCGCGCGACGTCATGAACAGTGGCCGTCATCTGCTGCATGGCGGTGGCGACTTGCTCGGTTTCCTCCTTCTGGCTACTGACCTCACGGGTGGTCTGCTCGGTCACCGCCGAGAGCGACTGCGCATTACTGGCCAACTGTTCGATGCCCTTCTGCAGGCCACTGACAATGCCGCTCAACCCCGAGCCCATCTGCTGCATGGCCTGCATCAGCTGGCCAACTTCGTCGCGCCGATCAACCTGGATGTCGCCGCTCAGATCGCCCGCCGCGATCTGCTCGGCACGACCGATCACCTGGCGCAGCGGCCCGACCACCGCGCGCGTGATCAACCAGGCCGCCAGCACCCCGACCAGCAGAGCCAGCAATGACGCCAGCAGAATAAACACCGCGTTGCGCTTGAGCTGAGCCAGCATGGCCTGATCTTCAGCGGCATAGGCTTGATCGACCTGAGCACTCACCTGTTCGGCGCGTTGTTGCAACTGCTGTTTGAGTTGCTGCTCGCGCCCGAGCAAATCGGTGTACTCCCCGAGCTTTTCACTGAAGCTGGCGATATGGCCACTGACTTCATTAAGCACCGTCTGGTAACCGGCATCACTGACGCTGGCTTTGAGCTGCTCGACCAGCGTCGCAGCCTGCTCAGTCTGTTCAATGCGCCCCTGACGGAGATCCTCGCTGCCTTTGCGGTTCTGCTCCAGACGCAGTCGTGCTTCATCCATGGCCTGAAGCATCAACCTGGACACCTGGGCAACCTGGCCGGCCTGTTCGACAAACTCGGCACCTTGCTGGCCCTGGGTGTCCTTGAGGGTGTAGGTGCCATCGTCGGCAAGCCCCGCCTGCAGCACGTCGAGATTGTTGGCGACACTAGAGACCGACCAGCTGGCCATGTCCAGCGCCAGCTCCTTGGACTGGGTCAACTCGACGAACTGATCAAAGGCCTGGCGATAATCGTTCAACGCCTGCTCCACACCGCTACCGCTCAATTGCGATAGCCCTCGGGCCTGGAGCAACACCTCCTCTACCCCCTGATGCAGTGCCTCGACCGCCTTGGGAGCGGAGCGCAAGGCAAAGTCTTGCTCTTGCAAGCGCACCCTGAGCACGTCGGCGTTGAGTGCCGTCATCTGCTTGAGCCCCTCGAATCGCTGACCAACGCTGTACAACGCGGCAACACCACAGATCGCCACCACGGCGGTCAGCAACAAGACCAGGGCAAAGCCCAGGCCCAGCTTGCGCGCCATGCCCAGATTGGCAAAAAAACCACGTTTGACCGCACTCATCGCACCTCCCCCACTGCCCCGGCAACGACTCAAGGTTGCAGAGTGGCAACGGCACCCGGGAGGGCACAAGATGCTGGCGTCGGAATAATGGCAAAAAGCTACAACAGCGTCGCGTTCAGAACGGCAGAGGTCGCCTTGTGCGCTGCAAGGTGGTATCCGCCTGTTTCTACAGAACCCCCGCCTGCAAAACCACCCCACTACCGCCTGAGAAATCTGCGATTTATATCCGTGAACACAATGTGAAAAAAATGTAAAAAACTGTAGGAAATGTTACATTTATTTGACGATGGCATTTTGACATAGGGATGCACAGCAGTGACGGGCGGATGCAAGGATTTGGTGAGCGAGTTTTCCTACACACTCAACCACCATCGTTCCACATTACACTTCAAAGCACCTCTCGCCACCTTCACCGCTCAGGCGTTGCAGCGCCTGGTAGAGCGCAAAGGCTCGGACAAACGCATCAGCGCTCCACTGGACTGTAGCCAAAGCGCCCTGTTCACCAAACGCCAGCCTCTGGACTCGCTGAAAAAGAAGCTGCGGGTGGCCTTCGGCGGCAGCAAATCCCAAGACCTCAATGACTGGGTGATCGAAGAACTGATCAATACCGCCGAAGCGCATAAGCGCGGCGCCCGGGTTGCGCCATTGATCGGCTTTGGTTACTCCCGGTGCCGCCTGGGCCTGATGGATGACTTCATCATCATCACTGGCTTGCTATCGGGGTATACCGATGGCTTGAAGTGGGTCAGCGCCAATCCGAAGCAGGTTGAAACCTTGATTGCCAGCGCCTTCGAACTGCTGCACTCACTGCACCAGCAAGGCATCTGCCATATGGACCTGTGGGCCGCCAATGTGATGGTTCCCGACGAGCTGCCGGCGCCGGCCCAGGCCATCGACCTGGAAAACTGTTTCTGCCGGCCAACCGCCTTTCTCAGCGAGACCCTCGGCTTTCAGTTCGGCTTCTTCTACTCCCGCGAGATCTATCGTTTTATCACCGAGGCCCGCTACGACGAACTGGTCGATGCTGCGCTGGCCGACTATCCCGGTATCGACCGGGAGCGTTTCACGCCCTGCTACCAGCTGAGCAAACATCAGCACATCGGCCGCAAAGACCGGCGCACGGTGTTTCTCAGCGGTCAGTTAAAAGCGGGCTAGCCCCTCAGATCGCCGGCGCCCCGCCATCCAACACCAGGGCATGGCCGGTGGTATGAATTGGCAGCATCATCAGGGTGCCGGTTGAACCGGTATTGGTACGGCTGATTGGCGAGCCGGGGGATAGATCACGACAATCGATTGCGCGGCATTCGCAAAGCCGGTGAACCTTGCTCGACGGCCGAAGAGGGTCTATCAACAAGCTTTGCCCTTGATCCGAGAGCCCTGCCATGACCGCCCAGACCAACCGCCGCTTCCTGCTCGCCAAGCGCCCGATCGGCGCCGTCAGCCGTGACGACTTCACCTTCGAACAGATACCGCTCAACGAACCCGGCGAAGGCCAGGTACAGGTGAAAAACCTCTACCTGTCCCTCGACCCGGCCATGCGCGGCTGGATGAACGAGGGCAAGTCTTACATCCCGCCAGTGGCTCTGGGCCAGGTCATGCGCGCCTTGGGCGTGGGCGAAGTGATCGCCTCGAAACACCCGGGCTTTGCCGTCGGCGACCACGTCAATGGCGCCCTCGGTGTGCAGGATTACTTTGTCGGCGAACCTCAAGGCTTCTACAAGATCGACCCGAAACTGGCACCGCTGCCGCGCTACCTGTCCGCCCTGGGCATGACCGGCATGACCGCCTACTTCGCCCTGCTTGAGGTCGGCGCCCCCAAACCAGGTGAAACCGTGGTGCTCTCCGGTGCCGCCGGTGCGGTGGGCAGCATTGCCGGGCAGATTGCCAAAATCAAAGGTTGCCGGGTGGTGGGAATCGCCGGTGGCAAACAGAAATGTCAGTACCTGAAAGACGAACTGGGCTTCGACGGCGTCATCGACTACAAAGCCGAGGATGTGCTTGAAGGCCTCAAGCGCGAATGCCCGAAAGGTGTCGACGTGTACTTCGACAACGTCGGTGGCGACATTCTCGATGCCGTGCTCAGCCGCCTGAATTTCAAGGCGCGGGTGGTGATCTGTGGGGCCATCAGCCAGTACAACAACAAGCAGGCGATCAAAGGTCCAGCCAACTACCTGTCACTGCTGGTCAACCGCGCGCGGATGGAAGGCTTTGTGGTGATGGACCATGCCGCCAATTACGGCCAGGCGGCACAGGAGATTGCCGGCTGGCTGGCAAGCGGCAAACTGAAGAGCAAGGAAGACGTGGTCGAAGGCCTGGAAACCTTCCCCGAGACACTGTTGAAACTGTTCAGCGGGGAAAATTTCGGCAAGCTGGTGCTTAAGCCCTGATTTCAGCGACCACCGCCGCCAGCGCCTGCGCTGGATCGGCAGCCTGGCTGATCGGGCGACCGATCACCAGGTAATCGGAACCGGCGTCCAGCGCCTGGCGCGGAGTCAGGATGCGACGCTGGTCGTCCTGGGCACTGCCCGCCGGACGAATACCCGGGGTAACCAGTTGCAGCGACGGATGCGCAGCCTTCAGTGCTGGCGCTTCCAGTGCCGAGCACACCAGACCGTCCATACCGGCTTTCTCCGCCAGTGCCGCCAGCCGCAGCACCTGCTCCTGCGGCTCGATATCCAGGCCGATAGCGGCCAGGTCTTCACGCTCCATGCTGGTCAGCACCGTCACACCGATCAGCAGCGGCTGTGGGCCGCTACGCTTGGCCAGCACCTCGCGGCAGGCTGCCATCATGCGCAGGCCACCGGAACAGTGGACGTTAACCATCCACACCCCCATTTCCGCAGCAGCTTTGACCGCCATCGCCGTGGTGTTGGGAATATCGTGGAATTTCAGATCGAGGAACACCTCGAAGCCCTTCTCGACCAGGGTTTCGACAATGCCCGATGCGCTGCTGGTGAACAGCTCTTTGCCGACCTTGACCCGGCACAGGGACGGATCGAGTTGATCCGCCAATTTCAGGGCAGCGTCACGGGTAGGGAAATCCAGGGCGACAATGATGGGCGTCTGGCAGGCGGACATGGGCGGGTCTCTTGGCAAGTCTTGAACGGCGCGCATTGTAAACGAAGTCGCGGTTTGTGGGGGCCAATGATCGCGAATTGGCCCCCAGCGGCGGCGCCCCTATAATTGAACCTATGAATGGAGCATCAGCTCCAACTTACAGGAGCGGCATCATTCGCCGTTCTGAAGGAGAACTACATGCCCTGGTATGCCTGGTTGATTCTGGTGCTCGCGATCGGCTCCATCGTCGGCGGCCTGATGCTGTTGCGTGACACCGCGAAAAAGCTGCCCCTGACCGAGGAACAGCTCAAGCGTATACATGAGCGCAATGCGCAGATGGATGAGAAGGATGCGCAGGATCGCTGAGCCCATTGCGCTCCGCTTTGCTTACTGCATCACTTGTAACGTGCTGCGGCAGAACTGCGCGACAGATTTGGCCCCAGCGCATCGCGCGCCTTGATAAACGCCTGCCAATCCGCGGCATCAGGTAACGACGGAATGGTCACCCTCTCGTGGCTATCCAGACCATTCAGCGCCGCGTCGACCATCTCCCCTACTTCCATCACCATGTGCGGATCGATATGGGCGACATCCAGGCCGGAGCGCTCCCAGATTTCGGTACGCGTAACGCCAGGCAGCACGGCCTGCACTTGTACGCCTTTATCTTTCAGCTCGCCTTGCAGCGTCTGGGTCAGGCTCAAGACATAAGCCTTACTGGCGCTGTACACGGCGTTGAACATCTCTGGCGCCAGCGCCACCACCGAAGCCAGATTAATGATGGTACCGCGACCGTTTTTACCAAACTGGGCGGCAGCAGCCGACGCCAGACGGGTTAGCGCGACAATATTGAGCGCCACCAGCGAGTCGATCTGCGCAGCCGTAGCCTCCGCCAACGTGCCGTGCATAGCGATACCGGCGTTATTGACCAACACACCAATGCTCTGATCATCACGCAAACGCTGCTCGACGCGGGCCAGATCTGCCGCTCGCGCGAGATCCGCCGGCAGTACTTCGACATTAACGCCGTGCCGGGCCTGCAGATCGCTAGCCAAGGCTTCAAGCCGCTGCTGGTCACGCGCGACCAACAACAGATCGTGACCACGACCAGCGAGGCGCTCCGCGTAGACCGCACCGATTCCGGAAGACGCACCCGTGACGAGCGCGGTAGGGGTTACCGAGGGAGCTGACATAGCGGTGATCTCCTGGGACTGACTGGGGAGGGATGAATCTGTGCAAAACAAAATATTATCACTGTAATATTTATTCAAATCCGACCGACCAAAGGCATCCCCAAGCAAGAAGGCCGGCCAAAGACCGGCCTTCCGCGAAGCGCTAGTTAATGGTGAGCTTGTCGCGGTTGCGATCGAGCAGGGCCTTGCCGATGCCCTTGATCTCCAGCAGTTCATCCACCGTAGCGAAGGCGCCGTGTTCTTCACGGTAGGCGACGATTGCCTCGGCTTTGGTTTTACCGATGCCGGTCAGGGTGGTCTGGAGGGTTAGCGCGTCGGCGGTGTTCAGGTCCAGGCGTGCGGCGGGTTGTTGTGTGGCGACGACAGGTACCGGATTGGTTACCGATTCAGTGGCTGGCGCCGCACTCAACGAAAAGGATGCGCTGGCGAACAGGGGGAGCAGAAGGTAGGACAGGACGGTGTTGCGCATGGGCTGAGACTCCTGGGTAGGTTTCAAAGGCAGCTTTTCCTTGGCTGCCTTTGAAACGTAGAACGCCTGGTGGGAGAGTCAAACCACGAGGCGTGGAGGAATCATTACTAAATCGGACGAACATGGGGAACGAGTCCGTTTAATGTTCTCCTCAGCGACATGCTGCATGGCAGCACCGACGCCGACTCGACCACTGAATTCGAATTGCAGCCAGTAGGAGTAAGCAGCCTGAAGCCACCGATTTGACCACCTAAATGATGGCAATTTGACGCCATCATTTTACCCTGTAAACTGCCGATCACTTCTGTTCTCTCTTTGCTTAAAAGGAATTTGCTATGCCAATCCTGGGCGAAACCCGCGTCAACCCTACGACTAGCTATCATTCTGAGCCCTCCCTTACGGCGCTGAAAGATGGCGGCTACATCGTGGCGTGGAGCGATCAGGGAGCAAACACCACCGATTACCTCTACACCCAGCGCTATAACGCCAGTGGCGTGAAGGTAGGCGGGCCAGCCCTTGTCAACACAGTTACGAACAAGGAACAGGAAGATCCCAGCATTACTGCATTGGCCAACGGTGGCTACGTGGTCGCCTGGCAATCGAATACCTTCGACGATATGTCGGACATCGCCGCCCAGGTCTACAACGCCAATGGCGCCAAGGTTGGAAGTGAGTTAATCGTCAACACAACCAGAAATGGCAGCCAGGACAGTGCGGAGATCACCGCGCTTCAAGATGGCGGCTTTGTGGTGTCCTGGGCTTCGTACGGTCAGGACGGCAGTGGCTGGGGCGGCTACCTACAGCGCTATAACGCCAGCGGAGCTAAGGTAGGGGTAGAAACACGCGTCTCTACCACCACTCAGTACGACCAGGATGGCCCTACCGTCACCGGCCTTACCGATGGCGGCATTATGGTGGTTTGGGAGGGGAACGGAAAAGACGATACGACCGGCATTTTCGGTCAGCGGTTCAAGGCCGACGGCAGCAAATCCGGCGGAGAAATTCGCATCAATACCCGGATTGCCGACGAGCAGACAGACCCCACTGTCAAGGTTCTGAGCAGCGGTAACTATGTCGTCACCTGGCAGTCGGCTCCCGACGATGGCGATGGCGACGACGAAACCGATGCCCCTGCCGACATCTACGCACAGCTTTTCAATGCCGCTGGCGTAAAAATGGGTGCAGAAACCCGAGTGAATACCACCACCGTAGGCAATCAGGAAGAGCCTAACGTTACCGCTATGACGGATGGCGGTTATCTGGTGACCTGGGCAGGCCAAGGCATCGGTGATGTCAATGGCATATTCGCCCAGCGCTTCAATGCCAGCGGCGTCAAGGTGGGTACCGAAACCCGCATCAACACCAGCACCACCGGCAATCAATCGTTCGCCCAAGTGACTACATTGGCCGATGGCGGCTACGTGATTGCCTGGGAGTCCTATGGGGTGAATGGGCAAGTTGACGTTTATACCCAACGCTTTGACGCCAACGGCAACAAGGTTTCCAGCCTGACAGGCGATACCTTGGCCAACACCTTGACCTGGACCGGCGCTGGCAGCGTGATCATCGACGGCGGCGCGGGCAACGATACGCTTACAGGTGGCCGCGCCAACGATCATTTAAACGGCGGTGTCGGCAATGACTCGCTCAATGGTGCCGTCGGTGCCGACCGCCTGAACGGCGGCGATGGTTCCGACAGCTATTACGTCGACAACGCAGGCGATGTCGTCAGTGAAACCAATGCTGTTACCAGCACCGGTGGCAGCGATACCGTTTACAGCTACCTCGGGGCCTACACCCTTGGCAGCAACGTAGAGAACCTGCGCCTGCTGGC
>NZ_PVZN01000021.1:25288-86036 GCF_003024385.1 Pseudomonas sp. BBP2017
GTCGACAACGCAGGCGATGTCGTCAGTGAAACCAATGCTGTTACCAGCACCGGTGGCAGCGATACCGTTTACAGCTACCTCGGGGCCTACACCCTTGGCAGCAACGTAGAGAACCTGCGCCTGCTGGCAACCGGAGCGGCCAACGGCACCGGTAACAACCTCAATAACGTCATCTATGCAGGCGCCGGCAATAACGTCATCAATGGTGGCGCCGGTATCGATACCGTGTCCTATGCCTTTGCCACTGCGGCAGTGACCGCCAATCTGGGGCTGACCACCGCGCAAGCCACCGCTGGTTCTGGCTCAGACACCCTGCTGAACTTCGAAAACCTCACAGGCAGTAACTATCACGACAAGCTGACCGGCAATGCGCTTGCAAACACCCTCAACGGTGGCCTGGGTAACGACATCCTCAACGGCGCTGCCGGTGCCGACCGCCTGAACGGTGGCGACGGATCCGACAGCTATTATGTCGACAACGCAGGCGATGTCGTCAGTGAAACCAATGCTGTTACCAGCACCGGTGGCAGCGATACCGTTTACAGCTACCTCGGGGCCTACACCCTTGGCAGCAACGTAGAGAACCTGCGCCTGCTGGCGACCGGAGCGGCCAACGGCACCGGTAACAGCCTCAATAACGTCATCTATGCAGGCGCCGGCAATAACGTCATCAATGGTGGCGCCGGTATCGATACCCTGTCCTATGCCTTTGCCACTGCGGCAGTGACCGCCAATCTGGGGCTGACCACCGCGCAAGCTACCGGTGGTTCTGGCTCAGACACTCTGCTGAACTTCGAAAACCTCACAGGCAGTAACTATCACGACAAGCTGACCGGCAATGCGCTTGCAAACACCCTCACCGGCGGTGCCGGCAACGACACGCTCAGCGGTGGAGCCGGTAATGACCTGCTGATCGGTGGTACGGGTCTGGACAAGCTTTATGGTGGCGCCGGGGCTGACAAATTCGACTTCAATGCCTTGACTGAAATGGGCCTGGGCGCTGCCCTTCGCGATGTCATTGGCGACTTCAAGACCAGCGAAGGCGACAAGATCGACCTGTCGACGCTGGACGCCAACCTGGCAACGGCAGCCAACGATGCGTTCAGCTTCATCGGCTCCAGCGCGTTCAGCAGCAATGCCACAGGGCAGCTACGGTTCGCCGGTGGCGTTCTCTACGGCAGCACTGACGCCGATACCGCCGCTGAGTACGAAATTCAGTTGCTGGGGGTGAGCACACTGAAAGTTACCGATCTGATTGCCTGATAGAGGGTGAGCGCATAACAAAAGGCTACCTTTGGTAGCCTTTTGTTTTTCTTTCGGTTGCAGGATCGAACGAAGTTTTTTATCGAGCTTGAATCTTTCTGCTCACGTCGATACTCACTTCCCTCCCCCGTAATAACCCGCTCATGATCAAGTACTTGCGGCCGATGAAGTAGTTGTGTGAACGGGGCTGCGCACAGTTCATTAGTTAGCAGCAAAGTGCTAGCATCAGCCGCCTTAAATGCTCTGCAAGCATTTACCAGCCTGACAATAGCGCAACTGGCATCTTCTCTAACGTGTCTCTATCTTGTGGATTTTATGCGCCTTTTTCTTGACCCCAAGCGAGATATCGATGCAGCGTTGCTGCGCTATCGCAGTCTTTTTGGTGTGCTCGCATTGTTCAGTGGGGTGATCAACCTTTTAATGTTGGTCCCCTCCATCTACATGATGCAGGTTTTCGATCGAGTCCTGACCAGCCGTAACGAAACCACGCTACTGATGCTGAGTTTAATACTGCTCGGCCTCTTTGCCCTCAGCAGTGCTCTGGAGTGGGTCCGTGGCCAGGTCATGATCAAGATGAGCGCAGGTCTTGACGCGCAGCTTGGAGAGCGTGTGTTCAACGCCGCGTTTGAGCGAAGCCTGAAGGAACACACTTCCAACCCGGCGCAAGTACTCAGTGACCTCAACAATATTCGCCAGTTCGTCACCGGCCCGGCGCTGATTGCGCTTTTCGATGCGCCGTGGCTACCAATATACGTCATCGCCACCTTTCTCTTTCACCCTTGGCTGGGGGTATTTACGGTAATAGGGGCGGTCATCCTTGGCGCGCTGGGTGTCTGCAACGAACTGGCCACCCGCAAGAGCATGAGTGAAGCCAATCGATTGTCCGTCTCCTCCTCCAGCTATGTGAACAGCACGCTGCAGAATGCTGAAGTCATTCAGGCAATGGGCATGCTTACTCCCCTGCGCCGCCGCTGGTTCAATGTGCAGCAGCGTGTCATCACTGAACAGGGTGAGGCCAGTGACCGCAGCTCGCGAATTGCGGCCATATCCCGTTTCATACGCATGACCTGGCAATCCCTGGCGCTGGGTTTGGGCGCGGTGCTGGTGATGGAAAACCAAATTTCCGCCGGGGTAATGATCGCTGTGTCGGTGCTGTTGGGTCGGGCTCTGGCACCCGCCGAAGCGCTGATAGGCTCTTGGAAACAAATGGGCAATACCAAGAGCAGCTACGAGCGCTTGAATCGCCTGTTTAGCGAGTTCCCCGATGCGTCGGCGCGCATGCCGCTGCCAGCGCCAACCGGTGCACTGAGCATCGACAAACTGGTGATTACCCCTCCGGGCATGCAGCGAGCTGCCGTAAACGGTGTAACGATAAGCTTGGCCAAAGGCGAGGTCCTGGCGATTATCGGCCCCAGCGCTTCGGGCAAGTCTTCGTTGGCCCGGGCCATTGTTGGCATCTGGCCCGCGAACCAAGGTTCTGTGCGTCTGGACAACGCCGACGTCAATCAATGGTCACGCGAAGCACTGGGCCCTTATCTGGGCTACCTGCCACAGGACATCGAGCTGTTCGACGGCACCATCGCCGAAAACATTGCACGCTTTGGTGAAGTTGACGCGGTAAAAGTCATCGAAGCGGCGCGGATGGCCGGCATTCACCAAATGATTCTGCATTTCCCCAAAGGTTACGACACGCTGCTGGGCGTTGGCGGGCTGGGCCTGTCGGGTGGTCAGAAACAGCGTATCGGCCTGGCACGCGCACTCTACGGTGCCCCGCCGCTGGTGGTGCTGGATGAACCCAACTCCAATCTGGACGAAGCCGGCGAAGCGGCTCTGGTGCAGGCCGTACATGTGTTGAAGGCAGCCGGCAGCACCGTGGTGCTGGTGACCCACCGGCCGAACATTCTCGGTGTCGTCGACAAACTGTTGTTCCTCAGGGATGGCCTACAGCATCTGTTCGGCCCTCGGGATCAGGTGCTCAAGGCTCTGCTGCCACCCCCCGTGCAGAAGTCCGCCGAACCCAGTAATCAACAAGCCTGAGGCGTCAATGCAAGCCATTCAGAACGACATGTTGCCCCCTACACCAGCACCCGATGCGGATGCCGTGGGCATTGCCCGCTTCGGCGTATGGCTGTTGATCTTGAGCCTGGGTGGCTTTTTCCTGTGGGCAGGCCTGGCCCCGCTGGATCGTGGGGTGGTGGGCAGCGGCACCGTGGTAGTTTCTGGCGAGCGCAAGACCGTCCAGTCGCGCACGGGCGGCATGATCGACCGCATCCTGGTGCGCGAAGGCGACCAAGTGCAGCAAGGTCAGGTGGTGGTGCAACTCAATATCGTCCAGACGCAATCGCAGCTGGATGTCGCATTAGGGCAATGGCTGAGCGCACGCGCCATTGAAGAGCGGCTAATGGCCGAGCGCCTGGGCCGCGATAGTATCCAGTGGTCGCCAGAGATGCAGGCCAAGGCAAGCGACCCGCGGGCTCGCGCAGCGATGGAGCTGCAAGGCTACTTATTCGCCACTCGCCGTGCCGAACTGGCCAGCCGGATGAAAATCAGTCAACACGAAGTCACCTCGCTCAACGAGCAACTGGCCGGTTACCAAGAGATCAAGCGCAGCCACGCGGCACAATTTCAATTCCAGCAGCAAGCGCTTAAAGGCCTGCGCGAACTGGCCCGGGAAGGCTATCTGCCACGCAACCGGCTGTTCGAAGCCGAGAGCAATGCCGCGCAACTCGGCGCCCAGCTGGCCTCTACAATTTCCGACATCGGTCGCACGCGCCAGTCGATCAACGAAAGCAAACTCAAGGCCTTGCGACAAGAGCAGGTTTTCCGCAGTGAAGCCGAGTCGCAACTGACTCAGGTTTCCGCACAAACCTCGAGCCTGACGGATCAGATCAAATCGTTTGAGTTCGAGGTGCAAAGCGCCTCCATTGTCGCGCCGGTCGCGGGACAGGTGATGGGCCTGAGCGTGCACACGGTCGGCGGCATCGCAGCCGCCGGGCAACGCCTGATGGACATCGTCCCGCTAGGTGCGAGCTGGATGGTCAAAGTGCAATTCCCGCCGATGATGGCCGACCGACTCAGGCCAGGGCTACCGGTTGATCTGCGCTTTGGATCGTTGCAGCGGGTTCATACTCCCGTCATTGTCGGTAAGGTCGCCACTGTGTCGGCTGACCAGTTGATCGACGAACATAGCAACTCACCGTACTTCTCGGTGGAAGTGTCCGTCAGCCCGGAAGACACCCTTCTTCTCCGCGACCTGGGCCTGGAGATCAAACCGGGTATGCAGGCCGAAGTACTGGTCAAAACCGGCGAGCGCACACTTGCCAACTACCTGATGCAACCGATTACCGAGCGCATGGCCGGTGCTTTCAAGGAAGAATGACAGTGCGCGCACATATAGCCCTGCTCTCTTTGTGCTGGTCGTGCCAGCTCCTGGCTGGCGATGATCAATTTTCGCTGGTCGCCCTTTACGACGCCTCCAGGCTGAATGACGCGACATATCAGGTTGCCGACCATGACTATGAGGCGTCACGCCAGGAGATAGCCATCGGTCGCAGCGGCTTGCTGCCACAGGTTGCCATCAACTCCCGATATGGCCACGGCGGACAGTTCGAAAAGCAGTCCCCGGCCAATGGCCAGGACGACCAGTTCGCGTCTGACAGCGTTGCCCTCTCGGTCAGCCAGCCGCTCTACAACAAAGGTCGCTGGGCCTCGTACGAACAGGCCAAGGCTCGAGCGAAATTGGGCGAAGAGCAGCACGAAGGCGCCGGACAAGGGTTATTCGATCGTGTGGTGGAAGCCTATTTCGACATCGCGCAAGTGGAAAACGAGCTGAAGCTAACGACCCAGCAAAAAGCATCCATCGAAGCCTTGGCCAAGCAGTCCAGTCGTTTGTTTGAAGCCGGTGAAGGCACAATCACGGACCTTGAAGAGGCTCAGGCCCGACTGGACTTGACTCGCGCCCAGGAAATCGAATTGCAGGCTCGGCGCCGGGCCGCGCTACGTAAACTCTCGGGCCGCTCTGGCATCACCGTGGGAAACATCCCCGAGATGCAGGAAAAACTGCCGGCAACAGTCTTATTGGCCCCCGAGGAAGATCTCGACTACTGGATGCTGAAGGCCGAGCAGGCCGGTTCAAAGCTGGGCGTCAGCCGCGCCTCGATCGACGTTGCCGAAGCCAACTGGAAACTGCAGCAATCCGGACACTATCCGACCGTGGCGCTGAGCGGCCGCTTGTCGCGTGTCGGCCAGAGCGACGTCAATGACCTTTCCCAACGCCAGTCCACTTACTACCTGGGCGTGGTGATCGACATTCCGTTGTATCAAGGCGGGGGAGTCAGTGCCTCCTCCGAAAAGGCGCGCGCAGCCCTGGAAAGCGCCCGTTCGAGTTACGACGCCCAACGCCAGCAAATGGCCGAAGATATCGAGGGCAATTACCTCGGTGTGGTGGCCGGTTTCGAGAAGAGCAAGGCGCTGGTAACCGCGGTGCGCTCAAGCCAGGTTGCCCTGACGTCAGCTGAAAAAGGCTACCAGGCGGGCGTACGCTCCACGGTGGAAATTCTCGACGCCCAGCAGCGTCTATACTCCGCCAAACGGGATCTGCTCGATACCAAACTGGCCATGCTGCAAAGCTATGTAAACCTGCAAACCCGAACCGGACAAATGACCCGCAGCCAGTTGGAAAAGATACAGGGGTTGTTATGAGCCCCTGGTATGTATGCGGTCCATGACCCACATTCAAAGCCGTCTTCTGATCCCCGATGCTGTGCTCCCGAATTCCCCTGGAGCCCGCCCGCCATGATGCGACCCGACGCCAAAGTCGAAAAGGTGTACCTCTACCCCAAGCCGGTGAACTTCCGAAAATCAATCGACGGCCTGGCCGCCCTGGTCGAGCTGGACATCAAAGTCGCGGTATTCGACCCCGTGCTTTTCATTTTCCTGAATCGCTACCGCAACCGCGTCAAAGTGTTGTACTGGGAACGCAACGGCTTCTGCTTATGGCTCAAGCGCCTCGAATCCGAGCGTTTCAAAACTTCGCCCGATGAGGTGGACGAGGCTATCGTCCTGACCGTGTAGGAACTGAACTGGTTGCTGGATGGATTTGATCTCTGGCGCAATCGCCCTCACAAGGTTTTGACTCCAAGAATCGTTGCCTGACGGGTATAATCCCCGGCATGAATTTGATGCCCGAAGACCTTCCCGATGATCCTGTTTTGCTCAAGCAAATGTTGCTTGAGGCACTCAATCGTCAGCAAGTAACAGCTGAGGCCTACCAGACTCATATCGTCGATTTGAAAGAACAGATCAAGCTGCTGCGCGACCGTTTGTTCGGACGCAAATCCGAGCAGACCGTCGAGTCCAACACGCCGCAACTGGCGTTGTTCAATGAGCCCGAAAGCGAGCCAATGCTCCCAGTCGGCGACGCTGACGAAGAGGTGGTTGCTTCTACGCCACGTCGCGGCAAACGCAAGCCACTGTCGGCTGATCTGCCGCGTATCGAAGTCATCCACGAACTGCCCGAACACGAACTGACCTGTGCCTGCGGTTGCCGCAAGCATGTCATTGGCGAAGAAACCAGCGAGCAGTTGGACATCGTGCCGATGCAGATTCGCGTGATCAAACACGTGCGCAAAGTTTACGGTTGCCGTGGTTGTGAAACGGCGTCGGTCACCGCTGACAAACCAGCTCAGTTGATCGAAAAGAGCATGGCCAGTCTGAGCGTTCTGGCGATGTTGCTGACCACCAAGTATGTCGATGGCTTGCCGCTGCATCGCTTCGAGACGGTACTGAGTCGACACGGTATCGATATCCCGCGTCAAACCCTGGCACGCTGGATTATCCAGTGCGGTGAACACTTGCAACCGTTGCTGAACCTGATGCGTGATCGGTTGCTGGAAAGCCCGGTCATCCACTGCGATCAAACCCGCGTGCAGGTACTGAAAGAACCGGATCGAGACCCGACCAGCCAATCCTGGATGTGGGTGCAGGCTAGCGGGCCGCCGGATCGCAAGGTCGTGCTCTTCGACTACACCTCCAACCGTGCGCAGGATGTGCCGCTGCGTCTGCTGGAAAGTTATCGTGGCTATGTCATGACCGACGATTATTCCGGATATAACGCTCTGGCGTTACAACCGGGCGTGGAGCGTCTGGCGTGCATGGCGCATGCGCGACGCAGGTTTGTCGAAGCGCAAAAAGTGCAGCCTAAGGGCAAGACGGGTCGGGCCGATATCGCGCTGACGGTGATCAACAAGCTGTACGGCATCGAGCGTGAACTCAAGGACGTCAGCGATGAGCAGCGATTTATCGTTCGTCAGGAAAAGAGTCTACCGGTCCTGACCCAGTTGAAAAGCTGGCTGGATAAAACACAGTCACAGGTGACGCCACAAAGCGTTCTGGGCAAGGCTGTTAATTATCTGGCCAGTAACTGGAGCCGGCTGGAGTGTTACGTGGAGGCTGGTTTTTTACCGATCGACAACAACGCCGCCGAAAGGGCGATCAAGCCGTTTGTGATCGGGCGCAAGGCCTGGCTGTTCAGCGATACGTCCAAAGGGGCGACTGCCAGTGCCCAGATATACAGCTTGGTCGAGACCGCCAAGGTCAACGGCCAAGAGCCCTATACGTGGCTGCGCCAGGTACTGGAGCGACTGCCGCATGCGCAGTCGGTCGCCGACTACGAAGCGTTGCTGCCGTGGAACTGCTCACCGGAAATGCCACGGTAAACGGGAAGTACATCTGGCGGTAGGTGTACTTCGTGGATCGCATACAGTCAAACCCAGAGGCGTGGAGGAATCATTACTAATTCGGACGAAGGCTGGGAATGTTAGATTCAAAACAGCCGGCCAATGTTGCAGTTCAGGCGATTTCTCCCATGGCGCGATTGGGATAGAATCGAATCACGATTAGACGTATGCTTGAGAGGTACGATGATCTAAGAATACGTTCATGCAGCTACAACTGCACACCAACTCCCCATGTAAAAATAACATATAAAGAAGAGCCATATATTGAAATTAATTTACATTTCACTACTTTTATTACTTACAAACATCTCAGTGCCTCATGCATTCTCTACAACTGCAGAAACTAAGATTGAAATATCTAGAATCGGCAGCGCGAGCGATGCATGGAAAAAAAACATATCGACTCTTACTGTCGAGCCTCTTTGGAATGCCCGCGATGCCTATGACGCATCAAATACTCTAATGATCCCTATGCACTTTGCATTTGTGGCAGGCGACAAGAAAGGCATAAAACAATTTGAAACATTAATGTCCCGTTTCGCATCTCAAGAGCTTCCAGGCGGACGACTTAATCAAGCTCAATGGATTTACTTTGTGTCACGTTACCTCGCGCTTCGGAGCGAGTTTGATTATCCATTGACTAGAAACAATATCTATCTCGCACAAAGAGTTTCAGCTTGGCTGCATAGCAGATGGATGTTCGAACCTGCCCTGCAATGGGGTCACCTTCCATTAATCGGTTCAAAATCCAGACTAAGACTCGCTCAAAGCAATTCTGAAGTGTGGCCTTTGAGTTACTACCCCGCGATCACAGATTATGAGCTTTTCTTATTTTCTATTGCAGGTGACATTTCATTTATCAACAAGAAAAACCCTGAAGCACTGAAAGAGCTTTCTAGTGAAATTAAGTCAAGCGTTCGCGAATTGATTGCGTCGGGCATCTCTGTGGTCCGGTCACGTGGAAAATTCAGTGAAACCGGAGGGTGGTTATTCCAACAGGGAATGTGGACGGACCATCCGGACTTTAGATTTGCTGGCCATTCGGAACTTCGTACCGACCTAGGAGAATGGCGTGTTAAAGATATAGCAGAGGACTCCTCGCATTCGCATCGCTGGCCATTGTTTTTTCGGAGCATGATTATGGGCACTGAACAGCAAGCGAATGATAGAGAATATTTGATACGAGCTTACCAAGGGTTTTCAAATCAACTTGTTGAGCACGTGATAACGATTCGTGGAACATCAGTACTTCTCAAGAACTACATGGATGGCAAGAACGGTCTATATAGGTATAGATATTCTACCGTGGGTAGCAATAGCGATCTCGGATATGGCCCATACGGCCTCAGTGGAACTCTTGGAATAAGTTGGTATCCGTTTGCCGCCAAAACAGATAGCATCTATGAACGGTATGCCAACTCTTATCCACTACCGGAAAACGTTCTTAACCTTTATGTAGGCCCCAATACAACTAGAGCACGAAACCCACTTATCGAATGGCCAGCTTTTTTTACGAATGGGTTTGCAGAGCTTATAGCCAAACATGGCCTATATCTGTCTAAAAACTACAATCTAAATGTTGAAAAAGCACATAATTCTCTCTTACATTGAGACCTCGAGAGATTTTCAGAACAGGGGAATATGGGCCAATAATTCCGATATATGGGGGTATGATGCCATCATGTCAACAATAATCCAGCCAGTTTTGCTGGCCGCTGGCCATAGGGATTGTCGCCCCCCCATTTTCTGCATGCCATCTAGGCGAACGCTTATCTTAGAAGCCTCTGACACCGATACTATGGGACGGAAGGTATCAAAATTTTCCAAGCGTTTCTTCAGAATACGCATTTTTGGAGCCCCCTCCTGGTTGAGGTGTGGAAGCTGGAAACCCGACCTCCGAGTGAAGATTTCGTGACCAAGACGTTGTCTCACCTGCTCAGCTTCAAGACATTCGCTTTCGCGCATGGCGCGCCCCTAGTGAGAGCTGATAAGCTGTCAGCGCTTCACTTATACTCTCAAGAATCCACACAACAGAACTGAAATGGAAAAATCAAATCTAGGGACATCTAAAGCCACTCTGTCTAAACTATCAATGTTATCGATGCTTGGGCTTTTTGCGGGAACTTTCTTCTACCATACCGCACTAGGGCTCGGAATTATACCACCAGTATTAGGTGGGTATGTGACTATTGCTAGCGCAGCACTAGGCCTTCCATTCCTATGCATGATATTTCTCTCAATATTATCCACACACAAAATAAAAACAAGCGACGCCGTATTTTTGACATTTATCTTAATATTTTCCACGGTAGTTTCTTACCACATCACCAAGGAAGAATATAAAGATACGGCAACCCAACACACTTATCAAATAGTAAACTTGCTAGCATGCTACCTTATCTTCAGAAACATAGACTTCACCCGAACTTACATGAAAAAAACTCTAATTATATGCATTCTCGCCATGAGCGCTATAATAATTAGCCTTTCTTCGGGCGGAAGATTTTATATTAAACTAATATCAAGCACCCCGGACATTGTAGCTAGCTATCAAACATTCGCTGTAGCCTACCTCTGTCCGGCGGTGGTACTCATATCTCAAGTCAAGCGACTTAAGTATAGAGCACTAGCGTTCTCGATCTGCCTCGTATGCTTGTACATAAACAGCTCAAGAAGCGAGTTCGTAATGTTGGGGATATTTTATGTAGCCTTCGAAATGTGCCGTTCAAGATACAGGCTTATCTCACCGCTTCTCAGCATATTGTTTGGTGTAATCGCTATTGCGGGACTCCTATATTTAGACCCCGACAGTTCCTCAAATAGGATTGCAAACCTCGTCAACCTTTCAGAGGACAACTCTTCCAGAGTCCGAAACGAATTAGCTCAAGACGGCATCTCAAAAATAATCGAAAACCCTATATTTGGTGACTATGGCAACTACGAAAAAGGTCACTATATTCACAACATCCTATCGGGCTGGCAAGAACTTGGACTTTTAGGATTTGCATTTTACTGCGCGATGCTGCTTATCCCTCTGGTACATATTTCGGCAAGAGTATTTATAGCTGGGGACAGATCAAGACAAGCCGCATTATGCTTCAGCATGCTATCGTCAACAATAATACTTTTAATATTTGGCAAATATTTTACCTATCAGTTGATAGCGGTAGCACTTGGGATATATGCAAGCGTTAACAAATCATACTTAACAGATCGTGCTGCACGCGCAGAGCTGACTAGATCATCCTCCTCGCAGAGGATATTCTTTGATGGTTAACACCAGTATTTAACTAGGCAGCTTCAGAGGCTGAATGCAACACCGTGCTATTTATTTAAGGGTAGACTCTCATGATGCTTGGCCATCATCGCCGTCATCATTTCGTATGCGATCCACGAAGTACACCTACCGCCAGATGTACTTCCCACTTATCGTGGCATTTCCGATGAGCAACTCCACGGCAACAGCGCTTCGTAGTCTTCTACCGACTTCGCTTGTGGCAGTCGCTCCAGTACGTGGCGAAGCCACGTATAGGGCTCCTGGCCGTTGGCTTTCGCGGTTTCGATCAAGCTATAGATCTGGGCACTGGCCGTGGCGCCTTTGGGCGTGTCGCTGAACAGCCAGGCTTTGCGCCCGATGACAAACGGCTTTATCGCTCTTTCGGCGGCATTGTTGTCGATGGGTAAAAAACCGGCTTCGACATAGCGCTCAAGACGACTCCAGTTGTTCGCCAAGTACTGCACCGCCTTGCCTAGCACGCTTTGCGGCGTGACCTGCGCTTGCGTCTTCTGTAACCGCTCCACAAACCCCACATTCAAAGTCACCAACTGATCCCCGATGCTGTGCTCCCGATTCCTTTCCGGAGCCAGCACCTCATGATGCGTCCCGACGCAAAAGTCGAAAAAATCTATCTCTACCCCAAGCCCGTCGACTTCCGAAAATCCATCGACGGCCTCGCCGCTCTGGTCGAACTGGACATCAAGGTCGCGGTGTTCGATCCGGTGCTTTTCGTCTTTCTCAACAAACCCCGCAATCGGGTGAAGATTTTGTATTGGGAACGCAACGGCTTTTGCCTTTGGCTCAAACGGCTGGAGTCCGAGCGTTTCAAAACGTCACCGGATTGTTCGGATGAAGCCATCGTGCTGACGGTTCAAGAGCTCAACTGGTTACTTGACGGTTTTGATTTGTGGCGCAACCGTCCGCATCAAGTTTTGACGCCTCGATTTGTCGCCTGATTCGGTATAATCCAGAGCATGATTTCCATGCCCAAAGACCTTCCTGACGACCCTGTTTTGCTCAAGCAACTGCTTGAGAAAATGCTGAGTGAGCGCGAGTCGGATAAGGGCAAGATCGTTCATCTCGAAGAAGAAAACGCGCTGTTGCGTCAGCGTCTTTTCGGGCGCAAGTCAGAGCAGACTGCCGATCCTGCGACCCCGCAAATGGCCTTGTTCAACGAAGCTGAAAGCGTCGCCGAGTTGGTCGACGAAGCGGTTGAAGAAGAGGTCGTAGCGCCGACCAGGCGACGGGGCAAACGTAAGCCTCTGCCCGCAGATCTTCCGCGTATCGAAGTCATTCACGAACTGCCCGAGCACGAGCTGACCTGCGCCTGCGGTTGCCGCAAGCACGCCATTGGCGAGGAAATCAGCGAGCAGCTGGAGATCGTGCCGATGCAAATCCGCGTGATCAAACATGTGCGCAAGGTCTACGGTTGCCGCGATTGCGAAACCGCACCGGTTACCGCAGACAAGCCTGCGCAACTGATCGAAAAGAGCATGGCCAGCCCCAGTGTGTTGGCGATGTTGCTGACGACCAAATACGTCGACGGTTTGCCGCTTCACCGCTTCGAAAAAGTCCTCGGTCGCCACGGCGTCGATATTCCACGCCAGACCTTGGCGCGCTGGGTTATCCAGTGCGGTGAACACCTGCAGCCCTTGCTAAATTTGATGCGCGACCGGCTACTGGAGAGCCGCGTCATCCACTGCGATGAAACGCGCGTGCAAGTGCTGAAAGAACCTGATCGAGAGCCCACCAGCCAATCCTGGATGTGGGTGCAAACCGGTGGGCCGCCGAATCAGCCCGTTATCTTGTTTGACTACTCGACCAGCCGGGCGCAGGAGGTTCCGTCGCGCTTGCTCGAAAGCTATCAGCGCTACCTGATGACCGATGATTACGCTGGTTACAACGCGCTAGGTGTACAACCTGGTATCGAACGTATGGGCTGTTGGGCACACGCTCGACGCAAGTTCGTCGAAGCGCAAAAAGTGCAGCCCAAAGGCAAGACTGGGCGCGCGGATATCGCGCTGAATCTGATCAACAAGCTGTACGGTATCGAGCGAGATTTAAAAGAAGTCGGCGATGAACATCGCTACGAAGGTCGGCAGCAAAACAGTCTGCCGGTGTTGGCGCAGTTGCACGCCTGGCTGGAGAAAACCCAGCCTCAAGTAACCGCGCAGAACGCGCTGGGTAAGGCGATCAGTTATCTGAGCAACAACTGGAACAAGTTGGTGCGCTACACCGAAGCCGGTTACTTGCCGATCGACAACAATACCGCCGAGCGTGCGATCAGGCCCTTCGTTATCGGGCGCAAGAATTGGCTGTTCAGCGACACGCCCAAAGGCGCGACGGCCAGCGCTCAACTTTACAGTTTGATCGAGACGGCTAAAGCCAACGGCCAAGAGCCCTATGCGTGGCTGCGCCATGCACTTGAGCGCCTGCCACAAGCCTCGAGGGTAGAAGACTTTGAGGCCTTGCTGCCTTGGAACTGCTCGCTCGCATCGCCTTGCTAAGCGCGCCGCCTATTTTTGAATACGTGGGGTTCATGGAGCGCTTACCGCATCATGAGGTGCTGGCTCCGGAAAGGAATCGGGAGCACAGCATCGGGGATCAGTTGGTGACTTTGAATGTGGGGTTTGTGGAGCGGTTACTTATCTGCAACAGTAAGGCGAAGCCACGCATGAGCAGCTACGCCTGGGATATTAATTTAAAATTGGCCAAGAAATATTTTTTTCTGCCAGCTTTTCACTTATCTCTCGCGCCTTTGGATTCATGTACAAAATCCAACGATCTCGATAATCTTTCGAGATCTCGTCCCCCGTAATACTATATATAGCGTTAAGCAGGAAAATATGCACAGCATGATAACCCGACGAGATGTGAGGTGTTTTATCCTTGAAGGTTACATATCCAAGGTCATAAGCACTTACCTTCCCAAGGTCATAGCTAGGAAGAAGTATACGCAAGCTCTGCATTCCCCGCTTGAAAAGATCACTTGCGGTGCTTTGATCAGCAGTTATAGCTTGATCAAGCTGAGACCAGTCATACACCCCCAATAGCGCGAACATGTATCCATTTAATGTGTAGTTTGCCGGGGTGGATACATATTCTTCGAAAAATATTTCATTTTTATACTTGGAAGAAAAATCATTGAGCGTCGTCATAACGCCGCCATCTTTAGTACTGACCTGCATAAAGGTCAAAGCTTTTCTACCCGCTTGTATGTACTTTTGGTCTTTAGTAACGTGATAAGCTCGGGCAAGAAAGCTCAAGGCTTGACCCTGTGCCATTCCAGAAACCCACCCAGGAGCGAGTATCTCGCCCGAAAGATAATACTTATAAGGGAATGGGTATTGGAAAGCACCACGCTGATCTTGCAAAGCCACCAAGTTGTCCGCATATGCTAATATAGACTTATATTGATTCTTGTCACCCTTGATGTACAGGCCATACGCCTTAAGCCCACACTGGGCACTTAAAACCGGATGGTAATACCGCTCCCCTTCAATAACCCGTTGCATCACGCCCTTACCGTCATCTGAATTTCGAGTGTTCGGCCTACAAGGTCCGCGACCATAGCCAAGATAATCACCATTATTATCGTACTGTTCCATATGACCTGCATAGCTTGGCTTCAGGCTATCCCAAGACCTTAGTGCTTTCAGTATCTTAGCTTGAGTATTATCTGGAAGACGATTCTGGGGCACACCCAGTATGTACGGGACAGCAAATACTACGAAAACTACTGTCGTAGTAATTGCAATCAACGCAATTGAAATCCATTTGAGTATCTTCATTACTAGCCTTGGTCTGCGAAAATGATGCATAGGAAGGTTAAGTTTCTAGAGAAGCGCCCCCCCGAAGCATCGATGAGAGCACCCGACAGTTTACATATATAATTTTAGATAATAAAGCTCAAAAACATCGCCTACTCACGCGACAAGTATAATTTTCATAGGAGACTCCTAGCCATAGTAGATTAAACATCTTGCCGACGCTGCAAATATACCCAATCAACAATCTCGCCTTCCGGAGAATACCCGCTAACCAACTCACGTAGAATTTGACGCACACGCGAAAAATCTTCTTGTTGGATGCTCTGCAACAAATCCGAGAGACGCTCCTTCAGCTCATCCCATGCCACATAGTCTTCATTAGCCGCCATGATCATCGGGTGCTGAGTCGGGAGTACATTATCGCCGATTAACAATTCTTCGTAGAGCTTCTCCCCCGGACGTAGACCGGTGAATTCAATCGCTATATCACCGTGTGGATTAGTCTCCGACCTGACACTGAGGCCTGACAAATGAATCATTTTTTCCGCAAGGGTTGCGATTCTCACTGGCTCGCCCATGTCCAGAACAAATACGTCCCCCCCCTGTCCCATAGAACCCGCCTGGATTACCAACTGTGCTGCTTCGGGGATAGTCATGAAATAGCGAGTAATCTTGGGATGTGTAACAGTCAGCGGCCCACCTGATTTGATTTGTTTATGAAACAGCGGAATTACGGATCCGGATGAGCCAAGTACGTTTCCGAAACGAACCATAGTAAATCGCGTTTTGGTTACTCGGGCGACATTTGCGGAGTCGCCAAAAAGCACTGGTGCGACTTCCTTACTGAGGGCTTGAAGAATCATCTCAGCTAAACGCTTTGTACTACCCATCACATTCGTAGGGCGGACAGCTTTATCCGTCGAAATTAGCACGAAATTGGCCACATTGGCCTGTAAAGCCGCCTGAGCCGTATTCAACGTACCAATAACATTGTTTAATACACCTTCGGCTATATTGTGCTCAACCATCGGTACGTGCTTATAAGCTGCGGCGTGGTATAGCGTATCCACCCGCCACATGGACATCGTATCGAAAAGGTGCTGCTGATTGCGAATCGATCCGAGGAAGGGGACGAGGTGAATTGATAAAGACTCCCGCCTGATCCGCCGCTCTAGCTCTCCGTGAACGTTATAGAGATTAAATTCACTATGCTCAAATAAAAGTAACGTTTTAGGCTCAAGCATCAGAATTTGACGGCATAATTCGGAGCCGATTGAACCTCCAGCACCGGTGACCATAACCACCTTTCCTGTGATGCAATGAGCAAGAAGCTCGCTTTGAGCAGGAACAGAGTCGCGGCCCAGCAAGTCTGCGACATCCACCTCCTGAATGTCATCTACCTTGACCCGTCCACTTGCTAGATCCATGAAGCCCGGAATGCTTCGAACGTGGAGGGGATACTTTTCTAGAAAGCCTAGGATTTCTCGTCGACGCGAACGAGAGGCAGATGGTATCGCCAACAAAATCTCTTCCGCGCCGGTCATGTCGATCATCTTCTGAATATCCTGACCGCGGAATACTTGAATACCAGAGATCACACGATCAGCAACTATCTCATCGTCATCGATAAAAGCAACTGGGCGCATGGCCTTACCAATCCGAAGCGCAGCAACCAGCTGGTTTCCCGCTGCACCAGCACCGTATATTGCCACTTTCGGCAATCCATTATCCCTATTAGTAAAGGGCATATGCTGGCGTGCTGCAAACCAGTCCCCAAGAAAATATTGACGCATGATCAATCGTAAGCCGCCAATGGAAACAAGACTCAACCACCAATAGTTGAATACAATAGAACGAGGCACGACCGCCGAATGATTGCTGTGCCAATAAACCATAACGGCTAGCAGTAGTGAAGAGAGCGATACCGCTTTACCAATTACGATCAAAGCGTCGTTGCCAAAGTAGCGCATTACGGCTCGGTACATACCAAACCGAATGAAAATAGGAATGGCAATAATGGGGGCGGCAACGAAAAGCCAAAAGTGTGTGTAAAAGGGCTCGAACACTTTCCCGATGCCTAAACGCACCAAGAACGCCAGCCAGAGCGCGATCCAGACGAGCACTACGTCAGTGACAACCTGCAGTGCACGCTTGTATCGCCTAGGAAGCGACAACATGCCACTACGTACCCTGTCTGTCATTCGCTTGCTCTCCCAAACCACGTTAGATCCTTCCTATTTTAATACTGTTATCGAACTGCTTCCGCCTGGGACGAACATTTAGACCTTCGGCGAATAACCAGCCTTTATCTTAGGCTTCATTCCTGAGCTGCGACTTTCATTACCTCACTGAGAACAGCGCAGGTTTTGTCGACTTCTGCCTGGGTAAGGGTTGGATGGACGAGGAACATAAGGCTTGTCTCACCCAGTTCTTTGGCAACCACCAAGCGGCGCTCCGGTCGAAATCCAGTTCCGTCAAAAGCTTTCTCCAAATAGACTTCAGAGCACGAACCAGAGAAACATGGAACACCGAGCGAAATGACTTTGGCAATGATGCGATCGCGGTCCCAGCCCGGTTTGAGTCGCGAGGGCTCAATGAAGACGTAGCACTTATAAGCCGCGTGCACATATTCGCTTGGAACGTCCGGTACACGTATTGCTGGTAATTGGACAGCACAATCCCAAAGCTGCTTTGCATAGGTCGCTCGACGCGCATGCCACTCAGGCATACGCCGCAACTGAATTCGACCAATAGCTCCTTGAACTTCTAGCATTCGCCAGTTGGTACCGAAGCTTTCGTGAAGCCAGCGAAAGCCCGATTCATGCTGGCGCTCATAAACGGCTTCCCAGCTTTTCCCATGATCCTTGAACGACCACATACTGGACCAAAGCGCTCGGTCATTCGTCGTGACCATGCCACCCTCCCCTGCGGTTGTCATGATCTTATCCTGACAAAATGACCATGCCCCAATGTGGCCGATCGACCCCACGGGTCGACCTTTATATAACGCACCATGTGCCTGAGCGCAGTCTTCGATCACTTTCAATCCGCGCTCTGCGGCCAATGCCATAATCGGGTCCATATCGCATGGCCAACCTGCCAAATGCACACAGATTATTGCTTTAGTGCGGCTGGACAACACCGTACGAATAGTGTCGACACTGATATTTTGAGAGTTCCTATCGACATCAGCGAAAATAGGAACAGCTCCCGCGTTCACGATGCTCGACACCGACGCAAGAAAAGTGCGCGATGTAACTACAACTTCATCTCCTTGACCGATACCCAGCGCCTTAAGAGCAAGGTCCAGCGCGACGGTTCCATTTGCCACAGCAACGGCATAGGCACATTTCGCCCACTCGGCAAACTCTTTCTCGAACTCTCGGCATTCGGTGCCAGTCCAGTAGTTGACCTTGTTGGATAGGATCACATCGCGGGCGCGGTCAGCTTCTTCTAGACTGAAGGACGGCCAGGGTGCAAATGGACTATTGAGCACGGTTGACTCCTAGAATGATTAAAAGGTTAGCCCTAGAATGGCAATAATCGTCAAGCTTACATAACGTTGTACAGCCTACAAATTTCCCGCCTTTGGCTTGGCGGGTATCCCGATCACAACCTGGTTATCGGCAATCGGACACACTACAACTGCGCCCGCTCCAACCTGAACTTTGGCTCCGATGCGTATCTCCTGCTTGACACAGGCGCCGATTCCCACCCAGCTCAGAGGACCTACGGCCACTCCTCCTGCCAGATGCGCACCTGGGCTAACATGCACGGCCTCTGACAACGTGCAATCATGATCGACGCTACACGAAGTATTTAGGATACAGCCGCTTCCGACCACCGCCCCCGCGTTCACTACAGCTCCAGCAAAAACCACAGTGCCGGGCGCGATAGAAGCATAACGACTGACACAAGCTGCGGGATGCACCAACGTCGGTATAATTGCACCCAGTGCCCCAAGGGATACCAGCTTAGCGTGACGAACGGCGTTATTCCCGATAGCTACTAAAATACCTTCGTACTCTCCAGTCCGCTCTTGCAAATGCGCGAATGTACCTACGACTGGCCAGTGATTATTGAACTGCACGCTTGGCCAGGCATCATCATAAAACTCAATGAGACCCCAACCATTCAACTCCGCTAGGTCGGCAACCACCTTCCCGTGCCCGCTAGCCCCTAGGATGGCTAAACGCTTCATTGCTTCGTGCCAGTAAATTTCGGCATTGTCGCGTCGTTACTCGCGCTTATTCCTTCCCGCTTAAATACCTTAAATATGGTCATTAGAATAATTTTTAAGTCTAGTAGGATAGAAACGTTTTCTGTATACCACACATCGAGATCAAATTTTTCCTCCCAACTGATCGTATTCCGCCCATTCACCTGAGCCCAGCCTGTTACCCCCGGTCTTACCCTATGACGTTTATTCTGATGTTCATTATAAAGCGGCAAATACTCCATTAACAGAGGCCTAGGACCAACCAGACTCATCTCACCCTTGAGGACATTCCACAGTTCAGGCAACTCATCAAGACTGCTCGCTCTCAAAAAACGCCCAAATGTAGTTAAGCGCTGCGCATCAGACAACATTTCGCCACCTGCCGCCTTAGCGTTCGTCATTGTTCGAAACTTAATCATTTCGAAAGGCTTGCTGTGCAACCCTGGCCTGACCTGACGAAATAAAATAGGTGAGCCCAGCTTTCGATAGACGAACCAAGAGAGAACCAACAGCGGTAGAGCTAGCAAGAGTAAAGCGAAAGCCGAAACCACAATATCAATTAAGCGCTTCATAAGAAAACTCCACGAAACTATCGTGCTTCGTTGACAACATCGTTTAACACGTCAGCAAAACGATTTGCCAACTTGGCATACTCGTGATTAGCTTCAACATATCTCCGCCCAGCTAAGCCCATTGCCTCTAGCTCGCAATTTTCAGCGGAGGCAAGCTTCACAATAGCGTCGGCCATCTCCTCAGGATAGACTGGTGAGACAGTTATTCCAGCCCCTGCATCGGCTATTGGATTATTTACAGCACCCGACGCGATGATCGTCGGCCGACCAGCAGCGAGATAATCGAATAACTTATTCATGCTTATGCCAAAACGATAGAGATTAGGCAGATCCAAAACAGAAATCAGGAAGGCGTCCGCCTCGCGTGCAAGCTCAGGAACCTGCGTTTTTGTTACTGACTCTTCAAAAAATACATTATCCAGTCCGAGGGCACGAGCATGTCGGATTAAATCACTCTTCAGAGGGCCATCACCAACCATTCTTAACAAGATCTTGCTATCTGTTACCTTTTCATTAGCTATTTTCATCGCTTCCAAGATATGTACAAGCCCGTTCGCCTGCCCATGCGCCCCCAAATACATGAGTGTGAAGCAACTCCTATTCAACCTTTCAGATATAGGATAGTAAGGAAAAGACGATAGATCAGCGCCATTTGGTATCCATTCGATACGCGACTTAGGAATGCCCAGTGGCACGATGTACTGCCACGCTGCTGGCAGAAGTACGACGATCCGCTGCGAGCGCCTGTAAATAAATAGCTCCAGCACGCGCAAGATTCGCGTGACTAGAGATCTTTCTTTGAGGCGCCCCATATCGATAAGAGTCTGCGGCCAAAGGTCGCGAACCTCAAACACGAAGGGGACCTTGTAACGCCAAGCCAGGACCAAACCAGCCAGCCCAGTAAAAAGGTGAACGCTCGACCCCACAATCACATCAGGTTTTGGCAGTTTTTTCAGGGCTCTCGAAAAAACAAGGCGTGCGGCGAATTCGAGCATATTGCGCATACGCCCCCCTCCGTTGCCCGAATACGGAGAAGTCTTCAACCACAGAAAAGGAACACTGTCATGGTATTCAAGCCTAGAGAACTCGTCATTGGCAAGTCGTTGCCTGCCAGACTGGTGATCTACACTAGCGGCGACTATTGAGGCATTCCATCCACTCGCTCTTAGATGCTTAGCCAAACTATAGTGACGAGTACCTCCCGCCGCGCCAGGCTCTTGCGCATAGTGATTAAGAATCCAAGCACTTTTCATTTTTGAAACGCCTTACTCTTCGGACCGTAAGATTAGTAAGAAGCGGAACTACCCACCTATTTTTGAGGCCATACGCACAATCGGAACATCAGCTTCGACAAAGATAATCTGCAATACGCTCTGCTGCTTGCCCGCCGCCATACAGACACTCAGCATCCTCAACGACTGTGCTAGATTGCTTACGAACACATTCGAGGATCACCTTGCGGTCCGCTCCGGCCAGAAGATTGACTCCACGATCAACTAGCTCTACCCATTCCGTCTGGTCTCGCATGGTCACGCAGGCCTTTCTAAAGAAAAACGCTTCTTTTTGAACGCCTCCGCTATCTGTCAGAACCAATGCACAGCTCTGCAGCAACCAGAGCATTTCCAAATACCCAACGGGATCGATTACATTGACGTTCAATTCCAATCCCAGCTTGGCGATAACACCTCTAGTACGTGGGTGCAACGGTAAAACCACCTTTGCGATAGTGGCGTGAATATCATTCAGTGCACCAACTATTTGACGCAAGCGCGAAGGATCGTCTGTATTCTCTGCACGATGCAAGGTGGCCAGCACAAAGGGTAGATCAGCTGATACAGCTGTAGGTTTAACAGCCCGTTGCGCAAAATATAACGCACTGTCCTGCATTACATCACCAACGTTCAGAATCTCTACCGGTTTTCTGTCGAAACCCTCGTTATGCAGATTTGCGACAGCAGTAACAGTCGGACAAAAAAGAATATCACTCATTTGATCCGTGAGTATTCTATTTACTTCCTCAGGCATACATATATTGAAACTACGCAATCCTGCCTCAACATGAGCCACTGGCACATGCAACTTCGCTGCCGCCAAGGCACCGGCGAGGGTTGAGTTGGTATCCCCGTACACTAGCACTCTATCAGGCTTCTCAGACATGATGACCTTCTCGATGTCCATGAGCATTCGCCCGGTCATTTCGCCATGAGTGCCGCCACTGATATTAAGTTGATGATCTGGCCGTGGGATTCCTAGCTGATCAAAAAAGACGTCCGACATATTCGCATCAAAATGCTGACCTGTATGCACTATAGTTTCGGTCAGCTCCTTCCGTTGCCCTATCGCCCGAGACACCACGCTGGCTTTGATAAACTGAGGTCGAGCACCTACAACGGTTAATATCTTCATTTTGAATTCCTTTTTTTCGCCAACCGATCGTAAAGCCCTAGCAGGGCTTTTTCCTCAATCGACCAATTGTATTTCTCGTGCACCGCGCGCTGCCCACTGCGCCCCATTTCCTCTGCGAGATCTGGATTTTCAATAAGATAGTCAACGGCTTCGGCTATTTGACGTGGCTGAAGCGGATCGACACAGACTCCGCATGAATTTCCTTCAATAATTTCACGCCAAAGAGGAAAGTTGGAGGCGATAACAGGAACCCCCGCACTCATATATTCAAACATTTTGTTAGGCTGGGCATCAACATGGTTCGGGGCAGGCAAGAAGGTCACTAGACCGGCCACTGAACGGGAAAGTGCGTCGCGCACTCCTTCCCTATCAATAAATCCGAGTTCGTCGACACGCTCCCATCCTGGATCTGCCTTAGCGATTACTTCTACTGAGCTCTCAGAAAAACGGCCACCCAGTTGCAAACGTGCGCCGCTTTTCACAAGAGCCATTGCCGAGACCACTTGAGATATGCCTCTGATAGAAGCGATGCCACCGATATAACTGACACTCTTAGTCTTTTCGCTCCAATCTATTTCTCCACCGGAGAGCTCACCTAGCAGCGGAAAGTTATTCACTGTAACACTGACCGAATTTATGAGCTGAAATTTTTCAGTAATGAATGGAGTTGCGGTAACGATCGCATCGAAACGCTTGCATACAAGCCTTTCAAACACCCTAAACACATTCGAAAGTACTGTTCTTGATACTTTATTTAGATACGGCTTACCCATGAGCTGCTTAGGCAAATCTTCGTGAGCATCAAAAATCACCTTTTTACCAAGACGCTTAAGCCTCAGTCCTACGGGTAACAACTCAGGGTCGTGCAGATGGTAGATTTCTGCGTCAATTTTAACAGCCCGCTCATACACACGTTGTGTAGTGGTGATCATCCGATTAAGCCGCCCGATAGGCCGCCCCACATCATGAATACTGACCAGTTCCTTTATCTCCTCGCCTTTGCCATCCGCTACAACTAGATGAACCGAATAACCGGCTATTGCTAGGCTTCGACACTCTTTGAGAAAGATACGTGTATCATAACGGGGGTGAGCCGATGTAAGATGAGCAATTTTCATAAGCGACCTGTCCCAAGTTTTTGTTCGTTATTTCGGTAAATTGGGCTTGGAGCTCCGCTCTCGACAAGCGCACTAATACATATTGATTTCATATCCACCAAACACACCAGCCACTTAAATAAGTTTAAATCACCCGCTTACCGCAATCTTCCCCACCACCATCACCAGCCGCACTTGATCGTCTAGCACCATATAAAATAAATACTAAATAAAGACTATAAAGCACTACATCATGCAAGGTAAAGGCGAGTATAAATTTGGAAATTTCAGAGTTTCGAAATATATATAACGTACCAGTGACTGTTATGAAATAAATCACTTGCCAAGCAGTACCGAGTTTGATGTTATGCTCCATTGCCAACACAGTACTCAACGGGCTCACAGAAAACCGTATCGCTATCGCAAAAATTAGTATGGCAGCATATTCGCCAGCCTGTCGCCACGCCTCACCGAATACCACGCCAAAAATCTGCCCCCCAAAGAACCATACGACTATTATTAATGGTATCATCAGCGCCAATAGCATCAGAAATACTTTAAATACATATCGCGCAAGGATCTCAGGACGATCTCGATGAATCGTTACAAAGCGCTGATATAACACTTGAGAAAACGAAGCCGCGATCAAACTCATCGGCAGATTCAGCGCCCGAAAGGTCAAACTGAAAACACCGACAATATGCGTTTCAAAAAATTTGCTCAGCATCAATACCGGCATTTGCGTTGCAGCATTGTTGAGCAATGCTCCGCCGCTTGAATATTTTGGAAATTTACTATAGCGCTTGGCATTTTGGAGAATTGACGCAGCCGTTACTTGAGAGATCGCACTTCGATCTTCTCGCCAAATTTTAGCAAGAAAAACGGCTGTAGCCGCTACTTGGCCAGCTAGGTAACCGAGAACAAGCCCTCCGCCCGCCAGCCAACTCAAGCTGAACTGCGCCGCCGTCATCCCTCCGCCTTGAACAATGCGGCTAACAGCGAGGCGCTTGTATTTTTTTGCTCTATTGTTCCAATAGTTGAGTGCCTGCCACAGCCCAGTGACAAACACCGTGAAAGGAATCAGGTAAAGCCACAGACCGATGGCGCTATTATTCAACCAACCTTGAATCGCGTCGTTGAAAACGTAAATGCCTGCTAGTAGAAGCAGGCTAATTCCAGCGGCAATCGAGACAGAAAGCACTACTAGGCTAGCGGCGTCTTCGTCGCGCTCCGGCAGCATGACCGCGATTTCGTAACGCGCATTGATCACCACCGAGATCATTGCAGCAATTGACATGTACAATGCCAAAACGCCGAAATCCTCAGGCGTGTACAAACGAGTCAACAAAGGCATAGCAGCGATAGGGATCGCTTGAGCAAGCGTGGTGCCTGTCATAAGTGTCACCACGTTGCGTAGGAACTCACTACGACCGCCCTTTAAGGCTCGATAAATTTTCAGCACGCTTTTAACGCCGCCACTATTTTCTTTTGCTCTTCAATAGTCAGGTAAGGGTGCATTGGTAGGCTGACCACTTGATCGGCAACCTCGTCCCCTACAGGAAGGTAGGCGTCTGGATCTGCCACAGCCGGTTGCTTGTTCAAGGGTATGGGATAATGCACTGCTGTCGGGATACCAGCTTCCTTGAGTTTGGCTTGCATTGCGTCACGGTTATCTAAGCGCACAGTAAACTGCGCATATACACTTATATTATAGGTCTCAACGTAGGGCTGTGTATTCACACCAGCCTCATGCAGCAGATTGCTGTAATTACGAGCAACGCTTTGACGTAGCGCAATTTCTTCTTCAAAGATTTCGAGCTTTGGCAACAAAATTGCTGCCTGCATCGTATCCAACCGGCTGTTCACTCCCACTCGGATATGGTGATAGCGACGGTCCTGGCCATGCCGAGCGATCTGGCGAATAACGGTCGCCAGCGTTTCGTCATTGGTGAAGATTGCGCCGCCATCGCCATAGCAGCCCAACGGCTTGCTCGGGAAGAAGCTAGTGCAGGCAACGGTGGTCAGGTTGCATGAGCGCTTACCTTTGTACGAAGCACCGAAGCTTTGCGCGGCGTCTTCAATGACCGGAATGCCATGTTCAGCGGCAATCTTATTGATCGCATCGTAATCAGCACACTGGCCATACAGCGATACCGGGATGATTGCCTTGGTACGCGGAGTAATTGCCGCCTCAAGCAATTGCGGGTCAAGATTGTAAGTACGAGGGTCAATGTCGACATACACCGGCTTTGCCCCCAAGAGCGCTACGGTTTCGGCGGTAGCAATATACGTGAATCCAGGTGTGATCACTTCATCACCAGGGCCGATGCCGAAGGCCATCTGCACGATCTGCAAGGCATCGGTACCATTGGCGCAACTGATGCAGTACTTGGCACCCACGAACGCGGCCAGGCGCTCTTCGAGCTCTTGAACCTCAGGGCCCAGAATGTACTGGCCATGACTCAGGACGCGCTGAATACCTGCGTCGATCTTGTCCTTGATTCGAGCCTGCTGACTCTTCAGGTCGATGAATTCAATCATGATTACGCGTCCACCTTGTTCAGGGTATTGCCATTGAGTACATAGCGCGCACCGGTATGTGAGCATACAGCTTCACCCTGTGCATCCAGTTCCAGCTGCTCGCCGAATTCGCTCATCCAGCCAATCTGCCGGGCCGGTACGCCGACCATCAAGGCATAGGCAGGAACATCCTTGTTGATCACCGCGCCGGCACCCACGAATGCGTATTCGCCGATGGTGACGCCGCAGACGATGGTGCAGTTGGCACCCAAGGTCGCGCCTTTCTTGACCAGCGTGTCACGGTACTGATCCTTGCGCTCGATCAGGGAGCGTGGATTGTAGACGTTGGTAAAGACCATGCTCGGACCGCAGAAGACACCCTCTTCGAGCACGACATTGTCGTATACCGATACGTTGTTCTGTACCTTGCAGCGGTCACCAATCACAACCTTGTTGCCAACGAACACATTTTGCCCAAGCGATACACCGGCACCGATTCGGGCGCCACCACACACGTGCACGAAATGCCAGATCCGGCAATCGTTACCGATTTGCGCGCCTTCGTCGACGATGGCACTGGAGTGCTGGTAATGACTCATGGTTGTAGACTCATTCTGAACTAAGGGTTATCGAACACGTGCTGCAATTGTGTCGCAGCGATACAGCCATACAAATGAGCAGCAAGCTCATTCAAGTGATGGCCGTCACGAAAGATCAGCCCACCTAGCAAATAAGGTGACTGCACGAGCCTACTTCCTGAGAAGCCCAGGTAGCGTACGTCTTGCAAATCTCTGCCAAGGTGCTCGACCTGCTTGCTGGCAGCAGTCCATTCTTTGTTGAAGGGCAACAACATGCAAGCCCTGAATATCCAGCCTGATGGTGTTCTGCGAACGCGCGCTCTGCGCATCATCCAGCAGTTTAGAGTTATCTCTAGACACGCATAGCTCGCGACCTTGCTGTTGATTCACATCGTTAAGCAGGGGGTGGCGCTTAAAGGCCACCCTCTTGAACCACTGACTCAGCGCTTCAGCGCAGCGACGAATGGGTGAGCCTCGTTATCAGCGGCGCTGACAATGGCTGCACTGCGGATGGTATTGACCGTTTCAACACAGTGGCGCGCATCTTCGATGCCGTAACCACGGCCCGCGAGGATTTCTTCGTAGCTGGTGGTGTGCAGGTCAGTGAAGCCTTCGGAGAACTCCATTTCTTCACCATTGACCGTGATGGAACGGTAGGTTGGCTTTTTGCCCTTGACCGATTCCGGCAGGTCATTGGCATCGACCGAAAGGAACCAACGCACTCGGGCTTTCTCGTACTCAAGGTAGCCAGCAGCCTTGTGCTCATTGGTGAAGTGCACAACGTTGCGCTGCAGCTTGCCGAAGATGAAGTGCAGCATGTCGTAGAAATGCACACCAATGTTGGTAGCTACGCCAAACGACTTGCGTGGGTCGCCTTTCCAGCTTTTCAGGTACCAGTTGCCGCGCGAGGTGATGTAGGTCAGGTCGACCTCATACTTGTGCGGGTTGTTCTCGCGAGCGACCTTGTCTTTCAGGTCAATGATCGCCTGGTGGTGACGCAGTTGCAGGATGTTGTAGAGACGCTTGCCGGTTTCCTGTTCGATCAGGGCCAACTGATCAAGCATTTCCGGAGTAGGTACCAATGGCTTCTCGCAGATGACGTCGCAGCCCAGGCGGAGGCCAGCGGCGATATGCGGGTAGTGCAGGTAGTTCGGCGAACAGATAGCGACATAATCCAGCGCAGTTGCCGGGTCGCGCTTGAGGTTGCAGGCGTGGTCGTAGAAGAACTCGAACTCGGTGAAGAACTCACTCTGCGGCGAAATGCTGTCGATGATGCCGACCGAGTCATTGATATCGTAAGCCGAAACCAGGCGGTTGCCGGTGTCTTTGATAGCGCGCATGTGACGAGGGGCGATGTAGCCAGCTGCGCCAATAAGTGCAAAGTTTTTCATGAGGGGTCCTTATAAAACGAGTTAATCCGCCTGGCCACATGGGCACAGGCGGATCGCAACTACGGATGACGCAATCAGGCTTTGATGATGTGAGCGGCCGGGGTCCGGTATTTGCCGCGACTGTCCACAACCAGCTTGGCCTTGGCTTCGATCAGCGCGTAATCGAATTTGTCGTGGTCGGTGGCCAGTACCACGGCGTCGAAACTGGCCAGGTTCTCAGCGGTCAGCGGTTCGCTACTCAGCTCAAAGTGATGCTCGCGCATTTTCGGGAACTCAGGCACGTGAGGGTCGCTGTAGGCAACGACACCGCCCTTGGCTTCGATCAGTTCCATGATTTCCACGGATGGCGATTCGCGCATGTCATCGACGTTCTTTTTGTACGCGATGCCGAGCACCAGGATCCGGCTGCCTTTGAGCGCCTTGCCGGCTTCGTTGAGACCATCCATCAGCTTGCCAAGCACGTACTCCGGCATCGCCTGGTTGACTTCACCCGACAGCTCGATGAAGCGCGTATGCAAGCCGTACTCGCGCGCCTTCCAGGTCAGATAGAAAGGGTCGATAGGAATGCAGTGCCCGCCCAGACCCGGACCTGGGTAGTAAGGCGTGAAGCCGAACGGCTTGGTAGCTGCGGCGTCAACTACTTCAAAGATATCGATGCCCATACGGTCGGCAACGATCTTCATTTCGTTGACCAGGCCGATGTTCACAGCGCGGTGAATGTTCTCCAGCAGCTTGGTCATTTCAGCCGCCTTGGTGGAGCTCACCTGAACGACTTGGTCGATAGCTTGCTCGTACAGCGCAACGCCGACCTCCAGGCACTGCGGCGTGTGGCCGCCGATGACTTTTGGAATGGTGCGGGTTTCGAAGTTCGGGTTGCCCGGGTCTTCACGCTCAGGCGAGTACACCAGATAGATGTTCTCGCCGACAACCAGACCACCTTCCTGCACACGTGGCAGCAACTCTTCTTCAGTGGTACCTGGGTAGGTGGTACTTTCCAGCGACACCACCTGACCGGCGCGAAGGTAAGGTTTCAACGCATCGGTGGTGTTGATCACGAAACTCATGTCTGGTTCGCGATACTTGTTCAACGGGGTCGGCACGCAGAGAATCAGCGCATCGCACTCGGACACACGGGTAAAGTCAGTCGTTGCTTCGAAGCCACTCTGACGCGCCTTGGCGATGTTGGCGGCAGGAATATGCTCGATATAGCTCTGACCGGCATTGAGCTTATCGACCTTGGCGTCATCGATATCGATGCCCAGGACATTAAAGCCAATAGCGTTGTAACGCAGCATCAGCGGCAGGCCGACGTAACCTAGACCCACAATACCAATCAAGGCCTGTCTGCTTTTGAACTTCTCTACCACTGTCTGTTTAATGTCTGTCATTTCTCGCAACTCACCTTGAATTATCCTACCCACCCGCGTCACTTTCCTACAGAGGGGGCTTTGCTCCCTACGATTCGTTCGTCGCCGGCCAAATTAATGCAGCATGCCGCACGCTACGCTTGCGTGTAAAAGGTCTCAAAACGACAGAGGTCCGCGTGGGACAGTCCCTGTGAAAGAGGCTGCAATCATAGGGACTTGCATACCAATGTTCCATCTAAGTTTGCATGGACGGCAGCCATAATCGCCGAGCGGATTCCACCCTGCAAAGGGCTTGGCCTGGATAGCATCAGCGTGACATCAACCAACCGACCAAGCTGTCAACTGTTTACCCCGCTTCGAACCATGCCAGGCACCACCACACGCTCGGCTGAGCCCTCAATTTCGAGAGTCCTCATCTGCCGGAGTCTTGATTTGAACATACCGCGCGTGAGCGCGATGATGGCACCCAGGAGTAGACCACCAGCCAATGCAAAGGCAACAATCAGGACTTTGCGTGGTTTGATAGGCCGGTTTGGCGCCACCGCTTGCTGGTCGATGCTCACCAAGCGCAACTGTTTCATGTCAGTATCAATACCCTGCAAGCGCATCCGTTCCACGCGCAGCGACTCGATGCCCTCGAGAAAAACGGCTTCATTTTTTCGAGCCTTGAGGCTTTCAACCTGACGGTTGGACGCCAACAACATCAGTTCTTTTCGGATCTGAGCCACCCGAGGCTCTGTGAAATCGTCAGAGCTGCGTTTACGCAAGGTATTGCGCTCGGCTTCGAGCACATCAGCCCCCAGGAAGTACAATGGAATTTGCTGACTATTCACCTCGGTGCGAATCACATTAGCGTTTCCGAGGGATTCGTCGGCCATCGCCGACGGTGTCGATGGTCTTTTAAGCCCCAGGCTTCTAGCGATGGTGATCGCTTCATCAAGTTGCGCCAAACGAGCTTCGCGACGCATTTTCAGCTGAACGCGTAGCGCCTTGAGCTCATCCTGCAGTTGAGCCCGCTTGATATCATCCTCTTCAACCAGCCTCGCAATTCGGCTCTGCTTTTTAGCCTCGTATTCAGAAACTGCCGACTTCAGGTTAGCGTCAATTTCCGCCAAACGGTTACCAATAATCACCTGAAGATCTTCTGTAAGCTGCAGGCGCTCTCGCTCTACAGCGTAGGTCACAAAGTCGTTAAGAATTGCGGCGCCATCCAGCCCTTTTTCATAGCGCATCTTCACACCAATATAGGCGCTCAGCAGCTCGGTTTTCTTGGGGTCAGGCTGCACCACCTTCAGCGCATCGTGATTGAAGTTACTAAAAGCCTGTTCTGGCGTTCCACCGATAGAACTGTAGGCTTCTATCAACTCGGGCCGAGACCGAAAAAAATTCCAACGTGTATCGTAGGAATCCAATGCAGCGCCCACCCGCTTAAGCGCTTTCTCTGGAGGCAAGTTGTAGATCTTCGATCGGTTTAATAAATCTAGATCGTTCAACGCCACGGGGCGCAGAACTGTATTCACCTCATACACTGGAGTGACCAGGTATGCATAGACAGCCCCAAGCACTGCGCACAGAATACCGACGCTGCCGATCAGCGCCTTGCGACGCCAAAGCGACTGGAGAATATTGAAGAGATCGATCTCATCCTGAGCATGATGTACTGAAGAAACTCGAGAAACGCTAGTCACTGCGAACGCCTGTCTAGTAAAGGGGCAAAACTCACCCAAGACAGGCATCCCTGGAACATAGCTCGGCAGTCAGCAGAGCCATCCATCAGTACAACCCATGTCATCGGTGACGGGGCCGCCATTCTCGCACCATCCGTCACCTCACAACAACCTCAGGTACTATCTCTTTGCCATTAACCAATTCGCCTTATAGTTAGGTCGCCTTCCGCCTGACCCAAACATCTCTGCCCATTGCGACCGCCAACCCCAAGCCGACACCGATCACTACACTCAACAACACAATCAAAACCTTCCTAGGTTTTACCGGCTTGTCAGGCTGGTCAACCACGCCATCCTGCTGATAAACAGCGATGGCTGCAGGCTCAATCTTGAGGTTACGGTAGAAAGCCAATTTTTCCTGCTTGCTGCGCAGCCCAGCGATGAAAGGGTCGTCAGAGGCGCGTGACTCGAGGTTCGCGATTACCGCCTCTAGCGCCTTGCTGCCGCGCATATAGGTCAGAGTTCCATCCATACCGGCCGAAACCTCACCTGAAATAATCGGCGGCTTTTCAAGACCAATGGAACGAGCAACTCTGAGCGCTTCACTGAGCTGGATTATTTCGTCCTGTCGAGTCTTGCGAGCTGCAGCTCGAGCGCCGTCTATCTGCTGCTGAAGATTATCCGCCTTGACCAATGCTTCGCTTTGATTTCCCTTTAGCACTTCAAGCTTGGCTTGCGATGCTGCCATTTCCGCGTACGTAGCCACCCATACTGCTGCTTGTTGCGGATCTTCGACACTGGCCGTGATGACAAACCGAGATGGCGAATCTTTTGCAGCAACACCGATTTTCAGGAGGCGATTGAACTGACTGTACAGCGCATCGCGAGACTCGCCACGCCCCCCGTCACTGAGCGTCGGCAGATAGACCGAACGAAAAAACTTGTTACGCACAGTTTCAGATTGAAGTGATCGCAGATAAACCTCATACACGTCCTTGATAGTGAGCATGCTGAGCCCAGTATCGCCCCCCCGACCATAATTCAATTGGGCGATGTCATTCTGTGACGGCGGCTGAACGTAAAGTTTTGCCTCATAGATTGGCGAGGCCAATTTTGCGTACGCAACCCCTAAGATGATGATCGGTAGCGCGATGACGGCTACCCAGACCTTTTGCCTCCACACCCCTTGAACAAGCTCAAACAGGTCAACCTCATCACTACCACTCAGGCGCTCAGATTCATTGCGCATTTATTCTAATTTTCCTTGGGTCCGTCTAACTGCATTCGTACTTAAGGTGCACGGTCGTCGTGCTTGGCCCACCTCTTCAGCCCAGAGCCAGGCGGTTTTGTCGCTTCTCTCCCTGAAGAGTAGCGGCATTTGGCCAACATGCTTACGAGACATACCCCTTACTTCATCGGCACTCTGAGCCTCAATCTTTAATTTGCAGTAGAGCACCTGAAAGCGCAATAAGTTCCATCACAATCGACCGGCAACCTGCTCGCCGCCAAACGGTCAACCACCCCCTGGAATCGTCACCTTCACCTCCAATCCCTCTTGGGCATAACGCCGCTGCAGCGCCACAGCCAAGCCCCTCTTCGCCGCCTCCTCACCATGCACCAATACCACCTCACCAGGCGGCTGCCCCATACCCAGCGCAAACCCCACCAACCCCACCTGATCCGCATGCCCGGAATAGCCTTCCAAGGTGATGACCTTCGCGCGCACTTCATACATCTGCGCATCCAGGTCGATCTTGACGAAACCTCCCGCCCCCTGCGTCGCCTGGATCACAGCCCCGGGAGTGCCTTTTACCTGATGCCCGACAAACACCACCTCATGCCGCGGGTCGCCCAGCATGGCTTTGAGATAGTTGACGATACGACCACCCGAGCACATGCCGTTACCGGCAATGACAATAGCCGGGCGACCCGTGCTCTTGAGGTAATTGACCACCTGCTGGTGCCTGGCGTGGGTGTCGATGCTGATGAGCTGGCGAAACCCCAACGGCGCTCGCCCCTGACTCAGACGCTGCCTGGCTTCGTCATTCCAATACTCGCGCAGGTCGCGGTAGGCCTGGGTGATGCGATGGGCCAATGGCGAGTCGAGAATGATCGGCAGCTGCGACCAGTCTATAGCCTGGAGCGGATCGACTTCGGGGCTACCCTCCTCTTCCTTTAATAGCGCCTTGCGATAGAGGATGTCTTCTATCTCGTAGAGCAACTCCTGGGTGCGACCCAAGCTGAACGCCGGGATCATGATAGTGCCTTGATCGGCAAGGGCCCGATCAATAGCCGCTTCAAGCCGCTGTTGACGCTGGCTGCGATCAGCATGCAGGCGGTCGCCGTAGGTGCTTTCCAGCACCAGGATGTCGGCGCGTTCGGGTGGCTGCACGCTGCGCAGCAACGGATTGCAAGGCGCCCCCAGATCACCGGAGAAGACGATGCGGGTGTCGCTACCGCTCCCGATATCCTCGACGTCGCACTCGACATAAGCCGAGCCCAGCAGGTGGCCGGCGCGCTGCAGGCGGATTCGGCATTTGACGGTTTCGCGCTCGACGAGCGAATGCCACTGCCCGAAGGCCAAGGGCACGATGAGCTGCTGGATATGTTCGATGTAGCGGGCTACCTGGGCCGGCTCGCTGCTGATGCCGAGCCTGTAGGCATCTTCCAACACCAATGGTAGCAAGCGTGCGGAAGGCTCGCTGCAGAGGATCGGGCCGCGAAAGCCTGCGGCCAGCAGTGCCGGGATGCGGCCGACGTGATCGAGATGAACATGGGTGACGATCAGCGCCGCTATGCCCTGGACGTCAAACGCTACATGCTGCCCATCGACCTGCGATGGTGCATCCACCCCCTGCTCCAGGCCGCAATCGACCAACAGGCTGCTGTAGTCGTCAAGATGAAGCTGGTGGCAGGAGCCGGTGACACCGCGGGTGGCACCATGATGCGAGAGAAAGGGATAGCGCGTCATGAGAGGTATGCTCCAGGCTGACGAAGAGTGGCGCTATCTTCCACCCCTCTCCTAAGAACCTCATTAGGCGAAATCGCGGCAACCTGTAAGAGAACTCCCCCTGAGCAGGAAGTCCGCTCAAGGCGCAGTCCGCACACGGCGCTTGCTGCGCAGTACGCCATAGGTCGCCAGCAATGGACCGATCGCCAGGCCCAGCAGCAAGGCAGCCAGTACTGGCACCGCCACTGGCATCGCTGGCGCCGACCAGCCGAACATGACCAAGGCAACGGCTTGCTGGTTTTCCAGCACGAAAAACAGCACCAGCGTCGCCAATGCCAGAATGAACAGCAACGCTAAGGCGCGCTTGAGATTACGCATGACTCGCTCCCTGGCGATGATTAGCCGGCATGTTCATGCTGCTCATCTTCATTGACGCGGTCGCGCAGCTCTTTACCCGGCTTGAAATGCGGCACGAACTTGCCATCGAGACTGACCGACTGGCCGGTCTTGGGGTTGCGCCCCACCCGCGGTGCACGGTAGTGCAAGGAAAAGCTGCCAAAGCCACGAATCTCGATGCGATCCCCAGTCGCCAGGCACTGAGACATCTGTTCAAGCATGGTCTTGATGGCCAGCTCGACATCCTTGGATGAGAGCAGCCCTTGATGGGTGACAATACGTTCGATCAGCTCCGACTTCGTCATATTTTTCCCTTCTTTATCAAGCAGCTAGATCATTGCTTCATTGTTTTTAGCATGACCTGAGGATTTTGAACAGGGCGGTTATTGACTTAATCGTGGATTCTTGTATCACCCCCTTCTTGGGAAAATCATGGCACTTTGCCTGTAGCTTTGCCAAAGCCTGCCAGCACAAGGGTTACAGCGCTAAACGCAACCCGGGACAGGCTAAATCGCAGGCACAAAAAAGGGCGACCGAAGTCGCCCTTTTTTTGATCCAAGCAGAACTTAGTTCTGTTTGGCCATTGCCTGACGCAGCAGCGCGGCCATGGTGGTATCAGCAGCTTCCGGAGCAGTTTCTTTCAGGCTCTGGATGGCTTCTTTCTCTTCAGCGTCGTCTTTCGACTTGATGGAGAGGCTGATCACGCGGCTCTTGCGGTCAACGCTGATGATCTTGGCTTCGATCTCTTCGCCTTCCTTCAGGACGTTACGCGCGTCTTCAACGCGGTCACGGCTGATTTCGGAAGCTTTCAGAGTGGCTTCGATGTCGTCGGCCAGGGTGATGATAGCGCCCTTGGCGTCAACTTCTTTAACGATACCTTTGACGATAGCGCCTTTGTCGTTGACAGCAACGTAGTTGGAGAACGGATCGTCTTCCAGCTGCTTGATACCCAGGGAGATACGCTCACGCTCTGGATCAACCGACAGGATCACGGTGTCCAGCTCGTCGCCCTTCTTGAAGCGACGTACGGCTTCTTCGCCCACTTCGTTCCAGGAGATGTCGGACAGGTGAACCAGACCGTCGATGCCGCCGTCCAGACCAATGAAGATACCGAAATCGGTGATCGACTTGATGGTGCCGGAGATCTTGTCGCCCTTGTTGAACTGGCCAGAGAAGTCTTCCCATGGGTTGGACTTGCACTGCTTGATGCCCAGGGAGATACGACGACGCTCTTCGTCGATGTCCAGAACCATGACTTCCACTTCGTCGCCGACTTGTACGACTTTCGAAGGGTGGATGTTCTTGTTGGTCCAGTCCATTTCGGAAACGTGTACCAGGCCTTCAACGCCTTCTTCCAGCTCAGCGAAGCAGCCGTAGTCGGTCAGGTTGGTAACACGCGCCATGACGCGGGTGCTTTCTGGGTAACGGGCTTTGATAGCAACCCATGGATCTTCACCCAGTTGCTTCAGGCCCAGGGATACACGGTTACGCTCGCGATCGTACTTCAGAACCTTGACATCGATCTCGTCGCCAACGTTGACGATTTCCGATGGGTGCTTGATACGCTTCCAGGCCATGTCGGTGATGTGCAGCAAGCCATCAACGCCGCCCAGGTCAACGAATGCGCCGTAGTCGGTGAGGTTCTTGACGATACCTTTGACCTGCTGGCCTTCCTGCAGCGATTCCAGCAGAGCTTCGCGCTCGGCGCTGTTTTCGGCTTCCAGGACGCTGCGACGGGAAACGACAACGTTGTTGCGCTTCTGGTCCAGCTTGATGACCTTGAATTCCAGCTCTTTGCCTTCCAGGTGGGTGGTGTCGCGCACTGGGCGGACATCAACCAGGGAGCCCGGCAGGAACGCACGGATACCGTTAACGTCGACAGTGAAGCCGCCTTTAACCTTACCGTTGATAACGCCCTTGACCACTTCTTCGGCGGCGAAAGCTGCTTCCAGAACAATCCAGCACTCGGCGCGCTTGGCTTTTTCACGGGACAGTTTGGTTTCGCCAAAGCCGTCTTCGACCGCGTCCAGCGCAACGTGAACTTCGTCACCGACCTTGATGGTCAGCTCGCCAGCTTCGTTGTAGAACTGCTCGAGCGGGATGACGCCCTCGGACTTCAGGCCAGCGTGTACGGTAACCCAGTCGCCGTCGATGTCGACAACGATACCGGTGATGATCGCACCCGGCTGAAGATTGAGGGTTTTCAGGCTTTCTTCAAAGAGTTCTGCAAAGCTTTCGCTCATTTTAATTCCTGTAAATAAGGGCGAAACATACGCCCATCAGCCACATTCCAGACAATGTGGGTTTCGTTCATATAAAGGAAAGCGGGCAGGACGTTGACTGGTGCCCCTGCCTGCTTCCCTGGTCATCAGGCGAGATCGCGCAGGGCGAGCTCGCTCTTGATGCGTTCCAACACCTGCTCGATGGACAACTCCGTGGAATCCAGCTGAATCGCATCGGCCGCCGGCTTGAGCGGGGCCACTGCGCGCTGGGTGTCGCGCTCATCACGCGCACGAATCTCATCTAGCAGACTCGACAGACTAACATCTTCGCCTTTCGCCTTCAACTGCAAGTAACGGCGACGCGCCCGTTCCTCGGCGCTGGCGGTCAGAAAAACCTTCAAGGGCGCTTCGGGGAACACCACTGTACCCATGTCGCGACCGTCGGCAATCAGCCCCGGCGCTTCCTGAAACGCCCGCTGACGCTGCAGCAACGCATCACGCACCGCAGGCAGCGAAGCGACCATGGAAGCCCCGGCACCTACCGTCTCGGTACGAATGACATTACTGACATCCTCACCTTCAAGAATAGTCTGCTGCAGCTTGCCCGCCTCGGCGGCGATGAACTGCACATCCAGGTGCGCAGCCAGCTTGACCAGCAGCTCTTCGTTGGTCAGGTCGACGCCATGGTTGCTGGCGGCAAAGGCCAGCAGGCGATACAACGCGCCCGAATCCAGCAGCTTCCAGCCCAGCTCACGGGCCAGGATGCCAGCAACGGTGCCTTTACCCGAACCGCTTGGGCCGTCGATGGTGATGACCGGCGCATTCATGTTCACGACTTGCCCTCTTCGGCAACACGAATCCCGACTTCGGCGCACAGGGCGAGGAAGTTCGGGAAAGAAGTGGCGACGTTGGCGCAATCGTGGATACGGATCGGTGCCGAGGCGCGCAGCGAAGCGACGCTGAATGCCATGGCAATACGATGGTCACCATGCCCGTGCACTTCACCGCCGCCGATCGGGCCGCCGTCGATGATGATGCCGTCCGGGGTCGGCTCGCATTTCACACCCAGGGTCAGCAGGCCATCAGCCATGACCTGGATGCGGTCGGATTCCTTGACCCGCAGCTCTTCGGCGCCACGCAGTACGGTACGGCCTTCGGCACAGGCCGCGGCGACGAACAGCACCGGGAACTCGTCGATCGCCAATGGCACCAGGTGCTCAGGGATCTCGATACCCTTGAGTTTGGTGCCACGCACACGCAGGTCCGCTACCGGCTCACCACCGACTTCACGCTGGTTTTCCAGGGTGATGTCGCCGCCCATCAGCTTGAGGATATCGATCACACCAGTGCGGGTCGGGTTGATCCCGACATGCTCGAGCACCAGCTCCGAACCCTCGGCAATCGAGGCGGCCACCAGGAAGAACGCCGCCGAGGAGATGTCGGCTGGCACTTCGATGTGAGTCGCGGTCAGTTTGCCACCCGACTCCAGGGAGGCGGTCGGGCCGTCAACGTTAACGCTGTAGCCGAAACCACGCAGCATACGCTCGGTATGGTCACGGGTTGGCGCCGGCTCGGTGACCGTGGTCTTGCCTTCGGCATACAGGCCGGCCAGCAGCAGGCAGGATTTCACCTGGGCACTGGCCATTGGCAGGGTGTAGGTCAGCGCCTTGAGCTTGTGGCCACCACGAATGGTCATCGGTGGACGGCCTTCAGCGGCGGTCTCGATCACTGCACCCATTTCCCGCAGCGGGTTGGCGACACGGTTCATCGGCCGCTTGGACAGCGAGGCATCGCCGGTCAATACGGTGTCGAACGGCTGCGCAGCGAGCAGGCCGGACAACAGACGCATGGAGGTTCCGGAGTTGCCCAGGTAGATCGGGCCCGGTGGCGGCTGCAGGCCATTGAGGCCAACACCATGAATGGTCACCCGACCATGGTGCGGGCCTTCGATGACCACACCCATGTCGCGGAAGGCCTGCAGGGTCGCCAGCGCGTCTTCACCCTCAAGGAAGCCTTCGACTTCAGTGGTGCCTTCGGCCAGGGAACCCAGCATGATCGAGCGATGGGAAATCGATTTGTCGCCTGGTACGCGAATTCGGCCAGACAGTTGGCCACCAGGATTTGCCAGGAAAATCAGGTCGTTGGAGTTCATAGCGTCCACATAGGCCCGGCGGGCCAGGATTTTACTGAAATGCTCGCGGGCAACCCGGGCGCGCGTGAAGACGCCCAGCAATTGATGCCCATCCCCTGCATCGACCGCGTCGCGCAAGGCGTCGAGGTCGCTGCGAAATGTATCGAGTGTGCGCAGAACAGCTTCGCGGTTGGCGAGAAATATGTCGTGCCACATGACCGGGTCGCTTCCGGCGATTCTCGTGAAATCGCGGAAACCTCCGGCAGCGTAACGGAAGATATCCAGGTTTTCATTGCGTTTGGCCAGGGAATCGACCAGGCCAAAGGCCAGCAGGTGCGGCAGGTGACTGGTCGCCGCCAGGACTTCGTCATGGCGCTCGACCTGCATGTGCTCGACATCGGCCTCCAGCGCACGCCAGAGCCGATCGACCAACGCCAGCGCCTCTGGGTCGGTTTCGGCCAATGGCGTGAGGATGACTTTATGACGGCGGAACAGGGCGGCATTAGAGGCTTCCACCCCACTCTGCTCGGAACCGGCAATCGGGTGCCCGGGCACGAAGTACGCCAACTGTTCGGCAAACGCCTCACGCGCAGCGCGCACGACATTGCCCTTGGCGCTGCCGACATCGGTGAGCACCGCACGCCCGAGGTCAAGTTGCGCCAGGCGTGCCAGGAGCTTTTCCATGGCCAGAATCGGCACAGCCAGTTGAATGACATCAGCGCCAACGCAGGCAGCGGCCAGGTCCTCTTCGCAGCGGTCGACCACCCCCAGCTCCACCGCCAGCTTGCGCGACTGTGGATCCAGGTCGACACCGACCACTTCGCGGCACAGGCCGCTTTCACGCAGCCCCTTGGCGAACGAACCGCCAATCAGCCCGAGACCGACCACCACTAGCCGGCCGATCAGCGGCTCAACCTTGTTTACCACGACTTCAACCACGGAGCAGGACCCTGTTCAAATCTGCATGCACGCCACTCATTATCTCAGAGTACCGCTTTGGGATAGGAACCCAATACCTTGAGGGCCACGGCTTCCTGGCTGATCTTCTCGAGCACGGCCTTGATCAGCGGATCGCGGTGGTGACCGATGAAGTCGATGAAGAACACGTAGGTCCATTTGCCACTGCGCGACGGACGGGTCTCGATACGCGTCAGGTCGATACCGTTCTCGTGGAACGGCACCAGCAGCTCGTGCAAGGCACCCGGCTTGTTGCTCATGGAAACGATGATCGAGGTCTTGTCGTCGCCGGTCGGTGGCACTTCCTGGTTACCGATCATCAGGAAGCGCGTGGAGTTGTCCGGACGGTCTTCGATCTTCTCGGCCAGACGCGTCAGGCCATACAGCCCTGCGGCCATGTCGCCGGCGATGGCCGCCGAGTTCCACTCACCCTTGACCCGCTTGGCCGCCTCGGCGTTGCTCGACACCGCCACGCGCTCGACGTTCGGGTAGTGGGCATCCAGCCACTTGCGGCACTGGGCCAGAGATTGCGCATGGGAGTAAATGCGGCTGATGCTGTCGGTCTTGGTGTTTTCACCGACCAGCAGGTGGTGGTGAATGCGCAACTCGACTTCGCCACAGATGACCATGTCGTGTTCGAGGAAGCTGTCGAGGGTGTGGTTGACCGCACCTTCGGTGGAGTTTTCCACCGGCACCACGCCGAAGTTGACGGCACCGGCCGCCACCTCGCGGAACACTTCATCGATGGCCGCCATCGGCTTGCTGATCACGGCGTGACCAAAGTGCTTCATCGCCGCCGCCTGGGTAAAGGTACCCTCAGGGCCCAGGTAGGCCACCTTGAGCGGCTGCTCAAGGGCCAGGCAGGAGGACATGATTTCGCGGAACAGGCGGGCCATTTCTTCGTTGCCCAGTGGCCCCTGGTTGCGCTGCATCACGCGCTTGAGCACCTGCGCCTCACGCTCAGGGCGGTAGAAGATCGGCTCTTCACCGGCAGGCAAGGCCGCCATCTTCACCCGCGCCACTTCCTGCGCGCAGCGGGCACGGTCACTGATCAGCTCGAGGATTTTCTCGTCGAGGCTGTCAATGCGCACCCGCAGCGCCTTGAGTTCCTGCTCCGACATCAGCCGTGCTCCTTCTCGAATTCCGCCATGTAGGCCACCAGCGCTTCGACGGCGTCCAGGCCCAGGGCGTTGTAGATCGAGGCACGCATGCCGCCCACCGAACGGTGACCCTTGAGGTTGAGCAGGCCACGGGCGTCGGCACCGGCGAGGAAGGCCTTGTCCAGGCGCTCATCGGCCAGACGGAACGGCACGTTCATCCACGAACGGGCATTGATGCTGATCGGGTTGCTGTAGAAGTCGCTGCTGTCGATGAAGCCGTACAGGCGCTCTTTCTTGGCCCGGTTGCGTTGTTCCATGGCGGCAACACCGCCCTGCTCCTTGAGCCACTCGAAGACCAGGCCCGAGAGGTACCAGGAATAGGTAGCCGGGGTGTTGTACATCGAGCCATTGTCGGCCGCGACCTTGTAGTCGAGCATGGTCGGGCAGCTGCTGCGGGCACGACCGATCAGGTCTTCACGCACGATCACCACCACCAGGCCGCTCGGGCCGATGTTTTTCTGGGCGCCGGCATAGATCAGGCCGAAGTCGCAGACATCGACCGGACGCGAAAGAATGTCCGAAGACATGTCGACCACCAGCGGCACCTCACCGGTCTGCGGCACCCAGTCGAACTGCAGACCACCGATGGTCTCGTTCGAGGCGTAGTGCAGATAAGCGGCGCCTGGCGTCAGGTTCCACTCGTTCTGACCAGGAATGCTCAGGTAATCGGAGGACTTGGCGCTGGCAGCAACGTTGATGTTGCCGAAGCGACGGGCTTCTTCAATGGCTTTCTTCGACCAGATACCGGTTTCGATATAGTCGGCAGTGCCATGCTCAGGCAGCAGATTCAGCGGAATTTCGGCGAACTGCTGGCTCGCACCACCCTGCAGGAAGAGCACCTTGTAGTTGGCGGGAATGGACATCAGGTCGCGCAGATCCTGCTCGGCCTTCTCGGCAATGGCCACGTAGTCGTCGCTACGGTGACTCATCTCCATCACGGACAGACCCTTGCCATTCCAGTCCAGCATTTCGGCCTGGGCGCGCTGCAGGACAGCGTCGGGAAGCGCAGCAGGGCCTGCGCAGAAGTTAAAGGCTCGTTTGCTCACATCCACTCTCGCTCTGCTCATGATGTCCGTGGAGCCGGCCGTTGTGGCGCAGAGACTGCACCGCAACGACCACCCCACCAGGGTTACGCTACTGCGTTGATTATTCCTGCGGCGCCTCTTCGTCGCCAGCGGCCTCGGCCTCTGGTGATTCAACGGCGTCAGCATCGACCTCGTAGTCCTCGTCGCCTTCCTCTTCGGACGGCTCCTGGACACGCTCAAGACCCACCAGGGTCTCGTCGCTGGCCAGTTTGATCAGGGTCACGCCCTGGGTGTTACGACCCAGGCTGGAGACCTCGCCGACGCGGGTACGGACCAGGGTGCCCTGGTCGGAAATCAGCATGATTTCCTCGCCGTCCTGCACCTGCACGGCACCAACCAGGCGACCGTTACGCTCGTTGCTGACCATGGCGATAACGCCCTGACCGCCACGCTTGTACTCAGGGAACTCGCCGATTTCGGTGCGCTTGCCATAACCACGCTCGGAGGCGGTGAGAATCTGGCTGCCCTCCTCCGGAATGATCATCGAGATCAGCTTCTGCCCTTCGGCCAGACGCATGCCGCGCACACCGCGAGCGGTACGGCCCATGGCGCGCACGTCGGACTCTTTGAAACGGGTGACCTTGCCGGCGTCGGAGAACAGCATGACCTCACGCTCGCCATCGGTGATGGCCGCGGAAATCAGCACGTCGCCTTCGTCCAGCTCCAGGGCGATCAGACCGACGCTACGCTGACGGCTGAAGGACTCCAGCGGGGTCTTCTTCACGGTACCGTTGGCGGTGGCCATGAAGATGAAGTGACCTTCGGTGTACTCCTCGACCGGCAACATGGTCGAGATGTACTCGCCTTCGTCCAGCGGCAGCAGGTTGACCAGCGGTCGACCGCGCGCGGCACGCGAGGCTTCGGGAATTTCGTAGGTCTTGAGCCAGTACACCTTGCCCTTGCTGGAGAACAGCAGCAGCGTGGTGTGGCTGTTGGCGACCAGCAGGTGCGAGATGTAGTCCTCGTCCTTGACGCCGGTGGCCGACTTGCCTTTACCGCCGCGACGCTGGGCCTGATAGGCGGCCAGCGGCTGGGTCTTGGCGTAGCCGCCGTGGGAGATGGTCACAACCCGGTCTTCTTCCGGAATCATGTCACCCAGGGTCAGGTCCAGACGCGCGTCGAGGATTTCGGTGCGGCGCACGTCGCCGTATTCGGCACGGATCAGTTCCAGCTCTTCGCGGATCACTTCCATCAGGCGCTCGGCGCTGTTGAGGATGCGGATCAGCTCGCCGATCTGCTTGAGAATCTCCTGGTACTCGGCCAGCAGTTTCTCGTGTTCCAGGCCGGTCAGGCGGTGCAGGCGCAGGTCGAGAATGGCCTGGGCCTGCTCTGGCGACAGGAAGTACTTGCCATCACGCAGACCGTACTGCTCGTCGAGGTTTTCCGGGCGGCAGGAGTCGGCACCGGCACGCTCGACCATGACCTGCACGGCGCTGGATTCCCACGGTGTGCTGATCAGCGCTTCCTTGGCTTCCGACGGGGTCGGCGACGCCTTGATCAGGGCGATGACCGGGTCGATGTTGGACAGGGCAACCGCCTGGCCTTCAAGGATGTGACCACGCTCACGGGCCTTGCGCAGCTCGAACACGGTACGGCGGGTAACCACTTCGCGACGGTGACGAACGAACGCCTCGAGCAGGTCCTTGAGGTTCAGGACCCGCGGGCGACCGTCGATCAGGGCGACGATGTTGATGCCGAAAACCGCCTGCAGCTGGGTCTGGGCGTAGAGGTTGTTGAGGATGACCTCAGGTACCTCGCCACGACGCAGCTCGATGACGATACGCATACCGTCCTTGTCGGACTCGTCGCGCAGTTCGGTGATGCCTTCGAGTTTCTTTTCCTTGACCAGCTCGGCGATCTTCTCGATCAAGCGCGCCTTGTTCAGCTGGTAAGGCAGTTCGGTAACGACGATCTGCTGACGGCCACCGACCTTGTCGATGTCTTCGACGGTGGAACGCGCACGCATATAGATGCGGCCACGGCCGGTGCGGTAGGCCTCGATGATGCCCTGACGGCCGTTGATGATCGCGGCGGTCGGGAAATCCGGACCTGGGATGAACTGCATCAGCTCATCGACGGTGATGTCGGCGTTATCGATCAGTGCCAGGCAACCGTCGATGACTTCACCGAGGTTGTGCGGCGGAATGTTGGTCGCCATGCCCACGGCGATACCGCTGGAACCGTTGACCAGCAGGTTGGGGATCTTGGTCGGCATGACCGCCGGGATCAGCTCGGTGCCGTCGTAGTTGGGCACCCAGTCGACGGTTTCCTTGTGCAGGTCCGCCAGCAGTTCATGGGCCAGCTTGGTCATGCGCACTTCGGTGTATCGCATGGCTGCGGCGTTGTCGCCGTCCACCGAACCGAAGTTGCCCTGGCCGTCGACCAGCAGGTAACGCAGCGAGAACGGCTGGGCCATACGGACGATGGTGTCGTAGACCGCGGTATCACCGTGGGGGTGGTACTTACCGATCACGTCACCGACCACACGGGCGGATTTCTTGTACGGTTTGTTCCAGTCGTTACCCAGTTCGCTCATCGCATACAGAACGCGGCGATGCACGGGCTTCAAGCCATCACGCGCATCGGGCAGTGCACGCCCGACAATGACGCTCATCGCGTAGTCGAGGTAGGACTGTCTCAGTTCGTCTTCGATATTGACCGGGAGGATTTCTTTGGCCAGTTCGCCCATGAGAAGCCTGATTCCTTTTTCTGGTGAAACCTCGTCACATCCATATGGGACGAACGAAGCTCGCCGCTGCAAAGTGACTCCTTGCAACGACTTACGACAAATCAACGAGTTAAGCCATGGATCTGCGCAGTAAAGACAGCCCTACAGGGCTACCTTGGAAACCGTCGGATGTTACCACAATCGCCCAGACGGTGGGAGTGGGCTGCAGCACTACTACCCTACTGCTCGTCAGTAACGCCCGCCAGCCGCTCCAGCAGGCCGCAAGCGCACCGAAACACTCAATGCAAACGCTTGCGACACATCAGTTGCGCCATCTTCACCGTATCCGGCCGTTCGACGATGCCTTTCTCGGTCACGATCACATCGATAAGGTCGGCCGGCGTCACGTCAAATGCCGGATTGACCGCCTCGACCCCGGCACCCAAAGGCTTGCCGTCGACCTCTAGCAGCTCGCTGACGCTACGCTCTTCGAGCGGGATGTCTTCGCCGCTTTCCAGATTCATATCGATGCTCGAACTCGACGCCACCACCATAAAGCGCACACCGTGGTGCATGGCATTGACGGCCAGTTGGTAGGTACCGATCTTGTTGATCACGTCGCCATTGGCAGTGACGCGATCCGCACCGACGATGACCCAGGTGATGCCTTTGGTCTTCATCAGGTGGGCAGCAGCAGCGTCGGCGTTGACCGTGACCGGGATGCCTGCCTCGGCCAGTTCCCAGGCGGTCAGGCGCGAACCCTGCAGCCATGGCCGGGTTTCGTCGACGTAGACCCGTTCGACCATGCCCTCCAGATAGGCGGCGCGGATCACCCCCAGGGCCGTGCCGAAACCGCCGGTGGCCAGGGCGCCGGTGTTGCAGTGGGTCAGCAAGGCCTGTTGGTTGCCCTGGTGTTTGCGAATCAGCTCGACGCCCAACTGAGCCATGGTCAGGTTGGCCTCGCGATCACTGTCATGGATGGCCACCGCTTCGGCGACCATGATCGCCGCGACATCATCGCCCGCCCTGATCCGCAACAAGCGTTCGCGCATGCGATTGAGCGCCCAGAACAGGTTGGCGCCGGTCGGGCGGGAGTTGAACAGCAGCTCGAAGTCCTCTTCCAGGGCCATTTCCCAGTCGTCGCCTGCGGCCAGGCGCTGACGTACAGCCATGGCCAGGCCATAGGCGGCGCTGATGCCAATGGCTGGCGCACCGCGCACCACCATCGAGCGAATGGCCTGGGCCACTTCAGCGACATCGGTGCAGGCCTGCCAGGTCTGCTCGAACGGCAGAACACGCTGGTCGAGCAGGTACAGGATGCCATCACGCCAATCGATGGCTTTCACCTTCTCCGCTGCCAGCAGTTGATCGCGCATGCCTCACCCCGTCATTCAGCCATCAAAAGCGTACGATTATAGCGAGCCCCTGGCGTAGACGCTCGGGTATACTTCGCCCTCAGCCCAAGTGTCTCAGGGAAATCCCGCCATGCCCAAACCCGCTACGCCGCTCGACCTGCTGCTCCTGCCTGATTGGCTGGTGCCTGTCGAACCTGCCGGGGTGGTATTGAAGGATCATGGCCTGGGCATTCGCGACGGGCAGATTGTGTTCATCGGCCCCAGGGCCGAAGCCGAGCGCCTGGTCGCCAGCGAAACCCGCGAGCTGCCAGGTTGCCTGCTCAGCCCCGGGCTGATCAACGCCCACGGCCACGCGGCCATGACCCTGCTGCGCGGCCTGGCCGACGACCTGCCGCTGATGACCTGGCTGGAAGAGCACATCTGGCCCGCCGAAGGTCGCTGGGTCGATGAGGATTTCGTACGCGATGGCACCGACCTGGCCATTGCCGAGCAGATCAAAGGCGGCATCACCTGTTTTGCCGATATGTACTTCTTCCCCAAGATCGCCAGCGAACGGGTGCACAACAGCGGCATCCGCGCGCAAATCGCCGTGCCGCTGCTGGATTTCCCGATCCCCGGCGCGCGCAGTACCGAAGAAGCCTTGCACCTGGCCATCGAACTGTTCGGCGATCTGCGTCACCACCCGCGCATCACCGTGGCCATGGGCCCGCATGCGCCCTACACGGTGAGTGACGAGAACCTGGAGAAGATCCGGGTCATCGCCGAAGAACTCGACGCACCGATTCACATGCACCTGCATGAAACCGCCTTCGAGGTGGAGCAATCGCTGGCAACCCGCGGCGAGCGCCCACTGGCCCGGATTGCCCGCCTGGGCCTGCTCGGGCCGCGCCTGCAGGCGGTGCACATGACCCAGGTCAGCGACGAAGACCTGGCGCTGCTGGTAGAAAGCAACACCAGCGTGGTGCATTGCCCGGAGTCCAACCTCAAGCTGGCCAGTGGCTTTTGCCCGGTCGAACGCTTGTGGCAGGCCGGGGTCAATGTGGCGGTGGGTACCGATGGCGCGGCCAGTAACAACGACCTCGACCTGCTCGGCGAAACCCGCACCGCCGCCCTGCTGGCCAAGGCTGTGGCAGGCTCGGCCGCCGCGCTGGATGCCCACCGGGCACTGCGCATGGCCACCCTCAACGGTGCCCGGGCACTGGGCCTGGATGCGCTGACCGGTTCGCTGGAAAGCGGCAAGGCCGCTGACCTGGTGGCCTTCGACCTTTCCGGCCTGGCCCAGCAACCGATTTACGACCCGGTTTCACAACTGATCTATGCCAGCGGCCGTGACTGCGTCAAGCACGTCTGGGTCGCCGGCAAACAACTGCTCGACGAGCGCCGCCTGACCCGCATGGACGAACAGGCGCTGCATGCCACCGCCTGCGCCTGGGGCCAGCGGATCGCCGAGCGCCGCGAATAACCGGCTGGCAGCTGCGGCTGCCGGCCCGTGACACCTTTAATCAAAGTTTCAGAGGACCGTTCCATGAGCAACGTCGACCACGCCGAAATCGCCAAGTTCGAAGCCCTGGCCCACCGCTGGTGGGACCGCGAAAGCGAGTTCAAGCCGCTGCACGACATCAACCCGCTGCGGGTCAACTGGATCGACGAACGGGTCAAGCTGGCCGGCAAGAAGGTTCTCGACGTCGGCTGCGGTGGCGGCATCCTCAGCGAAGCCATGGCCCAGCGCGGCGCCACGGTGATGGGTATCGACATGGGCGAAGCGCCGCTGGCCGTGGCTCAGTTGCACCAGCTCGAATCCGGCGTCGAGGTCGAATACCGGCAGATCACCGCCGAAGCCCTGGCCGAAGAGATGCCCGAGCAGTTCGACGTGGTCACCTGCCTGGAAATGCTCGAGCACGTGCCTGATCCCTCGTCGGTGATCCGCGCCTGCTACCGCATGGTCAAGCCGGGCGGCCAGGTGTTCTTCTCGACCATCAACCGCAACCCCAAGGCTTACCTGTTCGCGATCATCGGCGCCGAATACATCATGAAGCTGCTGCCGCGCGGCACCCACGACTTCAAGAAGTTCATCCGCCCTTCCGAGCTGGGCGCCTGGAGCCGTGAGGCCGGCCTGAACGTCAAGGACATCATCGGCCTGACCTACAACCCGCTGACCAAGCACTACAAGCTGGCCAACGACGTCGACGTCAACTACATGATCCAGACCCTGCGCGAGGAATGAACATGCGCCTGAGAGCAGTACTTTTCGACATGGACGGCACCCTGCTCGACACGGCGCCGGACTTCATTGCCATCTGCCAGGCGATGCTCGCCGAGCGCGGCCTGCCCGCCATCGACGACCAGCGCATCCGTGACGTGGTGTCCGGCGGTGCCAAGGCGATGGTTTCGACCACCTTCGATCTCGATCCTCAAGCCGCCGAATTCGAAGCCTTGCGCCTGGAGTTCCTTGAGCGCTATCAGCAGGGCTGCGCGGTGCACAGCAAGCTCTACGACGGCATGGCCGAGCTGCTGGCCGATATCGAGAAAGGCAACTTGCTGTGGGGGGTGGTGACCAACAAGCCAGTGCGCTTCGCCGAACCGATCATGCAGCAGCTGGGCCTGGCCGAGCGCTCGGCACTGCTGATCTGCCCGGATCATGTGAAGAACAGCAAGCCGGACCCTGAGCCGCTGATCCTCGCCTGCAAGACCTTGAACCTGGATCCGGCCAGCGTGCTGTTCGTCGGTGACGACCTGCGTGATATCGAGTCTGGCCGTGATGCCGGTACTCGCACTGCAGCGGTGCGCTATGGCTATATTCATCCGGATGACAACCCCAACAACTGGGGCGCGGATGTGGTGGTCGATCATCCGCTGGAGCTGCGCAAGGTGCTCGATAGCGCGCTTTGCGGTTGCTGATTTCGACAAGGATCGCGGGGCAAGCCCGCTCCCATAGGGATCACGGTGGGAGCGGGCTTGCCCCGCGATGAGTCAACACACTCAAGAGGTAACCCCATGTTCGATTACTCCGCCCGCCCCGACCTGCTCAAAGGCCGGATCATCATGGTCACCGGCGCTGGTCGCGGAATCGGCGCAGCAGCCGCCAAAGCCTACGCCGCCCATGGCGCGACCGTGCTGCTGCTGGGCAAGACCGAAGCCAACCTGAGCCAGGTCTACGACGAGATCGAAGCGGCCGGCCATCCCAAGCCTGCAGTCATCCCGTTCAACCTGGAAACGGCGCTGCCGCATCAGTACGACGAACTGGCAGCCATGATCGAAAGCGAGTTCGGGCACATCGACGGCCTGCTGCACAATGCTTCGATCATCGGCCCGCGCACGCCACTGGAGCAGTTGTCTGGCGACAACTTCATGCGCGTGATGCAAATCAACGTCAATGCCATGTTCATGCTCACCAGCACCCTGCTGCCGCTGCTCAAGCTGTCCAAGGATGCGTCGGTGATCTTCACCTCCAGCAGCGTCGGGCGCAAAGGCCGAGCCTACTGGGGTGCTTACGGGGTGTCGAAGTTCGCCACCGAAGGCCTGATGCAAACCCTCGCCGACGAACTCGAAGGCGTGGCGCCGGTACGCTCCAACAGCATCAACCCGGGCGCCACCCGCACCAGCATGCGCGCCCAGGCCTATCCGGGCGAAAACCCGGAAAACAACCCGCTGCCCGAGCAGATCATGCCGGTGTACCTGTACCTGATGGGCCCGGACAGCACTGGCGTCAACGGCCAGGCGTTCAACGCCCAGTAAGCTCAGCCCTCGACCAGTTCCGCCTGGGCACGGGCGGGCTGGCGCTGTTCCAGCTGCATGCAGCGCTCAAGAAACAGGTGCATGTAGTCGTAGCTCTTGCAGACCGCTCGACGCAGCTCAGCCTGCAACGCCCGGGACGGGTTGTTACCGGCCAGGGTACAGACGATTTCCAGCGCCTCCCACGGGTGGGCATCGTCGTACTGGGCATGCATCTTCAGCCACTTCATGGCGCGCTTGCGGCCTTCCTCCGGGAAGCCCTGGGCATACACACCGGTCGAACACACCACGGCTGACCATTCACCGGTCGCCCCTTCGATTGCATAGTTGGTTGCGGCGATGGCCACCACCAGCGAATCGGCAGCGCAGGTATGCCAGCACCAGTCGCTCAGGGCGTTGAGTTCGGTCGGCACGTCCTGAGCCTGCAGGTCTTCGAGGCTGACGCCATGGGCCTGGCTCCAATACAGCCAGTAGTCGGCATGGTTGAGCTCGACGCGGATATTGCGCATCAACCAGCGCCGCGCCATGTCTTCGCCGGGGTGGCGTGCGTAGCGGGTCTTGGTCAGGTTCTTGGCCATGTACAAGGAGAACTGCTCGACCACCGGCCAGCCGCCAATCAGGTACTGGCGCATGGTACGAGCACTGAGCCGGCCATCGCGCATGCGTTGATAGAGTTCGTGTTCGACTACCCGGCGCTTGCTCTCATGGCAATCCTTGATCAGCTGCTGGGCCCAGAGCGGGTAACTGGTGGGGTCCATCAGTGGACCGGTACGGACAAACGCGTCAATCACTGTCAGCTCCTTGTTCCTTGTGATTATCGTGCGGATCTTCAGCGAAAGGTCCCAGGCGCTTTGAACAACAGGGGCCTCGCCGCAATCCGTTGGCGTTGCAGGCTGTCGCTGGTGAACGGCTGCGGTCGTTCGATCAGGTACCCCTGGGCGTAATCGACGCCGATTTCCTGCAGGGCCTGTTCGATCAACGGCGTTTCGACGAATTCGGCAATGGTGCGCTTGCCCATGACATGACCGATGTGGTTGATCACTTCAACCATAGCCCGGTTAACCGGGTCGTCGAGCATGTCTTTGACGAAACTTCCGTCGATTTTCAGGAAGTCTACAGGTAAATGCTTCAAATACGCGAACGACGACATCCCGGCACAGAAGTCATCCAGCGAGAACCGGCAACCCAGCCCTTTGAGTTCATTGATGAAGCGTATGGCACTGCCGAGATTGGCAATGGCACTGGTTTCGGTGATTTCGAAACAGATCATCTGCGGTGGAATGGCAAACTCAGCAAACAAGCGCCGCAGGTACTCAAGGAACTTGTCGTCACCGATGCTGCTGCCAGACAGGTTGATCGCGCACATGGCCAACGCGCCGTCGCGCTGATCGTCCAGGCACTGGCGAATGACCGTGAAGACACTGCGCACCACCCAACGGTCCAGCGCGGTCATCAAACCATAGCGCTCGGCGGCAGGAATGAAACTGTCCGGGAAAATGATCCGCCCGCTTTCATCTTGCAGGCGCAAGAGGATCTCGATGTGACCAGCACCGTCATCGGGGCCGAGGGCGGCGATCTCCTGGGCGTAAAGACAGAAGCGGTTTTCTTCCAGGGCCACATGCAGGCGCTGAATCCAGGCCATTTCGCCAAAGCGCATGGACAAATCACTGTCGTCGGCATGGTACACCTGCACGCGATTGCGGCCTTTCTCCTTGGCCATGTAGCAGGCCATGTCGGCGGCACGCAACGAGGCTTCAAGGGTGGTCGGCGCCTGGCTGATGTGCACCAGCCCCAGGCTCACGGTGGTCATGAACGGCCGCCCTTTCCAGACGAAATGCAGGCTCTGAACAGCCTGACGCAAGCTTTCGGCAATGCGTTCGGCTTGTTCTTGCGGGCAATTCTCCAGCAGGATGCCGAACTCATCGCCACCCAGCCGCGCCAGGGTGTCACCTTCACGCAACCCGGCCTGGAGCACGGCACAGATATGGCGCAACAGCTCGTCGCCTGCGGCATGCCCACAGGTGTCGTTGACCAGTTTGAATTGATCGAGATCGAGGAACATCAAAGCATGCCGCGCCGGTTTGCGCGCCAGGCTATTGAGCGCTTGCTCCAGGCGATATTCGAACTCGCGGCGATTGGCCAGGCCAGTGAGCGCATCATGGGTCGCCTGCCAGGACAGGTTGGCGATGTACTGACGCTCCTGGGTCATGTCATGCAGCACCAGGACGATGCCGCTGGTCTGCCCTTCAGCCAGGATCGGCGCACCTACCAGGGTCACCGAGACGGTACTGCCATCCAGGCGCTGAATCAGTTTGGTGTGTTCGCTGCCACCCTTGAGACCACCGCTGAGAATGCGCTCGACCAGGGTCAGGCTGTCTTTCTCGGCATTCTCATCGAGCAGGCTGAACAGTGCCGCCAGGGGCAAGCCATGGGCTTGGGCGACGTGCCAGTGGGTGAGCTGCTCGGCTGCCGGGTTCATGTAAGTGATGCAGCCTTCGACGTCGGTGGTGATGACGCCGTCGCCAATCGACTCCAGGGTGATCTGCGCCCGTTCTTTTTCCACCTCCAGGGCGCTGGCAAAGGCCTGGCGCTGGGCCAGCAACTTGCTTGAACGCATCCAGGCCAAGGCTATCAGAAACAACGCAGTGGCCAGGTTGGTCACCAGCAGCACCCGCAACAACATGCGCGAGCCTTCACCCAGCGCGTCGCTGAATGCCCGGGCGGCAGGTGTCACACCGTCATTGATAGTGGCAATGCGCGCTTTCCACTCGGCGACGTCTTGAGCGCTCGCCGTGCCTGAGCGAAAACCTGCGTGCATCTGCCGGGCAAGCGCGTCCAGCTGACGGAGAAAACCATCGCCCACCGCCCACAGCTCAATGGCCTTTTCCAGGTAACTGACCTGGCGAAAGTTCAGGTACAGCCAGATAACACTGGCAATGTCGTCAGGATGGTTACCGCCCTGCAAAATGCCTCGACGCGCAGCCTCAAGGTCCGGGACCGGCAAGTCCAGGGCAGCCCGCAAGTCATGGCCACCCTGCGGTATGGCAAACGACTTCAGGTACTTCTGAAAAACCGCCTGGTCACGACTGTCGGCGTACAGGTTAAGGTAGTAGATCGCGTCCTTTTGCCCCTTGGACCACAGGCTCTCCCCCGCTACATAACCACGCACCGCCGACAACGCATACAGGCTGATCCCCCCCAACAATGCCTGAAACAACACCACGGCAACAAATGGCCAGATAATGCCCAGCAGGTTCGGGGCTTCGAGAATCCGTTTTCGCTTCATGAGGTCCCTTGCACACAGAGCCGAATGAATCTCTATCTTATAAACGCACAGCCTAGGCTATTTGCTCTCGATACTGGAGCGCTTTTCTCAATTACTCACTACTTTGCATTCAACTCTGCTGCAAATGACCATACAGCTTTGCGTACAAACCGCCATCGGCAATCAGTTGCTGATGATCGCCATCTTCGGCCACATGCCCACCATCGAACACCAGCACACGGTCGGCCTGCTTCACTGCGGACAGACGGTGGGCAATGATCAAGGTGGTCCGCGCACTGAGGAAACGCGCAAGGGCCTGATGCAGGTTGTATTCAGTGGCCGCGTCCAGCGCCGAGGTGGCTTCGTCGAGAATCACCACCTTGGGTTCGGCCAGCACCATCCGCGCAATCGCCAGGCGCTGGCGCTGGCCTCCGGACAAGCGCACGCCCGAGCGACCGACCACGGTATCCAGACCTCGCGGCAATGCGCCGATCGTGGAGTCGAGCTGGGCAATGCCCAGCGCCTGCCAGCAGGCTTCGTCACTGCAGTCGCGGCCCATGGTCAGGTTGGCACGCACGGTGTCGTTGAACAGTGACGGATGCTGCAGCACTACCGCGACATGCTCGCGCAGGGTTTCCAGGCCGATTTCCTGCAAGGTCGAGCCACCGAAACGGATGGTGCCGGCCTGAGCGCTGTAGAGCCCGAGCAGCAATTGCACCAGGGTGCTCTTGCCACCACCACTGGCGCCGACGATCGCGACTTTTTCGCCCGGCGCGATGGACAGGTTCAATTGGTCGAGCACCGGCTCCTCGGCATAGGCAAAGCGCAGTCCCTGCACTTCAATGCCCAGCGTGTCACGCCCTTTGAACGGGTCGACGCCACCGGGGTACTGCGGCTCGTCGGCACGCGCCAGCAATTCGTTGAGCCGGCTCAGCGCACCACCCGCCGCATAAAAGGCGTACTGCAGGTTCAACAGCTGCTCGACCGGGCCGATCATGAACCACAAGTAGCTGAACACCGCCAGCATCTGGCCGATCGACAGGTCGGAGAACAACACGGTGAGCATCGCCGCAGCGCGGAAGATATCGATGCCGAACTGGAACAACAGACCACTGGCACGACCACTGGCATCGCTCTTCCACTGCGAAGCCACCGCATAGTTGCGCACTTCCTGGGCACGCAAACCGAGGCGCCCGAGGAAATACCCCTGGCGATTGCTGGCACGAATTTCCTGGATCGCATCGAGGGTTTCGGTCAGCGCCTGGGTAAAGCGCGAAGTGCTGTCGTTTTCCAGCTTTTTCAGGTGTTTGACCCGCTTGCCCAACTGCACCGTGGCAAAAATCACCAAGGGGTTGAACAGCAGGATCAGCAACGCCAGCTTCCAGTGCATCCACATCAGGATTGCTGCCGTGCCGGTCAGGGTCAGCATGGCGACCAGAAAACGGCTCAAGGTCTCGCCGACGAACTTGTCCAGGGTGTCCAGGTCGGTGACCAGGTGCGTGGTCACCGTGCCGCTGCCCAGGCTTTCGTATTCCTTCAGGGAGATGCGCTTGAGCCGCTCGATCAGGCGGATGCGCAGACGATAGACGATGTCCTTGGCAAGGCCGGCGAACAGCTTGGCCTGCACCACGTTGAAGGCCAGTGCGGCGCAGCGCAAGCACAAGGTCAGCACCAGCATCAGGCCAATGTAACCGGCCGCCACCTGCCAGTTGCCCGGCAGCAGCTGATTCATCCACTTGAGCGCGGCATCGCCGTGCCCGAGCAACACTTCGTCAACCAGCAGCGGCAGCAACAAGGGGATAGGCACGCTACACAGCGCCGCCAGCAGCGCAACGCCGTTGGCAACCCACAGGGCTTTTTTATGGTGCAGGGCCAGGCGGCGGATCTCCGCCCAGCTCAGGCGATCGGCAACAACTGGGGCAGGCCCCGGCACAGGGTCGGGTGACCCTGGCAGGTCAAGCACAGGCGGCCTGCCGCAGCCAGCGTCCGAGCAGCGGGCTTAGCGCATCGAGTGACTGGTAGCCATTGGTCAGCAACGCCAGCTGGCCGTTACGTTCGGCCAGCAAGGTCGGAAACCCGGCAATCCCCAGATCCTGCACCCAAGTGAAATCGGAGGCCGTGACCGCGCGCACCTCGGCACTGGCAAAGCACTCGGCAAATGCCGCCCGCTCAAAGCCGACCTGCTCGGCCAACTCCACCAGTTTGGGGGCGCGGGTGACGTCTTCGCCGCCCAGATAGAACGCTTGCTGGATCGCTGCGAGCAACGCCCAGGTGCGTTGCGGGTCAAGACCACGGGCCGCTACCAGGGCGCGGCAGGCAGGTTCGGTGTCATAGACAAAACCGTCCGGCATCGCCCCTTCGAGGGTGAAGGGTTGGCCAGTGGCGGCATTGACCGCCTGCCAGTGCTCAAGGATGTAACCGCGGGTCGAGGCATCCAGCGCACTGCTGCCAGTGCGCAAGCCACCGGGCACCAGGTGGGTGTCGATCCCGGCGTCGCGCGCCTGGGCGATCAGCGCCTGGGCCACAGGGGCAAAGCCCCAGCACCAGGAGCACATCGGGTCCATCACATAAAGCAGGCGTGCGGACATCTATCAGGCCTCGGCAGCTTTGCGGTAGTTGTGGCCGATCGGGTGCGGCATGTTGCGGGCCTTGGCCAGCTCGATCTGCTTCTGCCGGTCGATGGCGCTGCGTCGGGTTTTCTCGCTCAGGCTGTCCCAGCAATGTGGGCAGCTGATACCCGGCGAATAGTGCTCCGACGCACGGTCTTCGACGCTGATCGGGGTACGGCAGGCATGGCACTGGTCGTAGTCGCCTTCGGTCAGGTCGTGGCGCACGGTGACCCGGTTGTCGAACACGAAGCAGTCGCCCTGCCAGCGGCTTTGGTCCTGCGGTACCTCTTCGAGGTATTTCAGGATCCCGCCTTTAAGATGATAGACCTCTTCGAAACCTTCACCGAGCATGTAGCTGGAGGCTTTTTCGCAACGGATGCCACCGGTGCAGAACATCGCGACTTTCTTGTGCCGCGCCGGGTCGAAGTTGGCTTTGATGTACTCGGGGAACTCACGGAAGGTCGTGGTTTTCGGGTCGATCGCGCCTTCGAAGGTGCCAATCGCCACTTCGTAGTCGTTGCGGGTGTCGATCAGCAGCACCTCGGGATCGCTGATCAGCGCGTTCCAGTCCTGCGGCTCGACGTAGGTCCCGACCTTGTGGTTTGGGTCCACGCCCGCCACGCCGAGGGTGACGATCTCTTTCTTGAGCTTGACCTTGGTGCGATAGAACGGCTGTTCGTCGCAGTAGGATTCCTTGTGGTCGATATCCACCAGGCGCGCATCGCTGCGCAGCCAGGCCAGCAGGCCGTCGATACCTTCACGGGTACCGGATACGGTGCCGTTGATGCCCTCTTCGGCCAGCAACAAGGTGCCCTTGATGCCGTTGGCCATCATGCTTTCGAGTAGCGGCTCGCGCAGCTCGAGGTAATCTTTCAGGGTGACGAATTTGTACAGCGCCGCCACGACGATAGCTTGGCTCATGCAATCAATCTCCAGGTGGTCACCCTCGTAAAGGGCGGACCGGATGACAATAAAAAACGCGCCGACGAGCGGCGCGTTGCACATTCTAACAAAAACCTGACGATGAAATCAGTGTTTGCTGCCACCTGCGCAGGTCGGCGAGGCTGGCGCTGCGCCGACCTTCTGCCACTCTTCAGGGGTATAGGTGTGCAGGGCCAGGGCATGGAACTGCCCCATCAGTTCACCGAGGGTGGCGTAGACCTTCTGGTGACGCTTGACGCTGTTCAGCCCCTCGAACTGCTCGCTGACCAGCACGGCCTTGTAGTGGGTTTCTTGCCCACGGCTGTGCATATGGCTTTCGTCGAGCACCGAAAGGTGCTGCGGCGCCAGCGCGGCCAGGCTCTGTTCAATCTTTTGCTGCATGGACATGGACGGCTCCGCGTATTACTGCTTCGCTGGCGCGGCGGCCTTGCCAGCGTTCGGGTCGAGTTCCTTGGTCATGTCAGCCAGCAGCTTGTTGACCACCGGCACCGCGCTTTCCAGCTTGCGCTGGGTCAGCTGGGCCGACTGCTGGGTCACCTGCGGCATCTTTTCCAGGACTTTCTTGCCCAGTGGCGACTGATAGAAAGCTACCAGGTCCTTGAGCTCGCTTTCGGTAAACGTGGTGGTGTAGAGCTTGACCATATCCGGCTTGAGCTTGTTCCAGCCGATGGCTTGATCCAGGGCGGCGTTGGCCTTGGCCTGGTAGCTGTCGAGCACGGATTTTTTCGAGGCCGGGGCCTTGGTCTGTTCGAAACGCTGGGCAAACATCTGTTGCACCTGCATGTAGACCGGGGTGCCGAGCTTGTCAGCGTGCGCCATCATGAGGAATTTTTCGGCACTGGCGTTGTGGCTGGCGGTATCGGCAAGCACCTGGCCGCTGGCGCAAACCAGCGCAACAGCGGTGCAAAGGGCGCGAAGACGGGTCATCGTAATTCCTTCATTAGACAGAGGAGGCAGTACCCCAGAGTAGAGCATTTTGCGCCGACTCGGGCACGGCACTCAAGTGGCTCGACGAGCGATAGAGCCGCTGCGGCGAAAAGGGACCTAAACTGCGAACTCAGACCACAAGGGAGTGTTCACAGCATGAGCCGTATCGAAACTGACAGCCTGGGGCAGGTCGAAGTTCCTGACCAGGCCTACTGGGGTGCCCAGACGCAACGCTCACTGATCAACTTTGCCATCGGCAAGGAGCGTATGCCACTGGCTGTCCTGCACGCCCTGGCGATGATCAAAAAAGCCGCTGCACGGGTCAACAGCCGCAACGGAGACCTGCCGGCGGACATCGCCCGGCTGATCGAACAGGCCGCCGACGAGGTGCTCGATGGCCAGCTTGACGAGCAATTCCCACTCGTCGTCTGGCAAACCGGCAGTGGCACCCAGAGCAACATGAACGTCAATGAAGTGATCGCCGGGCGCGCCAACGAACTTGCCGGTAAAGGCCGGGGTGGCAAGAGCCCGGTGCACCCCAACGACCATGTCAACCGCTCGCAGAGTTCCAACGACTGCTTCCCCACCGCCATGCACATCGCCGCCGCCCAGGCGGTCCAGCACAAGCTGTTGCCGGCCATCGCCGAGCTGTCGTCGGGGCTGGCGGAGCTTTCGGTGCGTCACCAGCACCTGGTCAAGACCGGCCGCACGCACATGATGGATGCCACGCCGATCACCTTCGGTCAGGAACTCTCGGCCTATGTTGCCCAGCTTGAGTACGCCCAGCGCGCCATTCGCTCGGCCTTGCCGGCCGTGTGCGAACTGGCCCAGGGCGGCACCGCCGTCGGTACCGGGCTGAATGCCCCGCACGGTTTTGCCGAGGCCATCGCCGCAGAGCTGGCGGCCCTCTCCGGCCTGCCTTTTGTTACCGCGCCGAACAAATTCGCCGCCCTCGCCGGGCATGAACCACTGACCACCCTCGCCGGCGGCCTGAAAACCCTGGCCGTAGCCCTGATGAAACTGGCCAACGACCTGCGTCTGCTCGGCTCCGGCCCCCGTGCAGGCTTGGCTGAAGTGCGCCTGCCGGCCAACGAGCCGGGAAGCTCGATCATGCCCGGCAAGGTCAATCCGACCCAGTGCGAGGCGCTGTCGATGCTGGCCTGCCAGGTGCTGGGCAACGATACCGCGATCGGCTTTGCCGCCAGCCAAGGGCATTTGCAGCTGAACGTGTTCAAGCCGGTGATCATCCACAACCTGCTGCAGTCCATCGAGCTGCTGGCCGACGGCTGCAGCAACTTCCAGCAGCACTGCGTGGCAGGCATCGAGCCGGATGCCGAACAGATGGCCGCGCACCTGGAACGCGGACTCATGCTGGTCACTGCGCTCAACCCGCATATCGGCTACGACAAGGCGGCGGAAATTGCCAAGAAAGCCTATAGCGAAGGCCGCACATTACGCGAGGCGGCCTTGACGCTGGGATACCTGAGCAACGAGCAATTCGATCAATGGGTACGCCCGCAAGACATGCTCGAACCCGGCAAGAAAGGCTGAGTCACCGGGCCAGGCGTACGCGCCTGGCCCGCCAGCCGGCCATGATCGATGGGCCCAGCGCGGTCAGCGCCGAGCCCAGCACCACCACCAACGCGCCAATGTAACCCAGGGTGTTGATCTGTTCGGCGTGCACATAGTCAGGCCAGAACCAGGCCGCCAGGGCGACGGCAACGAACGTGATCAACGGGGTGATCGCCAGGGTGGCGCTGACCTTGGAGGCTTCCCAGTGGGCCAGTGCTTCGGCGAAGGCGCCATAGGCCACCAGGGTATTGAGGCAGCAGGCGAGCAACAGCCAGCCTTGCAGCGGCGTCAACTGCAGGGCTTCGAGCGGATGCACCCAGGGCGTCAAGAGCACGGCGCAGCACAGGTAGATCACCATCATCACCTGCAGCGAATTCCACACCGTCAGCAACTGCTTCTGGCTCAGGGCATAGAACACCCAGATAGTGGTGGCCAGGACAATGGTCAGCACACCTGTGGTGTAGACGCTCAGGGAGGTCAACAGCTCGTCCAGGCGCTGGTTGAAAAACAGGCCGAAGCCCATGAGCAGGATGACCAGACCGCCCCCTTGGCCGAGGCTGAAGCGTTCCTTGAACAGGAACACGCTGGCCACCAGCAGCAGTACCGGCCCCAGCTGCACGACCAGTTGCGCCGTGCCGGGGCTCAGCAGGTTCAGGCCCATCAGGTACAGCACATAGTTGCCGACCAGGCCAGCGGTGGCCAATGCCACCAGGCCCCAGCCCTTGCGCCCGAGCTTGTTGAACGACGGCAAGCGCTTGCTTGCCGCCAGCCAGGCCAGCAGCAGGCCACCGGAGACCGACAGGCGGAACCAGGTCACGGTGATCGGGTCCATCACCTGTAGCACCTGTTTGAGCTTGATCGGCAGGATGCCCCAGAGCAACGCGGTCAACAGCGAAAGAGAAAGGCCATAGACCCAGCGTCCGGAAGAAATGTGCATACCAGCCTCAAAATGCCCTGTGGTGGGGGGAGACTGGATTCTACGGGCTAGGTGACGGGGGCTGACAGGTACAATTACAGAAAAGATTTCAGTATTTCATTCCCTCGGTTCCTGTGATTTAGAAGCTTGCCCCGCGATCGGGCCTTATTTCTGGTTCTTCACGGAATTCCGGGGACTATGATCCTTGGGTTGGGTTGGGACTTGAGGCTGCGAGCTTATCCAGTCAATGTGGCGCCGCTGCCGGCCCCTTCCGCCTTTACGGCGGCCTACTTTCCTCTTGGGGAAAGTAGGCAAAGCCGCTGGCTCCTGCATCCGGCCCTACGCTGCGCTCCGGGTCCCCTCGCTACGGTGCCTTCCAGGGGCATCGCGGCCTACGACTTGCTTCGCCAAGTCTCCGGCTCGCGACTTCGGCTAACGCCGAAGGGTGCTGCGCACCAGCCCCCTCCAGACACCTACGCTCGGCCTCCTGAAGTCGCGAAGTTACGGGCGGCGCCTGCACTGGCGTATCTTCGAAATCAAATGCTGGCAGCGGCAAGCTGACGCCAGCGCGGGGCAAGCCCGCTGGCAAAGTGAGTACCAACTCGCCCTTGATCTCGCTCTTGCTCTTGCTCTTGCTCTTGATCTTCATGCACGTCGGTTCAGGCGCCGCGGAGTGCGACTTCAGGAGGCCGAGCGGAGGTGCCTGTAGGGGCAGTGCGCAGCACCTTCGGCGTTAGCCGAAGACGCGAGACGGAGACTTGGCGAAGCAAGTCGTAGGCCGCGTGGCCCCGGAAGGTGCCGTAGCGAGGGGACCCGGAGCGCAGCGTAGGGCCGGATGCAGGAGCGAGCGGTTTTGCCTACTTTTTCCAAGTGTATGGACCGGAGACATCGCTGACACATGTACGGGGACATGGTTGACACATTATCGCTTGCCATCCGGGTTGTTGAAATCGATGGTTCTCAGCTTGCGGTGACAGAAGTAGACGTCGAAGTGATC
>NZ_PVZN01000022.1 GCF_003024385.1 Pseudomonas sp. BBP2017
CAGAACGCGATGTCCAGGCGAACGCCTGGGCACGCTCAAATTTCAGCGCACGCTACCAAGGCAGCAAAGGATTTGATGCAGGAAGCATCCCAAGCAATCGTGGGAATTTTCGTTTTCTCGCACGATCAGTGACCAGCGACGAGTGAGCTTGCCCCGCGAAAAGGGCTATACCGCCCTCACCACATGCTTGATCTCTTGAAAGGCACTCAAGCCCCAAGGCCCGAGCTCGCGCCCGATGCTGCTCTGCTTGTAACCACCCCAGGCCGTCTGCGGGAAGATCACCTGCGGGGCATTGATCCACACCAGCCCGGCCTCAAGGGCGTTGGCCACGCGCTCGGCGGCGCTCAAGTCGCGACTGACCACACTGGCCACCAGACCGAATTCGCTGTCGTTAGCCAAAGCCACCGCTTCTGCTTCGCTGGCCACCGGCCGCACGCACAGCACCGGCCCAAAGATTTCCTCACGCCATAGCGCACTGTCCAACGGCACTTCAGTGAATACCGTGGGGCTAATGAAATACCCGCACGGCAGCTGCGCTGGCCGTGAACCACCGCACAGCAGTCGTGCGCCGGCTTTCAGACCTGCAGCGATGTGATTGTGCACACGCTGGTACTGCGTCTGGTTGACCAGTGCGCCCATTTCACTGTCGCCAGCAAACGGATCGCCGACGCGGATCGCCTCGGCCCGGGTCTTCAGTCGCGCGATGAAGTCCGGATACAAGGCTTCAGCAACCAGTACCCGGCTGGTCGCCGAGCACATCTGCCCGGCATTGAAGAAACCGCCCATACAGGCCAGTTCCACAGCCAGTTCCAGGTCTGCCGCTTCCAGCACCAGCAAGGAGGATTTGCCGCCCAGCTCCAGGCTCACGCCTTTGACGGTTTCCGCCGCCCGCTGCATGACCTGCACACCCACCGCATTGCTGCCGGTGAAGGACACCTTGGCGATGCGTGGATCGGCCGCCAGGGCGGCGCCCACTGCAATCCCGGTACCGCAGACCAGGTTGAACACCCCCTCCGGCAATCCGGCCTCGGCAATCACGCAGGCCAGCTCCAGCTCCGCCAGCGGCGTCACTTCCGAAGGCTTGAGCACCACACAACAGCCGGCGGCCAATGCTGGCGCCAGTTTCCACGCGGTGGTGACCATGGGGAAATTCCACGGCACGATCAGCCCGACCACGCCACAAGGCTCACGCCGCAGCCGCGCGACGAAATCGTCAATGGGCAGTGCCACCGGGCAGTCCTGCCCGGCATCCAGCTGATCGGCAAGCTCGGCGTAATAGCGAAAGGTAGCGATGACATCGTCCACATCCATTTGCGCTTCGGCGAGCGGCTTGCCGTTGTTGCTGGCCTGCAGGAAGACCAGGCGCTCGCGACGCGCCTCGACCCCCTCGGCAATTGTCCGCAGTACTGATGCACGCTCGGCACCGGTGGTGTTCGACCAGCCCGCCAATGCAGCCCGCGCCGCCAGGGTCGCACGCTCTACCGCCGCACCGTCGCCACCGGCCACTTGCGCCAGTTGCTGCTCATTGCTGGGATTGACCACCATCAGCGCTTGTGGACCGTGCTGCCAAACGCCTGCAATGTAGACACCAGGAAGTTTCATCATGCTGGCACCGCCTGCATCCAGCGATGCTGATCGATTTCGATCAGGCTTGGACCTTGGCGGTCGCACGCCTGGCGCAGCGCCTCACGCAATTGCTCGACATTGCCTACGGCCTCGGCTGCACAGCCCAGGGCCTTGGCCACGCCGATGAAGTCCGGAGTGTGAATGTCCACACCCACCGGCTCGATGGCACGGTTGACCATGTATTTCTTGATTTCTTCGTAGCCCTGGTTGTTCCACAGCAAAACGATCAGCGGCACCTGCGCCTCGGTAGCGCTGGCCAGCTCCGGGAGGGTGAACTGCAGGCCACCGTCACCGATCAGGCAGATCACTGGTGCGCGCGCCTCGATGGCTTCGGCGCTGCCCAACCAGGCGCCCATGGCGGCAGGCAAGGCGTAACCGAGGGTGCCGTAACCGGTGGAGGCGTTGAACCAGCGCCGCGGCTGATCCATGTCCAAGGTCAGGTTGCCGGTGTACACCGGTTGTGTCGAGTCGCCAACCAACACCGCATTCGGCAAGGTCTCAAGCAGGGTTTTGAGCATGCGCGTCTGGCTGTGCATCGGCAGATCCCAGTCGGCCAGCAGCCGCTCACGCAAGCGTACGGCGCGGCTGGCGCCCCATTCGCCAGCGCGTACCGGTGCAGGCTGTTCGGCCAGGGCTACCAGCAGGGCTTCGGTTGCCACTGTGGCGTCGGCCACCAGGGCAATCTCTGGCGGATAGTTGCGCACAGTCTGGTCCGGGTCGATATCGATGCGCAGCAAACGCCCCGGAATCTCGAAGCCACCTTTGAAGGTTACGTCGTAGTCGGTTTCGGCAAGCTCAGTACCGATCGCCAGCACCACGTCGGCTTCGGCTACCAGCTCTCGGGTCGCCACCAGCGACTGGGTCGAACCGATCTGCAGCACATGGCTGGCAGGCAGCACGCCTTTGGCGTTGATGGTCAGCGCCACCGGTGCCTGCAGGTACTCGGCCAGGCGGGTCAGCACGGCACTGGCAGCAATCGCCCCACCACCGGCAAGAATCAGCGGACGCCGGGCGCTGGCCAGCAACGCGGCCATTTGCGCCACCGGTGCCGGAGCGGCGCCAGCACGGGCAATACGTACAGGGGCACTGGCCAGCAGGTGATCGGCGTCTTCAACCAATACATCCAGCGGAATCTCGATATGCACCGGACGTGGCCGCGCACCGTCGAATACAGCGAAAGCACGGGCCAGGACCATCGGCAGGTCATCGGCACTCATCAGGGTATGAGAGAACGCCGCCACCCCGGCTACCAGGCTACCCTGGGCCGGCAACTCATGCAGCTTGCCGCGCCCGCCACCGAGCTGATTGCGGGACTGCACACTGGAGATCACTAGCATCGGAATCGAGTCGGCATAGGCCTGGCCCATGGCGGTGGTGATGTTGGTCATCCCCGGGCCGGTAATGATGAAGCAGACGCCCGGCTTGCCACGGGTACGCGCATAGCCATCAGCCATGAAGCCTGCGCCTTGCTCGTGACGTGGGGTGATGTGCCGGATAGAGGAACGCGCCAGCCCGCGGTAAAGCTCGACGGTATGCACGCCGGGAATCCCGAAAACATGATCGACGCCGTAGCCTTCAAGGAGTTTGACCAGTACTTCACCGCAAGTTGCCATGTTCGTCTGCCTGTTATTGTGCTGAAAACAGGCTTTATTGGACCGCTGCCCCGCTACCGGCACAATGCAAAAAAGCTCATACTAGCCATGTCTACAGATCATGGCTGATGCTCGATGAAACGCCTGCCGCCGCTGCCCGCCCTGCATACTTTTCTGGTCACCGCCCAGTGCTGCAACTTCACCCGTGCGGCGCAGCTGCTGCACATTACCCAGGGTGCGGTCAGTCGGCAGATTGCCGGCCTCGAGGATCATCTCGGTTATCCCCTGTTCCTGCGCCAGGCCCGTGGCTTGAGCCTGACCCGTGAAGGCCAGGACTGGCTGCCACGGGTGCAGCAGGTGTTCGCCCTGATCGAGGAAGGTGTTCAGCAAGTCGGGGCGCGCAGCACTACCCTGCAACTCAAGGCGCCCACCTGCGTGATGCGCTGGTTGCTACCGCGGCTGATGGAGTGGCAGGCATTGCGCCCGGATGTGCCGGTGGAGTTGACCACTACGGTGCAGCACGGGGTGGACTTTCGGCGCGAAGTGTTTGATGCGGCGGTGGTCTATGGCGCCGCCCCCAACCATGGATTGCACAGGCTCAAGTTGTTCGATGAACAGCTGACACCGGTGTGTGCCCCACAATTGCAAGCGGGCCCGCAGCCCTTGCGCCAGCTGGCGGATCTGGAGCAGCACATGCTGCTGCACCCGACCCGCGACCAGCACGACTGGAACACCTGGCTCAGTGCTGCGGGCGCCAGCCTTCCCCGGCAAGGCAAAGGCCAGCATTTCGAAACCCTGGACATGGCCATGTCGATGGCCTCCCAGGGAACCGGGGTAGCGATCGGTGACTGGTCGCTGATCGGTGATGACCTCAGCTGCGGACGGCTGGTGACACCCTTCCCGCTCAAGGTCAGCACCGGTCAGGGGTATTACCTGGTCCGGCCGCTGGGGGCGACCTCAGCGGCTCTGCTGGAACTGCTCGACTGGTTGTGCGAGCAGGCCCAGGCCCGGGCGGCTCAGTAACCGACGGTAAAACGCTGACGTGAGTGGGCAGGCTTTTCCACTTCATCGAGCATGGCAATGGCGTAGTCGGCAAAGCTGATCCAGCTCTTGCCGTCGGCGCCGATCAACAGGTGATCTTTGCCGGTCTTGTAGCTGCCGCTGCGTGCCCCTTCAACAAACTCGGCCGAAGGTGACAGGAAGGTCCAGTCCAGCTCCTTTTCCTGACGCAGGGTATCGAGGTAATGCCCACCGGCAGTGGCTTCAGCCTTGTAGGCGTCGGGGAAGTCCGGACTGTCGATCACCTTGTGCCCCGACGGCAGCAGCAGGCTGCCCGCCCCGCCCACCACCAGCAGACGCTTGACCCCGGCTTTCTTCACCGGCTCGATAATGGCCTGCGGCTTGATGCTGGAAAAATGCGCCGCGCTGAGCACCACGTCATGCCCCTTCAGCGCATGCTCCAGAGCTGCAGCATCACTGACATCCAATGCCACGCTTGTCACACCTTCACGCCCCTGCAGCTTGGCCGGATTGCGGGCGATGGCGGTAACGCTGTGGCCACGACGCAGCGCTTCTTCCAACAACTGGCTACCGGCACGCCCGGTTGCTCCGATGATTGCGATCTTGCTCATGAAAAACCTCCAGTCAGGATTGAATGTCACTTACCACTTCATCTCGCCCTTGGCGACCTTGGCACTGAGTTCCAGCGAGCTCTCTTCGCCCAGGTCCGGATAGCGTTTTTTCATCGCCGCGATCAACTCGGCGGCGTTACCGGCCTTGGCGGTTTCCTCGTCGAAGGCGCGGATGTAGTCAGCAGTGAAGCGCACCGCTGCAAGCGACTCGCCGGCCTGGCCCAGGTAATGACCAGGCACCACGACCTGCGGCTCAAGCCGTTCGATGCGTTTGAGGGTGGCAAGCCAGTCCTGGTGTGATTGCGCCGTCTGGGTGTCGGCCATCCACACATGCAGGTTGTCCGCGACCACCACACCGCCGACCACCGCCTTGATCGAGGGAATCCAGACAAAACTGCGCTCCGCCTGAGGGCCATCAAGGCCGAGCACTTCCAGGCGCTGGCCTTCGAGGCTCAGCTGATTGCCTTCAAGCACCTGCGGGACCACCAGTTTGCCCGGCTTGTCGGCGCCCATCTGCGGCCCCCAGTAGGCCAGCTTGGCGTCCATGGTCTGCTTGATATGAGCGACCGTCGCCGCGGAAGCGAGCACCTTGGCGTGTGGATAGGCGTCGGTCAGGGTCTGCAGGCCAAAGTAATAATCCGGGTCACCATGGCTGATATAGATAGTGGTCAGTTGCTTACCACTGGCGCGCAATTTCGCCAGCACTTGCTCGGCCTGGGCTTTGCCGAACTGGGCATCGACCAGAATGGCCTCGTGCTTGCCGCTGACAATCACCGAGCTGACCGGAAACAGGGCTTCGGTGCCCGGGTTATAGACATCCAGGTGCAACGGCTGCTCGGCGGCCTGCGCCTGGGCCAGGACACCGAGGGTGGCAAAGGCCAGCAACAAACCGCGCAAGGAGAATGAACGACGCATCAAGGCAATTCCTGTGAGAGAGGCAATGAGCAACAGCTTAGTTGCACGAACCAATGCAAAAAATGCGATGCTTAGGATTAGTTTGTTTCTAAAATCGGTCAAATCATGGATCGTCTAACAGCAATGCGGGTCTTCGTCAGTGTGGTCGACCTGGGCAGCCAGTCGGCTGCCGCCGATCACCTGGACCTCTCGCGCCCGGTGGTATCCCGCTATCTGGCTGAACTGGAAGACTGGGTAGGTGCGCGCCTGATGCAACGCACCACGCGGCGTTTGAGCCTGACCGCTGCTGGTCAGGAAACCCTGCCGCGCTGTCGGCAGATGCTGGAGCTGGCCGGTGACTTGCAGGCGGCAGTCAGTACACCGGATGAGGCGCCAAGGGGGGAGCTGCGGATCAGCGTCAGCACCTCGTTCGGCCAGGCTCAGTTGATGGATGCCATGGCCGAGTACGTCAAGCGCTACCCGGGGGTGAAAATCGACCTGCAGATGCTCGATCGCACCGTCAACCTGGTGGATGAGCGCATCGACCTGGCCATCCGCACCAGCAATGACCTGGACCCCAACCTCATCGCCCGCCGCCTGACCGTCTGCCGCTCGGTGATCTGTGCCTCTCCCGCCTATCTGCGTGAACACCCCACGCCTTTGCAGGTCCAGGACCTGACGGGTCACAACTGCCTGACTCACTCCTATTTCGGCCGCAGCCTCTGGCACTTTGAGGTGCACGGAGAAACGGTCTCGGTCCCGGTGCAGGGCAATATCAGCGCCAATGAAGCCATGACCCTGCAACGCGCAGCCCTGGCCGGCGCCGGGATTGCCATGCTGCCGACCTACCAGGCGGCCCCCGCGCTGCACAGTGGCGAGCTGCTGCGCCTGCTGCCTCAGGCCAAGCCACGCGAACTCAACCTCAACGCCGTCTACACCTCGCGCAAGCACATGCCCGCGACCTTGCGCAGCATGCTCGATTTCCTCGCCGAGCGTTTCACTGCCGAGCCGGAATGGGACCGCGAGCTGCGCTAGCGCGGGCACCCCGCACAGGGCTGGCCTATGCTTTAAATAGCACCTGTGTGCGGCTAGAAAGAGGTGAGCACCATGGGCCTCAAATCCAGAAAATGCGCCATTGTCTGTGCCATCGCCGCTGTGCTCGGGCTTTATGCCGCAGCCGCCTACCGGGTCGAACAGATCCGTCACCAACCGTATTCGGCAGCCAGCTGCAGCCTGGCCCATTGCGTCCCGCACACCGCTACCCTGAGCGCCCTGAAATAATCTTCAGCCAAGCGCGGACAACTGCCACCGCCGATGGAGATCCCGAGTGTGCAGGCGCAGGCCTGGGTTGCTGAGGACCTTCCGCCATTTTTGCTTGGTAGTGCTATGGTGTCTCTATTCGGACTGACAGCCGCGCTGGCCTTACCGGATAGGCAACTGCACGGCCGTATGTAGGACGCTTACGAAGGCCGCGGAAACAATTAATCACAAACCTTCACAAAGTCTCATTTGCGCAAGGAGGGGCTCAAGCGCAGCATATCCAGCCCGGTATCGACCCACAGCTCGGCTTCAGCCAGCAGGTCGAAGCTTTCCGGCAAGAGCAACCAACGGCGAATCAGGCCATCTATATAGGCATAGATCGCCAGCGCCGCACGGTCGGGCTTCATATCCGCGGGCAATTGCCCGCGTTTGACTGCATTGCCCAGCGACAGCACGATGTTGGCGTGACACTCAACCGTAGAGGCTTGCCGTTGCTGGCGAATCTCGCACATATCATCGGTGAACTCGCATTTATGATGCAGTATTTCATTGATACGACGGGTTTTCGGATCAAGCACCATCTGGTGCATCAACTGGACCAGCAGCTTGCGAGTACAACCGAGCGGATCGAGTTCATCTTCGCTTTCACTGGCCCGGGCCAAGGCATCCAGCGGCTCATGCAAGCTTTCCAGCATGGCCTCGACCAGCTCGGCCTTGTCGTTGAAGTGCCAATAGATAGCGCCGCGGGTGACCCCCGCGAGCTTGGCGATATCCGCCAGGGTGGTACGCGCTACCCCGCGCTTATAGAAGGCCTTTTCCGCAGCTTCAAGAATTTGCGTGCGGGTTTCCTGGGCTTCTTCTTTGGTTCGACGGACCATGGCAGTACGACCTCATCAAAACCCGAGTGCACGTTCAGACACCCGGGGGCTGGGCCGGATCAACCTCTGACAGGTTGTTACCGGATGATTAAATTCAAGGCTTGTGGCGGCCTGAGGCTTCATCTGCAAGGTATTTACAAACAGCCATGAATGTAAGTATATTCCTTAGCAAGCTATTTATCCACTCGACAACATTTTTTCTATTCGCACCCTTTCCATTTATTCTTGAGCGTCTTCAGCTCTTGCGACCCGAGGATCTTCATGCAATTCAAGCCAGCTGTTACCGCTCTGGTATCCGCCGTCGCCCTGGCAACTCTGCTCAGTGGCTGTAAAAAGGAAGAGGCTGCGCCTGCTGCGCAAGCGCCTCAGGTCGGCGTAGTTACCCTGCAAACCCAAGCCTATACCCTGACCTCCGACCTGCCGGGGCGCACTACCGCCTACCGCATTGCCGAGGTCCGCCCACAGGTCAACGGCATCATTCTCAAGCGTCTGTTCAAAGAAGGCACCGAGGTCAAGGAAGGTCAGCAGCTGTACCAGATCGATCCTTCGGTGTACGAAGCGACCCTGGCCAGCGCCCAGGCCAACCTGCAGTCGACCCGTTCGCTGTCCGAGCGCTACAAACAGCTGGTCGCCGAGCAAGCTGTCAGCCGTCAGGAATACGACGACGCGCAAGCCAAACGTTTGCAGGCTGAAGCTGCGCTGCGCAGCGCCCAGATCGACCTGCGCTACACCAAGGTTCTGGCCCCACTGAGCGGCCGTATCGGTCGTTCTTCGGTTACCGAAGGCGCCCTGGTCAACAATGGCCAGGCCGACGCCATGGCAGTGATCCAGCAGCTCGACCCGATCTACGTCGACGTCACCCAGTCCTCGGCCGAGCTGCTCAAGCTGCGCCGCGAACTGGAAAGCGGCCAGCTGCAGAAGGTCGGCGACAATGCCGCCAAGGTCACCCTGACCCTGGAAGACGGCAGCACCTATCGCCAGGAAGGTCGCCTGGAGTTCTCCGAAGTCTCGGTTGACCCGACCACAGGCTCGGTAACCCTGCGCGCAGTGTTCCCGAACCCTGAGCACAACCTGCTGCCGGGCATGTTCGTCCACGCGCGGCTGAAGGCCGGGGTCAACGCCCAGGCGATCCTCGCGCCACAGCAAGGGGTCACCCGCGACCTCAAGGGCCAGCCAACTGCACTGGTGGTCACCCCGGACAACAAGGTCGAGCTGCGTCAGCTCAAGGCCAGCCGTACCGTCGGCAGCGACTGGCTGATCGAAGAAGGCCTGAACGCCGGTGACCGCGTGATCACCGAGGGCTTGCAGTTCGTCAAGCCGGGTATCGAGGTCAAGGTCAGCGCAGCCACCAACGTCAAGCCTGCTCAGCCAACCCAGGCCAATGCAACGACTGCAGGGGCCAAAGGGGAGTAAACCATGTCGAGATTCTTTATCGATCGCCCGATCTTTGCCTGGGTGATCGCCTTGGTGATCATGTTGGTCGGCGCTTTGTCGATCCTCAAGTTGCCAATCAACCAGTACCCGAGCATCGCACCGCCGGCCATCGCCATCGCCGTGACCTACCCGGGCGCCTCGGCGCAGACCGTGCAGGACACCGTGGTGCAGGTGATCGAGCAGCAGCTCAACGGTATCGACAACCTGCGTTATGTGTCCTCGGAAAGTAACTCCGACGGCACCATGACCATCACCGCGACCTTCGAGCAGGGGACCAACCCCGATACCGCGCAGGTCCAGGTGCAGAACAAGCTGAACCTGGCGACCCCGCTGCTGCCGCAAGAAGTGCAGCAGCAGGGTATCCGCGTGACCAAGGCAGTGAAGAACTTCCTGCTGGTGATCGGCCTGGTGTCTGAAGACGGCAGCATGACCAAGGACGACCTGGCCAACTATATCGTCTCCAACATGCAGGACCCGATCTCGCGCACCGCGGGTGTCGGTGACTTCCAGGTCTTCGGTGCCCAGTACGCGATGCGCATCTGGCTCGACCCGGCCAAGCTGAACAAGTACCAGTTGACCCCGATCGACGTGCGTACCGCTGTGGCGGCGCAGAACGTGCAGATCTCCTCCGGTCAGCTCGGCGGCTTGCCGGCCCTGCCCGGCCAGCAGCTGAACGCCACCATCATCGGCAAGACCCGCCTGCAGACTGCCGAGCAGTTCGAGAAGATCCTGCTCAAGGTCAACCGCGATGGCTCGCAGGTGCGCCTGAGCGATGTAGCCACCGTCGGCCTCGGCGGTGAGAACTACGCGGTCAGCGCCCAGTTCAACGGCAAGCCGGCCTCGGGCCTGGCGGTCAAGCTGGCAACCGGAGCCAACGCCCTGGACACTGCCAAGGCACTGCGCAAGACCATCACCGAGCTTGAGCCGTTCTTCCCGGAGGGCATGAAGGCAGTATTCCCGTATGACACCACGCCAGTGGTGACCGAATCGATCAGCGGGGTAATCCACACCCTGATCGAAGCGATCGTGCTGGTGTTCCTGGTGATGTACCTGTTCCTGCAGAACTTCCGCGCCACCATCATCACCACCATGACCGTGCCGGTGGTACTGCTTGGCACCTTCGGCATCCTCGCCGCAGCGGGCTTCAGCATCAACACCCTGACCATGTTCGGCATGGTGCTGGCCATCGGTCTATTGGTGGACGACGCCATCGTTGTGGTGGAAAACGTCGAGCGGGTGATGTCCGAAGAGGGCCTGTCCCCCAAGGAAGCCACCAAGAAGTCCATGGGCCAGATCCAGGGCGCGCTGGTCGGTATCGCCATGGTGCTCTCGGCGGTACTGCTGCCAATGGCATTCTTCGGTGGTTCCACCGGGGTGATCTACAAGCAGTTCTCGATCACCATCGTTTCGGCCATGGCGCTGTCGGTACTGGTTGCCTTGATCTTCACCCCGGCGCTGTGCGCGACCATGCTCAAGCCGCTTGCCAAGGGTGAACATCACGTTGCCAAGCGCGGCTTCTTCGGCTGGTTCAACCGCAACTTCGACCGCAGCGTACAGAGCTACGAGCGTGGCGTGGGCAACATCCTGCGCAACAAGGCACCGTACCTGCTGGCCTACCTGTTGATCATGGTCGGCATGATCTGGCTGTTCATGCGCATCCCTACCGCCTTCCTCCCCGAGGAAGACCAGGGCGTACTCTTCGCCCAGGTGCAGACCCCGGCCGGCTCCAGTGCCGAACGGACCCAGGTGGTGATCGACGAAATGCGCAGCTACCTGCTGGACAAGGAAGCCGATACCGTTGCCTCGGTGTTCACCGTCAACGGCTTCAACTTCGCCGGCCGCGGCCAGAGCTCGGGTATGGCTTTCATCATGCTCAAGCCGTGGGAAGAGCGTTCCGCCGAGAACAGCGTGTTCAACCTGGCGGCCCGCGCCCAGCAGCACTTCTTCACTTTCCGTGACGCGATGGTGTTTGCTTTTGCCCCGCCTGCGGTACTGGAACTGGGTAACGCCACCGGTTTCGACGTGTTCCTGCAAGACCGTGCCGGTGTCGGTCACGAAAAATTGATGCAAGCGCGGAACCAGTTCCTGGGTATGGCTGCGCAGAGCAAGATTCTTTCGGCGGTGCGCCCGAACGGCCTGAACGATGAACCGCAATACCAGCTGACCGTCGACGACGAGCGCGCCAGTGCCTTGGGCGTGACCATTGCCGACATCAACAGCACCTTGTCGATTGCCTTGGGTGCCAGCTACGTCAACGACTTCATCGACCGCGGTCGGGTCAAGAAGGTCTACATCCAGGGTGAGTCCGCTTCACGCATGAACCCGGAAGACCTGCAGAAGTGGTACGTGCGCAACAGTGTCGGCGAAATGGTGCCGTTCTCCTCCTTCGCCAAGGGCGAGTGGATCTACGGTGCGCCGAAGCTTTCGCGTTACAACGGTGTCGAGGCCATGGAAATTCTCGGTGCGCCAGCCCCTGGCTACAGTACCGGTGAAGCCATGCTCGAAGTCGAGCGCATCGCCGCACAGCTGCCCAAGGGCATTGGCTACTCCTGGACCGGTCTGTCGTACGAGGAGCGCCTGTCGGGCTCCCAGGCGCCAGCGTTGTATGCCCTGTCGCTGCTGATGGTGTTCCTGTGTCTGGCGGCCCTGTATGAAAGCTGGTCGATCCCGATCGCGGTCATGCTCGTGGTGCCGTTGGGGATCATCGGTGCGCTGCTGGCCACCAGCCTGCGCGGTCTGTCCAACGATGTGTACTTCCAGGTGGGTCTGTTGACCACCATCGGTCTGGCGGCGAAGAACGCGATTCTGATCGTCGAGTTCGCCAAGGAACTGCATGAGCAGGGCCGCAGCCTGATCGATGCCTCCATCGAGGCGTGCCGCATGCGTCTGCGCCCGATCATCATGACCTCGCTGGCGTTCATTCTCGGCGTGGTACCACTGGCGATCTCCACCGGTGCGGGCTCGGGCAGCCAGCACGCCATTGGTACCGGGGTAATCGGCGGGATGTTGACGGCCACCGTGCTGGCGATCTTCTGGGTACCGCTGTTCTTCGTTAGCGTGTCGTCGCTGTTCAGTAGCAAGAAAACTGAAGAACCAGACGCCACCCCTGAAACTCCACGCTATGAGGCCGGGCAATGAGTAAGTCCCTGTTGTCCCTGGCGGTCACCGCTTTCATTCTTGGCGGCTGCTCGCTGATCCCTGACTACCAGACCCCGGACTCACCGGTGGCTGCACAGTGGCCACAAGGCCCTGCCTATTCGCCGACCGAGTCGGCGAATGTGGCCGCCGCCGAGCAAGGCTGGCGTCAGTTCTTCCAAGACCCGGCGCTGCAGCAACTGATCCAGACCGCGCTGGTCAACAACCGCGACCTCAAGGTCGCGGCCTTGAACATCGATGCCTACCGGGCGCAGTACCGCATCCAGCGGGCCGATCTGTTCCCGGCGGTCAGCGCCAATGGCAGTGGCAGCCGCCAACGCCTGCCGGGTAACCTGTCGCAGACCGGCGATGCCGAGATCAGTAGCCAGTACTCGGCAACCCTCGGGGTGAGCGCCTATGAACTCGACCTGTTCGGTCGCGTGCGCAGCCTCACCGAGCAGCAACTGGAAATCTACCTGTCCAGCGAAGAAGCCCGGCGCTCGACCCAGATCGCTCTGGTCGCCAGTGTGGCCAACGCCTACTTCACCTGGCAGGCCGACCAGGACCTGCTCAAGCTGACCGAAGACACCCTCAAGACCTACGAGCAGAGCTACGCATTGACCTTGCGCAGCAATGAAGTGGGGGTCGCCTCGGCCCTGGACCTGAGCCAGGCACGGACATCGGTAGAAGGTGCCCGGGTCAAGCTGGCCCAGTACCAGCGCCTGGTTGCCCAGGACCAGAACAGCCTGGCCGTACTGCTCGGCACTGGCGTGCCGGACAACCTGCCAGCGGCCAAAGACCTCGACAGCGACTTGCTGGCCGAGGTGCCTGCGGGCCTGCCGTCCGACGTGCTGCACCGCCGTCCGGACATCCAGGAAGCCGAACACCTGCTCAAGGCCGCCAACGCCAACATCGGCGCCGCTCGGGCAGCGTTCTTCCCGAGCATCAGCCTGACCGCCAACGCCGGTACCATCAGCCCGGACATGGGTGGATTGTTCAAGGGCGGTTCTGGCACCTGGCTGTTCCAGCCGCAGATCAACCTGCCGATATTCAACGCCGGTGCCCTGCGTGCCAGCCTCGACTACTCGAAGATCCAGAAGGACATCAACGTCGCCAAGTACGAGAAAACCATCCAGACCGCCTTCCAGGAAGTCTCCGATGGCCTCGCCGCGCGCAAGACCTTCAACGAGCAGTTGCAAGCCCAGCGTGATCTGGTTTCTGCCAACCAGGACTACTACCGTCTGGCTGAGCGTCGCTACCGTATCGGTGTCGACAGCAACCTGACCTTCCTCGACGCCCAGCGTCAGTTGTTCAACAGCCAGCAGTCGTTGATCACTGACCGTCTGTCGCAGCTGGTCAGTGAAGTCAACCTGTACAAGGCCCTCGGTGGCGGCTGGTACGAGCAGAGCGCTCAGGCGCAGCAACAGGCTGCGGCACAATTGCCGAAAAGTTGAGTCTGATTCGCGGTTCAAAAGCCCACTCTTGCAGTGGGCTTTTTTATGCACGCGATATAAATTAACCATTCAGTTAACGTTCGATTATCGCCCAATTCCGCCTGTAACGAATTGATTCAACCCTGCTCGCCACCGCACCATCCCTTCGCAGCTTTTCCAAAGCACACCCCCAAAGACTGTGGCCCGACCTGCGACCCAGATTCGTTGCAGCGGATGGCTTCGGCTTGAATAAAAACAAGAGACACATCACATGAGCACACCCGCACCCGCACGACACCTGCTTCCCGGCCTGCTGGCCATGACGTTCACCTTACCGACCCTGGCGGCCGAAAGCGGCTTTGCCGAAGATGCCAAGGTCAACCTAAACCTGCGCAACTTCTACATCAACCGCAACTTCGTCGACCCGGCCAACCCGCAAGGCAAGGCCGAGGAATGGACCCAGAGTTTCATCCTCGACGCCCGCTCCGGGTTTACTCAAGGTATCGTCGGCTTCGGTGTCGATGTGCTCGGTCTGTATTCGGTCAAGCTCGATGGCGGCAAGGGCACGACGGGTACCCACCTGTTGCCGGTGCATGACGATGGGCGCCCGGCCGACGACTTTGGCCGCCTGGGTGTAGCGCTCAAGGCCAAAGTGTCGAACACCGAGCTGAAAGTCGGCGAATGGATGCCTGTGTTGCCGATTCTGCGTTCTGACGATGGCCGCTCACTGCCGCAGACCTTCCGCGGCGGACAGATCACTTCTCAGGAAATCGCCGGCCTGAGCCTGTATGCCGGGCAGTTCCGCGCTAACAGCCCGCGCAATGACGCGAGCATGGAAGACATGTCGATGAACGGCAAAGCCGCCTTCACCTCCGACCGCTTCAACTTTGCCGGTGGCGAATACAGCTTCAATGACAAACGTACCCTGATCGGCCTGTGGAATGCCGAACTGAAGGACATCTACAACCAGCAGTACCTCAACCTGGTACACAGCCAGCCCTTGGGTGACTGGACCCTGGGCGCCAACCTCGGCTACTTCATCGGCAAGGAAGACGGCGCTGAGCGGGCCGGCGAGCTGGACAACCGCACGGCCTCGGCACTGCTCTCGGCCAGGTATGGCAGCAGCACGTTCTATGTCGGTCTGCAGAAAGTCAGCGGTGACGATGGCTGGATGCGGGTTAATGGCACCAGCGGTGGCAGCCTGGCCAACGACAGCTACAACTCCAGCTTCGACAACGCCAAAGAGCGCTCCTGGCAACTACGCCACGACTTCAATTTTGCTGGTGTCGGCATTCCTGGCCTGACCCTGATGAACCGTTATATCAGCGGTGACAACGTGCATACCGCGACGGTCAGCGACGGGAAAGAGTGGGCGCGGGAATCGGAACTGGCCTACGTGATCCAGTCTGGCAGTCTGAAGAACCTGTCGTTCAAATGGCGTAATTCGACCATGCGTCGCGACTACAGCACTAACGCGTTTGACGAGAACCGCCTGATCACCAGTTATCCGATCAGCTTGCTCTGAACGATCACGGGCAAGTCCTGGCCAGGGTTTGCAGACGGGCGAGGTCGAGAATCTCGATCTCGCCATAGCCCAGACGTAGCGCCCCTTCCTGTTGCAGCGACTTGAGGATCTGGTTGGTGGTCTGGCGCGACAGCGCCAGCATCAACGCCAACTGCTCCTGGGACAGTTGCAACACGCGTCGGCAGTTGTCCATTTCGCCATAACCGTCGGCGATCTGCAGCAGTCGGTGGGCAACCCTGGGTGCCGCGGCTAACAGACTCTGGTGTTCCAGGGCGACGAATACCAAGCGTAATTTCTGGCTCATCAGCAAGGCGAAGTCGCGCCAGTGCTCTGGTTGTTGCGCCAATAACGAAAGCAGCGCAGCTTGAGGTATCCAAAGCAGGCGCACGCTACCTTCAGCCTGGGCATCATGGGTGCGTGGCTGGCCGTCGAACAGGCTGATTTCTCCGAACCACTGCGGCGCCTCCACCAGCGTCAGCAACGCCTCCTTGCCTTCACTACTGACCGCACCGACGCGCATGCTGCCTGCCAGTACCGCGTACAAGCCGCAGGGCGCATCACCGCGTTGAAACAGGTACTGCCCCGGCGCCAGCTCACGCAGCCGGGTCAATTGCACCAGACTATCCTGAAGGGACCGGGGCAGATGCTTGAACCAGTGGCCCTGAAGCAGGGTTTGGCGCCAGGTGGGGTCGATACTCATAACGCCTCGAAGGTCAACACTGTCAGCTAGCCGACAGACAGCCAGAATGGCTGCAGGGCATGCTCAAGCTACCCTACAGGAGCAACAATAATGAAAAACCTGGTCGAGCACCTCAGCCAATACGCGGCCTACCACCGTGACCCGCGCAATATCGCCACTCACTTCGTTGGTATCCCGATGATCGTGGTCGCCGTGACCGTGCTGCTGTCACGCCCGGGGCTGGACCTGACGGGGCTATGGCTGTCGCCGGCCTTGCTGGCGGCACTGGCTACGGGCTGGTTCTACCTGCGTCTGGACCAGCAGTTTGGATTGATCATGGCCCTGTTACTCGGCCTGTGCCTGTGGGCCGGGCAAGTGCTGGCAGTCCAAAGCACGCTGGTGTGGTTGAGTGCGGGGCTGGGGCTGTTCGTGGTCGGCTGGGTAATCCAGTTTGTCGGGCACTACTATGAAGGGCGCAAGCCGGCCTTTGTCGATGATCTCAGCGGGTTGATCATCGGGCCGTTGTTCGTGGTGGCGGAACTGGGGTTTCTGCTGGGTATGCGGCCGGAGCTGAAACTGGCCATCGAGCGTAATGCCGGGCCGTTGGCGATTCGTTGATCAGTCTATCGCGGGGCAAGCCCGCTCCCACAGCCATCGGTGGGAGCGGGCTTGCCCCGCGATTCAGCTCAACCTCGAGACTCAACCCCCAACTCGTCCCACACCGACTCGGCCAGGTGGAAGGTCGCATTGGCCGCCGGAATGCCGCAGTAGATCGCGCTCTGCATCAGCACTTCCTTGATCTCCTCACGGGTCACGCCATTGCTGGCCGCAGCGCGCAGGTGCAACTTGAGTTCTTCGTTGCGGTTCATGCCAATCAACATGGCGATGGTGATCAGGCTGCGGGTATGCCGTGGCAAACCTGGACGCGTCCATATATCACCCCAGGCATGGCGGGTGATCATTTCCTGAAACTCGCTGTTGAACGCCGTCAGATTATTCAGGCTGCGGTCGACGTGGGCGTCGCCGAGCACTGCGCGACGCACCTTCATGCCTTCTTCGTAACGCTGTTTTTCGTCCACGAACAGTTCCTCAGCGGGCCAGCAGAAAGTCGATCACCCGGCGGCTGAACGGCTCGCCGACTTCAACGTTGGACAGGTGCGCGGCATGGAACTCGGCGTATTCGGCGCCCTCCACGTTCTCCTGGATGAACAGCCCGCCCACAGGCGGGGTGACCGCGTCGTGACTGCCGGAGATCACCAGCAACGGGGTTTTAATCTCACCGAGTTGATCACGAAAATCGGCATCACGTACTGCACCACAGTTGGCCGCATAGCCTTGCGGCGAGGTGGCAGCGAGCATGTCGGTAATGCGCTTGGCCTGATCTGGGTTGGTCGAGGCATAGGCCGGAGTGAACCAGCGCTCGATCGACGCATCGCGCAGGCCGACCATCGCCTCTTTGCCATCGCGCAAGACCATCTCGATACGCGGGTTCCAGGTGTCCGGCGAGCCGATCTTGGCGGCGGTGTTGCAGACGATCAGCCGGTTCAGCCGCTCGCTGGCATTGATTCCCAGCCACTGACCGATCAGGCCGCCCATGGACAGGCCACAGAAATGCGCGCGTTCGATCTTCAAGGCATCGAGCAGCGCCAGTACGTCGTGGCCGAGTTGCTCAATGCTGTAGGGGCCTGCGGTGACCAGCGAGCCGCCATGACCACGGGTGTCGTAGCGCAGCACGCGAAAGTGCGCGGCAAAGGCCGGCACCTGGGTGTCCCACATATGCAGGTCAGTGCCCAGGGAGTTGGACAGCACCAACACCGGCGCGCCTTCAGGGCCGTCGAGTTGATAGTTGAGTGCGCCATCGGCGAGTTGTACCTGTGCCACTGCAGCCTCCTTCAGGCATTGAAACGATGATGTTCGGCCAGCGCCCGCTCGACCCAGACGCGGGCCTGACCGAGGTAGTGGGCCGGATCAAGCAAACGATCGAGTTCGTCTGCCGACAGTTCAGCGCTCACCTGTGGATCGTCGCCGAGCACGGCGCGCAGGTGGCGTTGTTCGGCTACTGCACGCTTGCAGCAGGTTTCCAGCAAATGATGCGCGGTATCGCGGCCCAGGCGTTGGGCCAGGACAATGCTGACCGCCTCCGCCAGCACCAGGCCCTGGGTCAGATCGAGGTTATCGCGCATACGCACGGCATCGACCTGCAGGCCATCGGCGATGATCTGCGCCTGGCGTAACGCACCGGAAACCAGGCAGCAGATTTCCGGCAGGGTCTCCCATTCGGCATGCCACAGACCCAAGCTGCGCTCATGCTCTTGCGGCATCGCTGCAAAGAGCGTCGACACCAGCCCCGGCACCCGCGTCGCCGCCCCGATCAGCGCTGCGGCGCCCACCGGGTTGCGTTTGTGCGGCATCGTCGATGAGCCACCTTTACCCGGCGCTGCGGGTTCGAATACTTCCGCCGCTTCGGTCTGCATCAGCAGGCTGATATCACGCCCGATCTTGCCGAGGCTGCCAGCGACCAGGCCAAGCGTTGCGGCGAATTCCACCAGGCGGTCGCGCTGGGTGTGCCAAGGCTGCTCTGGTAACTGCAGATTCAATTGCCCTGCCAGCGCTTCAGCCACCGGCAGGGCTTGCTCACCGAGCGCCGCCAGCGTCCCGGAGGCACCGCCGAACTGCAGGGTCAGCAGGCGTGGTTTGAGTTCCTGCAGGCGCTGACGGTGACGGGTCAAAGCACCCAGCCAGCCAGCGATCTTCATGCCCAGGGTGACCGGGGTTGCATGTTGCAGCCAGGTGCGCCCGGCCAACGGCGTGTCGGCATGGGCCTCGGCCTGATGCGCCAGTGATTCGCTCAGACGTTGCAGGTCGAGTTCGATCAGGCTCAGCGCTGCACGCAGTTGCAGGACCAGCCCGGTGTCCATCGCATCCTGGCTGGTGGCGCCCAGGTGGACATAACGCTCGGCTTCGGGCACGCCACTGGCGATCACCTTGCCCAGCGCCTTGACCAGTGGAATAGCCGAGTTGCCAGCAATACCGATAGCTTCAGCCAGCGCGGCAAAGTCGTAGCGTTCGGCCTGGCAGGCGGCCACGATGGGCGCCACCACTACCTGCGGAATCACGCCCACGGCGGCTTCGGCCCGCGCCAGGGCCGCTTCGAAATCAAGCATGCCCTGCACCCGGCCACGGTCGGAAAACACCTCGCGCATGGCGGGTGCAGTGAAGTAGGCATCGAACAGCTGATTGCCCGGTCGCGGGTTCATCTACACGTCCTTCAACAGGTCAATGATCGTGGTGCAGGTAAGCAACAGCAAATTGGAGGCTCTATGGAGTCTAGACGCAAGCTTTAACACGCTCGCCGCACAAAACAATCACCCCGAACGTAGGGCTCTGCGTGGGAGCCATCCGTCCGGGGCTATTGCTTTACACCCGCTCGATGGCCAGGGCCAGGCCCTGCCCTACCCCAACGCACATGGTTGCCAGGCCCTTGCGACCGCCAGACTTCTCCAGCTGATGCAAGGCGGTGAGGACCAACCGCGCACCGCTCATACCCAGCGGATGGCCAAGCGCGATGGCGCCACCATTGGGATTGACCTGCGGCGCATCGTCGGCCAGGCCCAGCTCGCGCAACACCGCCAGGCCCTGGCTGGCGAAGGCTTCATTGAGTTCGATGACATCGAAATCACTCACCGCCACACCCAAACGCTCGGTCAGTTTACGCACCGCTGGTACCGGACCGATGCCCATGACCCGTGGCGCGACGCCCGCGCTGGCCATGCCCAGCACCCGCGCGCGTGGCGTCAGACCGTGTTTTTTCACCGCTTCAGCCGAGGCCAGGATCAGAGCTGCGGCACCATCGTTGACGCCCGAGGCATTGCCTGCGGTGACCGTCTTGTCCGGGCCGTTGACCGGCTTCAGACGCGTCAGGGCCTCCAGGGTGGTATCGGCGCGAGGGTGCTCGTCGTGCTCGACGATGGTTTCGCCTTTTTTGTGGGCGATGCGCACCGGCACGATCTCTTCAGCAAAGAAACCTGCAGCTTGGGCCGCTGCAGTACGTTGCTGGCTACGCAGGGCGAAAGCGTCCTGATCGGCACGCGAGACCTGGTAATCGTCGGCGACGTTGTCGGCGGTCTGCGGCATGGCATCGACGCCGTACTGGGCTTTCATCAACGGGTTGATGAAGCGCCAGCCAATGGTGGTGTCTTCCAGTTTCATGTTGCGCGAATAGGCGTTGTCGGCCTTGCCCATGACGAACGGAGCACGCGACATCGACTCGACGCCACCGGCAATCGCCAGCTCCATCTCGCCACTGGCGATGGCGCGAAAGGCGGTGCCGACAGCATCCATGCCCGAAGCACAGAGGCGGTTGAGGGTCACCCCGGGCACGCTGTCCGGCAGCCCTGCCAACAGCAGCGCCATGCGCGCAACGTTGCGGTTGTCTTCGCCGGCCTGGTTGGCGCAGCCGAGGAATACTTCGTCCAGTTGATCCCACTGCACCTGTGGGTTGCGCTCGATCAGTGCCTTGATCGGCACTGCCGCCAGGTCATCGGCACGCACACCGGCCAGGGCGCCGCCGAAACGGCCAATCGGGGTGCGAATGGCATCGCAGATAAATACATCACGCATCAGGCTTCTCCTGGCGCTTGGCCGTGGGCCGCGGCGGTGCGCGCTTCGAGGTCACGCAGAGCACTGAGCTCGACTTCGCTTGGCTCGGCAGTGGTTTGCACGCTGTCGGCAAAGCGAATGGCCCAGCCAGTGGCAGCAATGATCTGCTCACGGGTCACGCCTGGGTGGATCGAAGTGACGACGAACTCGTGGGTGCCGTCTTCCGGCTCCATGATGCACAGGTCGGTGATGATCCCCACCGGCCCTTCACCCGGCAGCCCCAGGCGTTTGCGCGAATCACCACCCTCGCCGTGGCCGACCGAGGTGATGAAGTCGAGTTTGTCGACGAAGGCGCGGTTCGACTGCTTGAGGATGATCAGCACCTGCTTGGCGGAGCCGGCAATTTCCGGGGCGCCACCGGCACCGGGCAGGCGCACTTTCGGTTGATGGTAGTCACCGACCACCGTGGTGTTGATGTTGCCGAAACGGTCAACCTGGGCGGCGCCGAGGAAGCCGACGTCGATACGCCCGCCTTGCAGCCAGTAGCGGAAAATTTCGCCGGTCGGCACCACGGTGTCAGCGGTTTCAGCCAGCTCGCCGTCACCGATCGACAGCGGCAACACGCTTGGTTTGGCGCCGATAGGGCCGGATTCATAGATCAGCACCACGTCGGGTGAAGAGGTCAGGCGTGCCAGGTTGGCGGCCTTGGAAGGCAGGCCGATGCCGACGAAGCACACTGCACCGTTGCGCAGACGACGGGCTGCGGCGACGGTCATCATTTCATTGGTGGAGTAGCTCATTGTGCAGCCTCCGAAGCGCTGGCCAGTTTTGCCTTGAATTCATTGAAGTCGGCGGTGCCGCGAATGTATTCGTCGATCCAGGCACTGAAGGCTTCACGATTGCGGGCAATCGGATCCCAGGCCTGGTAGAAACGGTTGTCACGCTCGTAGTAACCATGGGCGTAGGACGGGTGCGCACCGCCGGGAACCAGGCACACCGCCGACAGTGCCCAGGTCGGCAACACACAGGCGTTCATCGGGGCATTGAGGTCGTCGACGATTTCTTCGACGGTGACGATGCAACGCTTGGCCGCCAGGGCTGCTTCTTTCTGCACGCCGAGAATGCCCCAGAGCAGCACGTTGCCCTTGCGGTCGGCTTTCTGCGCGTGAATCACGGTCACATCCGGGCGTACAGACGGCACGGCGGCCAGCACTTCACCGGTGAACGGGCACGTCACGCTCTTGATCAGCGGGTTGACCTTGGGCAAATCGGAACCGGCGTAGGCGCGCAACACCGCGAAAGGCAGGCCCGAGGCACCGGCAACATAGGCGTTGGCCAGGTCGGCGTGACTGTGCTCTTCGATCTCCATGGCCTGCGGCCATTGCTTCTCCACGGCATCGCGCAGACGGTGCAGCGATCCCACACCCGGGTTACCGCCCCAGGAGAAAATCAGTTTGCGGGCACAACCGGAGCCAATCAGTTGATCGTAGATCAGGTCTGGAGTCATACGTACCAGGGTCAGCTCTTTCTTGCCCTGACGAATGATTTCATGACCGGCGGCAGTCGGAATCAAGTGCGTGAAGCCTTCGAGGGCGACGCTGTCACCGTCGTGGACGAACTGCTTCACGGCATCGTGGAGCGAGAGGATTTCAGCCATTGCAGACTCCTGGATATGCTGAGTCGAGGTCGGTGTGCATAGCGCCTTGGGTAGCGCCGGTAGGACTTCAGATTAAGGCGGGGCAGAGGGCGGTACAATCCGATAATCGACTATCTGTTCGATTATCGAACCGATTGTTGTCATGCTAATGGCGTGAAACGATCGCGGGGCAAGCCCGCTCCCACAAGATCACCTCTGACCCTGTGGGAACGGGCTTGCCCCGCGATAAATCACTCAGGTTGCGTCTGCGTGGCTAACCATACCCTTGATCACCACCGCCACCGTAGCCAACCCGGCCGGGATCACCAGCGCCGTCAGCACCTGCTCGAAGCTCCAGCCCAGGCCCAACAGGGTGGCGCCCATCCAGGCCCCGAGAATGGCGCCAAAGCGGCCAATACCAAGCATCCACGACACGCCCGTGGCGCGGCCCTGAGTCGGGTAGAAACGCGCGGCCAGAGAAGGCATGGCCGACTGCGCACCGTTGACGCACATACCGGCAATCAGTACCAGGGTCGCCAGCACGGTAATGTTGCCCAGGCTCTGACCCACCGCGTAGGCAAATACCCCGGCCAGCAGATAGAAGGTGCCGATCACCTTGTGCGGGTTATAGCGGTCCATGGCCCAACCCACCACCACTGCGCTGAGTACTCCGCCAAACTGGAACAAGGCACCGATAAAGGCGGCCTGCTCCATGCTGGCGCCACTGTCGCGCATCAGGGTCGGCAGCCAGCTGGTCAGCAGATAGACAATCACCAAGCCCATAAAATAGGTCAGCCACAGCAACAAGGTGCCAACGCTGTAGGTGCCGGAAAAGATCACCGCAAAGACATTGCGCGCCTTCACCGTCTTTTGCTCCGGCACGCTGAAACTTGAGGCCTGGCCGACAATGGCCGGCTCGATCGGCGCCAGGGTCTGGCGCACTTTGTCTGTGCCGCGATTGCGCACCACCAGAAAGCGCGCCGACTCTGGCAACCACAACAGCAACACCACGGCCAGTACCAGCGGCAAAACGCCCCCGATCAACAGCAGGCTGTGCCAGCCGAACGCCGGGATCAGTTTGGCCGAGATAAAGCCACCACCAGCCATACCCAGGTTGAAGCCACAGAACATGCTGGTGACCAGCAACGACTTAAGCCGCTCCGGGGTGTACTCAGAGAGCAGCGTGGTGGCGTTGGGCATGCCGGCGCCAAGACCCAGGCCGGTCAGAAAGCGCAGGACCAGTAACTGATCGACGTTGGTGCTGTAGGCCGAAGCCAGGCTGAAAGCGCCAAACACCACCACAGCCCCCACCAGTACCACCTTGCGCCCGAAACGGTCGGCCAACGGTCCTGAACCCAGGGCACCGAAGACCATACCGATCAGCGCCGCGCTCATTACCGGGCCGAGGCTGGCGCGATCGATCCCCCAGTCCTGGGACAGCGCCGGGGCAATAAAGCCCATGGCAGCGGTATCCAGGCCATCAAGAAAGACAATCAGGAAACACAGGATCACTACGCGCCATTGATAGCGCGACAGCGGTTGGGCATTGATAAAGGACTGCACATCAAGGCAGTTCCCGACAGCAGCTTGCGGACTGTTCATTATTTTTATCCAGTAAGAGCGCGCTTATGTGCGGGGCGCGCGTGAGCAACACAATCGATCAGCGCAGATCGATCGGTGCGAAGGACATTAATAACAGGTCGAAAACTGCGCAATTCGATAAACGCAACACTGTGCGTTTATCGAACAGGAACGTGCAGGCTCAGGCAAACAGCTGGGCACTGAGGTCACGGCTGGCAGCGAGCATGATCGGCAAGAAGCGTTGCTCAAGCTCGGTGCGGCTGACCCGACCGGCATGGGTACTGACGTTCAGGGCAGCCAGCACCTGGCCGGAAGCATCGTAGACCGGCACGGCAATCGAGCGCAGGCCCTGCTCCAGCTCCTGATCGACCACACACCAGCCCTGCTCGCGAACCTGTTGCAGGCATTCGAGCAACGCCACCGGGTCGTGGATGGTCCGACTGGTCTTGGCTTGCAGGTCGGCATGCTCCAGGTACTCGTGCAAGGTCGCGTCGTCGAGCGCCGCCAGGAGGATCCTGCCCATGGAGGTGCAATAGGCCGGCAGCCGGCCGCCTACCGAGAGGTCAACCGAGATCAGGCGCTGCACCGTGGCTGAGCGGGCTATATAAAGGATGTCATCGCCTTCGAGGGTGGCCATGTTGCAGGCCTCGTGCAACTGATCGCTCATGCGGTCCAGGTATGGCTGGGCCGACACTGCCAGCGGTGTGGACGACAGGTAGGCATGGCCAAGTGTCAGCACCTTGGGCAACAGTGAATAGGTACGCCCGTCGGTGGTGGCGTAACCCAGCTTGATCAGGGTATGCAGACAACGGCGCACCGCAGCCCGGGGAATTTCCGTGCGATGGCTGATCTGCGCGATGGTCAGGTGACGCTTGCGCTCCTGGAACGCCTGGACCACCGCCAGGCCGCGGGCCAGCGAAGTCATGAAGTCGGGATCACCGGTGAAGGCCTGGATACGCCTGGCCGGTGAAGCGACGATGGGCGGTGCCAACGACGCAAACGAACTGCGCACCTGATCGTTCAATCCGGGCCCTTTGGGCGTTGTTTCTTCTGTCATGGTTCACCTCGGCAACACGGTCACTGGGGCGATTATCGAACCAACGACCGATAATCGCAATTGACCGCTACCCTCAATTGCTTATACCTTTCCTACCGCCACCATGTGGCTTCTTGGAGAGACTGGTCAGGTACCCACCGTAGAAGTCCCAGGCACGGCCTTGCCCACGAAGCGAGGCCGTTTTTTTCTTCCCCCTTGCCTGATCAACAACAGCTCCAATTGCTGAAGAACTTTTCGTCTTGAGCATGTGCTTAAGCGAAACGCCAAGCAAACTTAACAAGCCGGTAACAAAAGCCCATCTTTGTTGTCACTAGAGAAACAACAGAGTGGTACGCTGATGAAACTTGCTTGCTATAATCAAGTTCCGTTGCCGCTACCCAGCTGGCCTTTGCAGGATCCAATCCTCACTTGCCAGAAGTCGTAGGGCGCGGGCCTGAAGCAAGTGACACAAGATTGAACACCCCGTTGTTCGTATCGACTTGCCTAATCAGAATTTACTGTTGCTACGACAGTAATTACGCTCTGGCAGCGTAGCCACGTGCACGTTGCGCGATTGCGCAGCCCTCACGCGTTAACGCCAGAGTTTATTCACAACCAACAGGTAGCACTGTGACGAAAGACGAACTGCGCGCGGAACTTGAGCGTCAGGAACAACGTTACAAGGAAGTTTATGGCGGGGAAGTCACCACCTACGCCGCACAACCCGATCCAGAGCGCAAGCCCTGGCGCAAACGCGCCAGCATTCTTGACCAGGCATTCGCCCAGGAACTGCAAAAGATCGAGAAAGAACTCAAGACCGATGAGACCTGAGCATCACCCATGGCGCCAGCCTGGGCCCGGTCGGACGACTGGTACTTGAGAAAAGTCCGCGGGGCTGATCGTTACAGCCCCCAGCGTATGTCGTAACGGTTTCTGACAAATTTCATACAAACGTTTGAATTTTTAATGTGAGCTACCGCTTACTGTAAACCCTTATATTTTCTCGATTTTTAGCGATTTTAGCCGACATTTACTCAATCGTTCCCGGCACATAGCACCTCGGGAAAGCGCCTCGCCAGCCGGAACCGGTCAGCAGCAGGTGCATCGATTAGCAGGGATTTCTGGCATAATCGCGCCCCCTTATGACCGGGTCAGAAAACCTTCATGATCGATTTATTCAGCGGACTTGATGCCTGGGTACTGGTGAGCCTGTTGCTCGCTTTGACCTTCGTACTCGCCTTCGAGTTCATCAATGGCTTTCATGACACCGCTAACGCGGTTGCTACAGTCATTTATACCAAAGCCATGCCCCCGCACCTGGCGGTGTTCTTCTCCGGGGTATTCAACTTCCTTGGTGTGCTGCTCGGTGGTGTCGGGGTGGCCTATGCCATCGTTCACCTGTTGCCGGTGGAGCTGCTGATCAATGTGAACACCGGTCATGGATTGGCCATGGTCTTCTCCTTGCTCGCCGCCGCCATTGCCTGGAACCTGGGCACCTGGTACTTCGGTATTCCGGCCTCCAGCTCCCACACCCTGATCGGCTCAATCCTCGGCGTTGGCCTGGCCAACGCCCTGATCAGCGATATCCCGCTGGGTGAAGGGGTCAACTGGCAGAAGGCGATCGACATCGCCATGTCCCTGGTGCTCTCGCCCATGGCTGGCTTTGCTGTAGCGGCACTGGTGCTGCTGGGCCTGAAATGGTGGCGCCCGCTGTCGAAGATGCACAAGACGCCTGAGCAGCGCCGCAAGCTCGACGACAAGAAGCACCCGCCGTTCTGGAACCGCCTGGTACTGGTGATTTCGGCAATGGGCGTGAGCTTCGTGCACGGCTCCAACGATGGCCAGAAAGGTATCGGCCTGATCATGCTGGTGTTGATCGGTATCGTCCCGGCGCAGTTCGTACTCGACCTGAACAGCACCACCTACCAGATCGAGCGGACCCGCGACGCCACCCTGCACCTGAGCCAGTTCTACCAGCGCAACCAAGCAACACTGGGTGAGTTCCTGGCCCTGGGCAAAGCCAAAAATGGCGACCTTCCGGAGCAATTCAGCTGCAACCCGCAGCAGACCGAGCCGACCATCAATGCCTTGCTCGACTCTCTCAAGGGTGTAACCGAGTACCGCTCGCTGACCCCGGAAAAACGCATCGAAGTGCGTCGTTATCTGCTTTGCCTGGATGACACTGCCAAGAAAGTCGGCAAGCTGCCGGGCCTGCAGCCCCGCGAGAAGGCTGACCTGGACAAACTGCGCAAAGACCTGACTGCCACCACCGAGTACGCCCCGTTCTGGGTGATCCTCGCGGTTGCCCTGGCATTGGGTCTGGGTACCATGGTGGGCTGGAAGCGTGTGGTACTGACCATCGGTGAGAAAATCGGCAAGCAGGGTATGACCTATGCCCAAGGCATGTCGGCACAGATCACCGCAGCCTGCGCCATCGGCATGGCCAACATCTTCAGCCTGCCGGTATCGACTACCCACGTGCTGTCGTCGGGTGTGGCCGGCACGATGGTGGCGAACAAGAGCGGCCTGCAAGGCGGTACCGTCAAGACCATCCTGATGGCCTGGGTCCTGACCCTGCCGGCAACCGTGGGCCTGTCGGCCGGGTTGTTCTGGCTGGCGACCCAGTTCATCGGTTGATCCCTGCTGCATTGAAAAAGGCGCCTTCGGCGCCTTTTTTGTAGCATACTGTGGGAGCCGTCAGTTACCGACGCTTGCTACCACCGAGCAACGAGCCCATCAGGCCGCGCACCAACTGGCGTCCGAACTGGTTGGCGGCCTGCCGTACCGCCGACTTGATCGCCTGCCCCGCAGCGCTCTGGAGGAATTCACCAGCCTGGTCAGCAAAGCTTTGCTCGGCAGTTGCGGGCGCCTGCTCAGGCTGCGCGACCCCGCCTTTGCGGGCATTGAGCATTTCGTAGGCCGACTCGCGATCCACCGGTTTGTCGTAGCGCCCGGCCAGTGGTGAGGCGGCAATCAGTGCGGCACGCTCTGTGTCGCTCAACGGCCCGATGCGCGATTGTGGCGGCGCGATCAACACCCGCTGGACCATGCCTGGCGTGCCCTTATCCTGCAGGGTACCGACCAACGCTTCGCCAATCCCGAGCTCGGTCAACACGCTCAGGGTGTCAATGTCAGGATTGGGACGGAAGCCATCGGCCACCGCCTTCAAAGACTTCTGTTCCTTGGCCGTAAAAGCGCGCAGGCCGTGCTGGATACGCAAACCCAGTTGCGCCAGGACATCATCCGGCAAATCGCTCGGCGACTGGGTGACGAAATACACCCCGACCCCCTTGGAGCGAATCAACCGAACCACTTGCTCCAGACGATCCTGCAACGCCTTCGGCGTGCCGCTGAACAACAGATGCGCCTCATCGAAAAACAATGCCAGCAGCGGTTTGTCGGCATCGCCACGCTCGGGCAACTGCTCGAACAACTCGGCCAGCAACCACAGCAGGAAGGTCGCATAGACCTTGGGTGCCTCGTGCACCAGGCGGCTGGCGTCCAGCAGATGGATACGCCCGCGACCGTCGGCATCCGGACGTAGCAGATCTTCCAGTTGCACCGCCGGCTCACCGAACAACGCCTCGGCGCCCTGCTGCTCCAGGGTGGCCAGGCGCCGCAACAGCGCCTGACTGGAACCAGTGGTCATCAGTGCGCTGTCTTCTCCGAGCAATTGCGGGTTGTCCTTGAGGTGTGCCAACAGCGCCTTGAGGTCCTTGATATCGAGCAGCAGCAGGCCTTCACGGTCGGCCACTTTGAACGCGGCATACAGTGCGGCCTGCTGACTGTCGGTCAGCTCCAGCAGGTTGCCCAGCAATAACGGACCCATTTCACTGAGGGTGGTGCGCAATGGATGGCCAGATTGCCCATGGACATCCCACAGACTGACCGGATACGCGTGCGCACGATGCCCGAGCCAGGACATTCCGGCGATACGCTCGGCGACTTTGCCCTGAGGGTTGCCCACCGCGCCCAGGCCACACAGGTCGCCTTTGACGTCAGCGGCGAACACCGCCACTCCGGCATCGCTGAATGCTTCTGCCATATGCTGCAGGGTTACGGTCTTGCCGGTTCCGGTAGCCCCCGCAACCAGGCCATGACGGTTGGTCAGGCGCATGGCCTGGGTTACGGCTTGCCCGGCCAGATCGGCACCGAGAATGAACTGCGAAGAGTCAGGCATGTTTTTTCACCCTCTGTTTAAGCTTTGGCTCGAATCGGCCGATATCTCATTAGCGATAGACCATCAGAAAGACAGGAAAAGCCCGACAAGGAAAGGGGACCTGCACTGCTTTCAAACTGTTCTTTGTGCGAACGACCCGGATAACAAAACCTTAGCGGACCGACACGTTATGAACAAAAGCCTCCGATTCAGCCACAAGATACTTCTGGCCGCTTCTCTGATCGTCATGATCGCCTTCACGTTGTTCACTTTGTACAACGATTTCCTGCAGCGCAATGCGATCCGTGAAGATCTGGAAAGTTATCTCACGCAAATGGGCGATAGCACATCAACCAATATCAAAAACCTGTTTGATGGACGCATTCTGCTCGTACAAAACGCGGCTCAGAATATTGCCGCGTTTCCCGACGCCGAGAACGCCGGCACCCTGTTGGGTCAACAAGCCCTGATATCAAGCTTTCTGACGGTCTACCTGGGGGACATCAATGGTGGCTTCACTATTCGCCCGCAGACCAAGATGCCCGACGGCTATGACCCGCGTGTTCGCCCCTGGTACAAGGACGGGCTGGCCGCCAACGGCCCGATCCTGACCGAACCCTATATTGACGCCAGCACCGGTAAAATGGTGATTTCAGTCGTCACCACTGCCGCGCGCAACATCGGTGTGGTCGGCGGCGATCTGGCTCTGGACGGCCTGAGCGACATCGTCAACTCACTGAACTTCGGCGGGATGGGTTATGCCTTTCTGGTCAATGACCAAGGCAAGATCCTCGTACACCCTGACAACAACCTGGTGATGAAGTCGCTGTCAGACCTGTTCCCGCAGAACACCCCGCGGTTGAGCAAAGAACTGAGCGAAGTTCAGCTCAACGGCGAAACCCGCCTGTTGAGCTTCACCCCGGTCAAGGGTCTGCCATCGGCCAACTGGTACATCGGCCTGTCCGTCGACAAGGACAAGGCTTACTCGATGCTGAGCAAATTCCGCACCTCGGCAGTGATCGCCACACTGGTTGCCGTGGTGATCATCATCGCCCTGCTCGGCGTGTTGATCCGCATCCTGCTGCAGCCGCTGCACACCATGACCCGGGCCATGGAAGACATCGCCGAAGGCGAAGGTGACCTGACCAAGCGTCTGACCCTGCACAGCCACGACGAATTCGGCATCCTCGGCACCGCGTTCAACCGTTTCGTCGAACGTATTCATACTTCGATCCGTGAGGTGTCTTCGGCTACCGAACAGGTCAACGAAGTGGCATTGCGGGTGGTGAGCGCGTCCAATTCGTCGATGGTCAACTCCGACGAGCAGTCCAACCGCACCAACAGCGTCGCGGCCGCCATCAATCAGCTCGGCGCCGCTGCTCAGGAGATCGCCCATAACGCCGCCCAGGCCTCGCAGCAGGCAAGCTCGGCACGCCATCTGGCCGAAGAAGGCCAGCAAGTGGTCGATCGCAGCATTGCCGCAATGAACCGTCTGTCGGATCTGATCTGCACCTCCAGCTCGCACATTGAGACGCTCAACAGCAAGACCGTGAACATCGGCCAGATTCTCGAAGTGATCACCAGCATCTCGCAGCAGACCAACCTGCTGGCGCTCAACGCAGCAATCGAAGCCGCCCGCGCCGGTGAAGCCGGGCGCGGTTTCGCCGTGGTCGCCGATGAGGTGCGCAACCTTGCTCACCGTACCCAGGAGTCGGCACAGCAGGTGCAGAACATGATCGAGGAGCTGCAGGTCGGCGCCCGCGAATCTGTCGACACCATGGGCCAGAGTCAGCGCCACAGCCAGGACAGCGTCGAGATCGCCAACCAAGCCGGTGAGCGCCTGGGCAGCGTGACCCTGCGCATCGGCGAGATCGACGGCATGAACCAGTCGGTAGCCACCGCTACCGAGGAGCAGACCGCCGTGGTTGACTCGATCAACATGGACATCAACGAGATCAACATGCTCAACCAGGAAGGCGTCGAGAATCTGCAATCGACCCTGCGCGCCTGCGCCGATCTGGAGCAACAGGCCAGCCGCCTGAAACACCTGGTCGGCAGCTTCCGCATCTGACTGACAGCGGGCAGCGGCGCACGCCGCTGCCCCTCCCCTCGTAACGCGATCGAACAAACTATCCTTTAAAGAGGTCAACCTTAGGGCGCGTCATCCGCTACTAGCCAAAGCCGCAAGACACACTCGCAAGTCGATTTCGGAGGGATGCTGATCGTGCACATCGCCGACATCACCATGTTCTACGCCCCCGCCAGTGGCGGCGTGCGTACCTATCTTGATGCCAAACATCGCCGCCTGGGGCGCACCCCCGGTGTCCGCCACAGCCTGTTGATACCCGGTGCCAGCCCCCAGCATGCCAACGGCATCTACCAGGTGCCGGCACCCGCCCTGCCGTTCGGCAATGGCTATCGCTTTCCGTTGCGCCTGGCACCCTGGCGCAACGTACTGGAAGAACTGCAACCGGACCTGATCGAAGTCGGCGACCCTTACCTGACCGCCTGGGCAGCTCTGGATGCCCGCCGCCAGCGCGATGTACCGGTCATCGGTTTCTATCACTCTGACCTGCCATTGCTGGTCAGCAATCGCATGGGCAACTGGTTCACCCCTAATGTCGAGGCCTATGTCAGCAAGCTGTATGGCAATTTCGACCGGGTCCTGACGCCAAGCCTGGTGATGGCCAACAAACTGCGCCGCCTGGGTATCGGCAATGTGCATGTTCAACGTCTTGGCGTCGATCTCACCACCTTTCATCCGCAGCACCGTGACCTGGCGCTACGTCGGCAATTGCACATCGCCGACAGTACCCACTTGCTGGTGTTCGCCGGCCGCGGCTCGCGAGAGAAAAACCTGCCGGTGCTGCTCGACTGCATGCAACACCTGGGCAGGCACTATCACCTGTTGCTGGTGGGCTCGCACATGCCCGGCTATGTACCGGTCAATGTCACGGTGATTAATCACTTCTGCCCGCCCCACGAAGTCGCCCGCCTGCTGGCCAGCGCCGACGCCCTGGTGCATGCGGGTGATCAGGAGACCTTCGGCCTGGTCATCCTTGAAGCCATGGCCAGTGCGATTCCAGTCGTTGCCGTCGCCGCAGGCGCTTTCGAGGAAATCCTCGACCAGCGCTTTGGCCGCCTGTGTCCGCCCAATGACGGCCCGGCAATGGCCAGGGCCGTGCGCGAAGTGTTCGAAGAAGGGGCTACGCAGCTCGGTTGGCAGGCGCGTCGGCATGTCGAGCAGCGCTATTCCTGGGACAGCGTAGTCAATGGCCTGCTGACCCACTACCGGGCAGTGCTTGGCCATGAGCTGCCGGTACGGGCTCATGCCTGAGCCCAGCGTCAATCTATGCAACGGGCAAAGTCTGCTGCTGGTATTGCATGACGTAGCCCCGCACACCTGGCCGGACTACCAACCGTTCGTCAAGGCAGTCGATGCTCTGGGCGAGATTCCCATGACCTGGCTGGTGGTACCGGACTTCCACAAGCAGCATCCACTGGCCTCGGCAAAGGGCTTTCGGCACATGCTCGACCAGCGCCTGCGCCGTGGCGACGAGTTGGTGCTGCACGGCTACTACCACGTCGATGACAGCCCGCCGCCACACTCGGCGCGGGACTACTTTCTACGCCGTGTCTACACCTTGGAAGGTGAGTTCTGCAGCCTAGATCAAGGCTGCGCGCTAGAGCGCCTGGAGGCGGGTATGGCAGCGTTTCGGCGCTTCGACTGGCCGCTGGCGGGCTTCGTCGCACCGGCCTGGTTGATGAGCGAAGGCACCCGTCAGGCGTTGAGCACCCTGCCCTTGCAGTACACCAGCGATCCACGGCACTTCTATCGCCTGCCCGACTTTACCCCGGTCGCTGCCCCCAGCCTGGTCTGGAGCGCACGCAGTGCCTGGCGCCGGGGCCTGTCAAAGCTCGTCTGCGAGCTGCAGGCTGCCCGCCTGCAACAGACGCCAGTAATACGCCTGGGCTTGCATCCGGTGGATATGCGCCATGATTTTTCTCGCAACTACTGGATGCAAACCTTGCAACAGCTGCTGCGCCAGGGCCACGTGCCCTTGACCAAATCCGCCTGGCTGAACAGCAGGCGATAACGTGCTGCACAGCCTCAAACGCAGCCTGGAAGGCATGCTGCTGAGCAATATCGCGCTTTCCGGGGGGCCGTTACTGGCGCGCTTCAATCAGGCTCGGGCACGTCGCAAGGGCGCTGCCACTGCTTCCAGAGTTCGGCGGCACCAGGGAAATCGGTACCATCCTCACTGCCCAGTGCTTCTGGGTCGTAACGGCTCAGGCAGCCTTCTCCGAGGGTTCGCGGGGCTTTGGAGGTTGCCTTGTCGAGGGGATCGGCCATGCTACAACCTCCTGCCTTGCGCGTGGTTAGTTGAAGACCACGGTTTTGTTGCCATGCACCAGCACACGGTCTTCCAGGTGATAGCGCAAGCCACGCGCCAGCACCATCTTTTCGACGTCACGGCCGAACCGGACCATGTCTTCAATACTGTCACTGTGGCTGACCCGCACCACGTCCTGCTCGATGATCGGCCCGGCGTCCAGCTCTTCGGTTACATAGTGGCAGGTCGCACCGATCAGCTTCACACCCCGCAACGAGGCCTGGTGATAAGGTTTGGCGCCGACGAACGAAGGCAGGAAGCTGTGGTGAATGTTGATCACCTGCTGGGCGTATTCCTGGCACAGCTGCGGTGGCAGGATCTGCATGTAACGCGCCAGCACCACGACGTCGGCACCGTGTTCCTTGACCAGGCGCGAAACTTCGGCAAACGCCGGTTGCTTGTCCTGCGGATCGACCGGTACATGGAAGAACGGAATGCCATGCCACTCGACCATGCTGCGCAGATCGTTGTGGTTGGAAATCACACAAGGAATGTCGCAATCAAGTTCCTTGGCGTGCCAGCGGTGCAACAGGTCAGCCAGACAGTGAGACTCTCGGCTGGCCATCAGTACCACACGTTTTTTCTGGTCGGTATCGGTGATACGCCAGACCATGGAAAATTCTTCAGCAATCGGTGCGAACGCTTCGCGCAAAGCCTCAATGCCGAATGGCAGCGTATCTGCGCGGATTTCGTGACGCATGAAGAACCAACCGCTCTGCTCATCGGAATGATGGCTCGCTTCGTTGATCCAGCCGTTATGGGACGCCAGGAAATTACTGACTTTGGCGACGATGCCAACGCGGTCGGGGCAAGCAATCACCAGCCGGTAGGTGCGCATGAAAGGGACTCCAGATACTTCGCAAAGGCGCTTATTCTAACGAGTGCCCGGAAAAACTGCAGTAGGCAATGCACACATCCTGCCACCCGGATCTGCAGTACCTGAAAACAGGACAACGCTACGCGACACATGGCGTGGCGCCCAATTAACGCTTTCTGCCACTCTTAGTTTGTAAAATTTTTTTAATAAAATTTATCGGTTCGATTTAACCACGCCCGCATTTATTGCCAAGTTTAATGTTTACTTGGCAGTAAGCTCTGACTATTATTGCCCCACTGTCTACCTGATTCCCCCCCATTTCCAAGGATCACCCAATGTCCCTGATTAACGAATACCGCGCCACCGAAGAAGCCATCAAAGAATTGCAGGCTCGCCTGACCAGCCTGTCGAATGACGACAAGCTGAAGAAAGAGCTGGAGTTCGAAGGCAAACTGCGCAACCTGATGGGCGAATATCAGAAGTCGCTGCGCGATATCATTGCACTGCTCGACCCTGAAGCCAAATCGAGCAAAACCCCACGTGGCGCGGTTAAAACCACCGGCACCAAGCGCGCGCGCAAGGTCAAGCAATACAAGAACCCGCACAACGGTGAAGTCATCGAAACCAAAGGCGGCAACCACAAAACCCTGAAAGAGTGGAAAGCCAAGTGGGGTGGCGATGTGGTTGAAGGCTGGGCAACCCTGCTGGGTTAATTGCCAGTCACTGCAATTCGTTTGCACTGATGAAAAAACGCCAGCTCGCTGGCGTTTTTTTTTGACCCTCGTTTAGCGCCACTTATAATCCCAACTGCAATTTCAACGCCTGGACATGGGCTTGCCACTGCCCGAGTAATTCTCGCTGTGCGGCGTCGGCCTGGTCCCAGCAGCCCTGCACCGCCTGTTCGAAATCCCCAACGGTATTCGGCGCGCCCATTTGCGGATCGCTCAGTCGCTGCTTGCAGAACAACTGCCAGCGTTGCAACTCCTGCTCATTCAGGGTTTCAATGAAATTACGGGCGCGATAGCGAAACAGCAACTCAGGCAAACGCTCATCATCAAACATCCAGTGCCCCTGCCCCAACTGTCGAGGCTCGACACTGCGTACTTGCTCGCACAGGCGCCTGTCGCGATCACCGATAAAACCGTCATACAATTGCTGCTCCGGATCTTCGCAAGGGGCAAACGCTTCCTCGCTGTAGAGGGCGTGTAATTTATTTTGCCAGATCGCCTGAGCCGCTATCAGGCTTGATGCCCGCGCTTGCAACAAGGACATATCCAGTCCCAGGCGTTGCTGATCATACGCCCGTAATACACTGAGCGGAGCAACCACCGGGCAACGATTGATATGCACCAATTTCAAAGGAACAGGTAACTGCCCTTCAGGCATGTCTTCGCGCCGCATGTATAAACGCTGGCGTAACGACTCGCCTTGCTCTTGCAGCAAGGGCTGGGGATCCATGCCCAGGTCACAGACAATCAAGGCATTACGGTTACGCGGATGCCAGGCAAGTGGCAGGACAACACCCAGATAATTGCGCGCCGCCGAAAAGCGTCCGGAAATATGTACCAGGGGCTGCAACAAGCGAATTTGATCCAGCACTTTGTGTTTACTACGTAGTTGAAACAGCCAGTCATACAGCTTTGGCTGTTTCTCCCGAATCAAGCGTGCAAGCGCAATAGTGGCCCGCACATCACTGAGGGCCTCATGGGCCTGACCGTGATCGATACCATTAGCCGCCGTCAGCAGTTCCAGGCGCAAACTGACCCGTCCCTCCTGCTGCGGCCAGACAATGCCATCCGGGCGCAGTGCATAAGCGGCGCGCACTACGTCAATCAAATCCCAGCGACTGTTGCCACCTTGCCACTCCCGGGCATACGGATCGAAGAAGTTGCGATACAGGCTGTAGCGGGTGACTTCATCGTCAAAACGCAGGCTGTTGTAGCCGGCGCCACAGGTGCCCGGGCGGGCGAGTTCGGCGTGCACACGGGTCATGAACTCGGCTTCAAGCAGGCCCTTGCTGGCCAGCTGCGCCGGGGTGATGCCGGTGACCAGGCAAGCCGCCGGGTGCGGCAGGATGTCATCACTGGGTTGGCAGTAGAAATTGATCGGTGCTTCGATCTCATTGAGGTCGAGATCGGTGCGCACGCCCGCTACCTGCAAGGGCCGGTCATTGCGCGGGTTGATGCCGGTGGTTTCGTAATCGTGCCAGAAAATGCTGGTGCTCACGGGGTCGTCCTGAACATAAGATCGACCAGAGTCTAGGGCTACTGGCGCGCCACGGCCAGCCTCAGACCGAAGCCTCCAACGGATGGAAGCTGAAATAGTTGCGCAGGGCGCGCACCAGTTGTTCGTATTCCTGTGGCGCCTGCAACAGCATGAACCCGGAGTCGTAATGCCCCGGCGTCTGATCTTCATGGCACCACAGGCAACTGGCGGTCAGGTTGATCAAGTGCATGCCGCCACTGCGGCCGACGACTTTCAATTGCAACTCGAAATCCGGACCGACCAGCATCGGCAGCTGGCTGATCAGCATCAGGCCGTCTTCGGACACATTGCCCAGGTAGCCGATCGGCTGATCGGTATGGCGGTTGAAGACTTTGAGGAAGTAAGGGAGCTGATGACGCTCGATGCGGCGCTCGTCAAACATGATCGGAATCGCTGTCGGAGACCCTTGAGCAGGGCCGCGCTAGTGCTGCTGATTTGCGTGTGCCTCAGCATCAAGATTAGCGCAGCCTGACCCTCGCGTCACAATCAGACCCGAACACTTTAGTATTAACGCCAAGGCGTGGTGGTGGCCGGGCGGGCAATGGCGGTTTCGCCGCTGCGGTAGTGACCCAGTTGTTCCAGGGTCTGCAGACGGGCGCGGGCACGGTAGGCATATTCGTTCTGCGGGTAGCGCGCAATCAGGTACTGGTAGGTCTGTGCCGCATCGACGTAGAGCTTCTGGCGCTCCAGGCACTGACCACGCAGCATCGACACTTCCGGATGGATGAATGGCCGTGCGCGGCTGGTCCGGTCGACCTGCGACAGCTCAAGCATGACCTTCGAGCAGTCGCCGCGATCATAGGCGCGGTAGGCATTGTTCAGATGATGGTCCATCGACCAACGGGTGCAGCCGACGACACTGGTCGCCAGGGCTAGAACGATCAAGGCTCGCATGGGGAATCTCCTGTATTGCGCAGCTTATCGGCATTGTCGGGGAAATCTGTAGGTAGGAGCGGGCTTGCCCCGCGATACGTTGTGACTGACAAATCGCAATCGCGGGGCAAGCCGGCTCCTACCGCCCCGTTCAAACGCTACCCCTATCCCGGGGCTAGGTAGTGCAAAGGAACAATGACTACAGCGAAATTCCAGAGTAGCCTTTCGCTGCGCTTCACTATAGGAGTCTGTGCATGACCATCCGCCGTACCAAAATCGTCGCCACCCTTGGCCCCGCCAGCAACTCGCCGGAAGTTATCGAACAACTGATTCTTGCCGGCCTGGATGTCGCTCGCCTGAACTTCTCCCACGGCACGCCCGATGAGCATAAAGCCCGCGCGCGCCTGATCCGTGAGATCGCGGCAAAGCTGGGTCGCCATGTAGCACTGCTCGGCGACCTGCAAGGTCCGAAGATTCGTATCGCCAAATTCGCCAACAAGCGCATCGAACTGAAAGTCGGTGATCGCTTCACCTTCTCCACCGCCCACCCGCTGACCGAAGGCACCCAGGACATCGTCGGTATCGACTACCCGGACCTGGTCAAGGATTGCGGCGTCGGTGACGAGTTGCTGCTCGATGACGGCCGCGTAGTAATGCGCGTCGAAACCGCCACCAGCGACTCCCTGCACTGCTCGGTACTGATCGGCGGCCCGCTGTCCGACCATAAAGGCATCAACCGCAAAGGCGGCGGCCTGACCGCCCCGGCCCTGACCGAAAAAGACAAGGCTGACATCAAGCTGGCAGCCGAGATGGACCTGGACTACCTGGCCGTGTCGTTCCCACGTGACGCCAGCGACATGGAATACGCCCGTCGCCTGCGTGACGAAGCCGGCGGCAGCGCCTGGTTGGTGGCCAAGATCGAACGCGCCGAAGCCGTGGCCGACGACGAAACCCTCGACGGCCTGATCGCCGCCAGTGACGCGGTAATGGTTGCCCGTGGTGACCTGGGTGTGGAAATCGGCGATGCCGAGCTGATCGCGATCCAGAAAAAGATCATCCAGCACGCCCGTCGCAACAACAAGGCCGTGATCGTCGCCACCCAGATGATGGAGTCGATGATCCAGAATCCGATGCCGACCCGTGCCGAAGTTTCCGACGTGGCCAACGCTGTGCTCGACAACACCGACGCGGTCATGCTGTCGGCCGAGAGCGCCGCCGGTGCCTACCCGATCGAAGCGGTCCAGGCCATGGCGCGCATCTGCCAGGGTGCGGAAAAGCATCCGACCAGCCAGAAGTCCAGCCACCGTCTGCACACCACCTTCGAGCGCTGCGACGAGAGCATCGCCCTGGCGGCCATGTACACCGCCAACCACTTCCCGGGCGTCAAGGCGATCATCGCCCTCACCGAGAGTGGCTACACCCCGCTGATCATGTCGCGCCTGCGTTCCTCGGTGCCTATCTTCGCGCTGTCTCCGCACCGCGCCACCCAGGCCCGTGCCTCGATGTTCCGCGGTGTCTACCCGATTGCCTTCGACCCGGCGGCCCTGGCACCGGAAAAAGTCAGCCAGGCAGCAGTCGACGAGTTGCTCAAGCGTGGCCTGGTAGAACCGGGTGACTGGGTGATCCTGACCAAAGGCGACAGCTACCACACCATCGGTGGCACTAACGGCATGAAGATCCTGCATGTCGGTGATTCGCTGGTCTGATCCTGACCTGCAATGAAAAACCGCAGCTTATGCTGCGGTTTTTTTATGCGTGCCCGGTGAAGATATCGGCAAACAGCTGATTGCGCGGTAATCCAGCCAGAAACAATCGGCGGGAAAACTGCTCGACGCTGGCAGCTGAGCCGCAGGCCAGGGCAATCGTCTGGCGTGACTGCAAGCGCAGCGCGGCCAGTGCCTGAGCCAATGCCTGCGGGGTCAGCAGCTCGACCTGAAGGTGCGGATGACGCTCGGCAAGCACGGCCAATTCGCCGGCCAGGTAGTGCTCCTGACTGTCATGGGCCAGGTGCAACACACGAATCGGGCCCTGGTGCTCCTGACGCAAGGCTTCACGCAGAATGCCCCATAGGGGCGCCAGCCCCGTGCCTGCCGCCAGCAACCACAACGGGCGCGCCTGCCAGTCAGCATCATAGTGCAGCGCCCCGCCACGCAACTCGCCCAAGCGCAGGGCGTCACCCAATTGCAGCTGGCGTGCCGCATCGCAGAAGGCGCCCGCCTGACGACAGTCGAGGTGAAATTCGAGAAAACGCTCCTCGTCGGGCAGGCTGGCCAACGAATAGGGGCGAGCCACACCGCTGCGGCTCCACAGCACCAGGTGCTGACCTGCCTGGTAACGCAACCTGTGCTCGGCGTGCAGGCGCAAGCGCAGCACCGTAGGGCTCAGCCAGTCGAGGCCGAGCACTGATGCGGCGATACCGTCCTGCTGCGGATCGAACAGGGCAACCTGCAAATCCTCTTCGACCCGACACTGGCAAGACAACCGCCAACCCAGCTGGCGCTGCTCCGCACTCAGGGCATCGGGCAGTGAATCCTGTGGTTGCCCATGCAGGCAACGCACCAGACAGGCATGACAACTGCCAGTGCGGCAACTGTATGGCACTGACAAACCCGCCTCATTGAGCACATCCAGCAAATTACTGCCCGGTGCCACCGTCCACTGCTGCTCACCTACCCGCATTTCAGGCATCGAGGGTCTCCCAGGCTTTCAAGCAGCCAGTTTTGCACAAACCAGCGCTACGCAAAAACAATGCCCACCGCTTACCGACCTTCGTCAGACCACTGATACGTGTACCCAAGGCCGATGCACGCTATACTGCCGCGCCTTTTTGCGCCGCCAGCCAGACCGTCGGCGCGCCGTGAAAGGTCGTTTCGACACCTCGGCCTGTCCGCGTCGGAATACCTTATTGAATGTTCCCGTCTTTAAGAGGAGCGCGCTGCATGACCGTGATCAAGCAAGACGACCTGATTCAGAGCGTTGCCGACGCCCTGCAGTTCATTTCGTACTACCACCCCGTTGACTTCATCCAGGCCATGCATGAGGCCTATCTGCGTGAAGAGTCGCCTGCTGCACGTGACTCCATCGCCCAGATCCTGATCAACTCGCGCATGTGCGCCACTGGCCACCGCCCGATCTGCCAGGACACCGGTATCGTTACCGTGTTCGTGCGCGTCGGTATGGATGTGCGCTGGGATGGCGCGACCATGAGCCTGGACGACATGATCAACGAAGGCGTGCGCCGCGCCTACAACCTGCCGGAAAACGTCCTGCGTGCCTCGATCCTGGCCGACCCGGCAGGCGCGCGTAAAAACACCAAGGACAACACCCCTGCGGTCATCCACTACTCCATCGTCCCGGGCAACACCGTGGAAGTGGACGTGGCGGCCAAAGGCGGCGGCTCCGAGAACAAGTCGAAAATGGCCATGCTCAACCCGTCCGACTCGATCGTTGACTGGGTACTGAAGACCGTTCCGACCATGGGCGCTGGCTGGTGCCCGCCTGGCATGCTCGGCATCGGCATCGGCGGTACCGCCGAGAAGGCCGCAGTGATGGCCAAGGAAGTGTTGATGGAGTCCATCGACATCCACGAACTCAAGGCTCGCGGCCCGCAGAACCGCATCGAAGAGATCCGCCTGGAACTGTTCGAGAAGGTCAACCAGCTGGGCATCGGTGCCCAGGGGCTGGGCGGTCTGACCACCGTGCTCGACGTCAAGATCATGGATTACCCGACCCATGCCGCCTCTTTGCCGGTGTGCATGATCCCGAACTGCGCCGCTACCCGTCACGCGCACTTCGTGCTCGACGGTTCCGGCCCTGCCGACCTCGAAGCGCCGTCGCTGGACGCTTACCCGGAAATCGTCTGGGAAGCCGGCCCATCGGCCCGCCGTGTCGACCTCGACACCCTGACCCCGGAAGACGTGCAGAGCTGGAAGCCGGGCGAGACCATCCTGCTCAACGGCAAGATGCTCACCGGCCGCGACGCCGCGCACAAGCGCATGGTCGAAATGCTCAACCGTGGCGAAGAGCTGCCAGTCGATCTGAAAGGCCGTTTCATCTACTACGTCGGCCCGGTTGATCCGGTGCGCGAAGAAGTGGTTGGCCCGGCCGGCCCGACCACCGCAACGCGGATGGACAAGTTCACCCGTCAGATCCTCGAGCAAACCGGTCTGCTGGGCATGATCGGCAAGTCCGAGCGTGGCCCGACCGCGATCGACGCGATCAAGGACAACAAGGCCGTGTACCTGATGGCTGTCGGTGGTGCCGCCTACCTGGTGGCCCAGGCGATCAAGAAGTCCAAGGTCCTGGCCTTTGCCGAACTGGGCATGGAAGCGATCTACGAGTTCGAGGTCAAGGACATGCCAGTCACCGTTGCAGTCGACAGCAATGGCGAGTCGGTGCATATCACAGGTCCCGCCCTGTGGCAGAGCAAGATCGCTGAAAGCTTGGCGGTGGAAGTTAAGTAAGCCTCTAAGGCTTGCTGGTACAAAAAGCGGCAGGGGGTCTTCTCCTGCCGCTTTTTTATTGCCCATGATTGCCTACGGAGTAATGCGGGTACCCAACAGTTGCAGAAAGCCCGCCAACCATGCCGGGTGCGCCGGCCAAGCTGGAGCCGAAGCAAGGTTGCCTTGCACATGGGCCTGATCGACGCCGATCTCGACAAATTGCCCACCAGCCAACCGCACCTCCGGCGCACACGCTGGGTAAGCACTGCACTCACGCCCTTCCAGCACCCCGGCGGCCGCCAGCAATTGCGCACCATGGCACACGGCAGCAATCGGCTTGCCGGCCTTATCAATGGCCTTGACCAACGCCAGTACCCGTTCGTCGAGACGCAGGTATTCCGGCGCACGGCCACCTGGGATGACCAGTGCGTCGTAACCTTCGGCCCGGACCTGCTCAAAATCGAAGTTGAGGGCAAAGTTGTGCCCCGGCTTTTCGCTATAGGTCTGGTCACCTTCAAAGTCATGAATCGCCGTACGCACCGTCTGCCCAGCAGTTTTGCCCGGGCACACCGCATGAACGGTATGCCCCACCATCTGCAAGGCCTGGAACGGCACCATCACTTCGTAGTCTTCGACGTAATCGCCCACCAGCATCAGAATCTTCTTCGCGGCCATGTCAGCAACTCCTCAGTGGCAATGAAAGACACCAGACACAATAGACCGTCCTGCCCGCTCTGCAGCTCAATCCCGCCGATCCAGCAGATTAACCACCAATCGATCCAGCCAGCCCCACAGCCGCTGCTGCACACGCTTCCACAACGGTCGGGCATGCCAATGGTCAAGGTCGATACACAGGCTCTGGGCAAAATCGCGCTCGAAGCTCGCGGCCACAGCCGCAGTCAGCAGTGGATCAAGAGCCTCAACGTTGGCTTCAAGGTTGAAACGCAGGTTCCAGTGGTCGAAATTGCACGAGCCGATACTCACCCAATCGTCAACCAGCACCATCTTCAGGTGCAGAAAACACGGCTGATACTCGTAGATTTTCACCCCGGCACGCATCAGCCTCGGGTAATAGCGATGCCCGGCATAGCGCACCGAAGGATGATCGGTACGCGGACCGGTCAGCAGCAGGCGCACATCAACACCCTTGGCCGCCGCCCGGCGCAGGGAGCGGCGCACTTTCCAGGTCGGTAAAAAGTACGGGGTGGCCAGCCAGATCCGGTTCTGACCGCTGTTCAAGGCGCGTACCAATGAGTGCAGAATGTCCCGGTGCTGACGGGCATCGGCATAAGCCACCCGCCCCACGCCCTCGCCACTATCGGGCACATGAGGCAGGCGCGGCAGACCAAAATGAGTCGGTGGCCGCCAGGCCGTACGACGCAGGTTGGCGCGCCACTGGCGATCGAATAGCATCTGCCAGTCGGCCACCAACGGCCCTTGCATCTGCACCATCACCTCATGCCATTCGCTGACGTCTTGGTCAGGCACCCAGAACTGATCGGTGACACCGGTACCGCCGACCACCGCCCAGGTCTGGTCGACCACCAGCAATTTGCGGTGGTCGCGGTACAGGTTGCGAAATCCCCGGCGCCAGCGCAGGCGGTTGTACCAGCGCAGTTCGACGCCAGCGGCGATCAGGCGCTGGCGCAGGTTCAGGGTGAACGCCAGCGAACCGTAGTCGTCGAACAGGCAGCGCACCTGCACACCCCGTCCGGCGGCCTGCACCAGCGCCTGGACCATGGCTTCGGCGCAGGCGCCCGCCTCCACCAGATACAGCTCCAGGTCGACCTGCTGCTCAGCACGCACAATGGCCGTGAGCATGCGCGGGAAAAACTCGGGGCCGTCGATCAATAACTCGAACCGGTTGCCATCTCGCCAGGGAAAGACCGGTCCGGCCATATCAGCGCGCCGTGAAGATCAGCACCGCAGACACCGGCACCGACGGGCTGATGGACTTGAGCCCGGCGGCTTTGCGCAAGGTCTCCAGGCCCGGCACCAGGTCAAACTCTTCGGCACGCAACATCAACGGCTCCAGGGTCACTACCTGGAAGCGGCGTTCGTCCAGGCGCGTGGCCAGCAACAAGGCGTCGTAGCTGTGCTCCTTGCCGTGCAGCTCGACCGTCAACGGCAGGCGCAACTCGACCTGGGCGCCATTGGCCAGGTCGTTGATCGGCCGCAGATCGATCTGGGCACGCACCTTGGCTTCGGCAAAGCGGGCGTACTCGAACAGGTCTTTGCGCATGCGTTCATCGCGCAACGGCACACCACTGCTGTTCGAGTCCATCTCGATCATCAGCTCGGCCGCGCCCTTGCGGTCGACCTTGCCATGCAACACCAGGAAACGATGGATTTCGGCGGTATCGCCATTTTTGCTGGAAATGAAGGACAGTCGTGATGACTCGCCATCAAGGTGCCAGTTGGCCTGGGCGGAAAAGCTCAGCAGCGCGAGCAAGGCCAGTAGAAGACGGGGCAGAGAGAACATGAGAAATCCTGTAACACAGAAGCCGTCAACCTTACCCGGCTGCCTTCACGGCAGCAAGCCACAGCCCTCACGTACGCCCTGCCAGCGCGCACGACGTTCAACGCCCAGCCCCACGGCAGTGACCTGACGGGTTTGGGAATTTTCCTCAAGCCGGCTCAGGGGCAGGTATTGGCGCACGTAGGCCTGACAGTAAGACACGTCAAAGCCCATGACAAAACGACAAGAACAGTACTCCTTGGCCGAATAGGCACTGAGAATGCCGGTGAAGTCCGCCAGAGCCTGGCGCTCGTACCAGCTCCACCCGCCCGCCAGCATCAGCAGCATCAGCAGCAAGCGCTTCATGGCCGCCCCTCGGCCTGCGCGGCCAGCACCCGTTTGAGCAGTTCGTTGTGCTGGAACTGGCCATCACGATCATCGGCGTAGCGCACCACCACCAGTTGCTCACCGGGCAGCACATACAAGGCCTGGCCCCAGTGTCCCAAGGCCGCATAGGTGTCGCCCGGCGCATCGGGCCAAGGCCGCCCTGCTCCGGGCAACGGTTGGTTGAGCCACCAATGCCCGCCGGGATTGGCCTCGCCGGGTTGCGCGGCAGCCTTGGCAAACAGGCTGCGGTTGAACGCCACCCAGTCCCTGGGCAGCAACTGCCGGGACTGCCAGCGACCGTCACGCAGCATCAGCAAGCCGATGCGCGCCAGGTCGCGGGCGCTCATGTAGAGATAGGAGGAGCCAACCAGCGCACCGCTGGCATCCCGCTCCCAGACCGCCGAGGTAATGCCCAACGGCGTGAACAGCACATCCCAGGGATATTGCGCATAACGCTGTGGCCCGACCATCCCACGCAAGGCCGCCGCCAGCAGGTTGCTGTCGCCGCTGGAATAGAGAAACTGCCGCCCCGGCTCAACCGCCGCCGGGCGAGCGGCTGTGTAGGCGGCCATATCAGTGCGCCCGCGGGTGTAGAGCATGGCCACCACCGAGGAATGCAGCGGCGCGTATTCATAGTCTTCCTGCCAGTCCAGACCGCTGGCCCAGTGCAGCAGGTCTTGCAGACGAACCTGTGGATGAGTCTGCATGGGCGGGTAAAAGCGCGCGACCGGGTCATTGAGGGCAAAACGTCCTTCACCGTGGGCCACACCTAATAGCGTGGCCAACACGCTTTTGCTGATTGACCAGGTCAGGTGCGATGTCCGTACGGTCGTCGGGGCGGCGTAATGCTCATAAACAATACGCCCTGCCTTGATCACCAGCAGGGCGTCGGTGCGCACGCCCTCACGGCTGTTGTCATCTCGCGGAGCAAAGGCGTAGGCCTGTACCTGGTGCCAGGCCGGGCTGTTGATATCAGCTGCCTGCGGCCAGTCTGGATCTGGCCTGGCCTCCTGACCAAAGGCTGGCACACCGGTGAAAACCAGGCTGAACAACACCCCCAGCAGCACGTTATTCATCCGGCGTCTCTCAAGGCCAACGTCTGCCTAGACTAGCGGTGTTTCATGACAATCCGGCGCTGGCCCAGGCCTTGGCCAGGCGCTTGGCCCTCGCTGCGCTGGCGATCTCCAGCAATCCCTGGTCACGCTGCCACAGCGTCGCCCACTCGCCGGAACTGTTGCTCAATGCCTGGTTGATTTCGTCCTTGAGCGCGGCGAACTGGGCAAACAGGCCGCCGAGCAGCAAATGACACGCCATGGAATCGGCACATTGCCGACTACCTTCGGCGCAGCCACCGAGCAAACCGATCAGGCGCAACTGCAAGCCCTGGGGCCAGGCGTTGTCCTGACCGACACCATACAACCAAGCACACAGGGCGCTAAGCACATAGAGGTCTTCAAGGGTGCGGAACGGTTTGACGTAAGCATCCCAGCCATCGCCGGCCAAGCGCTCGCACAATGCCTGATCCAGATGCAAGCGGGCGTGACCGACTTCCGGCATCAGCGGCAAGGCCGGCAATGGCTCCAGTCGTACGCCCGGCTCACCGGGATAGACCACCGCCAGACTCAATTGCGGCGCCTCACCTACAGCCTCACTGCGCGCAGCCACCAACAGCCAGTCGGCATCCAGCCCGGCGGTGACGAAATCCTTGCTGCCGGTCAGGCGCAAGTCATCCAGGCGCACCTGCATGTCGGCCGGGCGCACGCTACGCCGCTCACTGGCACACAAGGCGCCAATACTTGCCGGGGCACTCGGCCAGAGCATGCGTAAGGCCGCCTGGTAACCGACCAGAAACGCCAGCCCCGGGGTCGGCATGGCGCGCCCGCCGAGTACCGCCAGCTCGAACGGGCTGACCGTGCCCAAGCGCGCCAGCAGGCTGCTGTAGGTCTCGCCCAGATCACCTGACAGGGGCTGTCTCTGTGGGTCGTTGAGTCGTTGCAGCCAGGCCATCGTCGTGCTCCTTGAGGGCTGTCATACAAGCATCACCAAAGATTCATGGGGGTGACACCGCGTCTACCTAGGCTGAGCTTGCACAACAAAGCCGACCGGCCGCAACCCCATGGCTGGCTTATGGAGACTCGCAATGACTCGGATCGCGCCCCCTGGCGACAACAGCACTGAACGCCGTCTGCACGCCGAACGCCTGGTCGGGCCAAGCGCCCTGCAGGAAGCGCAGGCCCTTCGTTTCAGCGTCTTCAGCGGTGAACTCAAGGCCAAGCTCAAAGGTGCAGAGATGGGCCTGGACATGGATGACTACGACATTCACTGCCGCCACATCGGCGTGCGCGACCTCAATAGCGGTCGTCTGGTCGCCACCACACGCCTGCTCGACCACCAGGCCGCCAGCAGCCTGGGACGTTTCTACAGTGAAGAAGAATTCAGCCTGCATGGCCTCGGCCACCTGCAGGGGCCGATCCTTGAGCTCGGCCGCACCTGTGTCGATCCGGCCTATCGTAATGGCGGCACCATCGCCGTGCTCTGGGCGGAACTGGCCGAAGTGCTCAATGAAGGGCGTTACAGCTATCTGATGGGCTGCGCCAGCATTCCCATGCAAGACGGTGGCGTCCAGGCTCATGCAATCATGCAACGTCTGCGCGAACGCTACCTGTGTACCGAACACCTGCGTGCCGAACCGAAGAAGCCGCTGCCCAGCCTGGCTCTGACCGGCAATGTCATCGCCGAAATGCCGCCGCTGCTCAAGGCCTATATGCGCCTGGGCGCGAAGATCTGCGGCGAGCCGTGCTGGGATGAGGACTTCCAGGTCGCCGATGTGTTCATCCTGCTCAAGCGCGACGAACTCTGCCCGCGCTACGCCCGCCACTTCAAGGCGGCGGTTTGATGCGTGGCCTGCGCGTCTTCGCACGCGTCCTGCGGGTAGTGCTGGTGGTGCTGTTCGGCTTGGGCATGGCGGCACTGTTCAGCCTTTATCAACGCCTGGGCATTCCGGCCTCGACCGAGCGCCGTCAGCGCTGGTCGCAACTGTTCATGCGCCAGCTGAGTAACGCCCTGCCCTTCAAGGTCCGGGTGCTTGGCCAGGTGCCGCAACAGCCCATGCTCTGGGTCAGCAACCATGTGTCGTGGACCGACATTCCGCTGCTGGGCATGCTCACCCCGCTGTCGTTCCTGTCCAAGGCCGAAGTTCGCAGCTGGCCGGTGGCCGGCTGGCTGGCGCTCAAGGCCGGTACCCTGTTCATCCGCCGTGGCGGCAACGACAGTCAGTTGCTGCGCAATCAGATCAGCCAGCACCTGCAACAGGCCTGCGCGTTGTTGATCTTTCCGGAAGGCACCACCACCGATGGCCGCAGCCTGCGCACCTTCCACGGTCGCCTGCTGGCCAGCGCCATCGATACCCAGGTGCCGCTGCAACCGGTGGCCGTGCGTTACCTGCGTGATGGCCAGGTCGATGCAATCGCGCCTTTCATTGGTGACGACGACCTGCTCTCACACCTGATGCGGCTGTTTTCCAATGATTGTGCCGAAGTGGAAATCAAGCTGTTGCAGCCGATCCCAAGTGCTGGCGAAGAACGCGCAGCACTGGCGTTCAAGGCCCAGCAAGCTATTCAAGTGGCCCTGTTTGGCGCCGATCAGCCGGTCGCGCAACCGCAACGCCGGGCAAAAGCCGCCTAACCCTGAGACAGGGCTTTGCCGGCGAAGGCCTGCAGCTCGGGATAAAAGCTGCGAAAGTCATCGTTCAACGGCGCATACAGCGCATCGACCAGCTCAAGGGCACCGTCCATCCCTTCGGGGCGTGACAAGCGCCTGGCGATCCCGCGGAACACCTGCCCCAGCACCGTAAAATCACGGTACGAGCCCAGCCAGTCATCCGCCGCCATGTAGGGCGCGATCTGCGCCAGCCGACCGGGCAGGTCCGGTTGCGCCGCGAGCACTTGATAGACACGACCGGTGAACTGCTCCAGAGGCTGTTCGGCATAGTCCTGCCAATGCGCCGCCAGGCAATGGTCGAAGAACACATCAAGGATGATCCCGGCATAGCGCCGCCGCTCCCGGGGGAAACGCCCGAGCGACTGCAACACCAGTGGATGGCTGTCGGTGAACACATCGATCTGCCGGTGCAGGCGGATCGCCGCTTCCAGCGGTAATGGAAAACGCCCGGCCAACGGCCCTTTGACAAAATCCCCATAGAGGCTGCCGAGTAGTTGCTCGGGTTGTTGGCCGCCCAGATGGAGGTGTGCAAGGTAGTTCATCAGCGCAGTCTAGCACCGGTCATGATCATATCGTTATAACCCGATATGACGATTTGCGCTGAGCTAAGAACCTCTTCATATTTGTATATCGCGAAATACCGATTTATAGTTCGCCTCATCGCGATATACCGTTACATAACCATGAGCCCAACCATGCCTCTCGATCTCGACGAAATAATAAAAGCCCTGGCCCACCCAGTACGGCGAGAAATCCTCAACTGGCTGAAAGACCCCGACGTGCAATTCCCTGACCAGCACCACAGCACCGAACACGGTGTCTGCGCCGGGCAGATCGACCAACGCTGCGGCCTCTCGCAGTCCACGGTCTCGGCCCACCTGGCCACCTTGCAACGCGCGGGCCTGATCAGCAGCCAGAAGATCGGGCAGTGGCATTTTTTCAAGCGCAATGAGGAAACCATCCAGGCCTTCCTCAAGCAGATGAGCCAAGAGCTCTGACAAGGACCTTGCAATGCCCCTTTCGCTAATCATCCTGGCGCTGAGCGCCTTCGCCATCGGCACCACCGAGTTCGTCATCATGGGCCTGTTGCCTGATGTGGCGGCGGACCTCGGGGTGTCGATTCCCGGCGCCGGCTGGCTGGTCACCGGTTACGCCCTGGGCGTGGCCATCGGTGCGCCATTCATGGCCCTGGCCACTTCACGGCTGCCACGCAAAGCGGCGTTGATCGCGCTGGTGGGTGTGTTCATCGTCGGTAACCTGCTGTGTGCAGTGGCCAGCGACTACAACCTGCTGATGTTCGCCCGGGTAGTTACAGCCCTGTGTCACGGCGCCTTCTTCGGCATCGGCTCGGTAGTTGCCGCCAGCCTGGTGCCGGCCAATCGCCGTGCTTCGGCGGTGGCCCTGATGTTCACCGGCCTGACCCTGGCCAACGTGCTCGGTGTACCGCTGGGCACTGCCCTGGGTCAGGAGTACGGCTGGCGCTCGACCTTCTGGGCAGTGACGGTGATCGGTGTCATCGCCTTGATCGGCCTGATCCGTTTCCTGCCGTTTCGCCATGACGAGGAAAAACTCGACATGCGCGCCGAACTGGCGGCGCTCAAAGGCGCTGGAATCTGGCTGTCGCTGTCGATGACCGTGCTGTTCTCGGCCTCGATGTTTGCCCTGTTCACCTACGTCGCACCGCTGCTCGGCGATGTCACCGGGGTTTCGCCGCGGGGCGTGACCTGGACCCTGCTGTTGATCGGGGTTGGCCTGACCCTGGGCAACATCGGCGGCGGCAAGCTCGCGGACAAACGCCTGGGCGCCACGCTGGTCGGCGTGTTCGCCAGCATGGCGGTGATCTCCACCGTGCTGAGCTGGACCAGTGCTGCCTTGATCCCGGCTGAAATCACTCTATTCCTCTGGGCCACTGCCGCCTTTGCTGCGGTACCGGCCCTGCAAGTCAATGTGGTGACCTTCGGCAAGGCCGCACCGAACCTGGTGTCAACCCTGAACATCGGTGCTTTCAACCTGGGCAACGCCTTGGGTGCCTGGGTCGGCGGCACTGTCATCGCTCAAGGGCTAGGCCTGACTCGCGTCCCCCTGGCCGCCGCCGCACTGGCCGTGCTGGCCCTGATCGTCACCCTGATTACCTTCAGCCAGCGCGGCAACAACGCCGAACTGGCACCTGCCACTCACTGATAAGCCTTGAGGTTCATATGACGACTATTTTCGATCCGATCACCCTCGGCGACCTCGAACTGCCGAATCGCATCATCATGGCTCCGCTGACCCGCTGCCGCGCCGATGAAGGCCGGGTACCCAACGCGTTGATGGCCGAGTACTACGTGCAACGTGCCAGCGCCGGCCTGATCCTCAGCGAAGCCACTTCGGTGACGCCAATGGGTGTCGGTTACCCCGACACTCCGGGTATCTGGTCCGATGACCAGGTGCGTGGCTGGACCAACGTCACCAAGGCTATCCATGGCGCTGGCGGGCGGATCTTCCTGCAACTGTGGCATGTCGGGCGCATCTCGCACCCGCTCTACCTCAACGGTGAAACTCCGGTAGCACCGAGCGCGATCCAGCCAAAAGGCCACGTCAGCCTGGTGCGTCCGCTGGCCGACTACCCGACGCCGCGGGCCCTTGAAACCGAGGAAATCGCCGACATCGTCGAGGCCTACCGCAGCGCTGCCGAGAACGCCAAAGCCGCCGGTTTTGACGGTGTGGAAGTGCATGCCGCCAACGGCTATCTGCTCGATCAGTTCCTGCAGAGCAGCACCAACCAGCGCACGGACCAGTATGGGGGATCGCTGGAAAACCGTGCACGACTGCTGCTGGAAGTGACCGATGCGGTAATCGACGTGTGGGGCGCGCAACGCGTGGGCGTACACCTGGCGCCACGCGCCGATTCCCATGACATGGGTGACGCCAATCGCGCCGAAACCTTTACTTATGTGGCCCGTGAACTGGGCAAGCGCGGGATTGCCTTTATCTGCTCGCGGGAGAAGGAAGCTGACGACAGCATCGGGCCGTTGATCAAGGAAGCCTTCGGTGGCCCTTACATCGTCAACGAGCGCTTCACCAAGGCCAGTGCCAATGCTTCGCTGGCCAGCGGCCGGGCGGATGCAGTGGCCTTCGGTGTGCCATTCATCGCCAACCCTGACCTGCCGGCCCGCCTGGCAGCGGATGCGCCGTTGAACGAAGCGCGTCCTGAGACCTTCTATGCCAAAGGGCCGGTCGGTTACATCGACTATCCGCGGATGTAGAAACATCGCGGGGCAAGCCCGCTCCCACAGGTTTATTTAATCCACCTGGGGGAGCGGGCTTGCCCCGCGATAGGTTCACCATCAATCAAGGCCGCGCATTGATCTGCTGTTGCAGGTTCTGCACCTGACTTTGCAAGGTATTGAGACTGCGCGTCATCTGCCGGCGAAACGCATCGAACTCGGCAACCGAAGCACCACTCGCAGCAGGCGCCGCCGGACGATTTTCCTGCTCGCTCTTGAGCACCAGCAGGTCCTGCTCCAGACGCTCTATAGCCGCGCTTGGATTGCCCTGCTTCTTCAGTGCGGCAACCTCGCCAGTAAGGCTGTTGATCCGAGTGTCGAGCTTGCCGCCGTCCACCTGAGCCGCTTTCAAAGCCGCCAACTCACTGTTCACCACTTTCAGTTGGGCCTGCAATTCAGCCTGCAGCCTGGCAGTCGCCGCCTGCTGTTCAGTGGCCTGCGCCAACACTTGCTCCAGACGCTTGCCCAGATCCCCCGCCTGCCCGGCGACGCCCTGTTGCTGCTTGTTCTGCTCGACAAGGCTGGCCTGCAGCTGCTTGATCTGCAGTTTCAAAGCCTCGCTGCCACTGTTGACACTGGACTCGCTGGCATCGACCTTGCCACTGATGGCCTGCAGGCGTCCCGCGGCCTCTTCGCTAATCCGGGCAAAACTCTCCTGGGTCGCTACCAACTGCTGCTCCATCAATGACACCTGCTGGAAACTCCACCAGCCAAGCCCGGCCAGAGCGATGAAGGACGCGCCCAACAGCGCCCACAACGGCCCGGTGCTGGCCGCCCGAGGGGCCTTGTGCGCGCCACCGGCAATAGGACCTGCGCCTGGCGGCAAGGGGTCAAAATCATCGTCATCCCGGGTACCGGCACGCAGGGTCGGGACATTGTCGAAATCGTCTTGAGCATCGTTACGCATGAGAGCCTTCAACCGCCGCAATAGCAAATGGGCACTAGTATAAACCGCTTACACGGCGCACTGATCGACCGTAAACCGGCTTGCGGGTTCACTGCTGCGGGTCTTGAGCCTTCCACCAGCCACAGAACTCGTCCAGCGCCGTCCACAGGCTGACCGTGGGTCGGTAGTCCAATAACTGCCGGGCACGGTTGATGTCCAGGGTGAAATCCTTGCTCATCACCTGCATGCCCAGACGCGACAAGGTCGGCTGCGGGCGCCCAGGCCAGAGCATGCAGGCTCCTTCGTTGAGCGCGGCCAGGCTGTAGGCCAGGCCAAAAGACCGGTAGCGGGTGACTTGCGGCAACTGCATCTGGCGCATCACATAGTTGACCACATCCCACAACGGCAGCGGATGACCATTGCTAATGTTGTAGGCCTGGCCCAAAGCCTGCTCATCGGCGAGCAAGGCACTCAACAACGCTTCGTTGAGATTCTGCACACTGGTGAAATCGACCTTGTTCAGACCGTTGCCGATGATGGCCAGACGGCGTTTGCGCTGCATCTGCAACAAACGCGGGAAAATGCTGACGTCCCCGGCCCCGGTGACAAAGCGCGGACGCAAGGCCAGGACTTCGAGGCCGAACTCCTGGGCACCGAAGACTTTCTGCTCGGCCAGGTACTTGGTGGCCCCATAGTGATCATAAAAGCGCCGCGGCACCTGCTCTTCATGGATGTTCTGCTGCGAACGCCCGTTGAAGTAGATCGACGGTGACGACAGGTGCACCAGGCGCCGCACATGCTCTTTAAGGCACGCTTCGACCACATTCTCAGTGACCACCACATTGCCCTGGTAGAAATCCTGGTAGCGCCCCCAGTTACCCACAGCCCCTGCGCAGTGCACCACGGCATCGACGCCCTGGCACAGGCGCCTGGCCAGTTCCGCGTCGCCGAGGTCGCCAGGGATGAACTGTGCCCCACGCCGCACCAGGTGCTCGACGCCTTCGGCGCGTCGGCCGTTGACCCGAACCTCAAGGCCCTGCTCCAGGGCAAAGCGCGCAAAGCGCCCGCCAATGAAGCCGCTTGCGCCGGTGACCAGAATTCGCATGTACCACTCCGCCTTACCAATTTTCAGATGCTGCTGACGCCGCCCGGTCTTACAACGGCACTAGCCATTGCCGGGCGGTCTGGCGCAGGTGCTCGGTCAATTGCCCGAGCAGTTGTCCGCCATTGCGCCAATGATGCCAGTACAAAGGCACATCGATGGGTTTATCCGCTGAAATTTCTACCAGACGTCCGCTGGCCAGTTGCTCGCGCACCTGCAGCTCCGGTACCAGTCCCCAGCCCAGACCGGCTTCAGTCATGCGCAAAAAACCCTCGGAAGAAGGGCACAGGTGATGAAGGAAACCATCTTCGATTCCCAGTGATGCCAGATAGCGATGCTGGAGAAAATCATCCGGCCCGAACACCAGTGCCGGCGTGCGCGGTAAACGCTTGGCATCGAAGCCCTCGGCAAAGTAACGGGCCATGAACGCCGGGCTGGCCAGGGCACGGTAACGCATGGCCCCTAACAGAATACTGCGCGCACCCGCGACCGGACGCTCGCTACCACACAGACACGCGGCCACCTCACCCGCCCGCATGCGCTTGAGACCGACCTCCTGATCTTCGACCACCAAGTCCAGTAAAACCTGTTGATCGGCGCAAAACGTACCGACCGCCCCTGCCCACCAGGTGGCCAGGCTGTCGGCATTGAGGGCGATGCGCAAACGTTCGGGCATGCCCTCCTCGTCCAGCGCCGGCACCTGGCTTTGCAGGTCACGCTCCAGCAGCCGCACCTGCTGTACATGGTTGAGCAAGCGCCGACCGATATCCGTCGGGCTGGGCGGATTGGCCCGTATCAGTACCGGTTGCCCGACCCGCGCTTCAAGCAGCTTGATGCGTTGGGAGATCGCCGATTGCGACAAGCCCAACACCTGCGCTGCACGTTCGAAACCGGCCTGTTCGATTACCGCCGCGAGGGCCGAAAGAAGTTTGTAGTCGAACATTATTTTTCCTAATGCCAGATCAGGTTTATTTGTTTTTCTTATACATATACGCCCCCCAGAATAGCCAGCATCTTCTTTGGTTTTATCCGCCAGCGTCCTGCTGGTGCCTGTGGAGCGTCCCCTATGTGGCAAAGCTACCTGAACGGCCTGCTGGTCGCCTTCGGCCTGATCATGGCGATCGGCACCCAGAACGCCTTCGTCCTGGCGCAAAGCCTGCGCCGTGAACATCATTTACCGGTAGCCGCACTCTGTGTGTTCTGCGATGCCATCCTGGTGGCGGCCGGGGTATTCGGCCTGGCCACGGTGCTGGCGCAGAACCCGACCTTGCTGGCGGTGGCACGCTGGGGCGGCGCGGTGTTCCTGATCTGGTACGGCAGCAAGGCTTTGCTGCGCGCCTGCTCGCAGCAAAGCCTGCAACAGGGTGAAGGCCAGGGGCTGCGCTCGCGTCGCGCGGTGCTGCTCAGCGCCCTGGCGGTAACCCTGCTCAACCCCCATGTGTACCTGGACACGGTGCTGCTGATCGGCTCGCTGGGTGCCCAACAGACCGTGCCCGGAGCGTACGTGGCTGGTGCGGCCAGCGCCTCGCTGCTGTGGTTCTTCACCCTCGCCCTCGGCGCCGCCTGGCTTGCGCCCTGGCTGGCACGCCCCGGCACCTGGCGCCTGTTGGACCTGATGGTGGCGGTGATGATGTTCGCCGTGGCGGCGCAGCTGATCTTCACTTGAGCACCACGAGTCTGCCGCTGGCAAAGGCCCTGGAACCTCTTTCCCGTACACTTGTTGCGTGGTTATGCACCGGGCCCGGTGCTATGATCCAGCCCTTGCGTCGCAAAGAGTACAGACTCCCCGACGCACACCGGCCGCCCGTGATCGGCCTTGCGCTCACCGCAACAGACCTGATTAGGAGAATCACCATGGCTTTTGAATTGCCGCCGCTGCCTTATGCACACGACGCCCTGCAGCCGCACATTTCCAAGGAAACCTTGGAGTACCACCACGACAAGCACCACAACACCTATGTCGTGAACCTGAACAACCTGGTGCCAGGCACCGAGTTTGAAGGCAAAACCCTGGAAGAGATCGTCAAGTCCTCTTCGGGCGGTATCTTCAACAACGCCGCTCAGGTCTGGAACCACACCTTCTACTGGAACTGCCTGGCGCCAAACGCCGGCGGCCAACCTACCGGCGCCCTGGCTGATGCCATCAACGCTGCGTTCGGCTCCTTCGACAAGTTCAAGGAAGAGTTCACCAAGACTTCCGTCGGCACCTTCGGCTCCGGCTGGGGCTGGCTGGTGAAAAAGGCTGACGGTTCCCTGGCTCTGGCCAGCACCATCGGCGCCGGCTGCCCGCTGACCAGCGGCGATACCCCGCTGCTGACCTGCGACGTCTGGGAGCACGCCTACTACATCGACTACCGCAACCTGCGTCCAAAATACGTCGAGGCGTTCTGGAACCTGGTCAACTGGAAGTTCGTTGCCGAGCAGTTCGAAGGCAAGACCTTCACCGCTTAAGCGATTGTGGGAGCGAGCTGGCCTCGCGATTGCGATTTTTCTGACAAAACGCAATCGCGGGGCAAGCCCGCTCCCAGTGGTAGCAAAAAACCCGGCTTGTCCGGGTTTTTTTTCGCCTGCCTCACGCTCTCCGGCTCTTGCCCGAAACTGATACCGCGCTAACATCAAACCTTGGGAGTTTTGCTTCCGGGATTAAAGTCGCAAGGCCGGGCAACCGATACAGTGACAGCAGCAATACCATCACCCGACCGGTGGGGTATGTTCTGCCAACGGCCGATAGTGGATTGCCAAGAATGATGGCAAAATGATGCCGCGCGCATGGATTAAGGAAACCCCATTGAAGCTGGAACTCAAGAACAGCTTATCGGTCAAGTTGCTCAGGGTCGTACTGCTTTCGGCACTGGTGGTCGGTGTCGTTCTCAGTTGTGCGCAGATCGTCTTCGATGCCTACAAGACTCGTCAGGCAGTGATCAATGACGCCCAGCGAATCCTCGACATGTTCCGCGACCCTTCCACCCAGGCGGTCTATAGCCTGGACAAGGAAATGGGCATGCAGGTCATGGAAGGGTTGTTCCAGGACGAATCGGTGCGCATGGCCTCCATCGGCCATCCCAACGAAACCATGCTCGCGGACAAATCCCGGCCATTGCAGGAGTCAACCACGCGCTGGTTGACCGACCTGATCCTCGGCCAGGAGCGCACCTTCACCACACAACTGGTTGGCCGTGGCCCCTACAGCGAATATTACGGCGACCTGAACATCACCCTCGACACGGCCTCCTATGGCGCAGGTTTCCTGGCCAATTCGGTGATCATCTTTATTTCCGGAGTACTGCGCGCCCTGGCCATGGGCCTGGTGCTGTACCTGGTCTATCACTGGATGTTGACCAAGCCGCTGTCGAAGATCATTGAGCACCTCACCCAGATCAATCCCGACCGCCCCAGCCAGCATCAGCTGCCGTTGATCAAGGGCCACGAGCGCAACGAACTGGGCCTGTGGGTCAATACCGCCAACCAGCTGCTGGCATCGATCGAGCGCAATACACACTTGCGTCACGAAGCCGAAAACAGCCTGCAGCGCATGGCCCAGTACGACTTTCTGACCGGCCTGCCCAACCGCCAGCAACTACAACAGCAACTGGACAAGATCCTGGTCGATGCCGGTCGCCTGCAGCGCCGGGTCGCGGTGCTGTGCGTCGGCCTTGACGATTTCAAGGGTATCAACGAGCAGTTCAGCTACCAGACCGGCGATCAATTGCTGCTGGCCCTGGCCGATCGCCTGCGCGCCCACAGTGGACGGCTCGGCGCCCTCGCACGCTTGGGCGGTGATCAGTTCGCCCTGGTCCAGGCTGATATCGAGCAGCCCTACGAAGCGGCGGAACTGGCCCAGAGCATTCTCGACGACCTGGAGGCACCCTTCGCCCTCGACCACCAGGAAATCCGCCTGCGTGCCACCATCGGCATCACCTTGTTCCCGGAAGACGGCGACAGCACCGAGAAGCTGCTGCAAAAAGCCGAGCAGACCATGACCCTGGCCAAGACCCGCTCGCGCAATCGCTACCAGTTCTACATCGCCAGCGTCGACAGCGAAATGCGCCGCCGCCGTGAGCTGGAAAAGGACCTGCGCGAAGCCCTGCCGCGCAACCAGCTGTTCCTGGTCTACCAGCCACAGATCAGCTACCGCGACCACCGTGTGGTCGGTGTCGAAGCGTTGCTGCGCTGGCAGCATCCGGAATTGGGTATGGTTCCACCGGACCAGTTCATTCCCCTGGCCGAGCAGAACGGCAACATCATTGCCATCGGCGAATGGGTGCTCGACCAAGCGTGTCGGCAACTGCGCGAATGGCACGACCAGGGTTTCAGCGAATTGCGCATGGCGGTCAACCTGTCGACCGTTCAGCTGCACCACAACGAACTGCCGCGAGTGGTCAACAACCTGCTGCAGATCTACCGTCTGCCACCGCGCAGCCTGGAGCTGGAGGTTACCGAAACCGGCCTGATGGAAGACATCAGCACCGCCGCCCAGCACCTGCTGAGCCTGCGCCGGTCCGGCGCGCTGATCGCCATTGACGACTTCGGCACCGGCTATTCCTCGCTCAGCTACCTGAAGTCACTGCCGCTGGACAAGATCAAGATCGACAAGAGCTTCGTCCAGGACCTGCTTGATGACGACGACGACGCCACCATCGTTCGCGCCATCATTCAGCTGGGCAAGAGCCTGGGCATGCAGGTCATCGCCGAGGGCGTGGAGACCGCCGAACAGGAGGCCTACATCATTGCCCAAGGCTGTCATGAAGGTCAGGGCTACCACTACAGCAAACCCCTGCCGGCCCGAGAGCTGACCGTCTTTCTCAAACAAGCGCAGCGCAGCCAGGTTTCAATTCTCTAAACCCCCGCCAGCATTGAACGAACGGGCGCAAGCACGCATTTGAATATTTATGTGCCTGCCCCTTTACACAAAATGCAAATCTTTCGCATTATGTTGCAGTTTTGCGTACTCAGGTACGCCTGTCCAACCTCTCGACGCAGGAATTCACCATGATTCGTATGCCTCTGGCCACCGCCAGCCTGTTGGCCATTGCCATCTCTCTCGCCGGCTGCGGCGACGACAAGGACAAGGCCGCCGCACCGCAAGCCCCGGCTGCGGCCACCAGCGCAGCAGCCCCGGCTGCGGCAGGTGCCGTCGACGAGGCCGCCGCCAAGGCGGTGGTCAAGCATTACGCCGACATGGTTCACGCCGTCTACAGCGACTCGCTGAGCACCGCCAAGACCCTGCAGACCGCTATCGACGCGTTCCTCGCCAAACCCAACGACGAAACCCTGAAGGCCGCCAAGGCTGCCTGGGTCGCCTCGCGCGTGCCTTACCTGCAGAGCGAAGTGTTCCGCTTCGGCAATACCATCGTCGACGACTGGGAAGGTCAGCTCAACGCCTGGCCGCTGGACGAAGGCCTGATCGACTACGTCGACGCCAGCTACGAGCACGCCTTGGGCAACCCGGGCGCATCGGCCAATATCATCGCCAACACCGAGATCCAGGTCGGCGAAGACAAGGTCGACGTCAAGCAAATCACCCCGGAAAAACTCGCCAGCCTGAATGAGCTGGGCGGTTCCGAAGCCAACGTCGCCACTGGCTACCACGCCATCGAATTCCTGCTCTGGGGTCAGGACCTCAACGGCACCGGCCCAGGCGCTGGCGCCCGCCCAGCCTCCGACTACCTGGAAGGTAAAGGCGCCACTGGCGGTCACAACGAACGTCGCCGCGCCTACCTCAAGGCAGTGACCCAACTGCTGGTCAAAGACCTGGAAGACATGGTCGGCAACTGGGCGCCAAACGTCGCCAGCAACTACCGCGCCACGCTTGAAGCCGAGCCTGTGACCGACGGCCTGCGCAAGATGCTGTTCGGCATGGGCAGCCTGTCGCTGGGTGAGCTGGCGGGTGAGCGCATGAAAGTTTCCCTGGAAGCCAACTCCCCGGAAGACGAGCACGACTGCTTCAGCGACAACACCCACTACTCGCACTTCTACGACGCCAAGGGCATCCGCAACGTCTACCTGGGCGAGTACACCCGCGCCGACGGCAGCAAGTTGACCGGCCCGAGCCTGTCGTCGCTGGTGGCCAAGGTCGATCCGGCCACCGACACCACCCTCAAGGCCGATCTTGAAGCCACCGAAGCAAAGATTCAGGTAATCGTCGACCACGCCAACAAGGGCGAGCACTACGACCAGCTGATTGCTGCCGATAATGCTGCCGGCAATCAGATCGTGCGTGACGCCATTGCCTCGCTGGTCAAACAGACGGGTGCGATCGAACAGGCTGCAGGCAAGCTGGGGATTTCCAATCTGAACCCGGATACTGCTGATCACGAGTTCTGAGTCAGCGGCTGAGCCAGAAAAGGGCGACCTCCGGGTCGCCTTTTTTATGCAATTGTCCCGTCCTGAATATGGTTTACACCTCCCATCCCGAATTTCCGGAGATCCAGATGGCGCAAGGTGTTAAGCGTACTCAGCGTGATTACTCGCTGTCTTTTAAATTGGCAGTGGTTGATCAGATC
>NZ_PVZN01000023.1 GCF_003024385.1 Pseudomonas sp. BBP2017
CTCTAGCGGCTTGTTGAGCTTATAACAGGGCGCTGTTTATCACGGCTACCTAGCATTTTTGCCAGTTGTGTGGGGGGGGGCAAACGCCTAACGTCGGGATTCAGGCGGTCACCATTGCTCGGTGTCCATCGATAAGCGATGTTTTGCGAGAACATTCATGACCAGCACTAATCTTAAGGTAAGCACCGTCGCGCCCTCCGGTAGTGTCACCGCAACATTGGTCCCGCCCGGCGCAGTGTCTGAAAAATTCAGTGGTACCTACTTCGATGCGTACAGGTATCAAAACGAGCTTCACCTTTGGGCGGAGCAAGGTGATGTGAGCGGCGGCAAGTACGACGCGATCCTCCTATTAATCCCCTTTGACACCGCTGATGGGGCAGAGCACGAAATCTTGCCAGGAGAACCAGGGGAGACAGGCAAGATCCGAGCTGTTTTTTTTACCCCGGGTTCAGCCGCTTGGGCTGTGAAGGGGGGGAAGTTGCTCAACTTCAAGTGGGGTCAAGACCAGCAGTCCGTGGCGTTTGAGTTCCATTTCGACGTTGAAGTCGAGGGAAAGGTGCGCTCCATCGAGAATGGGGTGTTGGAATTACGCTATGACGTGCCAAGACACACTAAGGGCATCAAGGCTGAAACAGGTTCAGTGTCGGCCACCATTGCACCACCTGTTTTTCCGGGGCATGAACAATTTCAATCATCCGAAATCTTATTTGAAAAAGACTCCACAGGCGGTTACTACCGGCTGACTGCTAGGCATATCTTCGATGGCTCGGTGCCGGAGGTGCACCAGGGAATTATGCTGCGTATATCCACTGAAAACCCCAAACCCGGAGTCTTCGCGTTTTTCATCAGAAACCATGGTATTTACCTAACAACTGGCTACCAGCTGGAGAACGTCGAGTGGGACAAGGAGGGGCAGACTTTCAAGGCTGACTTCAGCTTCGATGTCGACCTCTCGCCCGGTATGCATGCTCTGCGTGACGGCAAGATCGACATCGGTTACTGATCGACTACCTTGAGCTAGCAAGCCGCAAGGAGTAAGCAACCAGCTCAAACCCTGAACTGATCCATCAATGCCATCTGCTGCGATGACAAGGTGTTTAGCTGGCTGCTTACCTGCGCCGATTCGGCCGCCTGGCCGGTCAGTGTCTCAGTCACGCCTCGGATCGCCGAGACATTGCGATTGACCTCTTCGGCTACCGCACTTTGCTGTTCGGCAGCACTGGCGATCTGCAGGTTCATGTCGCTGATGACCGTCACCGCCTCGCTGATCCGGTCCAGCGCTTCGACAGCCTGGTGGATCTGCCCGGCGTTCTCCTGGGCCTTGCCATGGCTCGAATGCATGGTCGCCACTACCTCGCGGGTGTTGCTCTGGATACGCTCGATCACCTGACGAATTTCTTCGACCGAATCCTGGGTGCGACGCGCCAGATTGCGTACCTCGTCGGCAACCACGGCAAAGCCACGCCCGCTCTCACCGGCGCGGGCGGCTTCGATCGCTGCGTTGAGGGCCAGCAGGTTGGTCTGTTCGGCGATGCTGCGGATCACCTCCAGCACCGAACCGATCTTTTCGCTGTTCTGTGCCAGCACTTCGACTTCGCTCACTGCTTTGCTCACCTCATCGGCCAGCAGGGTGATGTCGCGGGTGCTGCGTTCGATGATCGCCATCCCGTCCTTGGCCGAGCGGTCGGCGCCGCGAGCGGCATCGGCAGCGCTCGCGGCACTGTTGGCGACGTCGTGGGCGGTGGCGCTCATTTCATTGGAGGCGGTGGCGACCTGATCGATCTCGCGAAACTGTACCTGCATGCCCTCGCTGGTGCGCTGGGCAATGGCCGAGGACTGGTCCGCAGTGCTGCGGGCCTGGGTGATGCTTTGCTTGATCTGGGCGATGGTCGGCTGCAGTTTGTCGAGGAAGCGGTTAAAGCCCGAGGTCAGGCGGCCCAGTTCATCCTGGCGGGCGTAGCGCAGGCGCTGGGTCAGATCGCCGTCACCGCCGGCAATGTCTTCGAGCATGCTGGCCACGGTATTGAGCGGACGGGTCACGCCGGTTGCGGTCAGCCACATCAACAGCAGGCCGCCAAGACCGGCCAGAGTGGCAAACAGCAGCACCTTGAGGGTGCCGCTGGTGCGGGCTTGCTCAAGGGTGTTTTGCAGGCTGATGGCATCTGCCAGCAGCACCTGCCTGGGCAAGTCGATGACAATGCCCCAGGCTTTGCTGTCGGCAGTCGGTTGCACGGGGGTGAGGGCGCGGATGGTTTCGCCCTGCTCAAGGAGCAGCGGCTGGTTGGCGGCGAGTTTCTGCACGGCCTGCTGGCCTTCCTGGCCAAGGGTCTGGCCAATGTTTTTGCCGACCTTGGCGGCATCGTCGCTGTTGGCCGCCAGCAGTCCGCTAGGCGCGACGATCATCAAATGCCCGGCGCCATTGAACAGTTCCTGCTGGGCCTTGGCAGCAGCGGCCTGGAGTGCGTCGAGGGAAATGTCCACGCCGGCTACAGCGATCACCTTGCCGTTTTGCAGCAGTGGCACGGTGATGCTGGTCATCAGCATCTGCTTGCCGCCGACGGTGTCGGAGTAAGGTTCAAGCAGGCAAGGGCGGGCGCTGTTGCGTGAGCAGGTGTACCAGACATTGTAGGGCGTGCCGCTGAGGTTGATGTCGGTCTTGTTCAGGTCGGCATCACTGATCACAGTGTTCAGCGACTCGCCTTGCGCCCGGCTCCAGTAGCTGGCGAAACGACCGCTTTCATTACTCATGTGCTTGGCATCGTTGGCGAACGTGCTGTCGTCAGCGTCCATGGCCTGGGGTTCGAACGCCAGCCAGATACCGAGCACTTGCGGATTACGTTTGAAGCTGGTGGCCAGGCTCTGGTTGATCGCTTCGCGTAGTTCGCCTGCGCTCAGGCCACGCTCGCGCGCCAGCTTTTGTACGTCCTGGACCTGATCGGCGAGGGCGATGATGACGGTCTGGCTGTCGCTGAAGGTACGCCGCAGCATTTCGGCTTTTTCCCCGGCGCGGGCCTGAAGCAGCGCCTGGACGTTGCGGGTAAGCATGGTGGTGCTGGCTTCGCCGACCAGTTCATCGCTCTGGTGTGATTGATAAAGGTTGATACCGACGACCAGCGCGACCACGCCGAGCAGGCAAAGGCCGGAGAGCAGTACGATTTTCAGGCGGATGGAGAGCGTGTCGAACATGGACGTACTCGCTAAAGACAGGCCAGAAGGGGACCGAACCGGGCACGATTCGATTCGCTACATCCATTTAGCGATATCAGGGCATCGGCTTTATAGCGTCAACCATGAGTGCCTGCCGATGAGCGGTCGTCAAGGCTCAAGGGCGCGGCTTCTGGCCGTGACCAGATCCACAGGTTGCCCAAAGCCATGCCGCCGATGGCGAGAAATACCGGCCAACGGTGCTCAAGGAACACCAGCATCAGGCTGGCGCACACCAGCATGCTCACGGTGGCGCTGAGTTTGGCGCAACGCTGGATGACTTTGCCATTACGCCAGTTGTGCAGGATTGGGCCGAACAGGCGATGGTTTTCCAGCCAGGCGCTCAGGCGCGGTGAACTGCGGGTCGCGGCCCAGGCGGCGAGGAGAATGAACTCGGTGGTGGGCAAGCCGGGCACGACGATTGCGACCAGGCCGATGGCCAGGCTGACGTAGGCCAAGAGGCCAAACAGCAGGCGTGAGAATTTGGAGGCAGCGGGACGAGTCATGGGGGCGTCGGTTGCACGGGTTAGGCCCGGTTGCCACGAGGGTAACCGGGGACGGCGCATCAGGTCAGTTCGGCTTTAGGCGCAGTCGCGTAAGCGTGTTTGAGCAGTTCGGTGAAGCGCTCGAACGCCGCCACGGCGCCTTGTTCAGCCTTGGCCTCTTCCTCGGGGCTGAGCTCCAGGCTGTCGAGGATGCGGGTGAACTGCTTCCAGCCTTCGGCACGGCCACCGGCCGGTTCGCCCAGGTGGCGGGCACCGAAGCTGTCGGACAGGCCAAGGACCACGGCACGCTTGATCAGGAACGCCGCACCGAGTTTGGAGCCTTCGGAAACGAATATCCAGCCCATGGCCTCACCCAGGCTCGGGTTGTGCACGGCACCGGCGAAGTCGGCGGGAATCTCGGTATTGAGGTCAGCCAGGTCGAGGCCGGCCTGTTCGGCACGGCAACGTTCGGCCAGGTCTGGGACGATGGCGATCAGCTCGGGGTTGGTGTACAGCGCCTTGAGTTCGTTCTGGAACAGGTACTGGGCGACGACGAAGCGGGCGAAGCTTTCGTGGGTTTCGAACGGCGCGTGGGATTTGACCAGGGCGTCCAGCACGGTGTGCGGGGCATGGGTCAGCTGGTTCAGGCGTTGCGAACGCAGGCTGGCGCGTTCGCTGGTGATTGCGGCGGTCATGGTGATTCCTTGCGAAATGGGCGTGTCTAGTGACTAGACGAACAAGGTGACGTGCGACAGTAAAAAAATCTCACCCCATCGCGGGGCAAGCCCGCTCCCACAGGTTTCGTGGGAGCGGGCTTGCCCCGCGATGCCTTTAAATGTCCCAGATCAGATTGATGGCGAAATTGCGCCCCGGCATGGTCAGGCGGTCGAGGTTGGCGGGTGAGGTGACAGCCGCTTCACCGAGGCCGTCGTAGCCGCGCACGTCATCCCATTGCCAGTATTTCTTGTCGGTGAGGTTGTACAGGCCGGCGTTGACCGTGATGTCGTCGGTGACCTTGTAGTAACCCGTCAAGTCGAGCACCCCGTAACCCGGCGTGCGGAATTGTTTGCTGGTGCCGTCGGGCGCGAAGAAGGTGGTGTAGTCGACCCGATCCTTGCGCTTGACCAGGGTCCAGCTCAGCAGACCGCCGTATTGTTCCTGCTCATAGCCCAGGCCCATCACTGCAGTCAGCGGGTTGACACTGTTGAGCGGCTGACCGGTGTCCTCGTTACGGCCGTAGGCATAGGCCAGCGAGCCCTGGCTGTAGAGGCCATGTGGCGCGCCAAAGGCATCCAGGTTCAGGCGGCCTTTGAACTCGGCGCCCTTGATGATGGCATGTTTAATGTTGTTGGCCTCGAAGGTCTGGCCCAGGTTGCTGCCTTGCACGGCATCTTCGTTGATGAAGTCACGGTACTTGTTGTAGAACACCGCCACATCGAAGTTACCGGCGCCGAAGTTGCCGCGCAGGCCGGTCTCGTAGCTTTTGCTGGTTTCCGGTTCCAGGTTGGAGTTGCCGCGTACGCTGTAGCCCAGGCCCGGGTTTTCAAAGCGGCCATAGAGTGCCTTGGCGGTTGGCGTACGGAAGCCTTCGGCGTATTGGCCGTACCAGGTGTAGTTGGCGTTGAACGCATAGGTCACACCGAACTTGGGCGATACCTGGTGCCACTTCTTCTGGCTATCGTCAACCGGGTCGGTGCTCGATGCCTCGACCCCGCGCAGGTACTCGTCGGTCATGTGTGGCTTGAGCTGCGTGTAGTCGTAGCGAACACCCGGCAGGAAGGTCCACTGGTTCCAGCGGATCTCGTCCTGGGCGAACAGGCTGTAGGTGTTGACCGTCGGGTCCGGGAAGTCGCTGACGAGTACCTGGCCATCACGCGGGCTGTCGGCGCCGATGGCTCTGCAGGTGCCGCCGACGTTCAGGCAAGTACCGGTGCCGCTGCGCGAACCGGTGACTTTCTGATGCTTGAGGGTGGTGCCATAGGTCAGTAGGTGTTCGCTCTCACCGATGCTGAAGGTTTTGTCCAGCTGGGCATCGAAGATCCACTGGCGATCCTTGTAAGTGGTCTGGCGATCACGCAAGACCTGGCGCCCCCCGGCAACATAGCGTTCTTCGGTGCGCTGGTCAGTCTTGCCGATCTGATAGTTCAGGCTCCATTTCATGTTGTCGGCAAGCAGGCTGCCCAAGGCGAACTCATGGTTGATGCCGAAGCGCTCGCGGGTCACGGTGTCATTGCCGGTACGGTCGCGGTAGGCGTTCATGGCGCCGAAGCCAGGGATGAAAGGCCCGCCCACGGAGCTCTTCTGATCCAGGTCGCGGTCGTCCTTGTAGTGTTCGTAGGTCAAGGCCAGGCGCGCCTCGTCGGCATAGTTCCAGCCGGCTTTGGCGAGGATATTGGTGGTGCGCACGTCTTCAGGGTTCGCCTCGGTCCGCTCAAGGCCAGTGCCGCCGTGGCTGCCGTAGGACTCGGTCTCATGGCCATTGCGTTGGCTCAGATGCAAAAGACCGTCGAAGTCGCCCTGACGTCCGGCGACGGTGGCCGAGTTCAGCCAGCTCTCATCTGCTGAGCTGTAACCGGTCTTCAGGCGGGCGCCGACGTCCTGGCCGGGCTTGATGATGTCGTCCGGGTCGAGGGTGAAGTAGCTGACCGCACCGCCGATGGCATTGCTGCCATACAGCACCGAAGCCGGGCCACGGAGGATTTCCACGCGCTTGACGATCTCTGGATCGACGTAATTGCGCTGGGTCTGGGCGTAGGGGCCGAAGAAGAAGCTGTCGGGAATCGACACGCCGTCGACCTGGGTCAGTACGCGCTCACCGTCGATGCCACGAATGTTGTAACCATTCAGGCCGCTGCGCTGGCCGGTGCCACTTACCGATATGCCAGGCTCGTAACGCACCAGCTCCTTGATGTTGTTGACGTTCTGGCGGTCGAGCTGCTCACGGGTCTGTACTGAGACCGTGCTCGGCACCTGGCTGATGTCCTGGGCGCTGCGGGTCGCACTGACAGTGATCTGCTGCAGGGCGATGGCGCTGGAGTTGCTGCGCTCGAGCACCACATTGCCAGCACTGAGCCTGCGGTACTTCAGGCCGGTGCCAGCGAGCAGGCGCTGCAAAGCGGCCTCCGGTTTCAGCGAGCCCTGCACGCCTGGCGAAGCGACGCCCTCTGCCAGCTCGGCCGACAGCCCGACCTGCCAGCCGGTTACGGCGGTAAACGCGTTGAGCGCCGAGACCAGCGGCTGCTGGCCAATTGCAAAGTGATAGTCACCCATGCGCGGGGCGCTGGCCTGGGCTGGCTCGGCGGCCAGTGCCGGCAGGCTGCAGGCGCCGCTGGCGAGCATGGCCAGGGTCAACAGGGAGAGCGTGCAGCGCTGTAGGCCTGGTGTACGTGGGGTGTCTGAAGACCGACGAGTGAAACCGGTTGGCATCGAAAGCGCTCCCTGTCGCGCGAATGTTATAGGTGCTGGCTGATTCAAAAATAAGAATCAGTTGCATTGGCTATAACGAGACGTATCGCCGCAGGGGATCGCGTAAAAAAACTTTCCAGTCAGTTAAGAATGACCATTGCAGGGAGCTCGAGCAACTGCGCCGAAGTAATGTGGGCCAGGGCTCGCAAGGTTTCCACGGGTTGGTCGAGGCGGTAGTTGCCGGTGACCGCGACCTGCTCCAGGCGCTCGTTGCCGGCGATGATCAGGCCCGGGTAGTAGCGGCGCAGCTCGGCCAGTACCTGGCTCAGCGGGCAATTCTCGAAGATCAGGCGGCCCTGGACCCAGGCCAGGTCTTTCTGCGGGTCGACGCGCTCGCGATGACCGAAGCCATTGGGGCCGATCCGAATGCTGTCGCCACTGGACAGACGAATGCGCTGGTCGCTGCTGGCCTGCAGGTCGACATCGCCGCGTTGCACCCGCACCTGGGCTTCGCCGTCGAGGTAGCGCACGGCAAAATCGCTGTCGCGCACACTGGCGCGCAGCGGGCCTGCCTGCAACTCCAGCGGCTGGTTACGGCCGGCGGGCACCTCGAAGAACACTTCGCCCTGATAGAGGCGGGCGACGCGCTGGCGGGCATCGATGTCACTGGAAAATGCAGTGTTGGTGTTGAGCAGAACCTTGGAGCCGTCCTCAAGCTGCAGGCGCTGGCGCTCACCGACCACGGTCAGGTGATCGGCCTGCAGACGCATCGGCAGATTACCGATGGTAAACACCCCGATCAGCAGTACCGCAGCTACGGTCAGGGGCTTCCAGTGCGGGCGCAGGCGCGCCAGGCGCGAAGGGCGGTAAGCCTGGGCGATCTGGCTGGCGGCCTGGCGCACGGTGTCGCCTTGCCACAGGGCCTCGGCTTCGACATAGGCTTGGGCATTGGCTGGATTTGCTTCCAGCCAGGCTTCGAAGGCGCGGGTGTCTTCGGCGCTGGCGCATTGCAGGCGGATCAGCCAGTCCAGCGCCTGGTCCATGGCACTGTTGCAGGCAGCCGGGTCTGGCGGCGAAGGGCGGTCAGGGGCGCTTTCGGTCACGGCAAATCCTGGGGGGCTTGTAATTGCGCTAATGATCAAGCGTAACGGCGCAGGTGGCAAGCCAGGCTCAGTCGCGGTTCAGGCGACTGGCAACACCAACACAAATGGCCATGATCAGTTTCAGTTCCTTCTGAACCGTGCTGGCCGAGACGTTGAGCTGCTCGGCGATTTCCGGGTAACTGGCGCCGTGCAGGCGGCTGAGGATGAAAATCCGTTGTTGTCGCGAGGTCAACTGCCCCAGGCTGACGCTCAGGCGCTTGAGCAGCTGTTCGGCATGAGCTGCGTCTTCGGCGCTGCTGCCGGGTGCGGCGACGTTGTGCAGAACCTGCTCGGGCACATCATCCACCAGGTTGCGTGATTGCGCCCGGCGTGCGCGCAAATGGTCCAGGGCCAGGTTGCGGGCGGTCTGGAACACGAAGGGCTCAAGGTGCTCGATCGGCCGCTCCCCCAGTGCCCGGGTAACACGCAGGTAGGTCTCCTGCAGCAGGTCTTCGGCGGTGCTGGGATTGTCGACCATGCGCTGCAACGTCCGCAGCAGGCTGACCCGCTGAGCGAGGAATACAGTGTTGAACTGGGACTGACTCACAGCGATACCTGACCAATGCGAAGTTAATGATAATGCTTATCATCATCGTATTGGTCAAGTATTGGTTGCTGGAACCAAATTTGTGTGAGCGGGCTTATTATTGCTCCTACACCGCGTGGCACAACGCCAGGCAGTTATCCAGCATACGGTTGGAAAATCCCCACTCATTGTCATACCAGGCCAGCACTTTGAGCATTCGTCCGTTGGTGCGGGTATGGTTGGCATCGAAGATCGATGACAAAGGGTTGTGGTTGAAGTCGCACGACACCAGCGGCAGGCTGTTATAACCGAGGACCTTGGAGTGACGGCTGGCGTCCTTGAACAGGTTGTTGACCTCTTCGACGCTGGCATCGCGCATGAGGTTGACGGTCAGGTCGACCAGCGACACGTTGATCACCGGCACGCGCACCGCCATGCCGGTGAGTTTGCCCGCCAGCTCCGGCAGCACCAGGCCCACGGCTTCGGCTGCACCGGTCTTGCTCGGGATCATCGACTGGGTCGCCGAGCGGGCGCGGAACGGGTCGCTGTGGTGAATGTCGGTGAGGCTCTGGTCGTTGGTGTAAGCGTGGATGGTGGTCATCAAGCCCTGCTCGATACCCAGCTCGCGGTGCAGCACCTGGGCAATTGGCGCCAGGCAGTTGGTGGTGCATGAAGCGCTGGAGATGATCTGGTGCGAAGGACGCAGGATGTCGTGGTTGACCCCGTAAACAATCGTCGCGTCGGCGCCCTTGGCCGGTGCCGAGATAATGACTTTGCGCGCCCCGGCAGTAAGATGGGCGGCAGCCTTGGCGCGGTCGGTGAAGTGGCCGGTGCATTCGAACACCACATCGACGGCTTCGGCTTTCCACGGCAGCTCGGCCGGATTGCGAATGGCACTGACGGCAATGCGGTCGCCATTGACGGTCAGGCTTTCGTGGTCGGACTCGACATCGGCCGCAAAGATGCCATGAACACTGTCGTACTTGAGCAGATGCGCATTGATTGCGCTGTCGCCCAGGTCGTTGATTGCGACGACCTGCAGGTCTTGACGGTAGCCTTGGGTATAGAGTGCGCGAAGGACGTTGCGGCCAATGCGGCCAAAGCCATTGATTGCGATACGAAGGGTCATAGAGCTACCTCTGGCAGACCGGGTGAAGCCCGTGGTAAATGAGGAACTGCTTCACTGAATCTGATTTTGTTATTGGAATTACAAGATTATTCGTAAAAAAATAGAAAACAAGCCTTTTTGCTGGCAGTATTTTGTTCAATCTACAACGAGCGACCGGCCAAGCCGTTCCTTTCGCAACAGCTGCCCCTGTCTTTGAGCCTAGGTGGCGATTGTTGATAAGGGAAACCGCCGCAGAGCTCGCAATCACCGATAGCCTGGAGTCCAGTACATGCATCCGCGCATTCTTGAGGTCACCCAACGGCTGATCGACCGCAGCCGTGCCACCCGTGAACGCTACCTGCAATTGATTCGCGGGGCCGCCAGTGACGGGCCGATGCGGGCCAAACTGCAATGCGCCAACTTCGCCCACGGAGTGGCCGGATGCGGCACCCAGGACAAGAACAGTCTGCGCATGATGAACGCGGCTAACGTCGCTATCGTTTCCGCTTACAACGACATGCTCTCGGCTCATCAGCCTTACCAGTACTACCCTGAACAGATCAAACAGGCCCTGCGCGATATCGGCTCGGTTGGTCAGTTCGCTGGCGGCGTGCCGGCCATGTGCGATGGCGTTACTCAGGGTGAGCCAGGTATGGAGCTGGGTATTGCCAGCCGCGAAGTGATCGCTATGTCCACGGCCATTGCCCTGTCGCACAACATGTTCGACGCCGCACTGATGCTGGGTATCTGTGACAAGATCGTGCCGGGGCTGTTGATGGGCGCGCTGCGCTTTGGCCACTTGCCGACCATTTTCGTCCCCGGCGGGCCGATGCCTTCAGGCATTTCCAACAAGGAAAAAGCCGACGTGCGCCAGCGCTATGCCGAGGGCAAGGCCAGCCGCGAAGAGCTGCTGGAATCGGAAATGAAGTCCTACCACAGCCCCGGCACCTGCACTTTTTACGGCACTGCCAACACCAACCAGTTGCTGATGGAAGTAATGGGCCTGCACCTGCCGGGTGCGTCGTTCGTCAATCCTTACACGCCGCTGCGCGATGCACTCACGGTCGAGGCCGCACAACAGGTCACGCGGATGACCAAGGCCAGCGGCGACTTCATGCCCTTGGGCGAGATCGTCGACGAAAAGTCCCTGGTCAACTCCATCGTTGCCCTGCACGCCACCGGCGGCTCGACCAACCATACCCTGCACATGCCGGCAATTGCCCAGGCGGCGGGTATCCAGTTGACCTGGCAAGACATGGCCGAGCTGTCTGAGGTGGTGCCGACGCTGTCCCACGTCTACCCGAACGGCAAAGCCGACATCAACCATTTCCAGGCAGCCGGTGGCATGGCTTTCCTGATTCGCGAGCTACTCGATGCCGGGCTGCTGCATGAGGACGTCAACACGGTGGCCGGTCACGGTCTGCGTCGGTATACCCAGGAGCCGTTCCTGCAGGATGGCAAGCTGGTCTGGCGCGAGGGGCCGCAAGCGAGCCTGGACGAAGTGATCCTGCGTCCGGTGGCGCGGCCGTTCTCCCCGGAAGGCGGGCTGCGGGTGATGGAAGGCAACCTTGGCCGCGGGGTCATGAAGGTCTCTGCTGTCGCTCCTGAGCATCAGGTGGTCGAAGCCCCGGCGCGGGTGTTCCATGACCAGCAAGCACTGGCCGATGCTTTCCAGGCCGGCGAGCTGGAGCGCGATTTTGTTGCGGTGATGCGCTTCCAGGGGCCGCGTTGCAACGGCATGCCGGAGCTGCACAAGATGACGCCTTTCCTTGGTGTGCTGCAGGACCGTGGCTTCAAGGTGGCATTGGTGACTGACGGGCGCATGTCCGGTGCTTCGGGGAAAATTCCGGCGGCCATTCATGTCTGTCCGGAAGCCTTTGACGGCGGCCCGCTGGCGCGCGTGCGCGATGGTGATATCGTGCGGGTCGACGGCGTTGCCGGCACCCTGACGGTGAAACTCGATGCTGCGGAAATGGCCGACCGGGAAATTCCGCCAGCCCCGACCGGCAACGATCTGGGTTGCGGGCGGGAACTGTTCGGCTTCCTGCGCATGGCCCTGAGCCCGGCAGAGCAGGGCGCCAGCGCCTTCACCTCAGCCTTGGAAGCGCTCAAATGAAGCGCGCCCTGGTCGGTGATATCGGTGGCACCAATGCCCGCTTTGCCCTCTGGGAAAACAACCGGATGCACTCGGTGCAGGTGTTCGCCACCGCCGATTACACCAGTCCCGAGCAGGCCATCGGCGCTTATCTGTTGGCACAAGGGCTGGCCAAGGGCGACCTCGGCGCGGTCTGCCTGGCGGTGGCCGGGCCGGTCAGCGGCGATGAGTTTCGCTTTACCAACAATCACTGGCTGCTCAGTCGTCAGGCCTTCTGCAAGACCCTTCAGATTGAGCAGCTGTTGCTGATCAATGACTTTACCGCTATGGCGCTGGGCATGACTCGCCTGCAGCCTGACGAGCGCCGCACGGTCTGCGCAGGCGAAGCTGAAGCAGGGCGTCCGGCAGTGGTGATCGGCCCTGGAACCGGCTTGGGTGTGGGCACTTTGCTCGGCCTGGAGGATGGCCGCTGGATAGCATTGCCGGGTGAAGGTGGGCATGTCGACCTGCCGGTGGGCAACACCCGCGAGGCGCAGATCCGTGAACAGATCGCCAGCGAGACTGGTCATGTCAGTGCCGAAACGGTGCTCAGCGGCGGCGGCTTGTTGCGTTTGTACCAAGCCATTTGCGCGCTGGACGGGCACCCGGCAACCTTGCAAAGCCCTGCGGCGATTACCGATGCAGCACTGGCCGGTGAGCCGCTGGCACTGGTGGTGATTGAGCAGTTTTGTCGCTTTCTTGGGCGGGTGGCCGGCAACAATGTGCTGACCTTGGGTGGGCGAGGTGGGGTATACATTGTCGGCGGCATCATTCCGCGCTTCGCCGAGCTGTTTTTGCGCAGTGGTTTTGCCGTCAGCTTTGCCGAGAAAGGCTGTATGAGTGGCTACTTCAAGAATGTCCCTGTGTGGCTGGTGACCGCCGAATTCTCCGGCTTGCTCGGGGCTGGAGTGGCCTTGCAGCAAGCCGGTTGATTGTCCCACCGAACAAGGAACAGTGCTGTGAGCAAGTCGATACTGCTGGTCGACGATGACCAGGAAATCCGCGAGCTGTTGCAAACCTACCTGAGTCGCGCCGGTTTCAGCGTCCAGGCGGTTGCCGACGGCCAAGGCTTTCGCCGGGCGCTGGACGACAGCGACTGCGACCTGGTGATCCTCGATGTGATGCTGCCCGATGAAGACGGCTTCAGTCTCTGCCGCTGGGTGCGTCAGCATCCACGCCTGGCCCAGGTGCCGATCATTATGCTCACGGCCAGTTCCGATGAAGCCGATCGGGTCATCGGCCTGGAACTGGGCGCCGATGATTATCTTGGCAAACCCTTCAGCCCACGCGAGTTGCAGGCGCGAATCAAAGCCCTGCTGCGCCGCGCCGGTTTTGGCCAGGAACGCACTGGTAGCGATGTATTGGCCTTCGATGACTGGCGCCTGGACACGGTCAGTCACCGCTTGTTTCACCGCGACGGTGAAGAGGTGATTCTGTCCGGTGCCGACTTCGCTTTGCTCAAGTTGTTCCTTGATCACCCGCAGCAAATCCTTGACCGCGACACCATCGGCAACGCTACTCGAGGGCGCGAACCCATGCCCCTGGACCGCATCGTCGATATGGCGGTCAGCCGCCTGCGCCAACGCCTGCGCGACACGCACAAGCCGCCACGGCTGATTCGTACCGTACGTGGCAGTGGTTACCTGCTGGCGGCCAGCGTTGCGCCTGCGCACTGAGGGGCGCTGGCGTCTGCCGCTGCCGCGCTCGTTGCTCGGGCGCATGCTGCTGTTGACTCTGCTGGTGGTGTTGCTGGCCCAGGGCTTGTCGAGCCTGATCTGGCTGTCGCAACTGCGCGCCAGCCAGCTCGAAGGACTGGTGGCCAGCGCCCGTAGCCTGGCGCATTCAATGAGTGCCAGCGTCAGCTATTTTCGCTCGCTGCCGGTGGCCTACCGGCCCATGGTGCTGGATCAGTTGCGCAACATGGGCGGCACACGCTTCGTGGTCTCGCTCAACGACAAACCCTTGGACATGCAGGTTCTGCCGATTACACCGCGCAAGCAGGCCGTGCTCAGCGCAGTGGACGAAGTGCTGCGCCAGCGCCTCGGCGCGCAAATGGATATCTCCCTGGAGTTCGTCAGCCCCCAGGACCTGCGGATCTTCAACAGCGGCCTGAAGCTCGACGAGCTACCGCGTTCCTGGGCGCATTACGCGCTGACCCTGGAACCGGTCAATCCACCGGTACTGGTGACCCAGATCCGCCTCGGCGAAGGCGAGTGGCTGTACATCGCCTCGCTGATGCCTGAGCCCTATACCAGCCTTGAAGACGAAGGTCTGCCGCGTCAGCAGTTGTGGTTCATCGGCCTGACCAGCTTCTTTCTGCTGCTGTTCATCGGCTTGCTGGTGCATTGGCAAAGTCGTCCGCTCAAGCGTCTGGCGCGGGCGGCGCGGGAGATGTCGCTGGGTGCTGATGTCGAGCCAGTGCTGGAGGGGGGCGGCAGTGAGGTGGTCGAAGTCGGCCGGGCGTTCAATGCCATGCGTGAGCGCATCAGTCGCTACCTGACCGAACGCAGCCAGTTGTTCAGTGCTATATCCCATGACCTGCGCACACCGATTACCCGTCTGCGCCTGCGCGTCGAGCTGCTTGAGGACGAGCAGCAACAGACCAAGTTCAGCCGCGATCTGGACGAGCTGGAGATGCTGGTCAAAGGCGCGCTGCAGTGCGTGAAAGACACGGATATCCACGAGAACATCGAACCGATCGACCTCAATCATGCCCTCGATTGCCTGGTCGAGCCGTATCTGGCCAGTGCCCGCGTTACCGTGCAGGGCAGGGCGCTTGCCCCGTACCCCGGCAAGCCGCTGGCGCTGCGCCGGTGCATGGGCAACCTGATCGACAATGCCTTGAAATACGGCGAGCGTGCGCACCTGCGCGTGTTCGACAGTGAGTCAGGGTTCGTCCTGCAAGTGGACGATGAGGGGCCGGGGGTGCCCGAGCAGCGTCTGGAACAAGTCTTCGAACCGCATTTCCGTCTGGCCGGGCAGCAGCAGGGCTATGGCCTGGGCCTGGGGATCGCGCGCAACATCGCCCACAGCCACGGCGGCGAAGTGAGCTTGCGTAACCTGCAGGGCGGCGGTTTGCGGGTGACCTTGAGCCTGCCTCGCAGCAGCGACTGACACGCTGGCCAAGCGAATGTCACCAGTTAGTGACATTTGCGCATCCCTTCGTTACCTCGGCCACGCCAGTGCCTGGTTAGACTCCGATGCAAGCGCAAGCACCACGACTTGCACCTGCATAACAACAAGAAAAGGTCACGCCCCATGAATGCGATCAATCGCCTCGCCGCTGTTATTTCACTCGCCTCCTTGTTGCCTTTGAGCGCCATGGCCGCCGATACCGGTACCGTCGAAGTCCTGCACTGGTGGACCTCCGGTGGCGAAGCCAAGGCCGTTGAAACCCTCAAGGCCCAGGTGCAAAAAGACGGATTCATCTGGAAAGACAACGCCGTGGCCGGTGGTGGCGGCGCCGCAGCGATGACCGTGCTCAAGACCCGCGCCATTTCCGGCAACCCGCCAGCCGCTGCGCAGATCAAGGGGCCGGACATTCAGGAGTGGGGCGCACTCGGTCTACTGACTGAGCTCGATGATGTCTCCAAAGCCAACAATTGGGACGGCCTGCTGCCGCAGAAAGTCGCCGAGATCATGAAGTACGACGGCCACTACGTGGCGGTGCCGGTGAACATCCACCGGGTCAACTGGCTGTGGATCAACCCGCAAGTGTTCGACAAGGCTGGCGCCAAAGTGCCGACCACCCTTGATGAGCTTTTCGTCGCTGCCGACAAGCTCAAGAGCGCAGGCTTCATCCCTCTGGCCCATGGCGGTCAGCCGTGGCAGGACAGCACGGTGTTTGAAGACCTGGCCTTGAGCATCCTTGGCCCCAAGGGTTATCACGCCGCCTTTGTCGAGCTGGATGAAAAGACCCTGACCGGCGTGCAGATGGTCGAGGTGTTCAGGGCCCTGCAACGTCTGGGCACCTACATGGACCCCAACCGCGCCGGGCGTGACTGGAACATCGCCGCTGCCGAGGTCATCAGCGGCAAGGCCGGCATGCAGATCATGGGCGACTGGGCCAAGAGCGAATGGACGGCAGCTGGCAAGGTCGCCGGCAAGGATTACCAGTGCGTGGCCTTCCCCGGCACCCAGGGCAGCTTCGCCTACAACATCGACTCGCTGGCGATGTTCAAGCTCAAGAACGACAACGACATCAAAGCCCAGAACGACCTGGCCAAGGTTGCCCTGGAGCCGCAGTTTCAGACGGTGTTCAACCAGAACAAAGGCTCGCTGCCGGTGCGTCAGGACATGGACATGAGCCAGTTCGACGCCTGTACGCAGAAGTCGGCGGTGGACTTCAAAGAAGCAGAAAAAGGCGATGGCCTGCAACCGAGCATGGCCCACAACATGGCGACGACCCTGGCGGTGCAGGGAGCGATCTTCGATGTGGTGACCAACTTCCTCAATGACCCGAAAGCGGATCCCGCGACGGCGGTCAAGCAGCTGAATTCGGCGATCAAGTCGGCTAAGTAACGGTTTGCTGGCCTTTTCGCGGGGCAAGCCCGCTCCCACAGCAGTCACACATCCCCTGTGGGCGCGGGCTTGTCCCGCGATACCCCAACACGAGACCTCCCTATGAGCACTGTTGCTACCCTCAACAAGGCCTCGCCCTTCGACGCCTTGCAACGCTGGCTACCGAAACTGGTACTGGCGCCAAGCATGCTGATTGTCCTGGTGGGCTTTTATGGCTACATCTTCTGGACCTTCATCCTCTCCTTCACCAACTCCAGCTTCATGCCCAGCTACAAGTGGGTGGGTCTGGCGCAGTATGCGCGGCTGATGGAGAACGACCGCTGGTGGGTCGCCAGCAAGAACCTGCTGCTGTTCGGTGGCCTGTTCATCGCCATCAGCCTGGTGATCGGCGTGCTGCTGGCGGTATTGCTCGACCAGCGCATTCGCCGCGAAGGGTTTATCCGCACGGTTTACCTGTACCCCATGGCACTGTCGATGATCGTCACCGGCACTGCCTGGAAATGGCTGCTCAATCCGGGCCTGGGCCTGGACAAGATGCTCCGTGACTGGGGCTGGGAAGGTTTTCGCCTGGACTGGCTGGTGGACCCGGACCGGGTCGTCTACTGCCTGGTGATCGCGGCGGTGTGGCAAGCCTCGGGCTTTGTCATGGCGCTGTTCCTGGCGGGCCTGCGCAGCGTCGATCAGTCGATCATTCGTGCCGCCCAGGTCGATGGTGCCAGCTTGCCGAGCATCTACTTGCGCATCGTGCTGCCGAGCCTGCGCCCGGTGTTCTTCAGCGCATTGATGATCCTCGCCCACATCGCCATCAAGAGCTTCGACCTGGTCGCGGCGATGACCGCAGGCGGGCCAGGGTACGCCTCGGACCTGCCGGCGATGTTCATGTACTCCTTCACCTTCAGCCGCGGGCAGATGGGCATGGGCTCGGCCAGTGCGATCCTGATGCTCGGCGCGATCCTGTCGATCCTGGTGCCTTATCTGTATTCGGAATTGAGGAGCAAGCGCCATGACTAGAACCCTGGCACCGCGTACTTTCAACTTCAGTCGGATCGCCATCTACGCCACGCTGTTGCTGGCCTGCGCGCTGTACCTGGTTCCGCTGATCGTGATGCTGCTGACCAGCTTCAAATCGCCGGATGACATCCGCACCGGCAACCTGTTGAGCTGGCCTGAAGTGATTACCGGTATCGGCTGGATCAAGGCCTGGGACACGGTGGGCGGCTACTTCTGGAACTCGGTGAAGATCACTATTCCAGCGGTGCTGATCTCGACGTTGCTCGGGGCGCTCAACGGCTATGTCCTGTCGATGTGGCGCTTCCGTGGTTCGCAACTGTTCTTCGGGCTGTTGCTGTTCGGTTGCTTCCTGCCGTTCCAGACCGTGCTGCTGCCGGCCTCGTTCACCCTCGGCAAGCTCGGCCTGGCCAGCACCACCACCGGCCTGGTGCTGGTGCATATCGTCTACGGCCTGGCGTTCACCACGCTGTTTTTCCGCAACTACTACTGCAGCGTGCCGGATGCCCTGGTACGCGCGGCGCGGCTGGACGGGGCGGGGTTCTTCACCATCTTCGGACGCATCCTGCTGCCGATGTCGGTGCCGATCATCATGGTCTGCCTGATCTGGCAGTTCACTCAGATCTGGAACGACTTTCTCTTCGGTGTGGTGTTCGCCAGTGGCGACGCGCAACCGATCACCGTGGCCCTGAACAACCTGGTCAACACCAGCACCGGGGTCAAGGAATACAACGTCGACATGGCGGCGGCGATGATCGCCGGGTTACCGACCCTGTTGGTCTATGTGCTGGCTGGCAAGTATTTCCTGCGCGGGCTTACGGCCGGCGCGGTCAAGGGGTGAACCAATATGGCAACGCTTGAACTGCGCAACGTCAACAAGACCTACGGCAGCGGTCTGCCGGATACCTTGAAGCATATCGACCTGTCGATCGACTCCGGGGAGTTCCTGATTCTTGTCGGCCCTTCCGGCTGCGGCAAGTCGACTTTGATGAACTGCATCGCCGGTCTCGAACAGATTACCGGCGGGGCGATCCTGGTGGACGATGCCGACATTAGCGGCATGAGCCCCAAGGACCGCGATATCGCCATGGTCTTTCAGTCTTATGCGCTGTACCCGACCATGAACGTGCGCGACAACATCGCTTTCGGCCTGAAGATGCGCAAGATGCCGGCGGCGGCGATCGATGAGGAAGTGGCGCGGGTGGCCAAACTGCTGCAGATCGAACACCTGCTGACGCGCAAGCCCGGCCAGCTCTCCGGCGGCCAGCAGCAACGTGTGGCCATGGGCCGGGCGCTGGCGCGGCGACCGAAGATCTACCTGTTCGACGAGCCGCTGTCCAACCTCGACGCCAAGCTGCGGGTGGAGATGCGCACCGAGATCAAGCTGATGCACCAGCGCCTGAAAACCACCACGGTGTATGTCACCCACGACCAGATCGAAGCCATGACCCTGGGCGACAAGGTGGCGGTGATGAAGGACGGCCTGATCCAGCAGTTCGGCACGCCGCAGCAGATCTACAACGATCCGGCCAATCTGTTTGTTGCCAGCTTCATCGGTTCGCCACCGATGAACTTCATTCCGCTGCGTCTGCAGCGCAAGGACGGCCGCTTGCAGGCGTTGCTCGACAGTGGCCAGGCCCGCTGCGAACTCCCCCTGGGAATCAGTGATGCAGGGCTTGAAGACCGTGAGGTGATCCTTGGCATTCGTCCCGAGCAGATTGCTCTGGCGCCAAGCCAGGCCAATGGCCTGCCGAGCATTCGGGCCGAGGTGCAGATCACCGAGCCGACCGGTCCCGACCTGCTGGTGTTCGTCACCCTCAACCAGACCAAGGTCTGCTGCCGCCTGGCGCCGGATGTGGCGATCCAGGTGGGTGACACCCTGAACCTGCAGTTCGATCCGGCCCGGGTGTTGTTGTTCGATGCCGTCACTGGCGAGCGCCTGGGGGTGAAGCTCACGCCACAGCAGTCCGGTCAGGACAATGTCGCGCAATTCAAGGGTCGTTGAATTCGTTGTAAGTCGTACATGCCCATCAAGAACAATAAAACGAGGAAACAAGGGATGGATCACTTCAAACGCATCAAGCCGCTGGTTCCGCTGAGCCTGCTGGCAGCCCTCGGGGTCAGCTGCGGGGCGCAGGCGGCCGGCGCTTTTGCCCCGGAGTCAAAATGGATGAGCGGCGATTGGGGCGGTACCCGCACCGAATTGCTGGAGAAGGGCTACGACTTCACCCTCGACTACGTTGGAGAGGTGGCAGGCAACCTCAACGGCGGTTACAACGACGACAAGACCGCGCGCTACAGCGATCAGTTCGCGTTGGGCGCGCACCTGGACCTGGAGAAGATCTTCGGCTGGCACGACACCGAGTTCAAGCTGGCGATCACCGAGCGCAGCGGACGCAACCTGTCCAACGACCGCATCAGTGATCCGCGGGCCGGCCAGTTCAGTTCCGTGCAGGAGGTCTGGGGCCGTGGCCAGACCTGGCGGCTGACCCAGATGTGGATCAAACAGCAGTACTTCGATGGCGCCCTGGATGTGAAATTCGGCCGTTTCGGCGAAGGCGAAGACTTCAACAGCTTCCCGTGCGACTTCCAGAACCTGGCGTTCTGCGGCTCTCAGGTCGGCAACTGGGTGGGGGGTATCTGGTACAACTGGCCGGTCAGCCAGTGGGCGCTGCGGGTCAAATACAACATCACCCCGGAATTCTTCGCTCAGGTCGGGGTGTATGAGCAGAACCCGTCCAACCTTGAAACCGGCAATGGTTTCAAGCTCAGTGGTAGTGGCACCGAGGGCATGATCCTGCCGGTAGAGCTGGTCTGGTCGCCCAAGGTCAACAATCTGCCGGGTGAGTACCGCTTGGGTTATTACTACAGCACCGCCAAGGCCGACGATGTCTTTGATGACGTTAATGGCCAGCCCCAGGCGATTACCGGCAACGACTTCAAGTCACACTCCAGCAAGCATGGCTGGTGGGTGGTGGCTCAGCAGCAGGTGACCGCACATAACGGCGATGCCAGCCGTGGCTTGAGCTTGTTCGCCAACTTCACCGTGCATGACAAGGCCACCAACGTGGTCGATAACTATCAGCAGGTGGGTATGGTCTACAAAGGCGCTTTCGACGCCAGGCCCAAGGATGACATCGGCTTTGGCGTAGCGCGGATTCACGTTAACGATGATGTTAAGGACCGCGCCGAGTTGCTCAATCAGCAGAGCGGCGTTGATGATTACAACAACCCGGCCTTTGTGCCGATTCAGGAGACCGAGTACAACGCCGAGTTGTATTACGGCTTCCATGTCACCAACTGGCTGACCGTACGGCCCAACCTGCAATACATTAAAAGTCCGGGCGGGGTGGACGAGGTGGATAACGCACTGGTCGCTGGCTTGAAGATTCAGTCGTCGTTCTGAGGCAATATGTTGTAAATTTACGCCATATTGCGACCGCTCTGCGGTCGATCGCCGGCAAGGCCGGCTCCTACCGTACATTGTAGGAGCCGGCCTTGCCGGCGATGAGGTCCTCACTAACAACAAGAGTTTCCAACCATGCCCGAGCACCCGCTACATCGCTTCTTCACCTCGCAGAGGCCGCGACCGACCTTCGAGTGGGAGCGTTATCAGCAGCGCGATGTGCTGATCATCGACCATCCCCAGTGCCAGGCCGTGTTCAGCCGCCAGGGCGCGCAGCTGTTGCACTTCCAGCCCACGGGCGAGCGGCCCTGGCTGTGGTGTGCGGCGCAGTGGCCGCAGGTCGGCGCCATTCGTGGCGGTGTGCCGGTGTGCTGGCCCTGGTACGGTCGCCATCCCAGCGAAGACATGTGGCCAGCGCACGGCTGGGCGCGTTTGCTCGACTGGAAACTGATCGACAGCAGTGAGGACGAAGAGGGCGTGGCGCTCAAATGGCGTTTGCAGTTGTGCGATTGGCAGGTCGACCTGTTGGCCAGGTTAGGTAAACGCATGGAGTTGCAGCTCAGTACCGAACACCAGGACAGCCAACCTTGTCAGCTGAGTCATGCTCTGCTGGCCTACTGGCGTATTAGTGACGTTTCAGAGATAGCGCTATCTGGGCTAGAAAACATTGAAGGTTACGACCGTTTGAACCGTCAGGCCTGCCGTCAGAAGGGCGCCTTGAAGGTCCATGGCGGCTGTCAGCGGGTGTTCCCCAATGCAGCGACCGTGCAACTGCACGACCCGGCCTGGCAACGACAACTGAGCATCGATACCGGTGACAGCGAGGACACCATCGTCTGGCACCCGGGCAGTCGCCCGTTAATGGGGGTCAGCAGCAGTGAAACCCTGGGTTTCGTCTGTGTCGAGGCGGCCAGTGGCAGCAGTGACAGCCTGAGCCTGGCGCCGGGAGAACAGGCACACCTGCGGTTGCAGGCACAGCTGCTTAGTTGAGCTCGTCGTCGATCGGGTAGCGGCTGGCGTTGAGGCTTTCCTTGATCTTGCGCAGGTGCGGCTGGAAGTCCACGCCGCGGCGCAAGGTCATGCCGGTGGCCAATACGTCGAGTACGGTCAACTGGATGATCCGCGAAGTCATCGGCATGTAAATATCAGTGTCTTCTGGCAGCGGTATGTTCAGGCTCAGGCTGCTGGCTTTGGCCAGGGGCGAGTCAGCGGCGGTCAGGCCTAGCACCGAGGCACCGTTTTCCCGGGCCAGGCGTGCGACTTCGACCAGTTCGCGGGTACGCCCGGTGTAGGAGATGATCACGAACAGTTCACCGGTATGAGCCACCGAAGCCAGCATGCGCTGCATCAGCACATCGGCGTGGGCCGAGACCGCCAGGTTGAAGCGGAAGAACTTGTGCTGGGCGTCCAGGGCCACCGGAGCCGAAGCGCCGAGGCCGAAAAAGTGGATCTGCCGGGCCTGGATCAGCATGTCGACGGCGCGGCTGATCAGCTGCGGATCGAGTTGCTGGCAGGCACTGTCCAGCGAGGCGATGGCGCTGCCGAAGATCTTCTGGGTGTAGGACGCCGGATCATCATCGGCCTCCACCGCCCGGCTGACATAAGCAGCGCCGCTGGCCAGGCTCTGCGCCAGTTGCAGCTTGAGCTCGGGATAGCCACTGACGCCGAACGAACGGCAGAAGCGGTTCACCGTCGGTTCACTGACCTTGGCTGCCTGGGCCAGGGCGGCGATGCTGAAACGGGTGGCTTGCTGAGGGTTGAGCAGGATGACTTCGGCGACTTTGCGCTCAGCCTTGTTCAGCTCTTCGAGGCGGCCCTGGATCTGCTCCAGGAGGTTTCGCACGCGGTCCATGGGTATGTGTCCTTGGGTCGATGAGGCAGCCCGCTGCTGATGGCAGCGGGCTTTTGACGCGGTGGCCTATCGTACTGATGGCATGGGAGGCACACCACTTGAATCTGTGTTCCAGATAAAATGTTGTGGTTTTTACTACATTATTCCTTGAAAACTGCGATTGAAAACGGTATTTCTACGTCAACTTGATAAAAGAACCAACATCATGGCATCGATCAGCGTTGAACCTTGCACCTTTGCCCTGTTTGGCGCACTCGGCGACCTGGCCTTGCGCAAGCTGTTTCCGGCGCTTTACCAGCTTGATCGCGCCGACTTGCTGCACGCTGATACCCGTGTGCTGGCGCTGGCCCGCGAGCCGGGCAGTGTCGAAGAGCACCTGACATCGATCGAGGCGCATTTGCGAGAGTTTGTCCCGCAAGGGCAGATCGAGACAGTGGTGTTGCAGCGTTTTCTCGCGCGCTTGCGCTATCTGCATGTGGACTTCCTCAAGGCCGAGGACTATCAGGCGCTGGCCGAGCAGGTCGGTGATGACAGCCAGCTGATCGCTTACTTCGCCACGCCCGCGGCGGTCTATGGCGGAATTTGCGAGAACCTCGACAAGGCCGGTCTCAGTGCGCGTACCCGGGTGGTGCTGGAAAAGCCTATCGGTCATGACTTGGACTCTTCGCGGCGGGTCAATGAGGCGGTGGCGCAGTACTTCCCGGAAAACCGCGTTTATCGCATCGACCATTACCTGGGCAAGGAAACCGTACAGAACCTCATTGCCCTGCGCTTTGCCAACAGCCTGTTCGAAACCCAGTGGAACCAGAACTCGATCTCTCATGTGGAAATCACCGTCGCCGAGAAGGTCGGGATCGAGGGGCGCTGGGGCTATTTCGACAAGGCCGGGCAACTGCGCGACATGATCCAGAACCACTTGTTGCAGCTGCTTTGTCTGATCGCCATGGACCCACCCAGCGATCTCTCTGCGGACAGCATTCGTAACGAGAAGGTCAAAGTGCTCAAGGCCCTGGCACCGATCACTGGCGAAGGCCTGAGCACGCATGTGGTGCGCGGCCAGTACATCGCCGGCTACAGCGAAGGCAAGCCGGTGCCAGGCTACCTGGAAGAAGACAACGCCAACGCCCAGAGCGACACCGAAACCTTTGTTGCCCTGCGCGCCGATATCCGCAACTGGCGCTGGGCTGGCGTGCCGTTCTACCTGCGTACCGGCAAGCGCATGCCACAGAAACTGTCGCAGATCGTCATCCATTTCAAGGAAACCCCGCACTACATTTTCGCCCCGGAACAGCGTTTGCAGATCGGCAACAAGCTGATCATCCGTTTGCAGCCGGACGAAGGCATTTCCTTGCGGGTGATGACCAAGGAGCAGGGCCTGGATAAGGGCATGCAGCTGCGCAGCGGGCCGTTGCAGCTGAACTTTTCCGACACTTGGCGCAGTGCGCGGATTCCCGATGCCTATGAGCGCTTGCTGCTGGAAGTAATGCGCGGCAACCAGAACCTGTTCGTGCGCAAGGACGAAATCGAATACGCGTGGAAGTGGTGCGATCAGCTGATTGCCGGCTGGAAGAATAGCGGCGATGCGCCCAAGCCTTATGCCGCTGGCTCCTGGGGGCCGATGAGCTCGATTGCATTGATTACCCGTGATGGGAGGTCTTGGTATGGCGATATCTGAACTGCAACTGCCGGCTAACGTGACGGCCCATGATTTCAACGGCACCGTGCAGTTGGCCGAAGGCTTGGCCAAGGACGTAGCCGGGCGCCTGAATGCTGCGATCGCGGCAAACGGTCAGGCGACCCTGGTGGTGTCCGGTGGACGTAGCCCGGTGGCGTTTTTTCAGGCACTGATCCAGCAGCCGCTGGACTGGTCGAAGGTCTTGGTTACCTTGGCCGATGAGCGCTGGGTGCCGGTCGAGCATACCGACAGCAATGCCGGTCTGCTCAAACGCCATCTGTTGACTGGCAAGGCGGCCACGGCGCGTTTCCTTGGTCTGTACCGCGCCGCTTCCAGCCTTGAAGCTGCTGCGCTGGACGCCGATCAGGCGCTCGACGAACTATCAGGCATCGACGTGCTGGTGCTCGGTATGGGGGATGACGGGCATACCGCTTCGCTGTTCCCTAATAGCCCGAACCTGAGCGAAGGCCTTGACCCAGACAGCACGCGGCGCTGTCTGCCGATGCTGGCGCCAACGGTGCCGCATCAACGCCTGAGCATGACCCGCGCCTTGCTGGCGAGGGCTGGCTTTACCGCCTTGTCCGTGCAAGGCCCGGGCAAACTCGCTACCCTGCGCACCGCACTGGCTGGCGATGACCTGAGCGAAATGCCGATTCGCGCCTTTTTGCAAGACCCTCTGGATATTTACTGGTGCCCATGAGCCAAGGATCCGCCGTTATGACCACGCATGAACTGAAACAGCCGGGAGTTTCCATGGCCGACAAGATTGCCCGGATCGATCAGATCTGCACCCAGGCGCGGATTTTGCCGGTGATCACCATTGCCCGCGAAGAAGACATTCTGCCCCTGGCCGATGCGCTGGCTGCTGGTGGCATCAAAACCCTTGAAGTGACCCTGCGCTCGGCGCACGGCTTGAAAGCCATTCAGGTGCTGCGCGAACAGCGGCCGGAACTGTGCATTGGCGCCGGGACCGTGCTGGACCGCAAGATGTTCGCTGCCGTGGAAGCGGCTGGGGCGCAGTTTGTGGTCACGCCAGGTGTTACCCAGGACATTCTTGAGGTGGGTGTGCAAAGCGACCTGCCGTTGCTGCCGGGGATCAGCACGCCATCGGAGTTGATGATGGGCTACGCCCTTGGCTATCGCCGTTTCAAGCTGTTTCCAGCGGAAATCAGCGGTGGTGTGGCGGCGATCAAGGCTTACGGTGGTCCGTTCGGTGAAGTGCGCTTCTGTCCGACCGGTGGGGTGAACCCGGGTAATGTGAAGAGCTATATGGCCCTGCCCAATGTCATGTGTGTGGGCGGGACCTGGATGCTCGACAGTGGCTGGATCAAGAACGGCGAGTGGTCGCGGATTACCGAGTGCAGCGCGCAGGCATTGGCGCTGCTGGATTGAACTGAATCGTTGTGTGCTACACGGCTTTGAGGTGCGCTTGGTCGGCGCGCCTCTTTTTTTATCTGTACTGGCCTGATCGCGGGGCAGGCCCGCTCCCACAGCGGTCGCTCTGACTCGGTGGGAGCGGGCTTGCCCCGCGAAAAAAACCGCCTGTACTAGGCGGTTTTTTTTTGCTTCAGTCAGCGATGTTTACGCTGCCTTGGCGGCCTGCTGGCTCAAGGAACGGTTCAATGCACTGAACAGCGCCTTGAAGCTGGCGGTGGTGATGTTTTCATCAACCCCCACGCCATGCACCGGACGACCACCGGCCACACGCAATTCGATGTAGGCCGCCGCCTTGGCGTTGGTACCGGCACCAATGGCGTGCTCGTTGTAGTCCATGATCTCCACGGCCACCGGCAGGCCGGCGACCAGGGCTTCGAGGGCACCATTGCCCTTGCCGCGCCAGTGCAGGGTAGTCTCGCCTTCACCGGAAACTTCCACTTCCACGGCGCTGTGACCGTTCTCTTCCTGCAGGCGATGGCTGACCAGCGCGTACGGCGCGTTGGCTTGCAAGTACTCACGGTGCAGCAGGTTGTAGATCTGCTGGGCAGTCATTTCCAGGCCCAGACGGTCGGTTTCACCCTGAACCACCTGGCTGAACTCGATCTGCATGCGGCGCGGCAAGCTGATGCCGTATTCCTGCTCCAGCAGATAGGTGATGCCGCCTTTGCCCGACTGGCTGTTGACGCGGATCACCGCCTCGTAGCTGCGGCCAATGTCGGCCGGGTCGATCGGCAGATACGGCACTTCCCACTTGGCGTCGTCTTTCTGCTGGGTAAAGCCCTTGCGGATCGCATCCTGGTGCGAGCCGGAAAATGCGGTGTGAACCAGGTCGCCGACGTACGGATGGCGTGGGTGCACCGGAATCTGGTTGCACTCCTCGACCACCTTGCGCACGCCATCGATGTCGGAGAAGTCCAGCTCAGGGTTAACGCCCTGGGTGTAGAGGTTCAACGCCAGGGTCACCAGATCGACGTTACCGGTACGCTCGCCGTTGCCGAACAGGCAGCCTTCGACGCGATCGGCGCCGGCCATCAGGCCCAGTTCGGTGGCGGCCACGCCAGTGCCACGGTCGTTGTGGGTGTGCAGGCTGATGATCACGCTGTCACGGCGCGACACGTTGCGGCCGAACCATTCGATCTGGTCGGCATAGATGTTCGGCGTCGACACTTCGACGGTGGCCGGCAGGTTGAGAATGATCTTGTTGTCCGGCGTCGGGTTCCACACCTCGATCACCGCGTCACAGACCTCCTTGGCAAACTCCAGTTCGGTGGCGCTGAAGGTCTCCGGCGAGTACTGGAAGGTCCACTGGGTTTCCGGCTGCTGGGCAGCGTACTTGACGAACAGCTTGGCCGCGTTCACCGCGATGTCCTTCACGCCTTGCTTGTCCTGATTGAAGACGATGCGGCGGAACGACGGGCTGGTGGCGTTGTACAGGTGGACGATGGCCTTTTTCGCACCGCGCAGCGATTCAAAAGTACGGGCGATCAAGTCTTCACGGGCCTGGGTCAGCACCTGGATGGTGGTGTCCTCGGGAATGTGACCGTCCTCAATCAGTGTACGGACGAAGTCGAAATCGGTTTGCGAAGCCGAGGGGAAGGAGGCTTCGATTTCTTTCACGCCAACGCTGACCAGAGTCTTCCAGAAGCGCAGCTTCTTCACCGCATCCATTGGCTCGATCAACGACTGATTGCCATCACGCAGGTCGGAGCTGCACCAGATCGGCGCTGCGGTGATGGTCTTCGATGGCCAGGTACGGTCAGGCAAGTTGACGGTAGGGAAGGCACTGTATTTTTTCGAAGGGTCTTTGAGCATGGTCATGAAAAGCAATCCTTGAATGTGCGGCCTGGAAAGGTGGCCTGCCGAACGAAAACGAGATGAAAAGGCGAGGCGACGCGATTCAGCTTGGTAGTCGTGCACTGACCAGGCAGAGGCTGCGATGTTGACGAAGCAGGATGAGGGTCTGAAAGGTTTTCATGGCTTCAACCCTAACCAGTGGGGTTAAAGATGGCAAGCGTTGAGAAAAAATTGATAGAAATGCTTAAAAAGTTGAATTTATCGATATTTTATCGCTTATCTAATTCAAAAAGACCGCGGCAGTTGCGCAGTCTTTTTGAATGGCGCAAACGAGCATCAGGGCTGGAACGCCCCGATGAAAATCGCCGGATCCACTCGCGCATCATTGAGGCTGACGTTCCAGTGCATGTGCGGACCGGTTGCGCGGCCCGTTGCGCCTACCCGGCCTACGACAGCGCCGCGACTGAGTTGCTGGCCTGGCTTCACATCGATTTTCGACATATGGCAGAACATGCTGATAAAGCCCTGGCCATGGTCGACGAATACGGTGTTGCCGTTGAAGAAGTAATTACCCACCAGAATCACTTTGCCGTTGGCCGGGGTCTTGATCGGTGTTCCGGCAGGCACGGCGAAATCCAGGCCGGCATGAGGGTTGCGTTCTTCGCCATTGAAGAAACGGCGTACGCCAAATTTGCTCGACAGCGGGCCGCTGACCGGCTTGTCGAGGATCAGGTTGCTCGGCAGGTTGGGGCTGAAGCTGCGGTAGGCCTTGATCTGCTCGGCTAGCTCGGCATCGATGCGCTTGAGGTCGGCCGGATCGGGGTTGACCTGGCGCTTGTTCTTCAAGGTGATGCGCTGCTCCGGGTATTGCTTGCTGCCAACGTTGAAGGTCAGCGTGCGGCTGCCCTGGCTGAGTTGCGCCTGACCGGCTTTTTGCGTCAGCGGCAGGCCGACGATGGCCAGCCAGTTGTCCTGTTCCTTGACCACCAGCACCGGTTTGCCGTCAAAGCGTGCGCTCGGTGCCTGGGCTGCGGGGCCAAGGTCGATGACCGCGACGCCACCAGGCACCGGCTTGTTCAGTTGACGGGTGATGTAGCTGGCCTGGGCGCTGCTGGTGAATATCAGGCACAGCAGCAATAGCGGGGCAAACAGACGGGGCATGGTTCAGTCCAGTAGTGAAAGCGTGACCGGGGTCAGGTGGTTGTCTTCGACCCGCACGTGCAATTCGCCTTCGCCCAGGCGCGCGCTCAGGCGCTGGCCGTTGTGGGTCTGGGCGGCGCTGCGGATAGCCTGGCCGCGCTCGTCGAGGAGGATGCTGTAGCCGCGCCCAAGGGTTGCCAGAGGGCTGACCACATGGAGGGTCTGGACCTGTGCCTGCAGGCGCTGGCGACGGTCTTTGAGGGTTTCGCGCATGGCCCGCGGCAAGCGTTCGGCGAGGCTGTCCAGGCGCTGTTTGAGCAGCGCCAGGGTACGTCCTGGGTGTTGCGCGGCCAAACGCGTGTCGAGACGGGCCAGGCGTTCGCGGCGCTGGTTCAGACGTTGTTCGAAGGCCCGACGCAGGCGCATGTCGAGGTCGTCCAGGCGCTGGGCCTGTTGACGCAGGCGCTCGCCGGGGTGACGCAGGCGCCGGGTCAGGCTGTCCAGGCGCAGGCGGTCGTGCATCAGGCGGCTCTGGATGCGTAGCAGCAGGCGTCGCTTGAGGCTGTCGATGCGCCGCTGCAGGTCGCTGCTATCCGGGGCCAGCAGCTCGGCAGCGGCCGAAGGTGTAGGTGCGCGTACGTCTGCGACAAAGTCACTGATCGAGACGTCGGTTTCATGGCCGACGGCGCTGACAATCGGCGTCACACAGGCGGCGATCGCCCGGGCCACGGCTTCCTCGTTGAAGCACCAGAGGTCTTCCAGCGAGCCACCGCCACGGGCCAGGATCAGTGCGTCGAAGCCGCGGCTGTCGGCCAGTTGCAGGGCGCGAACGATCTGATTGATCGCTTCGCGGCCTTGTACGGCAGTGGGGATCAGTGTCAGCTCGACCTGCGGGGCACGACGGCGGAACACGCTGATGATGTCGCGGATCACCGCGCCGGTGGGCGAGCTGACAATGCCGATGCGTTGCGGGTGGGCGGGCAGGGTAACCTTGTTTTCAGCGCTGAACAGGCCTTCGGCGCCAAGCTTTTCCTTGAGTGCTTCGAACGCCAGGCGCAACGCACCATCGCCGGCAGGTTCGACGGTATCGAGGATAAGCTGATAGTCGCCACGGCCTTCAAACAGCGATACCTTGCCGCGTACCTTGACCGCCAGGCCATCGCGCAGGGCCTGACGAACCCGCACGGCGTTCTGCCGGAACAGCGCGCAGCGCACCTGGGCGCCGCTGTCCTTGAGGGTGAAATAGACATGACCGGAAGCCGGGCGGGCGAGGTTGGATATCTCGCCTTCGACCCAGACATTGCGGAACACGTCTTCAAGCAGCACCCGGGCGCGGCCGTTGAGCTGGCTGACGGTGAGGACTTCGCGGTCCAGGCCGAGTCTTTCGAAGGGGTCTTTGATCATGGACTGCATCATAAAGGATTGTGGCTATGGGGTGTCAGTGGCCCGCCGGTGCCTTGATCACTGTAGGAGCCGGCCTTGCCGGCGATGGGGGGCGCAGCAGCCCCCATGTGCATGATGAACTGCTGTACCAAAGGCCCGGCATCGCGACGGCACGCCAACGCCACCGTACTGCTGCACCCTTCATCTGCAAGGGTAATGAACCGCAGTGAGGGCGGGGCAATCTCCTGCATGCACTGCGGCAACAGAGCCACACCAAAACCTGCCTGGATCAACTGCAACTGGGTTGTCTTGCGTGACACCACCCGCGCGGCTTTCGGAAAGAAGCCGGCACCCATGCACAGCTCTGCAGACAGGTAGCTCAAGCCGCCGCGCTGGCGATGGGGGATGGAAATAAACGGCTGGTCACGCAGCTGCGCCAGGCAAACGCTGGTTTCCCGGGCCAACGCATGGTCTTCGGCGACCGCCAGCAACAAGGGCTCTTCAAACAGCGGCTGCACACAAAGCCCTTGATGCTGGCGCAGCACCGGCAAGCGCAACAGGCCGACTTCCAGGCGATCTTGCGCGAGCTCTGCAAGCTGTGCCTCGGAAGACTGCTGGGCGATCTCCATGGCAACGCCTGGATGCGCATGCAGATAGCCACTGAGGCGGGTCAACAGCTGCCCGGTCAAGGGCACGGTGCTCGAGTGATTCAGGCGCAGACTGCCGATTACGCCCTGGCCGACATCCCGCGCCAGACGTTGGGCCTTTTCCAGATCCACCAGCAAGGTGCGGGCTCTTGGCAGGAAGGCCTGGCCCGCAGCAGTAAGACGCGGCTGGCGAGCAGTGCGTTCGAACAGCATCGTATCGAGCTGCGACTCCAGCTCCTTGATTTGGCGGCTCAGGGCCGACTGGGCAATGAACAGGCGCTCGGCGGCGGCGCTGAAGCTGCCGGTTTCGGCGATTTCGACGAAGTAGCGCAGCTGGCGGGTGGAGATCATGAGTGATATGCCGTTTCAAGATGGCTAGTGGCGTAATTGCATATTAGTCGGCATAGCTTGGCGCTGGCTAAAGTTTCCTCACCTTCACTGTTGGCGACCGCCATGCTCTCGACCCTGCTTGCCCAATTACCCTTCACCTCCCTCGACTGGCTACCGATCCTGCTCGGCGTCGGCGCCGCCTATATCGTCTTCGGCATCGCTGGTTTCGGTACGGCGCTGGTGGCCGGGCCTGTGCTGATCAACTTCATGCCGCTGTCGCGGATCATCCCGTTGCTGGTGTTGCTGGATTTCGTCGCCGCCTTTGGCAACTGGCTGCCGGCGCGCAAGGCGGTGGCACGCTCGGAGTTACTGCGCCTGCTGCCGTGCATGGCACTGGGCTGTACCCTCGGCGTGGTGTTTTTGCTCAACCTCAAGTCCGACCTGTTGTTGCTGTTGATGGGCCTGTTCATCAGCGCCTATGCCCTGTATAGCCTGGCGGTGAAGATCAGGCCGGCACAGCTCTCGGCTTCTTGGTCGGTGCCGATAGGAACCGTGGGCGGCTTGTTCGGTGCGCTGTTCGGCAGCGGCGGCTTTCTATATGCCCTCTATCTCAATGCCCGGCTGCCTTCCAAGGAGCAGGCGCGGGCGACCCAAAGCGCGCTGATCAGTTGCAGTACCGTGGTGCGCCTGAGCCTGTTCCTGTTCGCTGGCGTGTATGCCGACCTGCCGCTGTTGTTGCTGGCCTTGTGCTTGCTGCCGATGATGGTGATCGGGCTGTACCTGGGCCGGCGTCTGACCCTGAACATGACGCGGGATACGTTCGTGCGCCTGGTCACCTGGCTGGTGCTGGTCAGCGGTATTGCCCTGATCGGTCGCTACCTGAGTGAGGTAAACTGGTTGCTTTGAGCATGTTTGGCTGCCGTCATGATTACCCAGAGCATCATTGTCCCGAAGATCTCCACCGTTCCTGTGCATGAGCCGCGCGCGCGGGCGATCCTGCGCTGGCTGGTGCGGGAAAAGATCGTCGAGGAACAATTGAGCACCTGCGGCAGCACCGGCAACCGTATGGCTTACGCCATCGCCGAGGGCGCGCGCAAAGTCGTGGAGCGGCCCGAGCTGCTGCCGTTCGGGCAGGCGGTCAATGGCCTGGAGGTGATCACCAAGCGTTGCATCTATACCCCGCTTGACGACTTTCTGGAGGAGGCGGGCTGCGCCGAATGCCGTCGCGAAGTCGGCGTGGCGCTGTTTGAAAGCCTGGAGGAGTGGATGCCCGGGCAGACCGACAACTTCATTTGCCCGCTGTGCGGCCATGAAGACGACATCAATGGTTTCCTGTTCCTGCAACCCTGCGCGTTTTCCAACCTGGGTTTTATCTTCAATAACTGGGGCGCGGCAGGATTCAAGCAGGCGTTTCTCGACGACTTTGCCGACTGGCTGGATCAGCCGGTGGCCGTGGTGCAGGTAAAGCGCGGCGGTAACTGACCGAAGGCCGATCTTTGCATTGAGTGAAGGGCTCTGCATGAGTATAATGGCGCGCTTCCATTTTTCCCGCCCGGGAGCCCCCGCGATGCTGCGTATCAGCCAAGAAGCCCTGACCTTCGACGACATTCTCCTAGTGCCTGGTTATTCAGAGGTACTACCCAATGAAGTCAGTCTCAAGACCCGTTTGACCCGTGGCATCGAGCTGAATATTCCGTTGGTTTCCGCCGCCATGGATACCGTGACCGAAGCCCGTCTGGCCATTGCCATGGCCCAGGAAGGCGGCATCGGCATCATCCACAAGAACATGACCATCGAGCAGCAAGCTGCCGAAGTGCGCAAGGTCAAGAAGTTCGAGGCCGGCGTGGTCAAGGACCCGATCACCATCGAGGCCGATGCCACGGTGCGTGACCTGTTCGAACTGACCCGCCTGAACAACATCTCCGGCGTTCCGGTGCTGCACAATGGCGACCTGGTCGGCATCGTCACCTCCCGCGACGTACGCTTCGAAAACCGTCTGGACGCCACTGTCCGTGAAGTGATGACGCCTAAAGAGCGCCTGGTCACGGTCATGGAAGGCGCCAACAAGAACGAAGCACGCGAACTGCTGCACAAGCATCGTATCGAGCGCGTACTGATCGTCGACGACAAATTCGCCCTCAAAGGCATGATGACCGTCAACGACATCGAGAAGGCCAAGGCCTACCCACTGGCCAGCAAGGACGACCAGGGTCGCCTGCGCGTGGGTGCTGCGGTCGGTACCGGCAAAGACACCGGTGATCGCGTTTGCGCACTGGTTGCTGCCGGCGTTGACGTGGTAGTGGTCGACACCGCTCACGGTCACTCCAAAGGCGTGATCGATCGCGTTCGCTGGGTCAAAGAGAACTTCCCGCAGGTTCAGGTCATCGGTGGCAACATCGCCACCGGCGCTGCAGCCAAGGCGCTGGCCGAAGCCGGCGCTGACGCGGTCAAGGTCGGTATCGGCCCTGGCTCGATCTGCACCACGCGTATCGTCGCCGGTGTCGGCGTGCCGCAGATCAGCGCCATCGCCAATGTCGCCGCCGCCCTTGAAGGCACCGGTATCCCATTGATCGCCGACGGTGGCATCCGCTTCTCCGGTGACCTGTCCAAGGCCATCGTGGCCGGTGCTTCGGCGGTGATGATGGGCTCGATGTTCGCCGGTACCGAAGAGGCGCCAGGCGAAATCGAACTGTTCCAGGGCCGTTCCTACAAGGCTTACCGTGGCATGGGCTCGCTGGGCGCCATGTCCCAGGCCCAGGGCTCCTCGGACCGCTACTTCCAGGACTCCTCGGCCGGTGCCGAGAAGCTGGTACCGGAAGGTATCGAAGGTCGCGTGCCGTACAAGGGCACCCTGACCGCGATCATCCACCAACTGATGGGTGGCCTGCGTTCTTCGATGGGTTACACCGGCAGCGCCAACATCGACGAGATGCGCACCAAGCCTGAATTCGTGCGTATCACCGGTGCCGGCATGGCCGAGTCCCATGTGCATGACGTACAGATCACCAAAGAAGCGCCAAACTACCGCGTAGGTTGATGCTTCTGGCAACACTTGCAAGCGGGGCTGTTATCGACAGCCCCGCGTCGTTTCCGATTACCACTGACGAGATTGAGTCATGGCCCTCGACATTCACGCTCACCGCATCCTGATCCTCGACTTCGGTTCCCAGTACACCCAGCTGATCGCCCGCCGCGTGCGCGAAATCGGCGTGTACTGCGAACTGCACCCGTTCGACATGGACGACGAAGCGATTCGCGAATTCGCGCCACGCGGCATCATCCTGGCCGGCGGCCCCGAGTCCGTGCATGAAGCCGACAGCCCGCGCGCACCACAGGCCGTCTGGGACCTGGGCGTGCCGGTATTCGGTATCTGCTACGGCATGCAAACCATGGCCGAGCAGCTGGGCGGCAAGGTTGAAGGTTCCGAACTGCGCGAGTTCGGCTACGCCCGTGTTGATGTAGTCGGCAAGAGCCGTCTGCTCGACGGCATTGAAGACCACGTTGATGCTGACGGCGTACTGGGCCTGGACGTGTGGATGAGCCACGGTGACAAGGTCACCCGCATCCCGCAAGAATTCCACATCCTGGCCAGCACCCCGAGCTGCCCGATCGCCGGCATGGCCGACGATACCCGTGGCTACTACGGCGTGCAGTTCCACCCGGAAGTGACCCACACCAAGCAGGGCGGTCGCATCCTCTCGCGCTTCATCCTCGACATCTGCGGCTGCGAAGCGCTGTGGACCCCGTCGCACATTGCTGAAGACGCCATCGCCCAGATCCGCGCCCAGGTCGGTAGCGACAATGTCCTGCTCGGCCTGTCCGGCGGCGTCGACTCCTCGGTGGTTGCAGCCCTGCTGCACAAGGCCATCGGCGACCAGTTGACCTGCGTCTTCGTTGACAACGGCCTGCTGCGCCTGCACGAAGGTGAGCAAGTGATGGCCATGTTCGCCGAGAACATGGGCGTCAAGGTGATCCGTGCCAACGCTGAAGAACAGTTCCTGAGCAACCTTGCCGGTGAGTCGGACCCTGAGAAGAAGCGCAAGATCATCGGCCGGACCTTCATCGACGTGTTCGATGCCGAGTCGAACAAGCTTGAGAACATCAAGTACCTGGCCCAGGGCACCATCTACCCTGACGTGATCGAGTCGGCTGGCGCCAAGAGCGGCAAGGCCCACGTGATCAAGTCGCACCACAACGTTGGTGGTCTGCCGGAAGAGATGAACCTCAAGCTGGTCGAGCCGCTGCGCGAGCTGTTCAAGGACGAGGTCCGTCGCCTCGGTCTGGAACTGGGCCTGCCGTACGACATGGTCTACCGTCACCCGTTCCCGGGCCCGGGCCTGGGTGTGCGCATCCTCGGTGAAGTGAAGAAGGAGTACGCCGACCTGCTGCGTCGTGCCGACCATATCTTCATCGAAGAACTTCGCAAGGCCGACTGGTACCACAAGGTCAGCCAGGCGTTCGTGGTGTTCCAGCCGGTGAAATCGGTGGGTGTGGTCGGTGACGGCCGTCGCTACGCCTGGGTCGTGGCCCTGCGTGCGGTGGAAACCATCGACTTCATGACCGCACGTTGGGCGCACCTGCCTTACGAGTTGCTGGAGACTGTCAGCGGCCGGATCATCAACGAGATCGAAGGCATCTCCCGCGTTACTTACGACGTGTCGAGCAAGCCGCCTGCCACTATCGAGTGGGAGTGAGTTGAACAACAAGGGCGCCTGACGGCGCCCTTGTTGCATCTGCGTTGTGCTTGGGGCGTGCTTTTCTACATCCAGGGGCGGGAGATCGCCACTTGCAGGAGCAGGTCGTTCCTGACGAAGAAACTTTCACCCTCCACCTCGTCCCAGAAACCACTGTCGGCACCAATGCTGCCTGGTTGGCCGATTTCGATATCTTCAATCCGCAAGCCGATGGCACCTTGCAGCTCACTCAAGCCGGGAACGCCTTGAAAGGAGTTGGCGTGAGAGTTGCCCACCAAAGCAACCCATCGTCCCGCGCCACGCCGCGTTTGATCGGCCTCTATGATCCGGTGAGCAAAGAAGTTCATCATTTCCTGGCGAATGACTGGCGAAGGCTTCTCGTACCAGGCCTGGCGGTATGAGACCAGACAGTCGATGGCTTGTATACGCACGTTTTGCTTGTAGGCCTCATGTAGCACTTTCTTCATGGTGTAGGGTGTCTGTTCGCCAAGCGTGGCTATGTAATCATGATTTTCGATATAGGCTTTGAGCCCATCGGGTATTGTCCCGGTTCGATTGAACAGATCCAGGTCGGCTTGGTGGAAGTCCGTCATGAAATGTTCCATGTAGAGGACATCAACGCCTTGTTTCTTGAGCTGGCGCATATTGCTTATCAAGAACTGCTTGGCACTTTGCTGGGTATGTGACTCGCCGATCACCAGCCCTTCGCTCTGTTCATACAGGCTGCGCAGGATTTCTTTGGGGCTGGCGGTGCCGGGGATTTCTGGGATCACTGGGCGAGCAGGCGGCGTGACAGCAGCATAAAAATGCTGCGCATCAGCGGCCAGTTGGTCGCGCAATTGCCGGTACAGCGTGTAGGGGGGACCGTTATAGGGGTCGCTCAGTTCCATGTCTTGGTTGCCGTTCGCGGCGTCCTGCAATGCCTCACGTTCGGCTTGCGCTACTTCATAGGGGCTCGGCTCCAATGCTGGCAGGGCCGGCCTTGGGGCCAGCCTGCCCCAGACCTTGAGCAGAAACCGAGGCGTTCCACCCTTGAGCCCCATACGTTCAGTGAACTGCCAGTTGCCTTCGTCGTCCAGAACTACGGGAACATTGCGGGTAAACGAGTAGGGGTTATCCGGGTCAATGATGACCCATGTCTTCAACTCCCCGACGTAGCGCACTTGATAGGTGCCTTCGCCAACCATTGCGTACTGCTTGCCATCTTGAAAGAAAATGCCGGTGAAGCGACCGCTGTCAGAAGCGCTCCTGAGGATATCGTTACTTTCCAATGACTCTATTAACTGGGCAAACTCGGCTGCTTGGAACGTTTTCGGCACCCAGGTTTCGATCTCGGCAGAAGTGGCAGATCCTAGCTCATCGCCCGTCAGTTGGTTTTCTTCGCCAATTCCGGGCTGGCTCTCGCTGCCGCTGGTTGTTTCACCGATTTGCGCTGCCTCTGCGATCTCTCCGGCGGCATTCACGCCGCCTGCGTGCAGCAGGGTCGCGTTGAACAGGGTGTTGACCCCGGCCAGTATGGCTCCGGTGACACCCGCCTGGCGTTCGGCCGTGGTATGGCCATTGATCGCCTGATCGATGTTCAGGCCGGTCTCGGCCAGGCCGGCTCCCACGACTGCCAGGGCCACTGGCCAATCGACAGCAGCCATGGGCGCAAACACTTTGGCAAAGGTTGCGAGGTAGCCTATCCACAGCTGTTTGCGCAGGTCCGCATTGGAGCGCAGGGCAAAGTGGGCGTCGCCGATCATGCGCTGGCGTGTTGCATCGCGAAGATAGCTGAAGGCATCTACCTGCAGGGTTCTGTCCAGGGTATTGATACCTTCAGGGTGCGTGCAGTCCCATTGCGCCTTCATTACGTCGAGCAGGTGGCCGAGCCCCACGCCGGCGTCGTTCTCTGCCTGGCTGTTGAGCGCAAAGTGACTCATGAATCGTGCCCGATCTTCTGCCGTGCCGGTTTGTGCCAACACCCACGTATACAGATCCCTGGGATCGCTGAACAGTTGCAGCGCATCCACTTCGCCGGGGCGGTAGAGCAACTGGTAACCATCCTCCATCACCACTCTAAAGATCGAGCTGGCGACATGGCCTCCAATGTCGAAGGTGCACAGGCGAATCCCTTGCGCTGGGCTGATCTCTTGCTGTAGCTGTTGCAGGGTCGGTGGCCAGGTCCGTGCACCGGTCAAGGCTTCGGCCACCTGGCGCGCGCGCCTGGCCAGGGCACTGCTGCCTTTCTGAGCGCTGACCTCCAGGACCTTGCCGAGGAATGTGGACTTGGCCAAGGTGCGATATGCGTCTGAATCTTCTGACCAGAAATGCTCGAGGTGCTGGTGAAAGTCGGTGCTGAAATCGACTTCCCAGAAGTATCCAAGCACCTCTTTAGGCGCCAGGGGAAGCTCATTGTGCTCGTCGTAGGCATCCTTGCCTGGCCCTGCGCTGTAGAAGCCGGTGTAGTTGGCAAGCTCGTCGAGGTAGTTCTGGTCGTCGACAGAGAAGCGATGCATTACCAGTTGCGGCAGGGTCAGTGATTGGTACGGGGCGCTGTGATGCTGCCAGCCACTAAAGGTACGCGGGCTGCTTGAGCCTGAATGGAAGCGATGAAAATAGACATGGTCAGGGTCATGACTAGACAGGTTGTGCCGGGCGAGAAGCTGCTTGGCAATATCACGTGCCATCTGCCGGATGTCAGGGCAGTGGGTGCTCACCTGGATTGCCATCTGTCTCAGAGCTAGAAGGTCATTGTTTTGCTGCGCGGTAACGAGCATGAGGTCTCTCGCAATGATGGGCGGGCAGGCAGGATGAGGCAGCTGATTGGAGTAAAGGTGGTAACTAATGCTGCCCAGGTGCGACATCATGCGCAGAGGTCAGAGAAAGACTTCACTTAATCTTTCGCAAATGCAGGTGTATCGTATTCGCCCTTCATCGTCGCTGCTTTGGCTCTTTTCCGGGCAAGGTGCCGGCATGTTGTTCCTGGCATTACGAGGTACCTGCTGCATGTCCTTTACCCGGCGACAAATACTCGGTGGCCTGACCGGCCTGGTGGCAATCGGTCTGGGTGCCGGTGGCGCATCCCGTTACTGGCTGGGGCGCAGCGACCCGAACGCCGGGCATGACTACGAGTTGATTGCCGCGCCGCTGGATGTGGAGCTGGTGTCGGGCCACAAGACCGAGGCCTGGGCCTTCGGCCCCTCGGCGCCAGGCACCGAATTGCGGGTGCGTCAGGGTGAGTGGCTGCGTGTGCGTTTCATCAACCACCTGCCGGTAGCCACCACTATTCACTGGCATGGCATCCGCCTGCCGCTGGAGATGGACGGGGTGCCTTACGTCTCGCAACTGCCGGTGTTGCCTGGCGAGTACTTCGATTACAAATTCCGCGTGCCCGATGCTGGCAGCTTCTGGTACCACCCGCATGTGAACAGTTCCGAAGAACTCGGCAGAGGCCTGGTCGGCCCGCTGATTGTCGAGGAGCGCGAGCCCACCGGCTTCAAGCATGAGCGCACGCTGAGCCTGAAAAACTGGCATGTGGACGAGCAGGGCGCCTACCTGCCGTTCAGCATTGCGCGTGAAGCCGCCCGTGGCGGGACTGCCGGGCGTTTGATCACCATCAATGGTCAGGCCAATGCTGTCATCGACATGCCTGAAGGGCAGATCGTGCGGGTACGCCTGCTCAATCTGGACAATACCCTGACCTACCGGATCAACCTCAAGGGTAACTTTGAGGCAAAGATCTACGCCCTCGATGGCAATCCGATCACCCCGCGGCCGTTGGGCAAGGATTACTGGCTCGGTCCGGGCATGCGTATCTGCCTGGCCATCAAAATGCCGCCTGCCGGTGAAGAGCTGTCGTTGCGCGATGGCTCGGTGCGCCTGGGCACCTTGCGTTCGGTGGCCAGCAGTGAAGCGCCAGGCGACTGGCCGCCGGCGTTGCCGGCCAACCCGGTGGCCGAGCCGGACCTGGCCAATGCCGAGAAGCTCAACTTCAATTTCGAGTGGGTGGGGTCGGTCTCGGTCAATACTGAGAACGGCAAGCCGCCGAGCCTGTGGCAGATCAATGGCCAGGCCTGGGACATCACCGACAAAACCTGTGCCGACCGGCCGATTGCTAGGTTAAAGAAGGGCAAGAGCTACATTTTCGAGCTCAAGAACATGACCCAGTACCAGCACCCGATCCATCTGCATGGCATGAGTTTCAAAGTGCTCAGTTCGAACCGCCACAAGTTCCCGGAACAGTACTTCACCGATACCTATCTGCTGGGCAAGAACGAGAGTGCGCAAGTGGCCTTGGTGGCCGATAACCCGGGAGCCTGGATGTTCCATTGCCATGTGATCGACCATATGGAAACCGGCCTGATGGCCGCGATCGAGGTGGCCTGATGCGTCAGCCGCAAATTATTGATCGCAGCCGCGACCAGGAATTCATGCGCCAGGCCCTGGAGCTGGCGGCGCAGGGCGCTGCCATGGGTGAAGTGCCGGTAGGTGCGGTTTTGGTGCAGCATGGTCAGGTCATCGGCCGGGGTTTCAACTGCCCGATCAGCGGCAGTGATCCCAGTGCCCATGCCGAGATGGTTGCCATCCGTGCCGCCGCCCAGGCCGCGAGCAACTATCGTCTGCCTGGCAGCACCCTGTATGTGACGCTGGAGCCCTGCAGCATGTGCGCCGGGCTGATCGTCCATTCGCGCATTGCCCGGGTGGTGTACGGGGCGTTGGAGCCGAAGGCGGGGGTTGTGCAAAGTCAGGGACAGTTCTTTACCCAGGGTTTTCTCAACCATCGGGTGCTGTTTGAAGGTGGGGTGCTGGCGCAGGAATGCGGGACGATTCTTTCAGAGTTCTTCAAGGCGCGTCGGGCCAAGGCCTGAGTTGTGATTTGATCGCGGGGCAAGCCTGCTCCCACAGAGACCTGGTGCGGGCTTGCCCCGCGATTCATTTCAGAGCGGTGGCGAGGGCTCTGGCGGCTTGGTCTTGTCGACGCCCGGCACATGCAGGCTGCCTTCGGCCACCTGGCTGCCCTCCAGCTGTGGCTGGGTCACCCAGGTGAGGATGTCGTAGTAACGGCGGATGTTGGCGACAAAGTGCACCGGTTCGCCACCTCGGGCATAACCGTAGCGGGTCTTGCTGTACCACTGCTTTTGCGACAGGCGCGGCAGCATTTTCTTCACATCCAGCCATTTGTTCGGGTTCAAACCCTCACGTTTGGCCAGTTTGCGCGCATCGTCCAGGTGACCGCCGCCGACGTTGTAGGCCGCCAGGGCGAACCAGGTGCGGTCCGGCTCCTTGATCGAGTCGTCGAGTGATTCCTTCACGTGCATGAAGTACTTGGCCCCGCCACGAATGCTTTGCACCGGGTCCAGCCGGTTGGACACACCCATGGCCTGGGCGGTGCGCTGGGTCAGCATCATCAGGCCGCGCACGCCAGTCTTGGAGGTGACTTCCGCCTGCCACATGGACTCCTGGTAGCCGATGGCGGCCAGCAGGCGCCAGTCGACCTGCTCTTTCTTGGCCGACGCCTTGAAATGTTTCTCATAGCGCGGCAAGCGTTGTTGCAGGTGCTGGGCGAAGGTGTAGGCGCCGACGTAGCCAAGCACATCGACATGCCCGTAATAACGGTCTTTCAGGCGTTGCAAGGTGCCATTCTTCTGCACCTTGTCGAGAAACTCGTTGATCTCGTTGAGCAGGCTGTTGTCATCCCCGGCCGCCACTGCCCAGCGCTGGTCGCGCGAATCGCCCAGGTCGAAAGCGACCCGCACTTTGGGAAAATAGACCTGATTCATCGCCAGCTCATTGGAGTCGACCAGGGTCAGATCGATCTGACCTTCATCGACCATGCGCAGCAGGTCAACCACCTCTACAGCGTCAGACTCTTCGTATTCAAGTGCCGGGTACTGTTTTTTCAGTTCTGCCAGCTGTTCAGCATGAGTGCTGCCCTTGAGCACGATGATTTTTTTGCCGACCAGGTCTTTGGCATCGGTCGGCCGCGAGCGACCGTTGCGGTAGATAATTTGTGGGGTGACTTCCAGGTACGGATGGGAGAACCGTACCTGTGACTTGCGCCGCTCGCTACTGACCAGACCGGCCGCCGCCACTACCGGCCCCGATGGTTTGCCGAGCTGGCCGTAGAGTTCGTCGAGATTGTCGGCGGTTTCGATTTTCAGCTCGACACCGAGGTCTTCGGCAAAACGCTTGACCAGCTCGTATTCGAAGCCGGTTTCACCGTTGCGGTCCTCGAAGTAGGTGGCGGGGCTGTTGCGGGTGATCACGCGCAGCACACCATCCTCCTTGACGCGCTCCAGGGTGCTGGGTTTTTCAACACAGGCACCGAGCATCAGGAAGAGTCCGGTTGCGATGAGCCATCTGGCGCAGCGCTGGCGCAAAGCAGTTTGGGCAAACATAGGTTGCAGTATACGCAAAGGACTGGTCCCGCCATATCTCGACAACGGTTTGCTTGTCTGCTAGCAGGCTTTGCACCAGGTCCTGAAGGGCTGGCGCCAACAGGTCATTTTTTTGACCCCCGAGTCCGGTTTGTTTCGCCGACACGCGGCCGCGTCAGAATGCTGTGTTGCGGGTGCCGGAAGCGACGGATTTAGGCTAGAATGCACGGCCTCTAAGCACACCCCCTTCCTGAGGCTGTCCCGACGATGTTGATCCTGCGCGGCGCTCCTGCCCTTTCTGCCTTTCGCCACGGTAAATTACTCGAGCAATTGAGCCAGAAAGTCCCCGCTGTTAGTGGTTTGTACGCTGAATTCGCTCATTTCGCCGAGGTTGACGGCGATCTGACTGCCGACCAACAGCAAGTGCTCGCGCGCTTGCTCAAGTACGGCCCGAGCGTACCGGTACAGGAGCCGAGCGGTCGCCTGTTCCTGGTTCTGCCGCGTTTCGGCACCATCTCGCCCTGGTCGAGCAAGGCCAGCGACATCGCCCACAACTGCGGCCTGGAGAACGTCCAGCGCCTGGAACGCGGTATCGCCTACTACGTCAGCGGTGAGCTGAGTGAGGCCGACGCTGCGCTGGTCGCCCAGGTGCTGCACGACCGCATGACCCAGATTGTCCTGAGCAAGCTGGAAGAGGCTGCCGGCCTGTTCAGCCACGCCCAGCCCAAGCCGATGACCTCGGTGGACATCCTCGGCGGTGGCCGCGCTGCGCTGGCTCAGGCCAACATCGACCTGGGCCTGGCCCTGGCCGAAGACGAGATCGACTACCTGGTCGAGGCGTTCCAGAACCTTGCGCGCAACCCGAACGACATCGAACTGATGATGTTCGCCCAGGCCAACTCCGAGCATTGCCGTCACAAGATCTTCAACGCCAGTTGGGATATCGACGGCGAAAGCCAGGAAAAAAGCCTGTTCGGCATGATCAAAAACACCTACCAGATGCACAGCGAAGGCGTGCTGTCCGCTTACAAGGACAACGCCTCGGTGATCGTCGGTAACGTCGCCGGCCGCTTCTTCCCGAATCCTGAGACCCGTCAGTACGGCGCGGTGCAGGAGCCGGTGCATATCCTGATGAAGGTCGAGACCCATAACCACCCGACCGCCATCTCGCCGTTCTCCGGTGCGTCCACCGGTTCCGGCGGCGAAATCCGCGATGAAGGCGCCACCGGTCGCGGCGCCAAGCCCAAAGCCGGCCTGACCGGTTTCACCGTGTCCAACCTGCAGATCCCGGGCTTCGAACAGCCATGGGAGAAGGCCTACGGCAAGCCTGAGCGCATCGTCACCGCGCTGGACATCATGATTGAAGGCCCGCTGGGTGGCGCGGCGTTCAACAACGAATTCGGCCGTCCGGCCCTGACCGGCTACTTCCGTACCTTCGAGCAGTCGATCAGCACCCCGCACGGCGAAGAAGTGCGCGGTTACCACAAGCCGATCATGCTCGCTGGCGGTATGGGCAACATCCGCGAAGATCACGTCAAGAAAGGCGAGATCACCGTCGGCGCCAAGCTGATTGTCCTCGGTGGCCCGGCCATGCTGATCGGCCTGGGCGGTGGCGCGGCATCCTCGGTTGCCACTGGCGCCAGCTCCGCCGACCTGGACTTTGCCTCGGTACAGCGTGAAAACCCGGAAATGGAACGCCGCTGCCAGGAGGTCATCGACCGCTGCTGGCAGCTCGGTGACAACAACCCGATCGCCTTCATCCATGACGTCGGTGCGGGCGGCATTTCCAACGCTTTCCCCGAGCTGGTCAACGATGGTGGCCGTGGTGGCCGTTTCGAGCTGCGTAACGTACCCAACGACGAGCCGGGCATGGCCCCGCACGAAATCTGGAGCAACGAGTCCCAGGAGCGTTACGTGCTGGCGGTCGACGCTGCCGACTTCGAACGCTTCCAGGCCATCTGCGAGCGCGAGCGCTGCCCGTTCGCGGTGGTCGGCGAAGCCACCGCAGAGCCGCACCTGACCGTCACCGACAGCCACTTCGGCAACAGCCCGGTGGACATGCCGCTGGAAGTGCTGCTGGGCAAACCGCCACGCATGCACCGTTCGGTTACCCGTGAAGCCGAGCAGGGCGATGATTTCGACCCGTCCAGCCTTGAGCTGAACGACTCGGTCGAGCGCGTGCTGCGTCACCCGGCCGTGGCCAGCAAGAGCTTCCTGATCACCATCGGCGACCGCACCATCACCGGCCTGGTTGCCCGCGACCAGATGGTTGGCCCGTGGCAGGTGCCAGTGGCTGACGTCGCCGTCACCGCGACCAGCTTCGACGTCTACACCGGTGAAGCCATGGCCATGGGCGAGCGCACACCGCTGGCTCTGCTCGACGCGCCGGCCTCGGGGCGCATGGCGATCGGCGAAACGCTGACCAACATGGCCGCTTCGCGCATTGAAAAGCTCTCCGACATCAAACTGTCGGCCAACTGGATGTCCGCAGCCGGTCACCCGGGTGAAGACGCGCGTCTGTACGACACCGTCAAAGCTGTCGGCATGGAACTGTGCCCTGAGCTGGGCCTGACCATTCCGGTGGGCAAGGACTCGATGTCGATGAAGACCAAGTGGAGCGAAGAGGGCGCGGAGAAGTCCGTTACCTCGCCGCTGTCGCTGATCGTCACCGGTTTTGCGCCGGTCACCGACATCCGCAAGACCCTGACCCCGCAACTGCGCATGGACAAGGGCGAGACCGACCTGATCCTGATTGACCTGGGCCGTGGCCAGAACCGTATGGGCGCCTCGATCCTTGCCCAGACCCACGGCAAGCTCGGTAGCCAGGCCCCGGACGTCGACGACGCCGAAGACCTCAAGGCTTTCTTCGCGGTGATCCAGGGCCTGAACGCCGACGGTCATCTGCTGGCTTATCATGACCGTTCCGACGGCGGCCTGATGGCCACCGTGCTGGAAATGGCCTTTGCCGGCCATTGCGGTTTGAGCCTGGAACTGGACACTCTGACCAGCAAGCGTGAAAAAATTGCGGCCATCCTCTTCAACGAAGAGCTGGGTGCGGTGATTCAGGTGCACCAGGACGCCACTCCGGATGTGTTGGCCCAGTTCAGCGCTGCCGGTCTCGGTGAAGACTGCGTTGCAGTGATCGGCCAGCCGGTCAACAACAGCGAAGTCCTGATTCACCACATGGGCGAAGAGCTGTTCCGTGGCGACCGTCGTCTGCTGCAGCGCCAGTGGGCTGAAACCAGCTACCAGATCCAGCGTCTGCGTGACAACGCCGACTGCGCCGATCAGGAGTTCAATGGCCTGCTCGAAGAAGACAACCCGGGCCTGAGCGTCAAGCTCGGCTTCGACGTCAACCACGACATCGCCGCGCCGTACATCAAGAAGGGCATCCGCCCTCAGGTAGCGGTGCTGCGTGAACAGGGCGTCAACGGCCAGGTCGAGATGGCAGCTGCCTTCGATCGTGCCGGTTTCAACGCGATCGACGTGCACATGAGCGATATCCTCGCCGGTCGCATCGACCTGAACGAGTTCAAGGGTCTGGTCGCCTGCGGCGGCTTCTCTTACGGCGACGTCCTCGGTGCCGGTGAAGGCTGGGCCAAGTCGGCGCTGTTCAACAGCCGTGCCCGCGAGGCATTCCAGCAGTACTTCGAGCGTACCGACAGCTTCACCCTGGGCGTGTGCAACGGTTGCCAGATGATGTCCAACCTGCACGAGCTGATTCCGGGTACCGAGTTCTGGCCGCACTTTGTGCGTAACCGTTCCGAGCAGTTCGAAGCCCGTGTGGCGATGGTCCAGGTCCAGGAGTCGAATTCGATCTTCCTGCAGGGCATGGCCGGTTCGCGCATGCCGATCGCCATTGCTCACGGTGAAGGTCATGCTGAGTTCGAAAGCGAGGAAGCTTTGCTCGAAGCCGATCTGTCCGGTTGCGTGGCTCTGCGCTTTGTCGACAACCATGGCAAGGTCACCGAAACCTACCCGGCCAACCCGAACGGTTCGCCGCGCGGGATCACCGGCCTGACCAGCCGCGACGGTCGCGTCACCATCATGATGCCGCACCCTGAGCGGGTCTTCCGTGCCGTGCAGAACTCCTGGCGTCCGGATGACTGGAACGAAGACGCGGCGTGGATGCGCATGTTCCGCAACGCGCGGGCCTGGGTGAACTAAGGGTGTACAAGCTCGCCTTCTTCGTCCCGCCGAGCCATGTGGAAGTGGTCAAGGCTGCTGTGTTCGCCGCTGGCGGCGGACGCATCGGCGACTATGACTGCTGCGCCTGGCAGGTGTTGGGCCAGGGCCAGTTCCGCCCGCTGGACGGCAGTCAGCCGTTCATCGGGCAGAGCGGGGTGGTCGAACAGGTCGAAGAGTGGCGGGTAGAGTTGGTGGTGGCCGACGAGCTGATCAAGCCGGTGGTCGCTGCGCTCAAGCACAGTCATCCTTATGAAACACCGGCTTATGAGGTCTGGCAACTCGCCGACTTCTGAAGCCTGTAAAAAGCCGCGACCGATGCAAATCGGTCGCGGCTTTTTTGTGTCTGTCCCCAGTGGGAGCGGGCTTGCCGCCACCGAGTGTGTCCTCAGGGGCGAATTTCGATCATCGTGCCGTCGGGTACCAGGTTCCAGACCTCACGCATGTCGCGGTTGGTCATGGCGATGCAGCCTTCGGTCCAGTCCAGGGTGTGGAACACCTCTTCGGGATATTCTTCATCCAGCGGCGTGCCGTGGATCATGATCATGCCGCCGGGCGGTACGCCTTCACGCCGGGCGCGTGCCGAATCACTGATGTTCGGGTAGGACACGTGCATGGCCAGGTTGTAGCGGTCACTCTCCTTGCGCCAATCGATCCAGTAGAGCCCTTCAGGGGTGCGCTTGTCACCCTCGCGCAGCTTCGGGCCCTTGGGCTGCTTGCCCAGCGAGATGCGATAGGTTTTCAGCGGTGCGCCGGCGCTGATCAGTTGCAGGCGCCGTTCCGACTTGAGTACCAGGATCTTGTCGATGAGCACTGAATGCTCGGGTTTGAGCTGGAGCGGCGAAGGCGCGACCTTCTCGACAGGTTTGGTCACGATCGTTTCGGTAAACGCTGCCTGGGACACCGATGTCACACTGAGGCAGAAAAGGGCAAGCAACCAGCGCATGAAACGATATCCCTGAAAACTAGGTGTTGGGTAACGAGACGAGCAAAGGTGACAGGCATTCGTTGCCAATCGGGTAGCACTGCTCGATGCGGTCACGATAATAGCATTTTAGGGTATGACTGATGGTGCGGAAAGCCAGCTCGTCCCAGGGGATTTCACTTTCATCGAAAAGTCGCACTTCCAGGCTCTCGACGCCGACGGCAAAGTCCAGGTCGGCAAGTTCGGCGCGAAAGAACACATGCACCTGATTGATGTGCGGCAGGTCGAACAGCTGGTACAGGCTCATCTGCCCGACACGGGCACAGGCTTCCTCGACGGTTTCGCGGCGGGCGGCCTGCTCCAGGGTCTCGCCGTTCTCCATGAAACCGGCGGGCAGGGTCCAGTAGCCCCGGCGCGGCTCGATGGCCCGGCGGCACAGCAGCACCTGGTTACCCCAGATCGGTAGCACGCCGGCGACGATATTGGGGTTCTGGTAATGGATGGTCTGGCAGTGATCGCAGACATAGCGCAGGCGGGTATCGCCCTCGGGAATACGCTGAATCACCTGATTGCCGCACGCACTGCAGAATTTCATGCTTTTATTCCTATAGGTTGTGCTTATCTTGGCGCGACTTTCACCGCGGCCGCAAGCCGGTTCGCCTCGGGGCTTGGGCGGTTCGCGGCTTTGGTGCATCATGCAGGTCATGCTTTGGAATCGAGAGAGAGCAATGCTGGACGAGCTACTTCGCCGCGTGAGCAGTCATACGCCGGGCACCCTGGAAACCGATTGTCGTTTTCCCGAGGCCGCAGTGTTATTGCCCATTACCCGCAGTGAAGAGCCTGAGCTGGTGCTGACTTTGCGCGCCAAGGGCTTGTCGACCCATGGTGGCGAAGTGGCTTTCCCTGGCGGGCGCCGCGACCCGGAAGACCCTGATCTGGTGTTTACCGCACTGCGCGAGGCCGAAGAGGAAATCGGTCTGCCGCCAGGGCTGGTGGAAATCATCGGCCCCTTGAGCCCGCTGATCTCGTTGCATGGCCTGAAGGTCACGCCTTTCGTCGGGCTGATCCCCGATTATGTCGAGTACCTGGCCAATGATGCTGAAATCGCTGCGGTGTTTACTGTGCCGCTGGAGTTTTTTCGCCAGGACCCGCGCGATCATACCCACCGTATCGATTACCAGGGGCGCAGCTGGTATGTGCCCAGCTACCGCTTTGGCGAGTACAAGATCTGGGGGCTGTCGGCGATCATGATCGTCGAATTGGTGAACTTGCTTTACGATGCCGACATCAATCTGCACCAACCGCCTGAGCGCTTCATTCCAATTTGAGCGGGCTCACCCGCCAGCACAACCGCACCGTGAGGAACCACGCATGAAATACCGTCTGGGCGACCTGCGGGTCGAAACCCATCCACGCAGCTGGGCGGCGCCCACTGCCACGCTAGTCGGTAAAGTACGCCTGCAGGCGGGGGCCAGCGTCTGGTTCGGCGCGGTGTTGCGTGGCGACAATGAACTGATCGACATCGGCCAGAACAGCAACGTTCAAGACGGTACCGTGATGCATACCGACATGGGGTCGCCGCTGACTTTGGGCAAAGGAGTGACCATCGGTCACAACGCCATGCTGCACGGCTGCAGCGTCGGTGATTACAGCCTGGTCGGCATCAATGCGGTGATCCTCAACGGTGCGCGCATCGGCAAATACTGCATCATTGGCGCCAATGCGCTGATTCCCGAAGGCAAGGAGATTCCCGACGGCTCGCTGGTGATGGGCTCGCCAGGCAAGGTCGTGCGCGAACTGACCGAGGCGCAGAAGAAGATGCTCGAAGCCAGCGCCGCGCATTACGTGCATAACGCCGAGCGCTATGCCCGTGATCTGGCCCCGCAGGAGGAATGATGAGTAGCAGTGAGCGTCCGGTTGCCTCGCCCTGTGTGCATATCTGTGCTCTGGATGAGGCTGACATCTGCACTGGCTGTCAGCGCAGCGCAGCAGAAATAACCCGTTGGGGGCGGATGGACAACAGCGAGCGCCGCGAAGTGCTGAAGCTGTGCCATGAGCGGGCGGTAGCGGCCGGGCTGATCTTCAGCGTCGGCAGCGCCGCGCGCTGATCCGGCACTTGGCCGCAAGCGGCTGCTCAAGTACCCTGTAGGGCTTGCCCAGCGGTCTATTCCATGCCCTTTCTGATTGCATACATCAGCAGTGTCGTGCTGATCAACTACGCCTTCTCCAGTGCCCCGCACCTGGACGTCATCTGGTCCGCCTGGGGCGGGCTGGTGTTCATCCTCCGTGACATGGTGCAGACCCGCTTCGGTCACGGTGCGCTGGTTGCCATGCTGGTCGCGCTGGTGCTGTCCTATGTTACCTCAGAACCTGCCATTGCCCTGGCCAGCGCCAGCGCCTTCGCGGTCTCCGAACTGATCGACTGGCTGGTCTTCAGCATCACCAAGCGGCCGCTGCATGAGCGCCTGTGGCTGAGCTCGGCGCTGAGTATCCCGATCGACACCTTCATTTTCTTCGGCATGATCGGTGCCTTGACCCCGGCTGTGGCCGGAACCGCCCTGGCCTCGAAATTCGCCGGGGTCACCGCAGTGTGGCTGATCATGGCCTGGCGTCTGCGCAAGCCTGCCATCAGCAGCTGAGGCCCTGCGCCCCGGTTGATGTAAAATGGCGCTCCTTTTCACCGGGTTGGCCTGATCATCGGGCAGCCCTGGAATCCTTCCCTCTGAGGACCTGAAATGACCCGTATCGGAACCCCATTGTCGCCAACAGCGACCCGCGTACTGCTCTGTGGCTGTGGCGAGCTGGGCAAAGAAGTGGTGATCGAGCTGCAACGCTTGGGCGTTGAAGTGATTGCCGTGGACCGTTACGCCAATGCCCCGGCCATGCAAGTGGCCCATCGCAGCCATGTCATCAACATGCTCGATGGCGCAGCACTGCGGGCGGTGATCGAGGCAGAGAAGCCGCACTATATCGTGCCGGAAATCGAAGCCATTGCCACCGCGACTCTGGTCGAGCTGGAAAACGAAGGCTTCAACGTGGTCCCGACCGCGCGTGCCACGCAGCTGACCATGAACCGCGAAGGCATTCGTCGTCTGGCTGCCGAAGAGCTGGATCTGCCAACTTCGCCTTACCACTTTGCCGATACTTTCGAGGACTACCGCAACGCCGTCGAAGACCTGGGTTTCCCGTGCGTGGTCAAACCGGTGATGAGTTCCTCGGGCAAGGGCCAGAGCCTGCTGCGCAGCGCTGATGATGTGCGCAAAGCCTGGGACTATGCCCAGGAGGGCGGGCGCGCCGGCAAGGGCCGGGTGATCATTGAAGGTTTCATCGACTTTGACTACGAAATCACCCTGCTGACCGTTCGTCATATCGGTGGCACCACGTTCTGTGCACCGGTTGGTCACCGTCAGGAGAAGGGCGATTACCAGGAGTCCTGGCAGCCGCAAGCCATGAGCCCGGTGGCTCTGGCCGAGTCCGAGCGGGTGGCCAAGGCGGTCACTGAGGCGCTGGGCGGTCGTGGTCTGTTCGGTGTCGAGCTGTTCATCAAAGGTGATCAGGTGTGGTTCAGCGAGGTCTCACCGCGCCCACATGATACCGGTCTGGTGACCTTGATTTCTCAGGACTTGTCGCAGTTCGCTCTGCACGCGCGGGCAATCCTTGGTTTGCCGATTCCTTTGATTCGTCAGTTCGGCCCGTCCGCCTCGGCAGTGATATTGGTGGAGGGTCAGTCGCAGCAGACAGCGTTCGCTAACCTGGGCGCAGCGTTGAGCGAACCGGACACGGCCATTCGCCTGTTCGGCAAGCCTGAAGTCAACGGTCAGCGCCGCATGGGCGTGTGCCTGGCGCGAGATGAGTCGATCGAGGCTGCGCGGGCCAAGGCGACCCGTGCTTCCCAGGCGGTGAAAGTAGAGCTGTAAGGCTTTTCGCGGGGCAAGCCCGCTCCCACAGTGGGAGCGGGCTTGCCCCGCGATGCAGTTACAGCTCCGAATGCCGGGTCTCTTTCAGGCACAGCACGGCAATCAGGCTCAACACAGCCGCCGCCGACACATACCCGCCAACCCAGCTCAGTCCGCCCATCGCCACCAGCTTTTGGGCGAAGAACGGTGCCGCCGAAGCGCCGACGATGCCGCCCAGGTTATACGCCGCCGAAGCGCCGGTATAACGCACGTGGGTCGGAAACAGTTCAGGCAGCAACGCACCCATCGGTGCGAAAGTCACACCCATCAAGAACAGCTCGATGGCCAGGAACAGCGCTACCCCCGTGGTGGAGCCCGAGGTTAGCAACGGCTGCATGGTAAAGCCTGAGAGAATCGCCAGGACTGCACCGACAATCAGCACCGGTTTACGTCCATAGCGATCGCTGAGCCAGGCCGATAGCGGAGTGGCCAGGGCCATGAACAGTACCGCAAAGCACAGCAGGCCAAGAAAGGTTTCGCGGCTATAGCCCAAGGTCGACACGCCATAGCTGAGCGAGAACACCGTGGAGATGTAGAACAGTGCGTAGCACACCACCATGGCCGCGGCGCCCAGCAGTACCGGCATCCAGTATTGCGAGAAGAGCTCGACCACCGGCATTTTCACCCGCTCGTGACGGGCCACGGCTTTGGCGAAAATCGGCGTTTCTTCAAGCTTCAGGCGCACATATAGGCCGACGATGACCAGGGCTGCGCTGAGCAGGAAGGGAATCCGCCAGCCCCAGCTGCGGAACTGCTCGTCAGTCAGCACCATGGCCAGGGTCAGGAACAGGCCGTTGGCGGCCAGAAAACCGATCGAAGGACCGAGCTGTGGGAACATGCCGAACCACGCCCGTTTGCCTTTCGGTGCGTTCTCGGTGGCCAGCAGCGCCGCCCCGCCCCATTCGCCACCAAGACCCAGGCCCTGACCGAAGCGCAGTACACACAGCAGTATCGGTGCCCAGGCGCCAATGCTGTCATAGCCCGGAAGCACGCCGATCAGTGTGGTGCACACGCCCATCAGCAGCAGCGAGGCGACCAGGGTCGATTTACGCCCGATACGGTCACCGAAGTGGCCGAACAGCGCAGAACCCAGGGGGCGGGCAAGGAAGGCGATGCCGAAGGTGAGGAAGGCCGAGAGCATCTGCGCGGTGCCAGAGGTCTGCGGGAAGAACACCGGGCCGATCACCAGCGCTGCAGCGGTGGCGTAGACGTAGAAGTCGTAGAATTCGATGGCGGTGCCGATAAAGCTGGCGGTGGCCACCCTTGCTGGCGAGTTGCCTGGGCTGGCCTGAGCCGTTTCGGAGTAGGTGCTGCTGGTCGTCATGCGATTATCCCTGACAGTCGAGTGCTCCATGGGCGGCGTTGCCGACCTGCACAGACAGGTGTCAGCAAGCGGGCGCCGAAGCGTATTTGTTGTTGGTCGCGAGACTGAGCATACGCCCGTTGGGGATAGGGGCGGGCGCGGGCAATGTTCGGGGTGTGAAGCAGTGCCGGTAAAACGCGCGTTATTCAGTGCAGCGTACTGGCCGGGAGACGCTGGGTGCGGGTAGCGAGCGAGACGGCCAGGCTGGGTAAGTGTGGCCCGAGTATAGCTAGCGAGTCACGGTCCAGACCAGTATGCGGCTGGCACAATTGTCTTCTGTTTCGAGAATTTCCAGGCGATAACGGCCGATTTTCAGGCATACCGCACTGGCCGGGATGCTTTCCAGTGCTTCGGTGACCAGGCCGTTGAGGGTCTTCGGTCCGTCGCTGGGCAGGTGCCAGCCGAGGCTGCGGTTAAGCTCGCGAATCGATACGGTGCCTTCGATGACGAAACGCCCGTCGCCCTGCGGGTGAATGTGTGGGTTGTCCTGATGGTGTTCATCTTCAAATTCGCCGACGATCTCCTCGAGAATATCTTCGAGGGTGACGATGCCCAGCACCTCACCATACTCGTCGACTACCACGCCGAGGCGCCGCTGCTGCTTGTGGAAGTTGAGCAACTGCAATTGCAGGGGGGTACTTTCCGGGACGAAGTAGGGGTCGTAGCAGGCCGCCTGCAAGGCCTCGCGGCTCAGCTCGGCTTTGGGCAACAGGTGGCTGATAAGTTTGGTGTTGAGGATGGCTTCGACCTGGTTGATGTCGCTGTGGTACACCGGCAGGCGGGTGTGGCGGCTGATGATCAGTTGCTCGATGATGGCCTCGATCGAGTCGTCGAGGTTGATACCGTCGACGTCGTTGCGCGGCACCAGGATGTCATTGACGGTGATCTTGTCCAGCGCCAGCAGGCTTTCGGGTAGGTTCAGGCGATGGTCGGCGTGCAGGTGTTCCTCCGCGTCGGCATCGTCGTCCTGTTCATGCAGGCTCACTGCATGCGGCTGGATGCGGAACGGGCGCAACAGCGCACGGGCGCAGCCATCAAGCAGCCAGGCCAGGGGCTGGAGCAGCTTGAGTGGCGCTTTGAGCAGGCTGTTGCCCAAGGCAATGAAGGTGTGCGGATTACGCCGGGCCAGTTGCCGAGGCAGGTACTCGCTCAGCACCAACAGCAGCGCTGCGGCGCCAAGCCCGGCCAGCCAGAAACCCTGCTCACCGTTGTAGCGCTGCCCCAACAGGCAGGCCAGGGCCAGTACCAGCAATTTGCCCAGGGTTGAGCAGAGCACCAGAGACTGCGGCGCAACGGCCAGCTCTGGGTGCTCATCGGTCAGGCCGTTGCGCCGGGCGCTATTGAGCTGCTGCTGGGCGGCGTCCACGGCAGTGAACAGTGCCGACCAGAGCAGGGCCAGTACCAGTATGCCAAGCAAGGGGCCTAACGGCAGCGTGTCCATTAACTGTGCCCGTCAGATATGCAGGATGAATTCGCGTACCAGCTTGCTGCCGAAGTAGGCCAGCATCAGCAGGCAGAATCCGGCCAGGGTCCAGCGGATCGCCTTGTGACCGCGCCAGCCCAGGCGGGTGCGACCCCACAGCAGCACACTGAAGACAATCCAGGCCACGCAGGCCAGCAACGTCTTGTGCACCAGGTGCTGGGCAAACAGGTTGTCGAGGAACAGCCAGCCGGAAATCAGCGACAGCGACAGCAGCCCCCAGCCGGCCCAGAGAAAGCCGAACAGCAGGCTTTCCATGGTTTGCAGGGGCGGGAAGTTCTTGATCAGCCCGGAAGGATGTTTGTGTTTGAGCTGGTGATCCTGCAGCAGCAGCAACAGCGCCTGGAACACGGCGATGGTGAACATGCCGTAGGCCAGGATCGACAGCAGAATATGCGCGAGGATCCCTGGCTCTTCGTTGATCATCGGCACCGTGCCCGGAGGGGCGAACTGCGCCGTCAGCGCCGTCAGCATGCCCAGCGGGAACAACAGCAGCAGCAGGTTCTCCACCGGAATGCGCAGGCAGGCCAGCAAGGTCAGGGCAATCACCGCCGTGGCGATCAGACTGGCGGCACTGAAGAAGTCCAGGCTCAGGCCCTGGGGCGTGAGCAACTGCCAGAACAGTGCGGTGCCCTGGGCGATAACCGCCAGCGCGCCCAGCAGGCTGAGCAGGCGTTTGTCGGCCTTGGCGCCTTGCGCCAGGCGAGAGCCTTGATAGAGAGTCGCGGCGGCATACAGGCAGGCGGCGATCAGGTTGGGTAGCAGACTGGGTGACAAGGGGAGCATAAGTCCTGTTAGGCAAGCCCGAAAAGAATTGAGTTTGGCATAGAACGCGCCTGCCAAGGAAGACTGCCAGCCGACGGCGAGGTGTGCGCTTGCCCGAGTCTTCGTTATAATCGCCGATCTGCCCCTGCCCAAGGCCCGTCGATTACGCCAGAGGCAGCTGATAAACCTCGGTTCTACAGAGCCTGAAAGGATCACCATGTTTGAAAACCTGACCGACCGTCTGTCACAGACGCTGCGCCATGTCACTGGCAAGGCCAAGCTGACCGAAGACAACATCAAAGACACCCTGCGTGAAGTGCGCATGGCGTTGCTCGAGGCTGACGTCGCCCTGCCGGTGGTCAAGGATTTCGTCAACAAGATCAAGGAACGTGCGGTCGGCACCGAAGTGTCGCGCAGCCTGACCCCGGGCCAGGCATTCGTGAAGATCGTTCAGGCCGAGCTCGAAGGCATGATGGGTGCGGCCAACGAAGAGCTGGCGCTCAATGCCGCGCCTCCGGCTGTGGTGCTGATGGCTGGCTTGCAGGGTGCGGGTAAAACCACTACCGCCGGCAAGCTGGCGCGCTTCCTCAAAGAGCGCAAGAAGAAGTCGGTAATGGTGGTGTCGGCGGACGTCTACCGTCCGGCAGCGATCAAGCAGCTGGAAACCCTGGCTGGCGATATCGGCGTGACCTTCTTCCCGTCCGACATCAGCCAGAAGCCGGTGGCCATTGCTGAGGCGGCGATCCGCGAAGCCAAGCTCAAGTTCATTGACGTGGTCATCGTCGACACCGCCGGCCGCCTGCACATTGACGCCGAGATGATGGCCGAGATCAAGGACCTGCACGCCGCGGTCAAGCCGATCGAGACCCTGTTCGTGGTCGATGCCATGACCGGTCAGGACGCCGCCAATACCGCCAAGGCCTTCGGTGAAGCGCTGCCGCTGACCGGTGTGATCCTGACCAAGGTCGATGGCGATGCCCGTGGTGGTGCCGCGCTGTCGGTGCGAGCCATTACCGGCAAGCCGATCAAGTTCATCGGTATGGGCGAGAAGAGCGAAGCGCTCGAGCCGTTCCACCCTGACCGTATTGCTTCGCGCATCCTCGGCATGGGCGATGTGCTCAGCCTGATCGAGCAGGCCGAACAGACGCTCGACAAGGAAAAGGCCGACAAACTGGCCAAGAAGCTGAAAAAGGGCAAGGGCTTCGACCTCGAAGACTTCCGTGACCAACTGCAACAGATGAAGAACATGGGCGGCCTCGGCGGCCTCATGGACAAGCTGCCAAGCATCGGCGGGGTTAACCTGGCGCAGATGGGCAATGCCCAGGGCGCAGCCGAAAAGCAGTTCAAGCAGATGGAAGCGATTATCAACTCCATGACCCCGGCCGAGCGCCGCGACCCTGACTTGATCAGCGGTTCGCGCAAGCGCCGGATCGCCATGGGCTCCGGCACCCAGGTGCAGGATATCGGTCGCTTGATCAAGCAGCACAAACAGATGCAGAAGATGATGAAGAAGTTTTCTGCCAAAGGTGGCATGGCGAAAATGATGCGCGGCCTGGGCGGTATGATGCCCGGCGGCGGTATGCCCAAGCTGTAACCCTATTCAGGTCGTCGGCGCGAAGGCGCGTCGATGATCGGAACCCCGCCCTCGGCGGGACACTGTTGCCTTATATAAGGCAGCGTTATTCGCAAATCAGCAGGCAGGCCTATTTGCCCCGGTAAAAAGGCATTTGCAAAAGTCCGGATATTCCTTGAGAATATGCGGCCTTTCGGGCACCCGTGTGCCCGCTGTGCATTATGATTTGCAGCACCGACTACAGGAACGATGTTCAATGCTAACCATCCGTCTTGCCCGTGGTGGCTCTAAAAAGCGCCCATTTTACACCCTGACCGTGACCGATTCGCGTAACCCGGTTACCGGTTCGCACATCGAGCAGGTTGGCTTCTTCAACCCGATCGCTCGTGGTCAGGAAGTTCGTCTGTCCGTTAAAGAAGACCGCGTTGCTCACTGGCTGAGCGTTGGCGCACAGCCGTCCGAGCGCGTTGCTCAACTGCTGAAACAAGCTGCCAAGGCTGCTGCCTGAGCACGATGAGCGCGACGCCAGAAAAAGCTGATGACTTGATCGTTGTCGGCAAGATTTTTTCGGTTCACGGCGTTCGCGGCGAGGTGAAGGTCTTTTCCTTTACCGATCCGATTGAAAACCTGTTGGATTACCCTAACTGGACGCTTCGGCACGAAGGGAAGGTAAAACAGGTCGAGCTGGTCAGTGGCCGTTCCACTCAAAAGGATCTGGTCGCCAAGCTCAAAGGCCTCGACGATCGCGATGAAGCCCGTCTTCTGAGCGGTTATGAGATTTGTATCTCGCGGAGCCTTTTGCCCAACCTGCCTAGCGACGAGTACTACTGGTACCAGTTGGTAGGTCTGAAAGTCATCAACCAGGACGAACAGCTGTTCGGCAAGGTTGATCACCTGTTGGAGACCGGCGCGAACGATGTAATGGTGGTCAAGCCCTGCGCGGGCAGCCTGGATGATCGTGAACGCCTGTTGCCCTACACAGAGCAATGCGTGTTGAAGATTGACCTGGTTGCAGGCGAAATGAGGGTGGAATGGGACGCGGACTTCTAAGCAATGGCCAGCCTGCGCGTAGATGTGATTACGTTGTTTCCCGAGATGTTCTCGGCCATCAGTGAGTACGGCATTACCAGCCGCGCGGTAAAACAGGGGTTGTTGCAACTGACCTGCTGGAATCCGCGGGACTACACCACAGATCGTCACCATACGGTGGATGATCGGCCGTTTGGCGGTGGTCCGGGCATGGTGATGAAGATCAAGCCTCTGGAAGACGCCCTGGTACATGCCAGGCAGGCAACCGGAGAGGCGGCGAAGGTGATTTACCTGAGCCCGCAAGGCCGCAAGCTGACTCAGTCGGCGGTCAAAGACCTGGCGAAGCACGAATCGTTGATTCTGATAGCCGGTCGTTACGAAGGCATTGACGAGCGTTTTATTGAAGCTCATGTCGATGAAGAGTGGTCGATTGGCGACTATGTCCTGTCTGGTGGCGAGCTACCGGCGATGGTCCTGATTGATGCGGTTACGCGACTGCTGCCCGGAGCTTTAGGGCATGCGGACTCGGCGGAGGAAGATTCCTTCACCGATGGTCTGCTTGATTGCCCGCACTACACCCGACCGGAGGTGTATGCGGATCAGCGTGTTCCCGACGTGTTGCTTAGTGGCAACCATGCACACATCCGGCGATGGCGTTTACAGCAGTCCCTTGGGCGGACCTATGAACGACGCGCCGATCTTCTGGAAAGTCGCTCACTTTCTGGAGAAGAGAAGAAGCTGCTCGAGGAGTATCTCCGAGAGCGGGACGATAGTTAACGTATCGATGGTAGATCCGACGATTTACCTTAGGAGCACAGCATGACCAACAAAATCATTCAGCAGATCGAAGCTGAGCAGATGTCCAAAGAGATCCCGACCTTTGCCCCGGGCGACACCATCGTCGTTCAGGTGAAAGTGAAGGAAGGCGATCGTTCGCGTCTGCAGGCTTTCGAAGGCGTTGTAATCGCCAAGCGTAACCGTGGTCTGAACAGCGCTTTCACTGTTCGCAAGATCTCCAACGGTGTTGGTGTAGAGCGTACTTTCCAGACCTACAGCCCGCAAATCGACAGCCTGGCCGTGAAACGTCGTGGTGACGTGCGTAAAGCCAAGCTGTACTACCTGCGCGACCTGTCCGGTAAAGCCGCTCGCATCAAGGAAAAGCTGTCCTGATGACAGTTTGACCGGCGGCTGCGGCCGCCATGCGAAAAAAGCAGCCTTCGGGCTGCTTTTTTGTTGTCTGTGTCCCGTCCTGAATATGGTTTACACCTCCCATCCCGAATTTCCGGAGATCCAGATGGCGCAAGGTGTTAAGCGTACTCAGCGTGATTACTCGCTGTCTTTTAAATTGGCAGTGGTTGATCAGATCG
>NZ_PVZN01000024.1 GCF_003024385.1 Pseudomonas sp. BBP2017
GGCAAGAGCGCGAAAGTCGCGCTCATTGCCTGCATGCGGATACTGCTGATCAGGCTGAACGCCATGCTACGCGACGGTACCGAATGGCGGTGACGAATAGCATGGTGAAGACAGTTGCTCCCACAGGTTTGATGATTCCGGTGGGAGCGGGCTTGCCCCGCGATAAACGCATTACCATCCCATCGGGACAAATGCTTACTCGGTCTTCAAGCCATCAGCCGAAACGGCCTTCACACCTTCGATTTTCCTGGTGATCGCCACGGCCATATCTTTCTGTGAGGCAGTCAAGGCGACATCCGAAGACAGGGAAACCACACCTTTATTGGTCTCGACCTTGATGTCAGTGCCAGGTACGCCTTTCTCGGTCATCAGGTCAGCTTTGACCTTGGTGGTGATCCAGGTGTCAGTGGTCGCTTCTGTTGCTTTGTCTATTTCACCGGCAGCAACGGTCAGCGGCGTCTGAGCAGGCTGTTGGGCGAATGCCGCGTTAGCCAGGGTCAGCGTCAGGGTGGTGGCAGTAGCCGCAGCGATAGCGAACTTCTTCATACGAGACACTCCTGTTTTTCGAAAAGTCTGCGCCGTCAGTCCTGGCAGCAGGTGTATAACTACCGTAGCAGGGTCTGCGCCAGCTTTCTGAATTAATTATTTCCTTATAAATCAACAACTTGCTAACAACAGAAAAACCGCAATCGTGCAATTTGCAAGCCTCGGTAAAACTCTGCATGCAAGATGCAGGTCCGCAAGGCCATAGCTGCAGGCATAAAAAAAGGACCCCGGAGGGTCCTTCCTTTTTACGCTACGTTCTTAGACGCCGGATGCCTTGGCAGCAGCAACGTCCTTGATCGACAGCTTGATACGGCCGCGGTTGTCGACGTCCAGTACCAGTACTTCAACTTCCTGACCTTCTTTGAGGATGTCGGTCACTTTCTCGACGCGAGCATCGCTCAGCATGGAGATGTGAACCAGACCGTCCTTACCCGGCAGGATGTTGACGAAGGCACCGAAGTCGACGATGCGCTCAACCTTACCGACGTAGATCTTGCCGATCTCGGCTTCCGCGGTGATGCTCAGAACGCGCTGACGAGCAGCTTCAGCGGCGTCTTTGGTTTCACCGAAGATCTTGATCGAGCCGTCGTCTTCGATATCGATCGAAGCCTTGGTCTCTTCGCAGATGGCACGGATGGTCGCACCGCCTTTACCGATGACGTCACGGATCTTGTCGGTGTCGATCTTCATGGCGATCATGGTCGGAGCATTTTCCGACAGCTCGCTACGCGACTGACCGATGATCTGGTTCATCTGACCGAGGATGTTCAGGCGCGCTTCCAGGGCCTGGCCCAGGGCGATTTCCATGATCTCTTCGGTGATGCCGTTGATCTTGATGTCCATCTGCAGCGCGGTAACACCTTTGGCGGTACCAGCAACTTTGAAGTCCATGTCGCCCAGGTGGTCTTCGTCACCGAGGATGTCGGTCAGAACGGCAAACTTCTCGCCTTCTTTAACCAGGCCCATGGCGATACCGGCAACCGGCGCCTTCATCGGTACACCGGCATCCATCAGAGCCAGGGAAGCACCGCAGACCGAAGCCATCGAGCTGGAACCGTTGGATTCGGTGATTTCCGATACCACGCGGATGGTGTACGGGAACACGTCAGCGGCAGGCAGCATGGCCTGGACCGAACGACGGGCCAGACGACCGTGACCGATTTCACGACGGCCAGCACCGCCCATGCGACCACACTCGCCCACCGAGAACGGCGGGAAGTTGTAGTGCAGCATGAAGGGGTCTTTCTTCTCGCCTTCGAGGGTGTCCAGCAGCTGGGCGTCACGGGCAGTACCCAGGGTCGCAACGACCAGGGCCTGAGTTTCGCCACGGGTGAACAGGGCCGAACCGTGAGTTTTCGGCAGAACACCGACTTCGATGTTCAGCGGACGTACGGTCTTGGTGTCGCGGCCGTCGATACGTGGCTTGCCGTTAACGATGTTTTCGCGAACGGTGCGGTATTCGATTTCGCCGAAGATCTCTTTGACTTCGCCGGCCGATGGCTGACCTTCTTCACCGGAGAACCTGGCAATCGCCTGATCGCGCAGTTCGCCCAGGCGAGCGTAACGGTCGGCCTTGACGGTGATGGTGTAAGCCTGGGAAACCGCTTCGCCCAGTTCAGCGCGAATGGCGCTCAGCAGGGAAGTGTTCTCAGCCTTGGCAGTCCAGTCCCAAGTAGGCTTGGCAGCTTCGGCGGCCAGCTCTTTGACAGCCTGGATAACAGCCTGGAATTCGTCGTGGGCGAACAGTACGGCGCCCAGCATCTGGTCTTCGGTCAGCTCTTTGGCTTCCGATTCAACCATCAGCACGGCGTCGGAAGTGCCGGCAACGACCATGTCCAGGCTCGAGGCGGCCAGTTGCTCGTAGGTCGGGTTCAGCAGGTAGCCGGTGCTTTCATGGAAAGCAACGCGCGCGGCACCGATCGGGCCTTCGAATGGAATGCCGGAGATTGCCAGCGCAGCCGAGGTACCGATCATCGCAGCGATGTCCGGATCGGTCTTCTTGCTGGTGGAAACGACGGTGCAGACAACCTGCACTTCGTTCATGAAGCCTTCTGGGAACAGCGGACGGATCGGACGGTCGATCAGACGCGAGGTCAGGGTTTCTTTCTCGGAAGGACGGCCTTCACGCTTGAAGAAACCACCAGGGATCTTGCCGGCGGCGTAGGTCTTTTCCTGATAGTGAACGGACAGGGGGAAGAAGCCTTTGCCTGGATCGGCCTGTTTGGCACCGACCACGGTCACCAGTACGGTGACATCGTTGTCGACGGTGACCAATACGGCGCCGGACGCTTGACGAGCAATACGGCCCGTCTCGAGGGTAACGGTCGATTGACCGAACTGGAATTTCTTGATTACCGGGTTCACGGTTTCCTACCTTCTTCAGTGGCTCTGGGGGAACGGGTTCTTGCGAATTCTTGGGCAGCACAGGGAATCGGCCCTGAGCGCAGTCCAGATAAAACTAGAGGTTGGGAGCCTGCCCTGCCCTTGCGGAAAACCGCTCAGACGAGACAGACAGCCAACCTCATAGATACGCGCGGCGTGCTCATCGCTCCCGATGCCAGGCATCGGGAGCGAAGAATGCAACACGCCGTGCACACCACTGGTCAGGCCGCTATTAGCGACGCAGACCCAGACGACCGATCAGGGCGCTGTAACGAGTGGTGTCTTTGCCCTTCAGGTAGTCCAGCAGCTTACGACGCTGGTTAACCATGCGGATCAGACCACGACGGGAGTGGTGGTCTTTGCCGTTGGCCTTGAAGTGGCCTTGCAGCTTGTTGATGTTGGCGGTCAGCAGTGCAACTTGCACTTCTGGGCTACCGGTGTCACCGGCGGCTTGCTGGTATTCGCCAACGATCTTTGCTTTTTCTTCAACGCTGAGTGCCATCTGGCTTCTCCAAATCAAGGGAAACCGAACAAACGGTTTCCAATAGGCCAGGGACAAATCCCTGTATTTAAAAGTGAGGCGTAACCGTGCCTATTAACAGCCATCCTCTTTGCCACCAGTGCCAGGCTTTCACCTGACACTGAAGGTTTCGATCATTCCGACCGAATCAGTCGACGTGGCGCGATGCGCCCGTCTTCGCTCACTTCACCGATACCGATGAAACGACCGTTGTGATCCTGTACCCGGACCATGCCGAACTTCGGCGCGTCGGGGGCTCTGACCGGCTGACCATGCAGCCAGTAGAAAGCGCTATGCTCGGAGAATTGCAGCAGAGGCCAGTCTTGCAGGCCGCTGTCCGAAGGCATCAGGAAGCGATCAACCGCTTCGTTGCCACCTTCGGCGTGAACCGCTTCGAGTTCTTCGAGGGTCACCGTCTGCGCCAGTTCAAAGGGCCCGGCGTGCGTGCGACGCAGTTCGGCAACATAGGCGCCACAGCCAAGCATCTCGCCGATATCTTCGACCAGGGTGCGGATGTAGGTGCCTTTGCTGCAGCCGACTGACAGCCGAACACGGGTGCCTTCGCACTCGAGCAACTCCAAGCGGTTAATAGTAACAGAACGCGCCTCGCGCTCCACTACTTCACCTGCACGGGCGAGCTTGTACAGCGGCTGCCCGTCACGCTTGAGGGCCGAGTACATCGGCGGTATCTGACTGATTTCACCACGAAATTGTGGCAGGACGGCTTCAACATCGGCACGACCAACGGTCACTTCGCGGGTTTTCAGCACTTCACCTTCGGCATCGCCGGTGGTGGTGGTCTGCCCCAGCTGCATGACCGTCTCGTAACCTTTGTCGGAATCGAGCAGATACTGGGAAAACTTGGTGGCCTCACCGAAGCACAGCGGCAGCACGCCACTGGCCAACGGGTCGAGACTGCCAGTATGACCGGCCTTCTCGGCATTGAGCAGCCAGCGAACCTTCTGCAGAGCAGCGTTGGAGGTAAACCCCAACGGTTTGTCGAGCAGGATGATGCCACTGACGTTACGGCGAATACGTTTGACCTGGGCCACCGCTTACTCCTTGGTGTCCGCGGTATCAGCGGCCTGATGCTGGCTGTCTTCGGCAACAGCACGCTCGATCAGCGCCGACAGATGGGCGCCACGCGTCACGCTTTCGTCGTAGTGGAAATGCAGCTGCGGCACACTGCGCAGTTTCATTTCCTTGCCCAATTGCATGCGCAGGAAACCTGCGGCGCTATTGAGCACTTTAAGGCTTTGCTTGATGTCTTCAGCGCTGTCCTGCCCCATCACGGTGATATACACCTTGGCGTGGCCAACATCGCGGCTGACGTCGACGGCAGTGATGGTCACAAGGCCCACGCGTGGATCTTTGACTTCGCGACGAATCAGCTGCGCGAGCTCGCGCTGCATCTGATCGCCAATGCGTTGGGTACGGCTATATTCTTTGGCCATTTTTGCTACCTGTAACTAAAGCGGCAAACGCCCGACCAGGCTTGAGCCTGACCGGGCGTTGCGTTCAGAGGCGCTGGCGACCGCCTTGCGACGGGCGTTTCGCGCCTCCCATGCTCGATGCTTAGAGCGTACGAGCCACTTGGACTTTCTCGAAGACTTCGATCTTGTCGCCGACTTTGACGTCGTTGTAGCTCTTCACGCCGATACCGCATTCCATGCCGGCACGTACTTCGGACGCATCGTCCTTGAAGCGACGCAGCGATTCCAGCTCGCCTTCGAAGATCACCACGTCTTCGCGCAGAACGCGAATCGGACGGTTGCGGTAAACCACACCCTCGGTGACCATACAGCCAGCAATGGCGCCGAACTTCGGCGAACGGAACACATCACGCACTTCGGCGATACCCAGGATGTTCTCGCGAACATCGCTGCCGAGCATACCGGTCAGGGCTTTCTTGACGTCTTCAATGATGTCGTAGATCACGTTGTAGTAACGCATATCCAGACCTTCCTGCTCGACGATCTTGCGCGCACCGGCATCGGCACGCACGTTGAAGCCGAACAGTACTGCATTGGAAGCCAGGGCCAGGTTGGCGTCGCTCTCGGTGATACCACCGACACCGCCGCCGATAACACGAACCTGTACTTCGTCGTTGCCCAGGCCGCTCAGGGAGCCCTGCAGGGCCTCGAGAGAACCACGAACATCGGACTTGAGGACGATGTTGAGGGTCTTCTTCTCTTCCTGGCCCATGTTCTCGAAGATGTTTTCGAGCTTGCCGGCATGTGCGCGAGCCAGTTTGACTTCGCGGAACTTGCCTTGACGGAACAGCGCGACTTCACGGGCTTTCTTCTCGTCAGCCACTACCGACAGCTCGTCGCCAGCGTCCGGGGTACCGTCCAGGCCGAGGATCTCGACCGGGATAGCCGGACCGGCTTCTTTAACAGGCTTGCCGTTTTCGTCAAGCATGGCCCGTACTCGGCCGTAGTTAGAACCGCACAGGACCATATCGCCCTGACGCAGGGTACCGTCCTGAACCAGTACGGTAGCCACAGGGCCGCGGCCCTTGTCCAGACGCGACTCGACGACAACACCACGACCCGGGGCCGATGGCGTGGCCTTGAGCTCGAGGATCTCGGCTTGCAGCAGAACGGCTTCAAGCAGTTCGTCGACACCGGTACCCATCTTCGCGGAAACCTTGACGAACGGCGTGTCACCACCCCAATCCTCGGAGGTAACGCCTTCGACGGACAGCTCGTTACGGATGCGATCGAGGTCGGCACCCGGCTTGTCGATCTTGTTCACTGCAACAACCAGTGGAACGCCAGCAGCCTTGGCATGCTGAACGGCTTCACGGGTTTGCGGCATCACACCGTCGTCCGCCGCGACCACCAGGATCACGATGTCGGTAGCCTTGGCACCACGGGCACGCATGGCGGTAAACGCAGCGTGACCAGGAGTATCGAGGAAGGTGACCATACCGCGGTCGGTTTCCACGTGGTAGGCACCGATGTGCTGGGTGATACCACCGGCTTCGCCAGCAGCTACCTTGGCACGACGGATGTAGTCGAGCAGCGAGGTCTTACCGTGGTCAACGTGGCCCATTACGGTCACGACCGGCGCACGGGTCTCGGTCTCGCCTTCAAACTTCAACGATTCGGCCAGGGAGTCTTCCAGGGCAGTGTCGCTGATCAGAGTGACCTTGTGGCCCAGCTCTTCGGCGACCAGCTGAGCGGTCTCCTGATCGAGCACTTGGTTGATGGTCACCGGAGTGCCCAGCTTGAACATGAACTTGACCACTTCAGCGCCCTTGACGGACATCTGGTTGGCCAGGTCGGAAACCGTGATGGTCTCGCCGATCTGCACGTCACGGATAACCGGACCGGTCGGGCTCTGGAAACCATGGGCATTGCGCTTCTTCGGCTTGCCCTTGCCACGGCCACCACGACGGAAGCCATCGCTTTCTTCGTCGGTGGTACGCGGAGCGGCACGCGGGGTTGGCGCCTTTTCCTTTTCCTTGACCTTGACCGAAACGCGTGGCGCTTCGTTACGACGCTCACCGCCACGACGATCGTCGTCACGCGACTTGTCGTTGCGACGCACGTCATCTTTCTTGCGCTCGGCAACCGGTGCCGGAGCGGCGTCGGCAGACTCGATCACCGGGGCCGGAGCCGGGGCAACCGGGGCAGCGGCGGCAGGTGCTGCAGCTGGCTGGCGACGGGCTTCTTCCTCGGCACGCTGACGTGCTTCGGTGTTGGCCTTCTCACGGGCAGCGTTTTCGGCTGCGCGGCGCTCTTCCAGCTCGCGCTTCTGCTCGGCCTGGATTTCTTCCGGGCTGCGCTGAACGAATACTTTCTTCTTGCGTACTTCTACGCTGATGCTCTTGCTACCGGCAACACGCAGGGTGCTGGTGGTCTTGCGCTGCAAGGTTATCTTGCGCGGCTCTTCCACCTTCGCCTTGTGGCTGCTCTTCAAATGAGCCAGCAGAGCCTGCTTCTCATTATCGGTCACTACCTGACCGGCGTCGGTGTGCGGCAGACCTGCCTCACGCATCTGCTGCAGCAGGCGCTCTACCGGTGCAGCGACCTCTTGGGCCAATTCTTTCACCGTGACTTGCGTCATGCACTTCTCTCCTCAGGCCGCGCCTAATTACTCGAACCAGTGGGCTCGGGCGGCCATGATCAACTTGCCGGCACGCTCTTGGTCGATGCCGTCGATGTCGAGCAGGTCGTCAATCGACTGCTCGGCCAGGTCTTCGCGGGTAACTACGCCGCGCACCGCCAGTTCCATCGCCAAATCCTTGTCCATACCCTCAAGCGAGAGCAGGTCTTCGGCCGGATGGGCGTCTGCCAGCTTTTCCTCAGTAGCGATGGCTTTGGTCAACAAACGATCCTTGGCACGAGCACGAAGCTCATTGACGATGTCTTCGTCAAAGCCGTCGATGTTGAGCATTTCTTCCAACGGTACGTAGGCAATCTCTTCCAGGCTGGTGAAGCCTTCATCGACCAGCACCTGTGCCAGTTCTTCGTCGACTTCCAGCTCGTCGATGAAGTTGCGCAGGATGTCACCGGTTTCAGCTTGCTGCTTGGCCTGGATGTCCGATTCGGTCATCACGTTCAGGGTCCAGCCGGTCAACTGGCTGGCAAGACGCACGTTCTGGCCACCACGGCCAATCGCCTGGGCCAGATTGTCGGCACCCACAGCGATGTCCATGGCGTGGGCATCTTCATCGACGATAATCGCCGCGACTTCAGCCGGCGACATTGCGTTGATGACGAACTGTGCCGGGTTGTCGTCCCACAGGACGATGTCGACACGTTCGCCGCCCAGTTCACCGGACACCGCCTGGACACGCGAACCGCGCATGCCAATGCAGGCACCTTGCGGGTCAATGCGCTTGTCCTTGGAGCGTACGGCGATTTTGGCACGCGAGCCCGGATCACGGGACGCGGCCATGACTTCGATCAGGCCCTCGGCGATTTCCGGCACTTCGATGCGGAACAGTTCGATCAGCATCTGTGGCGCGGTACGCGACAGGATCAACTGTGGGCCGCGGTTCTCGGTGCGGATTTCCTTGAGCAGGGCGCGCAAGCGCACACCGACACGGAAAGTCTCGCGAGAGATGATGTCTTCACGGGCCAGCAACGCTTCGGCGTTGTTGCCCAGGTCGACGATGACGTTGTCACGGGTAACCTTCTTGACGGTACCGGAGATGATCTCGCCCAGACGCTCGCGGTAGGCATCTACCACCTGAGCGCGCTCGGCTTCACGGACCTTCTGGACGATGACTTGCTTGGCGGTCTGGGCGGCAATACGACCGAACTCGATCGACTCGATCTTTTCTTCGATCACGTCACCGACCTTCGCTTCAGGATGAGTGTCCTGAATTTTCGCCGGCCACACTTCGATCGCCGGATCGTCCAGATCCTTTTCTTCGACGACAGTCCAGCGACGGAAAGTTTCGTAGCTACCGGTGTGGCGATTGATTTCCACACGCAGGTCAACTTCGTCGTCAAAACGTTTTTTGGTTGCAGTGGCCAGAGCCACTTCCAGCGCTTCAAAAATTACGCTGGCCGGTACGCCCTTTTCGTTGGATACCGACTCAACAACCAGCAGTACTTCTTTGCTCATCGTACGCCTCGCCCTTCGCAAGCCATTGGATCCGCGCAGTCCGCGGGATCCGGCACGTCTCAGTCAAAACTGGGAATAATGTTGGCCTTGTCGATCGAATCGATCGGCAACAGGAATTCGTTGTTGTCTACCTGAACAACCACGTCCTGATCCTCCACGCCACGGAGAAGGCCCTGAAAGTTACGACGACCTTCAAAGGGCGTACGCAGCTTGATCTTCACTTGTTCGCCGGCATGCGAAGCAAACTGTTCCAAGGTGAACAGTGGGCGATCCATGCCAGGAGAGGACACTTCAAGGGTGTATTCGGAACTGATCGGATCTTCGACATCGAGGATCGCGCTAGCCTGGTGACTGACTTTTGCGCAGTCATCAACCAGTACGCCATCTTCTTTATCAATATAGATACGCAGGACCGAATGTTTGCCTTGAGAGATGAATTCGATCCCCCAGCATTGATAGCCAAGAGCCTCGACCACCGGGGCCAACAAGGCCTGCAACTGTTCTAGCTTGCTCGACACCTGAACCCCCTCGTGCATGCTATGCAAATAAAAAATGGGCAAAGCGCCCATCCCTGATACGCCGTTGAATACCGGCGTTATGACTGTTCAGCCAAGAAAAAGCCCCTGCAAAAGGGGCTCCGCTGAAACTGGTTGCGGGGGCTGGATTTGAACCAACGACCTTCGGGTTATGAGCCCGACGAGCTACCAGACTGCTCCACCCCGCGACAAAGCTGGGGCGAAAGTATACGACCGAACCCTGTTAGGGTCAATCTAACCTCCACCTACAAGAAAGCCCGCTGTAGCGGGCTGTCTTGTTTCAATTGGTACCGAGAAGGGGACTCGAACCCCTACACCCTATGGGCACAACCACCTCAAGGTTGCGTGTCTACCAATTCCACCACCTCGGCAATACTACTTTGAAACCCGTTACTTCTGCTCTTTAGCGGGAGGAACATCGCCAGTGTTAGTGGCTTCGCTCTTCTGCTCCTGGAGCACCGGTACATCATCTGTTGCCGGTTTTTGCTGCTTCACTTCAAGTACCGCTGGATCTGGCAACCCTACCTGAGTCAGCTCATGAGCTTTCTCTTTAGCAAAGTATCCTAACCCAAGAGCAGTTAAGAAGAAAGAGGCAGCTAGTATAGCAGTAAACTTACTCAGAAAGGTAGCAGAACCTTGGCTTCCGAACACAGTATTTGAAGCACCTGCGCCGAAAGATGCACCCGCTTCCGCACCTTTACCCTGTTGCAGCAACACCAGCACTACCAAACCCAGTGCGCCCAACAGATGCAAAACAACGATCACTGTTTCCAGCATTTTTCAGTTTCCTGCGGCGCGACAAATTGCACCGAATTCGTCTGCGTTCAGAGAAGCCCCACCAATCAGGCCCCCATCGATATCCGGCATGCCGAACAGTTCAGCCGCATTGGCCGCCTTCACGCTGCCGCCGTATAGAAGCCGCACATTCTTCGCGACTTCCGGGTTCTTTGCCGCAAGCTGCTCGCGAATGGCCTTATGCACATCCTGAGCCTGCTGTGGCGAGGCTGTCAGCCCTGTACCGATGGCCCATACAGGCTCATAAGCAATCACCGCACTGGCGAAGACATCAACACCGAACGCTTCGATGACGCTGTCCAGCTGACGCCCGACAATCTCAAGCGTTTTACCCGCTTCGCGCTCTTCGAGGGTTTCCCCTACACAGAGCACTGGCTTCAAACCACAAGCCTGTGCCGCAGCGAACTTGCGATTGAGGACTTCGTCGTTCTCGCCAATGATCTGGCGGCGCTCGGAGTGCCCAATCAGTACCAGCTCGCAACCTGCCTCAGCCAGCTGGCTCGGTGCAACTTCACCGGTCAGCGCGCCTTGCTCAGGCTGTACCGCAGAATTCTGAGCGCCAACGGCGATCGACTTACCCTGCAACCCATCAATCACCTGATTGATGTACAGCGAGGAAGGAAACACCGCGACCTCAACACCGCTCGGCAAGGCCTGACTACTCAAGTCCTTGATCAGCTCAGCGACGCTGGCGCGGGTACCGTGCATCTTCCAGTTACCAGCTACCATAGGGCGACGCATGCTGTACCTCGTCGGTCAAAGTGGGCGCAGATGTTACCCAACCCGATCACTGCTGGCAAGCGTATTTCAAACGCAAACTTCACTTACCAGTTTTGCCAGGGCTTCGGCGTGGGCGCGAACCTGACTTTCGTCATCGCCTTCGACCATTACTCGCACCAATGGCTCTGTTCCGGACTTGCGCAACAACACACGACCACGCCCGGCCATTTCCTCGGTTACCCGGGCAGAGGCCTCCTTGACTGCCGGATGCGCCAAAGGGTCGACCTTGCTGGCGCCAAAGCGCACATTGATCAACACCTGCGGGCATTTGCGCAGGGCCTGGCGAGCCTGAGCCAGGGTTTCGCCACGTCGCTTGAGCGCCATCAGCACCTGCAGCGCTGCGATGATTGCGTCCCCTGTGGTGGTATGGTTGCAGCACACCACATGGCCGGAGTTCTCACCACCGATGACCCAATCGCGCTCGAGCAGCTCAGCCATTACGTAACGGTCTCCGACCTTGGCGCGCACAAACGGAATGTCGAGATCCTTGAGTGCCAGCTCCAGACCGAGGTTACTCATCAGCGTACCAACGACCCCGCCCTGCAATTTGTCACGCTCATGCAGGTCTCGGGCGATGATGAACAGCAGTTCGTCACCATCTACGATCGCACCGGTATGGTCGACCATCAGCACCCTGTCACCGTCGCCGTCAAAGGCAATACCCAGGTCGGCATGACCGACCAGCACCGCCGCCTGCAGCGACTCGATATGGGTTGAACCGCAGTTTTCGTTGATATTCAGGCCGTCCGGCTGCGCCGAGAGCACCGTAACTTCGGCACCGAGCTCGCGAAACACGCTTGGCGCCACCTTGTAGGTCGCACCATGAGCGCAATCGATCACCAGTTTGAGGCCGGCAAAATCGGTACTGGTCGGCACGCTGCTCTTGCAAAATTCGATATAGCGCCCGGCAGCGTCATTGATTCGCGACACCTTGCCCAGCTTGCTCGACTCGACAACCGTCATAGGCTGATCAAGCAACTCTTCGATCATCAACTCGACTTCGTCGGGCAACTTGGTGCCCTGACCGGAGAAAAACTTGATGCCGTTGTCGTCATGCGGATTGTGCGAGGCACTGATAACAATACCTGCCTCGGCATGAAAAGTTCGGGTCAGGTAGGCAATGGCGGGGGTAGGCATTGGCCCGAGCAGCAGCACATCTGCGCCTGCGGCGGACAAGCCGGCCTCCAGGGCCGACTCGAACATGTAGCCAGAAATACGCGTGTCCTTGCCAACCAGAACCCGGCAGGCACCTTGCTTGCGAAAGGCCATGCCTGCCGCCCAGCCGAGCTTTAACATGAAGTCAGGGGTGATGGGGTACTCACCGACACGGCCACGAATACCGTCGGTACCAAAATATTTTCTGCTCATAGATGCTCCATCACGCTTATTCGGCGGCTTGAACCGCTGCAATCATCCGCACTACATCGGCGGTTTCGGCGACATCGTGAACACGCAGGATGCTCGCCCCCTTGGTCATCGCCAGTGCAGCCAGGGCAAGGCTGCCATAGAGCCGCTCTCCGACCGGACGCCCAAGGGCCAGGCCGATCATGCTCTTACGCGAAACACCCACCAGCAAGGGACGCCCCAGCCGATACAGCGCTTCCATGTGTTTGAACAGGCTAAGATTGTGCTCCAGCGTCTTGGCAAAGCCGAAACCCGGATCGAGGATAATCCGCCCGGCCTCGATACCGACTGCTGCACAAGCCCTGATCCGCTGTTCAAGATAGCTCGCTACCTCGGCGGTGACATCCTGATAATAGGGGTTGTCCTGCATGTCGCCCGGCTCGCCGCGCATATGCATCAGACACACCGGCAAACCGGTGGCTGCGGCGGCGTCCAGAGCGCCGTCACGACTGAGCGAGCGCACATCATTGATCAGCCCGGCACCGAGCCTGGCCGACTCGCGGATGACCGCTGGCGTCGAGGTATCAACCGAGATGATCACATCGAGCTCACGATTGATAGCTTCGACGATCGGCGCAACGCGCTCCAGCTCTTCAAGCGCAGACACCGCTCGAGCACCAGGGCGAGTGGACTCGCCACCGACATCGACCAGGGTCGCGCCGGCAGCCACCATCGCCTCGGCATGACGCAATGCCGCATCACGCTGGGTGAAACGACCGCCATCGGAGAAGGAATCGGGAGTGATATTGAGGATACCCATGACATGGGTACGGGACAAATCAAGAACCCGGTTGCCGCAAGGCAACCGGGTTGGGTACTGCTGTGACGTCATAAGAGCCCTTAGATTTGCGCGGCCGGCCCGCCAATCGGCGATTCAGGGCGATCACTCTGCTGTGCAGGCGTACCCGAACCATCTTCCCAGTCACGCGGCTCGCGCGGAGTACGACCCGCCATGATGTCGTCGATCTGCTCGGCATCAATGGTCTCGTACTTCATCAACGCATCAGCCATGGCGTCGAGCTTGTCGCGGTTTTCCGTAAGGATCTGCTTGGCGGTGGCGTAGCACTGATCGATGATGCTGCGCACCTCGGAGTCGATCAGCTTGGCCGTTTCGCCCGAGACGCTGGCGTGCTGAGAACCGGCGCTGCGACCCAGGAACACTTCACCTTCTTCTTCGGCATACATCAGCGGCCCGAGTTTTTCCGACAGGCCCCACTTGGTGACCATGTTCCGGGCAATCTGGCTGGCACGCATGATGTCGTTGGAAGCACCGGTAGTCACACCGTCGAAGCCAAGGGTCATTTCCTCGGCGATACGGCCGCCGTACAGCGAGCAGATCTGGCTGATCAGCGCACGCTTGGACAGGCTATAACGGTCTTCCTCAGGAAGGAACATGGTGACACCCAGGGCGCGACCACGCGGAATGATCGACACCTTGTAGACCGGATCATGCTCAGGCACAACACGACCAACGATGGCATGACCCGCTTCGTGATAAGCAGTATTGCGCTTCTCTTTCTCGGACATGACCATGGTTTTGCGCTCGGCACCCATCATGATCTTGTCTTTGGCCAGCTCGAACTCTTTCATTTCGACGACGCGCTTACCACCTCGAGCAGCGAACAGCGAGGCTTCGTTGACCAGGTTGGCAAGGTCGGCGCCGGAGAAACCAGGCGTACCGCGGGCGATAACCGCAGGGTTGACGTTGTCGCCGACGGGCACTTTGCGCATGTGTACTTTGAGTATCTGCTCACGACCGCGAATGTCCGGCAAGCCAACCACAACCTGACGGTCGAAGCGGCCAGGACGCAACAGCGCCGGGTCGAGCACATCAGGACGGTTGGTCGCAGCGATGACGATGATACCGTCATTCATCTCGAAGCCATCCATCTCCACCAGCAACTGGTTGAGGGTCTGCTCGCGCTCGTCGTGACCGCCACCCATACCGGCACCACGATGGCGACCAACGGCATCGATTTCGTCGATGAAGATGATGCACGGTGCGTGTTTCTTGGCCTGTTCAAACATGTCGCGAACACGGCTGGCGCCCACACCGACGAACATTTCGACGAAGTCGGAACCGGAGATGGTGAAGAACGGTACCTTGGCTTCACCAGCAATGGCCTTGGCCAGCAGGGTTTTACCGGTACCCGGTGGGCCGACCATCAGCACACCACGAGGGATACGGCCGCCCAGGCGCTGGAACTTGCCTGGATCGCGCAGGAACTCTACCAGCTCGCCAACCTCTTCCTTGGCTTCGTCGCAACCTGCGACATCGGCCAGCGTGGTCTTGACCTGGTCTTCGGATAGCAGACGCGCCTTGCTCTTGCCGAAACTCATCGGCCCGCCCTTGCCGCCCGCACCACCTTGCATCTGGCGCATGAAGAACATGAATACGGCAATGATGACCAGGATCGGGAAGCTGGCGACCAGCAGCTGGGTCCAGATGGACTGTTGCTCAGGCTGCTTGCCTTCAACCACGACGTGGTTGTCGACCAGATCACCGATCAGGCCGTTGTCCTGGATGGCCGGACGGATGGTCTTGAAGCTGTCGCCATCGGTCCGCTTGCCGGTGATGACATAGCCATCGACCGCTACGCGCTCGACCTTGCCATCCTTGACCTGCTGAATGAAGTCGGAATAGTTGAGGGTCTGTGGCTCATTCGGGCTGGAGAAGTTGTTCATCACTGTCACCAGGACAGCCGCGATGATCAACCACAGGATCAAGTTCTTTGCCATATCGTTCAATTAGCTACCCTCTGAAGCCGGCTGACGGCGCAGCCGTGCCTCGCATGATATTCACCGGCCTAACTTACTACATAACCTACACATCTGCAGGCGCCGTCTGTAACCCTTTGTGAAACCTAGACTACACGATGTTCATCCAGGTCAGGCAGGACAGTCGATTGGAAAAAACTATCGGACACCCTGAAAGCCACCGGCCTGAAGCCTTACTCGCCGCGATAACCCCTCGCCAGCAAGTACTGCTCGCGGGAGCGATCCCGCGAAGAATCAGGCTTGATCATCTGAACCTTGTCGAATTTCTGACGAGCGTCCTTCAGATAGACGTCAAACCCTTCGCCCTGGAAAATCTTGATCAGGAAATCCCCACCCGGCTTGAGTACTCGGCTCGCCAGATCAAGGGCCAGTTCACACAGGAACATGGACTTGGGGATATCCACAGCGGGCGTACCACTCATATTGGGGGCCATATCGGAAATCACAAGGTCTACGTGTGAATTACCGACCGCCGCAAGGATCTGCTCCAGCACTTCGTCCTGGGTGAAGTCGCCTTGAACAAAGGTAACGTCCGGAATACTGTCCATTTCCAGGATGTCCGAGGCGATCAGACGGCCCTGACCGCCAATCAGACGACTGGTCACCTGCGACCAGCCACCCGGCGCCGCACCGAGATCGACTACGCTCATACCAGGGCGGATAATCCGGTACTTTTCCTGAATTTCCAGCAATTTGTAGCTCGCTCGCGAGCGATAACCATCCTTTTGCGCCTTTTTGACGTAAGGATCGTTGAAGTGTTCTTTCAGCCAGCCAAGGCTTGTCTTGGAACGCGCCACTGGGCACCTCGATGATTAGGGTCGTGATTAACTGGGCGGATCCACGGGCCCTCGGGTAAAATGGCCGCCATTTTTACAGAATCAGACACAAGGGTCAGATTATGCCGCTCAATAACGAGCAGAAGAAACAGTACAAATCCATTGGCCACGATCTGAAACCAGTTCTGATTGTGGCAGGCAATGGGCTGACTGAGGGCGTTATCGCCGAACTCGAACGCGCTCTGGCCGATCACGAACTGATCAAGGTCGAGATTCGTTCGGAAGATCGGGAAGAACGTGCCGCCGCTATCGCCGCACTGTGCAAAGCCGGTCGCGCCGAACTGGTACAGACCATCGGCAAAAAGGCGCTGATCTATCGCCGCAACCCACAGCCGAACAAGCAACTGTCGAACATTCATCGCTACAAGTGATGTTCGCCGCGGTCAGTGGCGCGCCCTGCGCGCCCTGCCCGGCACCGGCTGCATGACCAGCAGCAAGCCGGCAAGACCCAATACCAGGTAGCAGAACAGCTGCCAGCGCAATTCCCCCGGCATGCCCACGCGCAAGGCGAAATACGCCACGCACGCCAGCATTGCCATCGACAACAACTGCCCCCGCATGTCCCGCCACAGGCTGGCCAGGCCCTGCGCCTGAATCAGCACCAGTGCCTGCACGCCTGCGCAAAACGCCGCAAACGCCACCAGCAACGATGCCATCAGGCTGCCAATGTCTTCGATCAGCAGCGGCGCCAGGCCAATCTGCCCCAACGCCGGCAGCAGACCGAAATGCAGCATCCACAGGCCCCCAACCCAGAACACCTGGGCCAGTTGCCAGATTGCCGGGGCGGCAGCAAAGCCCCGGCGACGGTCAGATGTGTTTGACTTCGACAATCTCGTACTCGACCGTACCGCTTGGCGTCTTGATCACCACGGTATCACCCTCTTCCTTGCCAATGATGGCGCGAGCGATCGGAGCACCGACCGAGAGTTTGCCTTGCTTGACGTCCGCTTCGTCCTCACCAACGATCTGGTAAGTCACCTGCTCGCCGGTCTCAGTGTTTTCCAGGTCCACGGTGGTGCCGAAAATAACCTTGCCGGTGTGGGCGATGGTGGTGACGTCGATCACCACCGAGTTCTGCAGACGGCCTTCGATATCGCGAATACGCGCCTCGACCATACCCTGCTCTTCACGGGCAGCGTGGTACTCGGCGTTTTCCTTGAGATCGCCCAGCTCGCGAGCCTCACCAATGGCTTGACTCAGGCGCGGACGTTCGGTCTTGCTCAGGAAAAGGTGCTCTTCCTCCAGGGCGCGAGCGCCCCGGACGGTCATCGGGTACTTGGTAATGCTCATGCTTTGAGTCCTGCATGCAGATCCTGCAAACGGCGAACGGTCTTTTCCGGACCAAACTTCAGCGCTTCGCAGATGGCTTCACCGGCCGCAATGGTGGTGGTGCAGTAAATCTTGTGCTGCAACGCATTGCGACGAATCGAGTAGGAGTCGGCGATCGACTGGCGGCCTTCGGTGGTGTTGATGATCAGCGACACTTCGTCGTTCTTGATCATGTCGACCACGTGCGGACGACCTTCGGTCACCTTGTTCACGCGACGCACTTTCAGGCCAGCCGCTTCGATCACCTTGGCGGTACCGACGGTGGCAACCACTTCGAAGCCCAGGGCGATCAGGTCACGAGCAACACCGGCCACTTGTGGCTTGTCGTCGTCACGCACGCTGATGAACGCAGTACCGCCGGTCGGCAGCACTTCGCTGGCACCCATCTGGGCCTTGGCGAACGCTTCACCGAAGCTGTCGCCGACACCCATGACCTCACCGGTGGATTTCATCTCTGGGCCGAGGATCGGGTCAACACCCGGGAACTTGGCAAACGGGAACACCGCTTCTTTGACGCTGTAGAAGTTAGGAATGATTTCCTTGGTGAAACCGATTTCTTTCAGCGATTTGCCCGCCATGACGCGCGCGGCAATCATCGCCAGCGAAGTGCCGATGCACTTGGAGACGAAAGGCACGGTACGCGAAGCGCGCGGGTTGACCTCGATCACGTAGATCTTGTCGCCCTGCAGCGCCAGCTGGACGTTCATCAGGCCGACAACACCCAGCTCCAGGGCCATTTTCTTGACCTGCTCGCGGACTTCGTCCTGAACATGGGCTGGCAGCGAGTACGGCGGCAGCGAGCAAGCCGAGTCACCGGAGTGAACACCGGCTTGTTCGATGTGCTGCATGATCGCGCCGATCACCACGTCCTTGCCGTCGCAGACCGCATCCACGTCCATCTCGATGGCGCAGTTGAGGAAGTGGTCGAGCAGTACCGGGCTGTCGTTGGACACCTGCACCGCTTCACGCAGGTAGCGCTTGAGCTCGTCCAGTTCGTAGACGATTTCCATCGCACGGCCGCCCAGCACGTAGGACGGACGCACCACCAGCGGGTAACCGATAACACCGGCAGCACGAATCGCTTCGTCTTCGCTGCGCACGGTGGCGTTTGGCGGCTGCAGCAGGTTCAGGCGCTGAACCATCTGCTGGAAACGCTCACGGTCTTCAGCACGATCAATGGCGTCAGGGCTGGTACCGATGATCGGTACACCGGCCTCTTCCAGGGCACGCGCCAGTTTCAGCGGAGTCTGGCCGCCGTAGTGGACGATCACGCCTTTTGGCTTCTCGACGCGAACCACTTCCAGCACGTCTTCCAGGGTCAGCGGCTCGAAGTACAGACGGTCGGAGGTGTCGTAATCGGTGGAGACGGTTTCCGGGTTGCAGTTGACCATGATGGTCTCGTAACCGTCTTCACGCAGCGCCAGTGCCGCGTGTACGCAGCAGTAGTCGAACTCGATACCCTGACCGATACGGTTTGGACCGCCACCGAGGATCATGATCTTGTCGCGGGTCGACGGGTTGGCCTCGCACTCTTCCTCGTAGGTCGAGTACAGGTAGGCGGTGTCGGTGGCAAACTCGGCGGCGCAAGTGTCGACGCGCTTGTAGACCGGGAACACTTCCAGCTTGTGACGGTGGCGACGCAGGTTCTTGTCGGTGATACCCAGCAGCTTGGCCAGACGCTGGTCGGAGAAGCCCTTACGTTTCAGACGCAGCATCAGCTCCTTGTCGATCGCCGACAGGGCCAGGGTCTTGACCTTCTCTTCTTCCTTGATCAGGTCTTCCATCTGCACCAGGAACCAGTGGTCGATACCGGTCAGGGCGAAGATTTCGTCACAGGTCATGCCCGAGCGCATGGCGTCAGCCACGTACCAGATACGCTCGGCGCCCGGCACGGTCAGTTCGCGCTTGAGGATGCTGGCAGCGTCAGGGCTGGCCAGGTCGACTTTCGGGTCCAGGCCGCATACGCCAACTTCCAGACCGCGCAGGGCTTTCTGCAGGGATTCCTGGAAGGTCCGGCCGATGGCCATGACTTCACCCACGGATTTCATCTGGGTGGTCAGGCGAGCGTCGGCTTTCGGGAATTTTTCGAAGGCGAAACGTGGCAGCTTGGTAACGACGTAGTCGATCGACGGCTCGAAGGAAGCCGGGGTGCGGCCGCCGGTGATGTCGTTCTGCAGCTCGTCGAGGGTGTAACCGACAGCCAGCTTGGCGGCGATCTTGGCGATCGGGAAGCCGGTGGCTTTCGATGCCAGGGCCGAGGAACGCGATACCCGCGGGTTCATCTCGATCACGACCATGCGGCCGGTATCCGGGCAGATACCGAACTGCACGTTGGAACCACCGGTCTCGACACCGATTTCACGCAGCACCGCCAGCGAGGCGTTGCGCATGATCTGGTATTCCTTGTCGGTCAGGGTCTGTGCTGGAGCCACGGTGATCGAGTCACCGGTGTGCACGCCCATCGGGTCGAAGTTTTCGATCGAGCAGACGATGATGCAGTTGTCCTTTTTGTCGCGGACGACTTCCATCTCGTACTCTTTCCAGCCGATCAGCGACTCGTCGATCAGCAGCTCTTTGGTCGGCGACAGGTCCAGACCACGGGCGCAGATTTCTTCGAACTCTTCACGGTTGTACGCAATACCGCCACCAGTGCCGCCCATGGTGAAGGACGGACGGATGATGCACGGGAAGCCGAGCTTCTCGAGCACCGCGTTGGCTTCTTCCATGCTGTGGGCGATACCCGAGCGCGGGCACTCCAGGCCGATGGCCTTCATGGCGGTGTCGAAGCGCGAACGGTCTTCAGCCTTGTCGATGGTGTCGGCGTTAGCGCCGATCATTTCCACGCCAAATTTCTCCAGAACGCCTTCGCGCTCCAGGTCCAGGGCGCAGTTCAGCGCAGTCTGGCCACCCATGGTTGGCAGCAGCGCATCAGGGCGCTCTTTTTCGATGATCTTGGCCACTGTTTGCCATTTGATCGGCTCGATGTAGGTGGCGTCGGCCATGGCCGGGTCGGTCATGATGGTGGCCGGGTTGGAGTTCACCAGGATGACGCGATAGCCTTCCTCGCGCAGGGCCTTGCAGGCCTGGGCGCCGGAGTAGTCGAATTCGCAGGCCTGGCCGATCACGATCGGGCCAGCGCCGAGAATCAGGATGCTTTTAATGTCTGTACGTTTTGGCATGGGTTGTCACTCAATTCCGCAGGTCAGTCGGCAAGCCGCATTGAACAATCGTGGGGCGGCACCTGAACGCGGCTTGCACCGGTCCAGGGCCTTCTCGCCAGGTGCTCAGCGGCGCTTGGCCATGGCATCGATGAAACGGTCGAACAGAGGCGCGACATCCGTCGGGCCCGGGCTGGCTTCAGGGTGACCCTGGAAGCTGAACGCGCTCTTGTCGGTGCGCTCGATACCTTGCAGGGTACCGTCGAACAGCGACTTGTGGATGGCACGGACATTACCCGGCAGGGTTGCTTCATCGACCGCGAAACCGTGGTTCTGGCTGGTGATCATCACCACACCGGTGTCCAGGTCTTGGACCGGGTGGTTGGCACCGTGGTGGCCATGACCCATTTTCACGGTCTTGGCACCGGAGGCCAGGGCCAGCAGCTGGTGACCGAGGCAGATACCGAACACCGGGATCTCGGTTTCGAGAATGTCCTTGATCGCCTGGATCGCGTAGTCGCATGGCTCCGGATCGCCAGGGCCGTTGGACAGGAACACGCCATCCGGATTGAGTGCCAGGACTTCGCTGGCCGGGGTTTGCGCCGGCACCACAGTCAGGCGGCAGCCGCGGGCAACCAGCATGCGCAGGATGTTCAGCTTGACGCCAAAATCGTAGGCAACCACGTGGTACGGCAGCTCGGCAGCCTCAATGGTCGCGTGACTGTCGGTTTTCAGCTCCCAGACACTGGAGCGCCATTCGTAGCTGGACTTGGTGCTGACAACTTTCGCCAGATCCATGCCCTTGAGACCAGGGAAACCGCGAGCGGCGGCGATTGCAGCCTCTTCGCTGATGTTGTCGCCGGCCAGGATGCAGCCGTTCTGCGCGCCCTTCTCACGCAGGATGCGCGTCAGACGACGCGTGTCGATACCGGCGATCGCTACTACGTTGTTGGCTTTGAGGTAGTCAGGCAGCGACTGCTTGTTGCGCCAGTTGCTCGCAATCAGTGGCAGGTCGCGAATCACCAGACCGGCCGACCAGACACGATCGGACTCGGCGTCTTCCGGCGTGGTGCCGGTGTTGCCGATGTGCGGGTAAGTCAGGGTAACGATTTGCTGCGCATAGGAAGGGTCAGTCAGGATTTCCTGATAGCCGGTCATTGCGGTGTTAAACACCACCTCACCAACGGTTTGTCCGTCGGCTCCAATGGCTTCACCGCGAAAAATGCTGCCATCGGCAAGGGCGAGTATGGCTGGCTTAGTCAAGAAGACCTCCCGTAAATCTAGCCTGAAGGGGCGATCGCAGGTTGCAAAAAAGCGGAATGACGTATAGATACGTCACCCCGCTTTCTTAATCGAATTATCTGCGCGCTTTTAGTGGACACACTAAAGCTGTAGCTTACAGAAAAACGCTTTTTTGGTCTACCACTGATGTGCCTGAAAGACGCAGGAATGCGACAGGGCGCATTGGGAGGGCATTGTGGGAGCGGGCTTGACCCGCGATAGCGATGTGACAGGCAAACCGCAATCGCGGGTCAAGCCCGCCCCCACAAGGGATGTGACGCAGGTCAACGCAGGTCGAGCACGTCCTGCATGTCGTACAGGCCAGGCTCACGCCCGTCCAGCCACAGGGCGGCACGTACCGCGCCCTTGGCAAAGGTCATACGACTGGAAGCCTTGTGAGTGATCTCCAGGCGCTCTCCCTCGGCAGCAAACAGCACGGTGTGATCACCTACCACATCACCAGCACGCACGGTGGCAAAACCGATGGTCTGACGATCACGGGCACCGGTCTGACCTTCGCGACCATAGACCGCCACTTCCTGCAGATCACGCCCCAACGCATTGGCGACAACTTCGCCCATGCGCAGCGCAGTACCCGACGGCGCATCGACCTTGTGCCGATGGTGAGCTTCGATGATCTCGATGTCGACATCGTCACCCAATACCCGAGCCGCCATATCCAGCAGCTTGAGACTGAGGTTGACACCAACGCTGAAGTTGGCGGCGAAGACAATCGGAATGTCCTTGCCCGCCTCAGCCAGCAACTGCTTTTCTTCGACACTGAAGCCAGTGGTGCCGATGATCATGGCCTTGCCCGCCTTGCGGCAGAACGCCAGGTTCTTCAGGGTTACCGACGGGTGTGTGAAGTCGATCAGCACGTCGAACTCGTCAGCAACCTTGGCCAGATCGTCGGACAGCAGTACGCCGATCCGGCCCAGCGCCGCCAACTCACCAGCATCAGCACCGACCAGCGAACTGTCCGGACGATCGATCGCCGCGGTCAACCCGGCACCCGGGGTTTGCTGCACCGCCTCGATCAGGGTCTTGCCCATGCGCCCTGCCGCACCCATTACCGCTATACGTCGCATGCCCTATTCCTTCTTACAAGTCGCCGAAGAAGCGCTTAACGCCTTCGAACCAGCCATTGGCTTTCGGCGAATGGGAACTGTCGCCTTCCAGCGAATCGCGCAACTCTTCGAGCAGCTCACGCTGGCGACGACTGAGATTGACCGGTGTTTCCACCGCAACACGGCACATCAAGTCACCCGCCCCACCACCGCGAACAGGTGCAACACCTTTGCCACGCAGACGGAACTGTTTGCCGGTCTGGGTACCTTCCGGAATCTTCAGCTTGACCCGACCATCGAGGGTCGGCACTTCCAGCTCGCCACCCAAGGCGGCATCGGTGTAGCTGATCGGCACTTCGCAGTACAGGTGCTTGCCGTCACGCTGGAAGATCGGGTGTTCGCGCACGTTGATCACAACGTACAGATCACCGGTCGGACCACCATGAGAACCGGCTTCACCCTCACCGGACAGACGGATACGATCACCCGTATCAACACCGGCCGGCACCTTGACCGAAAGGGTCTTGTACTCTTCGACACGACCTTCGCCGTGGCAGGAACCGCACGGATCAGTAATGATCTTGCCCTGGCCATGGCAACGCGGGCAGGTCTGCTGAACAGAGAAGAAGCCTTGCTGCATGCGCACCTGACCAATACCACCACAGGTCGGGCAGGTCGAAGGCGACGAGCCCTTCTTGGCCCCGGAGCCGTCACACGGCTCGCAGTTGACCAGTGTCGGCACACGGATATTGACCGTGGTACCACGCACCGCCTCTTCCAGATTCAGCTCCAGGGTGTAGCGCAGGTCGCTGCCACGCTGGGCGCCACCGCGCGAACCACCACGGCCGCCACCGAAGAAGTCGCTGAACACGTCACCGAAAATATCGGAGAAGTTCGCGCCACCAAAGCCGGCACCGCCGCCACCCATGCTTGGGTCAACACCGGCATGACCATACTGATCATAGGCGGCGCGCTTGCTGGCATCGGAGAGCACTTCGTAAGCCTCGTTGGCTTCCTTGAATTTCTCTTCCGACTCTTTGTCATCAGGGTTACGGTCCGGGTGATGCTTCATCGCCAGGCGGCGATAGGCCTTCTTCAGGTCCGCTTCACTGGAGCCGCGCTCAACTCCCAGAACTTCGTAATAGTCACGCTTTGCCATAAGTCTTTTGCACTCTTGAGGACGTTCGGCAAACCTCTGCGCATTCCGCGCTGTGCCGCCAGCACCCGCCTGTTTCGCCTCCAGAAGGCCTGACAGATGCTGTAAAAATTCGGGTATTGCAGACACGCCAACGCGGGAGCAAGCCCCCGCGCGGCGACATCCTACCAGCCAACCGCTAGAAAGCAGTCAACCGGCCGACAACCTGTAGCAATTACTTGTTGTCTTTGACTTCTTCGAACTCAGCATCGACGACGTCGTCGTGCTTAGCTTCTTCGGCCTGCTGCGCGTCAGCCTGTGGCTTGTCGCCCTGTTGCTCGGCGTACATCTTCTGAGCAACCGGAGCCGACACTTTCGACAGCTCTTCGACCTTGGCGTCGATGACAGCCTTGTCGTCGCCCTTGATCGCAGCTTCCAGCGCCACAACAGCAGCTTCAATCGCGGTTTTCTCTTCGGCAGTGACCTTGTCACCTGCGTCAGCGACCATCTTGCGAGTCGAGTGAACCAGTGCATCACCCTGGTTACGGGCAGCGGCCAGCTCTTCGAACTTGCGGTCTTCTTCCGAGTTCGCTTCGGCGTCACGGATCATCTGCTGAATTTCTTCATCCGACAGACCGGAGTTGGCCTTGATCACGATCGACTGAGTCTTGCCAGTCGCCTTGTCTTTGGCGCCTACGTGCAGGATGCCGTTGGCGTCGATGTCGAAGGTTACTTCGATCTGTGGCACGCCACGTGGTGCTGGTGGAATCTCGGCCAGGTCGAATTTGCCCAGGGACTTGTTCTGTGCAGCCTGCTTGCGCTCACCCTGCAGCACGTGAATGGTCACAGCGCTCTGGTTGTCATCGGCCGTCGAGAACACCTGCGACTTCTTGGTCGGGATGGTGGTGTTCTTCTCGATCAGCGCGGTCATCACGCCACCCATGGTTTCGATACCCAGGGTCAGCGGGCTGACGTCCAGCAGCAGTACGTCCTTGACGTCACCAGCCAGTACCGCACCCTGGATAGCAGCACCCATGGCCACGGCTTCGTCAGGGTTGACGTCTTTACGCGCTTCTTTACCGAAGAAATCGGTAACCGCTTTCTGTACCAGCGGCATACGGGTCTGACCGCCGACCAGGATCACGTCGTCGATCTTGCTGACGTCGATACCGGCGTCTTTCATGGCGATGCGGCAAGGCTCGATGGTGCGCTGAACCAGGTCTTCGACCAGTGACTCCAGCTTGGCGCGGGAGATCTTCACGTTCAGGTGCTTAGGACCGGTGGCATCTGCAGTGATGTACGGCAGGTTGACGTCGGTCATCTGGCTCGAGGACAGCTCGATCTTGGCCTTTTCAGCGGCTTCTTTCAGGCGCTGCATGGCCAGCGGGTCACCCTTGAGGTTCATGCCGCTTTCTTTCTTGAACTCGTCGACGAGGTAGTCGATCAGGCGAATGTCGAAGTCTTCACCACCGAGGAAGGTGTCACCATTGGTGGCCAATACTTCGAACTGGTGCTCGCCATCAACTTCGGCGATTTCGATCACCGAAACGTCGAAGGTACCACCACCGAGGTCATAAACGATCACGGTGTGATCACCTTTGGCCTTGTCCATACCGTAGGCCAGAGCGGCTGCGGTTGGTTCGTTGATGATACGTTTTACGTCCAGACCGGCGATGCGACCGGCATCTTTGGTGGCCTGACGCTGACTGTCGTTGAAGTAGGCCGGAACGGTGATGACCGCTTCGGTAACAGGCTCGCCGAGGTAGTCTTCGGCGGTCTTCTTCATCTTTTTCAGGATCTCGGCCGAGATCTGTGGCGGCGCCATTTTCTGGCCGTTGACTTCGACCCAGGCGTCGTTGTTGTCAGCCTTGACGATCTTGTACGGCACCATCTGGATGTCTTTCTGCACGACGTCTTCTTCGAAGCGACGGCCGATCAGACGCTTAACCGCGTACAGGGTATTGTGAGGGTTAGTGACAGCCTGACGCTTGGCCGACTGACCAACCAGGATCTCGCCATCGTTGGCGTAAGCGATGATCGACGGCGTGGTACGCGCGCCTTCAGCGTTCTCGATAACCTTGACGTTGCCGTTTTCCAGGATGGAGACGCAGGAGTTGGTGGTCCCCAGGTCGATACCGATGATTTTACCCATGTTAACTCTCCCGAAACTTGAATTTGGTTGCCGCAGCAGTACTGGCTAACTGCGGTAATACTTGAATGCTTGACACCTAGATGGGGGCGCCCGAAACGATTTCAAGCCTGCTCGTCAATCGACGGCGAAACCGTTGCCGGAGCCTTGCTGACCACGACCATGGCCGGACGCAGCAAGCGACCGTTGAGCTGGTAGCCCTTCTGGAACACCTTGAGCACGCTGTTGGGCTCGACTTCGGCGCTTTCCTGCATAGCCATGGCCTGGTGGTGCTCGGCATTGAAGGGCTCGCCGTGCGGGTCAATGGCCTCAAGGTTGTAGCGCTTGAGGGTGTCGTGGAACATCTTCAGGGTCAGCTCGATGCCTTCACGCATCGGACGAATGCTTTCGTCGTCAGGGCTGGACAGTTCCAGACCACGCTCGAGGCTATCGATGACCGGCAGCAGGTCACCGGCGAATTTTTCCAGGGCGAACTTGTGCGCCTTTTCTACGTCCTGCTCGGCGCGACGACGCACGTTCTGCAGGTCGGCGGCGGTACGCAGGGATTGATCCTGGGCCGCCGCCAGCTGCTCTTCGAGCACCTGCACGCGGGCGCTCAGCTCTTGGTCGCCAGTCGCTTCGGCGTTCAGATTCTGTTCATCCAGCTGTTCGTCAGCCATAAAATCTCTCCTCTCGAATAAGGTCTGCGAGCATTACTCGCGCTTCTGCCGCCTATATGGGGTCGCAAAACCCAGGTTCAAGGGCTACAAAGCAGCGCGCACGCATTCGCTCATAACCCATTGCAATCAGAACCGTGCCCTGATAACCAAATCGAACTAAACGACAGCATTGTCAGCGGATTTGAAAACACTGTATAAATAACCAGACTTAACGCCTGGGAGCCGCCCCAATGCTGGTGCACCTGTCCGTACACAACTATGCCATCGTCGAACACCTGGACCTCGAGCTCGCCCGCGGGATGAGCGTCATCACCGGTGAAACCGGGGCTGGCAAATCGATCATGCTCGACGCCCTGGGCCTGACCCTGGGTGATCGTGCCGACAGTGGCGTGGTGCGCCCTGGTGCCGATAAGGCCGACATCCTCGCCACCTTCGACCTGGCGGACATCCCAGAGGCGCGCACCTGGCTGGCTGAACGTGACCTGGACAACGATGGCCCGTGCATCCTGCGCCGGGTGATCACCGCCGAAGGCCGCAGCCGCGGCTACATCAACGGCACGCCCTGCCCGCTCGGCGACCTCAAGGCCCTCGGCGAGTTGCTCATAGATATCCACAGCCAGCACGAACACCAATCGCTACTGAAGTCCGATACCCACCGCCGCCTGCTCGACGAGTACGCGGGCGCCACCGACCTCGCCCGCCAGGTGCAACTGGCCGCCCAGCGCTGGCGCCAGACCCGCCAGGAGCTGGAGCGCCTGTCCAACTCCGGCGACGAGCAGCGGGCACAGCATCAATTGCTGAGCTATCAGCTTGAAGAACTCGACAACCTCGGCCTGGGCGAGAACGAGCTGGAGCATCTGGAGCAGGAACACAAGAACCTGACCAACGCCGAAGCACTCTTTGGTATTTGCCGCCAGGTGATCGATCACTGCAGCGAAAACGACTCAGGGAACGTACTCAACGCCCTGACTGCCAGCCTCAATCGCCTGACTGCGGTGCAGAATGCGCCGAAAGCACTGGGCGAAGCCGCCACTATGATCGCCAGCGCGCAGATCCAGGTTGAAGAGGCAGTCGGCGAGCTAAACCGCTTCCTTGATCACTTTGACGCCGACCCGGCGCGCCTGCAGCAACTCGAAGAACGTCTCGACAGTATCTATACCCTCGCCCGCAAGCACCGCGTGCACCCGACCGAACTGGCCAACCTGCAACAGCGGCTGATGGAAGAGCTCGAAGGCCTGAATGCCAATGACGAGTCCATTGAGCGCCTTGGCGAGGAACTGGCCGCCTTTGCCCGTCATTACCAGGACAAGGCCGGCGAACTGAGCGCCTTGCGCGTCCAGGCCGCCAGCCAGCTGGCAGGCGCGGTCGAACAGGAAATCCAGCGCCTGGGCATGCCCGGCGGTCGCTTCAGCATCGAATTGCATGCCAATGGCAGCGACGAGCTGTCGCCTCACGGCCTGGAGCAGGTGGAACTGCTGGTCAGCGCCAACCCCGGCCAACCGCTCAAGGGCCTGGCCAAAGTCGCTTCCGGGGGCGAGCTGTCACGGATCAGCCTGGCCATCCAGGTCATCACCGCGCAAACCTCACGCATCCCGACCCTGGTCTTCGACGAAGTCGATGTCGGGATCGGCGGCCCGACTGCAGAGATTGTCGGCCAATTGTTGCGGCGCCTGGGTGAGCGCGGCCAAGTGCTGACCGTGACCCACCTGCCACAAGTGGCCGCCCAAGGCCATCACCACCTGTTTGTCCACAAGGTGCGTAACAGCGATGCCACGCATACCGCCGTGGCCAACCTGGGCAAGCGTGAACGCGTCGAAGAGGTGGCACGAATGCTCGGCGGTATCGACCTGACCAAGGAGTCCCTGGCCCACGCCCGCAAGATGGTGGTCACCAGCAAGGGCTGATACCCAGAAAGCACAAAGGCGACCCCCAGGGTCGCCCTTGATGCTGTGCAGCAAGAAACTTCAGCTTACTTTTTCTTGCGCACGTACAGGACCAGATTATGGTCAACCAGTTCGAAACCGTGCTCTTCCACGATTTGCTTCTGGCGCTTCTCGATTTCACTGTCGAAGAATTCGATGACTTCACCGGAGTCCACGACGACCATATGGTCGTGGTGACCACCGTCGGCCAGTTCAAACACAGCGTGGCCGCCATCGAAGTTGTGGCGCACTACCAGGCCGGCAGCTTCGAACTGGGTCAGAACACGGTAGACCGTGGCCAGACCGACATCCTCGCCTGCCTCCATCAGCGCCTTGTAGACATCTTCAGCACTCATGTGACGCTGCTCGGTAGAGTCGAGCATCTGTAGAATTTTTACTCGAGGCAGTGTCACCTTGAGACCGGCTTTGCGCAGTTCGCTATTTTCAACCATGGTCAGCTTTCTCGCCGATGCTGCTTCGCAGCTTCTCTGAATACGGGTATGATCGGGGTTTACGTTGTCCAGCCAAGATAGTGGAAGTCGCCCACCGATGCAAAACACCAAGCTCTTGCTAACCAGCCTCACCCTTGTGGGACTGCTCGCACTCGCCGGTTGCTCGTTCCCCGGGGTTTACAAAATCGACATCCAGCAGGGCAATGTCGTCACGCAAGACATGATAGACCAATTACGCCCCGGAATGACCCGTCGGCAAGTACGGTTTATCATGGGCAACCCGCTGATCCAGGATACCTTCCACACCAATCGCTGGGATTACCTGTACAGCCTGCAACCTGGTGGCGGCCAACGCCAGCAGGAGCGCATGAGCATTTTCTTCAACGAGAACGATCAACTGGTCAGCCTGTCCGGCGACTTCATGCCAGGCGTCAGCCGCGACCAGGAAATCCTTGGCGGCAGCGGCGACACCAGCGTCAGCCCAGCACAGCCAGACACTACCACCGAGCCGGTTGAGCAGGTCAAGGAAACCCCGGCCAAGCCAGGCTCCCTGGAAGAAAAGATCCAGCGCGAAGTCGATACCATCGAAACGATTCCGGTACCGACCCCTGCCCCACTGGAAAGCTCGCCGCAGTAAGTATTCTGCAGGCAAAGAAAAGCCCGGATATTCCGGGTTTTTCTTTGCCTGCAATTCAGCGCTTGGCTTTCTTGAAAACCCTCGCCACCTTGGCGGCGCGCTGCTTGCGCACCTCCTTGGGGTCGATCAGCAAAGGCCTGTACAACTCGATGCGATCACCTTCAGCGACCGCCTGCTGTGCAGCCTCATTGACGACCTTGCCGAAGATGCCGAGCGGGCACGCATCGACATCCAGACCCGGCACTTGTTCGGCGATACCCGACAAGCGCACCGCTTCACGCAGTGTCGTGCCGGGCGCCACTTCCACAGCCAGCAACCATTGCTGCTCGGCCGTGGCGTAAACCACTTCAACCCGCAAGTTGTTTGGCCCGCTGACAGAAGGCATCGACCAGGGTATTGGCCGCCTGATTGAACAGCGGCCCAAGAGTCGCCCGCACCAGCGGTCCGGCGTAGTCGAAAGACAGGTCCAGGCTGATCTTGCAGGCCTTCTCGCCCAAGGGTTTGAAGATCCACAGACCGTGCAACTGATTGAACGGTCCCTCCTCCAGGTTCATCTCGATGGATTGCCCGGGTGCCAGCACATTACGGGTGACAAACTTCTGGCTCATTCCTCCTTTGGCTACTTCCAGGCTGGCGCGCATCAGCGTGTCATTGACCTCAAGCACCGTGCTGGACGAGCACCAGGGCAGGAACTCCGGGTACCGCGCAACATCGTTGACCAGGTCGTACAACGCCTGGGCCGGATAGGGCAGCAGGGCCGAACGTTGAATATGGGTAGTCATCCAGGTGTCACTTCCAAAGCTGAGCGGCAAACACAACCAGAATGCCGAGGGGCGCCACATAGCGCATCAAGAAGAAAGTCAGAGCAAACAGCAACGGGCTGCGCATTGCCAATTCATCGCGCACCGCCTCACGCCCCATGATCCAACCCGCGAATATCACAAAGCACAATCCACCCAGCGGCAACATGATCCGCGAGGTAAAAAAGTCGATCACGCCGAAGAAGTCCAGCCCACCACTCGCACCCCACTGGTAGAGCTGAAAACCACTGCCGTCATTGACGAAAAAGCGTGCCTGCTGCCAGATATTGAACGAAAACACAGTACCCAGCCCCACCAGCCAGCAACTGAAGGCCAGCCAGGTAGTGATCCAGCCACGTCGCACGCCGGTGCGCTCCACCAGGTAGGCGACCATGGGCTCAAGCAGGGAAATCGCCGAGCTCCAGGCAGCAACGGCCACTAGAACAAAGAATACGACGCCCATCAATTGGCCAAAGGCCACATTACCGAAGGCAAACGGCAAGGCAACAAACATCAGGCCCGGACCCTCGCTAGGATTCAGGCCGGCAGCGAACACGATCGGGAACAGGGCAAGGCCTGCCAGCAGCGAAACAAAGGTATCGAGCAGGGCAACAGCAACGATGGTGCCGCCAATTGAGGCACCTTTCGGCATGTAGGCCCCGTAGATCAACAGCGAGCCAACACCGACACTCAACGAAAAGAAGGCATGCCCCATGGCGGGCAACAAGCCATCGAGCAGGCGCGCGGTGTCGAAGTCGAACATGAAATGCAGGCCCTGCATGAAGTGCCCGGTTGTCAGGCTGTACCCCAACAGGATCACCAGCAGCAGGAACAGCAGCGGCATCATGACCCGCAAGCTTTTCTCCAATCCCGCCACCACCCCACGGGCAATGACCAGCGCCGACAGCAGCATGAACAGGCTGTGCCACAGCATCAGGCGCCAAGGGTCGCTGATCACACCATTGAAGTAACCACCGACCTGATCAGCCGTCACCCCCTGAAAGTCACCCCTGCCCATATTGATGATGTAGTCGAACGACCAGCCACCGACCACGCTGTAGAACGACAGGATCAGCAACGCCGTAACCATCCCGGCGAATGCCCACCAGGACCAGCGCGGCGAGTGCCCGGCTTCTAGCGCCAGGTCACGCAAGGCGTTGGCCGGGCTTTGCCGGGTGCGACGGCCGATCAGGGTCTCGGCCAGCATCACCGGGATACCGATCAAGGCGATACAGGCCAGAAACACCAGAACAAAGGCACCGCCCCCGTAGACGCCGACCATGTAGGGGAATTTCCAGATACTCCCCAAGCCCACCGCAGCACCGGTCGCCGCCAGTACGAATACCCAGCGACTGGCCCAGCCACCATGGACAGAAACCTTGTCCGTCGACATCAACACGCTCAACTGTGGAAAAAAAGAGCGCGCATTGTCCGGGATTCACCTCACAGGCTCAAGCGCACTGCTACCCCGTAGCCGACAGCGCAACGACTGCCTATAATGCCGCCCCTATGGCTAAACAAACGAAACATCCGACAGGGACCATCGCGCAGAATAAAAAGGCGCGACACGATTACTTCATCGAGCACAAGTTCGAGGCCGGATTGGTCCTGTCCGGTTGGGAAGTAAAAAGTCTGCGTGCCGGCAAGGCGCACCTGACCGACAGTTACGTGGTGCTCAAAGATGGCGAGGCCTGGCTGATGGGCAGCCATATCACGCCGCTGACGGCCGCCAGTACGCATGTCATTGCCGACCCGACACGCACCCGTAAACTGCTGCTCAATCGTCGAGAGCTGGAGCGCCTGCATGCTGCCGTGCAGCAAAAGGGCTACACCTGCGTGGCCTTGTCGATTTACTGGAGCAAACACCTGATCAAGTGCGAGATCGCGCTGGGCAAGGGCAAGAAGGAATACGACAAGCGCGATACCCAGCGCGAGCGTGATTCTGATCGCGAATTGCAGCGTGCGGTGCGCAACAAGGGCAAGGAAGACTGATTTCAGTCTGAGACGCCTTCATCGCGGGGCAAGCCCGCTCCTACCCGGATCACTAAAATCCGGTGGGAGCGGGCTTGCCCCGCGATAGCTTCAGCGTCCGCTACGGCGCTCCGCCCGTGCCGTTCGCTGCACTTCCTGACGCACCTCATCGAGCACTTCCTGCACATACAGAATGTGTCGGCTGGACACTTCGCGAGCATCCTCTGCCCGCCCTTCCACGATTGCCAGGTACAGCTCCCGGTGCTGGCTGATCAGCATGTCGCGGGTTTCCACGCGCCGTTTATACATGCCGCCAATGTTGGTCACCACGTTACGCTTGAGCAAATCAAACAGACCACGAATGGTGTGCAACAACACTGCATTGTGGCTGGCTTCAGCGATCGCCAGGTGAAAGCGCGCATCGGCCGCGCCCTCCTCAGCCCGATCTACTTCGCTAGAGCGAGCGTAACAATCCTGCAAGGTATCGAACGCTGCCTTGAGCCGCTGACGGTCAGGCTCGGTTGCGCGGATTGCCGCGTAATAGGCGCATGATGCCTCCAGGGTATGTCGGAACTCCAGCAAATCGCGCTGGGCTTCGGGGTTGCTTTCCAACAGCTGCAACAGCGGATCGCTGAAGGTCGAACCCAACGCCTCAGCCACATAGTTGCCGCCACCCTGGCGACTGACCAGCAGGCCCTTGGCCACCAGCTTCTGGATCGCTTCGCGCAGTGACGGTCGCGACACCCCGAACTGTTCAGCCAACGCCCGCTCGGCAGGCAGCCGCTGGCCGGCACTCAGGGTGCCTTCAAGAATCATCCCCTCAAGCCGCTCGACGATATCGTCGGACAAACGGCGTTGGCGGACCTGATCAAAAACCATCACATGCTCTCCACAATCCCGAGTGCGTTCGGGGCTGTCTATTCTGGCCTATCCGCTCCCTGCCGACACCCATCAGATTGCAACTTTCCCTGCTGCTCAGGCCATTTCGCCGACACCCATCCGACGAAAGTTTTCTTGAGACAAATTGACACACCCACAGCGAGGCTTTTAACCTAGCGCCTCGACATTGTAAATTGGTATTACCAATTATCCAATATCAGTGCTGACCAACAACAATTAGGGGCCACCCCATATGCAAACCTGGCAACAGCTCTACAGCCCGCTTGGTAGTCTTGGCCTGTCCGCGCTCGCGGCAGTCATCCCGATCGTGTTCTTCTTCCTCGCCCTGGCGGTGTTCCGGCTCAAGGGCCATATCGCTGGCAGCATCACCCTCGGCTTGTCGATTCTGGTAGCGATCTTCGCCTTCCAGATGCCTGCCGACATGGCGTTTGCCGCCGCCGGATACGGTTTTGCCTATGGCCTGTGGCCAATCGCCTGGATCATCGTCGCCGCGGTGTTCCTCTACAAACTGACGGTCAAGAGCGGCCAGTTCGAAGTGATCCGCAGCTCGGTGCTGTCGATTACCGATGACCAACGCCTGCAGGTATTGCTGATCGGCTTCTGCTTCGGCGCCTTCCTTGAAGGTGCGGCAGGCTTCGGTGCGCCAGTGGCAATTACCGCCGCCCTGCTGGTCGGCCTGGGCTTCAACCCGCTGTACGCCGCCGGCCTGTGTCTGATCGCCAACACCGCTCCGGTGGCCTTCGGCGCCCTCGGCATCCCGATCATCGTGGCCGGCCAGGTAACCGGTATCGACGCTTTCAAGATCGGCGCCATGACCGGTCGCCAGCTGCCATTGCTGTCGCTGTTCGTACCGTTCTGGCTGGTGTTCATGATGGACGGCCTGCGCGGCGTCAAAGAGACCTGGCCTGCCGCACTGGTGGCCGGTTTGAGCTTCGCCGTGACCCAGTACTTCACCTCGAACTTCATCGGCCCGGAGCTGCCGGATATCACCTCGGCCCTGGCCAGCCTGATTTCCCTGACCCTGTTCCTCAAAGTCTGGCAGCCCAAGCGTTCATTCGCTGACGCCACTGGCAGCGTCGGTGCAGCGGTGGTCAAAGGCGGCAGTCAGCCTTCGCCGTACAGCTTCGGCGAGATTTTCAAAGCCTGGTCGCCGTTCCTGATCCTCACCGTGCTGGTGACTATCTGGACCCTCAAGCCGTTCAAGGCGGCCTTCGCTGCCGGCGGTTCGATGTACAGCTGGGTGTTCAACTTCGCCATCCCGCACCTCGATCAACTGGTGATCAAGACCGCCCCGATCGTCGCTACCCCGACCGCGATTCCGGCCGTGTTCAAGCTCGACCCGATTTCCGCCACCGGTACGGCGATTTTCTTCTCGGCGCTGATCTCGATGCTGGTCCTGAAGATCAACCTCAAAACTGGTCTGACCACTTTGAAAGAGACCTTCTTCGAACTGCGCTGGCCGATCCTGTCGATCGGCATGGTCCTGGCCTTCGCCTTCGTTACCAACTATTCGGGCATGTCTTCGACCATGGCCCTGGTACTGGCCGGCACTGGCGCGGCCTTCCCGTTCTTCTCGCCGTTCCTCGGCTGGTTGGGGGTGTTCCTGACCGGTTCCGACACTTCGTCCAATGCCCTGTTCAGCTCGCTGCAGGCCACCACTGCGCACCAGATCGGGGTCAACGACACCCTGCTGGTCGCGGCTAACACCAGCGGCGGCGTGACCGGCAAGATGATCTCGCCACAGTCGATCGCGGTAGCCTGTGCGGCCACCGGCCTGGTCGGCAAGGAATCCGACCTGTTCCGCTTCACCCTCAAGCACAGCCTGTTCTTCGCCACCATCGTCGGCCTGATCACCCTGGTCCAGGCTTATTGGCTGACCGGCATGCTGGTTCACTAAAGTGTCAGAGGCCGGACGCGTTTCCGCGCGTCCGGCATCCGCCCTTACAATCGACGCAGCGAGACCACATGATCATTTCTGCCTCTACCGACTATCGCGCTGCAGCCCAACGCAAGCTGCCGCCGTTCCTGTTCCACTACGCCGACGGCGGCGCCTACGCCGAGTACACGCTGCGCCACAACGTCGAAGACCTGGCCAGCATCGCACTGCGCCAGCGCGTGCTGAAAAACATGTCCGAGCTGAGCCTTGAGACCCAACTGTTCAACGAAACACTGAGCATGCCGGTGGCGCTGGCCCCGGTCGGCCTGACCGGCATGTACGCCCGGCGCGGCGAAGTTCAGGCCGCTCGTGCGGCAGCCGCCAAAGGCATTCCCTTCACGATGTCGACGGTGTCGGTCTGTCCGATCGAAGAAGTTGCCCCGGCCATCGACCGCCCGATGTGGTTCCAGCTCTACGTCCTCAAAGACCGCGGTTTCATGCGTAATGCCCTCGAGCGCGCTAAAGCTGCGGGTGTCACGACGCTGGTGTTCACTGTCGACATGCCTGTACCTGGCGCCCGCTATCGTGACGCGCACTCGGGCATGAGCGGTCCGAATGCACCGCTGCGCCGCGTCTGGCAAGCCATGACCCACCCACAGTGGGCCCTGGATGTCGGCCTGCTGGGCAAGCCGCACGACCTGGGCAACATCTCCGCCTACCGTGGCAGCCCAACGGGCCTGGCCGACTACATCGGCTGGCTGGGCGCCAACTTCGATCCGTCGATTTCCTGGAAAGACCTGGAGTGGATCCGCGAGTTCTGGGATGGTCCGATGGTGATCAAGGGCATCCTTGATCCACAGGATGCCAAGGACGCAGTGAAATTCGGTGCCGACGGTATCGTCGTCTCCAACCACGGCGGCCGCCAGCTTGATGGCGTGTTGTCCAGCGCCCGTGCCCTGCCGGCTATCGCCGACGCAGTAAAAGGCGACCTGAAGATCCTCGCTGACTCCGGCATTCGTAGCGGCCTGGATGTGGTGCGCATGATAGCTCTGGGTGCCGACACCGTGCTGATCGGTCGTGCATTCCTCTATGCACTGGCCACCGCAGGCGAAGCCGGGGTGAAAAACCTGCTGGAGCTGTTCGAGAAGGAAATGCGCGTGGCCATGGTGCTCACGGGCGCCAAGACCATCAGCGAGATCACCCGCGATTCGCTGGTACGCGAACTGGGCGCCTGATTGCCGCGCCCGCACCGATCACCGCCTGATTGACCGGGACACATGGCGCACCAGACGCCACGGTCCCGCGAGGAGATTGCATGAGTCTGCCCGCCGCGTTCCTCGACACGGTTGAACACCTGATCCCCCGCGAGCGGCGTTTCGACGACCCGCTCTCGACCCTGGCCTTCGGCACTGACGCCAGCTTCTACCGACTGATTCCCAAGCTGGTGATCCGCGTCGAAAGCGAAGACGAAGTCGCCACCCTGCTCAAGGCAGCGCATGCCCAACAGGTTGCGATCACCTTCCGCGCTGCCGGCACCAGCCTGTCCGGTCAGGCCGTGAGCGACTCGGTGCTGCTGGTGTTGGGCGACAACTGGAACGGCCGGGACATCCGTGACGGCGGCAAGCAAATCCGCCTGCAGCCGGGCGTGATCGGCGCCCAGGCCAACGCCTGGCTGACCCCGTTCGGGCGCAAGATCGGCCCGGATCCGGCCTCGATCAATGCCTGCAAAATCGGCGGCATCGTCGCCAACAACGCCAGCGGCATGTGCTGCGGCACCGCCCAGAACAGCTACCACACCCTCGCCGGCATGCGCCTGCTGCTGGCCGACGGCACCTTGCTCGACAGCGAAATCCCCGAGAGCATCACCCGCTTGCGTGAAAGCCATGGCGTGCTGCTCGAGCAGCTCGGCGAATTGGGCCGGCAGACCCGCGCAAACACTGAGCTGGCAGCCAAGATCCGCCACAAGTACCGCCTGAAAAACACCACCGGCCTGTCGCTCAATGCGCTCGTGGACTACGACGACCCGGTAGATATCCTCACTCACCTGATGGTCGGTTCCGAAGGCACCCTCGGTTTTATCAGCGCAGTGACCTACAACACCGTACCGGACCATCCGCACAAGGCCAGTGCGCTGATCGTCTTCCCGGATGTCGAGACCTGCTGCAACGCGGTACCGGTGCTCAAGCAGCAGCCGGTGTCCGCTGTTGAGCTGCTCGACCGCCGCAGCCTGCGCTCGGTGGAGAACATGCAGGGCATGCCACTGTGGGTGAAGAGCCTGTCTGCTAATGCGTGTGCACTGCTTATCGAGTCCCGCGCCGCCACGCAGTCGCTGCTGCACGAGCAACTGGCACACATCAGTGCCTCCATCGCCGGGTTCCCGGTGGAAAAGCAGGTTGATTTCAGCGAAGACCCAGTGGTCTACAACCAGCTCTGGCGCATCCGCAAAGACACCTTCCCGGCTGTTGGCGCGGTGCGCGAGACCGGCACCACGGTAATCATCGAAGACGTCACCTTCCCTGTGGAGAAACTGGCCGAGGGTGTGAACCGCCTGATCGCGCTGTTCGACAAGCACGGCTACGACGAGGCCATCCTCTTCGGCCATGCCCTGGAAGGCAACCTGCACTTCGTCTTTACCCAGGGCTTCGACTCGCCACAGCAGGTGGCGCGCTATTCAGCCTTTATGGACGACGTCGCGCAACTGGTCGCCGTTGAATACGGCGGTTCGCTCAAGGCCGAACATGGCACCGGACGCAACATGGCGCCCTTCGTAGAACTGGAATGGGGTAGCGACGCCTATCAACTGATGTGGCAGCTCAAACGTCTGCTTGATCCGAGCGGCATCCTCAACCCTGGGGTGGTGCTGACCGACGATCCACAACTGCACCTGAAAAACCTCAAGCCGCTACCGGCCGCCGACGAGATCGTCGACAAATGCATCGAATGCGGCTTCTGCGAACCGGTGTGCCCGTCCAAAGGGCTGACGCTCAGCCCGCGCCAGCGCATCGTCATGTGGCGCGATATCCAGGCGCAGAAACGCGCGGGCAACGATACCCGTCAGCTCGAACGTGACTTCCAGTACCAGGGCATCGACACCTGCGCCGCCACCGGTTTGTGCGCCCAGCGCTGCCCTGTTGGGATCAACACCGGTGAACTGGTGAAAAAACTGCGCGGCCAGGACGCCAACCATGTGAAAACCGCCGACTGGCTGGCAGAAAATTTTCACACCGCGCTCAGTGGTGCACGCTTTACCCTACAGGCTGCCAATGGCGCACGCAGGTTGCTCGGCGCGCCGCGCCTGAGTCGCCTCAGCGCCCGCCTCAGCAAGGTCAGCCACGGCCGACTACCGCAGTGGACGGCGGCCATGCCGCAACCGCTGAAGGCCATTTCGTTCAGCCCGGCAAGCAACGATGCGCGACCGCGGGTGGTGTACCTGGCAGCCTGCGTGTCGCGAGTGATGGGCCCTGCTGCAAGCGATCGCGAACAAACCTCGCTGCTCGACAAAACCCGCGCCCTGCTGGAGAAAGCCGGCTATCAAGTGGTGTTCCCGGACAACCAGGACAACCTGTGCTGCGGTCAGCCCTTTGCCTCCAAGGGCTACGCCGAACAGGCCGAACACAAGCGCCAGGAGCTGATCAACGCACTGCTGCATGCCAGCCGAGGCGGGCTTGATCCGATCTACTGCGATACCAGCCCCTGCACCCTGCGTCTGGTACAGGACCTGGCCGAAACCCGCCTGGACCTGTATGACCCGGTGCGCTTCATCCGCACCCACCTGATCGACAAGCTGGAGTTCACCCCTCAGGACGAACCGATTGCCGTGCACGTGACCTGCAGCACCCAGCACCTGGGCGAAAGCCAGGCCCTGATTGACCTGGCACGACGCTGCAGCAAGCAGGTGGTGATCCCCGAAGGTATCCATTGCTGTGGCTTTGCCGGCGACAAGGGCTTCACCACCCCAGAGCTCAATGCTCACTCGCTGCGCAGCCTCAAGGACGCAGTGCAGTACTGCGGCGAAGGGATTTCCACCAGCCGCACCTGTGAGATCGGCCTGTCCAATCATGGCGGGATCGATTATCACGGACTGGTTTATCTGGTGGACCGCGTGACCCGGTCTCGGAGCCTCTGAACTGTGGCAAGTGTCGCAGTCCATCCAGATCGGCCACAAGGATTGCATTGCCATCACCAGCAAGGTGATCGGGCGACTGGAACCGCAGTCGACGTCGCCCGAGCAATGGCGTATACTGACTCCTAAGCGTTGAAAAGCGCTTCAGCTAGAGTGCAACAAATGGGGCCGATTAGGATTCGACGCCGGTAGTGAAACTCTAGGTGCATGCCGAGTTGGTAACAGAACTCGTAAATCCACTGTTGCAACTTTCTATAGTTGCCAATGACGAAAACTACGAGGGTTACGCTCTCGCTGCGTAAGCAGCTGAGCCCGCTCTCCTGGTAGCTTCGGCTCCAGCAATCACTAGGGGATGCCTGTAAACCCGAAGTGATTGTCATACAGAACAGGATCGCCGTGCAGTACGTTGTGGACGAAGCGGCTAAAACTTACACAACTCGTCCAAAGCACCCTGCCCGTCGGGCGGCTGCGGATTAACTCAATAGACACGGCTAAGCATGTAGTACCGACAGCGGAGCACTGGCGGACGGGGGTTCAAATCCCCCCGGTTCCACCAAATTCCTTACACAGGCCCCATTTTATGGGGCTTTGTGCTATCTGGACCTGGCATTTTCGACCAGTGCGCCACAAGGGTGTCACATTCACGTGAGGCATAATTCGGTGCCCCTGAATGAAATCCAGTCCCACATACCTCACCCTGAACCGCCATGGGACCTATTATTTTCGCATTGTGATTCCTACGGCCCTGCGCTCATTGGTGGATGGCAAACGTGAAATCCGGCGCTCACTCAAAACCGACAGCCAACGACTAGCGCTTAAGCGAGCTAGGCAGCATGCTGTGTGCTTTGAGTCTATTTTCGACAGAGCATTGCGAATGACTGAGCAGAAAGACTACGACCCCAGCCCAGAAGACTTTGACTTGTACGAAGAGCTGCATTCCGCCCCTCAGAGCACAGATGCTGGAGTGTGGTCGGCCCCTGCCAGCCTCTCGAAAAGACCTGAAGAAGTTGCTATCCGATGTCGAGATTGAAGAACAGCAGCGTCGGCATTGCATTGCCGAACTGCTGACAGGCAGGTACAACCGCCCCATCCCGACCGCACAAGAGACGCTCGCACAGCGACTGCTGGAAATCTCTCGTTCCTACATGCCAACCGAGTTACGAACCGCTCTGCCCAAGCTCCGGGATGCACTTACACTACGTGACCTCACACCAAATAGTGCACCCGCAGGAGAGGCTTCCTAGCACGCATCAAGCTATGACCCAATAATGGCTAGCTGGACGCTTTATCAGGTATCGGAGCACTAGTTGGAGCGCGATAGAGCCGACATATCCTCAAAAGGCGGGCAGGCCAACCACGGTGGCACCCTGGAGGAGAGAGAGCGTCGTGCCCGCGTAATGACTGTTCTCACGCACCACACCCAAGATGAGCAGGACCTATCCGAAGCACCACAGCAAGCACGACATAGGCTGTCGCCCCCCACTGCCATCCTGACAGCATCTGGTAATCATTAGGTGCAGCCATGTCTATTGCTCCCCCGCCCTTTACCCTCTTCTGCCAGTACTGCTCTTGGAAGATGACCTTCCTTCCACGCAGTGACGTGCTGGTGCTGAACCTCGACTGGTTCACCCACTGCCCCACCTGCAATACCCCTTCGCCTCACCGTCGCACGGCTACCCCCAAGGAAGTGCTCAAAACACGGCTGGAGGAATTCCTGAAGCTCCACGGCTGAATCTTACCCAACTGCGCCAGCCGACCGATGACCCACATTTTCAGAAGGCCTAACGATGAAAAACTTGCTCGCTACCATCGGACTCTTCGTGGTGCTTACCAAAGGTTACGCGTTCTACCGCGAATACAGCGAAATGAAGCGCGAACGCGAAGCGCAACGTGCTGCCACTGACTGAAAAAAAGCGAAATGCCAGCCCACCCCCAGAACAATTGGTGGCACAAAGCCACTCACTTGAGTAGGATTCACGCCACCTTGACGCCAGTTTGCTGGCGCTCAGTAGAGACATTTAACCAGGTAGTTACCATGTCCCAAGCGAAGGATACGCTGCTCAGGCTGTTTGCATTGCTACGCCTGATACCCACCGAACCTCAGCGTATTGCAGCCTCTACTCTGCTCGAAAAGCTCCGTGACAGAGGCTTCTCGGTCACCTTGCGCTCGGTCCAGCGTGACTTGAGCCGGTTGTCGATCCCGTTCTCCCTGCAATGTGACGACAGCGAAACGCCCTTCCGCTGGAGCTTCACCCGTGAGGCACCGCTCAAGCTGGAAGACATGGACGCGCCCACCGCACTGGCGCTGTTCCTCTCGGAAAGCCACTTAAGCCCGATCCTGCCGCAAAGCGTTCTGGACCAGTTGGGTCCGCAGTTTCGCCGGGCCCGCAACTTCCTCAATGGCGTGGGTAGCAACGGCCTGGCCGACTGGGCAAAGCGGGTTCGCTCACTCCCCAACGGCAAGACCCTAATCCCAGCGCAAGTCAGCGCACACACCTGGGCCCAGGTATCGGCCGGCCTAATGGAGCGCAAGCAGCTGGAAGTGGTCTACCGCAGCCGCAGCAAAGGTGACCTCAAGCATTTTCGCCTGCACCCGGCTGGCATGGTGTCGCGCCATGCGGTGAGCTACCTGCTGGCATCTGTGAATGGCTATAGCGACCTGCGCCAATTTGCCCTGCATCGGATCACCGAAGTGAGCGTGCTCGAAGAGGCCGGGCACGAACATGAGAGCTTCGACGTGGATGCCTACATCGCCAGCGGCGTTTTCAGCTATCGAGAGGCCGAGGCCCACGTCGAGCTGATCGCCGATGTTCGCCCGCAGATCGCTGCACTGCTCCACGAAACGCCGCTGAGCCAGCAGCAGACTTTGAGTAGCGTTTCCGAGCAGGGCTGGCACCGCTTGCACGCCACAGTGCCGCTAGACCGCGAAACGCTGTGGTGGATCTTCGCCCTGAACGAAAACATTCGCCTGCATGCGCCCCAGGTGTGGGTGGACGAAGTGCGCGAGCGACTGAACTCGATGCAGGCGCTGTACCAGAACAATCAAACACCCCCGCAAATGCAACCTGCCTGATCTTCAACACTCAAAAGGACATTGCCATGCCACTTCCCCTCATCCTCGGCGCTGCTGCGCTGGTCAGTGCTGCCTACGGTGCCAAGAAAGGCTACGACGGCTACCAGAAGCACTCGGAAGCTGATGACATCGTCAACGCTGCCAAAGCGCGTTATGCCGATAAAAAGGAAGCGTTCGACGTACAGGAAAAAGCCACTAACGCGGCACTTGAGGCCCTGGGCCGGGAAGAGCTAGAGATCGGCAAGAAGTTCGACGAGTTCAAGACCCTCGCCAACGATTTGCTAGACAAGCTCAACGCAGACCGCCAGGACAAACTGAAGATCAATATTCCGAAGCACAAGCTGCAGAGCATCGAGAGCTACAGCTACACTGCTGTTGGCGTGCTGGGTGCCACCGCAGGAGCAGGTATTGCCGGCGCGGCGGCCGGTTTTGCTGTATATGGCGGCGTAATGGCGCTAGGCGCGGCCTCCACCGGCACCGCCATCTCCTCGCTAGCCGGGGTGGCGGCGACCAACGCAACACTGGCGGCAATCGGCGGCGGTTCGCTCGCTACTGGCGGCCTGGGCATGGCTGGTGGTACTGCAATCCTTGGCGCCGCAGTGGCAGGCCCGGTACTGGCCATCGCCGGCTGGGCTTACGACAGCCATGGCGATGAAGCGCTGAAGAACGCTCACAAGGCCGACCGCGAAGTGGACAGTTCGATCACCAAGCTGAAGAACGCCCAGCAACAACTGAGCAAGGCTGAAGATTACGCCTTCGACATCAATGACGTGTTGAGGTCGGTGTACGGGCAGTTCGACAAGTACTTCGAACATCTGAAGTATGCAGCCCGCCGTATCGAAGACATCCGTTCCCGCAAGCTCGACCCTCACGCTGAAATGGCCAGCATGAGCGCAAACATCATGCGCGCGATCCAGAACGGTTATACCCTGGCTGCCATCATGGTCGACCTGATCACCACCCCGCTGTTCAGGGTCAAGGAAGTGAACGGCAATGTGGTCAAGGACAAGAACGACGTCCCGGTCATGGCTACCGATGCCGATGGTTCGATGATCCTCAACAGCACCAAGCTGGACGAGCAGATCAGCGAAACCAAGACCAAGGCGCAGGGCGTCGAACCCGCCTGATGTACTGCGCGGGGCCGAAAGGCCCCGCCTTCGCTTCGCCTTCACTCATTCGTCATGGATGCCCTTATGCACGCCGCAGCGCAAGACTTCCCCTGGGCCGAAGAGCTCGAGAAAACCGTAATCACCAGCCTGACCACCAGCTTCGGCCTGGACTTCCTGCTGTTCAAGGACAAGCTCGGCGGCGAAGTGGACACCATCCACAACGTACGCAACGGCGTATGGGCGACCGAGGCAGAAAAGCAGGGTTTCGAGCAGCGTGGCGAGTATAATTCCACGCCCTACCATCAACATGCGAATTACATCGCCACTGGCCAGAAAGACAAGGCCAGCCAGGCCGCAGGCACACTGAAGGACCCTTACCGCAACAAGGTGATGGCTGCCCATGAGCAGCGCAACCTGGACCACGTGATCAGCGCCAAGGAAATCCACGATGATGCCGGGCGGGTGCTGGCTGGGCTCAGTGGTGTGGAGCTGGCCAACCAGAGCAGCAACTTGCAGACCACCCACGAGACGGTCAACAAGTCGAAGAAGCAAACGCCGATCAACGAGTACCTGGACAAGCTGCCGGGTCTGATTTCCAACCACGAGAAATCGCTGGCCGGCGACCGCGTGCGCCTGACGAAAATGCCGCGCGAAACAGCGCAGCAGCAACATGAAGCCCGCGCACTGGAAGACAAAATCCGCAAAACCGAAAGCAAGCTCAGCGAGCTCAAGGCCGTGGACCCTGAAGGCATGCGCAAACGTGATGCCGAGGCCCGCGCGCCGTACGATCAGCAAATCAACGCGGCCTACTACACCAGCAGCAAGTTCCTGCACCAGACCGCGCGTGTGACGGGCTCTGCCGCATTGGCCATGGGTACCCGGCAAATGCTCGGGCTGGTGATGGCGGAGGTATGGTTTGAACTGCGTGAGCAACTGCCGGCCCTGCTGGACAAGCTCAAGCAAAAGTTTAGCCTGGAGGCCTTCGTCGACAGTATCAGCGAGTCGCTCAAGGGCATCTGGAAGCGGGTACAGGCGCGTTTCAACGACTTCCTAGTGGCGTTCAAGGATGGTGTGTTTGCCGGAGTGCTAGGGAGCCTGACCACCACCGTGTTCAACATCTTTGCCACCACCCAGGCGATGGCGATCAAGATCGTCCGTGAGCTATGGGGCCAATTGGTCAAGGCCGTCAAACTGATGGTGTTCAACCCTGACCAACTAAGCTTCGTGGAGCAGTGCCAAGCGGTGACATCGTTGCTGTCGGTGGGCGTTGCCACGGTGGTGGGCACCATGGCCTACACCCAGCTGATGCCATTCCTGAGCTTCCCGTTCGGCACCGAGCTGGCCGCGTTCGCGGGTGCGCTGGTGACGGGCGTGGTAACCCTGGGGCTGAACTACTTCCTGCTGCACAGCACGATGGCGCGCAAGCTCTGGGCCTTCATCGAATCGCTGACGCCGCACGCGGGCACGGTGCGTGAGTTCCAGGCGATCAACGCGGAGCTGGACCGCTACCTTCTGGAGTTGAGCCGGTTGGAGTTCAACCTGGACGTGGAGGAATTGCAGGCCTTTACCCAGGAGCTTGAGGCGTGCAATGACGAAATCCAGCGCAGTGCGTTACTGCAGCAGGTTGTGGAGGCCCGAGGGATCGAGTTGCCATTCGAGATAGGTAACGCGGCCAGCACACGCAACTGGCTGGCTTCGCTGGTATGACCCTACCAGCGTTTCCCTGTACGCAGTGCGGGCTGTGTTGCCGCAATGTGCATCTGGCGGAACAGACGCAGTATCTGGATCGGGGGGATGGGGCTTGCCGGCATTACAGTGATGCAGACAAGCACTGCCTGATCTACGAGACCCGGCCGGATATCTGCCGGGTCGACCGGCAGTATCAGATGCACTATGCACAACGGTTCAACTGGAAGACGTTTGTAGAGGTGAATGTGGAGGTTTGCAAGCTGCTGCAGCGTCAGGCGCAGGAGTGAACTAAGCCGACACATTCACAAGAGCACTGCGCCCCCTTTCCTGCGCCAGCTACACCGTACTTCGCTGCCCTGCAGCAACCTATCCGCTTGGTCGAAGGTTGAGTCGGCGTGCGGCCAGCCATATTCCGACAGAGTCATGCACCAGCACTCTCATCCAGTTCGCACGGCGGTTGGCGAACAGATAGACGCAGTGCGTGCCTTACAGCACCGAAGACGGTGATGACACGGGCGAGGGCCGTGGTTGCTGTGTTCGCTGAAGATGTTCGACGCAAACGCCTGGAACTTGGCCTCTCTCAGGAGGCGCTCGCAGAGCGTGCTGGCGTACACCGCACCTACATTGGAATGCTTGAGCGTTCAGAAAAGAACGTGACGATTTACAACATCTGGAGGCACGCCTCAGCACTGGATGCCTCGCCCTCAGATCTGCTGATTGGATAGCACCAGCAGAGTGCCTGCCTGCCCTTGATCATATCTATCGCATTGTCCATGAGGGGAGCGACGCCAAATTGCTGCGACGCGAATTTCAAGTGAGAGGGAGTGTGGAAGGAATGGTCGACACGGTGCTCGGTCGTTTTCGTCGCGATGCGGATAGCGGTGACGTGCAGCCTGGGCTACTCAGCATATGGTAAGACCTAAGCCTGGCGTGGCGCTTTTGGCCGTTTGCTGACTGTCATGCCGAGACAGAATCCACTTGTCAGCAGTCTACAAACCAATTGTAAAAACATCGCCAACCTCACCTTTTTGTGGATACCTCAGCGGGTCTTTTTAGGCGATCGTAAGGCGCCAACACTTGCCGTTACCACCAACAAGGTTCCCAGGCATTGCAACGCTGACATTGGCTGCTGCAGGATTACAAACCCAGCCAGAACACCAATTGCAGGCTCCAGGCTCATCAGAATGCCAAAGGCAGAGGTTGTCATCCGACGCAGTGCATTTAGCTCGAGGACGTAGGGAACCAAAGGAACCAAAAGAGCAAGAAAACTCACGTAGAACAGTTGCTCCAACGGGACATGCCCAGCACTTTCGATCAGACCAAACGGGGTCGCTAGAAGCGCGGCCACAATCAGTGCCGAGGATAATCCCTCCATCCCTTTGAAAAGGCTTCCCACACGCTTCATCAACAGAATGTAGCCTGCCCATCCAAGTGCTGCGCCTGCTGCCAGGGTTAAACCCAGTGTATCCGCCGTCCAACTATCATTTTGTCGAGCGATAAGCAAAATCCCGGTCGCGGCCAGAAGTGGCCATAGCAGACCCCAGCCCTTGCGCAGACCTACAGCTGCTACGCACAGCGGTCCGAGAAACTCGATTGCAACGGCGAGGCCCAGGGGCACATGGGCGATGGCGGCGAAGAAGCAAAAGGTCATGCACGCCATTGCTGCGCCCAATCCGACGGCTGCGATCCAGTGTTGTGGTGTGTAACGCATGACCGAAGGACGTACCACGACCGCCAGTATCAGTGCGGCGATGCACAGTCGTAACCAGGTGGTGGTGACGGATCCGAACATTTCCATGACCGGCGCGCTCATCGCAGCGCCGAATTGCACAGAGCACATGGCCGCAACCGCCATCAGCACTGCAATTACTTCAACTTTCGAAGCCGGAGGAGGCGGCAATAAAACATTGTCCTCAGCGAGTCCTACTGAGGGCAAGGGTGAAACTACAGGGCTGGGGGCTGCGCTTTTTTTCACGGCATTTATTCCTATTAGAAAACGTGACTTTAGTAGGACGTTTACTATAAAAATAACTAATAGTTTTTATGTCGAAGTAAGGATTTTTTATGCTGCGTGATTTGGATAGCCACCTGCTTAGGGCGTTCCTAACGGTTATCGAGACCGGCAGCGTGAGTGCTGCCGCGCAAAAACTTGCGCGGACCCAGGCAGCGGTGAGTATGCAACTGCGGCGATTGGAAGAGCAGTTGGGACACCGCCTTTTGGAACGCTCCCCCAGAGGGGCGACGTTGACGGGCGCGGGCCAAATGTTGATGCCGTATGCGCAACGTATCCTTGAGGCGGGGGCCGATGCCCAGCGCGTACTTGGCGACAGTCATGTTTCGGGTACGGTTCGCTTGGGATTGCTGGAGGATGTTGCCGTGGGTCGATTGCCCTCTGTACTGCAGCACTTTTCCGCCAGCTACACCGATGTGGTTCTCGAAATTATCGTGGATTCCAGTACGGCATTATCCCGGATGTTGACGCACGGAGAGTTGGACATCGTTATCGGTGATCCGGGTGTAATAGACGCCTCTGCGGTGAAGACATGGACTCAGCCATTGCGATGGGTAGGTTCACGAAACTTGAAAATCGACTGGCGAAAGACGCCTCTGCCGGTGATTGCATTTGTCGGCACATGTGCATGGCAGGAAAAGGCTTTCGCGGCCTTGAACCGAGCCAGAATACCTTGGCGTGTCGTGTGCAAAAGTACGAGCCTTCTGGCCATTCAGGCGGCGGTCGACGCTGGATTGGGGGTGGCTGTCATGTTGATGGGGCACGTGCGCCACGATGCGGTGAGAGTTTTAGGTGCCAGGGAAGGTCTACCACCTCCGCCACACGCAGATTTTGGTTTGTTTGCCGGCTCCTTGGAGGCTAACGCAAACTCGGCACAGCATGCGCTTCTGGATTTTCTGAGTGAGGACATCGAAAACTTCCTCGCACTTGAAAAAGACCAGGCCTGAAGACGTTTTACCTACGCGCCAGAAATCATTCTGTCTGCGAATGAAGTCTCGTTACAGGTCAAACTGGTCAATGAGAGTTCGGCTTCCATTTACGTAGGACTTAGACACCATCGCCCGGCCTCGTCGCTGGCGAGGAACAGCGCAACATTGGCCAGCTCCTCCGGTTGGCCGACGCAGCTGAGCATTCTACCGGTCAGGTTGATGTCCAGCACGCGACGCCACTCCTCGGTGCTGGTGGCAGTGATGCTGCCCTGGCTGGCGACGGCACGCCAACATCCAGGCCAACCACCTTGGCACCTTCAGCGGCGAAGCGCTTGACGCAAGCCAGGCCGATACCCGAAGCGGCGCCGGTGATTACCGCGACCTTATTGTGCAGACGAGCCATGATGCGACCTCACTTGTGCTGGTGGGAAAGCGTCCCGGCAGTCTAGTCAGGGCAGCACAAGGCTTGATCGTCCATTGGGACTAGGTAAGGCCGACACAGCGACAGGATTCAGGCCTCCCACGCCTGCCTCATAGCCCGGGTTGCCCGCGACAGAGGCAACGGCATTACTGCACCCTCAAACAATATTGAGAATTTCAGGCAATGGCTTGCGAGGTTTTTGCGGCCAATTGCCGCTCGCCGGATAGCCGACCGTCACAATGACAACGGGAATCTCGGCAGCGTCGAGATCAAACGCGCGACTCACCCCTGGCGCATCAAAGCCGACCATGGCGCATGAGCCCAGCGTCATGCCCTGGGCTGCCAGCATCAATGTCATTGCCGCCAGCGATGCCGAACGAATGGCCTCATCGCGCTGCAAAACAGGATCACGCTCATGGGCCGCACTGGCTTGTGCCACCCATCCATCGACCATGTGTTGCTCCAAGATGCCCGCGTCCACGCTAGGTTGAAGCGCCGCAGCCAATTGCGCATGCGCGGCCAGCGTGCCGCACACGATGAAGGCGACCGAAGCATCCTCCACCTTCTGCTGGTCATAGGCGAGCGATCGCAGACGCGCCTTGGCGTCAGCCGATCGCACGGCAATAAACCGCCAGTTCTGCATGTTGTAGGCAGAAGGTGCTCGGCTGGCCTGGGCCACCAGCGAGGCAATGATGCCGTCGTCCAGGGTTCGGCCGGGTTGAAAGTGATTGGTGGAGACACGGGATTCAATCGCGTACTGAATAGGGTTTGTCATGGTAGTACCTGTTGAGAAATAAACCGTTGAATGAGAGCCGCTTGCGCGATACGGGGAAGGCCGCGCGAACCAACATCAATGGCCAGGGCAAGTGCGGTAAACATGCGCCCTGACCGACCAGACCACCGACAGACCTAGCAGCGCCAACGCCACCAGCGTCCACGGCAATGAAGCTGGCCCGCTATGCTCCAGCAGGACAGCGCCGACCACACCACCGCCGGCCACCGCCAGGTTGAAGACCGTCACCAGCATCGACTGCGCGACATCGGCACCCTCGTCTGCCATATCCGCCAGCGCGGTTTGCAACAGAGTCGGCGCACCGCCGAAGGTAAGCCCCCAGGTTGCGACGCCCAACAAAACGAGGGTATTCGAGCCACCCGAGAAACCCAGCAGCAACGCCGCTCCGGCAAACATGCCCAGGCTTAGCAGAGTCAGCGTGCGCAGCCAGCGATCCACCAGCAGGCCAGTGATCAAGATCCCTGCGATCGAGGCCACACCGAACAGCAGCAGTACGGCATCCACGCGATGACCCAAGCCTACCGATGCCAGGAACGGCGCGATGTAGGTGTAAAGGATGTTGTGCGCCAGTATCCAGGCGAACAGCACCAGCAGTACCTGGCGGATGCCTGGCTGCAAGAAAATGCGCCGGATCGGCAAGCGCTGTCTGGCCGCCTGCCCGGCGAAGTCCGGCACCGCCAGACGCACCCAGACGAACAACAGCAGCGACACTGCCGACATGATCCAGAACACGCCGCGCCAATCGAACAGCGTGCCCAGCCAGGCGCCCAGTGGAACGCCGATGGACAGCGCAATCGGCTGACCGGCACCCGCCACGGCCAGTGCACGGCCCTGCAAGCCGTGCGGCACCATACGCCGCACATAACCAGCCATCAGCCCCCATACGACGCCCGCCGCCATGCCCGCGGCGAAGCGAGCGGCGAGGATCAGCCCGTACTGGGCGGACAAGGCGGTGATCGTGTTGAACACCAGCAGACCGCCAATCGCCAACAGGAACAGGCGCCGACGACTCCAGCTGCGCGTGGCGGCGATGAGCGGAATGGCGGCCAGCACCGACCCCAGCGCATAGAGTGTTACCAACTGGCCGGCCATGGCTTCAGAGACGCCCAGGCTCTGGCTGATTTGCGGCAACAGACCGGCCGGCATAGTCTCGGTCATGATGGCGAGAAAGCCCGCCAGCGTGAACGCCAGCAGTCTGCAGATGGGCAGCCCCTTGGTATTACTCGCAGGCATGGCGGTGGTCTTTGCGTGATTCTGCATGTCCATATGGCAATTGCTCCCAGGTAGTTCAGGCGAGGCAGGACGCCGCCATGCCCTTGTCACCGTGCCCCGCATCCAGCGCACGCTCGAAGCGACAGAGGCCAGGCTGCGCCGATCAGAGCTGAACCCAGGACTGCGACTGCAGGCCGTGTATCAATGTTCATTGGAACCCCTTGAAGACGAGGATGATGACGCCATTACGGGAACAATCGTTCCACAATGAGGCAAACAAAAACCCGGCATTGCGGCGCATTTCGGTGCGCCAGAACGACGGGGGAGTGGCTACAACGTATCGAGCGCCACGTCGATCACGTCCAGCAGGCATTGACGGCGCAGCTTGGCTGGGCTGCCTTTGCTCAGTACTCGCAGCCCTTGCACGGTGCTGACGAAAAAGCGGGCCAACGCACGCGGATTCTTCCCGGCGGCAATTTCGCCAGACTGCTGCCCGCGCTGGATCAAGGTTTCCAATGCCTTCTGCAGACGCTGAAAGTTATGCGCCACCAGCTCGGCGACCGCTTCGTCGTGACCTGCCAGCTCCAGCGTGGCGTTAGCGACCAGGCAGCCGCGTCGCTGTGGATCGCCCAGTTCATCCTCGACGATGCGCAACAGCAGTTGCCGGACCAGTTCTTTGGCCGGGCCTGGACCGGATAACAGTTGCACATTGGCCGTGGTCACGGCCTGGTAACTGCGCAGCGCCTGTTGATAAAGCCCTTGCTTGTTCTCGAAGGTGCCGTAGAGACTGCTGCGCGACAGACCGGTTCCTTCAACCAGATCCTGGATTGAAGTCGCAGCATAGCCGCGCTGCCAGAACACGCGCATGGCGGCATCGGCAATCACGTCGGGTTCGAATTCCTTTTTACGCATGGCAATCCAGTCATAAGGAATGATCGTTCCAGAAAATATACGACGCCGCCTCTGTTGCGTCAAGTGAGCGCACACAGCCCGTCAAGAGAACCAATGCCACTTCGAGTCCTGGCGCGCGCCATCGAAATGCACGCACGGGGTTATCGTGAAATAAAAAAACCCGGCCGTAGCCGGGAAAATGACAACCAGGAGCAAGTGGCTGTTCAGTCGGGGAATTTCAGGCGCAGCCGCGCACTCTGCGGGCGCCCCTGGCAGGCCAGGGTCCAGCCCTCGGCAAGCTCGGCAGGGGTAAGCACGTCATTGCGCAACAAACGCACTTCGCCCTCTTCCACCTTGCACATGAGATCGGTTTCCACGACCACCACGACATGGGCAGGGCCATCACCAACTCTCTGGCGGCTATCGAGGCCGGTGCAACGCGGATCGACGGATCGGTAGCCGGCCTCGGCGCCGGGTAACAACGCAAAAAAGGCATCTGACGCGCTGCGCAGATGCCTTTTTTGTTACCCATGTCCCGTCCTGAATATGGTTTACACCTCCCATCCCGAATTTCCGGGGATCCAGATGGCGCAAGGTGTTAAGCGTACTCAGCGTGATTACTCGCTGTCTTTTAAATTGGCAGTGGTTGATCAGATCGAAAAAGGCGAGATGACCTATGGTCAGGCTCAGGAGCGGTATGGCATC
>NZ_PVZN01000025.1 GCF_003024385.1 Pseudomonas sp. BBP2017
GCAAGAGCGCGAAAGTCGCGCTCATTGCCTGCATGCGGATACTGCTGATCAGGCTGAACGCCATGCTACGCGACGGTACCGAATGGCGGTGACGAATAGCATGGTGAAGACAGTTGCTCCCACCGGGTAGGAGCGGGCTTGCCCCGCGATGAGGTTTAGAACTGCGGCGTGTACTTCACGCTGAACATGAAGTTGCGCGGCTCGCCAAAGTTGTTGTTGCCATCGAGCTGGTTGTAAGCCGCCACGTAGTAGCGTTTGTCGAACAGGTTCTTGCCGTTCACCGCAAGGCTCACTTCGGGCGTCAGCTGATAGGCCAGGCGCGCATCCCACACGGCATAACCTGCTACGTCGTAGGTGTGCTCGTAACCCAGGGTGTGGCTTTGCGCAGTAAAGCCCAGGCCTGCGCTGACCTTGCTCCAGTCACCCGGCAACTGGTAGTCGCTCCACACCCGTAGCATGTGCTTGGGCGTCCAGGTGCTGAAGGTCTTGCCTTCGTTCTCCGGGTCGTCCAGGTACTTGGTGGTGTTGTAGGTGTAACCGGCAAACAGTTGCAGGCCGCTGAGCACCTCGCCGCTGATCTCGGCTTCGATGCCCTGGCTGCGCACCTTGCCCGAGGCGATGGAACAGAAGTCGTCGCAGCTCAGGTCCTGAATCGCGCGGTTCTCCTGGTCAAAGCGGAACACTGCCAGGGAGGTGTTGACCCGGCCGTCGAACAGCTCGCCCTTCAGGCCCACTTCGTAGTTGCTGCCGATGATCGGCTTGAGCGCCGAGTTACTGGCGTCGCGTTCGGACTGCGGCACGAAAACGTCGGTGTAGCTGGCGTAGACCGCCCACTCACGGCTCAGGTCGTAGACGATGCCAGCGTAGGGGGTAACTTCGCCGGTCTCTTTCAACGTGCTTGGCGCATTGACCGTGCCGACAAGGTTGGTCGGGGTATAGCTGGTCGAGTCATAGGTCTGGTCGAACCAGCTGACCCGCGAGCCAAGGACCACCGTCAGCGGTTCGGCAAGCTTGACCCGCCAGCTGCCATACAGGCCTTTCTGGCGTACGTCATAGGCGCTCCAGGTACCACGACCGTTGGGTTTAGCCAGCAGGCTGTCGTAGTCGATGTCAGGGCGGTGGTGGTCGATATCGAATATGTTGTCGTCGCTGGGATTGAAGGTACGGGCGAAGAGGTCGTCAGTGGTCAGCTTGGCGTAGTTGCCACCGAGGGTGATTTCCTGCTCCAGGCCCAGGCCTTCGAAGCTGCCGACCACATTCATGTCGACACCCACTTTGGTGGAGTCGAAGTCGGTCACCCAGTCGCCGTACATCACGCCGCTGCCGTCCGGTGCCAGACCGTCGCCGGTCGCCATCACGCGCTGGTGGGCGGAGGTATTGGTTTCGCTCATGCGCACGGCGGCGACGCGAAACTTCCAGTCTTCGTTGAAGCGGTGCTCGAGGTCGGCGTACAGGGTGGTGACGTCGATTTCCGAGTGGTTCCAGCGCGAACCGGTGAAGGTCGAACGGGGCACGTCCACCGGGCTGCCATCGGCATAGCGCGGCAGGCCGCGTAGCATGGGTCTCGATTCGGCATCGGAGCGGCTGACCGCCAGGCCCAGGGTGGTGTCTTCGCGCAGGTCGAAGTCGAGGGCGCCGTACAGCGAGTGGGTCTTGCTCCATTCGTAGTCGATGAACGAATCGCTCTGGTCTTCATCGGCGACAAAGCGCCCGCGCACGGTCCCGGCGTCGTTCAGCGGGCCGCCGGCATCCAGCTGCAGGCCGTAGTGATCCCAGCTGCCGGCTTTGCCGGTGACGGTCACGGTCGGCGCGCTCTGGCCGCGCTTGCGCACCAGGTTGACCGCGCCACCCGGGCTGCCGGTGCCTTGCAGCAGGCCCGAGGCGCCACGCAGGACTTCCATGCGGTCGAAGAAAATCAGGTCCTGGGTTGCCCAGTTGCCCAACGAGTAGGTGTTGCGGGGGATCGGCACGCCGTCGTACTGCCAGTCATCGATCTGAAAACCACGCGAAGAGATGATCAAACCTGGGCCCACGCCCTGCAGGCCGACCAGGCCGGTGGTCTTGTTGACAGCGTCCTTGAGATCGACGATGTCCTGATCGTCCATCTGCTTGCGGGTCATGACCGAGACCGACTGAGGGATTTCCTTGAGCGTATGGCTGCCCTTGCCAATGGTGGTTGCCCGTGCGGCGTAGGAGCCCGAACCCTCGGTGGTGGCGTCCAGGCCGCTGTCGTTGATGCTGGTTGCGCCCAGTTCCAGGGCATCGCTGGCATCGATGCTCGGCAATACACTGAAGTTACCCTGGTCGGTCACCAGCAACTGCAGGCCACTGCCGGCCAACGCCTTTTGCATCGCCTGCACAGCGCTCATGCGACCGACGACTGCCGGTGCTCGCTTACCCTGCACCAGCGCAGGGTCCAGGGAGACGATGCGTCCGCTTTGGCTGGCGATGGCATTGAGGCTGCTGGCCAGGCTGGCGGTGGGCAGGTTGAACGACAGCATCTGTTCCTGGGCCGCCGCACCAGTGGCAAGGCAGGCCATGGCAACGGCCGCAGGAAGGGCGTGGAACCAAGGGTTGAGCACGGAATACTCCTGATGAAATAAGGGTGTCAGGAGATAGGTGGGGCGAGAAATGAAAACCGGACACAAATACGAGTGATTTTCATAAATAAATCATCAAGACGGATTTTTCGCCCGGATCAGGGTCAGCCACGGGCTGTAGTGTTCGACCCGTACCGGCAGGGTTTCGGCCAGGGCGGCGAAGGCGCGTTGCGGTTCGTCGAGGGGAAAAACCCCCTGCACCCGCAGCCCGCGGACCTCAGGTTCGACCCGGACAAAGCCGCGGTAATAAGGGCGCAGTGCTTCGACCACGGTTTGCAGGGAATCATCCAGGACATTCAGACGTCCATTGAGCCAGTCGGCGCGGTGGTGCTGGTCATCGTGCAGGGCTTCGATGCGCTGCGGGTGGAGCAGGGCGGCGCAGCCTTCCTGGATATCCAGCTCGGCGTAATTGGGCAGCCATGCACGGACTGAATGCTCAAGCACCACCACGCGGGTGGCGTGCGCTTCCTGGCTGACCAGAAAGCGCGTGCCCAATGCCCGTACCTCGCCTTGGGCGCTACGTACGCGTAACGGGCGGGTGGGATCGGCGGCGACCTGAATCAGCAGGGAGCCCTGGCGCAGGATCAGCAAGCGTTGCTCAGCGTCGAATTGCTGGTCGACCGCGCTGCCGGCATTGAGACTCAGGCGGCTGCCGTCGGCCAGGGTGAAGCTGCGCCGTTCGCCGCGACCGGTGCGCATATCGGCCAGCAGCGCTTCGCCCATCTGGCTGCGCGCACCCAGCCACAGACCGCCGCCGAGCACACCGAGGGCGGCAACGCTGCGCAACAGGTCACGGCGCGACGTGGTGGGTTGCAACAACACCCGGCGCGCTTCCCCGGCTTGGCCAGACGCCCGGCGGTCGAGGCTGCGCACCGTCTGGCAGGCGCCGCCGAGGCGGTCTTGCAAGCGTTTCCAGGCCTGCGCGTGAGCGGGGTCACTGGCAAGCCACAGGTCGAACTGCGCCTGCAGCGCGGCGTCGGTATTGCCGGCGCTCAGGCGCACCATCCAGTCGATGGCACCTTCGGCGGCAGGGTCCAGGCGCGGCTGGCTCATGGTGCCAGCTCGCTCAGGTAGCACTGCTGCAAGGCCTGTTTCATGTAGCGGCTCACCGTGCGCTCAGACAGCTCGAGCTTGCGCGCGATGTCCACATAGCTCAGCCCGTCCAGCTGGCTGTAGAGGAATGTGGCTTTGACGATCAGCGGCAAACCGTCGAGCATCTGGTCAATGGTCACCAGGGCTTCGATCAGCAGCAGTTGTTCTTCCGGAGAGGGCACCAGCGGATCGGGCAGCGCCGACAGGCGCTCAAGGTACGCCAGCTCCAGTTGCCGGCGACGATGGCGGTCGAAGATCAGGCGACGGGCGATGGTCGAGAGATAGGCTCGCGGCTGCTGGATGCTTTCTGGATCGACCCGGGCCGCGAGCATCTGGCAGAAGGTTTCGGCGGCGGTGTCTTCGGCGTCGGCACGGTTGCGCAGGCGCTTGTGGATATGCTGCAGCAGCCAGCGGTGATGGTCGCTGAAAAAGAAGCCCAGTTTGCGCGTCGACGGGTTTTGCACCGGTGGCTATCCAGATGTTAGTGTAAATCGTTCTCAATGCTACCTGTCTCTTATCTGACAGTGCAATTGTTCGATTCACACAACGGCAAAGAGGCCGCATTGGCGGCCCCTCAGGTCGTGCCTCAGGCCACCGGAATCAGCGGGTCGGCTGCGGCCAGCGCGGTTGCGCGGTCGGCAGCAGGCGGGTAGATCCAGGTGGTGTTGATCTGGGTCTTGAGGTCTTTGGCCTCTTTGCGCAGCAGTTTGACCTGACGATCCCAGCCTTCGGTGTACACCGCGCCCCAGGCGCCCAGGTCCAGGCAGGTGACATACTTGGGCTGGCTGTAGGGCATCGGCTCGACACCGAGCAGATCCGCCGCCACGTTGTTGCCGCTGTAGCGTCCCAGGGCAATAGCGTGCTGGCAGGACATCACGGCGAAATTGCCCAGATCGTCGGTTGCGGCGTAGGCCACGTCACCAGTGGCATAGACGTGCTCCTGACCTTTGACCTTGAGGTTGCGGTCGACATGCAGGCGGCCCTGAGGGTCGCGCTCGGCCGGCACTTGCGTGGTCAGGGCGCTGGCGCGCACGCCGACAGTCCAGATCACGGTTTTCGCTTCGATCCGTTCGCCGTCAGCCAGGGTCACACCATCGGCATCCACGCCGGCTACCGAGGTATTGACCCGCCACTCCACACCCAGGGCCTTGGACGCTTCGATGATCGCCGGGCTGATACCTTCGCCCAACGCGGCGCCGATCCTGGCGCCACGGTCGACGATGATCACCCGCACATTGGCGTCGGTACCGAGGATGGCGCGCAGGCGTCCTGGCATTTCGGTTGCGGTTTCGATTCCGGTGAAGCCGCCACCGGCAACCACCACGGTGTTGCGGACAGTCGATTCCGGCAACTGGGCCAGCGACTTGAGGTGCTGCTCAAGGCGCGCTGCCGATTCGATCTGGTCGACATCGAAGGCGTGCTCGTTGAGCCCGTCGATGTTGGGGCGCCATACGCCGCTGCCGGCAGCCATTACCAGGCGGTCGTAGCTGATATCGCTGCGCTGGCCCTGGGCGTCGGTGTAGCTGACACGCTTGCCGGCCACGTCGATCTGCTCGGCAGCGCCCTGGATGAAGTTCACCCCCACGGCATTGAACAGGTCGCCCAGGGGCGCTTTCATCTGATGCACATCCGGCTCGTAGAAGCGTGGACGAATGCGCAGTTCGGCTTGTGGCGCGAGGACGCTGATGGCGACATCGCTACGGCCGTACTGGTCCAGCAGGCGGGCTGCGCTGAGCGCGCTCCAGACACCACCAAAACCTGCGCCGACAATCAGAATGTGCTGTTTCATTTGTTGCTCCACAGAAAGAGATTGTTGTGTGAACGGGGGCGTTGGAGGCAGCCTTGGCTGCGCCGAACAACTACGACTTTATTGGTCGTAGTTGTTCGGCACAAGGATTTTTTCCTGTCGATCCGTGTGGCGATCCGGGTAACCTTGAGCTTTCACTGCTCTAATTCAGCCTTTCTTCATAGAATATGGGCTTGTGGCGGGCGGCCGAAAACCGACGTGCGGTAGGGGGTGGGGACGGCTGGACCGTGGAAACCATGTGAAGACTGTTAATATTACGACAAAGTTAGTCGGAGATTGTCATGTCACTGTATAGCGCCGGGGTGGAGTACGGCATCCATTGCCTGGCCTTCCTGGTCGATGAGCTGGGTGATAGCCGTGAAGCCAGCGTGCGGGATCTGGCCGACCTGCAAGGTGTGCCCCAGGAGTACCTGGCCAAGGTCTTTACCAAGCTGGCCAAAGCCAAATTGGTGGTCGCCACCGAAGGTGTACGCGGCGGCTTCAAGCTGGCCCGGCCGGCAGACGAGATCAGTGTGCTGGACATCGTTACTGCCATCGACGGACGCAAGATGATTTTCGAGTGCCGGGATGTGCGCGATCGCTGTGCGCTGTTTGCAGGTTCGCCGCCAAGCTGGGCGCAGGAGGGTACCTGTTCCATTCATGCAGTGATGCTCACCGCGCAAAAGCGCATGGAGGAAGCGCTGGCGCAGCAGACCATCCTCGACATCGCCAGGCGCGTGGGGCGCAAGGCACCGCCGGAGTTTTCATCCCAGGTGGTCGACTGGATGAATGATCGCCGTGCAGGCAAGGCGGCCGGGGATATCCCGCTGGTGGATGTTTCCGAATAACCCCCTATGGGACTGTCTGTCACTTGCTTGGTTGTAGGAGCCGGCGTTGCCGGCGATGGGGCGCGTAGCGGCCCTGGCCCGGCTGCGCCGGGCATCGCCAGCAACGCTGGCTCCTACACAGATTTCAACCGCCTAAGGGGGGGGGACGGGCAATTGTCTCTACCGCGCCGTGCCGTTGCGCGGTTTGTAGAAGAGAAAATCCCCGGTCTCGGTGGTCTTCACATAGGTCCGCGCCCAGTCTGGCGACACATGCCGGTCATGAAAGTACAGCGCACCGCGGGTACGGTCATCCAGTTGCCGGTTCAGCGCCTTGCGCGCGATTTCCTTGGCGATGGCGTAGCGGTTTTCTTCCTGGACCGAATCCGAGCGCCCGTCACACCACCAGGAAAACTGGCAGTTACCGGTCTCTGAGCCTTGTTTGACCACCCCACAGACCGTGTCGGGAAAGCCGTCATGAGCGAGGCGGTTCATCACCACGCTGGCCACTGCTTCCATGTCCGCCGGCTTGCCGCCCTTCGACTCCCAATAGATGCTGCGTGCCATGCAGGTGATGGCGTCGTCCAGAGCCGCTACGCCAGCCGGATCGACCGCCTGGACTTCGCTCTGGGTGATGGCTTTGCTCTTGGGTGCTGGCGGTGCGTCGGGTTGCACGGCCGCTTTGTGCTCCAGTGCCTGGGCTTTTTCTTCGGCCACCTGGGCTTTGGATTCTGCGGCCAGCGTCAGCGGGGGTGAGAAGGCCAGCAGCAGGCAGGTTACAATCATCGGCAGGCGCATACGGGACCTTTGGCAGGTGAGGGGAGTAAGACTTCCCGTTAAAGGGTCGACCGCACGGCGCTCAAAACATTCCAGCTGTTCGACGACGGGCGACTTCGCGCATCATGGGCGCAGTCCGTTCAAGGGAGAATTTCATGCGCGACCTGTCATCCGTTCTGCGTCTGGCCAGCCTGCCGTTGGCCCTGGCGCTCGCTAGCGTCGCCCAGGCCAACGAGCCGGCGCAACTGATCGATTCGATCAACAGCTACCGTAGTCAGCCGCAGAAATGCGATAAGCAGGTGTCCCTTGAGCTGCCGCCACTGGCCAGCGATCCCCGTCTGGTGCTGCCAGCTACGGGCAGCGTGGATTTGCGCTCGGCGCTGGCACAGGCAAACTACCCGATGGTCAGTGTCCAGGCCATTACCCTCAATGGTCCACAGGATGCCCAGGCCGCGATGAAAGCGGTACAGGAAAGCTTCTGCCAGGTGGTGCTAGCCCCGCAGTTCATCGATATCGGCGTCAGCCAGCAGGGCCGCGATTGGCGTATCGTCCTGGCGCGGCCGCTGCTGGCCGGGAAGCTGGGCGACTGGCAGGCCGAAGGCCAGAAACTGCTGGCAATGATTAACAGCGCTCGTAGCCAGCAGCGCCAGTGTGGCAGCCAGGCCTTCGCGGCCACCCCGCCGCTGGCCTGGAACGCGGTCCTGGCCGGTGCCGCCGAAAGTCATACACGGGCCATGGCCAATCAGAACTTTCTCGATCACGTCGATCGCGAAGGCCGCACCCCGGGTGACCGGGCGGAACTGGCGGGCTATGCCGGTCAGGTGAACGGCGAGATCATCGCCGCCGGCCAGGACACTGTGCGCAAGGTGGTCGATGGCTGGTTGGCCAGCCCCGGCCATTGCGCCAACTTGATGAACCCGCAGTTCAGCGAGCTGGGCGCCGCCTATGCGGTCGATCCCAAGAGCGATGCCGGGATCTACTGGACGGCGATGTTCGGCGCGCCATAAGGGCGGTCTTCAGCCGTAGTGCAGGTCCGTGCGCTTGAGCAGTTGCTTGCAGCGCTCGGACAGATGCACCACACGCAAGTGCTTGCCGTTGTTGCTGTAGCGCTCACGCAGGGTCTTGAGCGCAGCAATCGCCGAGTAGTCAACGAAGTTCAGGTGCTGGCAGTCGAGGGTCACCTGGGCCGGGTCGTTGGCTGGGTCGAACTGGTTGAGAAAGGGCGTGGTCGAGGCGAAAAACAAGGTGCCGTGCACCCGATAGAGTTTGCTGCCGTCACTTTCCAGGTGGCTGTCGGCGTACAGCTCGCGCGCTTGCTGCCAGGCGAAGTTGAGCGCGGCGATAACGATGCCGAGCAGCACCGCGGTGGCCAGGTCGGTGAACACCGTGACCACGGTCACTGCAATGATCGCCAGCATGTCGTTTGCCGGCACTTTGTGCAGCACCCGCAGCGATGCCCAGGAGAAGGTCTGCTGCGCCACCACGAACATTACTCCGACCAGCGCCGCCAGCGGAATGCGTTCGATCAGCGGCGAGAGGAACAGCACGAACATCAGGATCATCATCCCGGCGACCACCCCGGACAACCGCCCGCGGCCGCCGGAGCTGAGGTTGATCGCCGTCTGGCCGATCATCGCGCAACCGCCCATGCCGCCGAACACCCCGGAAGTCATGTTGGCCACGCCCAGGGCCACGCATTCGCGGTTGGGGTAGCCGCGGCTTTCGGTGATTTCGTCGGTGAGGTTGAGGGTCAACAGGGTTTCCAGCAAACCCACCAGCGCCATCAGGATCGCGTAGGGGGCGATGATCTTCAGCGTCTCCAGGTTCCACGCAATGTCGGGCCAACTCAGCACCGGCAGGCCACCGGCGATGTGGGCCAGATCGCCGAGTGTGCGGGTCGGCAGGTCGAGCAGGTAGACCCCGGCACCGGCGGCGAGGATCGCGATCAGTGCCGGTGGCACGCTGCGGGTCAGGCGCGGCAACAAGTACACAATCGCCATGGTCAATGCCACCAGCCCGGCCATCAGGTACAGGGGGTTGCCGCTGAGCCAGGCGCCGTCATGCTTGAAATGCTCAAGCTGGGCCAGGGCGATAATGATCGCCAGGCCGTTGACGAAGCCAAGCATCACCGAATACGGCACCATGCGCACCAGCTTGCCCAGGCGCAGCACGCCAAAGGCAATCATGATCAGCCCACCGAGCAGCACGGTGGCCAACAGGTACTGCACACCGTGTTGCACCACCAGGGCAACGATGACCACGGCCATTGAACCGGCGGCGCCGGAAATCATCCCGGGGCGGCCACCGAGCAGGGCGGTTAGGGTGCAGATGATGACGGCACCGTAGAGTCCCATCAAAGGATTCAGATGCGCCACCAACGCGAAGGCGATGCACTCGGGCACCAGGGCAAAGGACGTGGTGAGTCCGGCCAGAATGTCGGCGCGGATGGAGGTTGCTTTCATGGTGGGAATAGCTGCCAGCGAAAAAGGCTAGGATGGTACGGAAGTTCGTGGCTGCGAGCCAGTGATCAAAAGCCCATCACCTCTGTAGGAGCCAGCGTTGCTGGCGATGCCCGGTGAAGCCGGGCCAGGGACGCTACGCGCCCCATCGCCGGCAACGCCTGCCCTTACACCCGCGAAACGCCTTGGGTTCAGGCCATCGCCGCCAGCATCAACTCCAGGTTCTGCACCGCTGCTCCCGAAGCACCCTTGCCAAGGTTGTCGAACACCGCCGTCAGCAACACCTGGCCATGGGCCTCGTTGGCAAACACTGCCAGGCGCAGATCGTTGCTGTCATTCACGGCCTGTGGATCGAGCATTGGCGCTGCCTCGCCATATTCCAGCGCCGCCACCTGTACATAGCGCGAGCCATGATAGTGCTGACGCAGGCAGTCATGCAGGCGAGCAGCACTCACCCCAGGTGGCAACAGACGCGTCTGCAAGGCTATGGTCAAGGCGATGCCCTGACGGTAACTGCCATAGCTGGGCACGAACACCGGGCGGTGCGACAGGCCGGCATGCTGCTGGATCTCCGGTACATGCTTGTGATCCAGGTTCAAGCCATACACCAGCACCCCTTGTGGCGCTTGTGCCCCTGGCGTTTCGTGACGTTCGACCGCAGCACGGCCGCCACCGGAATAACCCGACACCGCATTGACGGTCAGCGGGTAGTCGGCTGGCACCAACCCTGCAGCCACCAATGGCCGTAACAAGGCAATGGCGCCGGTGGGGTAGCAACCAGGATTGCTGACCCGCTTGGCCTGGGCAATGCGCTCTGCCTGTTGCTCGTGCAGTTCAGGCAAGCCATAGACCCAGCCCGCCGTGGTGCGGTGCGCGGAACTGGCATCGATGACCCGTACCTGCGGGTTGGCGATCGCCGCCACCGCCTGGCGTGCCGCGTCGTCGGGCAGGCACAGAATCGCCACGTCGGCACTGTTGATCGCCTCGGCACGGCGCTGTGGGTCTTTACGCTCGCTGTCGGGCAGGGTCAGCAAACGCAGGTCATCACGACCGTGCAGGCGGGCGTGGATGAGCAGGCCAGTGGTGCCTTGGTCGCCATCGATAAAGACAAGAGGCTGGTGCATGGTGCTCTCAATCAATCAATACAGGGAGCGCCTATGCTCGCGCCGATCTGGACGAAAGAAAATTTGAATATCATGATGCCGACATTCATAAATACTGAATGAAAAAAGCCTATGCGTGAAATCAGCCTCGACCGCTTGCGCACCCTGGTGGTGATTGCCGACCTCGGCTCCTTTGCCCAGGCGGCCCGCGCCCTCAACCTGGCGCCGCCCACTGTGAGCCTGCACATTGCCGACCTGGAGGCGCGCATCGGCGCAACCTTGCTGACACGCAAGCGTGGGCAGGTCCATCCGACGACCATTGGTGAGACGCTGCTTGAACGTGCGCGGCGGCTGTTGGCTGATGCCGAACAGGCGCTCGATGAGGTGCAACGCCAGGTTCAGGGCCTGAGTGGCCGCGTGCGTCTGGGGGCCTCTACCGCTGCGATCGCCCACCTGTTGCCGCAAGCACTGGATATTATCGGCGTACGCCATCCCGGGATCGATGTGCAGGTGCAGGTGCTGACTTCGCGTGAATCGGTGGGCCGCCTACAGGATGGCACCCTGGACCTGGCCCTGGTGGCACTGCCGCAAGCCGCGGTCAAAGGCGTGCAGATCCAGCCCTGGCGGCGCGACCCGATCATGGCCTTCATTCCTGTCGGCTGGGCGCCGCCGTCGCGCATCACACCCGCCTGGCTGGCCAGTCGCGCATTGATCCTCAATGACAACACCACCCAATTGTCACGGGTGACCAGCGAGTGGTTCGCCACGGCAGGCCTGCAACCGGATGCACGGATTCAACTCAACTACAATGACGCGATCAAGAGCCTGGTGGCGGCCGGATACGGTGCCACCTTGCTGCCCCATGAAGCCCGCTCGCCGGAGCCCGACTCACGCTTGTGCATGCGCCCGCTGCGCCCGGGGCTGTGGCGCCACCTGGGGATTGCCAGCCGCCAAGGGCAGGTCGAGCAGAGCAGCGCTTTTGTACTGCAGGTGTTGCTCGAACTGGCGGCGCAGGGCAGCCGTTAGACCAGGCGAATCCGGGTGCCGCGTTGCTGCCCGGCGCGCTCACCCAAACGTTCCTGAACAAGGGCCTGGGCCTTGCGCTCCAACTGATCGAGGTGGCGGTCGCGTTGCTTCTCGGCATCGACCATGGCCCGTTTGCCATGCTGCTTGAGCAAGTAGCTATGGATCTGCTGCACTTCAACCGTGCGGTAGATCGGCGCCACATCGAGCATTGCCAGCAGGCCATCGCTGGCATGCTCGCGAGTGTTCATCAGCACCTGTGGCCCGCGTGCGGCAATCACTGCAAAACCCATGGCCTCGAAGTACGCCACCTTGTTCACCGCGCACGCCAGCTCCGCATGCGGGTAGCGTTCGCTCATCTGCGCGAGCATGGCCCGGGCAATACCCTGGCGGCGGTACTGGCTGCGCACGGCCAGGTAGGCCACGCTGCAGGCGTCGGGATCGTCCTGCACGGGGAGGTACAAGAGAAACCCGGTGACGGTGTGTGGATCTCGCGGGTCGGTCGCGACGATCAGTTCGACGGAAAGGTCGGGTGAGCCGGCCATGGCTTCCAGATACAGGTGCACCTCAAAGCCGATGGCGTACTGGTAAAGGTTGTACAGCGGGTTGCTCGGGGTGATGGCCACAGCGCTGATGTCGGTCAGGTTATCGACCACCATCTGCAGGATCTGGCTCTTGATCGACTCCTCAGGCGGGGCGACAAAGTGGGTGAGGGCGAACATGAAGGCAAACTCCAAACGAAAAAGCTTGGGGCAAGTCTACAGGTCTGGCGTCGTGGCTGCAGGTTATCGCGGGGCAAGCCCGCTCCCACCGAAGGCTGTGGGAGCGGGCTTGCCCCGCGAATCGTGCTTACCCCTGTTTTTTGATGATCACATCGGCGATGCTCGCCGGCGCTTCGGCGTACTTGGTGAACTCCATGGTGTAGCTGGCCCGACCCTGGGTCATTGAACGCATCTGCGTGGAATAACCGAACATCTCGGCGAGCGGCACCTCGGCACGTACCACCTTGCCGGCCGGGCTGTCTTCACCTTCCTGGATCAATCCGCGGCGGCGGCTCAGATCGCCGAGGATGTCGCCCTGAAACTCCTCGGGTGTCACCACCTCGACTTTCATCACCGGTTCGAGCAGCACTGCGCCGCCTTTTTGCGCCAGCTGCTTGGTGGCCATCGAGGCGGCGACCTTGAAGGCCATTTCGTTGGAGTCGACATCGTGGTACGAACCATCGAACACAGTGGCCTTCAGGCCGATCAGCGGATAGCCGGCCAGTACCCCGTTCTTCATCTGTTCTTCGATGCCTTTCTGGATCGCCGGGATGTACTCGCGGGGCACCACGCCACCCACCACTTCGTTGATGAACTCCAGGCCTTCCTTGCCTTCTTCGCCCGGTGCGAAGCGTATCCAGCAGTGGCCGTACTGACCGCGGCCACCGGACTGGCGGACGAACTTGCCTTCGATCTCGCAGGTGTTGCGGATTTTCTCGCGGTAGGCCACCTGCGGCTTGCCGATATTGGCCTCGACCCCGAATTCGCGCCTCATGCGGTCGACGATGATGTCCAGGTGCAGCTCACCCATGCCGGAGATGATGGTTTGCGCGGTTTCTTCATCGGTGCGCACGCGAAATGACGGGTCTTCCTGGGCCAGCTTGCTCAGGGCGACGCCCATTTTCTCCTGATCGGCCTTGGTCTTGGGTTCTACCGCCACCGAGATCACCGGGTCAGGGAAGTCCATGCGTTCGAGGACGATTGGCTGGTTGATGTCACACAGGGTGTCGCCGGTAGTGACGTCCTTCATGCCGATCAGCGCGGCGATGTCGCCGGCGCACACGTCCTTGATCTCGGCGCGTTGGTTGGCGTGCATCTGCACCATGCGGCCGATGCGTTCCTTCTTGCCCTTGACCGAGTTGAGCACGGCGTTGCCGGAGCTGAGCACGCCGGAGTAGACCCGGGCGAAGGTCAGGGTGCCGACGAAGGGGTCGGTGGCGATCTTGAACGCCAGCGCCGAGAACGGTTCGTTGTCGTCGGCATGGCGTTCCAGGGGTTTATCTTCATGATCCGGGTCGGTGCCGTTGATCGCCGGGATTTCCGAGGGTGCCGGCAAATAGTCGATCACCGCATCGAGCATCAGCGGCACGCCCTTGTTCTTGAACGACGAGCCGCAGATGGCCGGGACAATCTCATTGGCCAGGGTGCGCTGGCGCAGGCCGGCCTTGATCTGCTCGTTGCTCAGTTCCTGACCGTTGAGATAGAGCTCCATGAACTCGTCATTGGCCTCGGCGGCGGCTTCAATCATGTGCGCGCGCCATTCATTGGCAAGCTCTTGCATGTCGGCCGGAATTTCTTCTTCGCGATAGCTGGTGCCCTGGTCGTCTTCGTTCCAGTAGATGGCTTTCATCCTCACAAGGTCGATCTGACCTTTGAAGTTTTCCTCGGCACCAATGGCCAGCTGGATCGGCACCGGATGGTGACCCAGGCGTTTGTCGATCTGCTTGACCACGCGCAGAAAGTCGGCGCCCTGGCGGTCCATCTTGTTGACGTAGGCCATGCGCGGTACATGGTACTTGTTGGCCTGGCGCCAGACCGTCTCCGACTGCGGCTCGACGCCATCGGCCCCACTGAACACCACCACGGCGCCGTCGAGCACGCGCAACGAGCGCTCCACCTCGATGGTGAAGTCAACGTGGCCTGGAGTGTCGATGATGTTGAAGCGGTACTTGTCGGGGAACTGCTTGGTCGAACCTTGCCAGAACGCCGTGGTGGCGGCGGAGGTAATGGTGATCCCGCGCTCCTGTTCCTGGGCCATCCAGTCCATGGTCGCGGCACCGTCGTGCACCTCGCCCATCTTGTGGTTGACCCCGGTGTAGAACAGGATGCGTTCGGTGGTGGTGGTCTTGCCAGCGTCAACATGGGCGACGATGCCGATGTTGCGGTACAGCTCGATGGGGGTGGTGCGCGCCATGATGGGTCACCTGTACTGATGCGTAAGACGATGAAGAGGGTTCTCCCAAGGTAGCAGAAGTGAGCTGGCTTGCACGGCGGTGAACGGTTGAACGGGCGTCATCCGTGGCCTGAGTAACCATCGGTTGTAATGCACCCGGGGTCTGACGCTTAATCGTTCTATCCGCTTGCCGATGGAGCATGACAATGTCGCTGCAACAACCTGTGAACGCCTGGTGCCAGACCCACCCGCTGATCGCCGAATTGGTGGCGTTGCGCCCGACCAGCTGGTTCAACCCGCAGCTTGCCCCGAGCGCGCAGGCCCTGGGGGATGTGCCGCTGAGCAGGCAGGATGTGCGTGAGGCCAGTGAGCGTTTGCAGCGTTTCGCGCCGTTCATTCAGTCGGCGTTTGCTGAAACTGCCGCCAGCGCCGGCATTATCGAGTCGCCCTTGTTGCAGCTGCCGGCGTTACAGGGTGTGCTGCGCGCCGAGCATCAGTTGCCCGAAGGCGGTGCGCTGTGGCTCAAGGCCGACAACCTGCTGCCGATTTCCGGCTCGATCAAGGCCCGCGGCGGCATCTATGAGGTGCTCAAGCACGCCGAAGACCTGGCCCTGGCGGCCGGGTTGCTGCAGCCGGGTGATGACTACGCCAGGCTCGACAGTGCCGAGGCGCGGGCCTTTTTTGGCCAGTACAGCATTGCCGTGGGTTCTACCGGCAACCTTGGTCTGTCGATTGGCATCATCAGTGCGCGCCTGGGGTTCAAGGCCACGGTGCACATGTCGGCGGACGCCCGCCAATGGAAGAAAGACCGCTTGCGCGCCCATGGCGTCGAAGTCCGTGAATACAGCGCCGACTACAGCGTCGCGGTGGAGCAGGGGCGGCGCGAGGCCGAGGCCGACCCGCTTTGCCATTTCGTCGACGATGAGAACTCGCGCAACCTGTTCCTCGGTTATGCCGTGGCCGCCGAGCGCCTGCAGCGCCAGTTGGTTGAACAGGGCATTGCGGTGGATGCCGAGCATCCGTTGTTTGTCTACCTGCCCTGCGGGGTGGGTGGTGGTCCTGGTGGTGTGGCGTTCGGTCTGAAACTGGTGTTTGGCGATGCGGTGCATTGCCTGTTCGCCGAGCCGACCCATTCGCCGTGCATGTTCCTCGGTGTCTATACCGGGCTGCACGATGAGGTTTCGGTGTATGACTTCGGCATCGACAACCAGACCGCAGCCGACGGCCTGGCGGTGGGCCGGCCTTCAGGCTTTGTCGGGCGGGCGATGCAGCGTTTGATTGACGGTTACTACACCGTTGACGACGCCACTTTGTACCGCCAGCTGGCGCAGATGCAGGCCTGTGAAGGCTATGAGCTGGAGCCCTCGGCGCTGGCTGGCGTGTCGGGTATGGTGCGGGTGCTGCAGGAGCAACAGGGCTATCGCCAGCGCCTGGGCCTGACTGAGGCGCGCATGGCCCGGGCGACCCATCTGGTCTGGGGTACAGGCGGCAGCATGGTGCCGCGCGAGGAAATGGACGCCTACCTGGCCAAGGGCCGTGTCGAACTGGCTGGACAGTAATCATGCTCAACCTGCCGCCACGCCTTGGTGCCCGTCTGACGGGCGCGCAGTTTGCCAACCTGCACACCTTTGCCGTGGCCGCTCGGCACTTGAGCTTTACCCTGGCGGCCGAGGAATTGTGCCTGACACCGAGCGCCGTCAGTCACCGCATGGCCCGGCTCGAACAGGCGCTGGAGCAGCGTTTGTTCGAGCGCCTGACCCGGCGGATACGCCTGACCGCCGAAGGTGAGCGCTTGTACCAGCTGGTGCAGGGATTGCTGGAGGACCTGGAGGAAGCCCTGCAACCTGACGCGACGGCCACCGTCAGCGGTGCGTTGACCCTCTACGCCCGGCCGTCCATTACCCAGTGCTGGCTGGTGCCGCGGCTGGCGGACTTCCAGCGGCGCTATCCGCAGATCAGCCTGGATATCCGCACCGGCAACGAGGCGGTGGATTTCCGCGCCCGGCATATCGACCTGGCGTTGCTCTACGGTGATGGCGATTTTCCCGGCCTTGCCAGCGAGCTGTTGATGAGCGAACAGGTAGCGCCGGTGTGCAGTCGCCAGTATGCCGAGCGTCTTAGCCTGATCGATGCGCCGCAGCGCTTGCAGCAGTGCACACTCTTGCATGATGCATTGGCCTGGGATCACGCTGCTTTCGATGCTGAATGGCAGCGCTGGGCGCGTCGGCATGATGCCCAGACGTATCTGCCGAGTGGCGGGCTGACCTTCGATCGCGCTGATCTGTGCGCGCTGGCTGCGAGCAACCATGTGGGAGTCGCCATGGGCCGTCGGCACCTGGTGCAACCCTTGATCGATCAGGGGCAGTTGATCTTGCCGTTTGGCGATTTCGAGGCGGCTGCCGGGCAGGGCTATTACCTCGTGCATCCGCCGCGCGAGGCGGTGCCGGTGCGGGTACGGGTGATGATCGAGTGGTTGCGTGAGTGTGCCTCGGTGGCGGGCTTGCCCCGCGATGCGATGTGACTGACAGATTGTAATCGCGGGGCAAGCGCGCCACCAGCCACCCGCCCACACCTCAGAACCAGCGGTCGTTACGCTTGCGCCCACGGCTCAGGGCCGGAAGGATCAGGCCGGCGAGCAGGCCAGCACCGGCGATGCCAGCGCCGTAGACCATATAACGCATCAACACTTGTTTGTTCTCATCGCCCAGGCGCGCCTGGGTGCTGCGTAGTTCCGACTGGGTGTCGCTCAATTCGGTACTGAGCGCCTTGTTACGGGCTTCCAGTTCATCGATCAGGGCTTTGCGCGAGTCGAGGGTTTCCTGCATGCCCTGCACGCGGGTCTTCCAGCTGTCGTCGATGGTCTTGAGCTGCGCGCTCAACTGGCCGACCTGTTCGGTCAGTTGCGGCAGGCGTTCAGCCTGGCCGGGAACCGCCTGCAGGTCGCTGCTGGAGATCCAGACGATATCGCCGGACTCGCCACGCACCTGGCTGTAGTTGCCCTGGGTGTCGAGCAGGGTGACCTTCTGCCCGGACTTGAGGTTGCCGACGATCCGGTGGCCGTTGGTTGGCCCGCTGCGCACGTAGGTGGTCAGGCTGTCGCTGACCCAGCGTTCGTTGCTGGTGGGCGCTTCTTCGGCCTGCGCAGTAGCGCTCAGGGCAATCAGGGCGCCGATCAGGCCGATGGCAAGTCTGTTGCGCGGGCGCAGGGAAGAAGAGAAAACAGGGGAAAGCGCCGCAGGAACAGGACGAGAGATAGGCATGATGGTCTTCGCGTGAAATAAAAATAAAAGCCCGATGACTGGGCCGCTGAACACGGGCGTGCACGCAAGCCGCCAGCTGAAAGACCACGTTTCTGCAGGCAGGTTCACTGAAGTAGGTAGGAAAATGGCAGCAAATGTTGCGGGCACAGGCTGTGCCCGCAAGCGGGGGAGGGCTGGAATCAGCTCACGACACGGTAGCAGGGCACGTATTCGGCACCGCCTGGCAGCTTCATGCGGTGCTGGTCGACGAAGGCCTGCAGCAGGTGACCCAACGGTTGCAGCACTGCAGCATCACCCTTGATTTCGTAGGGACCTTTTTCTTCGATCAGGCGGATACCCTTGTCCTTGACGTTGCCGGCGACAATCCCGGAAAACGCCCGGCGCAGGTTGGCGGCCAGTTCGTGGGCGGGCAGGTTGCGGTGCAGTTGCAGCCCGGCCATGTTCTCGTGGGTCGGGTCGAAGGGGCGCTGGAAGCTTTCTTCGATCTTCAGCAGCCAGTTGAAATGGAACGCGTCGTTGCGCTCGCGGCGGAACTGCTTGACCTCTTTGAGCCCCTCGACCATCTGTCGGGACACCTCGGCCGGGTTGTCGATGATGATCTGGTAGTAGTTGCTGGCCTCGTCGCCGAGGGTGGCCTGAACGAAGGCATGCAACTGCTGCAGGTACGGCTCGGCGCTTTGCGGCCCGGTGAGGATGACCGGGAACGGCAGGTCGCGGTTGTCCGGGTGCATGAGAATGCCGAGCAGGTAGAGGAACTCTTCGGCAGTCCCGGCGCCACCGGGAAAGATGATGATGCCGTGGCCGACACGCACAAACGCCTCAAGACGCTTTTCGATGTCCGGCAGGATCACCAGTTCGTTGACGATCGGGTTGGGCGCTTCGGCAGCGATGATGCCGGGTTCGGTCAGGCCCAGGTAACGGCTGCCGCTCATGCGCTGCTTGGCATGGGCAATGGTCGCGCCCTTCATCGGGCCTTTCATTACACCCGGACCGCAGCCGGTGCAGACATCCAGCTTGCGCAGGCCGAGCTCGTGGCCGACCTTCTTGGTGTATTGGTACTCCTCAGTGCTGATCGAGTGGCCGCCCCAGCACACCACCATCTTCGGCTCCACGCCCGGACGCAGGGTGCGGGCGTTGCGCAGCAGGTGGAAGACGTAGTCGGTGATGCCCTGGGAGCTTTCCAGGTCGATGCGCTGGCTGGCCAGCTCGCTTTCGGTGTAGACAATGTCACGCAGGGCGCTGAAGAGCATTTCGCGGGTGCTGGCGATCATCTCGCCATCGACAAAGGCATCGGCCGGCGCATTGAGCAGCTCCAGGCGCACACCGCGATCCTGTTGGTGAATGCGCACCTCGAAGTCTTTGTAGGCTTCGAGGATGGTCTTGGCGTTATCGACGTGCGCGCCGGTGTTGAGAATTGCCAGTGCGCACTGGCGGAACAAGGTGTACAGGCTGCCGGAACCGGCTTCACTCAGTTGCTGTACTTCACGTTGAGACAGTGTTTCCAGGCTGCCTTTTGGGCTGACAGATGCATTGATAACTTCACGTTGGGGCATTCTGGGTTTCCTGTGAGCAGATAAACGTCCTTCTTCTGAATAGCACCATACCGACAAATTGTCGCAGCAACGAGTGTCTTGTCAGTCAGGACCGCTCTGCGGCGCGCGGATCAGCTTTCCAGCCGACGGCGTGCAGCGCTTCGAGTAATTGCTCGGGTTTGAGCGCCAGCACTTGCTGGCCATTGGCTTGCAGGTCGGTAGCGGCCAGCATCGCGTTGAGAATAGCCTCCTCGACGGCGTCGGCAGCAGCGCTGAACAGGGCCGAGATGTGGTCGTTGTTGACCATTTGCACCGTGGTGGTTGGTACGCCCGGGCGGCCGACATTGGTCACCGGCAGATCGCTGTTGCCCACAGAGAACGCCACGAAGATGTCGCCGCTGCTGTCCTCGGTACCACCACCGACCCGCGCCAGGCCGACACTGGCACGCTGAGCCAAGCGGGTGCACTGGTGGGGCAGCAGCGGGGCATCGGTGGCCAGGGTCACGACAATCGAACCCATACCGGCTTCACCGATGTTTTCGCTGCCACGAAACGGCGAGGGCAGCTCACCCAGCACCTGGCCCACCGGATAACCGCCGACCCGCAGGGCTTCACGTACACCATAGTTGGCCTGCACCAGGGCGCCGACGGTCCAGCCACCGGCTTCAGCGTTCAGTACCCGCGAGGAGGTCCCGATGCCGCCCTTGAACTCGTGGCAGATCATTCCGGTGCCGCCGCCCACGCAGCCTTCGGCTACCGCTCCGCTGCGGGCATCGGCCAGCGCGGCATGGACGTGCTCGGCAGTGACATGCTGGCCCCAGATGTCATTGAGCACGCCGTCGTAGGTTTCCAGCACCGTCGGCATGCACCAGTAGGTGCGTTGCTTGCCCAGTTCACGCTCGGCCGCCACCAGCGCATCGCGGACCACGCCGACACTGTGGGTGTTGGTGTAGGCGATCGGGGTGGTCAGCAGACCGGCCTCGCGAATCCACTCAAGGCCGGTGGCATCGCCGTTGCCGTTGAGCACATGCACGCCGGCGAAGCACGGTTGCAGGTGCGCCGGTTGCGGCCGTGGCTCGATCACGGTGACGCCGGTGTGTACCGATTGTTCGCCGTTTTCGCGGTGGATCGTGTGATGGCCGACGCGCACGCCAGGGACATCGGTGATGGCGTTGAAGACGCCGGGTTTGCCCATGCCGATACGAATGCCCAGGTCACGAATACGCATTGTTTCACTACTCCATCGGGAAGGTTCGAAGGCCGCTCGCTGCGGTGTTTGCCCCGGGAGCATGGCGTGCATGACAAACGGGGCGGGCAACCGCAATACTGCGTGCCGGTGTGCAGAGTCTAGGAACTCGGCCCGCCGTTGGCGATTACCCCCAATCGTTACCCCCCAGGAGTTATCGGTGCAGACACTATTCGAAGCAGCGGCCCATCATCATGGGCTGGCCAAGGTGATCGAGCAGTTGGGACGGCCGGGGTTCTGGCAACAGACCCTGATGCTGCTGAACCAGATGCTGCCGTTCGACAACGGCCTGGTGATCTTCGCCGAGAACGACTGCGCGCCGGTGGTGCTGGCCGAGTTCGACCGCGGTTTCAGTGATACACCGTCGCCCATGCCCCTGTACCTCAGTGGTCTGTACCTGCTCGACCCGTTCAACCAGGCTATGCAGGACGGCCTGGCCGACGGCGTCTACCGCATGGAAGAGGTGGCGCCGGACGAATTTCGCCAGAGCGACTATTTCCAGAACTATTTTCGCTCGGCCATCGGCGAGGACGAGCTACAGTTGATCCTTAACCTGGCGCCAGGGCAGCGGCTGGCTATTTCCCTGGGCGCGAGCCAGCGTTTTGAAACCGCCCACCTGGGCCAGATGACCCTGTATGCGCCCTGGCTGCTGGCGCTGTTGCGCCAGCACTGGCAACTGCAGAACCCGACCCAGGAGCATGACGCTCAGGTGACTCCGGTGGAGCGCGCGCTGGAGCATTTCGGCAGCGATACCCTGTCGGCCCGCGAGCTGGAAATCGCCCGTCTGGTGCTGCGTGGCAACTCCAGCAAAGCGATTGCCAAGCGTCTGGTCATTTCCCAGGAAACGGTGAAAGTGCACCGCCGCAATCTGTACGCCAAGCTGGGTGTTTCATCCCAATCGGAACTGTTCAGCCTGTTTCTGCAACGGCTGACGCAACCGCAACCACAGGAGTGAATGATGCTGCAAATACTCGGTAAGGCTTCATCGATCAACGTGCGCAAAGTGTTGTGGACCTGTGCCGAACTGGGGCTGGCATTCGAACGCGAAGACTGGGGTTCGGGCTTTCAGTCGACCCACAGCGAGGCCTTTCTGGCGCTCAATCCCAACGCCATGGTGCCGGTGATCGAAGACGGCGATTTCGTCTTGTGGGAGTCCAACAGTATCCTGCGCTACCTGGTCAACCAGTATGGCGGCGAGCAGCTGTATCCGGCGGCGGCGCGATCGCGTGCGCGAGTCGACCAGTGGATGGACTGGCAGGCGACCGACCTCAACGGGGCCTGGAGCTATGCCTTTATGTCGCTGGTGCGTAAGTCACCTGCGCACCAGGATCCCGAGGCATTGGCAGCGGCGTGTCGCAACTGGGCGCGCAACACGACAATCCTTGAGCAGCAGTTGCAGCGTACGGGCGCCTATGTCAGTGGCGAGGCGTTTTCCTTGGCGGACATTCCCATTGGCCTGTCGGTCAACCGCTGGTTCCAGACCCCGCTGGAGCGTCCTTCGCTGCCAGCGGTGCAGGCCTATTACGATCGCTTGAACGAGCGCGAGGGCTATCGCCTGTATGGGCGTAACGGCACGCCTTGAGGTTGTCAGTGGTCCAGTGCGGTGAGAATCGCATGGGCCACTTTGATCCGCTCGGCATTCGGGTAGTTCTTGTTTGCCAGCAGTACGATACCAATGTGTTTCGATGGTACGAACAGCACGTAGGCGCCAAAGCCGTTGGTTGAGCCGGTCTTGTTCAGCAGCGTGTTGTTCTGCAGTGGCTGGGCCGGTTTCAGCCAGGTCACCCGGTGCGGTTCGAGTGTCATCGCAGTGGAGTTCCCCGCCAGCAACTGATCCAGGCTGACCGGGTAGCGATACTGCTCCCAGCCCAGGCCCTGGGTCATTTCGCCTACGCGGTAATAGCCGGTCTGGGTTGTGGCGATGGCCCGTTGCAACGGCGCGCTGAGGCTTTGCGGCTGCAGGTTCGCCTCGACAAAACGCAGCAAATCGGCGGACGTGGTTTTCAGCCCGTAGGCTTCGGCATCCAGCGGTCCCGGACCGACCCGCACGGCTTGATCGTCCTTGTCATAGCCCTGGGCGTAGTGGCCCATTTGTGTCGCAGGCACCTGAACAAACGTGTGCTGCAGGCCCAGTTGCGGGAGCAGCTGCTTTTGCATCAACTCCACGAACGGGGTGTCCAGGCTTTTTGCTGCCAGGTAACCGAACAGGCCCAGGCTCGGGTTGGAGTACAGCCGGTGCGTACCGGGGGCATAGTCGGCTTTCCAGTGGCGGTAGTAGCCGAGCAGCGAGGCCTGGTCCTTGACCCGTTCGGGGAACTGCAATGGCAAGCCGCCAGCGCTGTAGGTCCCTAGGTTGAGCAGGGTGATGCCATCGAAGGCGCTGCCCTTCAGTTCAGGCCAGTGTTTGCTGGCTGGATCGCTGAGCGACAGCTTGCCGTTGGCTTGGGCGTAGGCTGCGAGGGTGGCGGTGAAGGTTTTGCTCACCGAGCCGATCTCGAACAGCGTCTCGGCACTGACGGGTTGGCCGCTGTGTTTTGACGCTTCCCCGTAGTTAAGGTAATGCTGCTTGCCGTTGACGCTGATGGCGACGGCCATGCCCGGGATGGCCTGTTGCTGCATCAGCGGGTGGATTGCAGCGCTTACCGTCGACTCCAGTTGTGCTTCGGAAAGGGGGCTTGCGATACTCTGGCCGGCAGCGATACAAAGTGTTACAGCTAACAGAATCCCTGGCTTAACCTTGGTTTTGTAATGCGTCATCAGACACGGTTCCATGTGGATTGATAGAGGGTGGCCCGGCTGCAGCAGGGACCGCCAATCTAGGCGCTTTGTGGTTGCGCGACAAACAATGATATTTCGCAGCAGGTATTAGAAAAACTAAGGAAAGCAAGTGATTCGGCCGCATTTACCTCTCAATGCGTTACGTGCCTTTGAGGCCTCGGCGCGGCACTTGAGCTTTACCCGCGCGGCGATCGAGCTGTGCGTGACCCAGGCGGCCGTCAGCCATCAGGTCAAAAGCCTCGAAGCCCAGCTCAAGGTCACGCTGTTCAAGCGCCTGCCCCGTGGCCTGATGCTCACCAGCGAGGGGGAAACCCTGTTGCCGGTGTTATGCGAAAGTTTTGACCGCATCGCCCAGGTCCTGGACCGTTTCGAAGGTGGACACTACCGTGAGGTGCTGACGGTGGGGGCGGTGGGTACCTTCGCCGTTGGCTGGCTGTTGCCACGCCTGGCCGACTTTCAGGCGCGCTACCCCTACATCGACCTGCGCCTGTCCACCAACAATAATCGCGTGGATGTCGCCGCCGAAGGGCTCGACTATGCCATCCGTTTCGGCAGTGGGGCCTGGCACGGTATCGAGGCCATGCCCCTGTTCGATGCACCGTTGTCGGTGCTGTGTACGCCGCAGATCGCGGCGCAGTTGCGCTCGCCGGCAGACCTGCTGCAGCAGACGTTGCTGCGCTCCTACCGGGCTGAGGAGTGGAATGAGTGGTTCCTGGCCGCAGGAATGCCCGCTACCAGCCGACCCACGCGCACGGTGGTCTTCGACTCTTCACTGGGCATGATGGAGGCGGCACAACAAGGTGTTGGCGTGGCCCTGGCACCACCTTCGATGTTTGAACGGCTGTTGGCCAGTGGCGTAATCCACCAGCCGTTCGCCGTGAGCATCAACACCGGCAGCTACTGGTTGACGCGCTTGCAGTCGCGCGCCGAGAGCGTGGCGATGCTGGCGTTCAAAGCCTGGTTAGCCAGCACCGTGATGGCCGGGCAGAGTGCTCGGCAACAGGGCCCTGGCAGCGCTGGTGCAGGTCAGTAGCTGAGCGCTGAAGGGCACTCCCGGATCAGTCAAGCGCCAGCTGGCGGGTGATGGCCGGGTCACTGATCGTGTCATCATCGATCAGCAGCAGGGCCTTGGACAGGATAATCGACAGCATGGCATCGCCCTCGAAGGGCAAGTACTGTGGAGTGGACTGAGTGCGCGCTTTGGCATCGGGGACGATGCACAGGTACTGATCGTTTGGCAGCATCAGAATGTTGCTTGAGCCCAGGTGAATCTTGTAGCTGCGCAGTTTTCCGGTGACTTCGAGGAAGCGCCCGTGCAGGGCCCATTTGCCCTTGAGACGGGTCATGCGCGGCAGCAGTTTTTCCAGAAGCTGCTTGCGGGTCTGGGCGGTGGCACCCAGTTCACCGAACGAATGCTGCTGCCAGTAATCATGCAAGCGGACATCAGGCCCGCTGTCGACCCATTGCGGATCGTTGGCCAGCGAAGCGACACCGACAAACAGGTCGATGTCGCGCATGACCTCACTCAACACTAGTGGCGGCACCTGGTCCAGCGCCAGCGCGGTATCTTCGCCTTCGAGGGCGTAGAAGCGCACCTGGTCTGTGCCCAGGTGCAGGAAGGTGCCGGATTCATTGGTGTCGACGCCGAAGTTGTCGCCCATGCCATCGACCTGGAACTCGGCGCGCAGGCCATAGGCCGGCAGCTCGCGAATGGCCGGCGGGTAGCTGTCGTCGACCAGCAGGCGCAGCGTGTTGCGCCAGCCGCGGCCAGTGGCCAGGGCATGGAACTGGTGCTGACGCAGAATGTGGGCGGCGAAGCGGTTGGAGTAGGTCGCAGTGCGGCGCTCGGCCTCGGTCAGCAGGTAGACCTCGCGGTGCGCCTGCTTGAACGGTTGGGTGATCTGCAGGGCTTCGATGCGCTCGCGCCAGGCGAGGACCTCTTCCAGCGTTCGCTCGATGGGGTGCCAGAGACGCACTTCAGCCGCGCTGGAAAAACTGACGTTGCGGCCGTCCAGGGTCTGCAGGCCACCGTCGGCGAACAACACCGCAAGGCACTGGCCGTCTTCGCGGATCTCCCAGATCAGTCGCCGGGCCAGGGTGCCGACCAGCGGGTGATCGAGGTAGCGCTGCTGCCATTGTTCGAGCGGCCAGTGCTTTTCCAGCAGGAACAGGGTGTCCAGGCGCACCGCCTGGGCGGTGAGCATGAGCGCGATGTCTTTGGCCGCGGCTTGCAGTTCCTTGAGTGCTTCAGGGCATTCGGCTTTGACCTTGGCCGGCACCGATTTCTGTGGCGTACCGTCGGCGTGAAACCAGTTCAGGCTCACCGTCTTGCCGTCGACGCGCAGCTCGGCCAGGTAGGCACCGTCGGCCAGCTGTTCGCGGCGCAGGCCAACCTGCTCCAGACCGTAGCTGGGTACGCTGAGCTCTTCGATCTGGTCACGGGGCAGGGCGAGCGTTTCGGCGGCGCTGGTGAAGGCTTTTTCCAGCTCTTTCTGGGCGCTGTTGAGTCTGACCCGGGCCTTGAGCAAGGCCAGCTGGCCAACGGCCTCGGTCGTCGCAATCGACGCCAAGGCATACACCGCAGTGTTGCCGACCTTCGGTGCCCGGGCACCGATGCCGCGGACTTTGCGGTAGGCGCTCAAGGCCACCCGCGCGAGTGCCCGGGTCAGCTCGCGGTCGGCCAGCATCGGTGTCATCCACAGCAGGCCACGCAGTATCGTGGCGTTGCCTTCGCTCATGCGTGCGCGATCATCAATCTCGTTCCAGCGGTCGAAGAGCAGCGCTGCGGTACGACCGCCATCGATGCGTGCGAACCAGCGCAACAGGGCAGCGCGCAACGGCGCTTCACCGACGTCCGCCAGTAGCGCGCGGGCGTGTTTGAGCCACTTTGCCGAAGGCCGCGCCGCAGTGGCGGTACTGGCTTGGCGCAGCAAGGCCAGCCAGGGTTCATGCTGATCGACGGGCAATGCCTGGAGTTCGTTGACCGCCAGTTGCGTCCAGTGTTCGCAGGGCACCAGCAGCTGCCAGACGCCGTTGCCCAGCAGTGGGTCGAGCTTTGCCTCCAGGTGTTCGGCGATATTGCCGTGGCAGACCGCGTTGCCGTAATGGTCGCCATCGGTGCATTGGCTGCGCAACAGCCTGAGCAGCTGGCGTAGCGGGTCAGGCATTGGCAGGTGCTGCCTGGCAACGGCCCAGTTGACCACCGTGAGCATCGGCACGACGTGGTCATAGGCGAAGCGGTAGCTGGTAATCCACTGCAATACCGGCACGGCCACCTGTTCAAGCACCTCGTCGGTTTGCATCAACAGGCTGATCAGCGCCGGCATGATCCCTTTGTCGAAACTGTGGGTGAATTCATAGTTGATTGCAGCGCTACTCAGGCCGCCATCGTAGGCCACAATCCGTTCTATCAGCGCCAGAACCAGACGCACGCGTTGTTGCGGCTGCGCCAGGGTCTGCACGGCGGGCAGTTCGCCCAGCGCCTGGTAGATCGCCTCGGGACGGCCGTCAATGGTCTGCAACAGCGGCAGCAGTGTGCTGACCAACTGGTGTTCGTGGCGCAGCTCGCTACTGGCCAGCAACGGATAGCCATCCGGAGCGAGGTGCTCGACACCACCGAGGTCGGTTTGCGGGATGTCGTGGACAACAGCCTGAAGTTGCTCGAGTGCCATGGCTCAGCCGCCTACCAAGGGAGTGAGTTTGATGAAGCTGGCCACGCTGTCATGGCGGATGGTCAGGATATCGTCGAGGTGTTCGGCCTGTTGTTCATCCAGGAGGATGACGAAACCGTTGCGTTCGAAGGCCTGGCAGGCAATGTCGGCCTGTTTGCGCCAGTCCACGGGCCGCTGTTCGGTCATCTGGCGCGCACTGTTGAGGGTTGCCTCCAGTGCGCTGGCAACGACCAGGCATTGGCGCTGGTGGCTGTCTGCGCTCTGGGTATGCAGCAGGACTTCCTGGTGCACACGCTCGCGGATCAACTGGCGCACAGTAATGCTGGCGCTGGGGAAATGCAGGGCAAAAGCCTCGAAGACTTCCCCCGAGACGGATTCGTCGCGCACGGTGAGCGTTGCCATGGAAACTCCCTTTTCTGGCATGAAGCGTGGAAGGCGGGCAAAAGGGTAGCAGGTCGGGCAAGCGGATTCGAAAGTTCTGTGCTTACAACCAGGGCAAAGCCCCCGCAGGGGTACAGCTCACTGATGGCAATGTGTTGCGTTATAACGTTATTGTTTGTCGTGAGTCGTTCATGTCCCCCAGTCACTCCCGCTTGCAATCGCGGGCGAGACCACTGCGATGCTGGCGTTCAAGTCTTGGTTATGTAGCGCCTCGGCAGCCGAACTGGAGCCCGCTTAGAGCGGCATCGCTTGCAGGATGATGGCCGCAAGAAACAGCGCCAGCGCCAAGCTGATGCCAATCAGCGGGATATTGAACCAATAGCGTCGTGCAAGCAGCGTCATGCTGGCCAGGTACAACACGCCCAGAGCGAGCAGAAAACCGTCTTGCAGTAACGCCAGCGGCGCCGCCAGGGCCAGGTAGCCATAGATCAGGCCAAACAGCATGGCGCCGAGGCTATGGCTGGCATTGAAACCGAGCCAGGCGCGCCAGACGGTGGTCTGGCCGGAGATCTTCGGTGCAACCTGCTTCATCCGCTCGGCCAAGCCCGGGTCGCGGGGCTGGAACTTGTGGGTGGCGAAAGTGTAGACGAGGTGCAGGGTACCCAGTAACAGAACGATGGCGGCGCTGGTGCAGATCAGCAGTTGAGCGGTCATGGACAATCCTTGTTCAGTGGGCTGCCAGCTGGGGCGGGTGCAAGGGTAGCAGGTCTACCCCGGGATTCCGAAGCGTCTGTACCTACAGCTAGGAATTTTCCCGGGCACGAAAGAACGCTGCTGATGATCTTCCATCAGAATCAACTGATGGTGTGTGCGGTGCTGGCGCAGCGTTACGCTGCCCGCGCCTGAGTCGGTAATTCGCAAGTCAAGCCCGCAGAGAGGTCAAAAACCTGTTGAAGCGGACTTGCCCAGCAACAAATATGTTATGTTATACCGTTATTCATGCCGCGAGTCACCCATGTCCTCCCGTCACTCCCGCTTGCAATCGATCGACGCCCTGCGTGGCTTGGTGATGCTCTTCATGCTCCTTGACCATGTGCGCGAAACCTTCTTCCTGCACCGCCAGGTCAGTGATCCGGTGGATGCCCTGAGCGTTGCCCCCGAGCTGTTTCTCACCCGCCTGCTCAGTGCCCTGTGCGCGCCGGTGTTCATCTTTCTCACCGGGCTGTCTGCCTGGCTCTACAGCCAGAAGCACAGCCGCCGGGACACCTCGTTGTTCCTGCTCAAGCGCGGACTGTTCCTGGTGCTGCTGGAGCTGACCCTGGTCAACCTGGCCTGGAACGCTACCTTGTTGCCGCAAACGCTGTGGTTGCAGGTGATCTGGTGCATCGGCCTGTGCATGATTGTTCTGGCTGGCGCGCTGTATTTGCCGCGCGGGGTGTTGCTGGGCGTTGGCGCCTTGATCGTGGCCGGGCACAACCTACTGGATTCATTGGTGCTGAGTCATGAATCACCCTGGTTTATACCTTGGGCGATCCTGCATCAGCGGGAATTTATCGACCTGGGCGGCGTCACCCGTGCCCGCACCACGTACCCGGTGCTGCCATGGATCGGCGTAATCCTGCTGGGCTGGGGCGCAGGCCCCTGGTTTGCCCAACGCATGGGCCCGGCACGGCGGCTGAAGCTTTTGATGAGCTGGGGCGGCGCGCTGCTGCTGGCGTTCGTCGCCATCCGTTACCTGAATGTCTACGGCGAGCGGCCATGGCTCGCCACAGGTGATGCCCTGCGCACCACCATGAGCTTTCTCAGTGCGCGCAAGTATCCGCCGTCGCTGATGTTCCTGCTGCCCACCCTGGGCATGTGCCTGGTGCTGCTGGCGCTGCTGGAGCGCTATCAAGCCCGACCCTGGGTGCCGCTACTGGCACTGTTCGGCGCTGCGCCAATGTTCTTCTACTTGTTGCACCTGTACGTGCTCAAGGTCCTGTACCTGATAGCTGCGGCGCTGTGGGGGTTGAACCAGGGCGATTACTTCGGTTTCGATCAGCTCGCCAGTGTCTGGTTGTGCAGCCTGCTGCTGGCGATGCTCCTGTATTACCCGACGCGCTGGTTCGCAACGCTGAAACAGCGGCGTCGGGATGTGGCCTGGCTCAAATACTTCTAAGCCCTGCTCACTCGTGGCAGCAGTGGGGTGTGTCGGCTTCGGCCCCTTCGTAGCGGTCGTGATGGCGCACCCAGTCCATGGTGCCTTGTTCATTACGGCCTTTGGGCATCAGGTCGAGGAAGTTGTACGCGCCGACGAGGATGTCCAGGCCTCGGGCATAGCTTGAGTAGGTGTGGAAGATCGTGCCGTCGGCATCGCGATAGAACACGCTCAGGCCGGGCAGTTCGGTTTCATTGCCCGCGTAGGGTTCGTAATTGTACTGGCTGTTGCCATCGTCGCTGACGCTGACACCAAACTCCCGGTTGAAGGGGCTGGCGTGGGACGAAACCCACGGAAACTTCCAGCCCATGCGTTGCTTGAATGCCTGGAACTGGGCAAACGGCGCCCGCGATACAGCCACCAGCGAGACGTCGTGGTGGGCCAGGTGCAAGTTGGCGCCGTCGAAGTGGTCGGCCAGGAACGAGCAGCCGCCGCAGCCTTCGCTCCAGCCCTCGTCGAACATGAAGTGGTAAACCAGCAACTGGCTGCGGCCGGCGAACAGGTCGGCCAGGCTCAGGTGTCCCTGCGGGCCTTCGAAGCTGTAATGTTGCTCAATCCGTACCCAGGGCAGGGCGCGGCGGGCGCGGCTGAGCTCGTCGCGCTGATGGGTCAGGGCCTTTTCATGCAGCAGCAACTGTCGGCGGGCACTGAGCCATTCGCTGCGGGAAACCACTTGCGGGTTGCGGTAGTTGTCCATGGTCACGCTCCTGCGGGGAATGTACTCATGGTCGTCCGGGCGAGGGCGAATTCGACAAGGTGGGTTCAACACCAATGCCCGACTGATGAGCGGTAATGGTACGGCGCGAGCGAATCGATTCAGTTGGCGATTTGCCATTTTCTCGGCCGGTTCAACGTTGTCGCTGACGGTGGATAGGCCTACTATCCTTAGGCTTATGAAAAATAAGCCTAAGCTTATAACAAGAAAAAGGAGCCCGTGATGATCCCGCTGGATCGAATCCTGATGAGCAGCCTGCTGCTGTTTTCCGTTACCGCCGTCAACGCCGCAGACGGTCAGAAAATCTTCAGCCAGGGTGGCCAGAACCCTGCTGCAATGGCCTGTCTGGGCTGTCATGGTGTCGACGGCAAGGGCATGGCCGCGGCGGGTTTTCCGCGTCTTGCCGGGTTGCCGGCGGCTTACCTGAGCAAACAACTACACGATTTTCGCAATGGCAGTCGCAAGAACCCGATCATGGAGCCCCTGGCCAAAGCCCTCAGTGATGAAGAAATCCTGGCCGTGACGAGCACCCTGGCGGCCATGCCCAGCGAGCCGGTGGCAGACACCCGCAGGCAACAGATGGCCGCTAACAGCACGCAGAAACTGGCCTTGTACGGTGACTGGAACCGCCAGATCCCTGGTTGTGTGCAATGTCATGGGCCAGGCGGTGCCGGGGTAGGCGAGCATTTTCCGCCGTTGGCGCATCAGCCTGCCGCCTACCTGGTGGCGCAACTCAATGCCTGGCGCGACGGCAGTCGCAGCAACGACCCTAACCAGCTGATGGTGGGCGTCGCCAAGGCCATGAACGATGAGGAAATCAAGGCGGTGGCCGACTACTTTGCCCACCCCGCCAGCCAGGAGGTCAAGCCATGAAGCCGTTTATGTTCGCCGCCCTGGCTTTGGCCCTGAGTAGCGCTCACGCCGCCCCCATTGCCATGGACGACCAGTCGCAACTCAAGGTGCCAGCGCCTGGCAGCGCTCCGGGTTTTGTTCCGCCGGCGGAAAGCGAATTGCCGGACAACGCCTTCGGCAAGATGGTTCGTGAGGGCCATGCGCTGTTCGTCGATACCAAGCGGTTGATGCCGGACAAGGTCGGTAATGGCCTCAATTGCAGCAACTGTCACCTGGATCAGGGGCGTTTGGGCAATTCGGCGCCGCTTTGGGGCGCGTATCCGATGTACCCGGCGTATCGCAAGAAAAACGACAAGGTCAACACCTTTGCCGAGCGTATCCAGGGCTGCTTCCAGTTCAGCATGAACGGCACGCCGCCGGCCGCGGACAGCGCGCAAATGACGGCGTTATCGGTGTATGCCTACTGGCTGGCGAGCAAAGCGCCGATAGGTGTGGAAACCCCAGGGCGTGGCTATCCCGAGGTGCCACAGCCGGCTCAGGGGTATGACTTCAAACGTGGAGAGCAGGTGTATCAGCAGCAGTGTGCGATCTGTCACGGTGCCGAAGGGCAGGGACAGAAAGTCGCGCAGGACTACGTGATGCCGCCACTCTGGGGCAAGGACTCGTACAACTGGGGCGCGGGCATGCACCGGATCAACACAGCGGCGTCTTTTATCAAATACAACATGCCACTGGGCAAGCCTGGCAGCCTGAGCGATCAGCAGGCCTGGGATGTCGCCGCCTTCATCAACCGTCATGAACGGCCGCAGGACCCGCGGCTGGTAGAGGGCTCGATCGAGAAGACACGGGTCAAATACCACGCCAATGATGGCGTCAACCTGTATGGGCAGAAGGTTGAGGGAGTGCTGATCGGTAAAGGCGTCTTGTAGAGATGCTGCGCGGTGGAGCCGTCTGCAGCGCCGCAGACCTCCACCGCCGTGGCGATCAATCGCCCGCTTGCGCCTGCAACAGCAGTTGCCCGTCAACCTCTCTGACCAGACCACTGGCCAGCAGCAACGGCACCAGGCGCTTGTGCAACTGAGGCTCGACGAAGGCGCGCAAGGTATCGAGGTCAAGATTGCCCAGCGCCGGCAGCTCAGCCTTGCTGTACGACAGCCAGGCTTTTTTCAGCACCATCAGCACGTCGCTACCCGAGGTGGTAGCAAAGCGCCGATGCAGTTTTTGCCCGGCCAGCTCGAAACTGTGTGCGTGCTCATAACCCGATTCGTCGCCGGCCGTTGCCAGGCAGCGGCTGCAACGGCAGGGACCGTCGCCGAAGGCCTTTTCCAGGTAAGTGTTGAAATCCACCACGGGCTTGAGGCCCAGGCGCTTGTCGACTTCGAACAGGTCCGAGGTCAGGTGTTGTTCAGCGGTCAATGTATTTTCCCTGAATAGTCTTGGCGGGGGCGCACAATACCAGTGTTTGGCGCTGCCGGATGTCGAAGCGGACGGGATTTTTCCGTGACACTCCATTACCCTAGGCGCCCGCGTGCGTCAGCAGACGCCGATCTATCCGTCGTTGGAGTTCAAGCATGTACAACTACACAGCCACCGTGACCGTCAGCGATGACCTGCACGATGACGTCGAAGCGGTGGAAAACGTCGCGATCCGGGTCGGACTTGAGGCGGTGACTGAAACCCTGAAAAAAGTGCATTTTGTCGGCACCCTGGCAGCACCCGACAAAGCCACGCACATCTGCGTGACCCTGGACAACGGCCTGAGCTACTACGGCCCGATCGTCAATGGCCACGCTGAACTGGAAGGTGGCTGGATCGCCTTCGAATGCGACATGCTTACCCCACAGGAACTGGGCCTGTAACGCCCCTGCGCTAATCGCCCTCAGGCCGGCAGCGCAGACCACAGTCCCCCATTCCCAAGGTCAACGCAGCTCGGCCAGACAACGCTCGAGAATATCCAGGCCTTCATTGAGCAGTTCAGGCTCGATGGTCAGCGGCGCGAGCAGGCGGATGATGTGTCGCGCCTTGCCGCTAGGCATCAGCAACAGGCCGGCGCTCCTGGCCGATTCAAGCAGTTGCGCCAGCTGTGCCGGGGCCGGTGCGCCGTTGGCATCGACCAGTTCAATCCCGCGCATCGCCCCGGTACCGGTCAGACGCCCCAGGTAGGGCGACAGTTGTTGGGTCTGCCAGCGTTGGTAGCGGCTGACAATTGCGCTTTCCTGCAACTCGCCCCAGGTGGCGAGGTTGGTGTCAGTCATTGCCTCCAAAGTCGCCAGGGCGGCTGCGCAGGCCATGGGGTTGCCTGAGTAGGTGCCGCCCAGGCCACCTTTGGGCAGGCTGTCGAGCAGCTCCTTGCGGCCCACCACCGCGCCCAACGGCATGCCGCCTGCGATGCTCTTGGCCAGCAGCAACAGGTCCGGCTCGATCCCCAGGCGCGGGAAGGCAAAGCGCTGCCCGGTACGGCCGAAGCCGGACTGAATCTCGTCAGCAATGATCAGAATCCCATGGCGATCGCAGAAGCTGCGTAGCGCTTGGGCAAAGGCCGGTTCCATGGCCAGGAACCCCGCTTCGCCCTGCACCGGTTCGACGATCACGGCAGCCACTTCATTGACATCGATCTCGACGCTGAACAGGCGCTCCAGGGCTTGCAATCCCTGCTCGCTGGTGACTCCGCTGTCGACGCTGGGGAAGGGCAGGTGGTACACCGGCCCCGGCAGTACCCCGAGCCGTTGCTTGTAGGGCGCGACCTTACCGTTGAGGTTCAGGGTCGCCAGGGTGCGGCCGTGAAAACCACCGTCAAAGGCGATGATCGCTGTCCTGCCAGTGGCGGCGCGGGCAACTTTCAAGGCGTTTTCCGCTGCTTCCGCACCACTGTTGGTGAGCATTCCGCTCAGCGGGTAGGAAACCGGTACGAAGTCGGCCAGGCGCTGCATCAGGTCGAGGTATGGCTGGTGCCCGGCAGCATTGAAGGCGTAGTGCGTCAGGCGTGTCGCTTGTTGCTGGATAGCCGCGACTATACCTGGGTGGCAATGGCCCAGGTTCAACACACCAATACCGCCGACAAAATCAATATAGCGTTTGCCTTCGGTATCCCAGACCTCAGCATTTTTGCCGTGGGACAGGGTTATCGGGTGAACGACTGAAAGGGACTGGCTGATGTATTCGTGGCTCATGTGCACGCGGCCTCTGGCAAGTTAGGCTGGTATCTAAACGAGACCGCAGGCTTGAGCGCAAACGAATTAAATGATTGCAATGATTCCTGTAATTCTGGAAGTTTTGCCGCAGGCGCGCCCATGACCTGTTCATGGGCTTTTGCGTTTCACGGCGGTACTATCGGCAACGCTTTCCCTCCAAAACAGACAATCAGGAAGCTTATGAGCAACTCTCTGTTATCCGTTCAGGAACTGGCCGCGCCCGAGGGCGTCTGCTATGGCTGCGGCTGCTCCCATCCAAGTGGTTTGCACCTGAAAAGCCATTGGCACGATGACGGTGTCCATCTGATCAGTCGGCACTCGCCCGACAGCACGTTTCTCGGCTGGCCCGGCCTGGTGTATGGCGGCTTGCTGGCCATGCTGGTCGATTGCCACTCCAACTGGACCGCCATGGCTTACCACTACCGCGCCGAAGGCCGCGAGCCGGGTAGCCTGCCGCGTATCGACTGCGTCACCGGGCAACTCAGCCCACGCCCATGGGCGTCGAGCTGCTGCTCAAAGCCCGGGTCGAAGGCGAGGTAGGGCGCAAGAGCCGGGTGATCTGCGAAGTCTGGGCCGACGATGTGCTGACCGTGAGCGCCGACTCGGTGTTCGTCCGGGTCGACACCGAGAAGCTCAAGCACAAAGCCCACGGTCAGGCCTGAGGCCGCGCTTGGCGCGCCTCAGCGCAGGGTGCCGACCATTTGCCCCAGTACGTCCAGCACGGCGTTGGCCAGCGTCTTTGAACGTTGGCCGTTCCAGCCGGTATGCGGATTGGGCGCATCGTCGTGGTCCTTGAACGGCATCTCCAGGGTCAGCGACAGGCAATCATAAGCCTGGCCGACGCTGTTGGCGCCCAGGGTCAGGTTGGCCTGGCCCGGGGCCGAGCGTGGGTAACCATGGACCTGCTGGAAATCGGCCGTGCGCTTGCACAAGCCGTCGCGGAAGGTTTTTTCCAGTGCTTCGATACGCGCAGTGAAACCGGGGTTGCCTTCGCAGCCGGCGGTGAAGACATGAGGGATCTCCTCATCGCCATGCACGTCGAGGAACATATCGACGCCATGCTGCTTCATCTGTACCTGGGCGAACAGCACTTCCGGGCTCTTGTCGATGCTTGCGCTCTGCCAGGCGCGGTTGAGGTCCTGGCCGGCGGCATTGGTGCGCAGATGGCCGTGCAGCGCTCCATCCGGGTTCATGTTGGGGATCAGGTACAAGTCGGCTTCCTGCAGCAGGGCCTGCACGCTCGGGTCATTGTCCTGCAGGCGATCGATTACACCCTCCATGAACCACTCGGCCATGTGTTCGCCCGGGTGCTGCTGGGCAATGATCCAGATCTTGCGCTTGCCGCTGCCACCATCGCCTGCGTGCAGCAGTTGAATGTCACGCCCTTCGACGCTCCGACCGGTGGCCAGCAGTTCGATGCCAGGCAGGCTGATAGCGCGTTCGATCAACTGATTATGGCGGGCGCGGGGGTAGGGTTCGAAATAGGCGAACCAGGCCTGTGGCTGCTCGGCGTTTAGCTCGAAGCTCAGGGCTTTGCCGTCAAACTGGGTAGGCACCCGGAACCAGCTCTGCTGATCGTAAGACGCTACCGCCTGATAACCCGTCCAGGCTTCGTTGTAGGAAGACTGGCCGGCGTTCTCCAGGACAAAGCTGTGCGCCTGGCCTGGTGTCAGGCCACTGGCCTTGAAGTGAAACCACTGAAAATGATCGCTGCGGGTGTCAGGACGAATCGCCAGGCGCACATGGCGCGGGTCGCTGGCATCGTTGATCAGGATATTGCCGGAATCGAAATTGCAGTCGATGTGCAGAGGGGGCAGCGTCACAGTCATCACCAGGCTCCAGATAGAGTTGTTGTGATGCCCACTCTACACGCCTGGATCAGGACCAGAAACCAATCGCTGCCAATGCTGCCAAGGCAAGGCCGATGGCCACCGAGCAGCCGCCGATGGACAGCGCCGCGCGAGGTTGACGATACCAGGCGTCATGGCCCAATTGCCGCGCCGGGGTCAGCAGGGTGCGCCAGCGCAGTTCGGTGGCGTGGAAGGCTTCACGGTGTTCGGGAGCGGCGTCCAGCCAGCGGCGAAAATCAATGCGCTCACTGGCGGTGACCTGTGGACTTTGCAGACGTACGTACCACTGGCCGGCCAGGCTCGCCAGCATGTCACGCTCCGGGCGCACGCTCTGCAGGGCCTGGTTCATGTGGCGTTCCACCGTCAGCGCAGGCAGGTCCAGGCGCTCGGCGATGGCGGCAAAGCTCAATTGGTCGAGGCGGCTGAGCAGAAAGACCTGCTGGACACGACGCGGCAACTTCTTCAGTTGTAGCAGCAGGGTTTCGTCAGTCAGGTCCTGGGAGTGGGGGTGATGTTCAAGGGGCAGCAACAGACGGGTCATGTACAAGCTCCTTGCTCAATAGAGGGAATGGGGGCGTCCTCCGTGACGCGATGTCAGCTTAATAGTAATGAGATTGTTTCTCAAGTGCTGATTCTGCAAAGCGTTGTTACTCGCTTCACCACGCGACATTCATTTGCTATCATCGCGGCCATTCAAGCAACACCCGCCTTCATTAGCCTGAAGAGCCAAAAAAAAAGACCCGGCAAAAAGCCGGGTCAAAAACCGTGATTAGCCTGATGAGGAGATAATCTGAGAGTCCGACCTAAGGGCTTTCAGGTTATCCAACCAGTCTCGCGACCAGTTGCAAGCAATAATAATCGTTATCATTTGCAAGTCAAATGAATTTTCTGTCATTCCGTAAAAAACTTTTACCGAATGCGCTCCCTCGTTCAATGAACGGCGCTAGCGCCGTTATCGCAGCGACTCCCCACGTTTACCTCTCCATACCTTTCAGGGCCGCTGATGCGTCGGCATGTGTTCGAGTACCGTTCTGGCTGTATTGATCATGTGCACCACCGCCAGCGCCAGGTCCCGCTGCGTGCCCTGCAAGCCATTGGCCGACTCGTGTGCCGTGGCTGCGGCCCAGCGCAGTAGCTGGGTCGCATGCTCGGTGGTCTGGGCTTCATTGAGGCCCTCGCGTGGCACCAGCCAGCTGGTCTGTGCCGGCTCGGCGGGTGGGCTTGGGTTGAGGTAGAAATCCAGTGCACGCCGGGCGGCGTCACTGTTGCTCAGGGACTCGTTGTCCAGCGGGATATCCTTTTCAGAAGGTGTCTGTTTCATGCGGCGGCCTGCCTTGTGAATGAGCAATGATCGGTCACGGCAAATGTTAATACGTTTTGTAGTTGCTACTAATCTTTAAATACTACAATTTGTGTATTGAGCGCCATGGGGCAGTCCGTATCGTGCCAGCGATGGATAATTGGACTGATCTGGTTAAAGCCAGGATGCGTGAAATAAACCTCACGCAGGAAAAACTCGCCGAGCGCATCGGCTACACGCAAGGCGCCGTGGGCCATTGGCTGCGCGAGAAACGACAGCCGAAACTGCGGGTGCTCAACCAGATTCTGGTGGAAGTGGGGTTCCCGCCGCTGCAGATGGTGTATCCCCACCAGCTGCGGGAAAACAGCGGTGTTTATGAAGCAAACGCTTTTCCTGTTGCCGTGACCGGTGCTGACGGCCAACGGCACGAATTGTATTTTCGCTACCCGATTCTGGGCTGGGACAGTGTCGGCCCGGCTGAGGTGCCAGAGGCCGCCGAGCGCCAGGCAAGTGATTATGCGGCGCAGGGGCGAGGGTTCTGGTTACGTGTCGAAGGTGATGCGATGACCGCGCCGATGGGCTTGAGTGTGCCGCAAGGCATGTTGATTCTGGTCGACAGCGGTATCACCGCCGCGCCCGGCAAGCTGCTGATCGCGCGCTCGCCGGACAACACGGCGACGGTGTTTCGTCAGTTGATCGAAGAGGGTGGTCAGCGCTATCTGAAGCCGCTTAACCCGACCTACCCCAAAGCGCTGTTTACCGAGCAGACTGAAGTACTAGGTGTGGTGGTGCAGGCATTGGTGAAGTTCTGAAGGTGGGAGCAACTGTCTGTGGGAGCGGGCTTGCCCCGCGATTACGGTCTGTCAGCCAGATCGCATCGCGGGGCAAGCCCGCTCCCACCGTAGTTGCTCCCGGTAAGGCCCTCAGGCCTCCGACAGTTCCACCAGTACAGCCCCTTCACTGACCATCTCGCCTTCCTGGCAAAACAGCGCTTTGATCGTCCCCGCCTGGGGCGCACGGATGCTGTGTTCCATTTTCATCGCTTCCAGTACCACTAGCTGAGTACCGGCCTCTACCTCCTGACCGACTTCCACCAGCACCCGCACGATGCTGCCGTTCATGGGCGCGCTGAGGCCGCCCTGGTGGCTGTGGCTGGCATCGGCCTCGGCAATCGGATCGTAGGGCGTTACCGCGTGCAGCTCGCCGTCCCATTGCAGGTACAGGGTGGCGCCACGGCGGATCGCCAGGTGCTGGCGGCGCACACCGTTGTTCTCGATGAGCAACTGCTCGCCTGCAAGCTTTAAGGCCGGCGCCGTGGTGTGGGCCAGACTCAGCGCCTGGTTCTGGCCATTGCTGTTCAGGTGCAGGCTGATCTGCGCCGCTACCCCGGCACGAAAACCGCTGTTGGCCGCCCAGGGCGAATGGCGGTCATCGAGGCGCGGTGCCAGTGGCTGGCTCTGGATGTACGCTTCGCCCGCCGCCTGCCAGAACAGCGCCGGTAAGGGCTGCGGTGCCGGTAGCAGTTGTTCCTGATAGCGCGGGATGAAGCCGGTATCGAGCTCAGCGCCGGCAAACGCCGGGTGAGCCAGAATGCGGCGCAGAAAGGCGATGTTGGTCTTCAGGCCACCAATGGCAAACTCGTCGAGCATCGCCAGCAAGCGCAGGCGCGCCTGTTCGCGGGTCTGACCCCAGGCAATCAGCTTGCCCAGCATCGGGTCGTAGAATGGCGAAATGCTGTCGCCCTCACTGACGCCACTGTCGACCCGGCGTCCTTCGCCGGGCGCCGACTCGCGATACAGTGCCAGGTGTCCGGTGGCGGGCAGAAAATCGTTGGCCGGGTCTTCGGCGTACAGCCGCACTTCGATGGCATGGCCGTTGAGCGGGACCTGATCCTGGGTGATCGGCAACGGCTCGCCACACGCCACACGGATCTGCCAGGCCACCAGGTCGAGACCGGTGATGGCCTCGGTGACCGGGTGCTCGACCTGCAGGCGGGTGTTCATCTCCATGAAGAAGAACTCGCCACGCGCATCGAGCAGGAACTCCACGGTGCCCGCACCGACATAACCGATGGCCTGGGCGGCCTTGACCGCAGCCTCGCCCATGGCCTGGCGCTGGGCGCTGCTCAAGCCCGGGGCCGGGGCTTCTTCGACGACTTTCTGGTGGCGGCGCTGGATCGAGCAGTCGCGCTCGTTAAGGTACAGGCAGTTGCCGTGTTGGTCGGCAAACACCTGGATCTCGACATGACGTGGCTTGAGTACGTATTTTTCCACCAGCATGCGCGCGTCGCCGAACGAGGACTGCGCTTCACGCTGGGCTGAGGCCAGGGCCTCGCCGAGCTGGCTTTCGCTGTCGACGACTTTCATGCCCTTGCCGCCACCGCCGGCGGTGGCCTTGAGCAGCACTGGATAGCCGATTTTCTCGGCAGCGGCGCGGAAGGTTTCCAGGTCCTGGGCTTCGCCGTGATAACCCGGCACCAGAGGCACACCGGCTTGCTCCATCAGGGCCTTGGCCGCCGACTTGCTGCCCATGGCGTCGATGGCGCTGGCCGGTGGGCCAAGGAAGATCAGCCCGGCCTGTTCGATGGCGCGGGCAAAGCCTGCGTTCTCGGACAGAAAGCCGTAGCCCGGGTGGATCGCCTGGGCGCCGCTAGCCTTGGCAGCAGCCAACAGTTTGTCGATGTCCAGGTAACTTTCAGCGGCTTTGGCGCCGCCCAGGTCAACACGGATATCGGCTTCGCGGCTGTGCCGGGCATCGCGGTCGATGGCGCTGTGCACGGCGACGGTGGTCAGGCCCAGGGCCTTGGCGGTGCGCATCACCCGGCAGGCGATTTCGCCACGGTTGGCAACCAGCAGGGTGGTCAATGGCGTGCGGGTCATGTGCGCTCCTTGTTCGACGATTCGGCCTGCCAGGCCGGGCTGCGTTTTTCCAGAAAGGCGCGCAGGCCTTCCTGCCCCTCGGGGCTGACCCGGATACGGGCGATGGCGTTTTCGCAGTAGCGGCGCAGTGCCGGGGTCAGTTGCCCATGGCCGACTTCACGCAGCAGCTCTTTGCTGGCGCGCATGGCTTGCGGGCTGTTGAGCAGCAGGTTGTCGATCCACTGGTCGACGTACTGCTCCAGCTCCGCGGCCGGATAAGCTTCGGCCAGCAGCCCCAGCTCGCGGGCGCGCTCACCGCTGAAGCGTTCGGCGGTCAGGGCATAACGGCGCGCGGCGCGTTCGCCCATGGCCTGCACCACGAACGGGCTGATCACCGCAGGCGCCAGGCCGATGCGCACTTCCGACAGGCACAGTTGCGCGTCAACGGTGCCGATGGCCATGTCACAGCAACTGATCAGGCCCAGCGCGCCGCCGAAGGCGGCACCCTGGACCACGGCCAGGGTCGGCACCTTGAGCTTGGCCAGGTTGTACATCAGCTCGGCCAGCTCGCGGGCATCGTCGAGGTTGGTGTTGTAGTCCAGCGCCGCCGACTGCTGCATCCAGGCCAGATCGGCACCGGCACTAAAGTGCCGGCCACGGCCGCGCAGGAGGACAAAGCGCAGGCTGGTGTCGGCACCGAGCTGGTCGATGGCCAGGATCAGCTCGCGGATCATCTGTGCGTTGAAGGCGTTGTTCTTGTCTTCCCGGCTTAGCCACAGGGTGGCGAAACCACGGGGGTCCTTGATCAGTTCAAGGGTAGTGAAGTCGCTCATGGTCACATCCGGAAAATGCCGAAACGGCTTTGTTCGATCGGTGCGTTGAGGGCGGCGGACAACGCCAGGCCAAGAATCTCGCGGGTTTGCGCCGGGTCAATGACACCGTCGTCCCACAAGCGGGCGCTGGAGTAGTAGGGGTGGCCCTGATGCTCGTACTGGTCGAGGATCGGCTGCTTGAGCCGCGCTTCGTCCTCGGCGCTGAACAGATGGCCGCTGCGCTCGCTCTGCTCACGCTTGACCTGGGCCAGCACGCCGGCGGCCTGCTCAGCGCCCATCACGCCGATGCGCGCGTTCGGCCACATCCATAGGAAACGTGGGTCGTAGGCGCGGCCACACATGCCATAGTTGCCCGCACCGAAGCTGCCGCCAATGATCACGGTGAACTTCGGCACCTGGGCGCAGGCTACGGCGGTTACCAGCTTGGCGCCGTGCTTGGCGATACCACCGGCCTCGTATTTCTGACCGACCATGAAGCCGGTGATGTTCTGCAGGAACAGCAGCGGAATGCCGCGCTGGCAGGCCAGTTCAATGAAGTGCGCGCCTTTTTGCGCGGCCTCGGCGAACAGAATGCCGTTGTTGGCCAGGATCGCTACCGGATAGCCGTGCAGGTGAGCAAAGCCACACACCAGGGTGGTGCCGAACAGCGCCTTGAACTCATCGAACACCGAGCCGTCCACCAGGCGCGCAATCACTTCACGCACATCGAACGGTTGCTTGGCGTCGGCCGGTACCACACCGTACAGCTCTTGTGCGTCGTACAACGGGGCAATCGGCGCTTGCTGGGTCAGTTTGCCCAGCTTGTGCCAGTTGAGGTTGGCCACGCAGCGGCGGGCGATGGCCAGGGCATGCTCGTCGTTGTCGGCATAGTGGTCGGCAACGCCACTGGTCTTGCAGTGCACGTCGGCGCCACCGAGGTCTTCGGCACTGACCACTTCACCGGTCGCCGCTTTGACCAATGGGGGGCCGGCGAGAAAGATCGTCGCCTGCTGGCGGACCATGATCGCCTCGTCGGCCATGGCCGGCACATAGGCGCCGCCCGCGGTGCACGAGCCCATGACCACGGCAATCTGCGGAATCCCCAGGGCACTCATGTTGGCCTGGTTGAAGAAGATCCGCCCGAAGTGTTCGCGGTCCGGGAACACTTCATCCTGGCGCGGCAGGTTGGCGCCGCCGGAGTCCACCAGGTACAGGCAGGGCAGGCGATTCTGCAGGGCGATGGCCTGGGCGCGCAGGTGTTTTTTCACGGTCAGCGGGTAATAGGAGCCGCCTTTGACCGTGGCGTCGTTGGCCACGATCATGCATTCGACACCTTCGACCCGGCCGATCCCGGCGATCACGCCCGCAGCCGGAACGTCTTCGCCATAGACCTCATGCGCCGCCAGCTGGCCGATCTCGAGGAACGGCGAACCGGGGTCGAGCAGGCGGTCGATGCGTTCGCGCGGCAACAGTTTGCCTCGCGAGGTGTGGCGCTCCTGAGCCTTGTGGCCGCCGCCCTGATGGACCTTGGCCAGCAAGGTACGTAGAGCCTGGACCTGTTCGAGCATGGCCGCGCTGTTGTCGGCGAATTCGGCCGAGCGCGGGTTGATCTGAGTGTGCAGGGTAGCCATGGGCGCGTTGTCCTTGTGCTCAGCGGGTTTCGTTGAACAGTTCGCGCCCGATCAGCATCCGGCGGATTTCGCTGGTGCCGGCGCCGATCTCGTAGAGCTTGGCGTCGCGCAGCAGGCGACCGGCCGGGAACTCATTGATATAGCCATTGCCACCGAGGATCTGGATCGCTTCGAGGGCCATCTGGGTGGCGCGTTCGGCGGTGTAGAGAATCACCCCGGCAGCGTCCTTGCGCGTGGTTTCGGCGCGATCGCAGGCCTGGGCCACCGCATACAGGTAGGCGCGGCTGGCATTGAGCTGGGTGTACATGTCGGCGATCTTGCCCTGGATCAGCTGGAACTCACCGATGCTTTGCCCGAACTGCTTGCGGTCGTGGATGTAAGGCACCACCAGGTCCATACAGGCCTGCATGATCCCGGTCGGGCCACCGGAGAGCACCACGCGCTCGTAGTCCAGGCCGCTCATCAGCACTTTCACGCCGCCGTTGAGCACGCCAAGGATGTTCTCCTTTGGCACTTCGACGTTGTCGAAGAACAGCTCGCAAGTATTGGAACCGCGCATGCCCAGCTTGTCGAACTTGTTGCTGCGGCTGAAGCCTTTCCAGTCACGCTCGACGATAAACGCGGTGATGCCGTGAGGGCCTTTGTCCAGGTCGGTTTTGGCGTAGATCACATAGGTGTTGGCGTCGGGGCCGTTGGTGATCCAGGTTTTGCTGCCGTTGAGGACGAAATGGTCGCCGCGTGCTTCGGCGCGCAGCTTCATCGATACCACGTCGGAACCGGCGTTGGGCTCGCTCATGGCCAGGGCACCGATGTGCTCGCCGCTGATCAGTTTGGGCAGGTACTTGGCCTTCTGTTCAGCGTTGCCATTGCGGTTGATCTGGTTGACGCAGAGGTTGGAGTGGGCGCCGTAGGAGAGGGCGACCGAGGCCGAGCCACGGCTGATTTCTTCCATCGCCACCACGTGGGCCAGATAGCCCAGGCCGGCGCCGCCGTATTCTTCGCTGACGGTGATGCCGAGCAGGCCCATGTCGCCGAACTTGCGCCACATATCGGCGGGGAACAGGTTGTCCTGGTCGATCTGCGCGGCGCGTGGCGCCAGCTCGGCAGCAACGAAGGACTGCACCTGGTCGCGCAGCATGTCGATGGTTTCGCCCAGGGCGAAGTTCAGGGTCGGATAATGCATGCGGGCACCTTCTATTGTTTGTTCTTGGAATTTATCGCGGGGCAAGCCCGCTCCCACAGGTCCGTGGGAGCGGGCTTGCCCCGCGATCAGCAACCACCTTTACGTTAACGTAAACCTGAGCTGTACGACTGTCAATCTCGTCATGACCTTTACGTTAACGTAAATATGCGCCAGAGTAAGAACCGCTTGAATCAGCTCCCAGAACAACCACAACAAGGGATCGCCATGAATCAACCAAGCTATACCCAGGGGCGTCAGGACAAGCCCTTGCTGGCCATGACTATCGGCCAGGCGTTTGACAATACCGTGTCACGTTTCGCGGATCGCGAAGCCCTGGTGGTGCGCCACCAGCAACTGCGCTACAGCTGGCAACAATTGGCTGACAGCGTTGACTGTCACGCCCGGGCGTTGATGGCCCTGGGCCTGAAGAGTGGCGATCGCTTGGGCATCTGGGCGCCGAACTGCGCGCAGTGGTGCATTGCCCAGTTCGCCACAGCGAAGATCGGCGTGATCCTGGTCAACATCAACCCGGCCTATCGCACCAGCGAACTTGAGTATGTGCTCAAACAGTCAGGTTGCCAGTGGCTGATCTGCGCCGGGGCATTCAAAACCTCCGATTACCACGCCATGCTCGCTGAACTGCTGCCCGACCTTGCCGGGCAACAACCCGGGCAACTGAGCTGCGAACGCCTGCCGGAGCTGCGCGGGTTGATCAGCCTGGATGCCACGCCGCCTGTGGGCTTCCTGCCCTGGGACGGGTTGGCGACACTGGCCGGGCAGACCACTGCGGCCGACTACCAGGCCCGTCAGCACAGCCTGCAGTTCGATCAACCGGTGAACATCCAGTACACCTCCGGTACCACCGGCTTCCCCAAGGGGGCGACCCTCAGCCATTACAACATCCTCAACAATGGCTACATGGTCGGTGAAAGCCTGGGCCTGAGCGAGCAGGACCGCATGGTGATCCCGGTGCCGTTGTACCACTGCTTCGGCATGGTCATGGGTAACCTGGGCTGCGTCACCCATGGCAGCACCATGATCTATCCCAATGATGCCTTCGACCCCTTGCTGACCCTCGGCACGGTTGCTGAAGAACGGGCCACCGCCTTGTATGGCGTGCCGACCATGTTCATCGCCATGCTCGATCACCCTCAACGTGGCGATTTCGACCTGTCGAGCTTGCGCACCGGAATCATGGCCGGTGCCACCTGCCCGATCGAGGTGATGCGCCGGGTCATCGAGCAGATGCACATGAGTGAGGTGCAGATTGCCTACGGCATGACTGAAACCAGCCCGGTGTCCCTGCAAACCGGGGCCGATGACGAACTGGAACTGCGGGTAACCACGGTAGGGCGCACCCAGCCGCAGCTGGAGAGCAAGATTGTCGACGAGCAGGGCAGCATCGTCCCGCGTGGGCAGATAGGTGAACTGTGCACGCGCGGTTACAGCGTGATGCTTGGCTATTGGGGCAACCCGCAGGCCACCCATGAGTCCATCGATCCGGCCGGCTGGATGCACACCGGTGATCTGGCGACCATGGATGAGGCGGGTTATGTCTGCATCGCCGGGCGCAACAAGGACATGATCATTCGCGGCGGCGAGAACATCTATCCGCGTGAGCTGGAGGAATTTTTCTTCACCCACCCGGCAGTGGCGGATGTGCAGGTGATCGGCATCCCCGATGAGCGCTATGGCGAGGAGATTGTGGCCTGGATCAAGTTTCACCCCGGCCACAGCGCCACTGAGATCGAACTGCAGCAGTGGTGCAAGAGCCGCATTGCTCACTTCAAGACCCCGCGACACTTCCGCTTTGTCGATGAGTTCCCGATGACGGTGACCGGCAAGGTGCAGAAGTTCCGCATGCGCGAAATCAGTATCGAAGAACTCTGCAGCCGCTGAAATCGCGGAGCAAGCCCGCTTGTGTCTATGGCCGGAAGTAAACTCTAGGGTGAGAGAGGTGGATGGCAAGCTGTGAGTCCGCGGTGCTTAAAGCACGAGTGGGAGCAAAGCTGCCATCCACCTTTCCACTCTGGCC
>NZ_PVZN01000026.1 GCF_003024385.1 Pseudomonas sp. BBP2017
GGCAAGAGCGCGAAAGTCGCGCTCATTGCCTGCATGCGGATACTGCTGATCAGGCTGAACGCCATGCTACGCGACGGTACCGAATGGCGGTGACGAATAGCATGGTGAAGACAGTTGCTCCCACCGGTTCTGTGGGAGCGGGCTTGCCCCGCGATGGTTTCAAGCACTGAAGCTGTTCTTGTAGGCCTTCAACGCCTTCAATCGCTCACCCTTGAGCGCTTCTCCCAGTGCCTGCCCGGTCAGTCCTTGCTGTACCAGTGGTTGCACCTGTACTGCCCGCGCTGCCGCCGCTGCACCGCGCAGGTAATCGGCTTGCGGGTACTGCCGCTGCTCCAGCCCCTTGCGCCCCCGAGCGTCCATTTCGCAAGCAGCAATGAACTCCTCAAAACGCTGCGGCCGACGATAAACATCGAAGCTTTGCAGCAATTCGAGCAAGGTCGAGGCCCTGAGCTCCAACGCGCGGTGGCAGTGCGTGTGGTACTCGCCGACCAGCGCCGCCAGTTCCTGGCACTCGCGTGGCACCTTGAAGCGCTGGTTGACGGCCTTGATCAGCTTGAGCCCGCGTTGCTCGTGAGCGATGTGCCGAGGCCATTCCTCCTCTGGGGTGAGGCCTTTGCCCAGATCATGCAGCAGGCAGGCCCAGCGCACGCTCAGGGGTTGCTGGTGCCGGGCGGCCTGTTCAAGGACCGAGAGGGTATGCAGACCACTGTCGATTTCCGGGTGGTGGGCCTCAGGTTGCGGTACGCCGAACAGAGCGTCGAGTTCAGGCATCAGCTCTTTGAGGGCGCCACAATCGCGCAGCGCTTGGATGAACACCTGAGGTTGATCTTCCATCAGTGCCCTGGCGATTTCTTTCCAGCTGCGCTCGGCGGTGAGTGCCTGGAGTTCACCGGACTCGCTGAGCTGGCGCATCAGCTCAATGGTTTCCGGCGCTACCTTGAAGCCCATTGCGGCGTAGCGCGCGGCAAAGCGGGCTACGCGCAGGACCCTCAAAGGATCTTCGGCGAATGCCGGGGAAACATGGCGTAAAATTCGGGCTTCGAGGTCTTTCTGGCCGCCATAAGGATCGCTGACGTTACCCTGCTCATCTTCGGCCATGGCGTTGATGGTCAGATCGCGCCGGATCAGGTCTTCTTCAAGGGTTACTTCGGGGCTGGCGTGAAAGGTGAACCCGCCGTAACCGCGGCCACTCTTGCGCTCGGTGCGCGCCAGGGCGTATTCCTCGCCGCTTTTGGGGTGGATGAACACCGGAAAGTCGGCACCCACGGGCCGATAGCCGAGCGCCTGCATTTGCTCTGCGCTAGCGCCGACCACAACCCAGTCGATATCACTGACCGGCTGGCCGAGCAGGCGGTCGCGTACGGCACCGCCGACTTTGTAGATCTGCATGAAAATCCTCCGTTGATGCCACAGGATACCCTGTATGGCAGCAACGGAGGGCTGGCTAGAGGTGCACGACTGCCAGGTCCAGGCGGCCGTACTCGGCTTCGCCATGCTCGCCCTTGGGCGGCACATGGTGGGTTTTCATGATCTGGTCACCCTGCAGGGTTTCCAGGTGGATATCAAAGCCCCAGAGGCGGTGCAGGTGCTTGAGAACCTCCTCGGTCGAGTCACCCAGCGGCTTGCGATCGTGTTGCTGGTGGCGCAGGGTCAGGGAGCGGTCGCCGCGACGGTCGATGCTCCAGATTTGCACGTTGGGCTCGCGGTTGCCCAGGTTGTACTGGGCGGCCAGGGTTTCCCGGATGATCCGGTAACCGCTTTCATCATGGATGGCCGGCACCAGCAGGTCATCGCGCTGGTCGTCATCGAGAATGCTGAACAGCTTGAGGTCGCGGATCACCGTGGGAGAAAGGTACTGCAGGATGAAGCTCTCGTCCTTGAAGCTGCTCATGGCGAACTTGATGGTCGACAGCCAGTCGCTGCCGGCGATTTCCGGGAACCAGCGACGGTCCTCTTCGGTTGGGTGTTCGCACATGCGCCGAATGTCCCGGTACATGGCAAAACCCAGGGCATAAGGGTTGATGCCGCTGTAGTAGGGGCTGTCGAAGCCAGGCTGAAACACCACGCTGGTATGCGACTGCAGGAACTCCATCATGAAACCGTCGGTGACCAGTCCTTCGTCGTACAGGTCGTTCATTAGGGTGTAGTGCCAGAAGGTCGCCCAGCCTTCGTTCATCACCTGGGTCTGGCGTTGCGGGTAGAAGTACTGGGCGATCTTGCGCACGATGCGCACGATTTCACGCTGCCAGGGTTCAAGCAGCGGTGCGTGTTTCTCGATGAAATAGAGAATGTTTTCCTGCGGCTCAGCCGGAAAACGCGCGTTGTCACGATCGCTGTTCTTGTCGGCGCCCTTGGGGATGGTCCGCCACAGGTCGTTGATCTGCTTTTGCAGGTGTTCTTCGCGCTCCTTCTGCCGACGCCGTTCCTCCTCGGCGGAAATCGGGTAGGGGCGCTTGTAGCGGTCGACACCGTAGTTCATCAAGGCGTGGCAGGAGTCGAGCAGGTCCTCCACTGCATCGATGCCATGGCGTTCCTCACACTGGGTGATGTACTGCTTGGCGAACACCAGGTAGTCGATGATCGAACTGGCATCGGTCCAGGTACGGAACAGGTAATTGCCCTTGAAGAAGCTGTTGTGTCCGTAACAGGCGTGCGCCACCACCAGGGCCTGCATGCAAATGGTGTTTTCTTCCATCAGGTAGGCAATGCACGGGTCGGAGTTGATCACGATCTCGTAGGCCAGGCCCATCTGGCCACGGCTGTAGGACTTCTCGGTACTGAGGAAGTGTTTGCCATAGGACCAATGGTGATAGCCCAAGGGCATGCCGACGGACGCGTAGGCGTCCATCATCTGCTCGGCGGTGATCACTTCGATCTGATTGGGGTAAGTGTCCAAGGCATAGCGCTCGGCCAGGCGGCTGATTTCCCGGTCATAGGCCTGGATCAGTTCGAATGTCCATTCGGAACCGGTGGAAATGGGTTGGCGCTTCTGCTCTCTAGCGGTCATGTCACTAACCTGCGCTGGAAGAGTTCACGGAAGACCGGATAGATATCGCCGGCCGACACCAGCTGCTGCTGGGCGAAGGTATCGGCAAAGGCCTCGCCGATACGTTCATATTCGAACCACAATGCCTGATGTTCGCGGGGGGTGATCTCAACGTAAGTGTAGTACTGGACGAACGGCATGATCTGCTTGGTGAGAATCTCGCGGCAGATCGGCGAATCATCGTTCCAGTTATCGCCATCAGAGGCTTGCGCTGCGTAGATATTCCATTCGTTGGCCGGGTAGCGTTCGGCCATGATCTCCTGCATCAGCTTCAGGGCGCTGGAGACGATGGTTCCGCCGGTTTCCCGGGAATAGAAGAACTCCTCTTCGTCGACTTCGCGGGCACTGGTGTGGTGGCGGATGAATACCACTTCGATCTTGTCGTAGTTGCGCTTGAGGAACAGGTACAGAAGGATGAAAAAGCGTTTGGCGATGTCCTTGGTGGCCTGGGTCATGGAGCCAGAAACGTCCATCAGGCAGAACATCACGGCTTTGGAGCTGGGGTTGGGCTGCTTGATCAGCAGGTTGTACTTGAGGTCGAAGGTATCGAGGAAAGGTACATGGTTGATGCGTGCGCTCAATCGTTCGATTTCGGCTTCAATTTCCTGAATATCGCCGAAATTATCCGGCTCTTCCCGTTTAAGGCGCGCCAGCTCCTCTTGAGCTGCGCGCAGCTTGGCGCGACTGCTGCCGGACAAGGCAATGCGCCGGGCGTGAGCAGAGCGCAAGGTGCGGATGATGTTGATGCGTGACGGGTTACCTTCATTGCTGATACCGGCTCGCACGGTCTTGAAGGTGTCGGTGCCGGCCAGGTGGCGTTTGACCAGGTTGGGCAGTTCCAGGTCTTCGAACATGAACTCGAGAAATTCCTCCTGGGTAATCTGGAAGACGAACTCGTCCATGCCCTCGCCGGAGTTGCCGGCCTTGCCACGCCCACCGCCACCGCCACCGCCCTGTGGTCTGGCGATGTGTTCGCCGGCGGTGAATTCCTTGTTGCCTGGGTGCACCACGGTCTGCTTGCCGCCGCGGCCATGGTGAAGCACCGGCTCGTCGATATCGCGACCGGGAATGCTGATCTGCTCACCATGCTCCATGTCGGTAATGGAGCGGCGACTTACGGCCTCCTCGACGGCTTTCTTGATGTGGTCACGGTAACGCCGCAGAAAACGCTGGCGGTTGACCGTGCTCTTGTTCTTGCCGTTCAGGCGTCGGTCGATCACATAGCTCATAGGCCCCTCCGGGGAGCTGAAGACTCAAGCTTCAAGCCGCAAGCCGGGCCAGGCGGCTGACAAGAGCCTGGCGCAAAGCTTGCGGCTTGCCACTTACAGCTCGGTCACTGCGATTTTCTGACTCGCAGGTACCATTCCGAGAGCAGCCGAACTTGCTTGTCTGTGTAGCCGCGTTCCACCATTCGGGTGACGAAGTCGTTGTGTTTCTGCTGATCCTCTTTGCTCGCCTTGGCGTTGAAGCTGATGACCGGCAGCAGGTCTTCGGTGTTGGAGAACATTTTCTTCTCGATCACTACCCGCAGTTTTTCGTAGCTGAGCCAGGTCGGGTTCTTGCCATTGTTGTTGGCCCGGGCGCGCAGCACGAAGTTGACGATCTCGTTGCGGAAATCCTTCGGATTGCTGATGCCCGCCGGTTTCTCGATTTTTTCCAGTTCTTCGTTGAGGGCGATGCGGTTGAGGATTTCGCCGGTTTCCGGATCGCGGTACTCCTGGTCCTGGATCCAGAAGTCGGCGTACAGCACGTAGCGGTCGAAGATGTTCTGGCCGTATTCGCTGTAGGATTCCAGGTAGGCGGTCTGGATTTCCTTGCCGATGAACTCGATGTAGCGCGGTGCCAGGTACTCTTTCAGGTAGCGCAGGTAGCGCTCGCGCACCTCGGCCGGGAACTGTTCCTGCTCGATCTGCTGCTCAAGCACGTAGAGCAGGTGCACGGGGTTGGCGGCGATCTCGTGGGGATCGAAGTTGAACACCTTCGACAGGATCTTGAAGGCAAAACGGGTCGACAAACCGTTCATGCCTTCGTCCACCCCGGCAGCGTCCCGGTACTCCTGGATCGACTTGGCTTTTGGATCGGTGTCTTTGAGATTCTCGCCGTCGTAGACGCGCATCTTCGAATAGATGTTCGAGTTTTCCGGCTCTTTGAGGCGCGACAGCACGGTGAACTGCGCAAGCATCTTCAGGGTGTCAGGTGCGCAATGGGCCTTGGCCAGCGAGCTGTTGAACAGCAACTTGTCGTAGATCTTGATCTCGTCGCTGACCCGCAGGCAGTAAGGCACCTTGACGATGTAGATCCGGTCGATGAACGCTTCGTTGTTCTTGTTGTTGCGGAAGCTGTGCCATTCCGATTCGTTGGAGTGGGCCAGCAGGATCCCGGAGTAGGGGATTGAACCGAGGCCCTCGGTACTGTTGTAGTTACCTTCCTGGGTGGCGGTCAGCAGCGGGTGCAGGACCTTGATGGGGGCTTTGAACATCTCGACGAATTCCATCAGGCCCTGGTTGGCCCGGCACAGTGCACCCGAATAGCTGTAGGCGTCGGCGTCGTTCTGTGGGAACTCCTCGAGTTTGCGGATATCGACCTTACCCACCAGGGCGGAAATGTCCTGGTTGTTCTCGTCTCCCGGTTCGGTTTTGGCGATGGCGATCTGATTGAGGATCGACGGGTACAGTTTGACGACCTTGAACTGGCTGATGTCGCCCCCGAACTCGGCCAGTCGCTTGGTCGCCCAGGGCGACATGATGGTATTGAGGTAGCGTCGCGGAATACCGAAGTCCTCTTCGAGAATCGCGCCGTCTTCCGTGGCGTTGAATAGCCCCAGAGGCGACTCGAAGACCGGCGAGCCCTTGATGGCATAGAAGGGTACCTTCTCCATCAGTTGCTTGAGTTTTTCGGCCAGGGAGGACTTGCCGCCACCCACGGGGCCGAGCAGATAGAGGATCTGTTTCTTCTCTTCCAGACCCTGAGCGGCATGGCGGAAGTAGGAGACGATCTGATCGATGCACTCCTCCATGCCATGGAAGTCTTCAAAGGACGGATAGCGGCGGATTACCTTGTTGGAGAAGATGCGCGACAGCCTGGAGTTATGCGAGGTGTCGACCAGTTCCGGCTCGCCGATGGCCATCAACAGGCGTTCAGCCGCCGACGCGTAAGCACTGCGATCCGTTTTGCAGAGCTCAAGGTACTCTTGCAGCGAAAGTTCTTCCTGGCGGGTGGACTCGAAACGTTGTTGGAAGTGGCTAAAAATACTCATGACGTCACCTCGCTCGATACGTGGAGCCGACGCCGGATCAGTCAGCTGATGCTGGCATGCAATCGACGAATGCCGACTGCTGTATACCCCCCAGAACACCTAGAACTCGCTACCGATGACCCGCACGCCGGTGTACCGGCTCTCCCCTTTTTGGATGGCCTGGGCTTAAGGATAGTTGGTAATCGGGGAGGTCAAGGGTGGTTGCGCATGAAGTTCACCGTGACCGTTTGTCTGGTCAGGCGCGAGCCCGCACAGGACGCGGGCTGCGAGAGATGAAAAAAATTATTCGGCAGTGCTTTGGGCGGTTTCTGCCGGGTACGTGCCACGCCACAGCTCAAAGCCACCGTCGAGGCTGTAGACGTCAGAAAAGCCCTGGCTGACCAGATAAGCAGCAGCGCTCTGGCTGGAGTTGCCGTGATAGCAGACCACCACCGTGGGGGCGTCGAGGTCGGCGCCGCGGATGAAGTCTGCCACCGAATGGTTGTCTAGATGCCTGGAGCCGGTGATGTGGCCGAGGGCATAGGTTTGCGGGTCGCGAATATCGACCACGACCGCACCTTGCTCACGCAGCGCCTGGGCCTGCTCGGGAGGGATGCGTTTGAATTCGCTCATGGGTACGGTTTCCTTCAGGGCTGGTCGTTCATTCTAGCGGGTTGTGCCGACGCTGGCTGAGGGCGCGGCGTGCCTTCGGCAGTGCAGTCACAGCGATGGAACTGGCCGCTGTCGACATTGTACAGGGTCATCGTCCCGCCCCAGACGCAGCCGGTGTCCAGGGCAATCACATCCGGCTCCTTGCAGCGGCCTTCAAGTGCCGCCCAGTGGCCGAAGATGATTTTCACATGACGCGAGCGCCGTCCTTTGTGGGCGAACCAGGGCTTGTAGCCCGGTGGAGCGGTCTCGACACCTTCTTTGCCCTTGAGGTCGAGCTTGCCGTCACTGGTACAAAAGCGCATGCGGGTGAAGTAGTTGGTGATCACCCGCAGGCGAGTCACACCACTGAGGTCCTTGCTCCACTTGTTCGGCTCGTTGCCGTACATGCCGTCCAGGTAGATCTTGAGGCGGTTGTCGTCGCGCAGCACTTCCTCGACTTCCCCTGCCAGCTCCAGCGCTTTGCCCAGGGTCCATTGCGGTGGGATGCCGGCATGGACCAAGGCTACGCCGCGCTGTTCGTCGTAGTGCAGCAGCTTTTGCCGTCGCAACCAGTCCAGCAGCTCGCCAGCGTCCGGTGCCTGAAGAATCTCTCGCAGGGTGTCGCTTTTTTTCAGGCGCTCGATGTTATGCCAGGCTGCCAGCAGGTGCAGGTCGTGGTTGCCCAGTACGCAGACCAGCGAATCACGGATGGCGTACAGAAAACGCAGGGTTTCCAGAGACTCCGGGCCGCGGTTGACCAGGTCGCCGACCAGCCACAGGCGGTCAACGGCGGGGTTGAAACTGACCCGTTCAAGCAGACACTTGAGCGGTTGCAGGCACCCTTGCAAGTCACCTACTGCATACACTGCCATCAGTGCAGGGCTCCGGGAACGGCCAGGCGGAACGGGGCAATGATGGCGTCGAAGCGCTTACCGTCTTCGGCGAACATCTGATAGCTGCCCTGCATGGTGCCGACCTGGGTGCTGATCACGGCGCCACTGCTGTAGGTATGGCTCTTGCCGGGTTCGATCAGCGGTTGTTGACCAATCACGCCGGCGCCCTTTACCTCTTCGACCTGACCGTCGCCATTGGTAATCAGCCAGTGGCGCGACATCAGTTTGGCCGGCACCGAGCCATTGTTCTGCACGGTAATGGTGTAGGCGAAGGCGAAACGCTCGTTTTCGGGGTCGGATTGTTCTTTGAGAAAGCGGGTCACGACGCTGACGTCGATCTGGTAGCGGGGATCAGACATGCAAGGGGCCTTGGAAGCAGACGCGGATACGGCAATTGCGTTCAGTCTAGGCTATTGGCAGGGTTGCCGGCCAGTCATGCGGGCATGACTGGCCATGGCAGCAGCTTAGTGGCTGCCTTGTTGCTCGGCCAGCTTGTCAGCCAGGCGGACGAAGGCGGCCAGGTCCAGCTGTTCTGGGCGCAGGCTGCCGTCGACGCCAGCGGCTTCGATGGCTTCGCTGCTGAGCAGGGCCTTGAGCGTGTTGCGCAGGGTCTTGCGCCGTTGATTGAAGGCTTCGCGAACGATGCGCTCAAGCAGGCGGTGATCCTTGGCCGGGAACGGCAGGGTTTCGTGCGGGACCAGGCGCACGATGGCCGAGTCGACCTTCGGTGGCGGATTGAATGCACCGGGGCCTACGTTGAACAGGTGTTCGACCCGGCAGTGGTACTGGACCATGATCGACAGGCGCCCCCAGTCACCACCACCGGGACCTGCAGCCAGGCGCTCGACCACTTCCTTCTGCAGCATGAAGTGCATGTCGCGGATCAGCTCGGCGTTGGCCAGCAGGTGGAAGATCAGAGGCGTGGAGATGTTGTATGGCAGGTTGCCGACCACGCGCAGGCTGTGCGGCGCGGCGCCCAGGCTGGTGAAGTCGAATTTCAGGGCGTCGCCCTGATGCAGGCGGAAGTTGTCGCGGCCAGCGAATTGCTGGTTGAGAATCGGCACCAGGTCCTTGTCCAGCTCGACCACGTCAAGCTGCGCGCCGCTGCCCAGCAGGCCTTCGGTCAGGGCGCCCTGGCCCGGGCCGATTTCCAGCATGCGATCGCCCGCCTTGGCGTGGATCGAGCGCAGGATGCGGTCAATGACCCCGGCATCGTGCAGGAAGTTCTGGCCGAAGCGCTTGCGCGCCCGGTGTTGGTATTGCTCACTCATAGTCGGGTCTCGGCCATCTGGTAGGCGGTTTCCAGGGCGACTTGCAGGCTGCCGGTGTCAATTTTGCCGCTGCCGGCCAGATCCAGGGCGGTGCCGTGATCGACCGAAGTGCGGATGATCGGCAGGCCAAGGGTCACGTTGACGGCGGCGCCAAAGCCCTTGTACTTGAGTACGGGCAAGCCCTGGTCGTGGTACATCGCCAGCACTGCGTCGCAGTGCTCCAGATATTTGGGGGTAAACAGGGTATCGGCGGGCAACGGGCCGCGCAGGTCCATGCCTTCGCTGCGCAGGCGCGCCAATGTCGGTTCGATGGTGTCGATTTCTTCATGGCCAAGGTGGCCACCTTCACCGGCGTGCGGGTTCAAGCCGCAGACCAGGATGCGCGGGTTGGCGATGCCGAACTTCTGTTGCAGGTCGGCATGCAGGATGCGCGTGACGCGCTCCAGGCGCTCCGGGGTGATGGCGTCGGCCACATCGCGCAGGGGCAGGTGAGTGGTCACCAGGGCCACGCGCAAGCCGCGAGTGGCCAGCATCATCACCACTTGTGCGGTGCCGGTAAGGTCGGCGAGGAATTCGGTGTGGCCGGAGAAGGCGATACCGCTCTCGTTGATCACACCTTTGTGCACGGGCGCGGTGATCATCCCGGCAAAATGCCCGTCCAGGCAACCTTGGCCTGCGCGGGTCAGGGTTTCCAGGACGAAAGCGGCATTGGCCTTGTCCAGCTGACCAGCCACCACCGGGTTCTGCAGTGGCGTATCCCAGACATACAGGCTGCCCGCCGCGGCGGGCTGGTCGGGGAGGGCGTCGAGGCTGACCGGGAGCAGGTTGACGGCCACACCCAGCTGCGTGGCCCGCTCGGCGAGCAGGTCACGGCTGGTGATGGCAATCAGGGGGTGAGGCTGGGCTTGCGCGGCGAGCAGCAGGCACAGGTCGGGACCTATGCCGGCTGGCTCGCCGGGTGTGAGGGCGAAGCGCTGAAGTTTCACTGGGAGGCCTGATCGGCGCCAGGAAGCTTGATTTCAACGTAGGCTTCGTCACGGATCTGACGCAGCCAGGTCTGCAGCTCTTCGTCGTACTTGCGGTTACGCAGCACGTTCATCGCTTGTTGCTCGCGGGCCTGTTCGGTGCTGTCGGTGGCGCGACGGCCAAGGACTTCGAGGACGTGCCAGCCGTATTGGGTTTTAAACGGTTTGGTGACCTGACCCTGCTGGGCGCTGGCCATTTCTTCGCGGAACTCGGGCACCAGTGCATTCGGGTCGATCCAGTTCAGGTCGCCGCCGTTGAGGGCCGAACCCGGGTCTTCAGAGAAGCTCTTCGCCAGTTGGGCAAAATCTTCGCCGCTCTGGATGCGCTCGTAGAGTTTATCTGCCAGTGCTTTGGTGGCCGCTTCGCTGCGGATCTCGCTAGGCTTGATCAGGATATGGCGAACGTGCACCTCGTCACGCACCAGGGTCTGGCCGCCGCGTTTTTCCTGCAACTTGAGGATGATGAAGCCGCCCGGGGTGCGGACGGGCTCGGTGACATCGCCGACCGACATGGAGCTCAGCAGGCGGTCGAAGGGAGGTGGTAATTGAGCTGCTTTACGCCAGCCCATTTCGCCGCCTTCCAGCGCGGTTTCGCTTGCCGAACGGGCGATGGCCAGTTGAGCGAAGTCGGCACCCTGCTTGAGCTGCAGGTAAACCTGCTCGGCTTGCCTGGCTGCGGCCTGGATGGTGGCCGAATCTGCGCGCTCCGGGGTTGGGATCAGGATGTTGGCCAGGCGGAACTCTTCCGACAGCTGCATCTTGCCCATGTCCGAGGCGAGGAAGTTCTTCACTTCCTGTTCCGAAACCTGAATACGTTCGGCCACACGACGCTGACGCACACGGCTGATGATCATCTCGCGACGAACCTGCTCGCGAGCATCTTCATAGGACAGACCGTCGCGCGCCAGGGCTGCACGGAACTGCTCCAGATTCATGCCATTGCGCTGGGCGATGGTGCCGATGGCCTGGTTCAGCTCTTCGTCGGTGATGCGAATGCCGGAGCGATCGCCGATCTGCAGTTGCAGGTTTTCGACGATCAGGCGTTCGAGCACCTGTTGATCGAGCACGCCAGTGGGCGGCACAGAGCCACCACGCTTGGCGATGGTCTGCTGGACTTCGCGCACGCGCTGGTCCAGCTGGCTCTTCATGACCACGTCGTTATCGACGATGGCCACAACGCTATCCAGAGTTTGCACAGCGGCATGCGCCGTGCCGCTCAGTAATACAGCGCCCAGCAACAGCGGGCGCAGACAATCAGTAAGCTTGGTCTTCACGTTCACGATAACCTTGAATGCCTTTGTCGAGGAAAGACTCGACCTTATTGCCCACTACGCCGCCGAGGCCTTTCAGCACAATCTGCAGGAAGACGCCGTGGTCGCCTTGTTCGTTTTGCGGAGCTGCCTGGCTAAAGTCGTCGTAGTCAATCCAGTAACGGTTGATCAGACGCAGCTTCCAGCAGCAGTTGTCGTATTCGAAGCCACCAAAGGCTTCCAGGGTACGGTTCTGGCTGTAGTCGTGCTGCCAGCGAGCGATTGCGTTCCACTGTGGAACGATCGGCCACATGACCGAGAAGTCATGTTGCTGGATTTTGTAGTAATCCTTGACGTAGTTCGGGCTGCCTGGGGTGCCATAGTCGCTGTTGCCACCTGCCGACCAGGTACCTGTCGCCTGATCGTAGCGAACCATGTCATTGCGGTAGCGATAGCCGAGGTTGACGACTTTGTTCACGTTGTCTTCAGGCTGGTAGTGGAACATCGCACTGCCCGAACGGGTGCTGCGGCTGTCTGGATCCCAGTTGAAGTCGGAGTTGAAGCGCCAGTCGCGGTTGTAGCGATATTGGTACTCAAGCGCGTAAGGCGATACGTCAGAAAGTGAATCGTCGCGGGTGCGGTAGTCGATACCCGGCAATTGCACCTTACGATCTTTGAAGTACAGTGCTTGACCGACGCTGAAGCGTTGACGCTCGAAGCCGTTTTCTTCGATCCAGCGGTTGGTCACACCCAGCGACAGTTTGTTCTCGTCACCAATCCGGTCGCGACCGCTGAAGCGATTGTCACGGAACAGCGAGCTGTAATTGAATGTGCTCTCGCCAGTGTCAAAGACGGGAATGTCTTTCTGATCTTCATAGGGCACATACAGGTAGTACAGGCGTGGCTCAAGGGTTTGACGATAGTTTTTGCCAAACCACTGGGTGTTACGGTCGAAATACAGGCCACTGTCGACGTTGAAGATTGGCACATTTCGATTCTGCGTACTGCTGTATCTGCCGCGAAGTTCGGAGCCAGTCGCCGCCTGCTGTTTACCCTGGCTGTCCAGGTCCAGCTCGTAATGTGTAGTGGTGTATTTGATCGATGGCTTCAGGTAGCCATAGGTCGCAGTAAGCGGCAGGCTGATTTCTGGCGCCGCATAGAATCGATCGCCATTGGCACGGGCCAGGCCGAATACGTTCTGGTCGATCCGGCCGCCGTCTGCGCGCACGCTGGTGTCCAGGTTGCCGTCTTCGTCAAACACTGGGCCACTTTTCAGGTCGCGGTCGAAGCGAACTGCTTCGGTTTGATATTTCAGATCAAGGCCACCTGGATGATACGGCAGCATCCCGTTGAAGGTGATCTGCGGCAGGCGATCATACGGGGTGATCTTGGAGATGGTCGCCATCTCATAGGCATGCATGTTCAGTCGCGCGACGTAGTCATCGCCACGATAGGTTAAGGCGCCTTGCTGGTTGACGACGTCTTTGCTCTCGACCCCAATCTGATCCGATTCCAGATCCTGGAAGTAGAACGGATCGCTGATGTCGGTGTAGTCAACTTCCGCCAGCAGCCGCTCATCCAAGCCACCCTTGTGCTGCCAGTTGACCATCCAGCGCTGATCTTTGTAGTCAGTCTGTTCCTTACGATCATCATTCTTGTCATTCAGGTAAGCACCACCAAACTGACCTTCACTGGACTTGGTCAGGTAGCGGAACTCGCCTTCCATCAACATGCCGCGTTTGGCCATGTAGCGTGGATACAAGGTGGCGTCGTAGTTTGGCGCCAGGTTGAAGTAGTACGGCGTAACCAGCATGAAGCCGGTGTCGCTGCTGGTGCTGAACGACGGTGGCAGGAAGCCGGACTGACGACGGTCGTCGATCGGGAAGTAGATATACGGTGTGTAGAACACCGGGAAATCCTTGACCCGCAGGGTGACGTTGGTCGCGGTACCGAAGCCGGTAGCCGGGTTCAGGGTGATGTTGTTGCCTTTGAGCTGCCAGGCGTTGCTGTTCGGCTCACAGGTGGTGTAGGTACCATCCTTGAGGCGGATGATCGCGTTCTCGGCACGCTTGGCGTACAGCGCGTTACCGCGGACACGCGACTTGTGCATGACGTATTCGGCGTTGTCGACCTTGGCTTCACCGGTGTCGAGCTGGATGTCGGCATGATCGCCAACCACCAGCGAACCGTTGTCACGGATCTTGACGTTGCCGCTGAGCTCGCCGCGGTTTTCGGCCTGGTACAGGTTGGCCTCGTCGGCCTCGACCTGCATGCTGCCCTGACGCATGACCACATCACCGGCGAGGGTGGCGATCTGCTGCTCCTGCTGGTAGCGGGAAACCTTGGCGCCGATGAAGGTCGGTGCTTCGTCCTTCGGCGTGGTGTCATCCATGCCCGGACGGGTCGGCTCGATGTAGGCGCCGGCGCAATAAGGCCCGGTTTCGGCGAGCTGGGCAGGGGTCAGCTGATCACGCGGAACCCAGTCCAGGTGGCTGTAGTCATCACTGCGGGTTTTGAGGCCACGGCCCTTGCTCTCGGTAACGAGCATCGGGCCTTTGCCAGCTTCTTCGACGGCTTCGCCGGTCTCAGCGCTGGCTTCACCCGTCGAGCTGGCAGCTGCACCCGGATGCACCGGACGAGGCGGCAGCGCGGCAGCGTTGGCTTTGGGCTTGCAGTCCCAGCCTCCGGCAGCGGACACTTGGCAGTCGAATTGCTCTGCGGCGACCACATACGAGGTGGCCAGAGGTTGCAGCGCCAGCAGACCGCCGGTGACCAGCAACGGGAATTTTTTACGAAACGCGGGGGATTTCAATGCCATCTTATTAGTCCGGGCTTCCTGCGTGCCATCTGCCCGCGTGTGGGGCCGCACGCCTCTCGATGGTCTGAAAAAGATGCTGGATAATAAAGCATGACCCGCTTGACGGCTAGGGCCGTCGGAGACCCTTGTAATGCCTGATCACGATGTACGCCTGCAACACCTCACTGTCTGGCTCGATGCACAACTGACCGATCTGTTTCATAAACAGGGTTGGGGTGCGGTTCCAGCGGCTAGCCTGACCGCTGCGAGCAGCGATGCTAGCTTTCGCCGCTACTTCCGCTGGCAGGCCGAAGGCCACAGTTTTATTGTCATGGACGCACCGCCGCCGCAGGAAAACTGCCGTCCCTTTGTTGATATCGCCCATCTGCTGGCCACCGCCAGGGTCAATGTACCGGTGATTCACGCGCAGGATCTGCAGCGTGGGTTCCTGCTGCTCAGCGACCTGGGTACGCAGACGTATCTTGATGTAATCAATGCCGACAATGCCGATGGTTTGTTCAATGACGCCATCGAAGCGCTGCTGGCCTTCCAGCAGTTGCCGATGGACGCGCCGTTGCCAAGCTATGACGTGGCCCTGTTGCGCCGCGAGCTTGAGCTGTTTCCCGAGTGGTATGTCGGTCGCGAGCTGGGCCTGGGCTTTACAGATGCGCAACTGGCCGCCTGGCAGCGCATCAGCAGCCTGTTGATTGACAGTGCCCTGTCCCAGCCGAAAGTGCTGGTTCACCGCGACTATATGCCACGCAACCTGATGCAGAGCGTTCCGAACCCCGGCGTGCTGGACTTCCAGGATGCGGTGTACGGCCCGGTCACTTATGACATTACTTGCCTGTTCAAGGACGCCTTCTTGAGCTGGCCGCAAGCGCGAGTGCAGAGCTGGCTCAAAGATTACTGGGGACGCGCGCAGGCCAAGGGCATCCCGGTCCAGGCCGACTTTGAAGCCTTTCACCGTGCCAGCGACTTGATGGGCGTACAGCGCCACCTGAAAGTCATCGGCATTTTTGCCCGTATCTGCCACCGCGATGGCAAGCCACGCTACCTGACCGATGTACCACGTTTCTTCGCCTATATAGATGAAGTGATTGCCCGCCGTCCTGAACTGGCCGAGCTGGATGAACTGATCGAGAGCCTGCAGGCTGCGGGCGGAGCGCGTCCATGAAAGCGATGATCCTGGCGGCGGGCAAGGGTGAGCGGATGCGTCCGCTGACCTTGCACACGCCAAAACCTCTGCTGCCAGTGGCGGGCGTGCCGCTGATCGAGTACCACCTGCGCGCCCTGGTGGCAGCAGGTTTCAAGGAAGTGGTAATCAACCATGCCTGGCTCGGTGCGCAAATCGAAGCTCATCTGGGTGACGGTGCCGGTTGGGGATTGAGCATCAGCTACTCGCCGGAGGGCGAGCCGCTGGAGACCGGGGGCGGGATCTACAAGGCTTTGCCCTTGCTCGGCAATGCCCCCTTTGTGCTGGTCAACGGTGATGTCTGGAGCGATTACGACTTCAGCCGTTTGCCGCCAAAGCCTGCGGGCCTTGCCCATCTGGTACTGGTCGATAACCCCGGCCATCACGGCAAGGGCGATTTCTGCCTGCAACAGGGGTTGGTCAGTGATGGCCTGGACGGCGCTGCCACCCTGACCTACAGCGGTATTGCAGTCATTGACCCAGCCTTGTTCGATGGCTGTACGGCAGGGGCCTTCAAGTTGGCACCGCTGTTGCGTGAGGCGATGGCGTCGGGTCGGGTCACGGGGGAGCATTTCAGTGGCCACTGGGTGGATGTCGGCACGCAGGAACGTTTGGCTGAAGTTGAACAACTGATCAAAGGGCGCCGTTGACATGTTGTGGCCGAGCACAGTGATTGGTGCCGGGGCCGGCTTCGCCATTGCCAGCATTCCAGGGGCATTGCTGGGGGCGTTGCTGGGTCAGGCGATGGACCGCCGCTTGCAGTTGCACAGTTGGGCCCATGTCCGTGAGCGCCTGGGCGGGCGTCCGGTGCTGCGTGATGATGAAGTGCTGTTCGTCCTGCTCGGGCGTCTGGCCAAGTGTGACGGGCGGGTGGTCGACGGGCATATTCAGCAGGCACGTCAGGAGATGCAACGACTGCAAATGAGCGAGCCTGCGCGTCGCCGGGCGATTGCTGCGTTCAACCGCGGTAAGGGCGGCAAGGACCGCCTGGGCGTCTACCTGCGTCGCTTGAGGCAACAACCCCATGCCGCCGAGGGCATGTTACGCGCCTGTTGGCGTATGGTCTGGGCCGACGGTCGGGCGGGGCGCCACGAGCGCGAGTTGTTGCTGGATTGGGGGCAGCAGTTGGGCTGGTCGGCGCCCAAGGTCCAGGCGCTGGCGTTGGAATATGAGCCTCAGCGGGCTGGCCTGTCCAGCGCCAGCCTTGGATACCAGGACGCTTTGCGTATGCTCGGCGTTGAGGCGCACGCAGAGCCCGGGCAGATCAAGCAGGCGTATCGGCGGCTGGTCAGCCGCCACCATCCGGACAAGCTGGTCGGCAGTGGCGCCAGCCCATCCCAGGTGCGAGAAGCCACCGAGCGCACCCGTGAGCTGCACCAGGCCTACGCGATCATCCGCCAGCGTCGCGGTTTCTAGTCGACCTTTTCCGGGCTCAGCCAGCCACGCACCCGGCGGAACAGTTGCTCCTGTTGCGCCGCGCTGTTGCCGGGCATGGCGGTCAATCCTACCTGACGATAATTGTTGTCCTTGAGCCGTTTGCTGGCTTGCAGACGCTGTTCGGCAGCGCGTCGCGCCTGGGACTGGTTGGTGTAGAAGAAGTCAGCGGTGGGGACTTTCAGCGAAGGCGCAAGGGCGTCGAGGCTCTGTTCGGCTTGTGCGGGCGTCTGTGCTGCGACCATCACCAGTTTTTGCACCTGTGCCGGTTGCCGCTCGCTGAGATAGCGGGCGGCCCAGTAGGCGCCACTGCCATTGCCCAGCAGGACGATGCTCCGCGCGTTGTGCTGCTGAGCGTAAGCCACAGCGGCATCGAGACGAGCGAAGATGCGCTCGGCATCGGCTTTGTCGTTGATGCCTGGGGCCTCGGGTTGGGCTGCACTTTCGCTGACTTCACTCTCGGCGGTCGTGGCTTTTTCGACGCTGGCATTGGCGTCGTCAGGCGTGTCCTTGGCCGGTGCGCTCTGACCTTTTTCCACCGGCTGGCTCGGAGCCGGTGCAGTCTCGGCACGTGCTTGCGGGCTGTCGGCCAGCAGGTCCGGCAAGCTCAGGCTCAGGCTGTGCCAGCCAGCGTCTGGAAACTTGCGGCGCAAGGGGCCGACGGTCTTCGGCCAGTCGGCGGTTTCGCCGGCACCGGCGAGGATGATCAGTGCACCGTCAGGTTCGCTGGTGTTGGCCGGTTTCCACAGCGTGAGGAAATGGTCACTGCCGGCTTGCAGCATTTGTTGCTCGGCCTGGGGAACCTGCCGCTCCAGCGCCAGGGCATCTTCCTGGCTGCGTTCAGCCAGCGGTTGGCGCTGGACGGTTGTCGGTGGAGTGTTTTCGGCGGCTGGTGGTGTTTCATCTGCAGCCGCTTGTGCGCTACAAGGTAGTATCAATGCAAGGCAAAACGCCGGAAGCGTCGTGCGAAAAAGTGCGAACATGGAGTGGTCCAGGCCAGAATAATACCGGCAGCCTAATAGTATTTGTCCGGGACGGCCATGCTCGGTGGCCATCCATTCTTTGATGAGCGTTTAGATGAAGTCACTGCGCTGCCTGTTGGTTATCGGCTGTTTCTGCTGGTCCTTGATCGCTTGGGCGGCCCCTGCAGGCACGCCGGCCGCGGTGGTTCTCGACCCTGCGCAACAACAATGGCTTGAGCAGCACCGCAGCCTGCGGGTCGGGCTGGTGTTGCAAGCGCCGTTTGCCCAGTTCGACCGGCGCCTGCAGCAGCTGTATGGGGTCAATGTCGAACTGATGAACTGGCTGGGCCGTGCGCTGGGGCTGGACCTGACCTGGCGTAACTTCCCGGATCAGGCCGCGCTGGAGCGGGCACTGGTGGCCGGCGAGGTCGACCTGGCTCCCGGCCTGAGCCAGACACCGGCCGGCCTGCGCTTGTGGTTGTTCAGCGATCCGTACATGCGTGTGCCGCAGTTGATCGTTGGACCGCGCAGTGGAGCGGTGGCGGTGGACCTTGAAAAGCTCAGCGACAATGAACGGGTGGCGGTGCGCATGCCCAGCACGGTGGCCGATTATCTGCGCGCCACCTACTCGAACCTCAATTTGCAAGGCGTTCCCCAGGAGCGTCAGGCGCTGCAACTGGTACTCAGCGAACAAGCCCGCTACGCCGTGGTGGATGAGGCGCAGTTGAGCCGGCTGTCGCGAGAAAGCGAGTTCAGTGACCTGGCTGTGGTCGGCGATATCGGCCTGCCGCAACTGCTGCGCGTTGCCTCGCGACGTGACTGGCCACAGTTGGCGGAGATTCTTGAGCGCGGCCTGCAGGCCATCCCGGCCAAGGACCTGGAACAATTGCACCAGCGCTGGCTGGAACCCAAGTACCCACGCTTGAGCGAGTCGCCGGGTTTCTGGCAGAACCTGGGGTTACTGCTTGCTGCTCTGTTGTTCAGCTGCATGGCCATCGTGGTGTGGCAGCGGCGCCAACTGCATCAGCTGGAGCACAACCTGCTGACGGCGCGGGAGACTATCAATCAACGCCAGGCACGGGAAGAGGCCTTGCGCTTGAGTCAGTTCTCCATCGACCAGAGCACGGTGGGCATTCTCTGGGTCAACTGGGATAGCCATGTGCGTTATGCCAACCGCGCCGCCGAAAGCATGCTCGGCTATGCCGAGGGCACGGTGGTCGACCGGCCACTGATCGACTTCGAGCCTGGCCTGCATATGGACCGCTGGCTTGAGCTGTGGAAAGGCGCGCGGGCCAGCAACGATGTTGCCCTGCACTTCGAAACCCAATGCCTGCGTGCCGATGGCAGCCTGCTGCCGGTGGATGTGTCGCTGAGCTTTTTGCGCTTTCGCGATGCCGAGTATCTGGTGGTGTTTCTCACCGACGTGACCGAACGGCGCCGGGCCCTGGCCGCCTTGCGCGAAAGCGAGGCCAGGCTCAAGGGTATTGCCGGCAACGTTCCGGGACTGGTGTTCCGGCTTGAACGCAACCCGGCTGAAGGCGAGCTGGAGTTCCCCTACATCAGTGAAGGCAGCGAGGCCCTGGTCGGTTATACCCCGGCAGCCTTGCAGCACCCGGACATGGGCTTGCGCAACCTGGTTCACCCGGACGACCGGGCCGATTACCACAAAGTCCAGGACCTGGCCCTGGCCACTGACCAGGACTGGTCCTGGCAGGGCCGCATCCTGACCCGCGAGGGTGAACAACGCTGGGCTGATATCAAGGCCAGTACCCGCAGCCTTGGCGATGGCCGCGTGGTCTGGGACGGCGTGGTCTGGGACATTACCCAGAGCAAGCGGGTCGAGCTGGAACTGGCCCGCTCCCAGGAGCAACTGCGCGATCTATCGGCTCACCTGGAAAGCGTTCGTGAAGAAGAGAAAGCCCGTATCGCCCGGGAAGTGCATGACGAACTGGGGCAGATGCTGACGGTGCTCAAGCTGGAAACCTCCATGTGTGAGCTGGCCTACGCCGACCTTGATCCCGGCCTCAACGAGCGCCTGGCCAGCATGAAACGCCTGATTGCCCAGCTGTTCCAGTTGGTTCGAGATGTCGCCACCGCGTTACGACCGCCGATTCTGGATGCTGGTATCGCCTCGGCGATCGAGTGGCAGGCACGGCGTTTCGAGGCGCGCACGCAGATTCCATGTCTGGTCCAGGTCCCGGAAAACCTGCCGCCGTTGAGCGATGCCAAGGCCATTGGCCTGTTCCGCATCCTGCAAGAGGCGCTGACCAATGTCATGCGTCACGCTCAGGCGCATACTGTGCAGATCAGCTTGAGCCTGGACGGTCGTACCTTGCGCTTGACGGTTATCGACGATGGCATCGGCTTTGCGCTGGATGAGAGTCGCCCGACATCTTTCGGTCTGGTCGGGATGCGAGAACGGGTACTGATGTTGGGCGGACAAATGACCCTGGAGAGCGAGCCGGGCGAGGGCACCAGCCTGAGCGTGGCAATTCCCCTGAAATAGGAGCGGTATTGTGATTCGAGTTCTGGTTGCCGAAGACCACACCATCGTCCGCGAAGGTATCAAGCAGCTGATTGGCCTGGCTAAAGACATGCAGGTGGCCGGGGAGGCCGCTAACGGCGAGCAATTGCTTGAGGCTTTGCGCCATACCGACTGCGAAGTTGTGTTGCTGGATATCTCCATGCCCGGGGTCAATGGCCTTGAGGCGATTCCGCGGATTCGCGCTTTGAGCAACCCGCCTGCGATCCTGGTGTTGTCGATGCATGACGAGGCGCAGATGGCCGCGCGGGCGCTGAAGGTCGGCGCGGCTGGCTACGCGACCAAAGACAGTGACCCGGCCTTGCTGCTGACGGCCATTCGGCGGGTGGCCGGCGGTGGTCGTTATATTGATCCGGAGCTGGCTGACCGGATGGTCTTCGAGGTTGGATTGACGGATGCCCGGCCGTTGCATTCGCTACTGTCGGAGCGCGAGTTTTCGGTGTTCGAGCGCCTGGCTCAGGGCGCCAACGTCAACGACATCGCCCAGCAGCTGGCATTGAGCAACAAGACCATCAGCACCCACAAGGCGCGCCTGATGCAGAAGCTCAATGTGAACTCGCTGGCGGAGTTGGTGAAGTACGCCATGGAGCACAAGTTGCTCTGAGTGTTCCATTTACGACATGGGAAGGGGCCTATCGCGGGGCAAGCCCACTCCTACAGGAAGCAGACTCTGTGGGAGCGGGCTTGCCCCGCGATAGCGCCTGACCTGCCGATCACCTATCCAAAAACGCCATCCTTGTAGGGCAATCCCTACCTCAAGCCTTCCATCCAGCTGATACCAATCTCTCTCCACCCCCGATTTGCGCCGACTCGCGCCTTCACTAGGCTGTCAACACGGCAGTCATCCAACAAGAAGGTACGGGTATGAGTGAGGTGAATTCGAGCGCTGCAGCCGGCGAAGTGCTGGTCAGCTTCCGCGGTGTGCAGAAGAGCTATGACGGCGAGTCGCTGATCGTCAAAGACCTCAATCTGGATATTCGCAAAGGCGAATTCCTGACCTTGCTCGGCCCATCCGGCTCAGGCAAGACCACCAGCCTGATGATGCTGGCAGGCTTCGAGACCCCGACCGCCGGCGAAATCCAGCTGGCCGGGCGCTCGATCAACAACGTGCCGCCGCACAAGCGCGACATCGGCATGGTGTTCCAGAACTATGCGCTGTTTCCGCACATGACTGTGGCCGAGAACCTGGCCTTCCCCCTGAGTGTGCGCAACCTGAGCAAGACCGACATCAGCGAGCGGGTCAAGCGCGTGCTCAACATGGTCCAGCTCGATGCGTTCGCCAAGCGCTACCCCGGTCAGTTGTCCGGTGGCCAGCAGCAGCGGGTGGCCCTGGCGCGAGCACTGGTGTTCGAGCCGCAGCTGGTGCTGATGGATGAACCGCTCGGCGCCCTCGACAAGCAGCTGCGTGAACACATGCAGATGGAAATCAAGCACCTGCACAAGCGTCTGGGCGTCACCGTGGTGTATGTCACCCATGACCAGGGCGAAGCGCTGACCATGTCTGATCGGGTCGCTGTATTCCATCAGGGCGAGATCCAGCAAATTGCCGACCCGCGCACCCTCTATGAAGAGCCTAAGAACACCTTCGTCGCCAACTTCATCGGTGAGAACAACCGCATCAATGGCCGCCTGATCAGTCAGGACGGCGAGCGTTGCCTGGTGCAGCTGGCCCGCGGCGAGAAGGTCGAGGCATTGGCGGTCAATGTTGGCCAGAGCGGTGAGCCGGTCACCCTGTCGATCCGCCCTGAGCGTGTGCGCCTGAACGGTCACAGCGAGAGCTGCGTTAACCGCTTCTCCGGGCGGGTGGCCGAATTCATCTATCTGGGCGACCACGTACGGGTTCGCCTGGAAGTGTGCGGCAAGGCCGATTTCTTCGTGAAGCAGCCGATTGCCGAACTCGACCCGGCCTTGGCCGTGGGCGATGTGGTACCGCTTGGCTGGGAAGTGGAGCACGCCCGCGCGCTCGATCCGATCCTGGAAGCCAATTGAAGGTTTGCTTCACCAACCCTGTACTGTGGAGAGAATAATAATGCTAAAGCACTTGAAGTTGACCGCTCTGACGCTGGGGCTGTTTGCGGCGGGCCAGGCCATGGCGGCGGCCGATCTGACCGTGATCTCTTTCGGCGGCGCCAACAAGGCCGCCCAGGTCAAAGCGTTCTACGAGCCATGGGAAAAGGCCGGCAATGGCAAGATCGTGGCGGGCGAATACAACGGCGAAATGGCCAAGGTCAAAGCCATGGTCGACACCAAGAGCGTGTCCTGGAACCTGGTCGAAGTAGAGTCGCCGGAACTGGCTCGTGGTTGTGATGAGGGCATGTTCGAGGAGCTCGACCCTGCGCTGTTCGGCGACGAGGCCGACTATGTGCCTGGTGCTATCCAGCCTTGCGGCGTGGGCTTCTTCGTATGGTCCACAGTGATGGCGTACAACGCCGACAAACTGAAAACCGCGCCGACCAGCTGGGCCGATTTCTGGGACACCAAGCAGTTCCCGGGCAAGCGCGGCCTGCGCAAGGGCGCCAAGTACACCCTGGAATTCGCCCTGATGGCCGACGGTGTCGCGCCTAAAGATGTCTACAAGGTGCTCGGCACCAAGGAAGGCCAGGATCGCGCCTTCAAGAAACTCGACGAACTCAAGCCAAGCATCCAGTGGTGGGAAGCCGGTGCTCAGCCGCCACAGTACCTGGCCTCGGGTGACGTGGTCATGAGCTCGGCCTACAACGGCCGGATCGCTGCAGTACAGAAAGAAAGCAACCTGAAGGTGGTATGGAACGGCGGTATCTACGATTTCGACGCCTGGGCCATTCCGAAGGGCGCGAAGAATGCCGAAGAAGCCAAGAAGTTCATCGCCTACTCGGTCAAGCCTGAACAACAGAAGATCTACTCGGAAAACATCGCTTATGGCCCTGCCAATTCCAAAGCGGTGAGCCTGCTCTCCGACGAGATCAAGAAAGACATGCCGACCACCCCGGAAAACATTGCCAACCAGGTGCAGATCGACGTCGCCTTCTGGGCCGACAACAGCGAGCAACTGGAGCAACGCTTCAACGCCTGGGCTGCCAAGTAAGGTCGGCTGATGGAGCGTCGGCACGTCGCCGACGCTTCCTGTTCTCAAGATTTCGGAGTTCGCTATGGCCATCGCAGTGCCCCTGAATGAAGGCGCCGGTTCCACACTCAAGCAGCGTCTGGCGCGTGCCGAGCGGGTCAACCGCTGGAAGGCGCAAGCCCTGATCGCGCCGCTGGCGCTGTTCCTGCTGCTGGTTTTCCTGGTGCCGATTGCCGCGCTGCTCTACAAGAGTGTCGGTAACCCGGAAGTTGTCACAGGCTTGCCGCAGACTGTTGCGGTGGTCACGCAGTGGGATGGTAAGGGCCTGCCGGATGAGTCGGTGTACAAGGCACTGAGCGCAGACCTCGGCCAGGCGCGCAAGAACCAGACTCTGGGCGACACCTCCAAACGTCTGAACATGGAGCTGGCCGGCTATCGCAGCCTGCTGGCGAAAACCGCCCGAGCCTTGCCGTTCAAGACCGAGCCGGCTTCTTATAAAGAAGCCCTGCAAGAGCTGGACGAGCGCTGGGGCGATCCAGCCTACTGGCAGGCGATCCGCCGTAACACCAGTAGCGTCACACCGTTCTACCTGTTGGCGGCGCTGGACCATCGCATCGATGACCTCGGCGAGCTGGCCAAGGCTACCCCGGACCAGTCGATCTACCTGGACATCTTCACCCGTACCCTGTGGATGGGCTTTGTCATCACCGCCATTTGCCTGGTGCTGGCCTATCCGCTGGCCTATTTGCTGGCCAACCTGCCAACCCGGCAGAGCAACCTGTTGATGATTCTGGTACTGCTGCCGTTCTGGACCTCAATCCTGGTGCGGGTTGCCGCCTGGATCGTGCTGTTGCAATCGGGCGGTTTGATCAACAGTGCGCTGATGGCCGTGGGCATCATCGACAAGCCGCTGGAGCTGGTATTCAACCGCACCGGTGTGTACATCTCCATGGTCCACATTCTGCTGCCGTTCATGATCCTGCCGATCTATAGCGTGATGAAGGGCATCTCACCCACCTACATGCGTGCGGCCATCTCCCTGGGCTGCCATCCGTTCACCAGCTTCTGGCGGGTGTACTTCCCACAGACCTACGCAGGTGTAGGCGCGGGCTGTCTGCTGGTGTTCATCCTGGCCATCGGCTACTACATCACCCCGGCGCTGCTCGGTAGCCCGAACGATCAGATGGTCAGCTACTTCGTGGCGTTCTATACCAACACCAGCATCAACTGGGGTATGGCGACTGCGCTGGGCGGCCTGCTGCTGCTCGCCACCGTCATTCTGTACCTGATCTATAGCTGGCTGGTCGGCGCCAGCCGCCTGCGTCTGAGCTGAGGAGCGTTGTCATGCTGAGCCCTTACATGTCGCCCGTCGAGCGGGTCTGGTTCTACAGTTTGCGCATCCTCTGCGGGCTGATCCTGTTGTTCCTGGTGTTGCCGGTACTGGTGATCATTCCATTGTCGTTCAACTCCGGCAGCTTCCTGGTCTATCCGCTGCAAGGCTTTTCATTGCAGTGGTATCACGACTTCTTCGCCTCGGCCGAGTGGATGCGGGCATTGAAGAACAGCATCATCGTCGCCCCGGCGGCAACTGTGCTGGCCATGGTGTTCGGTACCCTGGCTTCGATCGGCCTGACCCGCGGTGACTTCCCCGGCAAGGCGCTGATCATGGCCCTGGTGATTTCGCCGATGGTGGTGCCGGTGGTGATCATCGGTGTCGCCAGCTACCTGTTCTTCGCGCCGCTGGGCATGGGTAACAGCTTCATTTCGCTGATACTGGTGCATGCGGTGTTGGGGGTGCCGTTCGTCATCATCACTGTGTCGGCGACACTGCAGGGCTTTAACTACAATCTGGTGCGTGCGGCAGCCAGCCTGGGTGCTTCGCCGCTGACTGCCTTCCGCCGGGTGACCTTGCCGCTGATTGCCCCAGGGGTGATTTCCGGCGCTCTGTTTGCCTTTGCCACCTCGTTCGACGAGGTGGTGGTGACCCTGTTCCTCGCCGGTCCAGAGCAGGCGACCTTGCCTCGGCAGATGTTCAGCGGTATCCGCGAGAACCTCAGCCCGACCATCGCCGCGGCGGCAACCTTGCTGATCGCCTTTTCGGTGGTGCTGTTGCTGACCCTGGAGTGGTTGCGCGGGCGTAGCGAGAAACTGCGGACCCAGCAGCCGGGTTGAATTCATCGCGGGGCAAGCCCGCCCCCACAGGGATTTTGCTGGACCTGTGGGGCTTGCCCCGCGATTGCGACATCCGTCGAGCACTTTGATACCAGTCAGCCTCAGTTCGGTTCCCTGAGGTACAATGCGCGCCACCGTGATTCTGCCCTACAGGTGCGCCATGCAGCCCTACGCTATTGCCCCCTCGATTCTTTCTGCCGATTTCGCCCGCCTGGGCGAGGAGGTCGACAATGTGTTGGCCGCTGGTGCCGACATTGTTCACTTTGACGTAATGGACAACCACTACGTGCCGAACCTGACCATTGGCCCGATGGTCTGCACCGCACTGCGCAAGTACGGCATTACTGCGCCGATCGATGTGCACCTGATGGTCAGCCCGGTCGACCGCATCATCGGCGACTTCATCGAAGCAGGCGCCAGCTACATTACCTTCCATCCGGAAGCCACCCTGCACATCGATCGTTCACTACAGTTGATTCGTGACGGTGGTTGCAAGGCCGGCCTGGTGTTCAATCCGGCAACTCCGCTCGACACCCTCAAGTACGTGATGGACAAGGTCGACATGATCCTGCTGATGAGCGTCAACCCAGGCTTTGGCGGTCAGAAATTCATTCCCGGCACCCTCGACAAGCTGCGCGAAGCCCGTGCGCTGATCGATGCCAGCGGCCGTGATATTCGCCTGGAAATCGACGGTGGGGTGAACGTGAACAACATTCGCGAGATCGCTGCCGCCGGTGCCGATACCTTTGTGGCCGGTTCGGCGATCTTCAACACCCCGAACTACCAGGAAGTGATTGCCAAGATGCGTGCCGAACTGGCTTTGGCCCGCGCATGAGTGGCTTCGAGCAGCTGTTCCCCGGCGCACTGCCCAAACTGGTGATGTTTGATCTGGACGGTACCCTGATCGATTCGGTACCGGACCTGGCAGCGGCGGTGGATAACATGCTGCTCGAAATGGGGCGCAAGCCCGCAGGCCTTGAGGCGGTGCGCCACTGGGTCGGTAATGGTGCGCCGGTGCTGGTGCGCCGGGCTCTGGCCGGTGGCCTGGATCATGCCTGCGTCGATGAAGACGAGGCAGAGAGGGGCCTGGAGCTGTTCATGCAGGCCTATGCCGACAACCACCAGTTGACCGTGGTGTACCCCGGCGTGCGCGACACGCTCAAGTGGTTGCACAAACAGGGCGTGGAAATGGCCCTGATCACCAACAAGCCGGAGCGCTTTGTCGCGCCGTTGCTCGACCAGATGAAGATCGGTCGTTATTTCCGCTGGATCATCGGCGGCGACACCCTGCCGCAGAAAAAACCCGATCCGGCAGCATTGCTGTTCGTCATGAAAATGGCCAATGTCTCGGCTGAAGCCGCCTTGTTCGTCGGCGACTCGCGCAGCGATGTGCTGGCGGCCAAAGCAGCCGGGGTCAAGTGCGTCGGCTTGAGCTATGGCTACAATCACGGACGGCCGATCAGCGAAGAAGGCCCATGCCTGGTGATTGATGACCTGCGTGCGCTGTTGCCCGGTTGCTTAGATGCGGCCACTGGGATAACGTTGGCTGACGTTCATTCCCCCAAAGATCGAGATTCCATCGTGGCGGTTACCGGCAAACTCTGGATGAAAGTCATCAAGGCCCTGGCCCGTTGGCGTTGGCGCGCCTGACTGTTCGCTGCCGGCCGTTGCCGGCCCGTTTGCCTGTCTGACCCATTTGCTGCTTGCCACGAGGCTATCATGACCCGCGAAGAATTCCTGCGCCTGGCCGCTGCCGGCTACAACCGTATTCCCCTGGCCTGCGAGACGCTGGCCGACTTCGACACACCGCTGTCGATCTACCTGAAACTGGCCGATCAGCCCAACTCCTACCTGCTTGAGTCTGTGCAGGGCGGCGAGAAGTGGGGGCGTTACTCGATCATTGGTCTGCCGTGCCGCACCGTGCTGCGAGTGCATGACCATCAGGTGCGAATCACCCATGACGATGTCGAAATCGAACGTCACGACGTGGAAGATCCGCTGACCTTCGTCGAGTCCTTCAAAGCGCGTTACAACGTCCCGAGTATTGCCGGTTTGCCGCGTTTCAACGGCGGCCTGGTGGGCTACTTCGGCTATGACTGCGTGCGCTATGTCGAGAAGCGTCTTGGCAAGTGTCCAAACCCTGATCCGCTGGGCGTGCCGGATATACTGCTGATGGTGTCCGACGCTGTGGTGGTGTTCGATAACCTGGCGGGCAAGATGCACGCCATCGTACTGGTCGATCCGGCTCAGGAGCAGGCCTACGAAAACGGCCTGGCACGCCTGGAAGACCTGCTTGAACAACTGCGTCAGCCGATCACCCCGCGTCGTGGCCTGGAATTGGGTGGCCCGCAAGCCGCCGAGCCGGCCTTCCGCTCCAGTTTCACCCAGAGCGATTACGAGCGTGCGGTCGATACCATCAAGGAATACATCCTCGCCGGCGACTGCATGCAGGTAGTGCCGTCGCAGCGTATGTCGATCGACTTCAAGGCCGCGCCTATCGACCTGTACCGGGCGTTGCGTTGCTTTAACCCGACGCCGTACATGTACTTCTTCAACTTTGGCGATTTCCACGTGGTGGGCAGCTCGCCGGAGGTGCTGGTACGGGTCGAAGACAACCTGGTCACCGTACGCCCGATCGCCGGCACGCGTCCACGTGGCGCCAGCGAAGAGGCCGATCGTGCGCTGGAAGAAGATCTGCTGTCCGATGACAAGGAAATCGCCGAGCACCTGATGCTCATCGACCTGGGCCGCAACGACGCCGGTCGGGTGTCGGCGACCGGTACGGTCAAGGTCACCGAGAAGATGGTGATCGAGCGTTACTCCAACGTCATGCACATCGTTTCCAACGTCACCGGTGAGCTGAAAGAAGGCCTCAGCGCCATGGATGCGTTGCGCGCCATCCTGCCCGCCGGGACCTTGTCCGGGGCACCGAAGATCCGCGCGATGGAAATCATCGATGAGCTTGAGCCGGTCAAGCGCGGAGTCTACGGTGGTGCGGTCGGTTACTTTGCCTGGAACGGCAACATGGACACCGCCATCGCGATCCGTACAGCGGTCATCAAGGATGGCGAGCTGCATGTACAGGCCGGTGGCGGTATCGTCGCCGATTCGGTGCCTGCACTGGAATGGGAAGAAACCATCAACAAACGCCGGGCGATGTTCCGGGCGGTGGCGCTGGCCGAACAGACGCCACGCAGCTGATCGAAACCCACGGCGCCCGCAGCGCGCCGTCTTGCGCCTGTCCACTCGGCGAACTTGATTCTAGAGGTTGAACCCAGATGCTACTGATGATCGACAACTACGACTCCTTCACCTACAACGTCGTGCAGTACCTCGGCGAGCTGGGTGCAGAGGTCAAAGTCATTCGCAATGACGAACTGACCATCGCCCAGATCGAAGCGCTGAACCCCGAGCGCATTGTGGTTTCCCCTGGCCCGTGCACCCCGACCGAGGCCGGCGTTTCCATCGATGCCATTTTGCACTTTGCCGGCAAGCTGCCGATTCTCGGTGTCTGCCTGGGGCACCAGTCCATTGGCCAGGCCTTTGGCGGCGATGTCGTGCGTGCCCGCCAGGTAATGCACGGCAAGACCAGCCCGGTTTTGCACAAGGACCTGGGCGTATTCACTGGCTTGAACAACCCGCTGACCGTGACCCGCTACCACTCGCTGGTGGTCAAGCGTGAAACCTTGCCCGAGTGCCTGGAAGTGACGGCCTGGACTGCCCTTGAAGACGGTTCGGTCGACGAGATCATGGGCCTGCGGCACAAGACCCTGAATATAGAAGGGGTGCAGTTCCACCCCGAGTCGATTCTCACCGAGCAGGGCCACGAGCTGTTCGCCAACTTCCTCAAACAGACCGGCGGCCGCCGCTAAGGATCGATCATGGATATCAAGAGCGCGCTCAGCCGCATCGTCGGCCACCTGGACCTGAGCACCGAAGAAATGCGCGATGTGATGCGCGAGATCATGACCGGTCAGTGCAGTGAAGCGCAGATCGGTGCCTTCATGATGGGTATGCGCATGAAGAGCGAAAGCATCGACGAAATCGTCGGCGCAGTCTCGGTGATGCGCGAGTTGGCCGATAAGGTCGAGCTCAATACGCTTGATCAGGTAGTCGATGTGGTCGGCACGGGCGGTGATGGCGCAAACATCTTCAACGTTTCCACCGCTTCGGCCTTCGTTGTAGCCGCCGCCGGTTGCACCGTGGCCAAACACGGCAACCGTGCGGTCTCGGGCAAGAGCGGCAGTGCCGACCTGCTCGAAGCTGCCGGCATCTACCTGAACCTGACGCCCGTGCAGGTTGCCCGTTGCATCGACAGTGTCGGCATCGGCTTCATGTTTGCCCAGACGCATCACAAGGCCATGAAGTTTGCCGCCGCTCCGCGTCGCGACCTGGGGCTGCGTACACTGTTCAACATGCTCGGCCCGCTTACGAATCCGGCCGGTGTAAAGCACCAGGTGGTGGGTGTCTTCACTCAAGCCCTCTGCCGGCCATTGGCTGAAGTACTGCAGCGCCTGGGCAGCAAGCATGTGCTGGTGGTGCACTCCAAGGACGGGCTGGACGAGTTCAGCCTGGCGGCGCCGACCTTCGTTGCCGAGCTGAAAAATGACCAGATCACCGAGTACTGGGTCGAGCCCGAAGACCTCGGCATGAAGAGCCAGAGCCTGCATGGCCTGGCGGTCGAGAGTCCGGAAAAGTCTCTGGAATTGATCCGCGATGCCTTAGGAAGGCGCAAGACCGAGAATGGCCAGAAGGCTGCGGAAATGATCGTGCTCAATGCCGGTGCCGCACTGTATGCCGCTGACCATGCCATGAGTCTCAAGCAAGGTGTCGAGCTTGCCCACGACGCACTGCACACCGGCCTTGCCCGGGAAAAACTCGAAGAGCTGGGCGCTTTCACCGCCGTATTCAAGCTGGAGAATGAAGGATGAGTGTATCGACGGTTCTGGAAAACATTCTGGCGCGCAAGGTTCAGGAAGTTGCCGAGCGCAGTGCCCGAGTCAGCCTCGCCGAACTTGAGCGCCTGGCTGCCGCCGCCGATGCGCCACGCGGGTTTGCCAAGGCGCTGATCGAGCAGGCCAAGCGCAGGCAGCCGGCGGTTATTGCCGAGATCAAGAAGGCTTCGCCGAGCAAAGGTGTGATCCGCGAGAACTTCGTGCCGGCCGAGATCGCTGTCAGCTACGAGAAAGGTGGCGCGACCTGCCTGTCGGTACTCACCGACGTCGATTATTTCCAGGGCGCCGATATCTACCTGCAGCAAGCTCGCGCGGCGTGCAAGCTGCCGGTGATCCGCAAGGACTTCATGATCGATCCATATCAGATCGTTGAAGCGCGCGCGTTGGGCGCCGACTGTGTGCTGTTGATCGTTTCGGCGCTGGATGATGTGAAGATGGCCGAGTTGGCTGCCACAGCGAAAAGCGTCGGCCTGGATGTGCTGGTTGAAGTGCACGACGGCGATGAGCTGGAGCGGGCGCTGAAAACCCTCGACACCCCGCTGGTCGGCGTCAACAACCGCAACCTGCATACCTTCGAGGTCAGCCTGGAAACCACCCTCGACCTGTTGCCGCGGATTCCTCGCGACCGCCTGGCGATCACCGAGAGCGGTATTCTCAATCGCGCGGATGTCGAGTTGATGGAAATCAACGAGGTCTATTCGTTCCTGGTCGGTGAAGCCTTCATGCGCGCTGAGCACCCGGGGCTGGAGTTGCAGCGTCTGTTCTTCCCTGAGCGCACGGTGCAGAATCTGGTGCCAGGCCTGGACTGATTCGACGCTGAAGCCGGCATTGCCGGCTTTTTTGTACCTACAAGGTTTTCGCGATGACTGAGCAACTACTGGATGTGACTGTCGAGGCCGGCCTGCATGCCGAACAGGATCTGCTGGCGGCGGTGTGCAAGGGTGAAAAGGATTATGGCTTGTTGTTCTGGCGGCCGAGCGATCGGGCATTGGTCATGCCGCGACGCATGAGTCGCCTGGAGGGTTTCGAGGCGGCCTGTGCTGAGCTTGCGATTGCCGGCTGGCCGGTTTTGTTGCGAGAAACAGGCGGTGAACCGGTGCCGCAATCGCCAGCGGTGATCAACATTGCCCTTATCTATGTGGCACCGCGTAGCGAAGGCGATCATGGACGCATCGAAAACGCCTACGAACGTCTGTGCCTGCCTTTGTGTGATGTGTTGCGTGAGTGGGGCGGGCTGGCCTCGGTAGGCGAAATCGAAGGGGCGTTCTGTGACGGTCGCTACAACGTCAATCTCAATGGCCGCAAATTGGTGGGCACCGCCCAGCGCTGGCGCCAGGGCCTGGGTGGTAAGCGTCCGGTCGTGCTGGTTCACGGTGCGCTGCTGGTGGACAACGAGCGAGAATCGATGGTGGCGGCGGTCAACCGCTTCAACGAATGTTGCGAGCTGGAGCAGCGCTGTCTGGCCGACAGCCATATCGCCCTGCACGAGGTGGTGCCTAAGGCGCCTTTACTCGAGCGTCTTGGCCAGGCTTACGCTGAAGTGATCGAGCGTATCGCCAGCGACTAGCGGGTGCCGAAGACCACCATGGTCTTGCCTTTGACGTGTACCAGGCTGCGTTCCTCAAGATCCTTGAGAACGCGGCCGACCATCTCCCGTGAACAACCGACGATACGACCGATCTCCTGACGGGTGATCTTGATCTGCATGCCGTCGGGGTGGGTCATCGCATCCGGTTGCTTGCACAGTTCCAGCAAGCAGCGTGCAACGCGTCCGGTAACATCGAAAAATGCCAGGTCACCGACCTTACGCGTAGTGTTACGCAGGCGCTGGGCCATCTGGCTGCCCAAGGCATAGAGAATGTCAGGGTCCTGACGAGCCAGCTCGCGAAATTTCTCATAGCTGATTTCCGCGACTTCACATTCGCTCTTTGCCCGTACCCAGGCACTACGCTGCTGTTCCTGTCCAGCAGGTTCGAACAGGCCCAGCTCGCCAAAAAAATCACCGCTGTTGAGGTAGGCAATGATCATCTCATGACCATCGTCGTCCTCGATCAGGATCGTCACTGAGCCTTTGACGATGAATGACAGGCTATCGGCTTTATCACCGGCACACATGATATTGCTCTTGGCTGCAAATCGGCGCCGCTGGCAATGAGCAAGCAGCTTGTCGATGTTTTTGATCTTGGCTGGAAGGGCTGAGGCAACCATGGCTGAATCCCGGTAAGTGGCAACGCCTGTACACTTTTATAGGTAGTCTGGCGCAACGTGCCAGTGATTTGGCGTCAGCTTATCAGACACTTGTCGTTGTATCGGCAGATTTACTTGCACGCTTGAGCTTTTCCGTCAGCGCATCTGGGTCTAAGCTGGCAGCCTTTTTCAAGCAAGGGAGTCCGGATGATGAAGGCGCGTATCCAGTGGGCAGGTGAAGCCATGTTTCTCGGCGAATCGGGCAGTGGCCATGTCGTGGTCATGGACGGTCCACCCGAGGCCGGCGGGCGTAACCTGGGTGTACGGCCTATGGAAATGCTCTTGCTGGGCCTGGGTGGCTGCAGCAACTTCGACGTGGTCAGCATCCTGAAAAAATCCCGTCAGGCAGTGGAAAGCTGCGAAGCCTTCCTTGAAGCCGAACGCGCCAGCGAAGATCCGAAGGTGTTCACCAAGATTCACCTGAACTTCGTGGTCAAGGGCCGTGGGCTCAAGGACGTTCAAGTGAAGCGCGCAGTAGAGCTGTCGGCGGAAAAATATTGCTCGGCGTCGATCATGCTCGGGCGGGCTGGGGTTGAAATCACCCATAGCTATGAGGTTGTTGAGCTCGGCTGATCTACAGCCATCGCTCCTGCAGAAGAGTAACCCCACTGCAGGAGCGGGCCTTGCCCCGCGATCTGCTCTGCAGCAACCTCAGCGGCGCAGTCCTGGTAGCCACTTCTGCAGGCCACTGGGCAGTTGCGCTCGAAAGCGTGCACTCAAATCTTCGCGATGCTTCTGATAAAGCACACCCAGGCCGATCACGCCCAGGCCGATCAAGGTCAGTACCAGCGGGAACAGTAGGGAATCGGCAAACACTTCGTAGGACAGATACCCTAGATACGCTGCCACGCCCATGGCCCCGAAGACCATGAACATCGGTCTGCGCAACAATACCGCCAACCCCATCAGGCCGAGGTTGATCAGGCAGTACAGGGCTTTGCCCAGCTGGCTGTCGCTTTCCATCAGGCTCAACCCCAGCCAGAAGGCCAGAAGACCAGCAAGGTATCCCCAGAAGGCAAAGTCCTGGCGGGTGCGGCCATCGACCACCAGGAATATAGCCAGCACCACCAGGCCGAACCACAACGACACGGCAAGGCGCTGTTCCCAGTTGAAGGTATGGCCGTAGAACCATTCGCTCAGGTCCATGGACATGAACCACAGGGCCAAGGCGATCGGCATGACGATAAAAGGGAAGGGGATCACCCGCAGCATCAGCAAGCCGGCGACAACCGTTGCCGCTTCCATCAGCAGCCAGCCACCCTGCACATAGGTGTAGTAGTTGTGGTAGCCGGTCTGGGTGTCGTCAAGCGGCCAGAAACCGGTGAGCCGCTCCACTGCGAACACCGCCAGAGGCACAATACTGACGGCAACCGCGCCGAGCACACCGGCGGGGATGATCTGGCCGCGGCGTTGCATGAACAACCCGCCCAGGGTCAAAACGGCAATGTAGACCACGGCGATAAGCAGCAAAGCACTGTCGCCGATACGCATCCAGGCCTCGTTGAGCAGCCAGCCCATGGCGGCCATGATCAGCAGTGCGCCGAGGTAGAATGCTACATGAGCCAATTGGAAGCTGGCCTGCGTGCTCGGTTGGCGCTTGAGAAATTCAAGCAGGGCCTGATCCTGGCCCGGGTTCAGAACGCCTGCGCTTACCGCGCGGGCCAGGTCCTTGGCATCGAAGCGTTCCGTCATGGCATGTCCTAGATACGGTAGGTGCTTTTGGTCATGACCTTGGCCATCAGGCTCATGCCAAAACGTACTGGGGCAGGGAAGCGCAAGCCGCCAGCCTCCAGGGCCGATTCGGCGTGCTGTTCTTCGTCGACGCGCATCTGCTCAAGGATGGCCCGGGATTTTTCATCTTCACTCGGAATCTGCTCCAGGTGCTCGTCCAGGTGCTTGCACACCTGATGCTCGGTGGCGGCAACAAACCCCAGGCTGACCTTGTCGCTGACCAGGCCGGCCAGTGCACCGATGCCGAATGACATACCGTAGAACAGTGGGTTGAGTACGCTTGGGTGACTGCCGAGCTGGCGGATACGCTGTTCGCACCAGGCCAGGTGATCAATCTCTTCTTCGGCCGCGTGCTCCATAGCCTTGCGTACTTGTGGCAGCTTGGCGGTCAGGGCTTGGCCTTGGTATAGCGCTTGTGCGCAGACTTCACCGGTATGGTTGATACGCATCAGTCCGGCCACGTGGCGGGTCTGGGTGTCGTCCAGGGTCACATCCGGCTGGATGATGGCCGGCGACGGGCGGGAAGGTTGGCCGCTGAAGGGCAGCAAGGTGCGCATGGCGGTGTCGGCCTGCAGCAACAAGCGGTCGAGCGGCGAATAGTGACGTTCGGTAGCCATCGGGCACCTCCGCAAGAATGTGCCCGACAGTTTACCGCAATCGAGATGATCGGGCTTGCCCTGGATCAGCCCGGCGGCCAGTGCATCTGACGCTGACCCAGTACGTGCATGTGGATGTGGTAGACCGTCTGGCCGCCCAGTTCATTGCAGTTCATGACTACGCGGAACCCGTCTTCACAGCCCAGCTCCCTGGCCAGCCGCTGGGCAGTGAACAGGATGTGTCCAGCCAGGCCCTTGTCGTCTTCGGTCAGATCGTTGAGCGTGCGGATAGGCTTCTTCGGGATGACCAGAAAATGCACCGGCGCCTGTGGGGCGATATCGTGGAAGGCCAGAACCTGGTCGTCCTCGTAGATGATCTTGGCCGGGATTTCCCGGTTGATGATCTTGGTGAACAGAGTTTCCACTACGGTTGCTCCATGTGAGGGATCGGGCCTGAGTGTACTCAGGCTGGGTATCGACGCCCAGCCCCGCGCAGTCAGCGCGGGCAATAGGCTTGATTGATGGCACCCGCCAGCTTGCGGGTCATCCAGCGCGACAGCAGGCGCGGGCTGAATGCCAGCCAGCGGTTGTGCCGACCGGGAATGATCAGCGCACGGTTCTTGTCCAGGGCGCGGACGGTGTACAGGGCGACTTCCTCGGGGCTTAGGCAGTGTTGGCCCTTTTCCAGGCGCGGGATGCGTCGCAACGGCGAGCGGACCGGGCCCGGGCAGAGTACCGAAACCTTGATGCCGGTGCGTTTGAGCTCTTCGCGCAAACCTTCGGAAAAGCTCAGCACGTAGGCTTTGCTGGCCGCATAGCTGCTCATCCACGGTCCGGGAGCAAAGGCTGCAACAGACGCGACATTGAGAATTTGCCCGCCGCCCTGAACCGCCATGGCGTTACCCAGCGCATGGCAAAGTCGGGTCAGGGCGAGGATGTTCACTTCGATCAGGTCCTGCTCGTCGCCCCATTCCTGGGCCAGGAACGGTCCGTAGGAGCGAATGCCGGCGCAGTTGACCAGCAGGTCGATGTGGCGCTCGCTTTCCTCAAGTTCCAGCAGGAAACCGGACAGGCGCAGTGGTTCGCCCAGATCGCAGGCGCGAAACAGCACTTCGACGCCAAAACGCTGGGTCAGCTCGATGGCGATGCTTTCCAGTGGGTCACGCTGGCGGGCCACCAGGATCAGATTGCGTCCCCGACGTGCCAGCGCCTCGGCCAGTGCCAGGCCCAGGCCACTGGAGGCACCAGTGATCATGGCGTAACGGGTCATGCAGTTCTCCAATCGGAAAGGGCGGCTAAAGCCCCCAGTTTACAGGTACGGTAGCCCGAGCGCTGCAGGCGGGCCCTAGATTCCGGTTTAGAGCGCGGCGATACCGATAAAGCTCAGGATCAGTAGCGGCCATAGGCAGGCCAGAATCCCCTCGAGGGTACTGTTGGGCATTGGTACTGGGCCAAAGCGGTTGTCTGCGCGACTACCTGGCATCAGTACCAAGATCAAGACAAAGACCAAGCCTATCCAGGGTATCAATCCCAGCCAGCAAAACCAGCCGCTCCAGTTCAGGTCGTGAAGGCGCTGGATGACAGGTAGCATGGTCAGGATCTGGACGATGAGCAAACCAGCGATGACCAGTCGGCCGACCAGAATCGACGGCATTGCGCTGTACACCCCGCTCAGTACAACCAGGCCACTGATCGTTGCTACAGCCAGCGCCAGACTCCAGGCCAGCAGGCGCACTCGGCCTATTCGCCCCTTCGTGCTCATGAACTTTGGCTTGCTCGAGTCTGCAGAGACCAAGGTGGTATTCATACGGGCTTCCTTTGCCTTCGTAATTCATCGGTCAACCCGGCCAGTGCTGGCTCAGGGCTTTGGCCGAGGCTTGTGCCTGGCGATATTCAGTGTCAAGACAGTTAATCAGTTGCTCGACAGCGCACAGCTTGTCGATGGCGCCGACGCCTTGCCCTGCCGACCATACGGTCTTCCAGGCCTTGGCCTCATCACTAATGGGTTTGAGTTTGGTTTCGGTGTGGCTGCGCAGGGCGGTCATGTCGAAACCGGCGTTTTCCAGGCTCTGGCGCATGAAGCTGGCAGGCACCCCGGAAACCGCAGCGGTGTGGATGATATCGGCAGCCTTGGCCTCTAGCATCATTTCTTTGTAAGGGCCTGGGGCTTGGCTTTCGTGGGTGGCGATAAATCGGGTGCCCAGGTAGGCCAAGTCTGCGCCGAGAAGCTGTGCGGCGAGAATTTCATGGCCGCGGTTGATGCAACCCGCCAGTAATAATGTCTTGTCGAAGAACTGGCGAATCTCGGCAATCAGCGCAAATGGGCTCCAGGTGCCGGCATGGCCGCCGGCGCCTGCCGCAACGGCGATCAAACCATCGACCCCTGCTTGAGCCGCTTTCTCGGCATGCCGTCGGGTGGTTACGTCATGGAACACCAGGCCGCCATAACTGTGCACGGCATCGACCAGCTCCTGCACCGCCCCAAGGCTGGTGATGACGATCGGTACCTTGTGTTCGACGCACAGTGCCAGATCTGCCTGCAGACGCGGATTGCTCTGGTGCACGATCAGGTTGACCGCGTAGGGCGCAGGTTTGTCCACAGCGGCCAGACCTGTCTCGATTTCCTCAAGCCAGGCTTTGAAGCCGCTACTGTCACGCTGGTTCAGCGCCGGGAAGCTGCCGACGATCCCGTTGGCGCAACAGGCCAAAACCAGTTGCGGGTTGGAGATCAGAAACATCGGTGCCGCAACCACCGGCAGACGCAAGCGTTGTTCGAGCAGGGCAGGCAATGACATGGCGGGCATCCCGAGGCTGAGTAAGGGTTTAGGTTAGAACGGTTTGACCACCACCAGAATGACCACGGCCAGCAGGATCAGCACCGGCACTTCGTTGAACCAGCGGTAGAACACATGGCTGCGGGTGTTTTCACCGCGGGCGAAGCGCTTGAGCTGGGCGCCGCACATATGGTGGTAGCCGATCAGCAGGATCACCAGGGTGAGCTTGGCGTGCATCCAGCCCTGATTGAGAAAGCCCGGGGTCAGGCTCATCAGCCAGATACCGAAGGCCAGAGTAGCAATCATCGACGGGAGCATGATGCCGCGATACAACTTGCGCTCCATGGTCACGAAGCGTTCCTGGCTGATACTGTCCTGGCTTTGTGCGTGGTAGACAAACAAGCGGGGCAGGTAGAACAGCCCGGCAAACCAGCAGACTACGCTGACGATATGCAGCGCTTTGATCCAGAGAAAAAGCATGGAGTTGAGTTCCTTCGGGGTTCACGGTCGTCAGATAGTAGTGGCTAGGCGCCTGGCGGGCCATCTCAACAGTTGTGGGTGTGTTTCAGGCCCCCTATTATCGTGGGCTTTCCTGTAGGTTCGTTGATAAGGGGCACGCGTTATGGTCAAGGTCGGTATCGTTGGCGGCACGGGTTACACCGGGGTCGAGCTGCTGCGTCTGTTGGCACAGCATCCACAGGCTGAGGTAGCGGTCATCACTTCACGCTCCGAAGCCGGCCTGGCGGTTGCCGATATGTACCCGAACCTGCGCGGCCATTACGACGGCCTGGCGTTCAGCGTGCCGGACGTGAAAACCCTGGCGGCCTGTGACGTGGTGTTCTTCGCTACCCCTCACGGTGTTGCCCATGCCCTGGCTGGCGAACTGTTGGCGGCAGGCACCAAGGTCATCGACCTGTCTGCTGACTTCCGTCTGCAGGATGCCGATGAGTGGGCCAAGTGGTACGGCCAGCCCCATGGCGCACCAGAGTTGCTCAAGGACGCGGTCTACGGCCTGCCAGAGGTTAACCGCGAACAGATTCGCCAGGCTCGCCTGATCGCCGTGCCGGGCTGCTACCCGACTGCCACCCAGTTGGGCTTCCTGCCACTGCTGGAGGCTGGAATCGCCGACACCTCGCGCTTGATTGCCGACTGTAAGTCGGGCGTTAGCGGTGCGGGTCGTGGCGCGTCTGTTGGTTCGCTGTTTTGCGAAGCTGGCGAAAGCATGAAAGCCTATGCGGTCAAAGGACACCGGCACCTGCCAGAGATTACCCAGGGCCTGCGCCGGGCAGCAGGAAGTGATGTCGGTCTGACCTTCGTTCCGCACCTGACGCCGATGATCCGTGGCATTCATTCCACCCTGTACGCAACGGTTGCTGACACCTCGGTTGACCTGCAGGCGCTGTTCGAAAAACGCTATGCCGATGAACCGTTCGTCGACGTGATGCCAGCCGGCAGCCACCCGGAAACCCGCAGCGTGCGCGGTGCCAACGTCTGCCGTATCGCCGTGCACCGGCCGCAGGGCGGTGACCTGGTTGTCGTGCTGTCAGTCATCGACAACCTGGTCAAGGGCGCGTCGGGCCAGGCGGTACAGAACCTCAACATCCTCTTCGGGCTGGATGAGCGCATGGGCCTTGCTCACGCGGGCCTGCTGCCCTAAACCTCAAGCGGCAGGATACAAGCTGCAAGTTAAAGCCGTGCGTGATCTGCTTATAGCTTGCAGCTAACCGCTTGCGGCTTTTGTATTCTTGACCGATTTTCTCGGAGAAGCGGATAATGCGCGTCATCACGCATTATGGCGGCATAGCGCCGGGAGATAGTCAGCATGAGCGTCGAATCCTTCACCCCTGTGGCATTGCAGTTCACTGAGGGTGCAGCGCACAAGGTGAAGACCCTGGTCGATGAAGAAGGCAATGATCGCCTGAAGTTGCGAGTGTTCGTGACCGGGGGCGGTTGCTCGGGTTTTCAATATGGTTTTACTTTTGATGAAGATGTCGCTGAAGACGACACCATCGTCGAGCGCGAAGGGGTGGCCCTGGTGGTCGATCCGATGAGCTTCCAGTACCTGGCAGGAGCCGAAGTGGATTACCAGGAAGGCCTGGAAGGCTCGCGCTTTGTCATCAAGAACCCGAACGCCAGCACCACCTGTGGTTGCGGCTCGTCGTTCTCGATCTGATCGCAGGGTAAGTTGCACCGCAAACGCCGCGCTAATGCGCGGCGTTTTGCTGTGTGCGGGTCAGGCAGGGTAAATCGCGCCAAGCACCCGCAGGCCGCGGGCACCCGTGACGCTAGGGCGGTTACCCGGGATGCCTTGCAGGCAGCAGTGGGCGAGCCAGGCAAAGGCCATGGCTTCGACCCAGTCCGGGTCAATGCCATGGGCTGCCGTGCTACTGACACGAGCGCGAGGTAGCAGAGCGGCCAGGCGGCTCATCAGTGTGCCGTTGTGGGCGCCACCACCACAGACCAGCAGTGCCTGGGTATTTCCCTGGGCGGTCTGCAAGGAGCTGACAATGCTGTGGGCGGTGAGCTCAAGCAGCGTTGCCTGGACATCGGCATCGGCAATCGCCGGCTGTGTGGCCAAGTGATGCATGAGCCAAGGCAGGTTGAATACTTCGCGGCCTGTACTTTTCGGGCCGGTACCGGCGAAGAACGGGTCGCTGAGCAGGCTGGCAAGCAGGCCGCTATGCACCTGGCCGCTGGCGGCCCAGGTGCCGTCGGCGTCGTAGCTGCGGCCTTGTTTCTGGTGAATCCAGGCATCAAGCAGCACGTTGCCCGGGCCACAATCGAAACCACTGACCGGCTTGTCCTGCTCGATCAGGCTGAGGTTGCTGAAACCGCCGACGTTGAGCACTGCCAGACGCTGTCCCTGGTGCTCGAACAGTGCCTCATGAAAGGCTGGGACCAGCGGCGCGCCCTGGCCACCAGCGGCAACATCGCGGCGCCGAAAATCACCGACCACACAGATACCGCTAAGCTCCGCGAGCAAAGCTGGATTGCCGATCTGCACGGTGAAACCGCGCGCCGGCTCATGGCGAATGGTCTGGCCATGGCTGCCAATGGCACGGATATCGGTCGGCTTGAGGTTTCTGGCGGCCAGCAGGTGTTCAATACCCTGAGCTGCCAGCGTGACCCACTGTGCTTCTGCCAACGCGGCGCGGGCGATCTCATCCGGGCCGCTGGCGCACAGGTCCAGCAAGTCCTGGCGCAGACTGGCGGGCATGGGGATGTAGTGGGTAGCGAGCAGGCGGGTGCTCTGCTCCTGTTCGATCAAGGCGATGTCCAGGCCGTCGAGGCTGGTCCCGGACATGACCCCCAGATAAAGAGCCATTGCTTAGCGCTTGTTGGAAGCGAGCATGGTGGCTTTTTCCTGGTTCATGCGCGCCACCAGTGGTTGGCTCTGCTGCAGGAAGCGTTGACGCTCGGCCTTGGCGATCGGATCGGCCATTGGCAGCTTTTGCCCCAGCGGATCGACGTGAACGCCATTGGCCTGGAACTCATAGTGCAGGTGCGGTCCGGTGGACAGGCCGGTGGTGCCGATGTAGCCGATGACCTGGCCCTGCTTGACGGTGCCGCCGGTTTTCACGCCCTTGGCGAAGCCCTGCATATGGCCGTATAGGGTCTGGTAGCGATTACCATGCTGGATGATTACGGTGTTGCCGTATCCGCCGCGACGTCCGGCGAGCAATACCTTGCCATCACCGGCAGCCTTGATCGGGGTGCCACGTGGTGCGGCGTAATCAACACCCTTGTGGGCGCGGATCTTGTTGAGGATCGGGTGCTTGCGACCGGCCGAGAAGCGCGAGCTGATGCGGGCGAAATCAACCGGGGTACGGATGAAGGCCTTGCGCATGCTGTTGCCGTCAGCGGTGTAGTAATTGGTATTACCCTGCTTGTTGGTGTAGCGAACCGCGGTGAAGGTCTTGCCGCGGTTGGTGAAGCGGGCAGAAAGGATGTTGCCGTTGCCAACCACCTTGCCGTCTATGACCTTTTGCTCGTACATCACATCAAATTCGTCGCCCTGGCGGATATCCTGGGCGAAATCGATGTCGTAGCCGAAGATCCGTGCCATATCCATGGTCAGATTGTGGGGCAGACCGGCGCGCTGGCCAGAGGCCGACAGCGAACTCTTGATCACGCCGTGGGCGTAGGCCGAGCGTACTACTGGTTTGCTGACTTCACGGTTGAAGGCGTAACCGTTTGCGCCTTTGGTCAGGCGAATGGTTTCCAGGTTGCTGACCTTGCTGTGCAGGCTGGCCAACTGACCGTCCTTGTCCAGCTCGATCTGCAGCACCTGGCCGCTCTTGAGCTGACTGAACTGTTTTGCCTGTTTGTTACTGGACAGTACCTCTTGCACGGCGCTCGCCGGCAGGCCGACCTTGGCGAACAGCGTCGACAGGGTGTCACCACGGCTCACGGTCACTTCGCGATGGCCAGGATCCTTGGCTGCAGCGGCAGGAGATGGCGCTGTAGCCGGCTCGACCTTGGCGGTCTCCTCGGTGGGCGCAGGACTGTTGTCGATCTGGGCAAACGGTGAGGCGGCGGATGCCTCTGCGTTCTGCGCCAGTGGTGCGTCCGGTTCTTGCTTGAGCTGCTCGGCAGGGCTCTCCAGCTCGAGGTTCAAGGTGGTTTTCTTGGCTTCTACCTCGCTGGATGGAAACACCAGCAAGGCCAGACTGAGTAAGGCGGCGATGCCGCTGGCGGCCAACAGATGGCTCTTCGGATAAAGCGGGGGCGCTTTAGGCGGTTCGTTGGTCATAGATGAATTGACTTTGAAATGGATGAATTGGAAAAGATGAATGACATGATGAAGATGAAATAACTGTATAAAATATAACCAAATCCCTTCTGGCGCAAGGGCGCAGACGTCATCAGTCGGCTACGGGGTCACATCCGGGGCAAAAACTTGTAATTGATGGCTGATCTTGTATGGTTGGGGCCCTTTGAATCTGAGCCTGCGGGTCTGTTATGAAGTCGGTTGAAGAGCAGCTAGCGCTGATCAAGCGTGGTGCGGAAGAGGTACTGGTAGAGTCCGAGTTGGTCGAGAAGCTCAAGCGCGGGCAGCCGCTGCGGATCAAGGCGGGTTTTGATCCGACCGCACCCGACCTGCACCTGGGGCATACCGTCCTTATTAACAAGCTGCGCCAGTTCCAGGATCTGGGGCATCAGGTGATATTCCTTATCGGCGACTTCACCGGCATGATTGGTGATCCGAGCGGCAAGAGCGCCACGCGTCCACCGCTGACCCGCGAGCAGGTCCTGGATAATGCCGAGACCTATAAACAGCAGGTGTTCAAGATTCTTGACCCGGCCAAGACCGAGGTCGCGTTCAACTCCACCTGGATGGACAAGCTGACACCGGCTGACTTCATTCGCCTGGCTTCGCAGTACACCGTGGCGCGCATGCTTGAGCGCGACGACTTTGACAAGCGCTACACCGCCAACCAGCCGATTGCCATTCACGAGTTCCTCTACCCGTTGGTGCAGGGCTATGACTCGGTAGCGCTCAAGGCAGATGTCGAGCTGGGTGGTACCGACCAGAAGTTCAATCTGCTGATGGGGCGTGAATTGCAGCGCTCCTACGGTCAGCAAGCGCAGTGCATCGTGACCATGCCGCTGCTTGAAGGTCTCGATGGCATCAAGAAGATGTCCAAGTCGCTGGGTAACTATGTCGGTATCCAGGAGGCGCCGGGCGTGATGTACAGCAAGCTGGTATCGATCCCTGACACGCTGATGTGGCGTTACTTCGAGCTGCTGAGCTTCCGCTCGATGGAAGAAATCGAGGCGTTCCGTGCGGATGTCGCTGCCGGTGCTAACCCGCGCGACATCAAGATCAAGCTGGCGCAAGAGATCGTTGCGCGTTTCCATGGCGAAGAAGCAGCGGCGAATGCGCACCGTGGTGCTGGTAACCGTATGAAGGATGGTGAGCTGCCGGAAGATCTGCCGGACGTCGAAGTGCTGGCGAGTGAGGAGATGCCAATCTCTGCTGTCCTTAATAAGGCGGGACTGGTGAAGAACTCGGCAGCCGCTCGCGATCTTCTTGCTGCTGGAAGTGTTCGGGTTGATGGCGAAGTGGTTGATCGTGGTTTCGTATTTGCCTTGGGCGCCACTCATGTTTGCCAGGCCGGTAAGAAAGCCTTTGCGCGTATTACTTTGAAGGCTGAGTAACGTATCTATATAGAGTGGGGCGCAGGTTGTTTTGCGGTACTTTGAAATTAACCCTTGACGCCCCGTTTAATCTCTCTATAATTCGCCCCACTTCCGGCGTAGTCGGAACGGAAAACTCCTTGAAATTCAACGAGTTAGATGTTCCAGGTAGTGTCGGAAGGGCTCGATCGAAAGATCGGCAGCGGTGAAAAAGGTGGTTGACAGCGGATTGAAACGCTGTAGAATTCGCCTCCCGCTGACGAGAGATCGCAGCGAGTTAAGCGCTTGAAGTTGAAAGAGAAATTCTGAAA
>NZ_PVZN01000027.1 GCF_003024385.1 Pseudomonas sp. BBP2017
TATCCAGTCAATGTGGTGCCGCTGCTGGCCCCTTCCGCCCTTACGGCGGCCTACTTTTTTCTTGGTGAAAAAAGTAGGCCGCCGTAAGGGCGGAAGGGGCCGGCAGCGGCGCCGCATGGAATGGATAAGCTCCCGTCCGAAGCCCAGCCCAGCCCCAAGGATCATAGTCCCCGGGGATTCCGTGAAAAACCATTTTTTTGTCTGCAAGAACCTCAGTCGAACCGGTAGATGTCCATCCCCAAGGCCCCCAGGGTGAAGCCCTGATGGACGATCCCGAACTGCTCACCGGCACCCCGGGCAAAATACAACGGCAACAAATGTTCATCGCTCGGATGGCTGCGCACGGCAAACGGCGCCTGCTGCCGGTAATCATGCAGGGCTGGCGTGTCACCTGCCCTCAGTTTTTCGATCATCCAGTCACGAAACGCCAAAGCCCAGGGTTCGATGCTTTCCGGGCCGGCGTGCCAGTCCAGCTCATCGAGGTTGTGGGTGATGCTCCCTGAACCGATCAACAGGATGTCTTGTTCACGCAAGCTGGCAAGCGCAGCACCCACCAACTCCTGTAGTTTTGGACCGAGTTGTGTCGGCAGGGAAACCTGCACCACCGGAATATCCGCTTTCGGGTACATCAACGACAGTGGCACCCAGGTACCGTGGTCAAAGGGCCGTTGCGGGTCGAGGCGGGCCGGCATACCGGCGGCGCCAAGCAATTCACTCACGTGCTGAGCCAGGGCGGGATCGCCCGGAGCCGGGTAGTGCACGGCATACAGCGCAGCGGGGAAGCCGCCGAAGTCATGCCAGGTGTCCGGCTGAGAGCCACTGGACACCAACAGTTCACGGCTTTCCCAGTGCGCTGATACCACCACGATGGCTTTTGGTCGCTCCAGCTCTGCGGCCAGGCGTTTCAATGCCGGGCCACTGGCGCCCGGCTCCAGGGCGAGCATGGGGGAGCCGTGAGAAATAAACAGGCTGGGCAGCATAAGGGCGTTCCTGAGGTTAAGATGAGCCCATCTTCAGGCAAAATATTGATCTAAATCTAATATAAGTTTTCGCAGTATTTGATCGAATTTATCGAGGTGAGGCATGCAGGCTGAGTTTTGGCATTCGCGCTGGAAGAACAATCAGATCGGTTTTCATCAGTCCCAGGTCAACGCCTACCTTCAACAGCACTGGCCAGTGCTGGAGGTGCTGGCGGGAACGCGGGTGCTGGTGCCATTGTGCGGCAAGAGCCAGGACATGCTCTGGTTGGCAGGGCAGGGGCTGCAGGTGCTGGGTGTCGAGCTGTCGGAGCGGGCTGTGGAGGACTTCTTCACTGAGCATCAACTGCAGCCGCAAGTGACGCAGGACGGTGTATTCAAGGTTTTCCGCTGCGAGAATGTCGAGATCCGCTGTGGTGATTTCTTCGCCTTGACGGCTGAGGATGTCAGCGGTTGCAGCGCGCTGTATGACCGCGCTGCAGTCATCGCTCTGCCTGGGGAGATGCGCAAGCGCTATGTCGCGCATCTGCAAGCGATACTACCGGTCACGGCAAAGGGCTTGCTGATCACCCTGGATTACGATCAGGCGAAAATCGACGGGCCACCGTTCGCCGTGGTCGATGAGGAAGTGCAGGCGCTGTTCGCTGCCTGGCACCCGCTTGAGCTGGCAGCGCACGATGTGCTGGATGACAGCCCGAGATTTCAGCAGGCCGGCGCCAGTCATCTGCTGGAACGGGTCTATCGACTGACTCGACTGAAATGAAAAGGGCGACCCACGGGTCGCCCTTTTTTCTTGCTTTGTCCCTTAGCCGCGACGGCGCAGGGCTTCGATGCGATCTTCCAGCGGTGGGTGGCTCATCAGCAGGCCAGCCAGGCCCTGCTTGAGGCCGCCGTTGATACCGAAGGCGTTCAGGGTGTCGGGCATGTGCACTGGCACGCCTTGTTCCGAGCGCAGGCGCTGCAGGGCGCCGATCATCGCACTGGTACCGGCCAGGCGGGCACCGGCTTCGTCGGCGCGGTATTCGCGTTTACGCGAGAACCACATGACGATCATGCTGGCCAGAATGCCCAGCACCAGTTCGGCGACGATGGTTGCGATGTAGTAAGCGATGCCCTGGCCTTCTTCGTTCTTGAAGATCACTTTGTCGACAAAGTTGCCGATGATACGAGCGAAGAACATCACGAAGGTGTTGACCACGCCCTGAACCAGCGCGAGGGTGACCATGTCACCGTTGGCGACGTGACCGATCTCGTGAGCCAGCACGGCGCGTACTTCATCGGGCGAGAAGCGCTCCAGCAGGCCCTGGCTTACCGCAACCAGCGCGTCGTTGCGGTTCCAGCCGGTGGCGAAGGCGTTGGCCTCGTAGGCCGGGAAGATACCCACTTCCGGCATCTTGATGCCGGCTTCGCGGGACAGCTCTTCAACGGTCTGCAAAAGCCACTGTTCGTGGCGGGTGCGCGGCTGGCTGATGATCTGCGTGCCGGTGCTCATTTTCGCCATCCATTTGGAGATGAACAGCGAAATCAGCGAACCGGCAAAGCCGAACACGGCGCAGAAAATCAGCAGCTGGTCGAGCTTGAGGTCAACCCCGTTTGCCGCCATGAACCCATTGAAGCCGAACAGGCTCAGGGTAATGCTGGCAATCAGCACAACCGCAAGGTTGGTGGCTACAAACAGTAAGATGCGCATCATGGTTGTTACGTTCTCCTGACGGATAAAAATGTCACGTATGCGGGGTATATAAGGTGTGGGCTTCAGTGATTCAACCGGGCGACTATTTCAAACTGTGTACTTCTCTGTATTACAGTCGAATTCCGTCATCCCGCACGCCAGAGCGCCAGGGCTTACAGAGGGGGAAATTATTCTGTAGGGCCTGCGCCGGGAGTGACGCAGGCCTTGGCAAAAGCCTGTAGGTTACTGCTGATAGGTCTTCAGGAAGTTTCCGATGCGGCCAATGGCTTGCTCCAGATCGTCGACCCGCGGCAAGGTGACCACACGGAAGTGATCCGGCCACGGCCAGTTGAAGGCGGTGCCCTGAACGATCAGCAGCTTTTCCGAGAGCAGCAGGTCAAGCACGAACTTTTCATCGTTATGGATCGGGCAGATCTTCGGGTCGATCCGCGGGAAGGCGTAGAGCGCGCCCATGGGCTTGACGCAGCTGACACCGGGAATGTCGTTGAGCAGCTCCCAGGTACGGTTGCGCTGTTCAAGCAGGCGGCCAGGTGGCAGGACCAGGTCATTGATGCTCTGGTAGCCGCCCAGGGCGGTCTGGATCGCATGCTGGCTCGGTACGTTGGCGCACAGGCGCATGTTGGCCAGCATGTCGATGCCTTCGATATAGCTCTGGGCGTGGTGCTTGGGCCCGGAGATGATCAGCCAGCCGGAACGGAAACCCGCCACCCGGTAGGATTTGGACAGGCCGTTGAAAGTCAGGCAGAGCAGGTCCGGGGCCAGCGACGCGGTGCTGATGTGCACGGCTTCGTCGTAGAGGATCTTGTCGTAGATCTCATCGGAGAACACCACCAGGTTGTGCTGGCGTGCCAGTTCCAGCATGCCCAGCAGCAGTTCACGCGAGTACACCGCCCCGGTCGGGTTGTTCGGGTTGATGATCACCAGCGCTTTGGTGTTGGCGGTGATCTTGGCCTTGATGTCGTCAAGGTCCGGGAACCAGTCGGCCTGCTCGTCGCACAGGTAGTGCACCGGATTGCCGCCAGCCAGGCTCACCGCGGCGGTCCACAGCGGGTAGTCCGGCGCCGGGATCAGCACTTCGTCGCCATTGTTGAGCAGTGCCTGCATCGACATCACGATCAGCTCGGAGACGCCGTTGCCCAGGTAGATGTCTTCGATGCCGACACCTTCGATCTGCTTCTGCTGGCAGTACTGCATGACCGCTTTACGCGCGCTGAACAGGCCCTTGGAGTCACTGTAGCCCTGGGCGGTCGGCAGGTTGCGGATCACGTCCTGGAGGATTTCGTCCGGCGCCTCGAAACCAAAAGGCGCCGGGTTGCCGATGTTCAGCTTGAGGATGCGATGGCCTTCCTCTTCCAGGCGTTTGGCGTGCTTGAGCACTGGGCCGCGAATGTCATAGCAGACATTGGCGAGCTTGTTCGATTTGCTGACCTGCATGATGTGATCCCGATTAGAAAAGATCGCCGCGCACTGCGCTGTGAAATCGTTTGAAAAGCGTGTAACGCGGGTGCCAGACTGATGTCTGATGAGGCGCAATAATATACGTGCCGACCGCGTTGTGGAAAAGACGCAACGCGGGGTTTTTAGTCTGCCGAGGCCTGCACATGGAAAAGATAGAGAAAACCCTGGACGAATGGCGCGCCATGCTCGACCCCGAACAGTACAACGTCTGCCGCCTGAAGGGTACCGAGCGGCCGTTCAGCGGCAAGTACAACAGCACCAAGGCTGACGGTGTCTATCACTGTATCTGCTGCAATGCGCCGTTATTCGATTCGAAGGCCAAGTTCGACTCCGGCTGCGGCTGGCCGAGCTTCTACGAGCCGATCGAGGACCGTGCGATGGTCGAGATTCGCGACACCTCCCACGGCATGATCCGCACCGAAGTCACCTGCGCCCACTGCGATGCCCATCTGGGGCACGTGTTCCCTGACGGTCCGCCGCCGACCGGGCTACGCTATTGCATCAACTCGGTCTGCCTGGACCTGGTTCCACGCCAATAGAGGAGAACGGGTCATGGCCGACGCGCTGCTGAACATTCCCTGCGTCACCCTGAGTGGTGAGCAGAAGGTCCTGGGCGATTTCCAGGGCAAGGTACTGTTGGTGGTCAATACCGCCAGCCAATGTGGTTTCACCCCGCAATACAAGGGCCTTGAGCAGCTCTGGCAGCGTTACCGCGAGCGCGGCCTGGTGGTGCTCGGCTTTCCGTGCAACCAGTTCGGCAAGCAGGAGCCGGGCGATGCACGGGAAATCGCCCAGTTCTGTGAAACCAACTTCGGTGTCAGCTTCCCGCTGTTTGGCAAGATCGAGGTCAATGGCGACGGCGCCCACCCCTTGTTCGTCGAACTGAAAAAGCGTGCACCCGGCCTGCTCGGTTCGCAAAAGATCAAATGGAATTTCACCAAGTTCCTCGTCGATCCGGCCAGCGGCAAAGTCACCCGCTATGCGCCGAGTACCAAGCCCGAGGCGCTGGCCGCGTCGATCGAGAAGCTGCTCAGGTAGTCGTCAGCGGCACCCAGTGATCGATCAGGCCCAATAGCTCCTCGCGACGGAAGGGCTTGGCCAGGTAGTCGTTCATGCCGGCCGCCCGGCAGCGTTCACGCTCTTCGGGCATGGCGTTAGCGGTCAGGGCAACGATAGGCAGGTCCGGCCAGCGTCCGCTCTGACGGATTCTGCGGCTGGCTTCATAACCGTCCATGACCGGCATGTTGCAATCCATCAGCACCAGGTCGAAGGGCGTGTGCTCCAGCAGCTGAAGGGCTTCTGCGCCATGGGTGGCGATGCTTACGTCGCAACCGAGCTTGGCCAGCATGCCCTTGGCCACCAGCTGGTTCACCGGGTTGTCTTCCACCAGCAGAATGTGTGCACGGCGTTGACTGTGCAGGGCACCCTGGAGTGCGTTGGGGTTGCTGCTGTCGGCGCCGTGCAGCGTGCGCCGCAGGGCCTGGTACAGGGCATTGCGCGCCAGTGGCCGGGCTTGCTGTTGCAAGGGGGCCAGATGCACGGCCTGTTCACCCGGAAGAAAGTTGCCATAGGCGGTCACCAGCAGGATCGGCGCCTGAACCTGAGGGCGCAGCGTGAACAGGTTGTCCAGGTCGTCGGTGATCAACAGATCAGGGCTGGCGTCACATAGCTCGTCAGGGTGGTCGTAACGTCGGTAGTCCAGCCCCCAGCCAGGCAGCAGGGTTTGCAACAGCTCGGCCAGGCCGCTGCTGGCGTTGCTCAGGGCGGCGACGCGGCCGTGCAGGCGTTGTGCGGGTACTGCCGGGGAGTGACAGGGCAGGGGCAGCTCGGCGCTGAACTGGCTGCCGAAGCCGGCTTGCGAGCTGATACTCAGGCGTCCCAGCATGGCCTCGCAAAGGTTGTTGGTCAGTGTCAGCCCCAGGCCGGTACCGCCATATTGGCGGGTTATCCCGGCACCGGCCTGGATGAACGGCTGAAAAATCCGCGTCTGGGCTTCATGGGGGATGCCAATGCCAGTGTCGCAGACATCCAGGCGCACGCCGCCACTGTAGGCGCTCAGGCGCACATCGACGCGGCCAAAGCGGGTGAACTTGAGGGCATTGGACAGCAGGTTGCTGACGATCTGGCGTACGCGGGTAGGGTCGCCGAGGACCATGGCGGGAAACTGCGGGTCGATCAGGCAGGTCAGCTCGACACTCGGCGCGGCGTTCTGTGACAGCAGGTTGGCAGTGTCTTCGACCAGGGCGCCAAGGTCGAACGGGATACGTTCCAGCTCCAGTTGACCGGCGTCGAACTTGGACAAGTCGAGGATGTCGTTGAGCAGCTCCACCAGCACCTTGCCCGAGTCGTGGGCAATCGACAGCTGCTGGCGCTGCTCGGCATTGAGCGGACTGTCCAGAGACAGGGCGATCATCCCCAGCAAGCCATTGAGTGGCGTACGGATTTCATGGCTCATGTTGGCCAGAAAGGCTGCCCGTGCCTGGGCCATGTCCAGGGCCCGGCGCCGTGCATCTTCCAGTTCCCGGTTGGATTGGCTCAGGCGCGTGTTGCTGGCCTTGAGCTCAGTGGTGCGTGCCGAGACGATGTCTTCCAGTTCGTTGAGGTATTCGGTCAGGCGGTTTTCGGCGCTGCGCCGTTGCTGGATTTCGGTAGCCATGCTGACGAACTGCTGATTGGCGACTTTCACCAGCACGCCGATTTCATCGAGCTCATGGCCGGGCGGGAACGACAACTTCGACTGTTGCGGTTGGCGCGAGTCACGATTGGCCAGGGCACTGATCACCCGCACCAGCGGCTTGGTCAGCATGAAATAGAACAGCGCCAGAAGGATGCCGGTAAGGATCAGGCTGCGGATGAAACCGTTGAGCAGGGTGACTTCGGCACGCTTGAGAAAGTGGCTGCCGAAGGCAAAGGTGTCGACCTCCAGGTACAGGGTGCCGAGGGGCTCGTCGGGCATCTGGCTGAGAAACAGCGGGTCCTGGAATTGGCGGCTTTCACCGAACAGGAAGTCGCTGATCAAGCGATAACTGCTTTGTTCCCGTGGTCGCTGCACGTCCGCCAGCACCGTATCGTTGTTGTCGACCAGCCAGGCCCGGGTGATCGCCGGCGATTGCAGCAAGCCTCCGGTGAGCTCCAGTGCCAGTTCCGAGTCGATGTTGTAAGCGATCCGGGCGGCCGGGTTGTGACTGATTTGCAGCAGTGCCTGCATCTCGCGGTTGATGGAGGCGTCTTCACTGGCATAATCGATACCGATCTGGATGAGACTGAGCAATGTACCCAGGATGAAGCCGACCAGGACCGTCAGCCGGGCTTGCTTGTAGGACAGGCGATTGGTGAACTTGATATCCATGAGCCCCGGGCCAGTTTCACATTCCGTGCGCTGCGCAAGCATAGCCGATCAGCCCCGGCTGCTGGCACGCCCTGTCACACATTCAGCAGTGCCGTTGTCCTTGAACCTGTCTTGAGGAACCGTTGTGGACTCTCGTTTGAATGCTTTTCTTGAGCGTGCCGAAACCGTGCTCGCCCGCCTCGAACCGTTGTTGCCGGCACCACGCCCGCAGATCGACTGGAATCACTGCCTGGCCGCGCGCTGGCTGCGTGATGGCCGCAGCGGCTTTCTGTTGCCGCTGGAGGTCAGCCTCGACATGCGCCTGTCGGACCTGATCGGGGTTGACCTGCAGCGCGAGCAATTGGGGCGAAACACGCGCCAGTTTCTCGATGGCATGCCCGCCAACCACGCGCTGCTCTGGGGCTCGCGCGGCACTGGCAAGTCTTCATTGGTGCGCGCGCTGCTGGCCGAGTACGCCAAGGCCGGGCTGCGCCTGATTGAAATCGAACGTGATCACTTGGCCGACCTGCCGCGTGTGGTCGAGCAACTGAGCAGGCTACCCCAGCGGTTCGTGCTGTTTTGCGACGACCTCTCGTTCGAAGCCGGGGAGGGCGACTACCGGGTACTCAAGAGCGTGCTCGATGGCTCGCTGGAGCAGGCGCCGGACAACGTGTTGTTGTATGCCACCTCGAACCGCCGGCACCTGGTGCCGGAGAAGCAGAGCGACAACGAAAACTGGAAAATGGTCGATGGCGAACTGCATCCCAACGAGGCGGTCGAGGACAAGATCGCCTTGTCCGATCGTTTCGGCCTTTGGCTGTCGTTTTATCCCTTCACCCAAGAGCACTTCCTCAATGTGGTCGAGCACTGGATCGGTCAGTTGGCCGGCTCGGCCGGGCTGACCTGGCAGAGAGATGAAGCGCTGGACATCCTCGCCGTGCGCTGGGCCACCGGGCGCGGCAACCGTAATGGCCGTTGTGCCTATCAGTTCGCCCGGTACTGGGTCGGACTGCAACTGTTGGAGCAAAAACATGATTGACCTGAACGCCTCTGGCGCGGGCCTTGAGGGCTACGGCTTGCTGGCTGCACAGCTGGAAGCCTTGTTTGCCGATGAGCGCGACTTCATTGCCAATGCCGCGCAATTCTCGGCGTTTCTGTATAGCCAGGTTGAAGACCTGAACTGGGCGGGTTTTTACCTGAACCGCAATGAGGAACTGGTGCTGGGTCCGTTTCAGGGCCAGGTTGCCTGTGTACGGATTGCGTTCGGTCGTGGTGTGTGTGGGGCTGCAGCGGCCAGTCGCGAAACCCAGCGGGTTGAAGACGTGCATGCGTTCCCTGGGCATATCGCCTGCGATAGCGCGTCGAACAGTGAGCTGGTGATTCCGCTGGTCAAGGACGGGCGTTTGATTGGTGTGCTGGATCTGGACAGCCCGAAGCTGGCGCGCTTCAGTGAAGCGGATCAGCAGGGGGTGGAGCGTCTGGTGGCGATCTTTCTGCGCTTGACCGACTGCTGACGATGGGGCGTTCAACGCCCCTGGCCCGGCTACGCCGGGCATCGCCAGCAAGGCTGGCTCCTACAGTGGCTGGGCAGATCAGTCGTAGATGACTTTCTTCTTCCAGTCTTCCGTTGTATCGGTCTTCAGGCCTTCAGTCAGCTCGTTCACTTCGTCTTCGGCAGGTTCGAGCTGGCTCAGCACCTGGGCATTGGCCCGGGCCAGCAGCTTTTCCATGTACTCGAGCTGCTCGCGATACAGCACAGGGTCCGGCTGCTTGCGCAGGTACTGGACGCCGCGCTCGAAGGCCAGACGTGCATGCCCAGGCTGGTTCTGCTGCAGCGCCTGCTGGCCGAGGTTGTTGAAAAACTCGATGTGCAGCAAGACCAGAATGTGGCGGATTTCCTTGACCCAGTACTTGGCTTCGTTGGTCGGCAGGAAACCTTCTTGCGCCGCACGGGTGATCTGGTTGTGCATGCCTTCAAGCAGAAAACGCACATCTTTGGCCCGGGCTTCGGTCTGGATCGGCGCGGGCGGATTATTCACCGGCAGCGCTTCACCCTTGGTTATCAGGCCTTCAAGCTCGGCAATGCGCGCACGGATCGCGCGGCTGTTTTTATCCAGGGCCAGTTGGCGCTGGTTGAGGTTGAGTTCGAGGCGGGTCAACAGCAGCTTCAAGGCCGGGGTCATCAATTGGCCTGGGAAGGTTTCGGTGATCTCGCCACAACGGCGCAAGCGTTCAGCCAGCTCAATCTTCAGCCGGGCGCGCTCAAGCTTGTTGTTCTCGACTACATTGTTGAGGTAGCCGATCACGATCAATAACGCGATCCCCGCCACGATAAGCAGGGTGATCATAAGTGGTGTCACCGTTAACGCCTCATACAGGATGATTTACCAATTGAGTGTAGTGGCTAAGCTTTTGCCCGGATAGAGCTGTTTGGCGGTTCTCAGGGACTCCCTGATGGCATTTTGCTCTGCGATTGCCGCAGCCATAGGGGTTTCAGCTTGGGCGGGGCGTCAGAAAATAATCGTCAAGAGCCAGGCGCGCGAGTCCGCGCACAGCAGTGCAAAGCACCGGGAAGTCATTGATTTAAATAAATTTAAACAGGGGGGTTGACGGCTTTCCAAAGCATCCCTAGAATGCGCGCCACTTGCAGCGTAAAGCGCACAGCGAAACGCGGCAGGGAGTGAATGTTGTAGTGTGTCCCCTTCGTCTAGTGGCCTAGGACACCGCCCTTTCACGGCGGTAACAGGGGTTCGAGTCCCCTAGGGGACGCCATTGCGGGAATAGCTCAGTTGGTAGAGCACGACCTTGCCAAGGTCGGGGTCGCGAGTTCGAGTCTCGTTTCCCGCTCCAGATTACATCGGCGTAAGCCGGTCAAAAAAGAGGCCCAAGGGCCTCTTTTTTTGTGCCTGAAATTCCTGCCTCTGGTGTATTTCCCCCCCCCTCCATAGTCCGTTTTCCGTCTTAACGCACCTGTTATTTCTGTCAGTTTCCAGCTTGCGCGAATTCGCGTTCAATCACTGGTGATCGCTCGGGTGGCCCAAGGCAAGGCCATCGCGATGTCGTCTCGATCAGGACGGGAGCAACCATGGACGTGCGCAGAAAGCCGACTCATCTTTTCAGCGAAGTAGTAGCCCTTCCTGTGCCAGAAGTGCCGGCGATCATCAGGGATGATCAGGGGGTGGAGAATCCCGACGGCATCGTCGCGCGTGCCGTACTCAATGATGACCTTGAGGTTGTGGTGCCCGCCTGGCCATTTTCGGACGACCCGAGAATTACCAGGGAAATTGTTTCTATTGGTTGGCGTATCGCCGGCTCGGGGTTTGTCTCGGTCAGAGATAAAGAGTACCCGACGCCGGTCGAGCCGGGAGACAAGACCCTGACAGTGCCACAACAGTATCTGGTTCATGGTACCTATGACCTGTCTTACCAGATCAACCAGGGCGGGAACCTGAATGTCTCGCTGATCAAGCGGGTCACCATCGATACCGTCCCCCCCCACGACCATCAACAGCCGGCAGGGGCGCGCTACCCCGATGAATTGCTCGGGGTCATCACTGATGACTACCTGACGCAGCATGGCCAGGTGCTGGTCACGGTGCCTTCCTATAGCAGCATGCGTGCATTCGACCGGGCCGTGTTCTTTTGGGCCAAAGCCGATCCGATGCCGGGTGATACGCCAATTGCCGGCGAGCGGGTGTTCAGCCAGGCCGATATCGACAACCGGCGCTTGCTCCTGCCTCTGACTGAAGAGGTGATACGTGACAGTGGCGCGGGGCAGCGCTACCTGTTTTATCGGCTGTACGATCTGGCTGGCAACGAAAGCCCGTTGTCCTATTCGGCCGGCATTGGCGTCGACCTGGTGCCAGCCCCGGGAAACTTGCCAGCGCCGCGTATCCCCCTGTCGCCACGTGGCTTGATCGACCGCCAGCATGCCCGCGAGGGGGCTGCCAGCCAGGGTGGGGTGACGGTCGAAATCGACCGCTACGACAACGCTGAGGCTTCGCATTTCATCATCGTCAACTGGGGGGGCGGCGAGTTGACGGAGTTTGCGGTGGACCCCAACGGCTTTCCGCTGGAGATCTTCGTGCCCTGGCCGGCGCTGACGGCCAATGGTTTGGGGGCTGGCACGGTTCAGGTGAGTTACCGGGTCCGTTATGGAGGGGCGTTGACACCTGAATCCCCTGAAACATCGGCGCCTTTCGACTTCACCATCGCTGGTCAGGATCATGCCAATGCCCCGGCCTTGCTTAACAATGGCTTGGCCAGAGTGGAAGTACGTGGCGAGGTCTCGGATCTGCCCAATACGCTGACCGCCCAGGATCATGGGCGCGATGCCCGGGTGCTGCTGACGTTGTTCGAAGATCCGCAACCAGGCCAATGGCTCGAGGTGTTCTGGGGTGCCGTGGCCGAGCCGGCCGCCCGTTATCCGGTGCAGCCGGGCGATGTGGCTGGCAAACCGCTGACGCTGACTGTGCCCTGGGCGATCGTCGAGCAGGACATGAACAACGTAGCCTTGCCGGTCTCCTACGTGACGGATAACGGCATCAATCAGCAGCTGGCGCCAGCGACTGCGGTGCAAGTGTTGATTGTTCCTATTGAAGGGCTGCAGGCCCCGGGCTTCCCTCACGCCGACATTCAGGGCTATCTCAATTGCTGCGCCAGGCCGCGCCTCTGGGAAGGGGTGACTATCAGGGTCCAGGGCAATCCGGCTTTCGCCGCCAACGATCTGGTGGAAGTTCATTGCCAGGGTTATGAGGACCTCGGCTCACTCAGACCGATTGAAGGCACGTTGTGGTCGCATCGCGAAGTGCTCACCGCCGCTGAAGCGCTAAATGGTTTCGATGTTGTGGTGCCCTACCTGGTGCATATCGAGCCGATGGTCAACAACGGCTCCGCCACCGTTTATTACACCTTGACCAAGGATGACGGTGGGTTCGGTAGTTCGCGGCGGGAGCAGGTGTATATCTCCCGGACGCTGCCGAGTGGCGAAGTCTGTGGGCCGGATAATGATCTTTGTAGTGAAACGTGATGGTGTTTGACAAGCCGTACTGTGCGGCAGACTGCAGAGTTAAAGTTGTTCAGTGTTGTGCGTTCGCCATGTCAGGTTTTCTTGGCGATTCATTTGTAAGAAACAACCAAGTCCAATAAATGAGGTTGAATGATGAATATCCAGGTAAAGCTTACGGCTGAAGAAGCGCGCGCTAACAGTAAAAAGCTGCGGCGTACTCCAAACAAGGCAGTTCCTGCTCCAGTGCTGGACAAGGATCTTAACCCGCTGTTGGAAGATACGCCTGATGACAGCCCGAACCAACTACATTCCAAGTACCACGGGCAATCACTCGCTATTAATATTCCTGAATTCGATCAGGACAGCGCGCCCGGGGTGCGGGGGTTCGTTTATTTACGCTGGAACGGTGTCCGGACAGGTACGCGATATCCCTTCACGTCGCCGATAGCCGCGGGTGATTTTCCCTTGCCAATGACCTTGCCGGATACGGCGACAGTCAACGCAGGAACGCATCAACTATCTTTTGAGGTTAATACAGGGGGTAACCCTACCTTCTCCGAGAGCTTGTCCATCTCTATCGACAGGACACCACCCAATGGCGGTAACGCCGGCGCATTGATCGAGCTACCCGCCGAAGTGGAGCTCAGTGGCATCACGGCGGAGTATCTCGCTGCCAATGGCGACAAAGTAGTTGTCACCGTGCCTCTCGGCTACGGTGACGCCAGGATCGGCGACGAGATTATTGTCTACCTGGGCGACACTATTCCGACAGCGTTGAAGGTGGGGACTGTTGTCCGCGCGGATGTGACGACGCCGATTACCGTTGAGCTGACCAAGGCCATGCTTGAGGGCAGGGAGGGTGATCAGACATTGTTCTATACGCTGGCGGACCGCAAAGGTAATGTCGGTCGTCAATCGGCATTCAAGAACGTCAACATCACCTTGGCACCAGCGCCTGCCGGTTTGCAACCACCCAAGGTACCTGTTGGCGCCGATGGCTTGATTGACCAGGCCGATGCTATTCAGGGGGTGGTAGTCGAGATCGACCCTTATACAAACTGGAGTGCCTCAGACCAGGTGGTGGTCGCCTTCGATGGTGTTGACCAGCCAGCGCAAGCCATGCCGCAAGCAGGCGCTGTGGTGGCTCTGCCTTACTCCGCTGTGCTCAATGGTAACCCAGGCTTAAAAGATTCGCGGGTGACTTACAAGATTGTTCGCGGTAACCGCGAGTTTCCGGAGACGGTTGGCTTCGACGTCAAAGTCGATTTGCGCACGCCGGGCCCGGTGGATCCGACTGACCCGCCTGGCGTCGTGCATCCGCTGCTGGCGTTGCCTGTCGTCAAGGGCGCAGTGAGCCCCAATCCCGATGAACTGACCGAGGCTGACGCGGGCCAGCCTGCCACTGCATCGGTAGACTTATATGGGTTATCGAAGGCTGGTGATATTGTCCAGTTGTACTGGAACGGCAAGCCCGTTCCAGCGCCAGACGGGGAATATCGCGTAGTGGGTACTGAACCGCCAACGTTCAAAATCCCGTTTACCATTCCTTGGGAGCTCATCGACACTGAAGGCAATAGCGACGCGTTGCCGGTCCACTACACCGTGGCCCACCCAGCGACCAACGGCAACATCATTACTTCAGGGGCCAAGCCAGTTCGGGTTCGTGTCTCTCAAATTACCGTGCCCAAGCCAGAGTTTCTCAATCCCGATGAGGATTTCGGCTCCGACTGGTTCAACTGTGGATCGTTACGTCAAAACCAAGCCGGCGTATGGGGAATGTTCATTCAAGTACCGGGTGGAGAGCCGAAACTGGCGAATCAGGAACTGGCCTTCACCTATCAGGGATGGGCGGATGCTGCAGGCACTACGCCGGTGCCGGGCAATGAGTACAAGTTTACATTCACCCCGACAATCGAAGAGGCCAATAACGGTTTTGTGGTTCATGTACCCTATGACCCTTGGTTCCTGACCACCGACCTACGTTACGGCAGTATCGTCTACGAGGCAGAGATCAATGGCTTTCCTGTGTTGGGGAAATCCATAGTAGTGACCTTCTGGATGTCATCAGCCGGGCAAACCTGCAAATTTGCATAGGGGGCGGTTGAGAGGGATTGAACCAGGGGAAATGCTCAGTGCATTTCCCCTGTTTTTGTTCGACCGCAGTGCTTTTAGCGAGTAAAAGTTCAGCACAAGTCCGATACCGTGGCATCGGGATTCATTGCAACCCCAGCACCGCTTCAGAAGCTGTAACGCAACCCCAGGTTCGCGCCATACGGCTGTTCGATATGCTTGCCGTTGGCATACTCCAGATCGACATGCACTTGCAAGCCACTGGTCAGGCCCAACGCCAGACCCGCGCCCAGTTCGCCACGTGAGCCTGACAGGTCGTTGTTGAAGCGGTTGTTGTTGACCTGGACTTCGTTGTTGTTGATGAACTCGTGCGCCATCGCCGCACGCAGGTAGGGTTGCAGCTTGCCGCCGTTGGCAAGCTCGAAGGTTTTACCCGCCGTCAGGCCGGCTTTGCCCAGCAGCGAGCGGGTACGGTCGCCATCAGCCTGCAGGTCGTTGCTCAACTGGTAGTCGTCACCCTGGATCACCACCGCCGACCACTGGGTGAAAGGTTCGATGAAGTAACCATTGGACAGCGGGATATGGCGGCCGAACTCGGCGGAAACGCCCATGCCGAGGTTGTCATAGTCACCTTTGGCATGGCTGCCATCATTGATCGCGACCTTGGCTTTGTTCTGGAAACGGTTGAACTTGGCCACGCCGTCAAAATAGTAACCCGACTCGGCATCGAGCCAGGTGGTGTAGGCGCCGAGGTAGTAACTGTCGACTGTGCCGGAGGTGCCTTCGTTGAGGTCCAGGTCCGAGCGGCTGTAACCGGCCAGGGCACCGATCAGCCACTGGCCATCGCCCCAGGGCAGGCGGCCGTCGGCGCCGAGCGAGAGACCGTGCTGGTTCTGCTGGTAACCACTGCCGCTGGCGTCGGCGACGTTGTATTTGTTGCCGTAGCTGCGCATCCACAGACCGGGCTGGCTGCCGTTGAAGCGCAGTTCACCCATGCGGCTGCGCAGCGAGGTCATTTCGCCGTACCAGACGGTCGGCGCGGTGTTGAACAGCGCCATTACCGAGCGCGTGCCGGGGCTGACCGTGCGTTTTTGCGGGTCGAGAAACCATTCGGTGCCGCCATTGCCATTGCTCGCCGACGACAGCTCGTAGGACCAGGCGCCGACTGCCACCGCACGGCCGTCAACCAGGCTGAATTGCGCATCACCCGCAGCGGTGTTGACCAGGGTCAGCTGTTCCGGGGTCACGGGATCGACGCCCGAGTCGGGCACCCACAGCTCGAAATTGCCACTGGCATTCTGGTTGACGGTCAGCCGGTCGTGGCTGTTGGTGCTGAAGTCGACGTTCATCTTGATGACGCCGTTACCGGAAAGGTTGTCCACGTTGAGGCGGTAAAAGTTACTGCCTGAGCCCATGTTGACGGTGCCGCCGGCCATGTTCAGGGTTTCTAGCCGGGTGTCTTCGACCATGCTGTAGGAGGACTGGTCGCCAATGTCCAGCCGGCTGACATTCACCAGCCGACCGCTGAACGACGCTTGGTTGTGCAGGTTGAGCGCGCCTTTGCCGCCGGCTTCCACCTCGAAGTCACCGCTCCAGCTGGCCTGCTCCAGCGTCAGGTTGGCGGTGCTGTCGGCCGCGACGCGGACGATGCCGTCGAGGTTGCTGTTGACTACACCGATGTTGGCGGTGGATGCGTCCTGAACCTGGATCAGCACATCATCGGCGCCGACCAGGGTGGAACCATTGCGGATGGCGACTTCGGCCACCGCGCCGCGCTCGAGGAGGATCGCCGCGCCTGTACGCCCCTCGACCCGCGAGCCCTCCAGGACCAGGCGCGGATCGCCGACGTTGTCGATGTCGCGGGTGATACGCACACCGTTGCTCTGGCCGCTGATCTGGCTGCCGGTGGCAATGGCCGCGCCACCCAGGAGGTTGATGCCGCGGCTGCCGATGCCGCTGCCGGTTACGCTGGAGTTGATCAGGTTGAGCGTGCTGGCGCCGGTGACCTGGGCGGCCTCTTCGCCACCGGTGATCACGCTATTGTCGATAGTGACTTGTGAACCTGTCGAGGTGCCTGTCACGCGGTTGACCGACAAACCCAGAAAGTCGCCATTGATCTGGGCGTTGCTGACCGTGGCGGTGCTATTGGTGACTTCCAGGCCGTCATTGTCGATCCCCTGGATGGTGCCGCCGTTGATAACGAGATTGGACCCCGATTGTATGAAGACGCTGCTGGCCGTCGCGCTGTTCATGGTCAGCGAACTGTTGGTGCGAACGGTATAACTATCGACCGGAGTGTTTGCATCAATAATCAGGCTATCGCCATTTTCAACAATCGCGGCGTGCGCCAGGGGCGAGGCAAGAAACAATGTACAAGTAGCCAGGCTGAGGGGGGGTAACAAAAAACGGGTATATGCGGTGTCATTCGTATTCATGGAGGCGGCGTCCCTGAGTTTTGAAACAGTGATAACCAAAAAAGCGCGAAATTTACACGGAGCACTTAGGAAGTGTCTGTAGGGAAATTCCTAAGCATTCCAGGATGGGGCGACTTGATTGTTGTCTCATTACTGGCAGTGAGCACCTGACATTTTTGTCAGTAGACAGGGGGTGGAAGTTATGAAGGGGGGACGGTAGTTTTAATAGTGGTTTCGAGTACCTGATAAAAATGCTAGTTGGAAGTATTGCCTGGCCGGTATTCAATGCGTGTCACTTACCTGCTCAACCAAGAAGGTGACCAGCATGTCGTCAGAAGAAGTGTTGTCAGAAGAAGGTGCAGAATTAAGTCCGGCACAAGAATTGTTTTCCCAGCCAGGCATCCTGCAGCTGGTTGAGCTGGAGATCCCCGGCAGGACCGGGCCGGTGCCCAGTGGCGAATGGGGGATCAACCTCGCGGCGGCCCGCGACAACTTCCCGCGTCAGGGCTTGCAGTTGTTCGTTCCGCCCTGGCCACAAATGGGCCAGGGTGACAGCGTCGGGATATTGCTGGGAGGCACTGAAGTCACCCGCAAACCCATTGCTGCCGATGAGGTCGATACACGCCAGACCCTGTTCATCGAGCCCAACCGGTTGACCAATAGCATCACAACCATAAGCTACAAGGTCACGCGAGTTGGTCAAGTGCCCGAGGATTCGGCACCCACCCCTGTGCTGATCAAGCTTGATCGCCCTGGCGGCCAGGACCAGAACGGCGACACACCGGGGCATTCCGAGCTGAAGCTGAGTTTGCCGCAGGAGATCATCGACAATGGTGTGGACAAGGACGCAGCCGCCAAAGGCGTGCCAGTGACCATCGAGCCTTACCCGTTCATGACCGCGGGCGATGAGATCCGGATCACCTGGGGTGGCCAGTTCGTTCTCTACACCGTGACCCAGGCTGACGTCGACGCCGGCAAACCCTTCGTTATTATGGTGGACGAGGCGACTATCCTGGCGGCCGGGGACTCGGAGCGCGTCGAAAAACACATGAGCAAAACCGGGCAGGTCACCACCAGCGGTGGCCTGGCCGTCGCTTTCGAAGTCTATGACCTAGTGGACAATCAGTCCGAGGACTGGAGTGCCGAGATTCGAGTGGTGGTTGACACTGGCGGCTCACGCCTGGCTGCCGGGATCGTCAAGGAAGCGCGAAACAACATTCTGGATCTCAATGTGTTGGGCAGTGCTCCAGCGACGCTGCAGATTGTTGCCTGGCCCGAAAATTTCGAGAAAGGCGATAAAATCTTCGTCACCCTCATGGGCACCAGCGCCGAAGGGCTGCCGGTTGATATCAGCTATCCCCCGCAAGTCGTTGACAACATACCCAGTGTGATCGAAATCCTCGTGCCTAACGGCGATGTACGACGCCTGGCCAAGACCCAAGGGGTTTTCAGGTACCGGCTGGAAAAGGCGGGTGGCACGATCCTGCAAGCCAAGGGGCGATTCGTCAGTATCGTGGGTGAACCTGTGCAACTGGCCGCACCGGTGGCCAAGGATGCCGTGGGCGGTAGTCTGGATCCGCAATTGCCGACGACCGCCATCGAAGTGCCCTGGGATCAAACCATGGCCGCAGGCTATGTGATTAGATTGATATGGCAGGGTACAAGGCCCGACTTGTTGCCGTACTTCCCGGAGATCGACCCTTACGACATCACCAATAACGATGCAAGCGTCAAGTTGCCCATTGTCTTCAATGTCGGTGGCGAGCATCTCAAGTTCATTGAGGGGGGGACCTTGCAGCTTTCTTATGAGCTGATGGATATCGACGGCGTTGTACGCAAATCGCTTGTTACACCGCAGTACAACGTGGGTGAACGCCGGAACGAGTTGCCTGCGCCGGATGTCGAGCATGCGCAAGACAACGTGCTCGATCCTGAAACGTTGCCAGTCTCCGGCACCCGCATTCTGGTAAAGACTTATTCCAGGATCGCCATTGGCGACCAGCTGCATTTTGCTTGGGAGGGTTCACTGACCGGCCGCTATACCGACTGGATCATGATCAACAAGAACAACATCGGGCGCCCCCAGTTTGCCCTGGCAATTTCGCTGGATAAGGTCACAGGCAACCTGAATGGTACTGTAGCGGTCTCCTACTGGGTTGTACGTGCAGGGGGAGGAGGCATCAGCCAATCCGATGTGTTGACCCTGCAAATCGGCAAAGGGCAAGAACAGCTGCTTGATCCGGTGACCGTCGCCGAGGAGCACGAGGGGCAGCTTGACCTGAAAGACGTCAGCACCGGGGCGAACGTGACCCAGGATGTTTATCCCGGCATGGGAGTGGGGGATGTCGTTTATCTGGAATGGACGGACGACAAGGGCAATGAATACAAACCAGAGGGCGTGGATATCACCGGCAGTATGGCCGGCAAGCCGGTGCTCTTTGTTGTGCCCTTTGCCGAAATCGCGAAAAACCTGAACAACCTGGTCACGGTAATCTGCAGGGTAGAGCTGGCCTCCGGTCAGGCGCGGACCCAGGACCTGACCTTCCGGGTGCATCAAGGCGAAGAGCCTGAGCTTGAGCCGGTAACCGTCGACGGTGTGATCGAAGGCAGCCTCGACGTGCGCGACGGTACAACGGCCAGAGGATAAACAGGCATGTCACAGTCCGGTTATGAGCAGCCATACATCGAAGGGTGCACCTGCAAGTATTAGGTATGGCCCCGGACTGAGACGCCAATTTCGCTAGCAGTTATGTGCGGTCACTGTTTCTGATGTTCCCGTCAGCCACGCCAGGCAAGGAGTCGCCATGAGAGTCTTTAGCGCCAGTATTTTTCCTCCCCGCAGTGAAGCGCAGGGCATCCTGGCACCGCGACCATTGTTCATTTCCGGCATGATCACGCCGGTCGAGCAAGGTGACGCCGGGATCAATATCGCCGTCGCCGAAAGCAATCCGGACGGTGTGCTGACGGTGATCGACCCCTATCTGGACATGCTGGAAGGAGACCGCTTGACGGTGTTCATCGAGGATGAGCAGGTACTGGAAATGTTCGTGAAGCAGGCGGACATCGGTAAGCGGCTTTTCTTCTACCTGCCCAGGGAGCGTTTCATACCTGAGTGGGTAGAGGACATCCGCTTCAAACTGCTGCGCAAGGATGCGACGGCAGCGGAAGATTCGGTGCCCTTGCGCTTGCGGGTCAAACTCAACCGGCCCGCCGGTGTCGACAAGGAGCCGCACTTGCCCGGGCATTCCGAGCTGCCACGGCCACAAGTGCCGCGGGACGTTATCGACAACGGCGTCACCGCAGAGTGGGCGGCCAGGGGCGTTCCGGTCACCATCGGCTATTACCCTGACCGGGCTGCCCGCGATACCGTGGTGCTGCGCTGGGGCAGCGTGCGCATCCCGCGGCGAATCAGCGAGAGCGAAGCGGCTGGGCGCGAACCGGTCGAGATTCTGGTTGACCAGGAAGCGATCCTGGCAGGCGGGGATAGCGATGCGCTGCAACTGAACTACGAAGTCTTCGACGAGGTGTGGAACTATTCCTCCGATTGGTCGCGTTTCACTGTTGTGAAGGTAGAAGCGGGGGCCTGGCGGCTCGATGCACCGATCATCAGGGAGGCGGTTAATGGCGCGATCGACCTGATTGCGCTGGGGCCGAATGACGTTACCGTACAGGTGGTGATAAGTGGCAATCCTTTTGCCCTGGGTGACAGCATCGAATTCACTTGGATTGGCACGCCGAAGATGGGGGCACCGATCGTTCACAAGGCGTCGACGACGATCGCCAACTTGCCGGCGGTGCTCGAATTCAAGGTTCCCAATGCCGACATTCGTGCGATCGCCTCGGGCACCGGTGATGCATCCTATGTGCTGAGAAAGGCCAATGGTGAAGCGCCGCAATCGTCCAAGCGTGCATTCGCCAGAATTGTCGGTGAGCTCTCGGAGTTGCCAGCGCCGGTCATCCTGCAGGCGGTGGACGGTCTGCTGGACAGCCGGTTGGAGCATGCCTGGGTGCTGGTTGGCCCTTATCCGGGCATGGTCGTTGGTGATGTCGTCAAGCTGATCTGGCAGGGTAAGCGTGCCGATGGCAGCCTATATCTGCACGAGGAGGAGAAAGATGTCAGCGATAATGATGTCGGTAATGCCATTGAAGTTCTGGTAGCGGCCGAACATATCACAGTGCTCGATGGTGGTACTTTGGAGCTGTATTACCGCGTCACCAACGAGCGCGCGGTGACCTATGATATTCGCGAATCAGCACGCAGTTACTTCAATGTGCTCAATTTGCGCCATGAACTGCCAGCGCCGGTGGTCCTCGAGGCCGATGGTGATGTGCTCGACCCGGAGGCGATAATCCCCAACGGCGCCACCTTGCGGATCGAATACGCCGACACCGAGGTGGGCGACGTGCTCACCTATTACTGGCAGAGCGTTTACGCCAATGGCACGGTCAGCGACTGGGTGCCGATTACCGAGGCATCCAAAGGGCGTCCGGTGAATTTCCGCATAGCCCCCGATTTGGTCGAGGTGTCGAGTGGCACCAACGTCAATGTCTTGTACTCACTGCGCCGTGGTAACCAGACCAGGATATCGAGCGTCCTGCAACTCTACATCGGAACACCGATACCGGTAGCCATCAGCAATGTTATCGACAGCTGGGGCCAGGTTGCCGACGGCGGTATCAGCGTCGATACCACAGTCACAGTTATCGGCACAGCACGGGTGGCAATGGGCATCGAGCTCCTTGACGGCGATGATGTCCTCGGGCGAGCGGGGGCGAACGAGCAAGGTGTGTGGCGATTCCCGCTGATGGATCTTGCGCCCCGACGCTACGACCTCAAGGCCAAAGCCCTGTATGGCAGTGGTACGGAGTCGCAGGTATGGAGCTTTACCGTGGTCACCCAGCTGATCCCGAGCATCACCCGCGTGGAAGACTCGCGAGGGGATGTCGCCAATGGCGGCTCCACGGTGGACACAGCAGTCATCCTCTCGGGCACGGCCAGTGCCGGGCTGGAGGTCGAGCTTTTCGAAGGCACGCAGTCCTGGGGGACGGTGCCTGTGGATGGCGACGGCAACTGGCGCCTGTCAAGAACCGGGCTGGCGATCAGCGGCTATAGCCTGGAGGCCAGGGCCAGGTACGGGGATGAGTGGGCGTCCGAGGTGCGGACCTTCCAGGTGGTGGCCGAGGTAAGTCCGAGCATCACCAGTGTGACGGACTCCAGGGGCGAGTTGGCCGAGGGGCAGACGACGGTCGATACCCAGATCATCTTGTCGGGTAAAGCCAGTATCGACCAGCCTCTGGAGGTGCTCGATGGGCTGGTTGTGCTGGATACCGTGCGTACCGATGCCCAGGGTAACTGGACGCTGACACTCAACGACCTGGCAGTCAAAGCCTACGTTATCAAGGCCCGGGCGCTGTACGGCAGTGGCGCGGAATCGGCCGCGCGCAGCTTCCAGGTGGTCGATTATGTGTTCCCGACCCTCGACAGCGTCAGGGATTCGCGGGGCGAGGTCGCCGACGGCGGCGCTACAGCCGACACCTCGCTCACGCTGGGAGGCAAGGGCAGTGCGAACGAGCAGGTGGAGATTTTCGAGGGGGCGACTTCCAGGGGCGTTGCACGGGTCACTGCCGGCGGCGACTGGACCCTGCCACTGACCGGTCTGGCGCCCCAAACCTATAGCGTCAAGGCCAAAGCGCTGTATGGCAGCGGTGAGGAATCGGCGCTACGCACGTTCACCGTCTATGTCGATATCAAGCCCAGTATCACCAGTGTCAGGGATTCGCGGGGTGAGGTGCCCGAGGCAGGTACCACGGTGGACGCATCGGTGACTCTTGCCGGCAAGGCCAGTGTCAGCCAGCAGGTGGAGCTGTTCGACGGTACGACATCACTTGGCAAGGTAACGGCTAATGCCAGTGGTGATTGGTCGCATCCGTTGCAGGGGCTGACAGTCCGGCCCTATAGGCTCAAGGCCAAGGCGCTATATGGCAGTGGCCAGGAGTCGGATATCCGTTCATTCAGTGTGGTGGCAGAGGTGGCGCCGACCATCGTCAGAGTGAGGGACTCCGGAGGCGAAGTGGCTGAAGGCGGATTCACCTACGAATCCAGCGTTACCTTGTCTGGCAAGGCGAGCATTGGTCAGCGAATTGAGGTGTTTGAGGGGGCGGTGTCGGTCGGTACGACGGCGGTAAACGGCGCGGGCGATTGGACCCTGAGCATGAGCGGCCTGACCGTCAGGCATTACCGCGTCAGGGCCACGGCGCTGTATGGCAGCGGCCAGGAGTCTGCACCACGGACCTTTGACGTACGCCAGGGCGTGACCCCGGTCATCAGTCGAGTCGTTGACAGCAACGGCACAGCGATCGGCAACGGAGGCCGAACCTACGCCACGAGTGTGACGTTGCATGGCACCGGGCAAGGAGGGTTGCAAGTTCAGATCCTGGACAACGGGGCGGCGATACAAACGGTAACGGTGCCTGCCAACGGCAATTGGCAGGCAACGTTCAGCGGTTTGGCGATCCGACAGCATGATTTCACCGCCAAGGGACTCTATGGCAGCCAGCCGGTTTCTGCGCCTTGGCGGGTGATTGTCGAGGCGCGGCCGCCGTTGGTAATCGATACCAGTCCCATGGTCCTCAACGGCGTGATTTATGTGCGGGCCGATAACGGCCAGGGCCCCAGCCGCCGACCGGCCAATACCTCTCGGCAACGCCAAGCGTCGGGTGGCACGCCACCGCTTCGCTACAGTTCGAGCAACGCCAATGTGGCGAGTGTGGATGGCAACGGGACGGTGATGTCGCGAGGCAATGGTTCGGCAACCATTACCGTGAGCGACAGTGCGGGGAAATCCAGAAGTTACAGCGTGACGGTGCAAAATGTCCGCAGGATGACCCTCATGGGCACGTCACAGTACATTGTCGGCTGGGATCAGCGTCTGTTTTTGTCGGAGTTGCGCGAAATCTATAACCAGTATGGGGGCGGTGGGCTTGCCCAGATCGGTTGGCCTGGCGGCAGGTACTGGGCGAGGGATCAGCGACTGGTCTGGACTCCGTTTCCTCAGCAGCAGGCTGCCTTCAAGGATATGAATGGCGGCGGGGAGGGCTGGGAGGCGCAGATTGGGCCGTTGTATCCCGGTATCCGGATAAGTTGAGAGGGGCCAACAAAAAGGCCATTGCCGAACCTGATACGGCTCGGCAATGGCGTTGAACCGTTACTTTTGTTACTGCGGAAGTCATTGATTTAAATAAATTTATACAAAGCAGTTGACGAGCTTTCCCGGCATCCCTAGAATGCGCGCCACTTGCAGCGTAAAGCACACAGCGAAACGCGGTAGGGAGTGAATGTTGTAGTGTGTCCCCTTCGTCTAGTGGCCTAGGACACCGCCCTTTCACGGCGGTAACAGGGGTTCGAGTCCCCTAGGGGACGCCAATGCGGGAATAGCTCAGTTGGTAGAGCACGACCTTGCCAAGGTCGGGGTCGCGAGTTCGAGTCTCGTTTCCCGCTCCAAATTTGGCGTCGCAGTATTCAAGTACTGCATGCGTTGGAATGAAGGTCGTTGGCCTTTTTTCTGTCCGGTACAACCGGCTGCTTCATTTTGCGGGAATAGCTCAGTTGGTAGAGCACGACCTTGCCAAGGTCGGGGTCGCGAGTTCGAGTCTCGTTTCCCGCTCCAAACAAAGAAACGCCGTTCGGTTGAACGGCGTTTTTTTTCGTCCTGATTTTTATCGGGACTTCTGCGCGGCAGGGCATTTTTCAGCCCTGCGCACCTTTGCAACTCAGTGCTTGCTATCGTCGTCCGACATGCTCAGCAGTTGCTTTTCCTGGTTCCAGTCAAACGCTTCGTCGTTCTGCTCGGCTTCATAGCGACGCTCTTCCAGGGTCTGGTACATCTGTTGCTCTTCGTCGGGCATGTAATGCAGGCAGTCGCCGCCGAAGAACCACAGCAGGTCACGAGGCACCAGGTGGGCGACCTGCGGGTAGCGCTGGATCACCTGGCACATCAGGTCCTGACCCAGGTAGATGCTTTCGGGGTCGACGGGCATCTGCAGCATCAGGTCGTCGAAGCGCTCCAGGAACAGCGCGTGGCTTTCTTCCGGCACCTGTTCGGCCTCACCCAGGGCGACCAGAATGGTGCGCAGGTGGGTAAGCAGGGCGAGATGATATTCCAGGCGATCGGTAGCCATGCTGGCAGTCCTCTTGAGCAAAAACGGGCGCGGGAGTATACGGCCCCCAGCGGCCGATGTCCCGGCCGTTAACGAATTTTGCCGGGGCTGGGCAGCAGTTCTTCTTTGCTGAAGGCATCGACATCAATGACCCGGCGCCGGGCTGCTTCGGCGGCCTCCAGGGTGTGTGCTTCGGTGGCCTGAAGGACACCAGCGCGCAGGGCTGCATCAATTGTCGATTCACCTGCTGCCGGGCTGACCTGGCCAGTCTTGAGCGCCTGATGCAGCTTCTCATGCAGCGGGGCGCACTCGTCTAGTAAGGTGCTGGTCTGCTGCAGGGCGCCCACCGGGTCATCGGCATCCTGCGGGCGATAGCAGCCGGCAAGCAGCTCTTCCAATGCCGGATCGCCTTTGGTGCGTCCGATCAACGCCGCCACTTCGGTATCCAGCGCGTCACTCGGGCCGGTATGCCGACGGCCGAACGGGAACACCACCAGGCGCAGGGCGTAGCCAAGGAAGCGATTGGGGAAGTTGTCGAGCAGCCGGTCCAGGGCTTTTTCGGCCTGGCCCAGGCTTTCTTCCATGGCCCAGCTCAGCAGGGGCTGCAGGTGCTCTGGCGAACCGAGGTCGTGATAACGCTTGAGCGCCGCCGAGCTCAGGTAGAGGTGACTCAGCACATCACCCAGGCGTGCTGACAGGCGTTCGCGGCGTTTGAGTTCGCCGCCGAGCAGCATCATGCACAGGTCGGCAAGCAGGGCGAAGGCTGCGGCCTGGCGATTGAGCGCACGGAAGTAGCCCTGGCTCAAGGCGTCGCCCGGCACCTTCTCGAAATGGCCGAGGCCCAGCCCGAGGATCAAGGTACTGGCGGCGTTGCCGACCGCAAAACCGATATGCTGCATCAGCAGTTGGTCGAATTCCTTGAGCGCCTGGTCGTGGTCTTCGCGTGCGCCCAGGGCCATTTCCTTGAGCACGAACGGATGGCAGCGGATCGCGCCCTGGCCGAAGATCATCAGGTTGCGCGAGAGAATGTTGGCGCCCTCGACGGTGATAAAAATCGGCGCAGCCTGCCAGTTGCGCCCCAGGTAGTTGTTCGGGCCCATGATGATGGCCTTGCCGCCATGCACGTCCATGGCATGCTGAATGCACTCGCGGCCACGCTCGGTCAGGTGGTACTTGAGAATTGCCGAGAGCACCGAGGGCTTTTCCCCCAGGTCCACGGCCTTGGCGGTGAGCAGGCGGGCGCTGTCCATCAGAAAGGCATTGCCGCCGATCCGCGCCAGGGCTTCCTGGATGCCCTCGAAGGTCGCCAGCGGCACGTTGAACTGTTCGCGAATCCGTGCGTACTGGCCGGTGACCAGGCTGGTGTACTTGGCCGCGCCGGTGCCCACTGCCGGCAAGGAGATCGAGCGGCCGACAGACAGGCAGTTCATCAGCATCATCCAGCCTTTGCCGAGCATGTTCTGGCCGCCGATGAGAAAGTCCAGCGGGACGAACACGTCCTTGCCGCTGTTGGGCCCGTTCATGAACGCGGCGCCCAGCGGCAGGTGGCGTTGGCCGATCTCGACACCGGGGGTGTCGGTGGGGATCAGCGCCAGGCTGATGCCCAGTTCTTCTTCCTCGCCAAGCAGGTGCTCCGGGTCGTAGGCCTTGAATGCCAGGCCCAGCAAGGTCGCTACCGGGCCGAGGGTGATGTAACGTTTTTCCCAGTTCAGGCGCAGGCCGATGACCTCTTCGCCCTGCCACAGACCTTTGCAGACAACTCCGGTGTCGGGCATGGCACCAGCATCGGAGCCTGCCAGCGGGCCGGTGAGGGCGAAGCAGGGAATCTCCTCGCCGCGTGCCAGACGCGGCAGGTAATGCTGGCGTTGCGGGTCGGTGCCGTAGTGCAGCAACAGTTCAGCCGGGCCGAGGGAGTTGGGGACCATGACCGTCGAGGCCAGGTCGCCGCTGCGGGTCGCCAGCTTCATTGCCACCTGCGAGTGGGCATAGGCCGAGAAGCCTTTGCCGCCGTATTCCTTGGGGATGATCAGGGCAAAGAAGCCGTGCGACTTGATGTGCTCCCAGGCTGCTGGCGGCAGGTCCAGGTCCTGGCCGATCTGCCAGTCGCTGACCATGGCGCACAGGGCTTCGGTGGGACCGTCGATGAAGGCTTGCTCTTCATCGGTCAGCTCGGCCTTGGCGTAGCCGAGCAGGGTGTTCCAGTTCGGGCGGCCGCTGAACAGTTCGCCATCCCACCACACGGTGCCGGCATCGATGGCCTCGCGCTCGGTTGGCGACATCGCTGGCAGGGTGCGCTTGAACCAGGCGAACAGGGGGCCGCTGAAGACTTTGCGGCGCAGCTCCGGCAGCAATACCAGTGCGGCTTTGGCTGCCAGCACCAACCAGAGGATAACCAGGAACCAGCCGGGTGCGTGGCTGAAAATACCCATTAGCGCCACGTACGCTGCAATGGCAGCCAGCGCGGGCACGGCGGCAATGCGTCGGTGGGCAAGATAGGCCCCACCGATCACCAGAACCACTAACCACAACAGCAACATATCGATTCCTCCGTGAAACCCAAGGGCATTCTGCGATCCATCAGAGCTTAGACGGCATCCGACAATCGGCTTGTCAGAACAAAGACAGGTTGTGAGTACAGGAGTTCGCTGTGATGCGTGGGCGATTGCCAGGGCGGGCGCCTGGGGTAGACTGGGAGACCGCACATTCATCAGGACGACGTTATGCTCAAGATCTGGGGCCGGAAGAATTCGACCAATGTCAGGAAGGCACTGTGGTGCGCGCAAGAGTTGGGGCTGGACTATGAATCGATCGATGCCGGTGGTGCCTTCGGCCTGGTCAACGAACCCCAGTACCGCGCGCTCAACCCCAATGGCCTGGTGCCGATGATCGAAGATAACGGCCTGGTGCTCTGGGAGTCCAATGCCATTGTGCGCTACCTGTCGGCGCAGTACGGCAGTGAATCGGGTTGGTACGCGTCTGATGCGCGCAAGCGTGCCGAGGCGGACAAATGGATGGACTGGGTGACTTCTTCCCTGGCTACACCGTTTCGTCCGTTGTTCTGGGGCATCCTGAGCACGCCTGCAGATCAGCAGGACTGGGTAGCGATCAATGCCGCACACAAGACCTGCGCACACTTGCTGTCGATCGCTGACCAGGCCTTGGCGCACAAGCCTTACCTGTCCGGCGACACGCTCGGCATGGGCGATATCCCGCTGGGCTGCTTCGCCTATGCCTGGTTCGAGATGCCCATCGAGCGTCCCGAAATGCGCCATCTGCGCGCATGGTATGAGCGTTTGCAGGAGCGCCCGGCCTATCAGGCGGCTGTGATGACCGCGCTGAGCTGATCACTACGGTTAGCCTGATAGTTATTATCGATACGCATGACTGTACTTGTATGGCCTGGACACGCACCATAGTCATATTCACTGCGGCCGGCCTGTCCGGTCGCGTCTTGAACCCTACAAACTGGTACGCGACCCGCTATGAGTTCTGCTCTGTCCATAAGGCAGCTAACCAAAACCTACGGCAACGGTTTCCAGGCCCTCAAGGGCATCGACCTGGATGTCGCCGAAGGTGACTTCTTTGCCTTGCTCGGTCCCAATGGCGCTGGCAAGTCCACCACCATTGGCATTCTCTCGACCCTGGTCAACAAGACCAGCGGCACGGTGAGTATTTTTGGCAACGACCTCGATCGCCAGCCTGCCGCGCTCAAGCGCTGCATCGGCGTGGTGCCGCAGGAATTCAATTTCAATCAGTTCGAAAAGACCTTCGACATCGTCGTGACCCAGGCCGGTTACTACGGCATCCCGGCCAAGGTGGCCAAGGAGCGCGCCGAGAAGTACCTGACCCAGCTCGGCCTGTGGGACAAGCGCGATGTGCCGTCGCGTTCGCTGTCGGGCGGCATGAAGCGTCGTCTGATGATCGCCCGGGCGCTGATCCATGAGCCACGCCTGCTGATTCTCGATGAGCCGACCGCGGGTGTGGATATCGAACTGCGCCGCTCGATGTGGAGTTTTCTCACCGAGCTGAACCAGCAGGGCATCACCATCATCCTGACTACCCATTACCTGGAAGAAGCCGAGCAGCTGTGCCGGCACATCGGCATCATCGATCACGGTACGATTGTCGAGAACACCAGCATGCGGGCACTGCTGGGCAAACTGCATGTGGAGACCTTCCTGCTCGATCTCAAGGGTGATCTGCTTCAGGCACCGCAACTGATCGGCTACCCGTGCCGACTGATCACCCCTAATACCCTGGAAGTCCAGGTGGACAAAAACGTGGGCAACGAAGCGGGAGTCACCGGTTTGTTCAGTCAACTGGCGCTGCAGAACATCGAAGTGCAGAGCCTGCGCAACAAGACTAACCGCCTTGAGGAGCTGTTCGTGTCACTGGTCGAGAAAAACCTGGCGAAGGTGGCGGTATGAGTTCGGAGCTGAGCGCCAACCTGGTCGCCCTCAATACCATCGTCTACCGCGAAGTGCGGCGTTTCACCCGGATCTGGCCACAGACGCTGCTCCCCCCGGCAATCACCATGGTCCTGTACTTCGTGATCTTCGGTAACCTGATTGGGCGGCAGATTGGCGACATGGGTGGCTTCACCTACATGGAGTACATCGTGCCCGGGCTGATCATGATGTCGGTGATCACCAACTCCTACGGCAACGTGGTCTCGAGCTTCTTCGGCAGTAAATTCCAACGCTCGATCGAAGAGCTGATGGTGTCGCCGGTTTCGCCGCATACCATCCTGATCGGCTACACCCTCGGCGGGGTACTGCGTGGCCTGGCGGTGGGGGTGATTGTCACGGTGCTGTCGCTGTTTTTCACTCACCTGCAGGTGCATCACCTGGGCGTGACCATTCTGGTGGTGTTGCTGACCGCGACGATTTTCTCGTTGCTCGGCTTCATCAACGCGGTGTTTGCACGTAACTTCGACGATATCTCGATCATTCCGACTTTCGTCCTGACGCCGTTGACCTACCTGGGCGGGGTGTTCTACTCGATCAACCTGTTGCCGCCGTTCTGGCAGACAGTATCGTTGGCCAACCCGGTGCTGCACATGGTCAACTCGTTCCGTTACGGCATCCTCGGGGTCTCGGACATTCGCATCAGCGTGGCCATCAGCTTCATGCTCATTGCCACGGCTGTGCTGTATGTCGGCTGCGTGCGCCTACTGGTCAGTGGGCGAGGAATGCGTAGCTGAGACCTTTCGCTTGCGCCGGTGCCACTGCCGGCCTACCCACCAGCGCCAATAGAGCATGGTCAGGCAGTAGGCCAGGGCACCGAGCAACAGGCCGCAGACCACCGAGCCAAGCAGAAACGGCTGCCACAGGGTCGACAGCTCGCCGGTGATCCAATCGAAGGTCAGCTCTTGCGGCAAGGTTCTCGCTGGGACTTGCATCAGCCAGGCGCCCATCTGGTAGGTGCAGTAGAACACTGGCGGCATGGTGAACGGGTTGGTCAGCCAGACCAGGCTGACGGCAATTGGCATGTTGCCACGCACCAGAATCGCCAGGCTGGCGGCCAGCAGCATTTGCATTGGCACCGGAATGAATGCCGCGAACAGGCCGACAGCCATTGCCCGCGCCACCGAATGACGATTCAGGTGCCAGAGGTTCGGGTCATGCAACAGCCGGCCGAGAAAGCGTAAGGATTTGTGTTCCCTGATGCTGGTCGGGTCGGGCATGTAGCGTTTGAAGAGACGACGCGGCATGTAGGCTCTCGACTAGGTGAAGGAGGCAAGTATGCACGGATTCTAAAAAGCCCCCATTACAGACTTTGTGACAATTATTGAGTGAGCTGTCGGCCTCACTGAACTAATCCTCAAAGGGTGGATTTGTTCTGGAGCTGTAAACCATGCGCACAGGGATGTTAGCGCTGGCACTGGGCCTGCTGTGTTTGTGTGTCCTGCCGGTTTTGCCATCGGTCGGGCCCATCGTTTTGATGGCCCTGATCGGGCTGTGTTGCCTGCCTTGGCGAGTTCGTCCATTCGGTCTGTTCCTGCTCGGCCTGTCCTGGGCTTGTCTATCGGCACAGCAGGCGCTGGATGATCGTCTGGCGCCTGCGCTCGATGGTCGTACTGTGTGGCTGGAGGGCAGGGTGGTCGGCTTGCCTGCGCAAAATGGTCGATCACTTCGATTTGAACTGGATGCCGCTCAATCTCGCCGCGCGCAGTTGCCGCAGCGCATGCAACTGAGCTGGTTTGGCGGACCGCAGGTCAACAGTGGCGAGCGCTGGCGGCTGGCGGTCACCCTCAAACGCCCCCATGGCTTGCTCAATCCTCATGGCGCGGATCGCGAGGCGGCCTTGCTGGCCCGGCGTATTGGCGCCACCGGTAACGTCAAAGCCGGGGAGCGGCTGACGCCTGCCGAGGGCGCCTGGCGCGACGGGCTGCGCCAGCGCTTGTCGGGTGTGGATGCCCAAGGGCGCGAGGCAGAGCTGGTCGCCTTGGTGCTGGGTGATGGTGCAGGCTTGGCCCGCGACAGCTGGCAAACGCTGCAGGCGACCGGCACGGTGCACTTGCTGGTGATCTCCGGGCAGCATATCGGCCTGCTGGCCGGACTGGTCTATGGCCTGATCGCGGGTTTGGCGCGGCTTGGGCTTTGGCCGCAGGCCTTGCCTTGGCTGCCCTGGGCCTGTGGCGCAGCGTTTGCCGCAGCGCTGGGTTATGGCTTGCTGGCCGGTTTTCAGGTGCCAGTACAGCGCGCTTGCATGATGCTGGTGGTGGTGCTGCTCTGGCGCTTGCGCTATCGCCACCTGGGGGTGGGGGTGCCGTTGTTGCTGGCGCTCAATGCCGTGCTGCTGTGGGAGCCGCTGGCCAGTCTTCTGCCGGGCTTCTGGCTGTCCTTCGCCGCGGTTGCGGTGCTGCTGTTCACTTTCAGTGGCCGGCTGGGGGCCTGGAGCCCCTGGCTGGCGTGGGGACGGGCGCAGTGGTTGATTGCCTTGGGATTGCTGCCAATGTTGATGGCCCTGGGGCTGCCGGTTAGTCTCAGTGCGCCGCTGGCCAACCTGTTTGCCGTACCCTGGATCAGCGTGGCGGTGCTGCCATTGGCATTGCTGGGAACCCTGCTGCTGCCGTTGCCGTTTGTGGGGCAAGGGTTGCTCTGGCTGGCAGGTGGGCTGCTTGACGTGCTGTTCAGTCTGCTTGGACACCTGGGCCAATGGCAGCCGGCGTGGATACCGGCGTCTTTGTCATGGCCACTGTGGGCATTGCTGTGGCTGGGGGCATTGCTGCTGTTACTGCCCCGTGGCTTGCCGATGCGCGTGCTGGGCTGGCCATTGCTGCTGCTGGCGGCCTTTGCGCCGCGTGAGCGGATAGCGCACGGCCAGGTGGAAGTCTGGCAGCTGGATGTCGGTCAGGGGCTGGCGTTCGTGCTGCGCACCCGGCAGCACACTATGTTGTATGACGCCGGTCCTGCACTGGGCGAGCATGACTTGGGTGAACGAATCGTACTGCCGACGCTACGCAAACTGGGGGTGAACGAGCTCGACCTGATGTTGCTCAGCCACGCCGATGCCGATCATGCTGGTGGCGCCCTGGCGATCAAGCGCGGCTTGCCGGTGCATCAGGTGCGCGGCGGCGAAACAGCGCGGCTGGCACCCGGCCTGCAGGCGCAGCCTTGTGTCAGCGGCGAGCGCTGGCAGTGGGACGGCGTGAACTTTTCGGTCTGGCAATGGCAGGGTGCCCGCGACAGCAACCAGGACTCCTGCGTACTGCTGGTCGAGGCGGGGGGTGAGCGGTTGTTGCTTGCCGGCGATCTCGATGCCGCTGGCGAGCAGGCCTGGCTCGCTGACTGGCAGGCCACCCGGCTCGACTGGCTGCAAGCGCCACACCATGGCAGCCGAACCTCATCCAGCCAGGCCTTACTGGCAGCCACGGCGCCGCGTGGCGTACTGATTTCCAGGGGCCGCTACAACGCATTCGGCCATCCCCATGCCGAAGTCATGAAACGCTACCGGATAAATGGCATCGAAGCCTTTGACAGTGCCGTGCACGGCGCGCTACGCCTGCGCCTGGGGGCTTTCGGCGAGCCACTGGGGTTGCGTAGCCAGCGGCGCTTCTGGCGTGACCCGAGTTGACGACCTTCGGCAGATGAGCGTCCAAGGGTCCTATGGTAGAGTGGCGGACTTTTTCAAGGGGATGCTAACTGTGTGGGAATTGGTCAAGTCCGGTGGTTGGATGATGCTGCCGATCATTCTGAGCTCCATCGCTGCCATGGCTATCGTCGCCGAGCGTCTCTGGACCCTGCGTGCCAGCCGGGTCACCCCGCCGCACTTGCTGGGGCAGGTGTGGCTGTGGATCAAAGACAAGCAGCTGACCAGTGACAAGCTCAAGGCCCTGCGCGCCGATTCGCCGTTGGGCGAGATCCTCGCAGCCGGCCTGGCCAACTCCCGTCATGGCCGCGAGATCATGAAGGAGTGCATTGAAGAGTCCGCTGCCCGGGTGATTCACGAGCTGGAGCGCTACATCAATGCCCTGGGCACCATTGCCGCCATGGCACCGTTGCTCGGTTTGCTCGGTACCGTGCTGGGCATGATCGATATCTTCAGTGCGTTCATGGGTACCGGCATGACCGCTAATGCCGCCGTGCTGGCGGGTGGTATCTCCAAGGCGTTGATCACCACTGCAGCCGGTCTGATGGTCGGTATTCCGTCGGTGTTCTTCCACCGCTTCCTGCAACGCCGTATCGACGAACTGGTGGTCGGCATGGAGCAGGAGGCGATCAAGCTGGTCGAAGTGGTGCAGGGCGACCGTGACGTCGACCTGGCCGAGGGCAAGGCGTGAAATTCCGGCGCAAGGCACGGGAGACCGTGGACATCAACCTGGCGTCATTGATCGACGTCGTGTTCATCCTGTTGCTGTTTTTCGTGGTGACCACCACCTTTACCCGCGAAACCCAGCTGCGGGTCGAACTGCCGGAGTCTGTCAGCGGTGCGCCCGCACCCGACAGCGAGCACAAGCAACTGGAGATCACCATCAGCGCCGATGGTGTCTATTCGCTGAACAACAACCTGTTGCCCAAGAGCGATCTGGCGACGCTGACCGAAGCCCTGCAGAAAGAATCTGCCGGTGACACCAAACTGCCGTTGTCGATCAGCGCCGATGGCAAGACCCCGCACCAGGCGGTGGTCACTGCCATGGATGCGGCCGGCAAGCTCGGTTTCAGCCAGTTGCGCATGACCACGGTCGAGGCTGCCCAAGGAACACCTTGATGGCCTTCGCCGATCGTCTGCTCAATGCCTGGTACACCGGTCATCCAGCCCTGGGGCTGCTGCGCCCGCTCGAAGCCCTCTATCGCCGAATTGTGTTGCGCAAGCGCGCGCGCTTCCTCAGTGGCGAGAGTCAACCTTACCGTGCCCCGGTGCCGGTGATCGTGGTGGGCAATATCACCGTTGGCGGCACCGGCAAGACACCGATGATTCTCTGGCTGATCGAGCATTGCCGCGAGCAAGGCCTGCGCGTCGGCGTGGTCAGTCGTGGCTATGGCGCCAAGCCGCCGCAGTTGCCCTGGCGGGTGCGTGCTGAACAAAGCGCGGTCGAGGCAGGGGATGAGCCACTGCTGCTCGTCCAGCGCAGCGGGGTAGCGCTGATGATCGACCCGGACCGTTCACGCGCCGTGCAGGCCTTGCTGGCTAGCGAGCCACTGGACCTGATCCTGTGCGACGACGGTATGCAGCACTACCGCTTGGCCCGTGACCTGGAGCTGGTGTTGATCGATGCCGCCCGGGGCCTGGGTAATCGCCGCTGTTTGCCCGCTGGGCCACTGCGCGAGCCGGTAGAGCGCCTGCAGGAGGTGGACGCATTGCTCTACAACGGCGCTACGGTCGATCGTGACGATGGCTATGCGTTTGCTCTCAAGCCAACCGCGCTGGTCAACCTGCGCAGTGGCGAGCGCGTGGGCGTGGAGCACTTTCCGGCGGATCAGGCGGTTCACGCGGTTGCCGGCATTGGCAACCCGCAACGTTTCTTCAATACCCTGCAGGGGCTAAACTGGCGGCCTGTGCCGCATCCTTTTGCCGATCATGCCGAGTACAGCGCTCAGGCCCTGAGCTTCAGCCCTGCGCTGCCGCTGGTCATGACCGAGAAAGACGCGGTCAAATGCCGTGCCTTTGCAACTGATGACTGGTGGTACCTGGCAGTTGACGCTGTGCCTTCGCCGGCTTTCGTGGCCTGGTTCGACGGCCAGCTTGAGCGATTGCTGCAGGCGCCATCGCCGCCCTGATTCTTTTCTTTTTCCGGCCACTGGCCTGAGGAATATCCATGGACACCAAATTGCTCGACATCCTGGCCTGCCCGATCACCAAAGGCCCGCTCAAACTCAGCGCCGACAAGACCGAGCTGATCAGCAAGGGCGCAGGCCTGGCCTATCCGATTCGCGACGGTATTCCGGTGATGCTCGAAAGCGAGGCCCGTACCCTGACCGATGACGAGCGTCTGGACAAATGAGCCTGACTTTCACTGTGGTGATTCCGGCGCGACTGGCTTCCACCCGTCTGCCGGGCAAGCCGTTGCTGCCGATTGCCGGCAAGCCGATGATCCAGCACGTCTGGGAGCAGGCACGCAAGAGCAGTGCCAGTCGCGTGGTGATTGCCACCGATGATGCCGGTATCTACCAGGTCTGCGAGTCCTTTGGCGCTGAAGTACTGATGACCCGTGAAGAGCATGATTCGGGCACCGACCGACTGGCCGAAGTGGCCACCCAGCTGGGGTTGGCTGCGGACGCCATTGTCGTCAATGTCCAGGGCGATGAGCCGCTGATTCCACCGATCATCATTGATCAGGTGGCGGCTAACCTTGCGGCGCATCCCGAAGCTGGCATCGCGACCCTGGCTGAACCGATCAGCGACGTCACCGCCGTGTTCAATCCCAATGCCGTCAAAGTGGTCAGCGACTGCAATGGTCTGGCATTGACCTTCAGCCGGGCGCCATTACCCTGGGCGCGGGATGTGTTTGCCCAGAACCGCGATACCTTGCCAGAAGGCGTGCCTTATCGTCGGCATATCGGCATGTACGCCTACCGTGCGGGTTTTCTGCAGGACTTCGTCGCCTGGGGACCTTGCTGGCTGGAGCGGACCGAGTCGCTTGAGCAGTTGCGGGCGCTTTGGCATGGCGTACGTATTCACGTTGCCGATGCTATCGAGGCACCACCGGTTGGTGTCGATACCCCTGAGGACCTGGAGCGCGTACGGCGCATTCTGGAGGCCTGATGCGGGTTCTGTTTGTTTGCCTCGGCAACATCTGCCGCTCACCCACTGCTGAAGGCGTGTTGCGCCACCAGCTTCAGGCCGAAGGCTTGGGTGAGCTGATCGAAGTCGCCTCGGCCGGCACCGGTGACTGGCATGTCGGCAAGCAGCCGGACAGCCGTACCCGCCGCGCCGCGCAATTGCGCGGGTATGACCTGTCGCAGCAGCGCGCGCAGCAGGTCAAGTTCGTGCACTTCAATGACTATGACCTGATCTTGGCGATGGACAAGAGCAACCTTGGCCATCTGCGGTCCATGCAACCCGTCGGGGCAAAAGCCGAGCTGGACCTGTTCCTGCGTCGCTATGAGGGGGCGCTGGATGAAGTGCCGGATCCTTACTATGGCGGTGAGCAAGGTTTCGAGCAGGTGCTTGATCTGATCGAGGTTGCTTGTCGCCAATTGGTTATCGAACTCAAGGGGCGTCTATGAGCGATCAGTGGCAGGAGCAGGTATCGCTCAAGCCGTACAACACCTTCGGTATTGATGTCAGGGCGCGGTATTTTACCGAAGCACACAACGATGCCGAAGTTCGACAGGCCCTGGCCGACGCCAGGCAGCGCAAGGTTCCGGTGCTGGTCATCGGTGGCGGCAGCAATCTGCTGTTGACCGCGGATGTGCAGGCGCTGGTGTTGCGCATGGCCAGTCGTGGCCTGCGCATTCTGGCTGATGATGGGCAGCAGGCTATTGTCGAAGCCGAGGCGGGGGAGCCTTGGCATCCGTTCGTGCAGTGGAGTCTGGCGCAAGGCCTGGCGGGTCTGGAGAACCTCAGCCTGATTCCCGGTACCGTCGGTGCTGCGCCGATGCAGAACATTGGTGCTTACGGGGTCGAGATCAAGGATGTCTTCGTCGGGCTGACCGCACTGGATCGCCAGACCGGCGAGTTGCACGACTTTGATCTGGAAGAGTGCCAGTTTGCCTACCGTGACAGTCTGTTCAAGCAGCATCCAGGGCGCTGGTTGATTCTGCGGGTGCGCTTTGCCTTGAGTCGCGTCATGCATGCGCATCTGGACTACGGGCCGGTACGTCAGCGCTTGAGCGAGCAGGGCATCGATCAGCCGACGGCGCAGAATGTCAGTGATGCAATTTGCAGTATTCGCCGGGAGAAGCTGCCCGATCCGGTCGAGCTCGGCAATGCCGGGAGCTTTTTCAAAAACCCGGTGGTCGCTGCTGTGCTGGCCGACAAGATTCGTCTGCAGTATCCGGGGCTGGTGGCTTATCCACAGGCTGACGGGCAGATGAAACTGGCAGCGGGTTGGCTGATCGAGCAGGCGGGCTGGAAGGGCCACCGTGAAGGCGATGCAGGGGTGCACCGTTTGCAGTCGTTGGTACTGGTCAATTATGGTCAGGCCACTGGCCTGCAGTTGCATCAGCTGGCGCAGAAAATCCAGGCTGATATTCTTGAGCGCTTTGGCGTCAGGCTTGAGATGGAGCCGAATCTGTACTGAGGTGGTGTCGGCCCTGTGGAGGACGGCTCTTACAGGGTTGTGGTTATTTCGGCAGCATAAAAAGGTTCCTCACGAAATCCCAGGGAGTATGATCCTGGGGCTGGGCTGGGCTGGGCTGGGATTTGAGGCTGCGAGCTTATCCATTCAATGTGGCGCCGCTGCCGGCCCCTTCCGCCCTTACGGCGGCCTACTTTTTTCTTGTGTATGGACCGGAGACATCGCTGACACATGTACGGGGACATGGTTGACACATTATCGCTTGCCATCCGGGTTGTTGAAATCGATGGTTCTCAGCTTGCGGTGACAGAAGTAGACGTCGAAGTGATC